>JAHCLO010000013.1 GCA_026125285.1 Verrucomicrobiia bacterium | reverse complement strand
GGCCAAAAACCTCCCCGGCAAATTGGCCAGACCATGTTTCAGAGCCCTCCCATGCCTTAAAAAACCTTCCCCCTAGGCGCAAGAAATACCGTTGAAACCCTGATCAATCTTCCCCCGACTCGTTTTCCGGATCGGGTTCGCGCACCTCCAGCGCCGGTCGCCGGTGCAACTGATCCTCCGGCACAAACTCAATCCGCATGCCCCATCCCGCGTAGGTCGTCAGCATCCGGCCAAACTCCTCCAGGCTCAACTCCTGATCGTCAATCCCCACGACCAACTGACCGTTTTGGTCATCGTTCACCAGGCAGCGCAACACCCCGCCGCGGGGACACCATTGGGAACCGCCGGCGAAGTATTGAATCTGCGGCGATCCCAGTGGCACCTCCACCGCCACGTGCTTGTATTGGGCAGCCCGTTGCGCCTGAGCTCGCAGCGTATCGTTGAAGAGTTCCAGAATCGCTGCATCGGTCATCCCCTCGATCTCAGGGCCAATCTTCAGGTGAGTCGTCGACACCCCAGCCTCCTTGTATTGGATGACAGCGCAATCGCCCTCGCGAGTGATGCTCACCTCATCCAGACGGGCAATGTAGCATTCCTTTCGCTTCATAGGCCGCCCAGCAAAAGAAAGCACAGCCGCAAAGTCAACCCCGACCACCTTTCACCAGCAAATCTCCTCCCATTCCATCATTTACTGCTTGAAGCTCTCCCTCAATTATCGTGCGCACGCTCATATACGGAATGGGAACACGAGTCCTTGCACGCTATGTTCCATGGTGAGATGGTGCAGGGCATATGGGCGGTGCATGAAGCATATGCACCACTCTGCGTGCCATTGAACTGTGACAAGTTCCGGCGAGATTATTTGGTGGAAATGTCATTCTATTTCCTCTTAGGGCTCACTTTGGTTCGTATCTCGAGCCTTGGGCTCAGATTGAAGTCATCAGACAGCGAGGAGGCCATTACAGCTACTATGAGGAACTTCGCGATTGGCGTATGATCGAAGAATTCCATAAGCGAAGACTTGCTGCTATTGAGGCTGAATGGCGTGCTCTCCGACAATATTACCTTTACGATCCAGTACCTCTGGACATAGAAAGACTCAAGCAGGACGGACTATTGGACGGTTTAGATGAACGTAAGAAATGACATCGGCAACCGCAAGAACACGAAAGTAGGCGGCGATGAGAATGGCGCGAATCTGCGACCGGCCAATTACACGAACAACACGTTGAACCAGATCACCGGTCGCGGGGTGCCGGGTTATGTGGAGGTGCTGGGGCTGGCGCTGGCCACGAACACGGTGACGGTGAACGGGCAGGGCACGTATCGCAAGGGCGAGTATTTCCGGAAGGAATGGAGCGTGAACAACAGCAACGCGCCGGTGTGGACCAATCTTTCCGTGGCCGCGCCCGGCGAAACGACGGTGGCGGGGAATGTTCTGGTGGCCAAGACACCCCAAACGTTCACGCATGATTTCGATGGCAATCTCATCAACGATGGCCGCTGGACGAACGCTTGGAACTTGGCCCATGAGCTAACCGCGTTGCCTCGACAGGAGTGGCAACGGCCCTCTCCAACCTTGGTTGAACAGGCTGCCACCAACTGAACCACTGATAGACAAAACTGCGGACAGGGACAGGCCGACGCGACTTGGTGCAGCAAGCAGAGTCAGGGCTTCAGCAAGTCACGACAGGCTTTCTGCAATTTCGCGAGATTCACCCCGGACTTCGCCTCGATGTAGCAGCGGAACAGCGGTTCGGTGCCGCTGGCACGGAATGCGACCCACTCGTGATTCGGCAGGAGAAATTTGAAGCCATCCGTGGTGATGAATTTGTCCACCGGGAACGACCCAATCTTCTTCAAGCCCGTGCCGAGTTTGGCCAGCATGGCATCTTTGCTTTCCGGCTGAATGGGAATGTTGATGCGTTCGGTGTGGAACTCACCCGTTTGCCTTGCCAATGCCCGGAGAATCTGGCCCAGAGATTTTCGCTCGGTTGCCACGAGCTCCGCCATGAGCAGACACGCAAGAATGCCGTCTTTTTCCGGCACGTGGCCTTTCACGCTCAAGCCGCCGGATTCTTCGCCACCCACGATGACTGGCTCACTTTCCATCAATGCGCCGATGTATTTGAACCCGACGGGGGTCTCATGCAGCTTCACACCGAGCAATTCCGCGACGGCGTCCACCTGATGACTCGTCGGCACGGTGCGCACGACGGCGCCGGTCCAACCGCGGTTCTTTTTCAAGTGGTACAGCGTGAGCGCGAGGATTTGGTTTGGCGTCAGCCACGTTCCGTCCTTGTCCACGATGCCGAAACGGTCGGCGTCGCCGTCCACCCCGAGGCCGAGTTGGGCTTTGCCGCGGCGAACGAGTTTGATGACGTCCGCCATGCCGTGCGCGTCCGCTTCGGGATGGTGGCCACCGAACAACGGATTCACCTCGTTGTCGAACACGGTGACCTTCGCGCCGGCTTTCTCAAGCAGTGTGTCGAGGTAGCCGCGGCCCGTGCCATAACGCACCGTGACCGCAAGCTTGAGCTTCGCTTTCTTGATGGTGGCGAAATCCACCAGGCGGTGGATTTGTTGGAAGTAAAGCGGCTGCGGGTCAAACGTCTTGCACTTGAATGTCCCGATGACCGCACCTTTGAATGACCAGCCTTCCGCCAGCAATCGCGCGCAGTTGGCTTCGATCTGTTGGGTGACTCCGGGGTGCGCCGGCGCGCCATTGCTGGTCGAGAACTTCAAGCCCTGATACTCGGCGGGGTTATGACTGGCCGTCATGTTGATGCCGCCAATTGCCTTGCGCGCGCGGATGTTGTGCGCGATGACGGGCGTGGGCGTGTCGCGGTGGCAGAGGAGTGGAGCGAGACCGTTGCTGGCCAGGACTTCTGCCGCCGCCAGGGAGAATTCGCGTCCGAGAAAACGCGTGTCGTAGCCGATGATCACGACCGGCTTGCGCCCGGCGATTTCGGATTGGGGATTCTGGAGTTCGGACTTGAGATAATCCGCGATGCCTTGTGCCGCCACGCGCACATTGTCGAAGGTGAAATCGCGGGCAATGATGCCGCGCCAGCCGGAGGTGCCGAATTTGATCATAGAGTGATGTGGAATGCGTAGTGCGTGATGAAACTTGGCGGTCACGAACCACGCATCAGGAGTTACGGGCTAGGACTTCCAGTCAAACGCCCGTTTCTTGACGGCGTAAATGTAGCCCACAAAAAGGATGCCGAGAAAAGAGATCATGGCCACCAGAATCACATTCCGCATGGCGGGATCGGCGAGCATTTCACGATAGACCACCGACCACGGGTACAGGAAGATCACTTCGATATCGAACAGGATAAACAGCATGGCCACCAGGTAGAACTTCACCGACATTCGCGGGTTGCCCTCGCCGACAGGGTTCATGCCACATTCCCAAGCCAGGTCCTTGGCGCGATTTCGCCCGCCGCGTTTGCCCAGCAAGGTGGACAAGCCGATCATCCCGCCCGTGGCGGCGACCGCCAGGATGAACAGTATCAACACGGCCAGGTATTGTGAGAACTGTGTCGGTTCTTCCATGCGCGAACGGTAGAAAACGACCTGCCCGGTTGCAAGTCCTTTGCGGTTTCTCAAAGTCGAGGCCGGGTGGAATCGCTCCTTCGCGGTCAGCTTCCGAGGGCTCTTGCCACCAAGGTGTTTGGGCAACCGGATGCGGTGTTTCTTAGAGCGACCAACCTCGCCGATACTCAGTCCGCAAGAACGCGTTCGCCTCGTCCCAATTCGTGAACCGCAGATTCGGTGCATCCCACAGGAGCTTGAAGCGCGTGAGGTCTTCGCGAAGCTGGACCCGTAGGGTGACGTTGCCCAACAAGACCGCCTCGGCCAGTGGCCCGGCGTAGTCGAAGTTCGATCCCGCTGCTTTGCCACCTTTACACGCCTCGATCCATTCCTGGTAGTGGCTCGCAGAGCGCGGGATGAACGGCTTGATTTTTCCCACTTCACGGGCGCGGGCTTCCGGATAGACGGTGTTGCCGAGGATGAAGCCCTTGTCGCCAATCAGCATCCTACCGTTGTCGCCCAGCAACCGCCCATCAGGGAGGCCGTCGGGCCGCGGCGGACGGAGACCGCCATCATACCAAACCAGTTTACAGGGCGGCATGGCGACGGCGCCGGCTTCCGCACCGCTCAGGCCCTTGATGTGGACGTTGTTGGCCTGCGGGGTGGCGTCGCGCGCTGGGAATTGATACGTGACCATCGAGCCCAGAGGGAAAGTCTCGGCGTTGACACGGGTCGAAGCGCCCTGGACAGAGAGCGGCGCGCCGAGCTTGAGGGCGCGGAACACAGGATCGAAGGAGTGGCAGCCGATATCCCCGAGCGCGCCGGTGCCGAAGTCCCACCAACCGCGCCAGCGGAACGGCACATAAGCCGGATGATACGGTCGCATCGGCGCCGGACCGATCCACAAGTCCCACGCCAGCGTGTCTGGCACGGGCGGCGTGTCGGTGGGGCGGGTGACGCCTTGGGGCCAGTACTCATCAAACAAACCGCGCGAGGCGCGGTCGGTCCAGATGTGCGCTTCCAAGACGTTTCCAATGGCTCCGGACCAGACCAGTTCGCAGAGCTGGCGGGTTTCCTCCGAGGCCTGGCCTTGATTGCCCATTTGCGTGGCGACCTTGGCTTCGCGCGCAGCGGTGGCGACCTGCCGGGCCTCCCAAACCGAGTGGGTCAGGGGTTTCTCGCAATAGACGTGCTTGCCGCGCTTAATCGCTTCCATTGACGCAAGCGCGTGGTGATGATCCGGCGTGGCGACGACGACCGCGTCAATGTCCTTTACCTCGTCGAACATCTGGCGATAGTCCTTGAACTTCCTGGCCTGAGGATGCCGCTTGAACGTGCCCGCGCCGTGCCGCCAATCCACGTCGCACAGGGCCACGATGTTTTCGCTCTCCATATTGCGCAAATCGCCAGCGCCCTGGCCGCCGATGCCAATGCCGGCGATGTTCAGCTTTTCATTTGGCGACTTCGCTCCGCCACGCCCGAGGACATGGCTGGGAATGACCATGAACGCCGCAGACGCCGCTGCTGAACTCACGATAAATTTGCGCCGCGAAATCCCTGTGTTTTGTCCCTGAGTTCGAATCTTCAATTTCATATCCCCATGTCCCTTTCTAGTCGGTTGCGGTTACTTCAATTCCTTGATTTGCATGTTGCGAAACCAAACCGTGCCGTGATCGCCCTGGAGGAAGATCGGGCCAGGCTGGTCATGGTTGTTGTCCAATTCGCCGCCGGTACCCTTGGTGACTTCGACGTTGTCATGAATCTTCACGCCGTTCTGGATGACAGTAATCTTGTTGCCGATGATGGTGGCTTCCACGGACTGCCACTCGCTGCCGGGTTTGGAAACGAACTTGTCCGGCGCTTTGAAGTTGTAGAGTGAACCATTGCCGGTCTTGGTGGCTTTGCCGCTGGCGAAGTCGCCGAGGATCTGAATTTCATAGCGCCCCCGCAAATAAAAGCCGCTGTTGGAATCGTTCGGCACCATGTACTCGTATTTGACCGTGAAGTTCTGGAATTTCTGGTCGGTGATCAGGTCCGTGCCATGCTCGCCTTGGTTGACGATGTTTTTGAGGATGCCGTTCTCGACCTTCCAACTGTTATGGCCCTGGGGGTTTCGTAAATGCCAACCCGTAGTGTCCTTGCCGTTGAACAGCGGACGGAATCCTTCGTCCCCGGCGGCATGGATGCCGCTCACGATCATGCCTGTGAGTGCGAGTGTCAGAAAAGTTCGTTTCATAACTGGGATGGTGTCTTGTTTGGTTTGGAAACTGTTTTGTTACCCGGCGCTTAACCCCGTGCAAACTTGTTAAACGAATCGGGGCGGGCGTCAAGGTTTATTCAGATTGGCGCGTGTCCACGATCAGGCCGACTCTGACACGCGCCGGATGCCCAGCGCCCGCCCGCTGGCATCTTCAATTTCCACCACGGCGCCGTGCAGCATCACCCGGTGGCGCGCCACTTCGAAACGTTGGGGCATGTTGGTGGTAAACCGTTTGATGATCGGTTCAATTTCGCGCCCCAGTACGCTGTCGTGCGGGCCGGTAAAGCCAGCGTCACTCAGATAAGCCGTGCCGCCGGGAAAGATTTGTTCATCCGCCGTTTGCACGTGCGTATGCGTGCCGACTACGGCGCTCACTTGACCATCCAACATTCGGGCAAACGCGATCTTCTCCGAAGTAGCCTCGGCGTGGAAATCCACGAAGATGATTTTGGTTTGCTCACGCAAACGCCGGACTTCAAGCGGGGCGAGCAGAAACGGATTTTCCAACGCCGGCATGAAGGTTCGCCCTTGCGCGTTGAGCACGGCCACCAAAGGAGGATTTCGGATTTCGGATTTCGGGTTTCGGATCGCGAACAACCCGCTCCCGCGCCCCAGCGTGCCAGGGGGATAGTTCAGCGGACGGAGGAATCTGTTTTCCTTGGCCAAGAGTTCCGTGACCTCCTTCTGGTCCCACAAATGATCCCCACTGGTGATCACATCCACGCCTGCGGAAAAGATCTCTTCGGCCGTCTTGGGCGTGATGCCTGAACCGCCTGCGGAGTTCTCGCCGTTGGCGATCACGAAATCGAGGCAGTGTTGTTCGCGCAGCATCGGGAGAAGAGTTTGCACCGCCCTGCGTCCCGGCTGGCCCACGATGTCCCCAATGAAGAGCAATTTCACGGCGCGAGGCTAACCCCAATCCGCACAAGTGCGCACGAAAAGAATCGTCCGGGGAAGGAGAATCGAATCGGGGAGGACATCGCGATTCGGGCTCAAGCCGCAAAGTTTTGTCTCGCTCGCCCGCCTGGGGTGTTCACACTTGCCACGGTGAGTCGTTCCTCTGCGCAAACTCAGGACGCCGTTGCAGAGCTTTGTCCCGCGTGCGGGATGTGCTGCAACGGCGTCTTGTTCGGCGACGTGGCACTGCGCCCGGGTGATAGCGCCAGGCGATTGGCTGCGGCTGGCCTGACGATGTTTCGTAAAGGGCGACAACGCTGTTTCAGTCAACCCTGCGCGTGTTTCGACGGGCGAGCGTGTCGTATTTACGACGAGCGTCCACAGCGTTGCGCCAGCTTTGAGTGCCGGCTGCTCCAGCGGGTTCAATCCGGACGGACGAGCGCAGCAGCGGCGCTGAGGGCGATTGCGCAAACCCGGCGCTGCGTGGAGCGGATACAGGAATTGGTGCGGGAACTGGGTCACACTGACGAGCAGGTTCCATTGAATCTGCGTTACGCGGCAATTCTGGCGCAGCCCATTGAACTGGCCGGACCCGAAAACATTCTGCAACGCCGCCGTGAGTTAGCGGAGGTGGTGGAGTTGTTGACTCAAATGCTCGAGCTTCAGTTCTTGGCCTGAGTTCTCGCGGGCGAGTGCAGGTTCAGGCGGAAGCCGATCCCTCCGCTGTCTCCCGCGCTCGCTTGATGGCCGCTTTGTTCTTTGCGAGGCAGATGGGACAAATGCCGTGGGTGGTGGGAGTGTCAAAGCCCTGTTGGAAGAATTCTTCGAGCGGCATCCAGCGCCCCTTGAAATCTATACGATGACACCACGCGCAGACCCGCAGGAATTCCTCCAACTGGCGGACGCGTCGCAGCAACCGCCGCGTCGAACTCACGACAATCAACCAGACGGCTAGAATGAGGAGCATTTTGATGGTGGATTCGCCAAAGTTGTGGAGGTAAGGATGCCCGTGGAGGATCGTTGCGGACAAACTCAGGAATTCGTCCAAAAAGCAGAGGGCAATGATCACCAGAAAACCCGCGCCTTGATACCAGAACACGCTGGCAAGTGGTTTCTTCTTTTCCATAGTCTAACGCTCCTCCCGGCAATTTCCTTGATGGAGACAGAGGCGAGCACGTTTGGCAGTGCCCGGACAACGCAGCGTGCATTGACGCTGTCTCGCTGAATCTCCCTACCGGTATTTCGGTGTCCAGAAAAGCCGCAATGCGCGTGCCGTACCGATGAGGCCTTGCCAGCGCGGGGGCAGTGGTGACGTCCCATCTTCAAACGCCCTGAAGAATCGTGGGCCGGAGGCTCAACAACTGTCTCCCCTTGGGATACAACTCGCACTCCAAGTCGGGAGCATTTCCAGATTCCTGACACGGCATGGGACACTACGCTGCCCGGGCCGGGGTTGGCGGGCATCCTGAATGAGGTCCGTGAGATTAGTCTTTCAGCTTCGGGTTATTCGCCCTTGACGAACACCGCCACAAGGTGCTTAAGTAACCCACGTCACCCAAAACTGGTCACAGTCTATGAGAAGTTTTTGTTGTCGGTGTTGTCCGCAGTCTATGTGGCGGGGATTCATTTCGCTGCCGGCAAGACTTCCCCGTGCGCTTGTCAACCACGGGCCGCAGGCATCTAATCGCCATGTCAGCCCAACAAATCAACCCAACCCAATCCAATGAGAACGAAGCTACTAGCATTTATTTCGGCGCTGTTTCTTGTGTCCATTGTTAACTCGCCGGCGCCGGCTTTTCTTAAGATCGGAGATATCAAAGGCGAAGCCGTTGATCCCGACCACCGCGAAGAAATAGACATCTTATCGTGGAGTTGGGGCGAAAGCCGGGCGGGGTTAAGCCATGCGGGCAGCGGTGCCGGTGCTGGCAAGGTCAGCATGAATGACTTTCATTTCACGCTAAAGGTGAACAAGGCCACGCCAAAACTGATGCTCGCTTGCGCCACGGGCCAGCATATTCCCGAAGCGATACTGACCTGCCGCCGTGCGGGTTCCGGTGCGGGGAACGAACCTTTTACATATCTCGAAGTCAAGTTTGAAGACCTGCTTGTGAGCAGCTACCAAACCGGCGGCTCGTCCGGCGACGTTGTTCCCACCGACCAAATCAGTTTCAACTTCACGAAGATCACTTTCAAATACACCGTTGAGGCCACCGGGGAAGTCGTCGAGGCCGAGTTTATCCGCCCGCCGGAAGACCCAACGGGCGCGAACTGACCGCGGCAGCAAACCGCCTTCCTCCGATGCGCGCTTCCATCCTCGCTTTTGGTCTGATGGCAACCGGGATCCTCGGTTTCGGCGTGTCGCGCGCGTGCGCGGCGGCGGATTACTTTCTCAAGATCGAGGGGATCCCCGGCGAAGCCGCATCCGAATCCCATAAGGATTGGATCACCCTGCAATCCTTCCAAAGCGGCACCACCAATCCACCGGCCGCTCCAACTGCGGGCAGCACCGGATTTGTTTTGACCAAGGGCATAGACAAGGCCACGCCCAAACTGATGCTCGCTTGCGCGCAGGAACAAAAGCTAAACCGGGCGCGACTCGAAGTGCTCCGCCAGGGCGTCAATCAGCCGCTTAGATTCTTCATCCTCGAAATGGAGGACGTGTATGTCACCAGCTTTGGGCATGGGGCGACGGAAGACGCCGGGAGCGACGCTACCGAGACTCTCAGGTTGCACGCGGGAGTGTTCACCATGACCCACCTTCAGTTCGACACAGACGGTCAACCGGTCGAGGATCTGTCGGTCTATTGGGATTTCATCCGCAACGAGGGCGGCATCGTTCCCGCGTTCAAACTGGTCGTGCAGCGGGAGAACGACACCCTTAGCCTCACCTGGCCGGCCCGCGCGGATCGTACCTACCACATTCACGGTGGTGCCAGTTTCGACGCGCCGTTCATGGTGGACCAGACCGTCACCGCCACTGAAACCGGACCGTTCAGCGCGACAGTGCCGCTCACCTCCCCGCACCGGTTCTTCTACGTGGAAGAAGTGCAGTGAGCCGGTGCTGGACGTCTCCTTTGTAGGAGACGAGGTGAGGCGTTTTCGCTTTCCTGATGAACCCACCCGCGCGCCATCTCCCGAAGTCGAAAACTGCGACGATCAGCTTGCTTGTCGGCGGCAAGAAAATGCAGGTGCGGGTGACGGCGCCGACAGGTTTAGTGCAACCGACTGGGTTGCTGCCGCAATTTGAATCGCTCGCGGACAGGTTTGTCGCCACTGCCGTGGAGGCCGTGGAAGCGGATCGTCGGCGCATTTCCTGCAAAAGAGGTTGCGGCGCCTGTTGCCGCCAGCTCGTGCCAATTTCGGGAATCGAAGCGCAACGGCTTCGCGAACTGGTGAACAAAATGCCCGAGCGCCGCCGGGCGGAAATCGTCGCGCGCTTCCAGTCTGCCAAATTGCGTCTGGAAAACGGAGGCTTGCTGAAAAGGCTGCTCGCGCCCGGAACCATTACCAACAAGGAATTGACACAGTTCGGGCTGGAATACTTTTCCCAGAGAATCGCCTGCCCTTTTCTTGAGGAAGAATCATGCTCGATTCATCCGAATCGTCCACTCGTCTGTCGCGAATATCTCGTAACGTCGCCGCCGGAAAACTGCGCGCGACCCGCGCGAGACACCGTGCATCGGGTGAAGCTGCCCGTGCAGGTTTCGCGAGCGGTCAGGCGGCTCGCCGGTGAGGGGGATGGCGTTGCCTGGGTGCCGCTGATTCTGGCGCTGGATTGGGCTGAGGCGCATCTGCCCCAACCGCCGCGCCGCACCGGCACTGAGTGGGTGGAGGTGTTTTTCAAGGCGCTGGCAGGATCGGACCAGGAGACTCCTGACGCCACAGAGCGCGAGTTAAAAGGAAAACGAAAACCGTGGTGGAGATTCTGGTAGGCTTCAGGTGCTTCCTTAACAAAACAGAATGAGCGGGCAGGGGACAGCCTGTTCAAGGTGAGACATACTGAGTCTTCAGCCGGGCCAAAAAGCGGCGGTTGCCGACATGAGCCTGTTCCCACCGATCAGGGCGCTTCACTTCGCCGCCAGCGCGGCTTCAATCGCTTTGGTCATTTCCTCGGATTCAGGCGCGACCCCGGAATCGAAGCGCTTGAGGATGCGGCCATCCTTTCCGATGAGGAACTTGTTAAAGTTCCATTTGATGTCACCGGGAAACGGCGAATCCTTGCCCGCCAGTTTAACATAAAGCGGGTGACGGTTTGCTCCGTTGACTTCGATCTTGTCAAACAACGGGAAGGTCACATTGAACTTGCTCGAACAGAATTCCTTGATCTCTTCGTTCGTGCCCGGCTCCTGGCCGCCGAACTGATTGCACGGAAATCCCAAGACCACGAACCCCTTGTCCTTGTATTTCTGGTGGATGGCTTCCAGCCCTGTGTATTGTTTCGTATAGCCGCAACGGGAGGCGACGTTAACAATCAGCACGGCCTTGCCTTTGTAGGCGGCGAGCGTGGTCTGCTTGCCATCAATGTCCCTGACGGCAATGTCGTGAATGTTGCCCGCGTTTGCCGCCAGCATGGACGTTAACATCAAAGCGGTCATCAGGACGATAGGTTTCATGGGGCAAATCATTAGCGCGAATGGTGGACTTGTCAAATGCGGGTTGCGGGGGTTGCGGGAGGTCGCGCGAGTCCGAAACGCCGGCAAACGCCTTGCCGCAGTTTTGGCACCTCCAGTAGCATGAGCGCGTGATGACCCTGCTGGATCGGGTGAGCCTATTCATCCGGGAACATGCGCTCTTTCGCCGGAACGAACGGATTCTCGTCGCCGTGTCGGGGGGCGTGGATTCGATGGTGCTGCTCCATCTGCTGCACCAGTTGGCTGGCCGCCGCGGCTGGAAACTCCGTATGGCGCACTTCAATCATCAACTCCGGGGCCGCCGCAGCGCCGCGGATGAACGGTTCGTCCGCCGGAGTGCCACCGCGCTGGGGCTGCCGCTGGTGGTTGGACGGAGGAAAGTCAAGGCGTTTGCCTTGGCGCAGGGATTATCCATTGAGATGGCGGCCCGCCAATTGCGTCACTATTTCCTGGCCCGAACCGCCCGCCGCTTCCAATGCCGAACCGTTGGCCTCGGTCATCACGCGGATGATCAGGTGGAACTGTTCTTTCTCCGGCTGTTGCGCGGCGCCGGCGGAGAAGGGATTGCCGGGATGAAATCGGTTGGCCCCTCGCCGTCGGACAAACGCATTCGGCTCGCGCGACCGCTGCTGGAAGTGAGCCGCCGAGAAATCCTGCAGTATGCCCGGGAGAATGGAATCCATTTCCGTGAGGATGCCAGCAATAGCAGGTTGGACTTCCGGCGCAACCGTATCCGCCATGAACTACTTCCGCTTCTGGAAAAACAATACCAACCTGGGGTGCGCAGGACCGTGCTGCGACTCATGCAGATTCTCGGCGCGGAGGCGGACTGCGTGACCGCCGCCGCCCGCCAGTGGCTGGCACGGAAGAAGCCGGCGCCGGTGTTCACGCGCCTGCCCGTCGCGGTGCAACGGCGTTGTCTGCAACTGCAACTGCTGCGTCTCAATTTTTCCGCCGACTTTGAAACGGTCGAATCGTTGCGCCGGAATGCCGCCCAGCCGGTGAACATTGCTGCCGCCACCAGTGTGGCGCGGGATGTTAAGGGTAGAGTGGAGTTGCAGACACCGCCTCGTGCGGTGTTCAAACCTGAGTCATCGCGCGTGCGGTTACGGAGGGCGGAGGGAACGGTTGAATTCTCAGGGGTTCGATTCTCCTGGTGCATGGCGCCGGTGTCGGCACGCAATCCACTGTCCGCGCCGGGGCGAGAAGCATTTGATGCCGACGCGGTCGGCGGTGAAATGGTGCTCCGGCATTGGCGGCCCGGTGATCGCTACCAGCCCATCGGGATGAATACAACCGTCAAGCTTCAGGACGCTTTTACAAACCGCAAAATTCCACTCGCCCGGCGACGCGAACTGGTCGTGGCCACGACCAAGGCGGGAGAAATCTTCTGGGTGGAAGGACTGCGTATTGCCGAAGGTTTCAAACTGACGCCACACACCCGGCGGCAACTGAATTGGGGTTGGCGACGGCCTTAACTCCTTAACTCCTGCATTGCAGGCGTCCGCCGACCATGCTAACTTGCCGCACAAAATAACTGAAAATGGCTGACGACAACAAACGCAACGAGGACGAGAAGGCCCAGAAGAAGGGTGGGGAGTTTCGGGTTCCACCCCGCACTTGGATTGTCTGGATTGCCATTTTTGGCGGAATCATCTTGCTCATGCTGGCGCGCGAGCGCATGGAAACGCAGAGCCAGCAACTGTCCCAGCACGAATTCTTCCAGAAGCTGGATGCGGACCTGATCACCCGGGCGGTCATCCATTACGGGGCGCAGTCGGATCTGCGAACCATCGAGGGCAAGTATCTTCAGACCAATTCCAGCAGCCCGGACGGCAAGGCAGTGGAAGTCCCTTTCCGCACCAAGGCGCGCTTGACCGAAAAAATGGAAGACAAGTTGTTGGCCTTCGACAAGATCGAGCCGCGCGAAGCCAACACCCTGCTTTGGAGCCTGGGTTATCAACTGATTTTCTTCCTGCTCATCGCGCTGCTGATCTGGTTCTTCTTCATTCGCCAGATCAAGATGGCGGGCAAAGGCGCGCTCAGTTTCGGCAAGAGCAAGGCGCGGTTGCTCGCCAAGGAACGTAACAAGACCACTTTCAAAGACGTGGCGGGGGTGGACGAGGCCATTGAGGAAGTTTCCGAACTGGTGGAGTTCCTCAAAGACCCCAAGAAATTCCAGCGGCTGGGTGGGCGTATTCCCAAGGGGGTGTTGATGATCGGTCCGCCCGGCACCGGGAAAACCTTGCTGGCCAAAGCCATCGCGGGTGAGGCCGACGCCGCGTTCTTCAGCATCAGCGGTTCGGACTTTGTGGAAATGTTCGTGGGCGTCGGCGCCAGCCGTGTGCGCGACATGTTCGATCAAGCGCGCAAGAACACACCCTGTCTGATTTTTATTGATGAGATTGACGCCGTCGGTCGCAGCCGCGGCCACGGCCTCGGCGGCGGCAACGACGAGCGGGAACAAACCCTCAATGCGCTGCTCGTGGAAATGGATGGTTTCGACACGCAGGAAGGCATCATCATCATCGCGGCCACCAACCGGCCTGATGTCCTCGATCCGGCGCTGTTGCGTCCCGGTCGCTTCGACCGGCAGGTCACTGTGAATCTGCCCGACGTGCGCGGGCGCGAAGGCATATTGAAGGTCCACGCCAAGAACGTGAAACTGGGGCCGGAAGTTGACCTTTCGATCATTGCGCGGGGCACGCCGGGTTATTCCGGCGCGGAACTGGCGAATCTGCTCAACGAAGCGGCTTTGCTGGCAGCGCGGATGAACAAGAAGAGCGTGGGCATGCCGGAACTCGAGGAAGCGCGCGACAAAGTCCGCTGGGGACGCGAGCGCCGCAGCATGGCGATGTCGGATGAGGAAAAACGGGCCACCGCCTGGCACGAAGCCGGACACGCGCTGGTCAACGTTATTCTCAAGCACACGCATCCGTTGCATAAAGTCACCATTATCCCGCGGGGCCGCGCCTTGGGCGTTACCATGTCATTGCCCAAGGAAGACGTGCTGAACATGCGGAAGAAGCAGGCCATTGATACGATCATCATGACGATGGCCGGACGCATCGCCGAGGAGTACGTGATTGACGACGTCTCCAGCGGCGCCGCCAGCGACATTCAACAGGCCACGGCCATGGCCAAGGCCATGGTCATGCATTGGGGCATGAGTGAAACCCTCGGCCACGTCCTCTACGGCGAGAGCCAGGAGTATGTGTTCCTCGGGCGCGACATGATGCGCACCAAGGATTACAGCGAACGCACCGCCCAGGAAATTGATGCCGAGGTGAAGCGCATCATTGACGATGCCTACCGGACCGCGAAGGAGATCATTGATACCAATCGCGACAAACTGGAACTCATCGCCAACTCGCTGCTGGAATACGAAACCCTTGACGGCACGCAGGTCGAGGAAATCGTTCGCACCGGCAAGTTCAATCCTCCGTCACCCAAGTCTGACTCCGGTCCGCCGATGGGTGCGCCTGCGGGCACGCCATTGCCTGAGCCGCCACCCAAACCAACGCCGCCTTCATTACCCGGACTTGGCACCCCCGCACCAGCACCGGCGGCACGAATCTTCCACCTTTCCTGAGCCACCCGGTTCTGGTTAGCTGGCGCGCATGATAATTGCGCCGTCGCTGCTGGCCGCCAACTACGGCCAGTTCGCCAAAGAAACCCTCCGCGCCGCCAAGTCGGGCGCGGAGTGGTTGCACTTGGATATCATGGACGGCCATTTCGTGCCCAACATTTCCTTCGGTCCGGGCGTGGTCAAATCCCTTCGACCGCTGACACGGATGTTCTTTGATGTGCATCTCATGTGTTCCAAACCGCAGGTGCTGCTGGAGCCCTTCGCGCAAGCGGGTGCGCAACAAATCACCGTTCACACCGAGTTGGGCGACCAGGTGACACCGTTGCTCTGGAAAATCAAATCCTTGGGCTGCAAAGTCGGGCTGGCGCTTAATCCGCCCACCCCCATCAGCGCCGTGCGCCCTTACCTGGAGCAGATTGATTTGTTGCTGATCATGACGGTGAACCCGGGCTTTGGCGGACAGGAATTCATTCACGAAACGTTGCCCAAAATGCAACAGGCCCACGCCTGGCGGCGCGAGCGCAAACTTGCGTATCGCATCGGCGTGGATGGCGGCATCAATTTCAAAACCGCCGCGGAATGTGCCCAAGCCGGCGCGGATATGTTTGTCAGCGGCACGACGTTGTTCGGACAGCGCAACCTCAAAGCTGCGGTCTTGAAAATGCGTAAAACTGTGACGGCGGCGCAGCGGATTCATTAGCAACCTCAACTTGGAATTCAGGCGGAAATCATCATGGCAAGCATCAAATTCGGAACAGACGGCTGGCGGTCAGTGATCGCCGAGGATTTCACTTTTGACAACATCGCGCGTGTGGCGCAGGCCACCGCGGATTATTGGAGCGACAATCCCGTGGCGGGCACGGAGCGCAAGGTCATCATTGGTTATGATCGCCGGTTCTTTTCCGATCGGTTTGCCCAACGCACGGCGGAGGTTTTTGCCGGGAATGACTACGCGGTCGTGCTCACGCCCACGCCCGTGCCCACGCCGTCCGTGTCCTTTGCGGTCAAGGATCAGCGGGCGGTCGGCGGCGTGATGATCACGGCCAGCCACAATCCACCGATCTTCAACGGCTTCAAACTCAAGTCGCACTACGGCGGCTCCAGCGACCCGGAGACGTGCCAGGCGGTGGAAAGTCTGCTGGACCGAAATCCGATTCGGTCAACAAGACTGGCCGATGCCATTGCCGCCAGACAGTTGATCGTCAAAGACGTTCGCCCCGCGCATTACCGCGCACTCAAGCGCCTGGTGGACTTCAAATTGATTGCCAGGTCGAAACTCCGTTTCGCCCACGAGGCGTTGTTTGGTGTGGGTGCGGGTTGTTTTGAAGAGTTGCTGTCCGGCACTACCTGCAAGGTAACGACCTTGAACGGCGCGCACGATCCCCTCTTCGGCGGCATCAATCCCGAACCAGTCGAGCAAAACTACGCGCGCAGCCAGGCGTTTCTCCGGCGGCATCCGCACGATCTTTGTCTCGTTACGGATGGCGACGCCGATCGCGTCGGCGGCATGGATGGTCGCGGCAATTATCTCACCACGCACATTTTGATCTGTCTATTGTTGCGCCATTTGTTCGTCAACCACCAGAGCCGGGGCCGTGTGGTGAAGGCGCTGACCGCTACTTCCATGGTGGACAAAATGTGCGGGGACTACGGATTGGAACTCGTCGAAACCGGCGTGGGCTTCAAGTATGTCTGCGCCGAAATGCTCAAAGGCGACGTCTTGCTTGGAGCCGAAGAAAGCGGCGGCATCGGTTTCCCCGGCCACATTCCCGAACGCGATGGGCTGGCTGCCGGATTGATGTTGCTCGAAATGCTGGCGACGGAACGCGTGTCGTTGAACAAATTAGTGGCGGTGTTGGAAAAGGAATTCGGCCCGCATCGCTACGGCCGGATTGACACCCATTTCCCCCTCGAGAAACGTGCCGCGTTGATGGAGCGCCTGAAGCACAATCCTCCCGCCAGACTGCTGCGTTCGCCGGTGGCCGATGTCAAAGCCTTCGACGGCGTTAAGTATGTCGCGCAGGACGGCAGTTGGCTAATGCTGCGCGGATCGGGCACCGAACCCATCCTGCGCATCTACGCCGAGGCCCGTACGGATGCGGCGGTGCGCCGACTGTTGCGCACGGGTGTTCAGTTCACCCGGCAGGTTTGAGCCAGGCAAACGTATGGCCGACCTCCGTGGGCGTACGCGTAGGTGGCACCCAACTTTGTCGGTTCGCCCAAGAAAGAAACAGGCGGCCGGGAGTTTCCTCCCGGCCGCCTTTGTTTTAAGGAGCGATCTTGAGTTTAGCCATTCACTAATCGAGCAACACGCGGTAGTAGTTGGCCGCGTTGGTCGGCGTGATCGTCGTGGATGGTGCGCTGGCACCGGGAACCGGCGTCCACACGGCAGTTGGTCCCAGATCACTGGACTGAAGCAGCGTGCCGGATGAGTAATTCAGGATCAGGTTGCCATCCGAGCGGGTGATTGTAAGGGTGACCGACGGTGGCGCCACCGTGTCAAAGCTGCGACCAGCGGCTCCGGCAGAGGCAATCTGCGCCACTTCCATGGCCGTCAGGGCCCGGCGCCAGATGCCGATGTCATCCAACGCGAACGTCCCCGCCTCGGGATACAGGTACGTCGGATCCTGTCCAATGGTAACCGCCCCCCCGCCGTCAACGCTGCCCAGCCCGGCGATGCTGCGGCTCGACACCAACAATCCATCAAGGTAGCTATTCACCACCCCGCCAAGTCGGTCCACCGTGATGATGAAGTTGTGCCACTGGCCACTGTTGATTGAGTTGGCCGGGCCGCTCACTCCGAAGTTGTTGACCCCATCATTCAGGTTCCATTGCCATCCGCCAGTTTCATAAGCTGGTCCGACGAACCATCCGGAATTGTTCGCGGCTCCGATTTCCGTGCCGATGAAGGGCAGATCCGGCGGTGTCGCGTCCGTTGCGAGTTTGACCCACAAGCCCACGCTGAAGCTCGTGTCGCTGCCGAACAGAAGGTCGGTTGGCGTTCCCAAGTCAACATAGCTGGCGCTGGAGACTGTTGACCCGCTCAGGATCGTGGTGAACTCCGCCGCCTGACTGCCAATCTGGCCCGCAACAAAGTCCGGCGCGGGTGAACTGCTGGGAGTGCCGTTGTTGCCCTTGCCGGACGAATCCTGGGTGTCTCCGTCAAACCGAAGGTGTAGCACCAGGTCGTTTGTCACGTTGGCGTAGCCCGTCGCGGGAATCACCACCAAGCTCGCGGCGGTACTGAAGTTCGTGCCCGCAACGTTGGTGGCCCGCAAGGAATAGACTCCGGCGTCCGTCAGAGCCACGCCGGGAATGGTGTAACTATTCTCCGTCGCCAAAGAAATCGGCGTTCCATCCTTGAACCATTGGTAGTCAAGCGGCGTGGGGCTGCCCACTGCGGAAGCACTGAACGTGACGCTCTTGCCGACTGTGACCGTCTGGGGCAGTGGGTGGCTGGTGAAGGTCGGCACGATTAACTCGACGCCGCGCGCGGTGATATGGTTGGTTATCTCCGTCGCCGTGAGGACCCGGGGATATACGGCGATTTCATCCACCTGGCCGTTAAAGAACCGGTTCGCTCGGATGGCCGGGTCAGTGCCACCAATGATGAATGGTCCGGAAGTGGTCGCCGGGTCACCTTGCCATACGTAACCCGCATTGCCGCCGTTGATCCAGTACCGGTAGGGATACGCTGAACCGTCAATGATGACGGTCTCGTCATACGCGATGACGAGGTGCGTCCACACTCCGGGGGCAATTGTCGCTCCGTATTCTGGATAGTTTTGCAGTGGCGCCACACCATTATCAGACGGAGAATAGCCGTTCCAGTTTCCGGCATTGGCCAGCCAGGCCCAACCGCCGCCCGAGTCACTGGCCGAGGCCGGCACGCCGAGTTGAGCCAGGTCACTGGTCCTAACCCAAAGCTCGACGGAGAACTTGCCAGGATTCAATTCGGGCGAAAAAGGCGCCAAACCGACTCCTCCCGAACCATTGAAGGATACCGCGGTATTGTCATTGCCAACTAGCGCACCCGCCACCCCCAAAGTAGGCAGGGGGACTTCACCCGTTATGTTGGTGTAGATTCCGTCATGCCGTCCCACCGCATCAAACAGGATGGTGGCTCCCGCCGATTCGTCCAACCGCCACCACGCTTGCGGGCCGGAAGCCACAATAGCCGCCTCGTAACTGCCGGGCACTACTGTAGCGATGGTGATACCCGCCGGGCCGTTGGTCACGGCACCCATAGAATTGGTGACCACCACTGTATAACTGCCGGCATTGGCGGCAGTCACGTTGGCAACGCGATAGGACGAATCGGTTGCGGCTGGAATCGCCGTGCCGTCCTTGTACCACTGGTATTTTAGGCCACCACCAGTGGCGGAAACCGCCAGATGCAATGTGCCGGTCGGATAAAGCACGCGGCTGGCATAAAACCCTTCCTGTCCGACAATCACAGGGAAAGCGGGATTAACCACCATGACCGAAACCGGCTGGCTCGAGGCGCTGCCAAAGCTGTTGGTCACTGTGACCTCGTATGTGCCGGCATCGTCAAGATCCGCGCTGGCAATCGTGAATGTGCCGCTATTGGTGGTGGTGGCAATCGCCACAGTGTCCTTGAACCAGGTATAGACGAGTGGCGGTGTGCCACCCGCGTTGACGGACAACACCAAAGGATCGCCAACGGCCGCTGGCCCGTCCGGCCCCACCAGATCGGTCAGAATGGCCGCCGCGACTCCGTCCACAGCAGAGGCAAACTGGGTATAAAGCTCGCCTGAACTCAACGCCCGTTGCCATATCGCCACTTCATCAATCGCTCCATTGAAGCTGTAATCAGGGTCTCCCGCATCACTGCCCACCAAGGTCGCACTGGAAAACGTCTGGCTGACGTGTGAGAAAAAGTTCGTGACGCCGCTGAAGGTGATGTTCCCGCCGTTGGTCAACCCGATGTAGATGTTGGCCTCGGTAGGTTGAACCACCAACGCTGCAAACGCCCACTCCGAATTCGGCAACGCCGGCAAACCAGCATCCGCCGAGGGACTCCAGTTGTAGGTGCCCGCGGTGTTGTTCCAATAGTATCCCAAGCCAAAATCGCCGAAGGCGCCGTCAATGATCAGACCTGAACCGGCGCCGTTAACCACCAGACCCGCGCCCAGCTTCTGGGCGTTGGTAGCGTTTACCCAAGCGGAAATGGTGATGGTGTTGGCATTCAAATTGAGTGCCGGCAGTCGCACCGCGCCGCCATCCCCGATGAAGGCAGCGGCCTTATTGGTGGCCGCAAATCCCGGATAGACCGGCGGCACCGGTCCCGGCACCGCGGCGATGGATCCGGGAAGGAAGAGCCCGTTACCCGCGCTGCCCAGCGTACCCAGGTTGGCCGCGATTGGGGCGGGGATAGGCCAGGAATAATTGTGATAGAGCAAGGGCGAGTCGGCCGCGACGGCCGCCGAGTAAGTGCCCGCTGAAGTTGCGGCCGCGTAATGCGCCGCCAGGCGGGCCGGGCTTAATGCACTGCCATACACCGCCGCCTGCGCCACATTCCCGGGCCAGAAGAAGTTCGCCGTGCTGCGGGCACCGACCGTAAGCGGGCTCGCAGGATTCTGATTCGGCACGTAGGTCAGCCCGTTGGCTCCCGGCGTAGTGGTCACTGCCTGGGCGAGAACGCCATTGGTGTAGATCGCCAGTTCCTTACTGGTGTCATCATAGGTCACCGCCAGATGCACCCACACATCCGCGCCCGAAATCGGTGCGGCCACTTGCCCTCCGAACCCGGCTCCATTCAAGGTGAAAATCCGGACCACCCAGGCAGAACCGGCTCCAAATGTGGCCCCATCATCCTGGGCAAGATACCACCCAGAGCGGTTGGCTCCAAAGTCCACCGAGGATGCCAGGTAGGCAAACTTGGGAGCTTGGGCCGGCTTGGCCCACAATTCAAAAGTGAAATTGGTGGTATCCAGCGCGGCGGAGGACGGGGTGCTGATGTATTGTGAGAGACCGTTCAGGTCAACGGAGTTCACGCCCGCAAACGGCCCTGGGAAGCCCAGCACCGGCGAGGAAACATAGCTCCCGTCCGCACCAGCACCAAGCGAACCCACGTTGGTGGCATAGGCACCCGCACTGGATACCGGCTGGACGGTTTCGTTCAACCGGTAATAGCCCACCGGGCCTTGCGACAGGACGGTGGATTGATAGTCCGCGCCAACCGTCATCATTGCGGACCATGCCAACAGCATCGTGCTGCCGAGCCAGGCACTGATCTTATAGGGAGGTTTCATAACTGTGTTTTTGGTTTTGGGGTTACGGTGAACTGAGTTTGTTTTTGGCGGTGACGTCAGCAAAACGTGATGGCGACTCGATGGCTTTGGGTCAAGGATTGCGTGCCGAGTGGAGAACATAGACTGAGCTGCTCACTTCAGGGTGGTGGAGCGATGTTGCAGCCAGTAAACGTCCTTGTTGTTGTTGCCCCACGACGGATTAACATCCAACAACGTGCCCGGCGGCGCCAATGGTGGAGTCGTCCGGCCATCCACCCATTTCTTGATTTCGGAATGGCCATCGGCGAAGGAAAAACCGGCGGCGCGATTGTGATACATCCCTGGCATATCGCCCAGCGTCCAGAGCGATGGGTTGGTAGGATCATAGCCGTTCATGAACTGCATGAAGTTGCTCCAATTGACCGAGTCCTCGCGCATATCCAGGAACAGAAAAATTTGCGAGGGGCGGTTGATGTCCGAGGTTTTGCAGAAGAGCCGGTATTTGGTTAGTTCCGGGTTCGAGCTTTCCCAACCGCCCATAGTGCCGCACATTCCCATTGTGTTTGGTGCAAATCCGCCCACATACAAATTCATGGACATCGTCAAGGTGCGCGGTACCAACACCCCCGAAGCGTTTGCCACGACAGACCGATCTGCCGGGCATTTGAAAAGCGCCGGGTTCTTGCCGCAATAAGGCCACAAAGGTCGCTTGGCCATGTCATAATTGATGTCCCAGTTAGCGCGGTTGCCAACTCCTGGAGTAAAATCCATGTGGGCGCCCGACCAGGCATAGTTGTTCGGATTATTCGCATTTGCCGTCACGGGGACACTTGAGCCACTCCGCCCGCCGCCCCCTCCCGTGCTGGCATAGACGAGCCGGTCGCCGTTGTCATCTGAGTAATAACGCCAGGCCAGGGCCAACTGGCGATGATTCGACATGCACTGGATACCTTGGGCCTTCAGTTTCGCCTTGGACAAGGCGGGGAGGAGCATCGCCGCGAGGATGGCGATAATGGCAATGACCACCAGCAATTCGATTAACGTGAAACCTACTCGTTGGTGGCGAGCGACAACCCGAGCATCGGCTGGAGCACTGACTGCTCGAAGCACGCGCGCGATTTGAGTATGCAATTTCATTGGAGGTGTGGTTGAAGACCGTTAAGCAGGCTCTGGGCCAGAAGCCAATTCCCTTCGGCACAAAAGGAATGCCAAAAAGGCTGTGCATGCCTTCCGTCTGAAGACCCCATACCGATTGGTTTTATCGGTGACCATAACTAACGTTGCTCTTATGATGCGTCCGGACTTCAAATGCAACAATAAAAAGCGTCCACTTTTGATCCGCCTCCGACACGAGCTTTGTCGCTCTTGTGCCCTTTTGCCTTGTTTCCATTTCGTTGCGAGTATGACACTCAGCCGTCATGGAACACTGCTTGCTTAATCGCAAGGCGCATTGCTTTGTGCGAAAATGTTTGAGCGAATGTGATGCAATTCTGTCAAAGTGAACAAATCGAAACCGCAATCGAAAACATGAAACCAGTGAAAGCAACCAAACGAACGATAAAGACCTTAGCGACCAAGACTTCAACGACCCCTGGCGTCGAACTGAAGCCGATTCAGCCGACCCGGTCCCTCAATCCGGAGATCACCATCGAAGCCAAGATTGACGTGGGATTTGGCAATAACTTGTTCCTCCGCGGCCAAGGCGGTGGTCTGAGTTGGGAGCGCGGCATCCCTCTTAAGTGCGTGGACGGGCAGACCTGGCAATGGTCGGGCAAGGTTCAGGACAAGGTGAAGTTCAAACTCCTGCTCAACGACAGTGTCTGGGCCCACGGCGAAGACCTTGTGGCGGCGCCGGGGCAAAGGCTGCAAATTACACCGGCGTTCTGACGCTCGTAACACGTTACCCCCAAAATGATGTGACGTAATTCCTCCAGCAGGAATCAGGTAACGAGCAGTGGCATCGCTTCGGGCAGGGGCCAGGAGTTTTGCCTGCCCCGTGGTCCAATGGGAATTGCTGTTAACAAACGGGTGAGAACAGAGGCTTCGCGGTGTCGGGAGGGTGGTTCGGCCCTACAGCGGCTTCAGCAAGTTGTAGCGCACGCAAAACTGCTGCCCCCGGCCCGTTAAGAGCCAGGCCGACATCAGCATCAGCATCCCGTTCTCAATCAGTTTTCGGCAAATCAGCACTTCGCCGGCACCGCAGCCACAGTCGAATTTCACCGCGCAGAACGGGATACGCAATTCCGTTTGCAGTGCCAGTGCCCGCTGCAGCACGACGATCGTGAAAGGAACCAGCATCAGCAATAGCATTGAGGCTGACCCGCGAACCGCTACGCCGGCCACGAGTAAGAGCCCGCAGAAGACCTCGAACCAAGGCAGGCTTGCTGCGATCGAATTCAACAACAGTGGGTTTTGCACCACGTTGTACTCCCGCACTAGCTTTAAGAACTCGACCGGCTGCAAGGCTTTGCTCAGGCCCATGTAAAGAAATATAAATCCCAACAACCAGCGCACCAGCACGGCGGCCAAGTCGAAGGCTTTGGTGGGCCAGGGGCGAGGTTCGGAAATCATGGGTTCGCGGGGCGCAAATTGCCACTGTGGCGGACGCCTAATTCCACCGGCAGGCCTTTTGCGGACCATTCTGCCATACCGCCGGCATACACCAGAATTTTTTCCACGGGTATGCCGGCCTGGTGCAAGAAGATGGCGGCGAACTCACTGTCTTCGCAGTCGCCGCCCGTGCAATACACCACGACTTGTTCGGCCGTCTGGCAAACCGGCAGGACCGAGGCGAGGTAGTCCGCCGCGCGATAATGATCAAATTGGTGGGCGCCGGGAATGTGCCCTTGCTGATAGTGCCATTCGTTGCGGGCATCAATGAACACAACCAACTCCTGCTCGTAGCGGGGATCGCGAAAGAGTTGCGCCGCTTGATCGCTGGTGGCCAGTTGCAGACCCTTGGCTTGCAGTCGAGCCGCGAGCATTACTTCAGCGGCGGTCAGTGCGGTATTGGCATGGCCGAGGCTGGGATTCACGGGCGTGACGGGGACGGCGGGCGAGGAGCTTTGGATTGCGCCGGGAAAGTAGTCGGTGGTCAGCTTTAGCCCGCGCGGTGAAAGCTCGTTCGCCGCAAACCCGAACGCACCGCCAAGGCCCGCCACGAGCAGGCCCTCCCACAGAAGTCGTTTAACCTGGATTCCGCGGGTGCGGGACTTGCCCGGCGCACCCACAGCGTTCGTGGGGTTGGGTTGAACCGCACCTAACTGCTTCATCGCGGTTGCGGGAGCGCCGGCGGCGTCAATGGAACGAAGAATTGACCGGAACCGACGGTCGAGGTTGGACGCGGCGTTTGTTGCACCGGCACCTTGATGACCGGGAATTGCGGATGATTTGATTTAAGGCTCAACTCGACGTTTTCACCCGGGGCAATCTCGAAGCCCGCCGGGAAAGTCACCGTCAGGGAGAAGTAGCGGCCCGGCTGGTGTTCCTTCAACTGCACGTCCACTCCGTGGGCGTTTACCACCGCATCCCGCAACACCAGCGCGTTCGTGGCATTGTTGCGGACCAGGATGGTGTACGGTCTGAGGGTGGTTGTGGGCGCCGCGGGGAGGATGATCTGGGCGGGCGTCACCATGATCGCCGGTTGCACGTTGGCCCACGCCGTGAGACTGAGAACGGGCACCTCAGTAGAAGATGTTTTCAAGGAGATTTGTCCCTGCACCATGCCGTTCGGCAGGGGCGGCACGGTTCGCACCGTCAATTCAAACTCCTTGCCCGGCAGGGCGGTCTTCAGTTCCGCGGCAAAGGCCGGATTGCTGCTTTCGGGAGCGGACAACGTGAGCGGAGTCTCCTCGTTGTTGATGATGCGTAGCGTCGTCGAGTTCGCGGGCGATTCCGCGGTGACCTGCAGGGTGGCGAGCGGCGGCGTCACCTCAATGGGCTTCCAGATGTGGGCCTTCAGTTGCAGGATTACGTTGGGTTGAGTGGCGTCGTTGCACGTCACGGTGATCATCTTCGTGACGTCGCCGTGGAAACTCCCGCTGCTGAATTGGATGGGGATGGTGCCGGTCGTGCCCGGCTCCACCTGCCGGGAATACTCGCCAGACGTGGTGCAACCGCAGGAGGCATGGACATTGGAAACTTCCAGCAACCGGTCGCCGACGTTGGTGAAGATATAACTGTACTTCACCGTTTCGCCGTTCTTCATTCTCCCGAAGTCATGCACGAGGGTGGCAAATTGAATCCTGGGTCCAACCGTGCTGCCGGCCACCACGGTCGGCGTCTGAGCCGCCGCGGTCCCTCCCCAAAATCCGAGCGCCATGGACCAGCAACACAACCGTAGCGTCGGCGTGCCTCTGCCGCGCCACCGCATGAAGCGGGGGAACATTTCAACTTGGGTGAGACATTGAGTCCACCCGCACCGCAACATTTGTATCGCACTCATAATCGCAAGGCGCGGCTCGTCCATAGGGCCGCTTACTGTCATTTGACCTTCTCTAGATACCACGCGCGTGAACGATTGCAAACCTTACAAACTGACAGCATCACCGGCACTTCCACCAGCACGCCCACCACCGTCGCCAGCGCCGCGGGACTGGTCGGGCCGAACAGCGTGATGGCTACCGCCACCGCCAGCTCGAAGAAATTGCTCGCGCCGATCAGCGCGCCCGGCGCCGCCACGTTGTGCGGCACTTTGAACCATCGCATCAGGCCATACACCAGCCCCGAGTTGAAATACACCTGCACCGTGATGGGCACGGCCAGCAACAACACCATGAACCATTGCCGGGTGATGTTCTCCGCTTGAAACGCAAAAATCAGCACCAGCGTCGCCAACAGCGCCACCACCGTGATCGGATGGAAAACCGGCAGAAACCGTTGCTCGAACCACTCGCGCCCCTTCGACCGGATCAAAAAATGCCGCGACAGGAAGCCCGCCGTCAGCGGAATCACAATGAACACCACCACCGACGTGACCAGCACCGCCGACGGAATCACCACGTTGGCCACGCCGCACAGAAACATCACGATGGGCGCGAACGCAAACAGCATGATGAGATCGTTCACCGCCACCTGCGCCAGCGTGTAGGCGGGGTCGCCGTCGGTGAGGTAGCTCCACACGAAGACCATCGCCGTGCAGGGCGCCGCCGCCAGAATGATGAGTCCCGCCGTGTATTGTTGCGCGTCCTCGGGCGAAATCAGCGAGCCGAACAGCCACCGCAGAAACACCCAAGCCAACAGCGCCATGCTGAACGGCTTCACCAGCCAGTTGACGAACAGCGTGATGACCAGTCCCCTGGGCCGGCGCGCCACGCCCTTGATGCCCGCAAAATCAATCTTGAGCATCATCGGGTAGATCATCAGCCAGATCAGCACCGCCATCGGCGCGTTGACATGGGAGTCTTTGACGAACTCCAGTTCACTGATCCGATGTACCATGTCCGGCCACAACTTGCCCAGGCCAACGCCCAACACCATGCACGCGAGCACCCAGAGCGACAGGTAGCGCTCGAAGAAATTCATCCGCTTGGCCGAGGTCATGGCCTGGCTCACGAACTTGTGTTGATTTTGGCCTGATCCCGACGGCCAGCCGCATACGCCTCGAACACCCGGCGGATTTCATCCCGCACCCGGCGGAACACGGCGAGCTTTTCCTCGTCCGTGCCGGGGGCATGGGCCGGATCGTCAAAACCCCAGTGATGCCGGTTCACCTGACCGGGAAACATCGGGCAGGCTTGGTCCGCGTTGCCGCAAACCGTGATGACCGTCTCCACCGGCCGCTGCCGAAACTCATCCAGGTGCTTCGAGCGATGCGCCGAAATATCAATGCCGATCTCCTTCATCACCTCAATGGCCAGCGGATGCACGTAGCCCGCCGGCTTCGAGCCGGCGCTCTGCACGTCCAGCAAATCGCCCGCCGCTCCCCGCAGAATGCCCTCCGCCAGATGACTGCGACACGAGTTGCCCGTGCAGAGAATAAGAACGGTAGGTTTCATCTCGCGCATCTCACTTTCCTGCTCGACAACGAATCACAAGCGTCGAACGAGATTCTCCCTCTCCCCGTCGGACGGGGAGAGGGAAACAGGATGCGAGAACACGGGCTGCGGCCGGTTTCATCTGCCGCATTGTCGTTTGCATAATTCCGTCGGGTCCTGTTTGAGAATCCGCTTGAGCAGTTTGGCATCAGCCACGGCCTGCGGATCGTCCGCGAGCGATTGTTCCACCCAATCAATCGCCTCGCGCACCGCCACCGGGGCGCTCTTGCCCGGCAGCTTGTAGTACATCCAGCGACCGTCCTTGCGCGACAAGATCAATCCCGCCTGACTAAGAATCGAGAGATGCTTGGAAATCGTGGACGTCGCCAAACCGAACATTTCCGTGATCTGACAGACGCACAATTCCCCGTGCCGCAACGCCAGCAACACCCGCACCCGGTTCGGGTCGGACAACGCCTTCGTGATGGCCATAAACTCGCGCATTATTCTACATTTCGCCAAACAGCGAAATGAACATGGCCAAGGGACACCGCCATGACAAGCCCTTATTTGGTTACCTTTCCCCGCCGGGCGCATCCGCGTAGGGCAGGCTTTTCAGCCTGCCAGTGCTCCGGACTTTCCAGTCCGGAGTGCCTGCCGGGCGACTGGACAGTCGCCCACACCGGCGGACCGGATTGTCCGCCGTACGGAACAGGTTTGGGGAGGGAATTCGCCCAACTGGAATTTTGCACTTTGAACCTCGGAAGCTGGTAGGGACGCGCTCCACCCGTGTCCCAAACTATGGGCCGCTGAGATGGGGACGCGATGGAACGCATCCCTACCACGTCTGGATGGAGGTTCAGGGGCGAGGGAGTGGGGGGCTGGGGCAAGCTGCGCCTCGCCCGCCTCAACCTACCCGGGGCAAAACCCACTGGCCAGCAACCGCCGCTACGACAAGATCACGCCCGGGACTAGTTCGATGAAGAGCGAGTCCGCACGTCTCGCGTTCAATCCTTCCTTAAAAGTCTGCGGGTCGGCACCGCGGAAATCAGCCAGTCTCAGACAACACCAAGCATGTATGACATGCTCCAGTACATCCTACATTTCCTGTATTGACGGACTGTGCTGGTTGGTTCATCCTTTGACTCATGAGTGCGACAATGAAAACAGACGCGGTCTGGTTCACCACGAAAGGCCAGGTGGTGATTCCCGCCTGGTTGCGAAGACAATTTCACATCGAGGACGGCACCAAGGCGGTGGTTCAGGCCACGCCCGACGGGATTCTCCTCAAGCCGGTCACCCGCTGGGCCATCGAGAAGGGCCACGGCCTCCTCAAACGCGAGCGCAAGCCGGGCGACAGGTCCTTTGCCGTGGAATGGGCCGAACACAAGCGCGAGGAGATCGAACTGGAGGAGGCCAAGTATGCCCGCAGCACGGGTTCTCGATAGCCACGCGCTGCTTGCCTACTTCCGGCAGGAGCCCGGAAGCGAGCGCGTCAAGGATCTGCTCCACAAGGCGGCCACTGCCGACCGCCCTTTGCACATGACCGAGGTCAACTATGCCGAGGTCAACTACATGATCCGGAAGAAGGACGGCGCTCACGTCTGGGAGGAAGCCGCTCGCATTCTGGAGACGCTGCCGGTTGAATTCCACTCCGTCACCCGCGCGCTGGCGGATCAGGCCGCCATTTACAGGGCCGCGCACAAGATGAGCCTCGCCGATGCCTTCGCCGCCGCGCTGGCAAAGGAAAAGAAAGCCGAACTCGTCACCGGCGACCCGGAATTCAAACCGCTGGAGAAGGAAATCAAAATCCACTGGCTGAAATGATTTCTTCACCACGGATGAACGCGGATACAGACACAATGATTACCGCAACGCGACGAACGATTCTCCTTCTCCGCTTCGCAAGGGGAGAGGGCCGGGGTGAGGTAATGTCAACTTTACAGCAATGATCGGACATTCATCCAAAGCGCCGCGCTGCATCATCATTGCCGGGCCGAATGGCGCGGGCAAGACGACGTTCGCCCGCGAATTTCTGCCCAGGGACGCTGGCATCATCCATTTTGTCAATGCCGACCTGATCGCCAGCGGACTCTCGCCCCTCCGCCCCGAACTGGCCGCGCTGGCCGGAGGCCGTCTTTTCCTTGCCGGGTTGGACCGCCTGGCCCAGGCCCGCCGGGATTTTGCTTTCGAGACCACGTTGAGCGGCCTCGTCTATCTGCGTCGGCTCAAACGCTGGAAGGCTTCCGGCTGCCGCATCGAGATCATTTACCTTCGGCTGCCGTCGCCGCAACTTGCGCTTCGTCGCATTGCCGCGCGTGTCCGGCAGGGTGGGCACAACGTGCCCCGTGCCGACGTGCTGCGGCGTTTTGAGCGCGGGTGGCTGAACTTTCAGCGCCATTATCGCCCGCTTGCCGACCACTGGGAGGTTTATGACAATTCGCAGCGGACACCGCGACTGCTGGAGATCGGACCATGAAACAAGCCAAACGATCGAAACGACGAACCCAACCGCTTACACCGGCCGGCCGCGCTCTGCGCCGTTCGGCGCGCGTGGCGCGCAAAACCGCGCGCCTGCACGGCACACCCATCTACATCTGGCGCGACGGAAAAGTCGTGGCCGAGAAACCGTGAATGCCATGACGACCGATACCAAAAGTCTCCCTTTCCACATCCGATGGGGAGAGGGCCGCTGTCCTTCGCTCGCGGGAGCGGGAGAAAGTGGCCGAAGGCCGGATGAGGGTTGTGGGGATGCAAACACACTTCTTGGTGAGGTGCGCATGGTCTCGTGCAGCGCCCCGGAATTCAAACCGCTGGAAAAGGAAATCAAAATCAACCGGCTGAAAGATTGAGCGGATGACCGCAATACGCAAAGACTGGACGCGCGACGAACACATCCTCGCATTCAATCTCTATTGCAAAATCCCGTTTGGCCGGCAACACAGTCGTGCGCCTGAAATCATCGGACTCGCCAAACTGCTCGGACGCTCGACCGGTTCGGTCGCGCTGAAGTTGAACAATTTCTCACGGCTCGACCCGGAACTGAAGGCTCGCGGCATCAAAGGCATGGCGCACGGTGCGAAAGGCGAAATCGAAGTCTGGCGCGATTTCGAGGACGACCCCGAATCGCTGGCATTTGAAAGCGAACGGCTGCTCGCCAAGTTCAGCGGGCGCAAGCTTGAAGAAATCGCGGAGATTGACGAACGCGAGTTGCCGAAGGAAGGACTCGAACGCGAGCGCATGGTCCGCGTGCGCGTGAACCAGCACTTCTTCCGCACCGCCGTGCTCTCCGCCTACGACTACAAATGCTGCATCACCGGCCTTGCTGTCCCTGAACTGCTGGTCGCCAGCCACATCGTCCCGTGGGCCGACGACCCGAAACAGAGAATGAACCCGCGAAACGGCCTTTGCCTGAACGCGCTCCACGACCGCGCATTTGATCGTCGGTTGATGTTTTTCGACCAGGACTTGAAAGTCCAGTTCCACCCAGAGTTGAAATCGCGGTCGAACCGAGAGGGGCTGGAATGGCTGCTCAACTATGAGGGATTGCCCATTCGCCCGCCGAGAAAGTTCAAGCCGGACCTCGAATTGATTGAAGCTCACGCGGCGGGATGTCTCTGAGCGCTGGCAGCCGTTCAAGGTGAGCTTGCCACGGTGAGATGGTTCTCTTTCATGAACGCTTCGACGGTGTTGAACACATTCAGAAACAGTGGCGTGCCCGCGAATGAAAGCGGACTGACAGGGCCGATGGTCATGAAACTGTACTGGCGCGAGGAGATGTCGAACGAACTGTGCGGATCGCGGAAAAGCCGGTAAAGGTCGAGCGCGCGGCTCTTGCCACCGACGAGTTGACTGAGCGCCTGGTATTCACTGCCGAGCGCCAATCCAAATCCGAAGAAGGAGATTCGCAGTTGTTGCAGGATTTCAGGATGGAGACTCGACAGCGTTTGGCTGATGAACATCCAGCCGAGACCGTATTTCCGCGTCGTGCGGACGGCATCAATCAACGTCCCACGCACAGCTTTCGCCTCTTCTTCTTCGGGCGGGATGTCGCGTGGTGCGAGGCGATGCGCTTCGTCCATGATGACGAGCGTGTTCAGCCCTTTGTTGTCTTTGTAACAATCCTCCGCAGTTTGCGTCACGCCTTGCAGAAGGCGTTTGATTACGAGCGCCTGAATCTTGTCGTTCCAAAACATTCCGTGGGCCTGCTCTTTCGACAGGTCAACGACCAGTATTGGCCGATTCTGGTGATCGAGCGCGAACAGCCAACTGAGAGCCTTTTCAACCGACCTCGCATTTGGTCTGTCTTCGCGGAACAGCTCAGTTACTGGTGACCAATAATCTCGGTAGAATTCATCGGCATCGGCCTCGTCCAGCATTGACTGGAATCGCGCACGGGGAGCTTCCGACCGATAGATGTTTTTCTGAATCTTCTCGTCCTTCAACAATTCCCAAGCTCTGTCGAAGCCTTGTCTCGTGTGAAGATTCGCAAGCGTGACGCGTGCTTTCTGGAGTTTTTCCGCAAGGATTTCACAGGCCAGTTGCCGATTCTCCCCACGGGGAATGGTCAGCCGCTCGAAGAACAAGGACTCGAACAGGATTTGCTCAAAGAGCGCCCATGTATCGAGGACCAAATTGCGGACGCTGAAAACGAAGTGCTGCTTGCCGAGCGATTTGAGGATACCGCCCAGCGGCAGCAGAAATTCTCCTGACGAACGGCCGCGCAGGTCTTTGGCAAACTCGCCTTGGGGGTCAATCACCAGCAGCGCCATTTGCGGGTAACGCGCGTACGCCGTGAGAATCATTTTCGCCAAGACGGATTTTCCTGAGCCGGTTTTCCCGAATACGCCTACGTGGTAAGCTTCGCCCGCGCCGTCCGGGCCGGGATTGAAATGCTTGAACCAGAGCGGAAGTCGCGGTTTTGAGCCATACACTCGCCCGAGATAAAAAAGCTGTTGCTTGAAGGGGGCGAGCAATTCATCCAGCACTTCATCGTTCACCAAATGGATGTTCGTCCCGGTGGACGGCACAGTGCCGAGAATGCTCGGCTCGTAGCTCTTCGTTCCGGTCATGAACACCGCACTCACCGTCATCTCGCCCAAGTGCGTGTCCTGGCGCTCGCTCACGGCGTCAACGCGCCCGCGCTGTCGAATTAGGCTGCGCATTGTGGCATCCTCATGCCAGATGTTGCGCAGCTTCACTTCGGTGATCTGGCCCAATGCGTAATGCGGCGCGCTGTCCTGCATGAAGCGAAAGAGCGCGAGTTCGCCAACGAGCTTGCGGCCAACCGCGCCACCCAAGATGTCGAGCGAGAGTTCCCCCGTTGTAGATGGCGAGCCGATCACGCCGATGCGCTCCACCGAGCCGAGCAACTGATCGAGTTTGTTGTGGGTTTCCATTCTTATCCTCCTGCATCCGTCCGAAAGCCATGCATTCCGTAAAAAATTTCGTCCAGGCTGCCCGTGTATGTTTCTGCAATGCGTTGCGTTGTTGCTTGTCGGAATGCCGGCACGGCCCGCGCAAGCGACTTTACCATGCGATCCGCCATGTACAGCGGGAACGGCTCAAGGATCGCGGGAGTTCCGCACTGGTGTTTCACGCCGTGCAGCAGAACCGCAAGTCTGCTTCGGTTCGATGCGACCGCCTGATTTACCTCCAAGCGCAGCGCTGGCATCCAGGCATGGGGCTTGTAATAGATCACGACAACGTTCTTCAATTCGGCTGTGATCTTTTCTTCGAGTTCGTCCGCTTCCTTCCGCTCCGCTTCGGGAATGGCAGCCGTGTTGATGTGCCACTCAGATTCCGGGCTTTGGAGATTGATAGGTTTGGTGAACTCTCCCGCATCGAGCAACATCGTGAGCAACCCACGATCATCGTAGGTTTCCGGCCAGTTCATCGCCTTTCCGATTTCCCGGTTCGTCGTGTATTTCGGGCAAAACGTCCAGCACTTGTCGGCGCGCTTTGACTGGAGAATTTCCAAATACGACGACATTCCGGCTTTCGCGCGCTGCCGCAAACAGGCGGAGAGCTTGAGGGTGGGCGCATACCGCGCTTGATTCAAAGACTGGTTCAAATAAATGACCGGCGTGGTCATCGAGCCGTCGAGGAACACAACGTCATGCGGGGCTTTGGTGGCCAGCGACAATTCCATCGTCATCATTACGCCGCGGAGAACCGAATTAGTCGCTTCGTTGTGCGTTTCGGCCTCGACGGTAACTTGATGTCGTGGTTGTTCCCAAAATCGTTTCTCAGACGGCGGCGTAAGCCCTTCCACCGCGACAGCGGCCGTGGCCGCGAGGTCCGTCGTCAACAATCGTTCCACGGCGTACGAGCCATCAACCGCGCACGTTGAGGGAATCGGCGGATATTCAAGATCGGTGTCGCGTCCGAGCCGTCCGCTTTGCTGAAGCTTCGTGCGAAAGGTGGCTCGCTCGGTGCGGACGTGCTCGAACGACTGTAGCAAGGTGCGCCCAACCTCGTCAGTGCGCTGCATTACCTCCTCGACTAAAGCGCCAGGCAAATCGGTGAATGGACTTGGACCTGGGCTTTGCTCAGTCATCGTTGCGTTCTTTCCAAAGTCGCCATTCCGCTGAATCAAACTCCCGGAACGAAGCGTCCCGTTCGGCGCGCGGCAGAAGCCAACGCTCGCGCCAATATTTCACGGCACGCGCAAACGACAGTCTGTGATAACGCGGGCGCGGGTGCTCGCCACGAAGAAATTCCCGGGCGTTGCTCGCAAGCGGAGCGACGAAGACCTCCCGTTGAATTCCGTGGTTGAGCATGTCCTGCGTGAAACCGAGTTTGGCCAAGGCTTTCCGCACCAATTCTCGCCGATTGCGAAAGCCGTTGCCCCATTTCGCTTGCTTTGCCGTCGGCACGCAGCGTTTGCGAGCAAATTCGGAAATATCTTCGTAAACGCCGTCCGAGAAATGAAACTCACCCCAGCCACCGGTGAAGCCGACGCTCTCAAAAACCAATCGCTTGCCAACCTTAACGCGGTTGTAGAGCGACGAGCGGCCCAATGCCGACGTAGTTGTAATCAAGACCAAGTGCGGCTCGCGTTTCCGACGCGAGATCAGGGACGCGCGGTTTCCGTATCGTTTCGCGAACGCTCGTCGCACCTGGCTGCAAGTCGCTGCCAACGCCACCAATTTCCCGGCGAGCAATCGCGAGTACGGCGGCACTGCTCCCAAGACGTAAGCGTCCATCACGTGATACAGTCGGGCGGCCTTGGCTTCCGAGCCCCAGCCGATCCACTCATCGCGGGCCTTGATTGCGTAAACGGGATCGCCGAGACCGAACACGCCAACCAACTTGCCGTTGCTGTCGTCGAAAATCAGGAATCGCAGCCGGCGACCGTAGCCGTCCGAAATCGGAATGCTCCAATGCAGGCAGGCGTAACGGAACAACTTCGACTCGAATGTGTCCGGCTCAACTTGAAGCAGCCGCGGTTTGATACTCTGAGGATCAACTTCGCCACCCGAGGCGATGAAGGCCAGCAGTTCGGTTTCGTGCTTCGCCAGAGCAGACTCCGCCAGCGCGATCCTTTTATCCACCGCGTGCTCGTGCCGCTTCCGGATGCTTCTCTTATCTCGCCGCTGCCGGAAGCTGACACGGTTGCCGGCAATGCGGAAACCTTGTGCGCGCAATGAACGCCGAATCGCTGATCGGAGTTTCATTTCTTTTACGGCGCGAGTTGGCACGAGCCATTTGTAACTGGTGGGCCTCGCTCACGCAACGCTGCGTTCAGCAATGGGGGCTGTTTTCCCGGCCTGCATCCCGACGGCTTCGACGATGTGGACAACGGCTGGCCGCGCGTGTTGAAACGCTTTGCCGCCGAAGCCTGGCGGCGGGCGGACGCCGGCGAACTGGCCGATGAAGAATTGTATTGCAGCGACGCGCAATGGAGCGGCCTTTACGACCGGATGCACACGCACGAGCCGGAGGAAACCGAGCGGCGACTGGCGCTGGCGTTTGAACATGGCGATGGGTTTGCGGAATGAATCGCCGCCAGAGAACGCAAGGAACGCACAGATGTCATGGAGTGCGCCGGCAGAGCGCAGCCGCGACGGCGCTTTTTCGGGCTGCCGATCGCACCCGTCGCTCCGCGCCATCCCAAAGCGGTGTCGCTCCCGCTTTGCGGGATTGCCACCGCAGTCCAAACAGCCCTTTGCGCTCTTTGTGTTCCTTCGCGGCAGACTTGTTCGTGTGGTTCGTGTATTTCGCGGTTAAGAAGAAATGCCTGATGTGTTCACCCGGGAGAAGCGGTCGGAAGTGATGGCGCGGATTCGCGGACGCGGTTCAGAACTTGCCGAAGTAGAATTGGTCGCGCGTGATGCCGAGGTCGTCAATGATGTCCGCGATGATGCCGCGCGGCACATCGCCCGGATGCCAGGCGAACGTGATGAGCCGGTCGGGCCGGAACGGATTGGAGTAATGCCGGTGGCTGCCGGCGGTGCGCAACAGTTCACAGCCGATTTCACGAAGGCGGCGCTCCAACTGCCGGCAGTTCCAGGAGGGATATTTGTCCACAGGTCAGGCCGCGAGCACAAACTTGTCGCGGAAGGCAGGCGGAATGGGACGACCGGTGTCAAGCAGCGCTTCAAGGTGGACCTTGGCGGCCTGTTGAAAACGGAGAGTGGCTTCGCCCCGGTCGCGCCCGTGCGCGTGACAGCCGGGAAGCAGCTTGGATTTGGCAATCCAGACGCCGTCTTCGTCCTGCCGGAGTTGCACTTTGGAGAGCGGAACGATCATCGTGCGGTTAGAATAACCCCACCCGTGCGCAAGGTAAAGCGGGAGGTTTATGCCTGATGTTTTCACCAAAGCGAAGCGGTCGGAAGTCATGTCGCGCATTCGCAGTCGCGGCAACCGGGACACGGAACTGGCGCTGGCGAAATTGTTTCGCGCGCATCGGATCACCGGCTGGCGGAGGCAACGAATCTTGAACTTTCGTAGCAGCCAACGTCAGTTGGCTCATGCTTCCGTCCGGGCGGTGCAGGCACGGGATGGAGTCAGAGCCGACTCACGTCGGCTGCTACAAGTGCAGGTGGATTTCGTGTTCCCCAAACTCGAGCTGGCCATCTTTGTGGACGGTTGTTTCTGGCACGGCTGTCCCAAGCACGCGACGTGGCCGGCGAACCGGGCGGCGTGGTGGCGAAAGAAGATTCTCGGCAATCAGGCCCGCGACGCGCTGGTGACGCGGACGCTGCGGCGCGCGGGCTGGCGCGTGTTGCGCGTGTGGGAGCATGAGCTTGCGAAAAAGACCGAGAGAAAGCTGATCATTCGGATTCAACGTGTTTTCGACACCTCACCCCGGCCCTTTCCATGAACCGGGACGCCTCCTCTCCCTGTCCCTCTCCTCCATTCGGAATGGAGGGAGGGTGGCCGCAGGCCGGGAGAGGAGGCGCTTGCTGGTTCAGGGGTTCAAAGCGCGAAACCGCTTTCGGGGAAATCTCTCCCTGGTCGAGGCGGAGAGGGTAAAGAAGCGCGGTTGGCGCGGTTGGCGCGACGCTTATCCGCCGTAATCAGCGGTTGAACTCTTTGCGGGCTTTTGCGTTCCTTTGTGGCCATTGAGTTTTGCATCGCCTCTGCCTTCAAATCGCGGAGTAAATCAACCACACGCCGCCGAGCCTGACGGGGATACCTTGCCATTCTCAGCCCGCGCGGGGCAAAACCCACTGGCCAGCAACCGCCGCCACGATGACCACCAGCCACGGAGGCATCTTCCACCAATGCAATACCGAAAACATGAGGACGACGGCCGCCACGTCCGGCGCGTTTCGCACGCCCTCTTTCCACACCGGATTGTAGAGCGCCGCCAGCAAGATGCCGACGACCGCCGCGTTTGCCCCGCGCAGGGCGGCCTGGGTCCAGGTCTTTGCCCGCAATTGATGCCAGAACGGCAGCGCACCCGCAATCAACAGCCACCCCGGCAGAAAGATGCCCAGCAAACACCAGAGCCCGTTCATCCACGCATTCGGCCCGGGGTTCATGGCCGTCCCGAGATACGCAGCGAACGTGAATAACGGTCCGGGCAATGCCTGCGCCGCGCCGTAACCGGCCAGAAACGCGTCGTCCGTCACCCAGCCCGGTGGCACCACCTCCGCTCGCAACAGCGGCAGCATGACGTGTCCCCCGCCGAATACCAGCGAGCCAGCGCGATAAAAGCCGTCGAAGACCGCGATGTCCTTCCGGCCACTGGCGGAAGCCACCACCGGCAGCAAAAGGAGTAACAGAAAGAACACGCCGAGAATTCCCGCCGCAACGAGATGATGCCGCCAATCCGCGGGGCTGACCGGCTCAGAAGCGGGAATGCTCCGACGATACAGCCACCAGCCAACGGCCCCGCCGCCCACGATGACGCCGATCTGAATCCACGCGCCCGGAAAGGCCAGCAACAGCGCCGCCGCCACCACCGCGATGGTCAATCGCGTGCGGTCCGGACACAGATTGCGGCCCATGCCCCAGACGGCCTGCGCCACCACCGCCACCGCCGCCAGCTTCAGTCCGTGTATCCAACCCGCATGCCGCAGGTCGCCCAACGCCGCCATGCCGTAACCAAACGCAATCATCAATGCTGCGGACGGCAGCGTGAAACAAACGGACGCCAGCAATCCGCCCAGCCACCCGGCCCGATGTGATCCCAGTGCAAACACGAGCTGACTGCTGGCCGGCCCGGGTAGGAACTGACACAACGCCACCAGATCCCCGTAAGCCGCGTCGTCCAGCCAGCGCCGCCTGCTGACGAACTCCTCACGCAAATAGCCAATATGCGCGACCGGACCACCAAAGGAGATCTGCCCCAGCTTGAGGAAGGCGCGGATTATTTCGAGGAGCTTGTGATACATCGGACGTGTTACTCGAAATCAATGCGGCGCGGGGCCTGGACCGTTTTTCGCCTTCGCATCGCGCGCCGCCTGCCTTGACCACTTCGCATCCAACGACCACGCGCCCGCGCCGACCACGAGCAGGTAGATACTGCCCATCACCATGCAGTAATCATTGCGCGACGCGTGCGCCATCTTCCAGAACCCGCTTTCCTGAAGAATCGGAATTTTCGTGCTGAGGATGGCCACGGCCATGATGACGAGCAACGGCAGCACGGCGAGTCGCGTGAACAACCCCAGCAACACCAGCGCGCCGCACACGATTTCAAATCCGCCCACGAACGGGCCGAGGAACTCCGGATTGGGCAGTCCGATCTTGGCGAAACGTCCGCTCCCCACGTCGGCAGCATACAGGAACTTTTGGATGCCCTCGGAGAGAAAAACCGCGCCCACCATGATCCGAATGAGCACGACGGACGCGGGGGCCTGGGTGGACGTGACACGCTGGAGAAGGTTCATGGCGTGTTATGGGGCTGAAACCCGACTTGAACTGGCCGCGCTGGCAAGCTTTCCAACTCGCCGACTTCCCCACAACTGCCAAACCCCTCGAATTCGATGGGTTTAGAATCCTCCGTGAGCGGATCGCGCCGGCCGAACGGGTTGCTCCGCATCTGGTGGTCAACATCCAGCTTTTGGCGGTCGAGGGGTTTCATTGCGCGTTCGCACCTCACGATTTCTCAATCAGGAAAAGGAACTCCCTGTTCGGTGCTTCAGCTTCGGCAATCCATTCGTTCGTCCAACGCATTCCAGCCATCACGTTCTTGCGGTAATCAACCTCCAAAACCTCGACCACTCGGCCAACCGACGAAATGACATCGTTCAATTCCTCGGCCGTCGCGCGCCCGCCGGAACTGTAGGAAAGGATGATGTGCTGGGCGCGAACTTCGCGCAGCAATCGCCCAATCGCCTCGACCGCAAGAAAGTGGCCTGACTCGCCACGTCGGAATTCCTCAAACGGTGAGCAGGTCACTGTGTCGGAAGTATCAGCACGACGCTTTGCTTTACCAAAAACAGGCGGTTTGTCGTTCAGGCAAACCGTTGTCCAGATATGGTAATAGGCGGCGTAGCGCACCCGTGAGGGAGGCATCTTCTCGTTGTTCGAGCCGTAGGGCGGATCGAAATAGGCGAGGTCGGCTTCGACTTGCGGCAGCACGCCAAAAATATCCCCACGGTGGACGGAATGCTCCGCCGTGCTCGGAATCAGGCGCGGCACTTGCAGGTGCAGCTTGTTGTAGGAGCGCGGCGACCAGTCATTGAGGTAGGAGGCAAAGTGACCGAGCGTGCTTTCCACTTCGTCCAACGCCAGAATCAGGCTCGCCAACAAAACGGCCCGCTCCACATCCGGGAGCGAGAGCCGGTCAATTTCCTCACGGATGGCATCCAGACGCCGCGTGTTGTGTCTTTGCCACGGCTTCTTGAGACCATCATCGCTCACAGAGCAGCCGCCGTTGGGTTCGCCGCCGTAGTGTTCGGTGAACCAGCCATCTCGTCCGGGCAATGCATTGAGATGGTCAACCAATGGTTGGTAGTGTTCAGGCGGATACGTGTTGAGCAGGTAGCACTTTCCAAAAATCTCCGACCACGCTGAGAGGTCGTTGGCGATGACGCGATGTCCGGTTTGCGCCAACGCCTGGGAAACCCGTGTCGTGCCCGAGAAGCCGTCCAGCACGGTGCGCGGCTTCACCTTCCGAACCAGTTGCAGGATGTAGGGCAGCAGCTTGAGCTTTGAGCCGGCGTATTTGATCCCCTCGGTCGTGGGGGCATCCACCACGATGTCCTGAAACAAATTCAAGGTCTGAGCGCTCATGCCAGTTTCGACTGCATTTTCTGTTCCTCGATGTCCTGCTTGAGCTTCTCCAGCGCCGCCTCGTGGCCTTTGCTTGTCGCCACGAGGGCGTGTGAAAACAACTTCACGAGTATGTGATTGTGGGAGTAATCAATCCAGCCGTTCGTGACGCTCTCGAAGTATTTCAGCCCGTTCTTCGTGTTCGTCCAAAGGCCGCGCTGCAAAGCGTTGGCCGTCCCGCTTCCGTAGCGCACTTCACAAACGTAATCGCCATCGCCGTGGTGGAAACGAAAGACCGGATGCTTGCGACCATGACCCGCTTCCTCCAAAGCGATGCGTGCCACGCGCTTTCGGGCGGTCTCAGAATCAAAGACGAGGATGTTGCACCGCTGTTTCATCTCATCGTAGATGAGCGGCAAGACATTTAGGCTGCCAAACTCGGTGAAAACCGGGTCGGCCCAAACCCGCGCGAGTGCTTTGCCTTCAATCATAGTTCCCAGCGATTTGAGTTTCGGGAACATCTGGAAGTGTTTGTCCGTGGAAAGCTGAAGCGGCCCATCACCGTAAGCCTTCAGACTGACATGAAACTCTGACTTTGTTTTCGTTGATGATTTTGATGTCCTCCTCGCGCTCCTTGGCGCGATAGAGGTCTTTGCCGACATGCACCGACTTGAAGTCATACATGAACTGGTTGATGAACTCGGCAATCGCGATTTCAGCCAGGTCGCCGTGCGTCTTGTTCCCGATCAGGCGCATCGTGAAAATGTTGCTAAACGTCGTCGTGATGAGATGCGGATTCTTGCTGATCAGCAGCTTCAGGCGGGCGGTAAAATCATTGTAGGGCGACATCGTGCGATGATTCTGCCAGATTCAGGCATTGAGGTAAATGGCGACGAACTCCGGCGTGAACTGGCCGCGCCAACCGAAGATGTTGCTCCGCGTCTTGTTGACGACATCCAGCTTTTGGCGGTCGAGGGTTTTCATGTTGCTTTTCGTGTATTCGGCCTTGCTCGTCCTGGATTCATTCACTCGGCTGTTGTGGTTTCGCTCTTGGGGCGAGAAACGCAGAACCTCTCTGCATCCTAGCAACAGCCTGTTCAGCGACCAGTTCAACGAATTTATCGTTGTCACTCCACCGCGCAGAGGTCTTGGCTGGATCAAAGCCGTTCGCTTTGATTATCAGCTTCAGCGTTTGGGTATCGAGGCCACGAAGCCAGAATCGAAACTCAGTTTCGCCAACTTTTTCCAAGGTTTGGAAGACATCAGGAATATCGCGCTCCGGCTCAGTTCCCATAGGCTTGCGCTTCCCGCCTCCCTCACTTCGCAACGCTTCGCCCAAAACAATTGCGAGTTCATCAGCAAAGGCTGGGTTTCTGGCTGCCTCTCGTTCAAGCAAGTCGGCGAGTTTTCGGAGACTGCGAGTCAGCTTTTTGGCGGGTTGCATTTTTCGAGGATTTCTTTGGTCAAGTTAACGAGAGTGTCAGCATTCGGGCCGTATTTGTCCTTCAATGAATAAATGCGTGCAGTGAACTCCGCACCACGCGCCGTCGCAGTTGCTTCCTTGATGTGGCTGTTGAAAAGTGGCGGTTGCCTCAGTTCTGTTTTCTTCCCCGCAAAGAGCCGCCCCTGCCGGAGTGTGTCCATCACTTGAGGATGAAGCGTGTTCTGGCCATTCACTTTTGTCGCGACAATTCCAAGCGGGCTGATGACGCGATTTGTGTCCTAAGCAAAAACCGAGACACTGTTCACAATCTGGAAAATGCCCCACGTAGAAACGATGTCGGGAATCGTCGGAATGACGTAGTGCGTTGAGAATCGCAGCCCATTCTTCGTCACAATTCCGAGGCTTGGTGGGCAATCAATAATCACAAAATCATACCGGTCTATGACGGGCGTGAGAGCGCGGCGGAGTATGTCCTGTGGGTTGAACCAACGGATGAGATCGTCCATCGTGAGCACTGACCATTCCGTTGATTCCCAAAAAGAAATTTGTGCGAACGACGCGAATGGGAATTTGTATCTGAGTTCGCCGCGCGGATTCGGAAGCTCTCCTAACGCGCATCAGCAACACCGTTCCTGGCACTTCTGCGGCCACCACCGGAGCACGGCGAACCGGGGGTGGCCCAGATGAAAAGGTTTGTGAAAAGACTTCGTCCAACTTCTCACGGAATAATCCTCTGGCGAGAACGGCAACCGCTTCGCGAACCGGTTTCCCGCGAACTTCAATCGCTGCGGCAGCCGGCCTACAAAACCTTGTAGGCCGCGTGCCCTCACGCGGCGTTACTTCTGACGTTGTGTATAGTAAGCGCCGTAGGTCCGCGCGCGGTGCTCGGGCGGGGCTTGCGCGATAATGAGGGCTTTGCGCGCCGGTTCGCCAAATTCCTTCAGCCCGCGCACCACAAACGCCACCGCCAGCCAGGCGAAGTTGGGCGCCCAAAGCAGCGTTAGTGGAAACAGCGTGTTGAATCCGAACGTGGCCAGCACGATCGGACGCTGGCCGTATTGGTCCGCCAGCCGCGCGACCGGGATGTAACAGAGCATCGCCCTCCCCATCTCAATGGCGACGAGGGTGCCGAACTGTTTGGCGTTCACCCCGCCGTGATTCATCGCCCACAGGATGACGTGGGGCGGCAGACTCTGCAACTTGCGCAAGACCACAAAGTTGTTGCTTCGGTTCCAGAGGGAAACCAATGTTCCCAGGAGTCCGCGAGAACGGCGGCTGGGGAACCAGTTGCACGCAAAAACAAAAACACAGCGATTGCTTATATGAAAATCATCGCACCGCTCAGTACGACCTTGATGTTCCTCCTCATGTTATCCGCCTCCCTCCTCGCCCAACCCGGCCGTCCCCCGCGCGGTGAACCGGGCGCCGGCGGCGAAGCCCTTTTCCCCTCGCAGACCGTGCCTAAGAGCGAGCGTGAGAAGAAGATTCTCGCCGTGCTGAACGACATGGACCAGGCGCAACGCCGCGGCAGCATGAGCGTACCCGTCAACGACGGTCGTCTGCTCCGCATCTTCGCCGAGTCCACCGGCGCCAAGCACGTCGTCGAACTGGGCACGTCCATCGGTTATTCCGGACTGTGGTTCTGCCTCGGCATGGAGCAGACGGGCGGCAAGCTGACCACATTCGAGATTGACGAAGGCCGCGCCGCCATGGCCCGCGCCAATTTCAAACGCGCCGAAGTCGAGCATCGCGTGAAACTGATTCTCGGCGATGCGCACGAAATGGTGTCTGCTGTGGAAGGCCCGGTGGACATCGTGTTCCTCGACGCGGACAAGCAGGGTTATTTGGATTACTTGGAAAAGCTGTTGCCCAAAGTGCGTCCGGGCGGACTGGTCCTTGCGCATAACATGAGCCAACGCCAGGCCGATCCGAGATACGTGAAAGCCATCACTACCAACCCGGAACTCGAGACGTTGTTCGTCAGCGCCGGCGACTCGGGCATCAGCATCACCATGAAGAAACGGTAGGGTGGAATCCAAAATGGGCCAGCCCTCGACTTCATCGGCTACCGCCAGAATTCTCAGGAGCGCGGACAGCTATGTCCGCAAGAGACGGGCAATGCCCGCAGGCCACACGCGGACATCGCTGTTCACGCTCCTTTGCTTGCGGCTCCCGGTTCGCTTGTCGTGCGCAGCGGCCCTGCGGAATGTGGATTGAACCGCGCGCGATTGCTTCCAGCTTCAAGACAGAACCAAGCGGCCTGTGGTAGGGTTCACGAGCGCCGTGTCCCACCATCGGGTCAACCCGATCCTGTTTCTGCCTCCATCTTCTGCGACGTTAGCCAACTCCGCGACTTGCTTTCCGCAGCCGACGAGGCTAAATGGAGGCCGAAGCGAATCCATGCCATTAAACCAGTCAATGCGCCACACGGGGCCGGACTTTGTCGGCTGGTGGTGGCGTCACCCTCAACCGCCCGGCCCAGCGCCGTCATGCTCTATGAAGAACCTCTGCCCCAGCAACTCAACTCACCCTGCGCTCGTTTTTGCGTTCACCTTTTCACTCTTTGCCAACCTGCTTCCGGCGGCCGACTGGCCGCAGTGGCGTGGGCCGAACCGCAATGGGCTTTCCGCCGAGCGCGGGCTCTTGAAAGCATGGCCCAAGGATGGCCCCAGACTTTTGTGGCAGGCGAAGGACATCGGATCGGGGTACTCAACTCCGTCGGTTGTCGGCGAGCGTCTCTACCTTTGCAGCAACGAGGGCCTGGAAAACGAATTCGTCCAGGCGCTCGCGACGTCGGATGGCCGGCGGTTGTGGCAGGCACGTCTTGGGAAGGTGGGCAACCTCGATCAAAAACCTGAATTCCCCGCCGCCCGTTCGACACCCACCGTGGTTGGCGAAGTGCTCTTCGCCCTGGGCTCGGACGGCGATCTGGCCTGCGTGGAAATCGCCACGGGCGAGGTCCGGTGGCGAAAGAGCCTGCGGGCCGACTTTGGGGGCAAACCCGGCACCTGGGCCTATACCGAATCGCCATTGGTGGACGGCGATAAGCTGGTCTGCACGCCCGGCGGCGAAACGGCAACGATTGTTGCGCTGAACAAACGGACCGGTGAAGTGATTTGGAAATGCGCCGTGCCAGGCGGCGACGATGCCGCCTACACTTCTGTCATCCTGGTCGAAGCGGCTGGCGTCAAACAATACGTCCAAATGCTGGCACGCGGCCTCGTCGGGGTGGACGCGCAAACCGGCAAGTTCCTCTGGCGCTACGACCGGACCGTGAGCCGGTTCAAGGCCAACATTCCCACGCCGGTGGCGCGGGGCGATCTCATCTACAGCGCCGGTGCGGGTACGGGCGGCGGCGTGGTCCGGCTCCGGCGCGACGCAGAAAGCGTGTCCCCCGAGCCGGGTTACTTCTCGCCCAAGCTGCCGGCCACCATTGGTGGCGCGGTGGTGATGGGCGATCACCTGTTCGGCACCGCCAACTCCGGTCTGCTGTGCGTGGATTTTGCCTCCGGCGAATTCAAGTGGGACAACCCGTCTTTGGGTGCCGCGTCCTTGTGCCTGGCGGATGGCCGGCTTTATCTCCACGGCGAGAACGGCCAGGTGGCGTTGGTGGAGGCGACTGTTGAAGGCTACCGCGAGAAAGGCCGCTTCACTCCGCCCGACCTCCCGACGCGAACTCAGCCGATGGAGAAGGCCTGGACCTACCCCGTGGTTTCTCATGGCCGCCTCTACATCCGCGATCAACAGATGCTTTATTGTTACGATGTGAAAGCCGCTCCGTCTGGCGAGTGAAGATTGACCATCAATTTGAGCGGTGCGGTCACTGACGAGGATTTCAACAGCCGTGCGTTTCTGAAACGTTACTGGATCGAATCCGTGAGACCGTCTTCTGACTCCGCGATGATTACTCGGCGTGTTTTCTGTCGGCGCGTGATGGTTTGTGCATTGGTCGTCTGCCTGTTCCCCCATTTGCGCCTCAACGCCGCTCCCGCCACGGTTGCGGCTTCTGGCGGATTGCAGGTTGAGCATTTGCGTTGTGAGTATCGCGTCCGTCCCGTCGGGATGGATGTGGTTGAGCCGCGGCTGAGTTGGACCCTGGCTTCCGATCAGCGCGGTCAAAAGCAAACCGCCTACCACGTTCTCGTGGCGTCGTCGGTCGAGACTCTGGACCGAGACACGGGTGACTTGTGGGACAGCGGCAAAGTGGTGTCCGACGCCACGCTCCACGTCGCCTACGCTGGGAGACCGTTGCCGTCGCGAATGCGCGCCTGGTGGAAGGTTCGGGTGTGGGACAAAGACGGCCAACCGACGGCGTGGACTTCCCCTGCGGCCTGGAGCATGGGGCTGCTCAACCAATCCGACTGGCAGGCAAAGTGGATTGCTGATCCGTCCTCCACGACCAACGTTGCTCCGCGTGGCCCGCTCAATGGCTACCACAGCCAGATTACCAATACGGCGGACGCCACGAAATGGGTCGCAATTAATCTCGGCGAATCGAGGAGCTTCGACACTGTGCGGTTGTTTCCCGCCCGGCCGTATGATTGGCAGCCGGACACGCCGGGTTTCCTGTTTCCCTTGCGGTTTAGAATTGAAGTTGCTCATCAACCCAACTTTTCCGACTCAAAGCTGGTGGTGGATCGCACTCAAAGCGAGGTATTGAATCCCGGCACCAATGCGCCCAGCTATCCCTTCTCCACCGTCACTGCCCGGTTCGTGCGGTTGACGGCAACACGATTGAATCGGCGCGATGGTACGAACTTCGCGTTGGCCTTGGCCGAAATGCAGGTCTTGCGTGGAGAACTGAATCTCGCCGTCGGCGCCAAGGTCACCGCGCTGGATTCGATTGAATCGGGTGCGTGGGCACTGACAAATCTGACCGATGGGGTCACGGCGACGGTCAAACCGGGGGCGGCTTCCGCGGCCTTGCCCGGCACGATGGTTCGCAAATCGTTCACCTTGCCCACCGCAATCCGTCGCGCAACCGTTTATGCATCCGCCCTCGGACTTTACGAGCTCCGCATCAATGGCCGGCGCGTAGGAACCGAATTGCTGGCGCCGGAGTGGACCAGTTATCGCCAGCGAGTGCATTACCAGACCCACGACGTCACCGGACTGCTGCGTTCCGGTGAGAACGTTCTGGCCGCGCTGCTGGGTGAAGGCTGGTATGCTGGTCGGCTGATGGCCATGCCGCGCTTTCCCTATGGCAACCACCTGCGCTTTCTACTGCAACTCGAAATCGAACTGGCTGACGGCTCGAAGCAGACGCTGGTCTCTGATGATTCCTGGCGCAGCACCAGCACCGGCCCGCTCCTTGCCAGCGGCATATACGATGGGGAAACCTATGACGCACGCAGGGAAATGCCCGGCTGGGACGAACCCGGATTCGATGACCATCAGTGGAACGCGGCAACGGCCTTTGACCTCGATTCACGACGACTGATCTGGCAGCGCAACGAACCCATCCAGGTGATGAAGGAACTTTTCCCCCGCCAACTCTCGGAGCCCAGACCCGGGGTGTATATTTTCGATCTTGGCCAAAACATGGTGGGTTGGTGCCGCGTGAAGGCCCGCGGAGTGGCCGGCCAAACCGTGGTGATTCGACATGCCGAAATGCTCAACGACGATGGCACGCTCTACACGGCCAATCTCCGTGGCGCGCCGCAAGTTGATCGCTACACGCCGCGCGCTGATGGCGAGTTTGTGTTTGAGCCGCGTTTTACTTATCACGGCTTCCGGTTTGTCGAGTTGACCGGCCTGGCCGAACGGCCCGGTCGTGACGCGGTGCTGGGTCGCGTGTTTCACTCGTCGTCACCCGTCGTCGGCCGGTTCGAGTGCTCCGAACCTTCGTTGAATCGTCTCATGCAGAACATTCTCTGGACGCAACGCGGCAATCTGATGAGTTCACCCAATGATTGTCCGCAACGGGATGAACGGTTCGGCTGGATGGGCGACATTCAGGCGTTCGCGCAAACCGCCATCTTCAACATGGATCTCGCCGCGTTCTTCACCAAGTTCGCGCAGGACATTCGGGACGATCAGGCGGACGATGGACGTTTCCCGGACTTCGCCCCACATCCCGGCGATCCCAACCAGAATTTCTCCGGCGTGCCAGCTTGGGGTGATGCCGGCACGATCGTCCCGTGGCGCGCGTTTCAAAACTATGCTGACGCGCGTCTGCTCGCGGAACACTTCGCCGCGGCCTCTCGCTGGGTGGATTACATCCACACGAACAATCCCGAACTGGTCTGGCGCAAAGGGCGCAACAACGACTACAACGACTGGCTTAACGGCGATTGGATCAAACAAGCCGGCTGGCCCACCGAAGGCGGTTCCGTGCCCAAGGAGCTTTTCGCCACCGCTTTTTTTGCCCATTCCACGGATATCGTTGCGAAGATGGCGGCGGTGCTTGGGCGACACGAAGACGCCCGCTGCTATCGCGAGTTGTTCCATCGCATCAAGACGGTTTTCAACGAGAAGTTCGTGCAGCCCGATGGCCGCATAGAAGGGGACACTCAGGGTGGCTACGCGCTGGCGCTCAATTTCGATCTGTTGCCCGAGGAACTTCGTCCGCGGGCTGCCCAACATCTCGTCGAGAACATCCACCGCTACCAGACGCATCTTTCCACCGGCATTCAAACCACCCATCGCGCGATGCTGGAATTGACGCGTCACGGCGAATCCGCGCTCGCCTGGCAGCTTCTCACCAACCGCACGTTTCCCTCGTGGCGCTACATGATTGACAACGGCGCCACGACGATCTGGGAACGCTGGGATGGCTATGTGCAGGGGCGCGGTTTTCAGGACGCCGGCATGAACTCCTTCAACCACTGGGCCTTTGGCGCGGTGGGCGAATGGATATGGCGCAACCTCGCCGGCTTCAACCCCGATGAAACCCAGCCCGGCTGGAAACACTTCACCATTGCACCGAGGCCTGGTGGGGGCGTGACGTGGTCCAAGGCCGAGTATCAATCTATTCGCGGTCGGATTGCATGTGATTGGAGGATCGAGTCTGGGGAACTTGCGGTTCACGTCCTCGTGCCGCCGAACACCACGGCCAGCCTATTGCTACCCGCCAGCGACGCCACTCGGATCACGGAGGGTGGCAGGGTGATCTCACCCGACAAGGTTACAGCGGAGGGGGCGAGGTTTCACCTCGAACCGGGGCGCTATGAATTTGCCTCGCCTTACCTGCCTTGATCCGTCCGCCTGACCGGATTTGGCCTGGAGATGCCAACCCGTGTTAGGACTAGTCCTTCATCAATGGAGCAGCGAAACTGAAATCGTGACGCGGCCTTGAATTCCGGCTTGTGCCAACCCTGGCGCAGGCGTAGGGGAGCAATGTTGGCCCGTAATTGGTCGCCAACTCCATCACGACAGAAAGGTTACAGTATGCGCTTCAGCTTCTGGATTTCCCAGAGGGCGGAAGGTGTTGTCTCCTTTGGTCCCACCTCGCCGCGAACCTCCGCTATAACGTTGATTCCCAACGACTGTCGTTTTAGCAACCCACAACAAAGGAATGTTTCATGAAGACAACTACAAGAATCACGGACTGGACCATACTGCGCGAGTTTCCTGTTGCCAGGGTGGTGGTGTGTCTGATCCTCGTGAGCCTGACGAGTTTTGTTGTTAAGGCTCAGACGTACTCGATATTGCACAACTTCGGCGGAATGACGAACGCTGACGGTGCCAATCCCATGGGTGGCCTGATTAAGTCCGGCAACATCTTGTACGGCACGACTCAAAGCGGTGGCTACTCCAATCGTGGCACCGTATATTCGATCAGGAGCGACGGCAGCGGGCACCAGGTGCTCAAACACTTTGCCGGTAGCGATGGCGCGTATCCCGAAGCTGGTCTGGTAATGGCCGGCGCGACACTCTATGGAACCACCTATGCTGGGGGCGGAGGTACGGTGTTCAGAATAGCTGCCGACGGCACTGATTTCACCGTGCTAAGGATCTTCGACGAAGTACAAGATGGCTGTTTGTTGAGTGGCCCAGTGTTGTTGTCGGGCACGACGCTTTATGGAACAGCATCCGCGGGCGGCGAATTTCGGAATGGCACCGTCTTCAAAATGAGCGTTGATGGAAGTGACTTCACGGTGCTCAAGCACTTCAGCGGCGGTAGTGACGGAAAAGGGCCTATGGGGAAGTTGGCGCTATCAGGTGCCGCACTGTATGGAGTCACCTGCTGTGACGGCAATGGGAGTGTAGGAACTCTATTCAAGCTCTCAACCAATGGCAGCGACTTCCAGGTCATCAAACACTTCGGGCCTCCCGATGAAGGCGCGGTTCCTTGGTGGGGACTGGTGGCCTCCGGCACGACGCTTTATGGCACCACGTACGGCGCTCCGGATCTCTGGTATCGTGGCACCGTGTTCAAGATGAACACGGATGGGAGCGATTTCGCCCTGCTGGCGTTTTGTGATTGGGCAAAGAGCCTGGTATTGTCCGGGGACACCCTCTACGGAAGCGGTGCCGGAAACTACCCGGTCATCTTCAAAATTGATCTCAAAGGGGGCGGCTTCACGGCGCTCAAACAGCAGTTTAACGGTTACGATGGCAGTGGAGATTGCAGGGGACTCCTGTTATCCGAAAGCGTTCTTTATGGAACGACAGTACTGGGCGGTGAACATGGGAATGGCGTCATCTTTAGCCTGTCGCTTGCCCCGCACCTGGTCAACCCCGCCTGCAACAGCACGAACTTCACCTTCTCCTTCCAGAGCGAAACCGGGGAAAGCTATACCGTGGAGTACAGCGACGATTTGAGCGCGGCGAGCTGGCTGTTCCACCACACTGTGACCGGCGATGGATCGCTCGTTTCGTGCTGTATCCCAATGACGAACAACGCACCCCGCTTTTTCCGCCTCCGGTTGCCCTGAACAAAGGAATGTTTCATGAAAACAACGAATCAAACTCGAGCGCATGCTGGCGGGCATGGAGGATCCTCTTTTCTGCAGATAGGGTGGGCCCTTTTGTTGCTGGGCTTGTGGCCAGTCAAAGCGTGGACCGCCACGAATGTCGTGACTTCCTTGGCCGATAACGGCCCCGGTTCGTTGCGTCAAATGATCACCGACGCTGCTTCGGGGGATACACTGATATTCGGTGTCACGGGCACCATCACGCTGACCAGTGGCGAACTGCTGTTGGTTAAGAGTCTGAACATCATCGGCCCGGAGGCTGGCAATCTGACGATCAGTGGCAATCACGCCAGCCGGCTGCTCAAGGTGCAATCCAATGTCGTCGCCTCCCTTTCCGGGCTGAATCTGCGCGATGGCAAGGCTTCCAATGGCGTCGTCGGCACAGTGGTTGAAGGCCAGGGAACCCCAGGTGGGCCAGGCCAGGCGGGCGGGGCGATCTACACCGCGGGTACGTTGACCTTGAACGATTGTCGGGTGATCTCCAATGCCGCTGGACAGGGTGGGCATGGCATTGGGAATGACGTCTATATGGTTATCACCGCTGGCGGAAACGGCGGATCAGGAGGAGCCATTTACAATATTGGAACGATGTACCTGAGCAACTGCGTCGTCAGTGGCAACGCCGCCGGCAATGGCGGCGTGAGTGGCGCGTTGACCTTCAGCCCGATAAGTGGTGCCGGCGGTGAGGGCGGCGGCATCTATAACGCGGGAACCCTCTGGCTTGACCACTCCATGGTCAGTGGCAACGTCGCAGGTAGCGGCGGCGATACGCCCCGGGAAGCGAGAGGTGGACATGGTGGCGCCGGTGGCGGCATCTGGAACAGCGGCATTTTTGCGGCGATCAGGTCCACGATCAGCGACAACGTTGCGGGTGACGGTGGCCACGGCGGTGTGGACAGCCTTGACGGTGGCGATGGCGGAAATGGCGGTAACGGAGGCGGCGTCTTTAGTTCTGGTGGTTTGGCGCTGACCAACTGCACAGTCAGAGGTAACTTTCCCGGCAGCGGCGGGGCGGGCGGAGTAGGTGTCCTTGGCGAGAACGGCAACCATGGCAGAGCCGGTCGTGGCCGCGATATCTACGTGGTCGGCAGAAACTCCATCCTGGTGAATTGCGGTGTTATCTTTGCGGCTTTCCAGGATGACACTTCATCATCTCAATGGGGGCTGGTGCTGGTGACGAGTTGTGACGAGCAATCGCTGCGGGAGGCACTCGCTGCATCCTACCAGGTGACCTTCACCTGCGATGGCACGATCGCCCTGACCAACACCATTGCGATTACGAACAACAGCGTGCTGGATGGCGGCGGCCATCAGGTGACGATCAGCGGAGCGGAGACGGTTCGAGCGTTTTATGTGCATAGCAACGCGAGCCTCACGCTGATGAACCTGACCGTTGCCAACGGATTCAGCACCAATGGCGGAGCTGCGATTTGGAATGAGGGCGGCCAGGTGAACCTGTTCGATTGTCTGTTCTCCGAAAACAGCGTGCAAGGTAGTGGAGGCCGGTTTGGGGTTGTTCCTCCGGAACCTGGAAGGGACGCTTACGGCGGCGCGATTTACAGCAGTGGCAACCTGAAGGCATTCGCTTGCACTTTCCGGCGGAACTCGGTCGTCGGCGGGGCCGGCGGCAGCACTGGCCTGCCCGAACCATACCCCGGCACCAGTGGCGGGTTGGGTTATGGCGGGGCCGTTTACAGCACTGGCACACTGCAAGCAAGTACCTGCACGTTTGTGGAGAATTCCGCCACGGGCGGACTTGGCGGAGGTGCCGGCCCGGATGAAGCGGGTTATTATACACCTCAAGGCGTTCCGGGCGGAATCGGAGGCGCAGCCCGCGGAGGAGCTATCTGCAACGCAGGCGTCTTAATAATTGAAGGCAGTGCCGTTGTCGGAAATATCGCGGAAGGCGGACAGGGTGGACAAGGTGGATTTTGTGGTGGCATCTCTGGCGGCACCGGTGGAATTGGCGGCGCGGGGGGTTCAGCCCGAGGCAGCGCGCTGGGCAACGAAGGAGCGGTTGCGTGGGCCAATTGCACCATCGTTTCGAACTATTGTCTTGGCGGAAAGGGAGGAAGCGGCGCTCCGGGCGGTCCGAGCGGCGCGCCCCTCTACAACGGTGGACAAGGCGGCGATGGAGGCTTCGGAGGTTCCGCTGTCGGCGCCGTTTGGGACGACGCCAGCCGGCTAAGCATGACCAATTGCACGGTGGCTTTTAACTCTGGCAGTGGCGGTCCCGGCGGCTTGGGCGGTCCGGCAGGTGAGGGAGCTCACCCTGGCCGGAGTGGCGACGATGGCACGAAGGGCCTGGCCTTGGGTAGCATCGCAACTCTAGGCGGAGTGCTTAAGAATACGCTGCTTGCGAACAACATTCCGACCAATAGTACCGGCTTCATCTCGGATGCAGGCCACAACCTCAGTTCCGATGACAGTTGCACGTTCACCAACCTCGGCAGTCTCAACCACACCGATCCCAAACTGGGTCCTCTCGCCAACAATGGCGGTCCGACACTCACAATGTCCCTGCTACCCGGCAGTCCCGCGATTGATGCTGGCGATTCCGCTGCTGCCCCGCCCACCGATCAACGTGGTGTTCCTCGCCCGTACGGTGCGGCCGCCGACATCGGCGCGTACGAGTACTGGCTGACCGCGAAGGCCAGCGCGTCGCCAGGTGGCGGCGTGGACATTCTGGCCTGCGGTATTTCGGGTCAGGAATGTTGCCTGCAAGTGAGCACCAATTTGACGAATTGGACGACCACTGCGACCAACGAGATCAGCGCCGATGGAACGGCTGGGTTCCACGACGACACTCCGGGCCAATCCCTTCGTTTCTATCGGTTGATGTTGCGGTGACGTGAGGCGACGGGCTTGCTTGCGTTGCTTGCGCTGTTCCGCGCGGCGTGAACTTGCCCCCCCTGCTTCGTCAACGACGCCGAATGATAACGTCGGAAGCCAGTCGCCTGACTTCCGGGGTTTGGAATCTGCCGGTAGGGATCGCAGTCCGCTGCGAGCCTCGGCGCGCACGGAGTGACGCGCCCCACCACTTACCGCCGCGCTTTGGGCAGCGCGCAGGAGTGTCGCCGCCGCCGTGAGTCGGCGGAAGGAGGTTGGCTCCCGGACCTCCTCCGCCAACTCACGTCCGCGGTGGCGATCACCGGACGACTGGGAACTGACCGCGTTTGAGCGCGTTTGCGCATTGCCGCCACGCCCGGCTTTGGCTACAACCTCCCCATGCCGGGCCGCGAAAAACTCGCCGAATTCATCAGTTGGTGTTCCAACCACATCACCGGCGACGAAAAGGGCCAGGCGCAAATCTTCCTGGATCGCCTCTTTCAAGCCTTCGGCCAGCCCGGCTGTCTCGACGTCGGCGGGCACACCGAATTCCGCATCCGCAAAGCCGATGAAGACGGCGGCGGTACGGCGTTCGCCGATTACGTCTGGAAACCCATCGTGCTCATCGAAATGAAGAAGCGCGGCGAGAATCTCCAGAGACATTATCGCCAGGCTTTCGACTACTGGACGCGCCTCGTGCCCAATCGCCCGCGCTACGTCGTGCTCTGTAACTTCGACGAGTTCCGCGTCTATGATTTCGACACCGACCTCGACACGCCCAAGGACACACTCGCACTCAAGGATTTGCCCGAGCGCTGGGGACCGCTCGAATTCCTCGCGCCGGGCAATCCCAAACCGCATTTTGATCACGACCGCGTTGAAGTCACCACCCAGGCTGCCGACAAGCTGGCGGATTGTTTCAAATGGATGTTGCGCAAAGATCGCAAGCCGCAGGTCGAACGCGCGGAAGCCCAGCGTTTCATCCTGCAAATGCTCGTGGCCCTCTTTGCCGAGGACATTGACCTGCTGCCGAAACATTTCGTCACCAACCTGCTCGACGAATGCACCACTCCGGCAGACAGCTATGAATTGCTTGGCGGCCTGTTCCGCGCCATGAACCAACGCCACGCGGCCAAGGGCGGACGCTACAAGGAAGTCCCCTATTTCAACGGCGGCCTGTTCGCCAATCCCGCTCAAATCGAGATTCAGGACCGTGAACTCGTCCTGTTGCGCGAAGCGGCAAAGTTCAAGTGGAACAAGGTCCAGCCGGAAATCTTCGGCACGCTCTTCCAACATTCGATGGACGACGAGGAACGCCACGCGTTCGGCGCGCACTTCACGCACCCGTCCGACATCATGAAGATCGTCAAGCCGACGATCACCGATCCGTGGTCGGAGCAGATTGAAAGCGCCAAGACGTTCAAGCGCCTGCGCGAACTCCGCGACCGGATGCACACCTTCCGCGTGCTCGATCCCGCCTGCGGCTCGGGCAACTTCCTTTACATCGCCTATCGCGAGCTGAAACGGCTGGAGGCGCGCATCTACGAGCGCATTGACACGGAATTTCCCAAACACGCCACGCCCGACCAGATTCGTTTCAGCTACCTGAGCGCGCAAAACTTTTACGGGCTGGACATCCTGCCCTTCGCCGTCGAGATCGCCAAGGTGACGATGATGATTGGCCGCAAGCTGGCGATTGACGAACTGCACATCACCGAACCACCGCTGCCGCTCGACAATCTCGATAATAATTTCATCGCCGCCGACGCGCTGCTCACGCCCGAAGGTCTGCCGGCCCAATGGCCCAAGGCCGATGTCATTATCGGCAACCCGCCGTTCCTTGGCTCACGCTACTTCGCGAAGGAACACGGCTACGAATACGTGCGGAAAGTTCACGCTGCTTTTCCCGACGTGCCAAAGATGGCAGACTTCTGCGTGTATTGGTTTCGCAAAGCCGCCGACCATTTGCCCGCTTGCACGGCTGACGATCCGGTCGCTGGCCGTGCTGGGCTCGTCGGCACACAGAACATTCGCAACAACGAATCTCGCGTCGGCGGGCTCGACCACGTCGTAAAGGACGGAACGATTACGGAAGCCGTGGACAATCAACCGTGGTCAGGCGAAGCGAAGGTTCACGTCTCGATTGCAAATTGGATAAAGACGCAAGACATCGCTTTGTTGCCGAAGGCCCGCAAGCTTTGGTTCAAAGTGCCGCCAGCACATACGGCGAAGAAACTTCGTAAAGCCAGCAATTCGGCTGCACCCCAATACGAGTTGGACTTCCGAGAGTGCGAATTTATCAACGCAGCGCTTTCAGATGAAACCGATGTCGGTGGGGCAGTCGTGCTAGCCGCAAATGCAGAACCGAAGCGAGTATTCCAAGGGCAGAATCCGGTTCACGAAGGATTCAAGCTAAGCCCCGAGGAAGCTGACAGCCTGTTGCGGAAGTTACCTGACCACCGGGACGTTCTCTTTCCTTATTTGATCGGGCTGGATCTCGTTACGGTCGGCACACCCACTCAGTGGGTAATTGATTTCGGCCAGCGAAACATGCTCGACGCCGCGAAATACTCGGCGGCATTTGAAATCTTGAAAACGAAGGTGATGCCTGACGTGCTTGCGAAAGCCGAGAAGGAGAAAATCACAACGGGAAAGGAAAGCACACGCTGGACACGGATGGCGGAACGGTGGTGGCAGTTTCGCGATTGGATGCCGGGCACGATGGCTGCGGTTCTTTCGCGTTCGCGTTACATTGTTTGCCCTCGCGTAACCAAACGGCCAACGTTTGCATTCGTTTCACGAGAAGTTCATCCCGACGGCTCGCTTTCTGTTTTCGCCTTTGATGATGACTACAGTTTTGGAGTGCTTCAATCGAGTGCCCACTGGGCTTGGTTCATCGAGAAGTGTTCCAAGTTAAAATCAGATTTTCGCTACACTTCCGACACCGTCTTCGACACGTTCCCGTGGCCGCAATTTGAGCTTGGTAGCAGCCGACGTGAGTCGGCTCAAACTTCTTCCCCGAAAAATCAGAGCGGACTCACGTCCGCTGCTACAATCGCGAAGATTGACGCCGTGGCCGCCGCCGCGCGGGAAGTGCGCCATGTGCGCGCCGAGGCGTTGCGGAATTTGAAAGGCGGCCTGCGCGCCCTCTATCGCACGCTCGAATTACCCGGCGCGAATCCGTTGCGGGACGCCCACGCCGCCCTGGACGCTGCCGTCCTCGCCGCCTACGGTTTCAGCGCCAAACAGGATTTGCTCGCCCAACTCCTCGCCCTGAACCTCGCAGTCGCCGCGAAGATCGAGCGCGGCGAACCCGTCACCGCCCCCGGCGTTCCGCCCGGTTATCCCGAACCACAGCGGTTGCTGACGACGGATTGTATCCGGCCAACAATTTGAAGTCAGAGCATGGGCAAACCTCGTCTGCCTTGGAAGCGCGGACCGGTCGCTTGGAAGGTGGCCTGCCGGTCAGACGAGATTCGTGCCGCGCTGGACCGGGCCACGCGGGGTTTTTTCAGCCTGCGACAGACCGCTAAAATGTTAGGTGTCTCAACGCAGCCGCTGCGGAACTGGATCAAGACAGGGTATCTCCGTGCGGATGGACCGCGCCACCAACTCAACAAGGTGGAAGTGGATCGTTTCGTGGCGTGGCTGGCAAAACGCGCGGTACCGTATAGCCACAAGACTTACGCGCGACGTTGCTTGGCGGGGACGCGAATGTTCGCGCTCCCTTTTGCCCGTCTTGACCGTGCTCGCTTTTCGTGGCCTGCGAATCGCGAGGCCCTAACGCCGGGGGAACTCGCGCGCCTGGTCCCATGCCACCCATCGCTCATCGTGAAGGCTATCCGGCAAGGTAAGCTGCGGGGGCGGCGCAAGTCTCGGTGCCGGTGGGAAGTCACGAAGCGGGCTTGGGAAGGGCGTTTTATGCGCGCCGGCATTTGACACAACGGATCGGGCTGGTTTGCTTCCTTCATCAGTGAGAGTTTTTGGCGGATTACTTAAAGATTGTTATTGACACGCCCCAACGTGGTTTTCGGGCCAAACGGCTGCAACAGTCCTGCAGAACCGTTGCAGCGGCACTGCAGAAGAATGTCATAAATCACAATAACCGGCTATCACGCTTGACTTCAGTATGATATGCATTCCGCAGAATCGTCACTACCCGACTTGGTAGAGTGGGGGCGTGCAGAAACGCGCACCTGAAACAGCGATGTTGCTCGGCCCGCCTGTCCCCAGGCGCGGCCCGCAAGCCTCCGCCTCTGCGCCAGCCGAACCGCCGGCGGAGCAGCGGAAGACAGAGGGCGGCGAAAGCAATTTGGTACTCCTTTCGGTGCGTGCCCTCCTCGGCGTGCCCATCCGGCATGGGGAAGATGAAAACACTTCCGCTGTGGTTCAGCAGATCATTGCCAGTCTCGCGAGCATCGGTGGGGTGCGGGCTTTTGCTGTCGAAGAGGCTGGGGCCGCCATGGCCAGTGCCACAGGCTGCGCCTGCTCTGTCTGCGGGTGGGTCCACGACAGTAGTTTCACGCAAATCAAGCCAGACACCGGCGAGGCCATCTCGCTCGGTGGCGTCTTGCCGTACATCCTTGCTCTGGTTCACACAGCACATGAGAAGGGACTAAACGGACTGAGCAGTAAGGATGCAACCCTGCTAAATATCTGTGGCGGTTACCGGCATCCGTGCAAGGCGTTTGATGACTTGAATCAACGCGCCGCCTACAAACGCCTCTTCGATACCCGGCGCCGAGGGTTCATCGCGCTTCGAGGGGCGGTCGGAAAAAGTCGGAACAAATCGGAATTCAACCCGGAATGAAACTAACTCGTGAGTCGTTTACAGTGTCACCGCCATGAGCATGATCCCCGTCAACTCATCCGCGATCCGGGCCGTCGGCTACGACGGCTATACGCTGGCGGTGTTGTTTCACAGCCGCGACACCGTCTATACGCATCCCGGTGTGCCGCGTTGGGTCTTCCAGGGCCTGATGGCCGCTGCGTCCATGGGCGCGTACTACAACCAAAACATCCGGGGGCGATATCTCTGAACCCATGCGCAAAACCATGTCCTTGAAACAACTGGCCGCCAATCGGCGGAACGCCGGCAAATCCACCGGCCCGAGAACCGTCAACGGCAAGGCGGTCGCCAAAATGAACGCGGTCAAACATGGCATCCTCTCGCAGGAGGTCGTCGTGCGCGGCTTGCACATCCGGGAGAACCCGCGCGAATTCGCCGCCCTGCACGCGCGGTTTGTGGAATCCCTGCAACCGGTCGGGCCGGTGGAGGAGATGCTGGTGGACCAGATCGTGACGGCGCACTGGCGCTTGCGGCGGGCGCTCACGGCAGAGTCAGGCGAAATCGCGCTCAGCGTGGATGAAGGCGCGTGGAACCGCGACCGGCCGCCGCATCCCCTCGTGCAATGGAGCAAATGGGATGCGCTGGGGGATCCGGTTCCCTTGATGCAGGATTCGGCCTTGGGCAACGGGATCATTGAGCGCTGGCTGGCAGACCTTCAGTCTGACGTGGAGCGGGAGGGGGAATTGACGGAGAACGTGATCCAAGCGCTCGTGCGGCGCTTCGGCGACAAGCCCAACACGCTGACGAAGGAACTGGAGACACTGCGTTCCCAGTTGCAGCAGAATCCAGAAGGGCTGGAGCCCGCGGCCCTGCGCGCCAGACAGAAGGAGGAGACCCTGGCTTACCTCGACCAGAAACTGCGCTTAATTTCATGGACAAAAACTGATTGCAAGGAGCGGGAAGCAAAGGAGGAGCAGGCGCGCCAGGCAGCGGCGGTGCTGCCCGCGGCGGAGACGCTGGAGAAAATCCAGCGCTACGAAACGAAACTGGAGCGGCAAATGTTCCGGGCGATGAACCAACTGGAACGGCTGCAGCGAATGCGGCAGGGCGAGGCGATTCCCGCCCCGCTGACGATGGAGGTGGCCGAACGGTCATAATCTCCAAGGGCATTTTTGCCAAACGAACCCATGTGAAAATCCTGCACCGCGCCTGCCAGCTTGGAACGCAAACCCCGGAAGCCAGTTGCCTGACTTCCGGGGCTTGGAATCTGCCGGTAGGGTTCGCAGTCCGCTGCGAGCCTCGGTGCGCACGGAGTGCCGCGCCCCACCTCTTACCGCCGCGCCTTGGGCAGCGCGGTCTTGCCGGCATAGACGGCAGTCTTGCCAAGGATCTGTTCGATGCGCAGGAGTTGGTTGTACTTAGCCAACCGGTCCGAGCGGCTCAACGAGCCGGTCTTGATCTGGCCGCAATTGGTCGCCACCGCGATGTCCGCAATGGTCGCGTCTTCGGTTTCGCCGGAGCGGTGCGAGAGGACGGCGGTGTAGCCGTTGGTCTGCGCGAGTTCGACGGCGTCGAGCGTCTCGGTGAGCGAGCCGATCTGGTTCACCTTCACGAGAATCGAGTTGGCCGTGCCGGTATCAATGCCCTTCTGGAGGAACTTCACGTTGGTGACGAACAAATCGTCGCCGACGAGTTGGACTTTGTCGCCGAGTTTGTCGGTGAGTTTCTTCCAGGTGGACCAGTCGCTTTCGCCGCAGCCGTCTTCGATGCTGACGATGGGATACTTCGCCACGAGTTTGGCCCAGAGATTCACCAGTTCATCGCCGGTGAGCTTTTCCCCGGTGCTCTTCTTCAAGGTATAGGTGCTGTTGCCGGAGTAGAACTCGGAAGCCGCCGGATCCAGCGCGATGTAGATGTCCTTGCCCGCCTTGTAGCCCGCGTTCTTGATGGCGAGCATGATGCAATCCAGCGCTTCCTCGGCGCTCTTGAGATTTGGGGCGAAGCCGCCTTCGTCGCCGACGGCGGTGCTGAGGCCCTTGCCCTTGAGCACGCTCTTCAGCGCGTGGAACGTTTCGGTGATGGCGCGCAGACCCTCGCTGAAGGTGGGCAGGCCGTGCGGTTGGATCATGAATTCCTGGAAATCAATTGGAGCGTCAGAATGGGCGCCGCCGTTGATGACGTTGGCCATGGGGACGGGGAGTACTTTGGCATTCGGGCCGCCGATGTATTTGAACAGCGGTTGGCCAAGGCATTTGGCCGCAGCCTGGGCGTTGGCGAGCGAGACGGCGAGAATGGCGTTCGCGCCGAGCCTGGCCTTGGTTTCTGTGCCGTCGAGTTTCAGCATCGTGGCATCCACGGTGAGTTGATCCAGCGCATCCACGCCGTGCAGGGCCTTGGCGATTTTGGTGTTCACATTGGCGACCGCCTTCTGCACGCCCTTGCCGAGAAAGCGCTTTTTGTCACCGTCGCGGAGTTCCACGGCTTCATGTTCCCCGGTGCTGGCGCCGGAGGGCACCGCGGCGCGGCCGGTGGTGCCGCAGGCCAGGGTGACGTCAACTTCAACGGTGGGATTACCGCGCGAGTCGAGAATCTCGCGCGCCTGAATGGTTTGGATGTTGGTCATAGTTCAATTTCAATTTCGGGAATGTCAGATGCCCCGAGGGCACGCGCATGATAGAAAGCACTTCCGTTGAGTCAAGGAAACCGTCGTCCAGGGGGCCGGGCGCTGTGTTGGAATCGAGGGCCCTGCCCAGCGCCCGCAATTGGCGATCGAGCCGGGCCAGATTCAATTGGCCGTGTCGGCGGCAAACAAGTCCGCCACCACCAGGCTCAACTGCGGGAGCAAAGACTCGGTCAACTGCTCGCGCCCCGCAAGGATGGCCTTGAGCGCCAATCCGTAGGGCCCGCATTGATAAACCTCCAGGTTGTCATAACGGGGATCAATCATCCACAACCGAGGAATTCTGATATCCTCGTAGATCTGCTTTTTGATGACCGTATCGGTGCGGTGATCGTCGGAGCTGATGATTTCGACAGCGAGCCACAACTTGCCGGTGGCTTGAGCGACGAGCGCAAGATCAGGGCGTAATGTTGTGGTCGGAGACACGCGAACCTCGTCGCGAGGCGGCAAGAGGCGGGTGCTGGGAATCCCGATCAGGCATGCGCCAAGGATCGCGTGGAGACGGGCGCAAATCAGTTCGTGTCTTGGTCCCGGAGCGAGGCGCGGAGTGGTCACGCCGTCAAACGTTTCTTCGTAGGGCTGGTTCATGGAAGGTGCAACAGCCGGCGCAGGAAGCGTCCGGTGTGCGAGTGTTGGTTGCGCGCGATTTGCTCGGGCGTGCCCTCGGCGACCATCCGGCCACCGCCCTCGCCACCTTCCGGGCCGAGGTCAATCACCCAATCCGCCTCGGCGATCAAATCCAGGTTATGCTCGATCACAATCACCGAATGGCCGGCGTCCACCAGGCGCTGCAAGACTTCCACGAGCCGGCGCACGTCGGCGATATGCAGGCCGATGGTGGGTTCTTCCAGAATGAAGAGATTGGTGTTGCGTGCGGCGTGCGGCGTGAGGCTTGCGGCGGGGGCGGGCTTTAATCCGGTCAGCAAATGCGTGACGAGTTTCACGCGTTGCGCTTCCCCGCCGCTCAGGGTCGGGCTTTGTTGACCGAGCTTGAGATAATCCAGCCCGGTGTCGTGCAAGGCTTCAAGCGCGCGTTTGATCTTCGGCACGCTGGCAAAGAACGCGAGGGCTTCCTCCACGGAAAGGTCCAGCACCTGCGCGATGTTCTTCCCGCCGTAGGCGATGTCGAGTGTCTCGCGATTGAACCGCGTTCCCTCGCAGGTTTCGCAACGCACAAAGGCCGGCGGCAGGAAGTTCATCTCCAGTTTGATCTGGCCGGCCCCTTCACATTCCGGACAACGGCCTTGCGCGCTGTTGAAGGAAAACCGGCTGGCAGAGTAACCGCGCATCCGCGCTTCCGGCACTTGCGCGAACAAGGCGCGGATGTCGTCGAAGAATCCCACGTAGGTCGCGGGAATCGAGCGTGGCGTCCGCCCGATGGGCGATTGGTCCACTTCATAAACTGCCTTCAAGGATTCAAAGCCGGAAAGGTGGAGCGAGCGTCCGCGCGAGCCTTGGGGTGGTTTCGAGGCGGCGGCTCGCGCGGACGCCCGCCCCGCCTTGAGTGCCGCCTGCAATTCCGGCAACAAACACTCCCGGACCAACGTGCTCTTGCCCGAACCGCTCACGCCCGTTACAAGCACAAGCCGGCCCAGAGGAAAAGTCACTGTGAGATTCTTGAGGTTGTTCAATGCCGCGCCTCGTAGCGTGAGCCGTCCGTGCGTAGCCGCCGACGTGAGGACGTGGTCGGCCGGTTTTGTGCTCGTGACCTTCCGCCTCCTCACCTCGGCGGCTACGGCGGAAACCCGCCGTTCCCCGCGCGCCGGAAATTTCTTTTCGGTCCGGAGGCACTGACCGGTGACAGATTCAGGATGCTTGGCCAGTTCGGCCAATGTGCCGCTGGCCACCACCTGTCCACCATGCACACCCGCGCCCGGACCAAGATCAATGACGTGATCCGCGCGGCGCATCGTGTCCTCATCGTGCTCGACGACGACCACGGAATTGCCGCGACGGCGGAGTTTCTGGAGCACGTCGAGTAATTGTTCATTGTCGCGCGCGTGCAGGCCGATGGTTGGTTCGTCGAGGACGTACAGCACGCCGCTCAAGTTCGAACCCAGTTGCGCGGCGAGCCGGATACGCTGGGCTTCCCCCCCCGAAAGCGTCGGCATGCCGCGTCCAAGTTGGAGGTAGCCGAGGCCGACTTCGTTGAGGAACTTCAAGCGCTCGCGAATTTCCGGGAGGATGTCGCGGGCGATGTCTGCCGCGCGTCCGGTGAATTTCAATTGGCGGACAAACGCAAGCGCCGCCTCGACGTCCAGCGCGGAGAAGGCGTTTATCGTCGGACAGGCATCGCGTCTGGCTCTGACTCCTTTAGCCGAAGCTGGTGACGGGCGCGGCGTGTGTCCGGCGTTTAGCCGCACTGCCCGAGCCACGGGATTCAGCCGGGCGCCGTGGCACTCGGGACAAACCTCGCGTTCCTGCGCCCAGCCCCACCAGCTTTCCTCTATTGAATCGGCATTCGCGCCGCGTTCGACATCGGGCAGGTAGAACAGCTCGCCGAAGCCGCGGCACTTGGGACACCAGCCCTGCGCGGAGTTGTAGGAGAAGTTCTTGGGATCGAGCGGGGCGAAAGATTTGCCGCAGCCAGGGCAGGCGCGTTCGGTGGAGTGGACGGAGAGTTGCCTGCGATGGTCGAGGGCGTAGAGCGTGCCGTTGCCGAGTTTGAGGGCTGTATCCACGATTTCAGTGAGGCTGGTAGGGCGCGTCACTCGGTGCGCGCCGGCGGTTCCCGTCGCAGTGGCGGCGCGCAGAGGACTGCGCGCCCTGCCTGACTGTGCCACGCCCACGACAATCTCAACATCATGTTCCTTGAACCGATCGAGCCGGAACGGCTTGCTGGTGTCGTACATCTTTCCGTCCGCGCGGATTTCTTTGTAGCCACTCTTGAACGCCCACTCCGCGACGTCCGAATGGAAGCCTTTCCGGTTCTTCACGACGGGCGCGAGCAGCAGCAAGTCGCCCCGGCGTTTGAGTTCGGCCTGCAGATGTCGGGCGAGTTCGTCGCGCGTCTGGGGTTCGACGGGCAACTGGCAGTCGGGACAGTACTGTGTGCCGAGTCGCGCAAAGAGCAGACGAATGAAGTGATAAATCTCGGTGACGGTCGCCACCGTGCTTTTGCCACCGCCGCGCGTGGTGCGTTGCTCGATGCTGACCGTGGGTGGAATACCCGTGATCAAATCTACGTCCGGTCGCGCCATTTGCTCCACGAACTGTCGCGCATAAAGGTTCATCGAGTCCAAGAACCGCCGCTGGCCCTCGTTGAACAGCAGATCAAACGCGAGCGTACTCTTACCCGAACCGCTGACACCGGTGATGACGACGAACCGGTCCCGCGGGACTTCGAGGGAGAGATTCTTGAGGTTATGCTCGCGGGCGCCGCTTATGGCAATGGCGGACGGCGAACGAAGAATGGAAGACGGAATCGGTTTTGTGCGCGTTGGCGGTCTCCTTCCTTCCGCCTTCTTCCTGTGTTCCTCATCACGAAATACGGCTTGCAAGAAGCTGCCCGTGTGGCTTGCCGGGCAAGCGGCGACCTCCTCTGGCGTGCCGCACGCGACAATCTTTCCGCCGCCATCGCCGGCTTCCGGGCCGAGATCAATCACCCAATCGGCGCATTTGATGACGTCAAGGTTGTGTTCGATGACAATGACCGAATGGCCGGCATCCACGAGTCGCTGGAAGACCTGCAGCAACACGCGCACGTCGTCAAAGTGCAGGCCAGTGGTGGGCTCGTCGAACAAGAACAATGTAGCAGCCGACGTGAGGCGGCTCTGACTCGGGCGGCTGTTTGATGTGAGCGGACCCACGTCCGCTGTTACAGGGCATTGAGTTACCTCGGCCAAATGGCGCACGAGTTTGAGGCGCTGGCTCTCGCCGCCGGAGAGGGTATTGATGGGCTGGCCGAGACGCAGGTATCCGAGGCCGACTTCCTGCAAGAGTTTCAGGCTGGCGACGGCGCGTAGGGCGGAATTGGAATCCGTGAAGCCGGAAAGAAACTCAATCACCTCGTCCACCGTGGCTTCGAGCAGGTCGCCGATGCTCCACTCTATCGTAGCCGCCGACGTGAGCAGGCGGTTTGGGACGGATTTTGTGACTTCCACCTCGTTACCTCGCTGGCTACTTATTTTTACTTCCAGAATGTGTTGGCGATAGCGACGGCCATTGCAGTCCGGGCAGCGGATGAAAATGTCGCTGAGGAATTGCATCTCAATCTTTTCGAACCCGGCACCGCGGCACTTTTCGCACTGACCTGCGGCGGAGTTGAAGCTGAACGCGCTGGCGTTGAGACCGCGTTGTTTCGCGACTTCGGATTGCGCGAAGACTTCGCGAATGTCGTCGAACGCGCCGATGTAAACGGCGGGATTGGAGCGCGGGGTCTTGCCGAGGGCGGATTGGTCCACGAGGACGACCTGGCCGAGGGATTCGTAGCCGGTAATGCGTGATGGGTGATGCGTGAGGCGTGAGGAATTCTCGTCGGTCGAGCTGTCGTCAGACTCCAGGTCGGTCGGACGGCGTGTGACGGTAGCGCCCTTCAGCCGTTCGGACAGGGCGGGCAGGAGCACGTCGCGCACGAGTGTGGATTTGCCCGATCCGCTGACGCCGGTAATCGCAACGAGGCGGTTCAGCGGGATCGCCACCGAGACGTTGTTCAGATTGTGGCGGGTGGCATTCTCGATGCGCAATGTAGCCGCCGCCGTGAGGAGGCGGATTTCGCTTTGAGTTGTTGCGCGATTCCGCCTCCTTAGATCGTCGGCTACGGGCCGTCGCTTGGGCAGTTGAATCCGCTGCCGTCCGCTTAGGTATTGGCCGGTGAGGGAGCGCGGCGATTTCAACAATTCAGACAACGGGCCTTGGAACACAACTTCGCCACCGGTCGCACCGTGGCCCGGGCCAATGTCCACGATTTGATCCGCCGCGCGGATGACGCTGGCCTCGTGTTCGACGACGACGACGGTGTTTCCAGTGTCGCGGAGTTTCTCGAGGATGCGCACCAGGCGATCGGTGTCGCGTGGATGCAGGCCGACGCTGGGTTCGTCGAGGACGAACAGCGTGTTTACCAGCCGCGTGCCGAGACAGGTGGTGAGATTGACGCGTTCTGTTTCGCCGCCGCTCAACGTGCGCGTTGGCCGGTCGAGCGTGAGGTAGCCGAGGCCGACTTCGTCGAGGTAGCCGAGGCGGGCACGGACTTCGGACAACGCGTGAGTGATGGGGTCACTGGGCTGCTGACGAGGGCCGCGAACCCGAAGCCGGGAGTGTTCCAAGGAGTCAATCAGCGCGAGCGCGTCGCGGACGGGCAGGGCGTAGAAGTCGGGGAGGGTGAGGCGGGAAAAAGGTGGACGCACGCCGGTGTCACGTCCCCTGTTCAAACCACTCTCCTCCATCCTCAGCAGGTAAAGCATCGCTTCCGGTTTGAGCCGCGCCCCCTGGCAATCCGGGCATTTGGCGTAGGCACGGTAGCGGGAAAGCAACACGCGGACATGCATTTTGTAGGATTTGGATTCCAGCCAGCGGAAGTAGCCCTTCACGCCATACCACGCGCGCGGCCATTCGTGCTCTTCATCAATGCCGTAATCCTTGTCGCCCTCAATGATCCAGCGCTGGTGCTCGGCCGAAAGCTGGCGGAACGGCACGTCCATGGGGACTTCGCGGGCTTTGCAGAACTTCCTCAAATCACTCTGGCATTCGGCGCTGAAGCCCGTGCGCCACGGTTTCACCGCGCCTTGCGCCAGGGTGAGCGAGCGGTCGGGAAGCGCGAGGTCGTAATCAATGGTGATGGTTCGGCCAAAACCCTTGCACGCCGGGCACGCGCCCGCGGGGTGGTTGAAGCTGAACAGGGCAGGGGAGGGGTCGGGGTATTCGACGTTACAATGCGCGCAGTGCAGAAGGTTGGAGAACAGGCGAGGATGGAGGATGGAGGAAGGCGGATGGATTTCCCAAATCGCCAGCTTGCCTTTGCCGAAGTGGTAGGCTTGTTCGCAGGCTTCGACGAAACGGGGGCGGGCGGCGGGTGTGAGCTTGAGGCGATCCTGGACCACAGCGAGCATGGAGCACGGGGAGCGGAGTGCGGAATGGTTGAGCGCGTCCTCGAGGCGGATGAGGTTTCCGTTCAGCAACAGGCGCTGGTAGCCCTGTTTGGCAACCAGCGCGAGTGATTCGGCCAGTGGGAGTTTTTCCGAGAGCGGGACATCGAAGGTGATGAGAAGCTCGGATTTCGAATTTCGGAATTCGGATTTCAGGATGGTTCCCCACACGCTTTGCGGTGAGTCCTTCCGCACGGGTTGGCCGCAGCCGCGACAGTGCAGTTGCGCCAGGTGCGGCCAGAGCACTTTCATGTGATCGCAAATCTCCGTCATCGTGCCGACAGTCGAGCGGGTGGTGCGGACGGTGTTCCGCTGTTCAATGGCGATGGCCGGCGGGATGCCTTCAATGCTGTCCACTTGCGGTTTGTCCATCCGGTCGAAGAACTGCCGCGCGTAAGGCGAGAAAGTCTCGATGTAGCGCCTTTGCCCTTCGGCGTAGAGTGTGTCGAAAGCCAGCGAACTTTTACCGGAACCGCTCAAGCCCGTGATAACGATGAGCCGGTGCAGCGGCAGATCGAGATCGAAGTTCTTAAGATTGTTGTGCCGCACTCCGCGCAGACGGATGACGGCGTTGGAACGTGATTCTGGCATCGCGGGCCGAAAGTAGAGCAGGGGAAGCAGTTGTCAATTATCCTGCCAGTCGGGGTTGGCAGCGCGGACATCGGTCGCCACTCCGTTGTGGAGGATCGAATGGTGGGACGCGGGAACTTCTGTGCGTTACGGTCGCACCGGACAACGGTCGGGGCGGCACGCAGAAGTCCCAGCCTTCGTACTGCCCTGATAACCAAGACTGGCGATATCGTCGTCCGGACAGTATGACCGGACAGTATGCTTTGACACCCAAGGTGCAGACGCCCAACATCGCCATTTCCCGCCAGGCTGGCGGGCGAAATGATCATACAATGAAAAGATTCCTGGGCCGGCTGCTTCGGTGGGCGGCCGTTTTGTTCCTATTGCTGGTCGTGGCGCTGGTTGCCCGCGGTATTTATGCCTTCCGTGACCGCGTCCCGGGTTATCAGCTTGACCTGAAGATTGACGCCGCTGAATCACAGGCCGACCCCCGCCCTTTGCAGGTCGGTTTCGGGCGCGTCAAGATCAATCCCGACCTTGCCGACCCCAAGCGACCGGTCTGGATCGCCGGCTTTGGGCAGAAACGGGCCGCCACTGGAATTCACGATGATCTCTGGGCCATTGCGTGTGTGGTGGATGACGGCCACGCCCGGCTGGGAATCGTAGCCCTGGATGCCATTGGATTTTTCCACGATGACGTCGTGGCGGTGCGGCGGGCTTGCGCGGAAGCATGGAAACTCAACTATGTGGTTGTCTCCTCGACGCATAACCATTCCACGCCCGACCTGATGGGATTGTGGGGGCCGCATCCCCTTCGCTCAGGTGTGGACCCAGTGTATCGTGAACAGGTCATCGCCGCGGCCGTGAAAGCGTTGGGCGACGCGGTAGCCGCGCTGCAACCCGCGCGCGTGGCTTATCACGAACTTTCCATGCCCACGGACGGCTTGGTGGCGGACACCCGCAAACCAATAGTTTTCGATCCGGATGTTCGCGTGATGCACTTCAGCCGCGTCACCGATGCGAGCACCCTCGGCACCATTGTCGGATGGGCAAACCACCCTGAGACACCGTGGAGCCAGAACACCGAACTGACGGCGGATTTCTGCGGTTTTCTGCGTGACGCACTCGAACGCGGTGTCCACCACCAAGGCCGGGAACTGGCCGCCGGTCTGGGTGGCATCCACGTTTACGTCAACGGCGCGGTCGGCGGCTTGATGACCACGCATCCGAGTGTGACGGTGCGCGATCCTTATTTGCAGCATGAGTATAAGATTCCGTCCCACGAAAAATCGCGCGCCGTCGGCCATCAACTTGCCGCGCGCCTGCTGCCAGCGCTGCACGAGCCGAATGTCGCGCGGTATGATTTCGCACCGATTGGAATACGGGCACGCACCATCGAAATGCCCATCGAGAACAACCTCTTCCTGGCGGCGGCCTACCTCGGAGTGATTGACCGTGGGCACGTGCGGTGGAAACGAATGCGCACCGAAGTGGCGCTGCTGACGATTGGCGAGGCCAGCATTGCCTGTGTGCCGGGCGAGATTTATCCCGAAATCATCAATGGCGGGATCGAAACTCCGCCGGGCGCGGATTTCGACATCGAGCCGGTGGAAGTGCCGCCACTGCGCGAGTTGATGCCAGGTCGGCTGAAGTTTGTGTTCGGGCTGGCCAACGATGAACTGGGTTATCTCATTCCCAAGAGCGAATGGGATGTCAAACCGCCGTTCCTCTACGTTTCCAATGGCGTCTATGGTGAAGTCAACTCCTGCGGGCCCGATGCCGGGCGGATCATCCATGCCGCGCTGGCGGAACTCTGCCGCGAAGTGACGGTCGAGCAATCCGGCAAATGAGCGGTTCGCGCTACGGCAACAAGACCATTCGATAAAACCGCTGCGGTCGGTCAGCGACAGGATCGGCCACGGTCAGCCGTGAACCGTTCGCCGTGCGCGTGTCCCCCAGCGGTAGCCATGATGGAGCGTTCAGGTCCTCCTTGTACTCCACACGGTAGGTGCGGTTTGGAATAACTTCGGACTCGAACTGCACAGCTCCATTGGTTGCCAGCGTAAACCCGGAAAGCTGCGGCGCGGGCGGCGCTCCGAGCCGGTTGCTGGCTCGCGGCGACCAGTTGGTCATGAAGTGAATGGCGTTGGTGTTCCCGTCGGGGAAAAGGCCCTGACTCACGTTTTGGAATTGCTGGCCGAACACGACCTGATGCTGCGGGGTGCCGTCTGGCGCAAACAGGCCAATCGCCTCGCCACTCAAGCTCAAGGCAAAGTTGGCATGGAGATCACCGTGGCTGCCCAATCCGTTTTGATTCACATTATTATCCGCCCAAACCAGCAGGAAGCCGTGTGGGGCAATGACGGTGTTGGCGGGAATTTGCCACTTCGTCGCTTGCGACAGAATGTCGGTGAGATAGAAGCCAGAGAGGTTCACTGCCACGTCATTCGGGTTAAACAGTTCAAACCAGTCCTGGAACAAACCGTCCAGCGGATCAGCAAACCCACCCGGCCCGGCGTTGTCGGCCATCCACTCGTTGATGACCACCGGCCCGGGCGGCAACGTGCCCAGGTTGGTGACCGTGATGGAATCCACGGCGTTGCTGATCGGGTTGCCGTCGTTGTCCAGACCGTGCAGCACGAGCAGGTTGACGAAGCCGGGTAGCGTCACCGTCATGGTCCAGTTCGTCAGGCTCGTCCACGTCAGTGGTAGCGAGACACCGTTGACTTCGATTTCTCTGACGCTAATGGGAGCGGTGCCGGCGAGCGGCACCTGGCTGTTGGTGGTGGCAAAGTTGTTGCCGCCATTGCTGGTGATGGCAAAGGGCATGGTCAGCGGCAAACGGCTCCGGATGTAATCCGCCCGCTGTTGCAGGTAATTCACCACGCCGCTCCAATTCTGTCCGAGCAAGCCCGCGTAATGCGCCGCCCAGGGAGCAAGGTGACTGACATTCACCGTGGTCGTGGCGAGATCAAGCAGGTGATTGTAATAGCGTCGCAGGTTATCCGGTAGCGCGACGATGCGGTAAGTGTTTGGTGAACCACCGCCGGGGAAACTGCTATTGACGGGCTGCACATACGCGAAATCCATGTCCCAAAGCAGGCCCAACGCCTTGCCGTCACCCGGACGGAAATAGATTTTCCAATTGTGATTCAGGCCGGCGGTATAGGTGTCCCCGTCGCCGGTGAACGCCTTGAAGGCGAGCGTGCGCATCCATTGATCCACGTCCATGAGTTGTCGTGTCTGCGCGTCCAGCGCCGCGCCGGTGAGACTGAAGGCCTGATTGAGCGCGACGATCTGGCTGTAATCATCAAGGTCAGCGTGGTTCTCCTGCTCAAAATTCCAACGGTAAATCTCCTTATCACCGCCCCGGTTCTGAATTTCCACATTCAACACATCATCGGGTTGCGGCAGCTTCGGCGATTGCGGATCACCGGTCAGGGTCGTGATGGGATAATAAATCAACTCCAGCATGTAACGCTGCCCGTCACCGCCGTTCGGGAACTGGCTGTCGAAATAATCGTTGTTGAACGCCTCCATCCGCATCAGCGCGGTGCTGTCCTCCTGACTGCGCGGGGCGAACACCTGCACCAGGTCGCACTCCAGACCCAGCAAGCCCCCGCCGGCGTGGTTGACCGCGTGCCAGAGCAGGATTTCATCGTGCCGCCCGCCATTGCCGGAGTAGCCGCCGGAACGGTCGAGGTTGATGCCTCGCTGCACGCCGCGGAACAGTTGATCCTCGTTGAACCGGAGGGTGAAGCCGACGCGCGATGAAGCGTTGCGACCGCGCTGGCTGCCCTGGAGATGCAGGCCCACATCATAAAAGACTTCGCGCTCGTTGTACACCACTGTCAGCCCCAGCCGCTCATTGCTCATCACGTTGGTCGGCGCGTGGAGCAGGTTGGCGTCGGCGGCGGACATGAGCAGGCTGAAGCGATGTAACTGCGTCATCAGCGATTTGCCCTCGTCCACCTTTAAGAACGCGCGGGAGTTCGTGCCGCCGGCGGGAAACGCTGCGCTCGCGCCCAGGCCGTCCGCGGCTTGAACATAGAACTGCACCAGCGTCCCGGCTGCCTGCCCGGCGAGCGTGGCCGAATAATTAGCGTAGCCCGGCGGTGCGGCAAGCGCGCCCGGCGTCATCGGTGTCGTCTGCCAGGGCCCGCCATTAGCCGACCAATGCAGCGTCACGGCGTTCACACCCTGCGGGTCGCTGGCATGGACACTGATCGTGACCGGTTGATTCGCCTGCGGCACGACGGGGCTGTGTTGAAAGCCGTCAAACGTCGGGCCAACATTGGCCACCAAAGTCGAATTCGGCGCGCCAGGTGTGCCGCGCACGCCCTGCATGGGCAGCGGAGTGGTCCGCGCGACCCGATTGAAATAGAGCCGGGTGTTGAGCCGATGGTTCCCAGTGAGCCATTTGGCCCGGAACGAAATCTGATACGTCCGCCCGTCCACCACCGATCGGCCTTCGGCGAAGGTGGTCTCCAAATGATTGTGCATGTGGCCAGTCGGACCGGTGGCCACCAAATGCAGAACCTGATTGCCCGGATTATCCGGGTCCGCGATCACCCGGCTGCGGCCATGATTGCCGCGCACCCGCCAAGCCGTCAGGCCGGATTCAAACGATCCGTTCTGCAACAATTCGACCGGCGCGGTGTCCGGCGACTCGATCACACTCAAGTCGTCAATGAGACACTCGCCCCCGTCGAGCAAGCCCATGACGAACTCGTTCCAGAGCGTCGGACCGAGCACGTTTTGCGCGACCGCACGATAGGTGATGTTGGTCCAGCCAGAGCGGCTGGTTTCGTCACTGGCCGCCCACACTTCGGCGCGCGTGTTGTCGGCCATTGGATCTCGCAATTCGAGACTGCTGCCGCCGCCGTCGGCCATCGCGGGCCAGCGTCCGCCGTCGAAGTAGTGGACTTCGTCCGCAGGATTGTTCATTGCATCCTTCAGCACCAACCGGTCATTGCTGCGCGAGAGCCGGTTGTTGAACGGTCCGACGACGTTGAGGCCGGGATAATTGGACTGCATGTAACTCACGTCCTTGGCGACAACCAGAAAACCGCCTACGGGAATCGTTGTGCCGTGCGCGAATCGGAAATCAATCCCCTCGTCCAAGCGCCAGCCGGTAAGGTCCACGGCGTTCGTGCTGCGATTGAACAATTCCACCCAGGTGTCCGGCGCGGGCCGAACCGGCAGTCCAGGATCGAGCGGGCCGAGGGTGGCGACCTGCACCCCGAAGGCCATGTCCGCGGCGATGGGGTTGGTGGTGAATTGGTGGACCTCAACGGCCAGGAGATTCGTTCCCGTCAGCAGATTGTTCACCGTCACCGGGAAGGGACCGCTGTAGGCCGGCGTGGCCACCCCGGCGCTGGCCAGCGTTGAATACTGGATTGTCCCCGCCGGCATGTTCTGGCGGTGAATCTCCACTCCATTCAAGTAATAAACCGCGCCGTCATCCACGATGGAATTGAACACCAACTCGGCGTTGCCCGACGGACCGCTCCAGACAAACGGCGCGCGGAAATACCAAGTGATGATGCGCGTGCCGCCGGAGTCAATGAGCGGCAGTTCCGTGTTCTTCGGCGCCGGCAACACCGAGGTGGTGTTGTAGAACAGGGCTGGTCCCGCCGGCCAGGCACTGTCGTCGTAACCCGGCGCACGCCACCCGGTCCCGAGGTTTTGACCCAGCGCGTGGTATTTCCAGGCGTTGGTGATGCTGACCAGGACATTCGTGCCGTAGGCCGGCGGCACGGGCGGCAGGTCGGGCGGATGATACATGATTTCGTTGATCACGATCTCGTCCCGAAGCACGAAATGATTGGAGCCGCCCGGGGTGAGCGTGGTGGGAAACCACCAGCGACCGATGGCATCAGGCCAGCGACCGCGCGCCTGGTCCTTGACCACCACCGCGTCCAGAACGCTGAGTCCGCCAGGACGATAGAGAAACAAACGCTGGCCGGGCACCGCCCCGAACCCGAGCGTGGCCTGTGTGACCTGCACGAGTTCGCCAGGCGCGAGTGTTTGCGAGGGGAAGACATAACTGGGACTGGTGCCCCCGCCGCGCCGTGCCAGTGTGCAGCCGGCGAGGTCAAGCGTGTTGGAGCCGTGGTTGATCAATTCCACCCAGAACTCGCCGTTCGTGCCCGAGGAAATTTCGTTGAACGCGATCGGGAAGGGCGGCGGCACGAGCATGTTGGTGGTGGTCAATTGCAGTTCTGCGCCAAAGAGCACGTTAGTCAGGCCGCCCAGCGCGGCATGGAGTTCGACGGCGAGGACATTCGTGCCGCTGACCAATGCGGAGTTCGCGAGTTCAAATGGTCCGAGCAAAACGGGATTGGGGACATTGGACACTGCCAGGGTCGCAGCGGTCACCGTTCCCAACGGCATGTTCCACCGCAACACTTCCGCGCCGTTGAGGTAGAACACCGCGCCATCGGCAATGACCGTGTTGAGTTGCAGCGCGGCGAGCTGGGGCAAAGCATCCAGTGAAAACTGCATGCGGAAATAGTAGTTTGTGCGCCCGGCCGGCAACGGGGTGTGGCCGGTCATTTGTTTGCGCGCCGTGCCGCTCATGCGGACGCGGAAGCCAGCCGGGTTGGCGCTTGTGTCGTCGTTGGCCGTAAGAAACTCCAGCGTATTGTTGCCCGACGCGAAACCGTTGGTGATGGTGAAGCTGCCGCTGAGGGAGGAGAAACCCACGTAGGAGATGCCTCGCGAAACGCCATTGAGCAGCACGTCGTTCAGCCGATTGTCCGCCCCGAACCGCAAGGTGAGCGCGGCCGACGCGGCGTCAAATCCATCCAGCGAAAAGCTGGTGCGGTAGTGATAGTTGCCCGCCGCCACGTTTTCCGTACCCGGATTCACCGGGCCGATCCAACTGGAAAGCGGGTCGTTGGCCGCCCAAGCCGGGTGATTCTGAATCACGGTCGCGGCAATGGCCGGTGGTGGCGGTGTGCTGTGGGCGGATAACGTCAACTGGTAATGCGGATCCGGAACGCCCGGCGGAAGCACGCTGCCATTGGCGTCCATCCCGGTGCTGAACACTGTCGGCACCGGCTGTGGATCGCCCGCCGGTGTGGTCACATTTCCAGCTTGAAACAAACCCTGCCCCGAAGCCCACGCACTATCGTCGAACCCTGGTTGCCGCCACGCGGTGCCCAAGTCGTCGCCGGAGGCATCGAATCTCCATGTGCCGTCCAGCATGAGCGGTTTGGTGGTGGTGGTCTCGTACGGCTGAAGGGCAAAATTCCGTTGGCCGGGCGTGCCGCCGATCATTGCGCTGATGGTCCAGTTTTCAGCCGGCGCGCTGGCGAGGTCTTCGTCCCGTTTGGCCAGCGACACGCCGGAGTCGTCCGGCGCGGCGGACCAGTCACCGTCCACACCGTAGGTGACACTGTCCATGAGGCGCTGATTGCGATTGCGCAGGTTCAACTGTTCGCCGTCATTCGAGAGCCGGCCGGTGAACGGGCCGAGCACATTCGTCAGCCCCGTGGCTGCCATGAGGTCCACCGGTGACGAGGCAATCACCAGATAGCCGCGCCCAGGAATGACCGTGCCTTCCGGGAACTGGTAACTGATGCCACTGGTAATGGACCAGCCGGACAAATCCACATTGACCGCCATTTGATTGTGCAACTCGACCCATTCCATCACCGCCTCGTTCGCCGGCGGGTGATACATGATTTCGTTGAAGACGACGACGCTGTCCGCGCGAGCGGTCAGGGCCGGGTGAAACAACAACAGAGCGAACATCCCGGCGAGCAACGTGATCCTCGCCATGAGTGGTACCTGCCGCGGCAAGGTTTTGGCGTGCGGCGGTCCTCCGTCGCTTTGGGTGTTGTAAGTGCTCGAAAGCGGCAAAGGGCTACCGCACTCTAGGACGCTGGTGCGTGAGAGCAGCCGGGAACTGAAATTCGCGACGCAGCCCGACGCAAGTTGAACCAACCGGCACGCGAGTGAAGTGCGCTCCCTGTTTCCAGAATCTACGACAAAGCCGAAAAAGCCCATGCGACGGCAATTGAGCCAGAAGCGACGGAGGTTTGAAAGCTCAGACTGCGAAAAAGGCCGGGAGCACTTGCGCGCTCCCGGCCCAATGCAGGGTTGCCAGCTAGGCCATTACTCCACGACGCGGTAGTAGCGCATCGGCTCGCTCGCGGTGGCGGTGTAGGGATTTGCGGCGCCCGGGATGTCCGTCCAGGGGCCCGTCACGCTCGGCGCCCATTGGAGGGTCTGGCCGGCTGACGCAGGCGACCAGGAGATGGACACCGTGTTGCCGGTGATGCCGACGGCCAGGGTGACCGTCGGTTCTGCGGGGGCAATATCCAGCAGAGCCTTCAAGTTCACGCGCAGCCCCATCGGGCTGGGAGCATCTCCGGCGTTGGCCATGAGGAAGTCGAGCGTATTGTTTCCCGCGACCAGGCCGGTGGTGATCGTGAACGGCACGTAGGCTTCAAAGCCAGGCGAAGTGATGCCGGTGCTCACGCCATTGATGAGAACGTCAGACAGGGTGTTGTCCACGGCTACGCTGCCTACCAAACTGACTTTGCCGATGTCATAACCGGAAAGATCGAATGAGGTTTGGAAGGTGTAATCCCCCTGGGCGTTGACGCCGTTGGGATCGGCGCTTTGGTTCTGATTGGCCTGCGGCGCAATCCACCTTGAGTCCGGACCATTGGCCAGCCACGGTCCGGCGGGCGCAATGGGCCACGCGTTGTTCACCACAATCGCCTCCGGCCCCGGATAGAAACCATCGGCACTGACGGACATGATGTAGTGAGGATCAACCGCACCATCCGCCAGCAATTGTCCGTTGGCGTCCACGCCGGTGCCGAAGACGCCGGGAATCGGGCGTAAGCCAACGTTGACGAACGCGTTGGCGCTGACTTGAGAACCCCAGGCATTGGAAACGCGGGCGCTGTAGTTGCCCGTGTCGTTCGTGGTTACATTGCTTAGTGTCAGGCTGGGACCGGTTTGGTTCTGGATATCCACGCCGTTCTTCCGCCATTGGTAGCTGATGGGCAGGGTACCGTTGGCACTAACGTTGAGGGTGATGCTGTCGCCCTCGGCGATCTTTGCGCCTTGCGGACTGGAGGCCACGGTCGCCGGCACGCCGGGTAACGTGCGTGCGCTGGCCTGGGTGAATTCCACCCGCAACCCGGTCGGCCCCGGCGGCTCCGCATTGTTTACTGCGAATTCAAGAGTATTGATGCCGGGAAGGAACGTGGCGTTGTTGGTGCCAAGTGTAAACGAAGTCCAGGCCGTGAACGATGTACTCAAGGGAACGTTTAGCTGGGTGCCGTTCAAATAGACGGCGGTGCCGTTGTTATCCGTGGACCAACGGCCAACGATTACGACGGTGTTGGTATCGCGGTTCGCCAAATCAAACGTGGTGCGATACACGTAATCACCCGCGGCAATCGCTTCGCCGAGAGCGGCGCGCGGCCCGATCCACTTTGAGACTGCGCTGTTGTTCAGCCAGGTGCCGATGGGGAAACCTTCATTGCCAACAAAAGCATCGGTTGAGTTGGTGTCCGCGTTGATGGGAAGAGTCCAGAACGGACTGACCGCGCCGCCGGGTTGAGCGTTGCCACCGGCGTCAATGCCCGTGTTGCGCAGCGAAGGAATTGACTCCAATAATGAAAGCCGGGCTACCGCACTGGTCACCGAGCCGGAACTATTTGTGATCACGAGTGTGTAGTCGCCTTCGTCAGCCAGGCCCACCTCTGCGATGGAGAGGGTCGAGGCGGTTGCGCCGGTTAGTGGCTGGCCATCGAGTTGCCATTGATAAACGAGCGGCAGACTGCCTTGCGCCACCACGCTGAAGCTCGCCGACTGGCCGGTATAAACGGTTGTGGACTGCGGTTGCTGGCTGATGGTGGGGGGCGTGCCGGCGGCCACCTGAATGATGGCGACGTTGTCAATCAACGCGGTGTTGTCGCCGCCCAACGGGTTGCTCTTGATGAAGGCCAGTTCCAGGTCTGTGGCCGACGCCGTGAACATGGCGCTGGAGATTTCACGATACGGATTGCCGCCACCGACTGAAGTTACGACGCGGGCTGGCATTACGGTATTGCCACCCACCTGGACTTCCACAGCCGGCGAGTTTCCGCCGCGGGCATTCTCATAGTAATGCACGTAGTAATGGCCACCGACCGTAAAGCCACTCAGCGACTGACTGAGCGCCCCGTTATCCTGCATGAAGGCCACCTGCGCCCCGTGCGGAATCGCGCCGTTGTCGGCGAAGGGGCTGCGGCCTGTGTTATCCTGCACCGGATTCAGACCATGACCGCCAAGCGAGGTCCAATCGGCAATTGGGCCATTGGCATTGACGTAGCCAGGCCAGACGAAGAAGAGTTCAGCGCCAACCTCAAAGCTGGCATTGGCAATGGCAATGTCGCCTACCGTGAGCCGCGCGACCTGGCTGGTGAGCGAGCCGGAGGCATTGGACACAATCACATCATACAAGCCGGCGTCCGCAGCGGAAACTGACGGGATGGTGTAGCTGGCTTCCGTGGCGCCATTGATTTCGTTGCCATTCAGCCGCCATTTGTATTCGAGCACCGGCAAGCCCGCCGCCGTGACCGTGAAGGTTTGCGAAACACCCGGCGAGACAATCGCGCCCCGTGGATGCCCGCTGATGGCGAGGCGGGATTCGGCTTCGCGATTGCTGAATCCATAAGCGTGGAAGGTGGTGTTCTGGATGAGGGGAGAAATCCGGATCGTGGCTTCGCCGTTCTCGTCCGAAGTGTAGCGACAGGAAATGCGAATGCCGAAATTGTCGAAAGAGTCATCTTGATTGATGGTCAGGTAATCGTCCCCAAAACTGAACGTGACCCAACGGGCGTCCAACCTGGGGTCTTCCCAACCCACAGAGTAGATGGTAAACACATGGTCCGTATTGGGTGTCAAATCGGTGAGGGAGATGCTTTGAAATGAGCCCGCCGGAACGTCTCCGCCATACACGAAGTTGTTGGCCAAGGTTTCACTACCCTCGCCGCTAAAATCAAAGGCATTGGGATCGTTGTCTGCATACAGGCTGCCGAAAAACGTCGTGGAAAACTTTCCGGGCACACTGGGCGAGGCGCCACTGACGCCCGTGAAGGGGATGCCGTTGATCGTGGCATTCGCGGCGGTGCCGAAGTTGTAAGCATGAGTGTAAAAGTAGGTCGAATCCACACCCGAATCGGCGTCTGAATTCCACGCTTCCACCGCCCACCGGTCGGAGGCGGGAGCGATCTGAAAGTCATCCACCAACAGGGTGTGATCACCTTCGGCGACATCGTTGACGATGGCCAGGGTCTGTGAGGCCGCTGCGGCGGTGAACTCAAAGGCAATGTGAAAATAGGGCAGCGTAGTACCAACCGCCCGAGTGGATAATCCATCCACCCACCCGCTGCCGGCAAGAAGCACCGGCGTGCCGTCAATCTGCACCTTCACATTCGGGGTATTGGCCGTGGCATCGGATCTTGCGTTGGCGCGAAAAGTGACCCGGTAGGTGGTGCCGGGAGTGAGTCCGCTGATGGTGGTGCTCAACGTGGAGGGCGTTCCGGGATCGCTGACGTTGCACTGGATAAAAGCCACCTGGTTGCCATCGGGGATGGTGCCGTTATTGGCAAACGGCGAGCCATCGGAGGGATTCAGACCCACGCGATCTGCCGGGGTTCCCGTCCAACCGGTGATGGCCGTGTTGCCGCTGATGTAGCCGGGAAAGACTGTAAAAGTGTCGGCTTCAAAACTGGGATTGGGAATGGTCTGGCCGAGAACGACCTGACCCGCAAGCCAGCCCGCCGCGCACGCACACGCGACAAGCTTGCCAAGGTTTGAGTACAGCTTGAATGGATTGAGCTTCATATATTTGCTGGATTTGAAGTTTGTTGGGTCCACCGATGTCACACAGCTCCCACTGGTGCTGGGAATTGCATCAACTGGTTACGGGCATACTACGCGCCAGGCGTTCTGACAAGGAAAAACATTGGAATGTTCCCACGGAGATTGAGAGTTGGAGCGGGGTCTGGTTTCGCAACTGTTGTGGCGGGAGGATACTCCCAAATGGAATTTCGCGCCTTGAACCCTGGAACTGGAGCGCGGGCGTGTCGCAAACCAGCCGCAGCAGGTTGGATTGCGCCGCGACTGACTTTCCACATAGTCGCGTTCCGGCCCATGGAGAACCTCCCAGTTTCGAAAACGAGAGCGCATTGGGGCCAGGAACAACGTGCTGCCGTGCCTCTGGCCGGGAGATCCATTTATTCTGTAGTGCGTGAGCACTGCCGGCGGGACGCGCGGTAGCACGTTAAGGTTCCTGGGAAGCTTTCACGTTTGCCGTACGCGCATCGGTGCCATGAACCGCAGGAGCGCGAACAGCCTTGTCCGCGAGTTGTTGTCCTCAAGTTCGTGCGGACTCAGCGGTTCAAGGAGAGTGTCTGGCGCGGTGCCGTGACAACACAGCCGGCCCATTCGAGCCGGCAGGGTCTGCACCGGGGGGAAAGTCTCCCATTGGGTGGTAAAAACCGAAGCCGGTTAGAATTCCAGTTCGGTAACGCGGAAACTGGCTTCGTAGCGGCCCAGCAGGTTCAGCGTGAGTCGCCCGGACTCATATTCGCGTTCGGCCCGCAGAGCGATGGGCAGTTGTTGCGTGCGTTCCGTTTGCTTGAGGGGCACTTTCAGCAACGGGGTTCTTTCCTTGCCGAACACGAGCAGATCAAGTCCGCCCGCACCGTTGCTTTTCACGCCCAGGGCACATTGCACTGCCTCGCCGGATTCTTCCTCCCCGACCACGCGCACCAGGCGCAGTTGATGGCTCGGCACCCCGCCGCTTTCGCGCATGGGAGTGAGCTTGTGTAACCACAATTGACCGATGGGCACGATCTGCTCGCCGGCCTTCGCAATTGCATCCGCCGTCAATTTGGACTCTGGCAGTAGCAAGGCACCGTAATCGCCATCGCGCAGCGCCACGGGTTGTTTCAAATCCACGTCCGTGGTGATGGGGGTGTTTTGCAGCGTCTTGAGGTCGGCGCTGACGAGGAAGGCGTATTTCAACGCTTCCCGGCGGGGCAATTGCTCCTGACTGGCGGCGAAATAACAGGTGGTGACGATTAGAAGGGTGGCGAGGATTTGCTTCATGGCTGCTGGTTTAGTTTGCTGGTTTGACCACGGACATGGTTGGCGAAACCGGCCCGGCACGGTTGCCTCATTCGTGGGCGCGTGCTGGCGAGTTCCTGCCCATGTCGTGCTAGGGAGACTACAGGCGGCGGCAGACGTTGACAATTACTCTGTGCAGCACTGGGCAGGTTCCAGAGCATCGCTGGGCTTCCCGCCCCGCACCTGGTTATCATTGGTCTGACAAATGCTAAATGTAGATATTCAAGGAGTCATTGACCGACCACAGTTGAGGATTATGGAAACACAAAGCCAGCATTTTCGAGAATCACCGCTTGCGTCAGCATCACCTTGCGCGGAGGAGTTTCGCTGTTATAGTAAGCCCGCATTGATCGTACGAACCAGTAGATTTCAAAACGAATCCCGGGCCCGATGCGTAGGATTGGCACGGGTGACGTTTCTGTCGGCACTCATCGCCGCCAGTTGGGGAACAGCCGCCGCCACTTTCCAGGTGACGAATACTGCCGACAGTGGTCCCGGCTCCTTGCGCCAGGCCATCGTGGACGCAACCACCGCATCCGACACCATTGTTTTCCAGATTCCGGGCGCAGGGCCGCACACCATCAGCCCGTTGAGCCCGCTGCCGCTGATTACGGCCGGCTTGGTGGATGCCACCACCCAAAGCGGCTATCTGGATCGCCCGGTAATAGAGATCAACGGCGCTTTGGCTGGCGGCGGAGTGGTCGGACTCCGCTTGGGCGGTGCTGGCTGTACGGTGCGCGGATTAGCCATCAACCGCTTCTCCGCGGATGGCATCCGTTGCGACAGTGGGGGGCACGTCCTCGAAGGCAATTACGTTGGGACGGACATAACCGGCACACTCGCCCGCGGCAACGGCCAGTATGGCATCTTCGTGTTTGGCACTTCGGGAAATCGCATTGGCGGGACGACCGCCAGCAAGCGCAATGTGATTTCCGGCACCAACGAAACGGGAATCTTCATCCTGAATGGAAGCAGTAATGTCATCCAGGGCAATTACGTGGGCCTCGGGGTACATGGTACCAATAGTCTGGGAAACCGAAACAACGGCATTACCATATTCAATTCCCCGGGCAACGTGATTGGCGGGCCCGCCCTGGGCGAAGGCAATGTCATCTCCGGCAACACCGGCAGCGGCATTAATCTGAACAACGCCGGCGCCAACGGGAATGTCATTCAAGGCAATATCATCGGATTGACTCACGACGGTTCCGGTCCCGTCAGCAATTCCGCCGATGGGATCACGCTCAACGGTGCGCCGCGCAATTTGATCGGCGGTACGCTCGTGGGAGCGGGCAACGTCATTGCCGGCAACGGGCAAGCCGGCCTCTTTCTCAACGGCGCCGGCGCTACGGGTAATCGCGTTGAAGGCAATCACATCGGCACCGATCCGACTGGCATGGTCGCCCGCGGCAATGCCTTGGCCGGAATTACCATGTCCGGCGCCCTTAGCAACACCGTGGGGGGCACGCTCACCGCCGCGCGCAACGTGATTTCTGGAAACCGGCAGGACGGCGTTTTCCTTTCCGCCGGGAGTGTGGGAAATGTAATGGCCGGAAATTTCATCGGCGTCAACGCTTCGGGTAACGCTGCTTTGGCGAATTTGTTCACCGGCGTCACGCTCAACAATTCCAGTTTCAATGAAATCACTGGCAACCCGGAAGGAGTGCGCAGCGTGATTTCAGGCAACGGCAACGTTGGCATTTGGATCAACGGCCTGGAGGCGCGCGGGAATCTGGTGGCCGGGAATTTCGTGGGCACCGGAGTGGGCGGCACCAATGGTCTTGGGAACACCCTGGACGGACTTCGGATTACGGACAGCCCTGCGAACCAGATTGGTGGCAGCATGTTCGCGGCGAGAAACGTTATCTCCGGCAATGGTTTCGCCGCCGGGGTGGGCGCGGGCGTTTATCTAACGGGAGGGTCAGCCACAAACAATACTTTGACCGGCAACTTTGTGGGTACTGATGTTACGGGTCTCCTGGCGGTCGGCAATCGCTCGGAAGGTTTTTATCTCACCGGGGTCAACCACACTCGCATCGGAGGCGAGGTGCCGGGGATGGGTAATCTCATCTCGGCAAACACCACGCGGGGCATTCGGATGATCAACAGTTCACACAATCTCATTCGCGGGAATCTGCTTGGCACAGCGGTGGATGGTGTCTCGCCGCTCGGCAACGGACAGTTCAACGTCGAGTTGGAGGCGAACTCCAATGACAATCAGATTGGCGGATTGTCCGCCGGATCGGGCAACCGGATGGGTTTCACCGGCACTTTCGCCGGCGGACCGTTTGCCGCCGTGCGGGTGCGCGACGGCGCCATCAATAATGCAATTCTCGGCAATGCCATTTTTGCCAGCAGCGCGCTGGGCATTGCGTTCACCGGACTTTCCGCGACTCCCAACGATGCCTGTGACGGCGACACGGGTGGAAATTTGCGCCAGAATTTTCCGGTGTTGACTCAAGCCTTCAGTGGCGTGAACACCGGTGTGCGCGGCCGCCTCAACAGCCAGCCGAGCCGGACCTATCGGATTCAATTCTTCGCCAACCCAGCTTGCGACCCGTCCGGTTATGGTGAAGGCCAGGTTTTCCTTGGGGACGTCTTGGTGACCACGGGCGACGACTGTTCGACTGAATTCGTGGCTGGCCTGCCGGTTTCCGTGCCGCCGGGCCAGGTCATTACGGCCACCGCCACCGACCCCGCAAACAACACCTCCGAGTTTTCCGCCTGCGTCACCGTGCTGCCGCAGCCACGATTGAACTTCGCGCCGGCCAGTGGCAACCAGATGGTGCTGTCCTGGACCAACGCCGCCACCGGCTTCCATCTCAAGGAGACTGAAGATCTGACGCCGCCGGTGGTTTGGTCCGCGGTGACAAATCTGCCGGTGCTCAATAACGGACAGTGGGTGGTGAGCTTGCCTCGGGAGGCTGATCGTCGCTTTTACACGTTGAGTATTGAATGATGAGAATGCTCCGGCAAGCTGGCCTTGGTCGAAGAAGCCGGGGCATTGGATTGAGAAGGGGCGTTGCCCTCCTCGCTGCGGCATGGTTTGGCGCTGTTCCCGGGGAAGGTTGGAGTCAGACGAATTTTTCAGCCATGCTGATCAATGGGCCGAGTTCCAACCGGGTGAACGTGGTTTTTTTGGCGGAGGGCTATCGCACCAATGAATACGGCAGCTTTCTGTCGCACGCTACGAACGCGCTGCAACACCTTTTGAGTGGTCAACCTTTCGCCGAGTATCAGGCCTACTTCAACGCGTATGCGATCGCCGTACCGTCGGTGCAGTCCGGCTCGGATCATCCCATCAACGGGGCTGGAGGTTTCCGCGACACGTACTTCAACAGCACGTACGGCTATTCCGACTATCTCATCAGTATCCCGCCCAACGAGTTTGATCCCGATTACGGCAACGGGCAGGGGCGGGTGGCGGCATTGCTTGCCGCGTTGGTGCCGGATTGCCATCTCGCGGTGATGCTCGTGAACGACCATACGGTGGGTGGATCAGATGGCGGCGGCGGCGTGGCCATCAGTTCAGTTTCGCCCAACAGCATGGCGGACATCATCGTACATGAGTCAGGACACGTGCTGGCCGGGCTGGGGGACGAATATACAATGGCCTACCCTGGCTTTCCCGACATCGAGGAGCCAAACACCACCCGGGAAACCAACCGTGCTGCGATTAAATGGAACGCTTGGATTGCGGCGGATACCCCGGTGCCGACGCCGCCGCTCGGCCAGTTCGCCGATCGTGTCGGTTTGTTCGAAGGCGCTCACTATCATGAAACCGGCTGGTACCGTCCAAAGCTAAATTGTCGCATGGGAAACAACGGAGTCGGCTTTTGTGAGGTTTGCACGGAAGCGCTGGTGCTGTCATTCTATCGGGTGGTGCGCCCCGTGGAGGCTCACTCACCGGTTGCCGCACATCTTCATGTGACCAGCCGCGAAATGTTGGATTTCAAGGTGGATGTGCTTCAGCCTGCGGGTCAGGTCCTAAGTATCCAGTGGTTTACCAACGGCGTGCCGTGTCCGGACGCTAGTGGAGACACTTTCCAAATCCTTCCGGAATTGCTCCGCAGCGGAACCAATGCCGTCAGCGTGCAGATCATGGATCCAACTCCGTTCGTGCGCACGGACCCCGCGAACGCCCTCATCCAGACTATCGGTTGGACTGCGGACGTCACTCTGCCGTACTTGGAAATCGGCAACCCACGATGGCTGGGTGAATCGGGATTTGCTTTTCAGCTCTCGGGCTTAGCGCCGACGGGATTCATCATTGAAGCCTCCACCAACCTGACCGTTTGGTCCCCGCTACTGACAAATCAGCTCGTCAACGGCCTGTTCAATTTCACGAATTTGAACGGCGGGGACGCTCCGAACCAACTGTTCCGCGCCGTGGTCATTCCCTGACCGAATCTGGGCGCAGACTCCTTCCGGCTCCGGCCAGTACAAAAAAACGCACCGGTTTTGGACCGGTGCGCGTCATTGGAATTGAGACTACATTAAGATTTGCGCATGCGACGACCCACAGCGAACAGCCCCAAGCCGCCCAAGATGGCGATGACGGCAGTGGAAGGTTCGGGAACAACAGCTTCAAACTTCGCGGCAAAATTGATGGGCACATCGGTGGCCAACAAAGACCAAGAACCACCGCTGTTTAGCCAGTAGTCCGGGAAGCTGGATCCTACCGCAACCGGGCCGTAAACATCCAAGCCGAAATCATCGCCCGCACCCAAGCCGGAGATTGAAACCGCCCAAGTGAAGGTATCCACCGGGATGAAGAGCGGCTCGCCGCCAAAATCGCTGGCGTCGAAGTTGAGCGTTTGGCGTTCCGTAAGGGTGGTGAGCGCGAACGGGGTGCTGGTCCAGAGCGCTGTACCTGGGGTTTCATAACCGTTGAACAACGGCCCGTCATTGAGATAGAAGCTTACCGTCACTAGTGGCGTGCCAACGGGTGTGCCAATACCGCTGCCGCCATTCAACAAATAATACTCGAAAGAAAAATCTGTCAGGTACCGCTCGGGGCCAGCGGTGAGTGTTATCTCATCACCGACTTCCGTACCCAAGCCAACCGCGACCCGTGTTTCCAGATCCGTGATCGAGTTATCATATACCACCACTGCCGATGCGTTGAGAGCCAGCGCCAGCGTCAGGGTTGCCACAATCTGAAGCTTCTTGCGAATCTTGTTGGTCATATTCAAGGCTTTCTGTTTAAGGTAAAACCGTTGTTCCTGATAAATACTGTGCGGCTACAATAGACAGGTCAAGGGATTCAGTCAATACGTTTCTTATGGAATTTGTTCCAAGATTGCGGGTTCCGCGAGCTTGGGTGAGGGGGCATAACTGCCAGCACGAAGAGTTGTGCCAACACGGGGCAGTGCGGAAGCTGCAAAGAAGTGCAAAATTGTCAAAATAACTGAACAGTTGAAGACGCGCTGCAGCCAAACTCAGCCAACCTACGAACATGCACCGATGGCTCCCGGTTTGCAGAGTGGCGTCGCCCTGAGGTTGAACGGCCTGGTGCCAATCCGCCTTTCCCAGTCCACCGGCTTTGCCGGATGGTGCTGACTCCGTCATGACTGAAGTGGGTGGAGTCACTCGGCGGATTGCTCCGCCGAATTCCGCAACAGTTCATGGTCTGACGTGGACTGACAAAACCGGGGATTGTGGAATCAGCCGCTTTCAATAAACTCCGGTTTCAATAACCCAACGAACTGCGCTCGGACCAGTGATGAGCACATTCATCTGCCTTAAGTTGGGGCAGCGGACCACGACCTGATTGATTATGACTCTACCCTCAGAAGCGGAAATTGTGATCATCGGCGGCGGCATTGCCGGCGCCAGCGTTGCTTATCATCTGACCAAGCTTGACCGTAAAAACGTGCTGTTGTTGGAGCAAAACCAACTCGGCGGTGGCACAACGTGGCACGCCGCCGGAATGGTCGGACGCTTGAGGACCACCAACACGATGACGCGGATCAACATGGCCAGCGCGGAACTTTACGCCGGTCTGGAAAAAGAAACCGGCCACTCCGTCGGCTGGAAACAAGTGGGCAGCGTGATTGTCGGCAAATCAAAGGATCGGATGATTCAACTTGAGCGCACTTGTGCAATGGCGGAATTGATGGGGGTTGAGGCGCACATCATCAGCGCGGAGGAAGCGCAGCATCGCTGGCCGTTGATGCGCAACGACGATCTGCTCGGGGCGGCGTGGCTGCCGCATGACGGCAAGGTCATTCCCAAGGAAGTCCCCGTGGCGCTCGCCAAAGGTGCGCAGCAACGTGGTGCGAAGATTATCGAAGGCGTGCGGGTGCTGGCCCTTGAACAAAAGGCCGGACGCGTTACCGGGGTCATAACCGATCAGGGCAGCATCAAGGCCGAGTGTATCGTGCTGACCGGTGGCATGTGGTCGCGCGAATTCGGTTTGCGCTGTGGCGTCAATCTACCGTTGTATCCCGTCGAGCATCATTACATTGTTACCGAACCGATTGAGGGTGCTTACGACGAACTGCCGCTAGGCCGCGACCCGGATCTGTGCATCTACTTCCGCGGCGAGGGCAACGCCATCATGCTGGGCGCGTTTCAAAAATTCACCAAGCCTTGGTGGGTGGAGAAGATTCCCGACGACTTCAGCTTCAAGCTGCTGGATCCCGATTGGGAAAAATATCAGGAGCCGTTGGCGGGAGGAAGATGGCGCATTCCGGCGTTGGAGAAATGCGGGTTCGAGAAATTTGTCAACGGTCCGGAAAGCTTCACGCCCGACAACAACTGGCTCATGGGCGAAACCCCGGAACTGCGGAATCTCTTTGTGATGACGGGCTTCAACTCCATCGGCATCGCGAGTTCCGGCGGCGCGGGAAAGTATCTCGCCGAATGGATCCTGGAAGGCCGGCCGACGATGGATTTGTGGTCCGTGGACGTGCGCCGCTTCGGTTCGTGGGCCAACAACCGCGCGTTCCTGCGTGAGCGCGTGACCGAAGTGCTGGGGCTGCATTACCAGATGGCCTGGCCGAATCGCGAACTCGAAACCGGTCGCAACTTGCGCAAGTCACCGTTGCATGATCGCCTCGCGGCGCAAGGCGCCTGCTTTGGCGTGAAGAACGGCTGGGAGCGGCCAAACTGGTTCGCGCGCAGCCGCCGTGGTAACGGCGCGAGCACGCCTCCAGCCTCCGAAGCGCCGTCTTTTTTCATCGGCGGCTACGCTGAGAAACCCGTAATGGAATACAGCTTCGGCCGCCAAAACTGGTTTGCCAATCACGCCGCCGAGCATCGCGCCACGCGCGATAACGTCGCCGTGTTCGACCAGACCGGCTTTTCCAAGTTCGTCTTCAAGGGCGAGGATGTGGTCAATGTCCTCCAACGGCTTTGCGGCAACAACGTGGACGTGCCCATCGGCCAGGCGGTTTACACCGGCTTGTTCAACGAACGGGGCGGATTCGAGAGCGACCTCACAGTGGTTCGTACCAGTCCGTGCGAGTATTTCATCATCACCGGCAGTTCGCAGACCGTGCGTGACTTCGACTGGATCACGAGCAATCTGCGCACGGGTGAACGGGCGGAGCTTGTGGACGTTACGAGTGCCTACAGCATCATTGGTGTGATGGGCCCGAACGCGCGCACGCTGCTCAACCGCGTAACGGATGCCGATCTTTCCCATGCCGCGTTTCCTTTTCTCGCTTCCAGAATCATCAGCGTCGGCCACGCGACTGTCCGGGCTGTGCGCCTCACCTACGTTGGTGAACTGGGCTGGGAATTGCACGCGCCAATGGAGCAAGCCGCGCTCGTCTATGACACGATCATGACCGCAGGGACCGACCTGGGCGTTACCAATGCCGGCCACTACGCCATCAATTCGCTGCGACTGGAGAAAGGCTATCGCGCGTGGGGCGCGGAACTTTCGCCAGACGACACGCCATTGGAAGCCGGCCTTGGCTTCGCGATTGATTGGAACAAGCCCTTCCTCGGCCGCGAAGCTCTGTTGGCGCAAAAGCAGGCCGGTGTGAAGCGGAGGCTTGTGGTTTTTGTTCTCGAAGATCCCGAGCCGGTACTCTGGGGCAGCGAGCCCATTTATCGCGACGACAAGCCCGTGGGCTACACAACCTCCGGCTCTTACGGTCATTCGGTTGGTGGTGCCATTGCGATGGGGTATGTGAGCCACTCAGGAGTCGTTACACCGGAGTTCGTCCAGTCCGGGCGGTTCGAGATCAATGTCTCCGGCCGGCGCTATCCGGCCACGGCATATTTGCGTCCGCCTTACGATCCTGAGCGGAGGAGGATTCTTGCCTGATTCACCGTTGGTGATCTGCGATCGGTCCAAGATATTCAAGGCGATGAGCGTCTGAGGATGACATTTTGGAAGCGTCAGCTTGAAAGCGCGCCTTCAGCGGCCGTGGTCTGGTTGAACACCAGCTTCTCCTTATCCGACGTCACCTGGATGGGTTCTCCTTCGTGCAAGTGACCGCGGAGGATTTCCTCGGCCAGCGGGTCTTCGAGGAAGCGTTCCACCGCCCGACGCATTGGGCGCGCGCCGTACTGCGGATCGTAACCTTTCTCCACCAGAAAATCCTTGGCTTTCTCGTCGAGTTCCAGGCGAATGTTCCGGGTCTTGAGGCGAACCAGTACCTTGGAGATTTCCAAGTCGAGGATGTTAATGAGGTCCGGCTTGGTGAGCGAGCGAAACACGATGACATCGTCCAGCCGGTTGAGAAACTCGGGCCGGAAGACCTTCTTGGACTCATCCAGGATCTTGTCCCGCATCTTTTCGTAGCTGCTCTCGTCCGTGATGGGCGAGAAACCGAGCGTGGACTGCCGCCGGATGGTGTCCGAGCCGACGTTGGAGGTCATCAGGATGATTGTGTTGCGGAAATTGACCACGCGGCCCACGTTGTCGGTGAGTTTGCCCTCTTCGAGAATTTGGAGCAGCATGTTCCACACGTCGGGGTGAGCTTTCTCGATTTCATCAAAGAGAACCACCGAGTAGGGCTTGCGCCGCACTTGTTCGGTGAGTTGGCCGCCTTCCTCGTAGCCGACGTAACCGGGCGGCGAACCGATGAGGCGCGAGACGTTGAACTTCTCCATGTATTCGCTCATATCGAGTTGAATGAGCGATTTGGTGTCGCCGAACATTTGTTCCGCGAGCGTTTTGGCGAGGAGAGTCTTGCCGACACCGGTGGGGCCCAGCAACAGGAAGGTGCCGATGGGGCGGCGCGGGTCTTTCAGGTCCGCGCGCGAACGTCGCAATGCTTTGCAGATGGCGTTGACGCCTTCACGCTGACCGATGACCACTTTCTCCATTTCACCTTCGACGGCGAGCAAGCGGTCCATCTCCCCCTGTTCCATGCGCTGGAGGGGGACGCCGGTCCATTTGGAGACAATCTGGAGGATGTCGTCCTCGTCCACCACCACGCGCTTCTCCTCGCGGCTGGCGCGCCATTCGCGGAGCACAGTTTCCAAGTGTTCCTTGGCTTGCTTCTCCTTGTCGCGCATGGCGGCGGCGCCCTCGAAATCCTGATTCTTGATGGCGCGCTCTTTGCGGGATTTAATTTCCTCGATTTCGCCTTCGATGCCTTTGACTTCGGGCGGGCGCGTCATGGTGCTGATCCGGGCGCGCGAGCCGGCCTCGTCCAGCACGTCAATCGCCTTGTCGGGCAGGAAACGATCCGTGATATAACGATCGGACAACTTGACGGACGCCTCGACGGCCTTGTCGGTGAATTCCGCTTTGTGGTGTTCTTCGTACTTGGGTCGCAGACCTTTGAGAATTTCCACCGCGTCTTCAATGGAAGGGGCTTCGACTTTGACGGACTGGAAGCGGCGTTCCAGGGCGGCATCCTTCTCAATGTACTTGCGGTATTCGTTGAGCGTGGTGGCGCCGACACACTGCATTTCACCGCGACTCAAAGCGGGTTTGATGATGTTCGAGGCATCCATGGTGCCTTCCGCCGATCCCGCGCCGACGATGGTATGCAACTCATCAATAAACAGGATGATGTTCTTGGCGCGGCGGATTTCATCCATCACGGCTTTGATGCGTTCCTCGAACTGGCCACGATACTTGGTCCCCGCCACCATCAACGCAAGGTCCAAAGTGATGACGCGCTTGGTGAGCAACAATTCGGGTACATTGCCGCGGGCGATTTCCTGCGCGAGTCCTTCCACAATGGCGGTCTTGCCCACGCCGGCCTCGCCGAGCAGGACGGGATTGTTCTTCGTGCGGCGACAAAGGATCTGAATCACCCGCTCGATTTCGCTGCGCCGACCGATCACGGGGTCCATTTCGCCCTTGCGGGCAATTTCTGTCAGGTCACGGCCAAACGCCTTGAGCGCCGGCGTTTTTACTTCGCCTTTCTTGTCGCCAGGGCCGGATGGTTTGTCGGAGGTTTCGCCGGAAGCCGGCTCTTCTTGCGCCGCGAAGTTTGGATCCAACTCCTTCAGAATCTCCTGCCGCGTCAATTCAATGTCCACGTCGAGGTTTTTCAACACGCGCGCTGCCACGCCGTCGCCTTCGCGCAACAGGCCCAGCAAGATGTGCTCGGTGCCCACATAGGTATGATTGAGCGCCTTCGCTTCCTTGGACGCGAGCGCGAGCACTTTCTTGACGCGCGGCGTGTAGGGAATATTGCCAATCATCTTCTGGTCCGGCCCAGTGCCGACCTGTTTCTCGACTTCCATGCGCACCGTTTCCAAATCCAACCCCAGTTTTTGGAGGACGTTGACGGCCACACCCTGGCCCAATTTGATCAGGCCCAGGAGCAAATGCTCGGTGCCGACGAAATTGTGATTGAAACGGTCGGCTTCCTTGCGGGCCAAGGCGAGCACCTGCTGGGCGCGGGGGGTGAAATTGTTCAGTGAATCGTCTGCCATAACTGCTGCAAGTTGCTATCAATTGTCTGCTTTGTCCAATCCGCTGCCGGTTTTCGCGACCGGGCGGCTTACCGGCTTCAATCGTCCACGCAACATGTCTGCCCGAAGCAAGTCCCGCTCCTCGGCCGATAGTTTGCCGGAATGTACGGTTTGCAGATGGGCCGGTTGGGTCATTAGAATCAATTCATCCACCAGCGATCGTTCCACGCTTGGGAAGGATCCCAGGTCCACGCCCAACCGCAACAGGGAGAGCAGATTCATGGTTTCCTTGGAGGAAATGCTGTGGGCATTGGCGAGAATCCCGTAGGCCCGCCCAATGTGGTTATGCACCATCTTGGGCTTCTTCTCCAGCAACGTCGCCCGCGCGTTCTCCTCGTGCTCAATGATCTGGGCCAGCACCTTCTCCAGGCGTTCCACAATGGTGCTTTCGGATTCGCCCAGTGTCATCTGGTTGGACACCTGGAAAACGTTCCCCAACGCCTCAGTGCCTTCGCCATAAAGTCCGCGCACGGCCAGGCCAAGTTTGTTCACGGACTGGATGATGGGGTTGATTTGCTCCGCCAGCACCAACCCGGGCAGATGCAGCATCGCACTCACGCGAATGCCCGTGCCGAGGTTGGTGGGACAGGCGGTGAGGTAACCCAGTTCGGGGCTGAAGGCGTAGTTCAACTTCTTCTCCAGCACGGAGTCCAGGTGGTCCACGGCCACCCACGCTTGGCGAAGCTGCAACCCCGGGCGCAGGGCCTGAATGCGTAGATGATCCTCCTCGTTGATCATCACACAGAAGCTCTCCTCCCGATTCAGCACCAGACCGCTGCCCTCACGCTTGGCGGCGTGTTCCCGGCTGATCAAGTGGCGTTCCACGAGGAGGTTCTTGTCCAGGGTGCTGAGATGTTCCATGGATTCCGAGAACGCCCCTTTCAGTTCGGGCAGACTCTCCAGAGCCGGACGCACCAGATCCAACACACGGACTCTTTCCGGCTTTTTGGCCCAGCCCGGGAAGACCCCCTCGCGTATATTGCGTGCCAAACGCACGCGGCTGGACATGACAATACGGTCATGCGGGCCTTTGCGGCGGGCAACCTCGGCCGGCGAAATCAGAAAGTCGTTAAGTTCCATCACGGTGACGTCGTCACGGGGTTGGCCGGGCGACTGGATATCTGTTTGATCTCATCGCGCAGCAACGCCGCTTCTTCAAAGTTCTCGGTTGCAATCGCCTTGGCCAGTTTCTTTTGCAGCAAGCCCAGGCGATCCACAAGATCGCGCGTCTGGCGCAATCCTTCCGGCACTTTGCCGGCATGGCGAATGCCCTTGTGCATGGACTTGAGCAGTCCTTCCAGTCCCTCGGCAAAAGTCGTGTAACACTCGGCGCAACCCAGCCGGCCGGATTTCTTGAAATCCGATTGTGAGAAACCACACTTCGGGCATTTGACGTCGGGGCCGCCGGCCGCTTGTTCAATTTCCTGGGAGGCGCCCAACCCGAGCAGCATGTCGGCAATGGCAAAAGTGGAATCGTTCACGCCCTTGTCCTTGGCGCACTCCTCACAGAGGTCCACCTTCTGCACTTTGTCCCCCTGGATCTGAGTCAAATGCACCGTGGCCGGCTTCGCCTTGCAAATGCAGCACACCATAAGTCCTATGCGTATATCGGCTCGCCTGACGCCTTCGTCAAGGCATGGTAGCGGGCGACGAGTTTGCGGGTGATTTTGCCGGGCTTGCCGCGACCGATGACCCGCCCGTCAATCTTCACGATCGGCACGATCTCTGCCCCCGTGCCGGTCACAAAACATTCGTCCGCATTGAACAGGTCGTAGCGTGTGAGGTTCGGTTCGGACACCCGGTGGCCCGCCGCCTGCGCCAAATCCATCACCACGCGACGCGTGATCCCGTAGAGTGCTCCCGCAGACAGCGGGGGCGTCATCAATTCGCCATCCTTCACAATGAAGACATTGTCGCCGGTACACTCCGCCACGTAACCTTCGGCGTTAAGCATGATGGCCTCCTCGCAACCCGCGTTATTGGCCTCAATCTTCGCCAGAATGTTGTTCAGGTAATTCAGCGACTTGATCGCCGGATTGACCGCGCTGTGCAAATTGCGCGTCGTGGGCACCGTGACGATTTCCATCCCGCGTTTGTATAACTCCGGCGGGTAAAGCTGAATCTTTCCGGCAATGATGATTACCGAGCCTCGCTTGCACCGGTTGGGATTCAATCCCAGCGTGCCGACGCCGCGCGTGACCAGCAGGCGGATGTAACCGTCGCGGACTTGGTTGCGGCGGCAGGTTTCCACTACCGCGCGCATGATCTCCGCGTGAGACATCGGAATTGTCAGCAGGATGGCTTTGGCGGAGTAAAACAGCCGGTCAATATGCTCCTTGAGTTTGAACACGCGACCGTTGTAAGCGCGAATCCCTTCAAAAACCCCGTCACCGTAAAGCAATCCGTGATCAAACACGGATATCTTTGCGGTGCGCTCGTCGTAATACCTTCCATCGAGAAAAATCTTCATGCCAAATGTCCGGGCACCCTAGGGGAAACGACCATGCAACGCAAACGTGAATTTAGCGTGACAATGTGGTGCGCATCCTTATATTTCGCGGCCTTGGACGACCCTATCGTCTAGCGGTTAGGACACTGCCCTTTCACGGCAGCGGCCCGGGTTCGAGTCCCGGTAGGGTCGCCAACCTGCGCCTGCTGCTCCCAGTTCCTCTGACTTGTCGCAGAGCACCTGCCACTGCGGAGCGGGAAGCACGATACGAATCAATCACCGCCAATGTCCATCAGAGGGGCTGCCGAGCTTTCACAATTGTCAGCGCTGCTCTTGGTGAATTGCCGGGGACTCAAGGATACATCATGCAACACCAGCGAACGACTCGAAACCCAGAGTGAAAAGGTTTGACAGCTTCGGGGCAGAGGGGCAGAAAGGACTAGGAAATTGCTGAAACCTTTAACATCTCTCGGCATGAAACTGAATAAACGAAGTCTCTCCAACTACCCCCCAACCACAGCAGCAGTCAAAGTCCTGACATTGGCTCTGCTGGCGAGTGTTCTCACGATGGCAACCGCCGTGGCGGACACGGTGCTGGTGCTATCCCGCCTCAGCGGTGGCGTGCTGAACAACTACCCACCCTATTTGGAAGTCAGCGGCACGTTTACCGACTCCAGTGGCAACAGCGGCGTGGCGCAAGACCCGGTGCCGGCCTACGGCACGCGCTTCGGCGCGGGCGGCGTTCCCATTTGGATCGTGAGTCCGACCCTCGCCAACGCCGGAGGGGTGTACGAAGTCTCGGTCACTTTACCAGTCTCCAGCTCCATTCCCAACGACATTGCCGTGGATATCGCCTGTGTGGGCGGGACGCTTTCGACAAACAAGACTTTGGGCTTTGGCGGTCCCCAGAGCACCTGGAATTTCGTCTGCTACGTCACCAACGACGTTGGGGTGGTGGAGCCGGAACTTACTTTCACTTACTCCGACACGCTGATGGATGGTGTTACTCCGCAGGGTGCGCCGAGTTTCAGTCGGCGGGTTTATACTGCCCCTTTACGATTCAAAGGGATCAGTGATCCCTGCATCAACACGGCGGCGCTGCCGCCTGTTTATGGCCCGGTGGCTGCGGGACAAGCTTACGTGGACGTTCCCGGCGTGGATGCCGCCGCCACGGCTGTGACTGTCTATGCGGACGGCGTGCAGATCGGCCAGTTGAGCAGTGGTGTCACCGAAGGGGTGAATCGGGTGACAACGACCGCCCTGGTTAAGGGTGAGAAGATTGTCGCTACGCAGACGATTGCGGGTCAGGAAGGATGCGCTCCCAACCCGACGACCTTTGGCCCAATTGTGGGTGGCGGCCCAAATCCCTATCTCCGCGTATCGCTGATTCTGGATCAGGATCCGACCCTCACTGGACCGATCGGCGCCAGTTCTGCCGGAACGGCCAACGAGTATTGGATTCCCGCCTTTGGACTTACCGGCGGATTTGCCACCGCACCCGCCGGTGGAATTGTGATTTATCCCGAGCAGTGCTGGCAGACGGTGACGGTGTATCCGGGGTTCTTTGGCGACCCGCAACTCACTTTCCGCGGCACCCCGAGCTTGCCGGACGGCAACCCGTACGCCGCGTTCGGCGGCATTGCTTTCTGCGTGGAGGACACCACCGACACCGGCCCGTTTGAAATCTACATTGATAATCTGGTGAACGGCGACACCCTCATCGAAGGGTTCGAGTCCTACACCAACGGCCAACCCACCGTCATCTTTGGCAATCCCAGCTCCGCGGGCATCTTGGGCGGGCCGCCGCTTGCCCAACCCAACGTGTCGGTGGTGACCAGTGACAATGCGGACACCGGCACCAAGAGTCTGCGCTACTCCTTCCAGTTATCCGATTCACTGGCCACCATCTGGCAACGCGCTCCGGCCAACGGCAGTGTGCGCCCCTTCCCGGTGGTGGACCTGAGCCAGCCCATCTCCATCCGGTTGCTCGTGCTGCCCGTGGGCGCCACCACCGCCGGATTGACCTTGAGCAGCGCACCCGTGAGTCAAACTGCTTACTTGGGGAATCCACTCAACTTGAGCGTGACCGCCAACGGCACCCCGCCCTACAATTATCAGTGGCGGCTGGACGGCAATGACATTCCTAGCGCCATGAACAGCACTTACAACATCGCCAGTGTGTCCCCGGAAAACGCCGGAGTGTACACCGTGCAAGTGTCGGACGCGAATTGCACCATCGTCAGTCCGCCTGCCGTCATCACGGTTAGCGATGCGCCGCCGCCGCCGGGACGCATCGAAATCGAATGGGCCAGCCCGAATGTGATTCTGACTTGGGAAGGCAACTATGTGCTCCAGGAGTCCGTGCTGGTAAACGGCACCTACACCGATGTCAACGGCGCCACGAGTCCTTATCCTACGCCGGTTTCCGCTGGCAACTCCCGCTACTTCCGCCTGCGGACTCCTTGAAGAGACGCTCTTGGATCAAAGCGAGACGCAAGACCGGGCTTCGGCCCGGTCTCTTCTTTTGCCAACCAGCTTTTCAAGCTTTCAGTTGACAGCATTACGAGTAGGTTCAACAGTGCTCTGCGGGTTAGGGCAATATACAAACCGAGTCGAACTGACTATGAAAACCAAGAATCCAAATCCATTCCTCGTACAAATCAGGTCCATTAACATGCTGGCGGTACTGCTATTGTCAGTCTCATTTGCCGCGGCACCTCTTTTGGCGGAAGTCGTGTATGTGACCGCCCGGACTTCACCTTCGGGCAGCGGCCCAAACTTTGATGGCACGTACTACGACCTCGGTGTGGACCCATTCGATAGCACCTTGCTCAACCTCGGCGACACCAGTGCCATCGCTTCAGCGCCGGGACGCCCAGGTACCGGTGGCGCACGCGCCTGGCTGGGCGGCAGTGATGTTACCGACACCAACCTGGGTGTCGCCGTGGTTCCGACCCTCGGAACACCAGGAGGAATCTACCAGATTCATCACAACTTCAGTTCAACCGCCGGCAATGTCAGCACGAATGTGGTGATGTCTGTCAGTTGCACCAACGCCACGTTGTCGGTAGCCGAAACCACCGCTTTCCAGCGTTCGTTTGGCAATCCCGCCAACCAGTGGACATTTATCGGTTACCTCACCAACGATGTCGGCAGTGCCACACCGTACCTCCGATTCAATTATCAGAGCGGCTTGGTCAATGCGACGCTGCAGAATCGGTTGCTCGTGGACTGCTGGCGTTTCACCTTGCTGGAGCCGTGCCTTCAGACAGCAGTTGTAGGTGTTACGGGGCCGTTGTCCACCAACTCCAATGAAGTGGTTGTGACGGGAGTGGATGCCGACGCCACCGCCATTACGGTTTATCAGGATTCGGGTGCCGGCATGGTACAGGTCGGGCAAAAGACTAGTGACATTGCCGCGGGGAGCAACCTGGTGGCCGTTTCCGGTCTGCTCAAAGATGCTCAGGTGGCCGCGACGCAGACGGTGGCGGGCCAGGAAGGTTGTGTGCCAGCCTCCGGTACCATTGTCGGTGGGGGGGCCAACGTGAATTTGCGGGTGGCGTTGATTATGCGGGAGAACACCGCCCTGACAGGCCCGGTCGGTGCCGCAGGTTCTGGTTCCGTCATTCATCACATGGGAAGCTTCACGCTGCTCTCGGGTTCGTGTCCGGAGCAAGGCGTTATCTTGGAGCCGAGCACCGAATGGCAGACCGTCAGCTTTTCGCGTGACACCGACGGTGCGGCCACGTGGTTTGGCACTCCCGCCAGCCCGGGCATGGTCAGCGGCGATTTCGGAGGTATGGACGGCATCGCCTTTGCCTGCGAAGGCGATAGTGGCCCGTTTGACATCTATATTGACGATCTGGCAAATGGGACCAACGGAGTGTTTCAAGACTTTGAAGCCGCCGAAGCGGGTGCGGTGGATTTCGGATTCCGGGCGCCCAGTTTCTCCGGCACCACTTCGGGCAACTTGCTGGGCGCGCCGAATGTTGCGCAAGTGACCAGCGCCACCGCCTTCAGTGGTACCAAGTCTTTGCGGGTGCGCTGGCAATTCACAACCCCGGCACTCAACCGCTGGCTGCGCCTCGTCACCGCCGGCGCCACGCCCGTGGCAAATCCACAAGTGGACTTGAACGAACCGATCTCCTTTAAGATCCTGATCCCGCCGCCAGGTTTCACGCCTGTCTCACCCGTTCCGAGCGACATCTCCATCACGCGCGATGGCAACAATGTGATTCTTGATTGGACCGGTAGTTACCAACTCCAAAGTGCGACGAGCGTGCTGGGGCCTTACACCGATGTGACCGGCATCACCACCGGCCCCTACACTAATGCCATTGATTCCGGTGCCCAGTACTTCCGCTTGGTCAATCACCTGGATTGATCGGTCAACCGGCAAACCCAGCAGTATAGACCGGGCTTCGGCCCGGTCTTTTGCTTGGGACACGCTCACTGCGACTGCCCCGCGCCCGGACTCGACGCGATGTGTTTGCGGACGACCAGCCGTGGCCGCATCAGTTGACGGTCAATGAAGGTCCAGCGTGTGCGCGTTCAAGGTTTCTTTCCTTGATTTCTCTCGCGGTGAACTTGACTCTGTTGCCCGACTTAAGTTTTGAAATCGCAACTCCAAACCGGGAACTGAACCATGGCCTACCAAAACGTCACGCCGCCCGCAGGCGGGAAAATCTCCATCCAAGCCGGCAAACTAACCGTACCGAACAATCCGGTGGTTCCGTTTATCCGCGGTGACGGCACCGGGCCGGACATCTGGACCGCCAGTGAGCGCGTCTTCGATGCGGCCGTTCAGAAAGCCTATGGCGGGAAACGCAAGATCGCTTGGTTCGAAGTGTTCGCCGGCGAAGCGTCGAAGAACCAGTTCGACAACTGGTTGCCCGACGACACGGTCGAGGCGTTCAAGGAATATCTCGTTGGCATTAAAGGACCCCTCACCACGCCGGTCGGCGGTGGCATCCGTTCGCTCAACGTGGCGTTGCGGCAGATGCTCGATCTCTACGTCTGCCTGCGCCCCGTGCAATGGTTCACCGGCGTGCCGTCGCCCGTGAAGCATCCCGAGAAGGTCAACATGGTCATCTTCCGCGAGAACACAGAGGACATTTACGCCGGCATTGATTACCAGGCCGGATCGGTGGAAGCGAAGAAGATTCTTGCCCTGCTGCAACAGGAACTGCCGTCCGCCTTCAAGAAGATCCGCTTTGGCGCCGAGGCGTTCGACAGCGTGGGCATCGGCATCAAGCCCGTGAGCCAGCCCGGCACGGAACGGCTCGTGCGCGCCGCGCTTGAATACGCCATCGCCAACCACCGCAAGAGCCTGACCATTGTTCATAAGGGCAACATCATGAAATTCACCGAGGGAGCGTTTCGCGACTGGGGCTACGAGTTGGCCAAACGCGAGTTTGGCGCGGTGGAAATGGATGGCGGCCCGTGGTGTCGGATTCCCGATGGCAAGCCCGGCGCGGGCCTCGTCATCAAGGACGCCATCGCCGACATCACGCTCCAGCAAGTGCTCACGCGCCCGACGGATTTCGACGTGATCGCCACCTTGAATCTGAATGGCGATTACTTGAGCGACGCGCTGGCCGCGCAGGTCGGCGGCATCGGCATCGCGCCGGGCGGTAACATCAATTACCTCACCGGCCACGCGATCTTCGAGGCCACGCACGGCACCGCGCCGAAATACGCGAACCAAGATATGGTGAATCCCGGTTCGGTTGTGCTGTCCGGTGAAATGATGCTGCGTTACCTGGGCTGGACCGAGGCTGCGGATTTGATTCTCCAAGGACTCAACGGCGCCATCGGATCGAAGAAGGTTACCTACGACTTCGCCCGGCAAATGGACGGAGCCACGCAGATCAAGTGCTCGGAGTTCGGCGACAACATCATCGCGCACATGTAACCACGTTGACGCTCTGATCGGATCGCATTAGCTTTTCGGCACATGAAAGTCTTTCTAAGCAGCGCTGAATCCGACCGGGAAGTCGCAAGGGAACTGGCTTCCCGCTTGGAAGACGCGGGACACATCGTCTGGTTTGCGGATGACACGCTCTTTCCCGGTGAGAATTGGGCATTGGAAGTTGGTAAAGCCTTGAATGAATCCGAAGCCTTGGTGGTGTTGCTTTCCCCCCAGGCGATGAAGTCTGACTGGGTCCGTAAGGAAATCGAATTCGCGCTTGGTGCGCGCCAGTATCGAGGAAGGCTGATCCCGGTGATGGTAAAACCCACAGCCGACATTCCTTGGATATTGAAACGGTTTCCCATCGTTAGGCTCAATAAAGGCATCGCAGAAGCTGCTCGTCAGGTCGCTGACTACGTCGAGCACGGATTCGAACTCACCCCTGCCAAAGTTTGAAACGCAAACCTCGGCCCCAGCCCCGGGAAGTGTTCCTTTCCCACGCCACCGGTGATCGTCGTTTTGCCGATAGACTGGCGCGGGTGCTTCGGCGACATGGTATCAGCGTTTGGTATAGCCGGATGCATCTACGGGGCGCGCAGCAATGGCAGGAGGAGATTGGGCTGGCGTTGCGCCGGTGCGATTGGTTCGTCGTCATTCTTACGCCCCAAGCGGTGAGGTCCATGTGGGTGAAACGGGAACTCTCCTACGCGCTCATTCAGCGGCGTTTTCAAAACCGGATCGTGCCGGTGGTTCGTCGCAAGTGCGACTACGAAAAACTCCATTGGGCCTTGGCCAGCTTCCAGATGGTGAACGCGGCTGGGGATTTTGCGGGCGTCTGTCGCGAACTGCTGAGGACCTGGGGATTGCGGTACAAGGCTTAGTCGGCTTCCATCCGGCCGGCAGAACACTGACCCATACCATTCACGCTCGCTTCATCGGCGCGCCGGTTCGTGACCGGCTTATTACGGTCGGTCAGCCCGAATCGTGAATTGCCGCGCCACCGCCAGCGAGCGTCAACAAGACGCCAAGTAGGAACAGCGCGACGCTGAGGCCCGTCAGGTATCCTCGCTGTCCCCACTGCGCAAGTGCAGGCTTCGTCGGGTCCATGCCAACCACCCTGGCAACGATTCCGAATAGGATCTTCATGGTTCGTTTCACGGCTCATCCATTGTTCGCGCTTTGGGCGGGAAGCGTGGGCTGATTTGCTGGAGCTACCAGGACCACGAATACTCCCGGCCATTCGGGAAGTGAACCGTCACTGTGGGACGCGACCGCGCCTGGCCGTTGGGCGATTGACTTGCCCGCTGCGGCGGCGCGTAGGTTAATTGCGCGTTCCGCAACCACACCTTGGCTGGTGCCGACAACATCCCGGTTTGTTCCAACTCCTGAGCACTCACCACGCAGGGCTGGCCTGAGTCCATCATGGTTTTCGCCGGCGGCAACGCCACCAAGGCGCTGATCAGCGAATAAGTGAGAGGTCCGACCTGTCGTTGAGCAGATTTTGCGAAGTCGCTCCACCAAAAGGTGCCGGCAAAGACCAGTGCGAGCAGCACGATGGCAGACTGTAACAAAGCGGTGCCTTGTGGTCGCGCCCGCCGGAACCGGGCCAGACTTTGCGCGAGTAACATCAGCACAATGGCCAGCAAGACATAGTACGTGCCCAGGGCAACCCAACCCGGAGAGCGCAGGAAGACATCTGGCGGGAGTTGAAACTGAGCAATCAACCAACTGATCAGGCCTGTCTGCAATCCCCCAAAATCGGCGGCGAGTGAATTGGCGAACATAACCGTGGGTATGATCGCGACACAGACCAGCAGCGCTGCCAGCGCCGCGTGAACCGTGTTCTCGATATGCGACGCCGACCAGAAACTCAGGATGAACACCGCGGCCATCACCAACAACGTCACATACAAGCCAATACGTTCCCGGTCAGCGACGAGATAAGCGAAGCCCACCCTGGTCTTGAACGAGATGCTCCAGGCGAGCAACCATGGCAGGACCACACCCACGATCACAAGCACCCCGGCGGAAACGGCCAGCTTGACGAACCATTGACGACGCACCGAAACCGGCTGCGTCAAATGCCACGCGGCCAGACCCAACGCCTTCTCTTCGCCCAGTGACACGCACCCAGCCAGCAATACGACAATCGTCACGTGAACCACCGTCAGGCCATTGAGAATTCCATTCCAGAGTTCGGCGCGCGCAGGTTGGAGGGCGAATAGTCCGAGCGTCACCAACCAACAAACCACAAACACGGCGGCGATTGTCAGAATGGGCTTCTGCAAACACACTTCCTTGCGCAGTAGATTCCGCAGACTGCCCGTGGGCTGACAACGCAGGAGCATCGCCAGCTTTCGGAAAGTAACCCACTCCGGCAAGGTGAGGCTTTTGGACACGGTGACATCTCGAATCTCCAACCGCGTGAACTTGCGCCAGCCCAGCCACAGAAAGACTCCTGAGTAAGTCGCACCGGCAACCATCAGACTAGTCACACGCAACCAGCCGTCCGACAGGAGAGTTGCCTCGAAGAATCTTTCGAGAACTGAATCCACGGCCAATGTTCCGAGTGACATCGCGGCAAAGCTGAAAGCTATCCCGCCAAGCGTTGATCGCGCAATCAACGTCCAGAATCCAGCGGAACCTACGGCTGCGAGCGTAAACGCAGTTCCTAGCCAAAGGGTTTGCACAACCGTGAATATGGCTGTTTCGGGAGCCAATGGCTTCCACCAAGGGGTAAGCTGTTTCGCCATCAACAGCATCAACCCGTAAACGATGGCGAGCGTGGCAACCGCAAGGCCCATCGTCAGGAGTTTCTCGGTCCACACCTGGCGTCGCCGCAAAGGCTGACTGAGGAGGAATTGAAGTGTGCCGTGCTGAAACTCCGTCCCAAACGATAGGGCACCCAACAGCACAACGCTGGCGACAAATGCGAACGGGCCCGCACCGAACAGAAAGGTCAGCGCGAAGTTGTCGCCAAACGGATTATCGAACCAGGATTGCAGCGGAAGCAAGCTGCTGGCGATTGCCGCGACCAACCATGGGAAGCGGAGCAGACGAAGTTCTTTGAGCGCTCTTGTTCTCATAATCGTTCCGCGTCATTTCAGGGTCGCCACGAAGACCTCCTCCAGCGTGAGCGCCTCGGAGGTCAACGATTCGGGCGCGAGCAGTTTCAGTTGCTCCACGATCTGTGGGCCCTCGCCGTTGGCGATCAGTTCCAATTCCCGGCCATCGCGGCGCGTGTGCATTGCGCCTTTGAATTCGACCGTTGGCGCCGGGTTGGCAAAGCGGGCGCGGATCTTCTGATAGCGCTCGCGGGCTTGGTCCGCGCCCAGTGTGAGCACGGCGCGTCCGGCGTCCATGACGGTGAATTCATCAATCAACCCCTCAAACTCCGTGATGAGATGCGTGGAGACAAAGATCGTGCGGTTGCCTGGGTCGCTTTCCTGGTAGGCGCCAATCACCGTTTCGATGAACTCACGCCGGACAATTGGGTCCAACCCTGAAGTCGGTTCATCCAGCAAAAGCAATTCAGGTTCCGGGCAGATCGCTGCGGTCAGGGCGACCTGGGTCTTCTGCCCCTTGGACAGCGCGCCGGTCTTCTGTGCGGCGTTGAGGCGAAAGCGATGCAGCAGGTCGCGCTCAATGTCGCGATTCCAATGCGCGCGGAATGAAGCGAGGTAGTCGAGCGTCTCGCGCACCGTCATCCAGGGATAGAACGCGACCGCATCCGGCACATAGGCCAGTTTGCGCTTCACTTCGACTTCGCGCTGGTTCGGATCCAAGCCAAAGACCCGGACCCTACCGGCGCGCGGGCGCAGAAGGTTCAGCAGGCACTTCATGGTGGTGGTCTTGCCCGCGCCGTTGCGGCCAAACAGTCCGTAGCACTTCCCGCGCGCCACGCTGAGGCTCAGGTCCTGGACCGCGTCCGCCTTGCTGTAGGCGTAGGTGAGGTGGTTGATTTCGATGGCGGGATTTGAGGTGTTCATGGCGTCATTCTGACTTGGCGTGATCGTAGGCGCGTTGCTTTTCCTCCAGCAGATCAAATCGCTCGCGAACAAGGTCCACAAATTCCCCGCGCGGTACCTGAAGGTGATGGGCCGCGACAATGGCTTGGTCAATCTCCTCGATGAGCATTTTGCGGCGGGCGTCCTTCTTGAGCGGGGAATGGTTCGCCTTCAGAAAACAACCCTTGCCGGGCAGGGTTTCGATCACCCCCTGGCTTTCCAGTTCCGCGTATGCCTTCGCAATGGTGTTGCGGTTGACGCGCAATTCCTCGGCCAGCGGCCGGATGGAGGGCAACGACTCGCCCGATTGCAGCGCCCCGGACGCCGCCGCGGACTTGATCTGATCCACGACCTGCAAATAGACCGGCTTGCCGGATTTAAAATTGACCTGAAGCATCATAACGTCGCCAACTGTCATAGGACACTATGACAGTTGGCGGCGAGTGTCAACACATTATTACCAAGACTCAGAAGTTTGGAAACAGGCGGATGGGGTCGGTAGGGCGCGTCACTCCGTGCGCGCCGCAGTCCACCGCCCGCTGGCTGAACGGCGCGCACGGAGTGACGCGCCCTACCACAGTGCGCAATTTGTTTGTCGCAGTACTATTTTACGGCGCTGAAAACTGTACCTGCCGGCGTACGGCGGCGGAGCAGCACGAACTGCCAGAAAGTCCTCTTCATCACGTTGTGGCGACCCACTGGAGACCTGAGGAGTGCCGGCTGCTCGCGGCCATTCTGTGGTGGTAGTATCTGTCCGGCGGTACATTCACTACTCAGGTTGTCGCCCGAGTTTGATTAAGCGGCATCAACAGCACCTTGTCCACGCGATGACCGTCCATGTCAATGATCTCCACGTTGTAACCGTGGAGCGGAAAGGTTTCGCCTTCGTGCGGCACGTGGCCGAGTTGTTTCATGATGAACCCGGCGAACGTGTGGTAATCCCGTTGCGGCTTGGGATGCAATTTGAACGCCGGCACCAGGCGTTCAAACTCATCGGCATCCAACATTCCGTCCACCAGCCAGGAACCATCATCGCGGCGCTTGGCCTTGGGTTTGAGCCGTTCGGATTCGCTGGGCAGTTCGCCGATGATCGCCTCCATGATGTCGTGCAGCGACACCAGCCCCGTGATGCCGCCGAATTCATCCGTCACGAGGGCGACGAATTTTCCCGTTTGTTTGAATTTCTCCAGCATCGCGCTCGCCGTCAGCGTGGCGGGCACAATCAACGGTGGCGTCATCAAGTCGCGGATGCGCGGCGGAATGCCGGCCGCCAGGTGCGCGTAGATGGCCTTCACCGTCACCACGCCCACCACCTGGTCGCGGGTGCCCTCATAAACCGGAAACGTGGTGTGCCCGCTCACCACGATCTTGTGCCAGACCGAATCGTGGGCGTCGGTGACGTTGATCCAGATGATCTTTCCGCGTGGTGTCATCAAGTCGCGCACGGGCAACCGGTCCAACGCCAGCACGCCTTCCACCATGGCCGGTTCGTGCGGCAGAAAGACTCCGGCCCGCGTTCCTTCGCGCACCATGAGCTGCACTTCCTCCTCCGTCACGCCCACTTCCGGTTCGGGTTTGATCCGCAGCAATTTCAGCATGCCGTCGGTGGACCAACTGAGCAAGGCGACCAACGGCGAAACGAAGCCGGCGAGTTTCGTCATCGGACCGGCCAGCCAACGGGAGATACCTTCGGGCGAACTGAGCCCCAGTCGTTTGGGCACCAGTTCCCCGATGACCAAGGTGAAATAGGTCAGACCGATGACTACCACGGCGAGCGCCACTTTGTTCGCGTAAGGCGCGAGCCAGGCGAACTGGCGTAGCGGCTCGGCCAGTTTCACGGACAGGGTGGCGCCGCTGAACGCCGCGGCCAGAATGCCCACCAGCGTAATGCCGACCTGGATGGTCGAGAGAAACCGATTCGGCGATTCGGCGAGCGCCAGCGCGGCGCGCGCCCGGTTGTCACCGGACTCAGCCATGCGCCGCAAACGTGCCTTGCGGACGGACACCACGGCGATTTCCGTCATGGAGAAAACCCCGTTGGCGAGCAGCAACAAGAAGATGACCGCCAGTTCCAGCGCAATTGAATTCATGGCACGGAGTGTAACAAGTTACACGGCAATACCAAGCGGCGCGATGTACTGGCCGTTTTCTTCCCTACTGGCGATTGGCGTCGGAGCGAGATCGCCGGCGATTAGCTTTCTGTTTTCTTGCTCGCTTCGTTCGGCGCCGTCGGATCGGCGTGGTCAATCTCCATGGCCGGCATTTCGCCGCCGGGGCCTTTGAGGTAATGTTCCATCCACTGCATGGAGCGCAGGTGGTAATCGAGACGCGCGGCGGCTTTGCGGTTGCCGTGAACTTCGCCGGGGTAGAGCACCAACCGCACGGGCGCCTGATTGTGGAGTTTGAGGTGACGGTAGAGTTCGCGTGATTGGCCGACGTTGACGCGCGGATCATCCTTGCCGTGCAGGATCAGCAACGGCGTGCGGCCTTGCGCGGCGTGATAAATGGGACTTCGTTCCAGCAAGAACTGCCAGTCTTCCCACGGGCGTTTCAGCGCATGGACGTAGTATTCCTCGTTCGGGATGTCCGTCGTGCCGACTTTTGAAATCTTGTCGCTGATGCCAACGAACATCACGCCGGCGGCGAAACGCTCTGAGTAGCGGGTGGAGCACCACGCGGTGGCATAACCGCCATACGAACCGCCGGTGATGCCAACCTTGGTGCGATCCACCAGACCAATGGAGATCAAGTGATCCACGGCATCCACCAAATCATCGAACTCCTTTCCGGCGGCATCGCCCTGGCCAAGTTTGGAAAAAGCCACTCCGCGTCCGGTGCTGCCGCGATAGTTCGGATAGAATACGGCCATGCCTCGCGCTGCCGCCACCTGACCGGGTAGATTGTAACCGGTGAGCCAGCCGTGACTGATGTGCGCCTCGGGACCACCATGCACCGAGAGAATCAGCGGGTAACGTTTTCCGGCTGCTTCATCCAGCGGTCGAATCAAAACTCCTTCGAGTTCGAGGCCATCGCGGGCTTTGTGCCGAATGACCTCCTGACGCGCGAAACGGATTTTCTCCAAAGACGGATTGCTCTCCGTGCGGCGTTTGGGCGCGGCATCACCCTGTTTCCAGGTAAACAACTCTGCGGGATGCGTTGGCGTACTGGCAACCAACGCGGCCTGTTGGCCGTCGGCGGACAGCGATAGATCGCCGAGAATGGGGCCTACTGGTTCAAGGACTGGCCGACTCGTGCGAACTCCGGTGCTGGCATTGACGCCCGCGAAGACGGTTTGCACTCCGACCGCAGCAATGTATCGGATGGTATCCTTATCGGCCCATTCAAACTGGCGGACGCTTCCTTCCAGTCCCGGTAACAGATCGCGGAAGGTGCCGTCCGAGGCATCGGCAACCATGAGCCGGCCCGCGTCGGGATCGTGAATGTCGGCGGCGGCGTTCAGCCCCACGCGACGACCATCCGGACTCCAGGAAATGCTGCCGAGTTTGCCCGGGTTGTTGATACGGGTCAGGATTTCGCCCGTCTTTGAATCCACGATCCGGACCTGCTGGCGGGTGAAGGAGTCATCCACAGCGGGTGTGGGCGCCAGGGCCACCAGCAACCGGTCATCCACCGGACTCCAATGCACCCGGTAAACATGGCCCTCCAATGCCAGGGGAGAAGTATTGGTCTTTAGGTCAAACAGTGTCGCGAGCCAAATCCTGGCTGGACGCCAGTCTTCCTCGTAGATTTCGGCTTTGAATCCCTTGTCCTTGAGTTTCTTTGTTGCTTCCTTCTCCGCTTCAGACGCGACCAGCGCCACCCGCTGACCGTCGGTGGCCAGGCTGTAGGATGAAATATCCGAGGCGAGTTCAGCGGCTTTGCGCGCCTCCCCGCCGTCAACCGGGATGAGGTAAAGGGATCTATTTTTGTCATCACCGCGCTTGGCCAGAAAAGCGATCTGACGTCCATCCACCGTCCAGTGGACGGAACTGACGTTGACCTTGCCGGTGATGAAAGGTCGCGCCTCGCCCTCCCGCGAGTCAGTCACCCAAAGTTCGATCCACGGTTCGCCGTCCTCATCCACGTTGGGCTTGCGCGGTACGCTCAACGTGTAAGCGACGCGGCTGCCATCGGGTGAGATCACAGCGCTCGAGACGTGACGCAACTCCGCGACCCGATGCGGAGTGAGAACGTCAGTCGCAGCCTGGCTGGGCAAACCGGCGGAAAGCAGGAGAAGAAAGCTCCAACCTGCGACCAACAAACGGGTCCGGGAACGAAAACTGGTAAGCGCATTGCGCGACAGAGAAAGAAGACGTGTTTGGTTTTTCACGGTGAGTGGAATGATAAGGGAGCGAAAGTGAAGGGCGCAACGAATAACCAAGACGAAGAACCGAAACTGACCCATGCGATCAACCACACTGAAGTTGGACCGGAGTAGTAGTGATCGAACCTACCAAGTCTCGCTCAACAGATCTGCTGCCGCCGATTGCAGTTCGCTGCGATCCAGTTCACCCAAGAGCTTTGGGCGGGTTGCCAGAATCTCGGGAGTGCGCTGGGAGGATCCATCATGAGTCGCGTCTCCCAAACGGATTCGTTCCGCGAGGCGTTCGAGCAGGAACAACTGCTCTCCGGCGGACAGTCTGCCGAATTCTTCTTCGATCTGGCTGATTGACTGGGTTGTCATGGTATTGAACCGACATTTCCGCCGTTGTCAGCCCAAACAACGGCCAATTTGTAACCACCGCCGCTGGATGCCACAGACTGTAACTACTTCGCCATTGCGATTTCCAGCGTCTCTTCGCGCTTGTGGGCCGCATTCTCTTCCGCATCCACGGGGGCCGGGCTGGGTCGCTCCAGCGAGGCGGACGTTTGCCCCGGCACGCCTTCGTTGGTCTTGTGAAACTTCACGCTCACGATCTTGCTCACGCCATGTTCCTCCATCGTCACGCCATAGAGCACGTCGGCCATGCCGATGGTGCGCTTATTGTGCGTGATGATGATGAACTGCGAGTTTTCAAGGAAACGTTGCAGGATGCGCACAAAGCGGTTGATGTTCGCCTCGTCCAGCGGCGCATCCAACTCGTCGAGCACGCAGAAGGGACTCGGCTTGACCTGATAAATCGAAAACAACAGCGCCACGGCGGTCATGGTCTGTTCACCGCCGGAAAGCAGGGAAATGGTCTGCAATTGCTTGCCGGGGGGACGCGCCATGATGTCAATGCCGCTTTCGAGCACGTCGTTTTCGTCGGTCAGAATCAAATCCGCTTTGCCGCCGCCGAAGACCTCCACGAACATCGTGCGGAAATTGTCGCGGATGCGCTGAAACGTCTCGGCGAACATTTGCTTGGTCTGGACATTGATGCGGTTGATGACTTCGAGCAACTGCGCTTTGGCTTGCACCAGATCGTCATGTTGCTTGCTGAGAAACTGGTAACGTTGCTCGGTCTCTTCGTATTCCTCAATGGCCACCAGGTTGACCGGGCCCAGTTCATCGAGCCGCTTTTGCAGGGTCTCGACCTGTTGCGCGACAGCATTCCAATCCGTGCCGGCGCCGCTGGCGGCCATTTCCTCGGGCGTCAGCGTGTGGACCTTGGCCGGGCCTTCCTCGGCATAGGTGATGGTGATGCACTCGCTGCGAACGTGGTCGAGGTTGATGTGATACTTCTGTTCAATCCGGTCCCGCAGGTTTTGCGCCGCCATGTTCTTCTGCGCCAGTTCAACTTCAATCCCTCCGCGCTGCTCCTGCAATTGCGTCAAGCGGCGCCGCTGTTCTCGCAGATTCTCCTCGCGGTTGGTCACGTCCGTTTCTTGGACCTGTTTGCGGCCCACCAATTCGGCGGCTTGCGTGTTCACCTGCTCCCGGTCATGGGTCAGGCGTTCAATATGCGTGCGCGATTCCTGGATTTCGGATTCCGCCTGGGCTTTGCGCGTCACGAAGGCGGAGACTTCCTTGCGTCGTTGCTCGATGACCTGGGCCAGTTCGTGGAGCCGCTGTTCCAGGGCCTGTTGTTGCTGGCGGAACGAGGTGCAAAGCTGTTCCTCGGTGGCCAGCGAAACCTTGCTCTCGGTCAGCGCGCTGTTGGCCGTGTCGCGTTGTAGGCGGAAATTCTCCAATGCGGAGGAGAGGTCGGCGACCTGCTGTTGGCAGGTTTGTTCGCGCGAACTCAGTTCCTCGGCGTGGCGGACCAAAGCCGCTCGCTTCTCCCGGCCTTCGGCCTCCTGCGCCGCCAGGCTCTGGATTTCGTAAACGACCGTGTCAATTTTCTGATGCAACAGCCGGCGTGAAGTTTCCAGTGCGTTGAACTCGCCTTCGCGTGTGGCGACGGCGACTTCCTGTTGGCGGAGTTCCGTCTGGTCGGCCTGCAAGGTAGCCTGCAATTCCGTTTGCTCGCTCAAGAGTGCGCCGCGTTTGCGGCTCATCTCGGCAACCCGCTCCTTGATCTGCTCGACTTCGGATTGAAGATCAGAGATTTGATTCTTGCGACCCAGGATCGAGCCGGGCGCCTTGGGGTTGCCGTGACCATTGAGGTAGCCGCCGGTGTAAACACCGTGACGGCTGAGCAGGTCCCCACTGAGCGTGACAAAATCGCAGCCCGCGTGGCCGTTCTGGATTTGCGCGGTCGCCGAGGGAAGATCGGACGCGATAAACGTGCGGCCCAGCAGTGATTTGAGCAGCTTGTCCACTGAAGGATCGGCCTGCAAGACGCTCAATGCGGGAATGACTTCGCCCTTGGCGAGATGTTCCTTCACCGTCGCGCCACCGCGGCCCGGCGACATATCACCGCTGAAACCGAGTTGTTTGTCTTCGGCATACTGAATCGAAAGCGCGGCCACACTGGCGCGCCCGGCTTTGGTTTCGGCAAGGTCGGACAGGATTTGCTGGGCCGACTCGGCTTGTTCCGTCAGGACCAGTTGCAGGTGATGCCCCAGGGCGTTCTCAATCGCCAGTACGTATTCTTCCGGTACCCGAATGCGATCGGCCAACGAACCCATCACGGAGCGCGATTGCCGGAGGGCGGCCAGCGTGCCAGCATCAAAGCCCTCCCGAGATCCTTCCAACTGTTCGAGCACATTGAGGCGCGAGCGCTTTTCGGCCTGCACTTGCAGGAACTGGTCCTGCTCGGCGGATGATTTCTGCAACTCCCCCTGCAATTCCTGCAGCCGCTGCTGCCGCTGTTCCACCGAGCCACGCTTGGTCTGCACGTTGAGCCGCTCTGCTTCCACGTTCAGGGCGAATTCGTGCAAGCGAACATCGAGCCGCGTGCGTTCCTCCTCCAGTTGCACCTTCTCCGCCGAGAGTTTTTCGAGCCGCACGACATTGCCCTGTTTTTGCAGGTCGAGCGCGTTGATTGCATTGCGGAGGCGCGACAAGTCCTGGGCCGCGGCGAAGGCGTCCGCCTGTGCCTGGCGCAGCGATTCCTGACCTCGCTTGATTTGCTCTTCGATGTCTCGCAGCGCCGCCTGCTTGCTTTGGAGTGATTGCTGATGGTGGGTGAGCGTGGTGTTGGAGGCGGCCAGTCGCTGCTGCACCGCCGCCAGTTCGTCCGCCGTTACGTGACGGCGTTCTTCGGCTTGGGTGATGTCGGTGTTGGCCTTCGCGTTTTGCTCGACCAATTCGCGCAGGCGTTCCTCGTTGAATTGGATGCGGCTTTCATGGCGATCCAGTTCGCTCTTCAATTCCAGTCCGCGTTGTTGCGTGGCGCTGATCTCGTGCTCCAATTCCGTGAGGCGTTCGCGCAACTCGCCGATCTCATCTTCGCATCGCAGTACCTCCGCCGAGCCGGCTTCAATTTCCGTCCGCAACGAATCCGCCGTTTCCTGTTTCTCGCGAATCTCGGACAGGAGCACGTCGAGTTGATGCCGGGCAAGCTGGGTGTCGAGGTGCTGAAGCTCCACCTGAATTTGCTTGTAGCGGCGGGCCTTGCCGGCCTGGCGCTGCAACGAGCCAATCTGCCGTTTCACTTCGCGGATGAGGTCCGCCACGCGCAAGAGGTTCTGCTCGGTGTATTCGAGTTTGCGGAGCGACTCACGCTTCTGGCTCTTGTATTTGGTGATGCCGGCGGCTTCCTCAAAAATCAACCGGCGGTCCTCGGGCTTGCTGGAGAGAATCTGCGTGATATGGCCCTGCGCCATGATGCTATAGCTGGTGCGGCCGACTCCCGTGCCCATGAAAAGCTGTTGGATATCCTTGAGCCGGCAGGGCACCCGATTCACGAAGTACTCGCTGCCGCCGTCGCGAAAAATGCGGCGGGTAACGGTCACTTCGTTGTAGGCCACCTCCACACCCGCGGCGCGCAAATTATCCTCGTCCACGCCGCCGAGCGTGAGCGACACCTCCGCCATGCCCATTGGTTTGCGCCCGTCCGTGCCGTTGAAAATCACATCGGCCATTTCGCCGCCGCGCAATGCCTTGGCGGATTGTTCGCCGAGCACCCAGCGGATGGCGTCCGACACATTGGACTTGCCGCAACCGTTTGGGCCGACGATGGCCGTGACTCCGGGCTGGAAATTCAAGGACGTCTTGTCCGCGAATGATTTGAAGCCCAAAACCGTTAAGTTCTTGAGATACATGACTGTTTGCTGGTTAAACAACCAAAGTGGGCTGGCCAAGTAAAGTGGAAAAACCACAATATACAGGGGCACACTACCCACTCTGACACAACTAATTGGTGAGGAACCGAGATTTGCCGTTGTGCCGACTAATACTGACTAATTCAGACTCTGTATCAACTAACGATCTAGTTTCTACGCTTCTGCCCGAAAGAGTTCAACATCTTTTCCAAGGAATTTTCATAGCGCATGGGCTGGCTACCACATTGTCGGGGAACGTCAGAGTCTGATCAAACCCAGCCAAGTAGCGTTCCAAGTGGAATGGTTGCGGGACGATGAGCGCGGTCACGACATTCGTTCTGGCCACTGCGTTTGTGCTTCGTCTATAACGAAACCCTGATTGCGCGGTGAAGCGTTCAGCCCCGTTCGCAGTCTGAGGTTGGATATGAAAGCAAACACCCATTGCCTCCTTGCGATTGTTTCGCTTGCCGGATTGCTATCTGCGGGATGCGCCACGGCGGATTACCGACCCTCCACGGTTGTTCCCCCTCCGCCCCAACGCGAGTTTCGCGCGGCCTGGGTGGCGACCGTCGCCAACATTGACTGGCCGTCGAGCCGCGACCTCAGTGTGGCGGAGCAAAAGGCGGAGTTGCTGGCCATCCTTGACCACGCCGCGCGACTCAAACTCAATGCCATCATCTTTCAGGTGCGGCCGGGGTGCGATGCCGTGTATGCATCCCAAATTGAACCTTGGTCGGAATACCTGACCGGGGCAATGGGCAAGGCGCCGGAGCCGCTCTACGATCCACTGACATTTGCCATCGCGGAGGCGCACAAGCGTGGCTTGGAACTGCACGCGTGGTTCAATCCCTACCGCGCCCGGCACGCCGGCGCCAAGTCGCCAGTCTCGGCGAATCACATCAGCAAGACGCACCCGCATTTGGTCCGGCAGTATGGACGTTACTTGTGGTTGGACCCGGGTGAGAAAGAGGTGCAGAATTATTCGTTGCGCGTGGTGATGGACGTGGTCCGGCGCTACGACGTGGATGGGATTCACTTTGATGATTATTTCTATCCGTACGCCGAACGTGGGCCGGACGGCAAGGAATTGGATTTTCCCGACGAAGCAAGTTGGAAGAAATATGGTGCCGGCGGGAGGTTGAGTCGCGATGACTGGCGGCGACAGAATGTAAACACCTTCATCCGGCGGGTTCACGATTCCATCAAGGCAACCCAACCAGCCGTGAAATTTGGCGTCAGTCCGTTTGGCATCTGGCGGCCCGGTTATCCGCCCCAGATCAGAGGGTTCGATGCCTACGCCCGGCTCTACGCTGACGCGCGCGAATGGCTGCAACAGGGCTGGCTGGATTATTTCGCACCGCAGCTTTACTGGGCCATTGAACCGAAGGAACAGAGCTTTCCCGTGTTGCTCGACTGGTGGAACGCGCAGAATCCAAAGCAACGCCACATCTGGCCGGGGATGAACACCACGCGCGTGCCCGGGGCTTGGAAGCCGGAGGAAATCGTCAATCAAGTTCGTTTGGCGGCGAAACAACCGGTGAGCGCCGGCCACGTGCATTGGAACATGAAAAGCCTGATGCGCAACCCGGACCTCGGCAACGCCCTGCTGCGCGGCCCGTACGCCCAGCCGGCGCTGATCCCAGCCTCCCCGTGGCTCGGCCACAAGCCACCGGCCAAACCACGACTCGCGGTTCTCGCCAGCGGGACGGCCAGCGTGAAACTCTCGTGGGAAAGCGTGGCGGGCGAAACGCCGAGACTTTGGGTGCTCCAATACCGACGCAGCGGCGAGTGGACGACGCAGATATTCCCCAGTGACCGACGCTCGCTCATCATTGACGGCGTTCCACCGGATGCACTGGCGATCTCGGCAGTGGACCGTGCCGGCAACCTTAGCCCAACCGCAACGTTGGCGCAGAGGAAGTGATATTGGTTGCGTGCCCTGGTGAGTGGAGTAGGAGATCAGTCGAAGCCAGACCATGGGCTTCGCCTCGCGTTGGCGGCAAGTGGGACGCTTCACTCCATTTGAACTGAAACACTGACAGACCGTGCCACGCCGTACGTGCGGAGTTGTCTCGATTATGAAATCGCGCATGGCGGCCATGAACCCCGGAGCGCGGACAGCCTTGTCCGCGAGTTCCGGTACAGAGGTTCGCGCGGACAAGGCAGTCCGCGCTCCGAGCAGCGGTTCATCGAAAGGCTATCGCTGAACCGGGGCGATTGTCTCAGCTCACTTCAATTTCACGGCCAGGCGAGCCACACGTTCTCCCAGCCGCCGGGCGCCGTCCAGTTCGCCTTCACCGACTCCTGCGTCCAGCGGCCCGGTCATGGCGGCCGCGCCCACCTCGCCCCAGACGCTCCCGGTTTTCTCGTTTTGGTAAAGCGGTCCGGCCACCACCATCCGGTTGTTGAGCATGAACATCACCAGCGAGAGCAAAACGAATTCCTTTCCGCCGGCCTGCCCGCCACCGGTCGCGAACGCTCCGCCCACCTTGTCGGTGAAGTCCACTTTCAGTTTCCAGGACCAGTCGTCAATCACCACTTTCATTCGTCCCGGCAGCGTGCCGTAGTAAGTCGGACAGCCGAGGATGATCCCGTCTGACAGCTCCAGGTCCTCCTTCGTCACCTTGTCCACTGGTTTGATCGAAATGTCCACACCGGGCACTCGCCTGGCGCCGGCGACCACGCCTCCCGCCAGCTTTTCGGTGTTTCCGGTCAAGGAGTCGTAGGCCACCAGCACGCGCACGGGTTTGGCGTTGGTTGACCGGACAGGTTCGGACGCGGTTTGGCCAAGCGCCGAAGCGAGCATGAGGGTTACACAAAGGACTCCCCGGGCAAGCGGGCGAAGGAGAAATGGGTTTAGGTTCATGGCAGAGCAGTCTGGCGTGAACCGGTTCACGCGCCAAGCAAGGAGTCCGATTCACTCCGGGCGATCGGCCACAGGTTGCGGCGCATGCTTCAGCAGCGAATCCACCACATAGACCCCAATGGCGATCCAGCAAAGCCCGAAGCTGGCAAGCTTGGCGGGATCCAGTGGCTCGCCAAACGCCAGCAGGGCGACGGCAAACTGCAAGGTCGGGCCGACGTACTGGAGAAAACCGACGGTGGAGAGTTTCAACCGGCGAACCGCCGCTCCGAAGAACAATAGCGGCGTGGCGGTGATAACTCCGGTGAACGCGAGCAACCCAAATGTGAAGCCAGCCGGCACGCCAACCGGCTTACTCGTCGGCAGCCAGGCCAAACCGACGAGCGCCACTGGTACCAGCACGGTTGTTTCCACCAACAGTGCGTGGAGCGATGGAAGATCCACTTTCTTGCGAACCAATCCATACAGGCCGAACGTACCGGCCAGTGCCAACGCAATCCAAGGCAGCTTTTCGCCGCGCCAAGCCAGGTTGAGCACCGCCGCCGCCGCGATCACCACTGCCACCCATTGTCCCGTTCGCAGCCGCTCCTTCAGAAAGATCATTCCCAAGGCCACGGAGAGCAGTGGATTGATGAAGTAGCCGAGGCTGGCCTCCAGAACCTGGCTGGTGGTGACGGCATAAATGAAGATTAGCCAGTTCAAGGCAATCAACACTCCGCCCGCCACCAACATCCCCAGATTGCGTGCGTGGCGCACGGCGGGCCACAACCAGCGCCATTCGCTCCGCAGCGAAACAATGACCCCCAGAAAGACCGCCGACCACAAAATGCGGTGACAAACAATGCGCCAGGGCGACACGTGCGCCAACGCCTTGAAGTAGAGCGGAAACACCCCCCACATCGTGTAGGCCGCGAGACCATACACCAATCCGGTGCGTGCTTCGCGCGCGCGGTGGCTTTCGTCGGGATCGGTCGTAGGCAGCGTCACGCTCAGAAACTATCAGGTGCGTTTGCACCGACAAGCGCGGGGTCAAGAACCGGTTCTCCGTTCGGGCAAAGCTGCGCGGACGAGGCACAGGTGCAAAGGCATGGGCGGCGCGATGTGCCTGGCTGCACGCCGCTTGACTGCGGTCGGCTCGCGACGGCAATCTCAGCGCCATGCGAACCACGTGCTGCCGGCCACGATTCTTCCGCGCATTGGTCATCCTCTGGGCCACGTCGGCGTTGGTCGCAACGGCGAATCCGATTGTCTTCGAAAATGTTCAGTTCCGTTACACGCTCGACACCAATGCCGTCAACGTGGCCTTCGTGGATCGCGCCACCGGCAGAAATTATCTCCGCATGGAGTCACCGTCGGCGTGTGCTTTGGTGCAGGTTGGCGGAAATTCGCACAACGCCACGGCCGCGACCCTGGAGGAAGACCGGCTTCTGCTGCGTTTTGGAGATAGCGGCATCACCGCCGTGCTCAGAACGGAAACGCAACCGTCGTGCATTGTGTTCCGCGTTGAATCAATCAGCGGCGGGGAAGTGGACTCGCTGACGTTCCTAAACATTCCCTTGAATCTGAAGGGTTCGCCAGATGAGCCATTTGGTGCCTGTGCGTTGGCGCAGAATCTGATCACGCGGGTGGATGCGTTGCCCGCGCTGCAAAGTCAGCTTCGTGCCACGGGGGAGAAGAAGTTCGGGATTGTCGGCGCCAAGGTGGCACTGGTCGGCGCGTCAATGTCCCGGATGTTGCCAATGCTTCAGGAGACGCTGACCACCGCCAGTGAACTGCCGTTGTGCCGGGTCGCTGGTCCGTGGGCGCATGAAGTGCCGTTCAATCACGGTTCGTATCTGTTCAACTTCGGTTCGCTCACCGAAACCAACATTCAGGACTGGATCGAGATGACGCGGAGTTTGGGCTTCACGCAGATTGATAATCACGGCGGTGGTGCGTTCTTTCGCTTCGGCGACATGGAGTTGAATCGTGAGAAATGGCCGGACGGCTGGGAATCGTGGCGGCGGATCGTCGCGCGCCTGCATGAGGAAGGCATCGGTTCGATCTTCCACACTTACGCGTTTTTCATAGACAAGCGCTCGAAGTATGTCACGCCCGTGCCCGACCCGCGCCTGGATGCGTTCCGCACCTTCACCCTGGCCCAACCACTCGCGGCGGACGCCACGGAGATTTTAGTGAATGAATCCACCGCCGGCTTGAGTACCGTCACCGGCTTCTTCGAGCACAACAGCGTGGTATTGCACATCGGCGATGAACTGGTGACGTTTGGTGGGTTCAGCAAGGAGACGCCGTGGAAATTCACCGGCGTCAAACGCGGGGCGCTGGGCACCCGAGCCACCGAGCACGCCGCAGGCGCCAAGGCGCGGCATCTGAAAGAATGTTTCGGCTTGTTCGTGCCGGACGTGGAGTCGTCCTTGTTCGAGGAAATCGCCGCCAATCATGCTCAAGTGGTGAATCAGTGTGGCTTCGACGGCATTTATCTGGATGCGATTGACGGTAGTTCGATTCTGCGGGGCGCGGATGAGTGTTGGTACTGGGCCAACAAGTTCGTGGTGGAAATTCAGAAGCGAGTGAACAAGCCCGTGGGCATGGAAATGAGCGCCATGTGGCATCACTTCTGGCAATATCGCACGCGCTGGCAGGCATGGGATTACCCGCAGCGCGGTCACAAACGCTTCATTGATCTGCACGCACAGCAGGTCCACAGCGGCCTGTTGCTGCCGCTGCATCTGGGTTGGTGGGGGTTTCAGTCCTTTCATCCGCCGCAAATCGAGCCGACGTATCCCGACGTGATGGAATACGTGGGCGCCAAGTTGATTGGCTGGGACGCGGGCATCTCGCTCACTGCCGGCGTCAATCGCGACGCGCTTAGGAACACGCCGATGTTTCGTCGGGCGGTGGACATCCTGCGCACTTGCGAGGAACTGCGCCACGCCAACGCGTTCGATGAAACCGCCAAGGCCAGGCTGCGCGAGCCGGGGAAGGAATTTGCGCTGTTCAAGGATGTCGCGGGCCAGCACCGGTTTCGCCGTAGTCATTCCCAATCGGAAACCGTTTCGATGAGTGAACCGTGGACCTTAACTTGGCAGGCTACGAATATCTTCGGCGAACAACCGGCGCGGTTCCGCGTGGAGGCGCTGATGGCGGCGAATTACACCAACTATAAACAGCGAATGCCCTTGATGGGCTTTACGCAGTCAGAACTGGATTCTTTCACGCGCACCGGTGCTTCCGAGGTGACGGCAAGTTATGAGCCTTGGTCCGCGGATCACCCCTCTGGTTGTCTGATCACCGTCAGCAATGCTGGCAAAGTGCCACAAAAGGCTGCGTGGACCCGTATCGAAAGACGATTCGATCCACCGATTGACTTGAAGGATCACCAGGGCTTGAGCGTGACGATTCGCAGCGAGACCGGCGGTGCCCTGGGTGCGATCCGTTTGGAAAGTCCGAAGCATCTTGCCTTCGGCGCGGTCGCTGACCGCTATTTCAACATCGAATCGAACGTTTGCCGGCGCATTACGCTTGTTGAGACGGAGGCCGCGCGCTGGAGCGATTATGTCTGGAATGACGGGAAGGGTCTCTACAATGTCTATCGCGAGACAATCAACTTCAGTTCCGTTGAATCCATCAGCCTCTGGCTGCAGAACATTGAGCCGGACCGGGAAATCAAAGTCTCCGTCGGCCCCATCGCCGCCATTCCTTTAGGTGCCGTGGTCGTGAATCATCCCAAGCTCACGCTGGATGGAAAGCACCTCGAGTTCCCGGTCTCGTTGTCTCCGGGAAGTTGGATCGAAGCCAATGGCCCGGATGACTGCGAGGTTTACGGGCCCAAAGGCGAATCGCTGGGCAAGGTCAGGCCACTCGGCGATTGGCCAGTGCTCAAAGCGGGCGTCACCCCCATGAGGTTTACGTGCGAAACTTCTGACGAGCCGTTGCCCCGTGCGCGCGTCACGGTTTTTTCCCTCGGCGAGGCACTATAGAAGACCGGCGTGGGCCGGAGCGCGGAGATGGAAGGACGGGGGCGGGAGCATGTAGCCTTGATTGGGCTTTTGACAGGTTTCGGTTGGATCAGCCCGGGGATCCAGCAGAGTGGATTCATCCCGGAGAGTTGCTGCTCGTGTGGGTTGCCTGAGTTGGGTCAATAGGTCAGCAACTCCAGGGCGTTCTGACCTTGGGAAGTGAGTTCCCAGCGAGTCCCGCGTTTGGTGACGAGACGCCGGCAAGGATTGCGCTTCTGCTCGGCCTCGTTAACGGAAAGCAATTGAATCTTGGAACTGCCTTTGATTTCCGAGGTGGCACGGGGAATCAACTCGAACGGAATGGCGTTGAAGTTCAGGGCGATCTCGTAACCGGCCACGCCTTCCGGTTGCGCCTTGGGATTGGCCCGGATCAAAGCGGGATAGCGTTTGAGCCAGGGAAAATCCGTGGCGTTCACAAACACCCGGCAAAGCTCGGTCTGGCTGCGAATGTGATGCAGCAGGCTGAACTTCGCTCCGCGACGTTGTTGCTCCTGGAAGACCTGTTGCGGATCGAGACCCAGCAGGTTCTGGCCATTCCAAGCCCCGTGATCGTTACGCTGGTCCGGGAATCGTTGCTTGTACCAACTGGGAAAGCGATCATTGAGCAGGAAGTTCAACTCGAAGTGAAGATGCGCCCGGTCTTTCGAGATGCCTTCGCGGGTGTTCGCCGTGCGACCCATGACGGCGATGGACTCACCGGCTCTGACTGTTCTACCAGGCAGCAGATCGGGGCGGATTTCGCTCAAGTGAGCATAGAGCGAATAGATTTGCAGCCCCTCCACCCGATGCATCAGCACAAGATAGGTGCCGTAATTCGACAGCGACGGTTTTCGATTGGCATAAACCACTGTGCCGTCCGCCGTGGCCAGGATGGGATCGGTAGGTTCGCCGTGCTTGTCCCGTTGCAGGCTGCGGATGTCGAGTCCCTCGTGGAGCTGCCAGCCCTCGCTCCGGACGCAGCCGAACCCGCCGCTCGTCCACGTCCGGCCAACCGTGCCGACCAAGAAACGCTCCTCGCCCCCCGGTTCAAACAAGGCCCGGTTGGCGGTGGGGAGAAGGAATGGCTGCGCCGCCGAAGGGACGGCCCCGCACACCAGCGTAGCCAGGGACAGCGAGGAAAGCCGCGTGCCCAAAACGAAAGCTCGAATCATTTTTCTTTGCTGATCTTCGGCTGGGTTTTCCGCGCCACGTTGTTCAAACCGCTTTCAATCTGTTTAAGTTCCTCGCGGTCTGCGTCCGGCGTGAACACCAGCACGCCATCCGCGATCCGGCGGGAAATGACCGGCGCGGCCAGCCAGCGGCCCGTGACCGGTTTCGCGCCAAATTCTGCATAAATGGCCAAACGCTTGCCAGGGTTCGATGCGGAATACTGCTCCAGCAACCAGGCACCGCGGCGATCCAACTGAAGCCGCAGCACAAAGCCCGTGGCATCCTCGATGACGCGAGCCTCAGTTACTTCATTTTCCGAGATGATGGGCGACGAGGAGACATTGATCGTTATTGGACTGCCGCGCAACACGGAGATGCGTTGGTTGAAGCTGCTCTGATTCGGGTGGGTCTCCAGGTGGATACGCACGGCCGCAGTCTGTTGCTTGCGCTGGCGCTCGGCGCTTTGGCAGCCAAGCCCCACGACGAGCAGGGCAAGGCAACACAAATAGGTGTTGAATCGTGACAGACGAATTACCATAGTGCTGTCCACACAATCGGAACACTGAACGGATGTAAAGATTCTTATGGGAAAACAGTACAACAAGAGCGAAAAGAAGAAGCGCCGGTTAAGCTATCTGAAGCGCAAGAAACAGGCTGCCAAAGCCAAGACCAAGGCCAAGGACGCTCCCGTTGCGACGTAGCGGACTTCCGGCGTGGTTTTTTTGATTGCACAGAGCCGCCTGCGAGGGCGGCTCTTCTGCTATTTGGCGCAGCGATTCGGAGAGGGAAACGCAGAAGCAATGGCGATTGGAATGCTGCGCTGCGCCAGTCACCGCCGAAGTGCATCCAACTCGCCAACGCAACTTGTTCACCGTCGGGTTTTCTCCGCAGACGGTGCGGTGAATAACCTCCTCCTTCCGCTCACCGAGCGCCTGATTTTATTGGCAAAAATGAAGTTTACGGCGCTGCCCCGATTCGCTGCTTCAGTCAACAAGTTGTGGACAAGAATTCGTTGTCGGAACCGGCTTCTGAGGTATGATGTTTACAGTTCATTGAAAGAACTGAGATGAGCGGTGAATGACGCAAGAAAATTGCCGCTTGTTTCGAGGATAATCCCAGGCGACTGGGGAAAGGCTGAGTCAGGCTGGTTGGCTTGGCCCCTCTTAAGCTGGATCGTGAGGTCCGGAGGCGGAGGCAGGATTCACCAGTTCCTCTGGCAGCGTTCGCGCGCTGTCAGTAACGCGAACCAGGAACTTGGTGGCCAGGAGCGATGAGAAGCCGCTCCGAGCCAAATCAAGTAACTCAAGCTGGTTTCGGGCTTGAGCGAATCGCAGTTACCCAGAGGGTATTTGGTTGCTACTGTGGATCAGCACGGGGCGCACGACTCCGGCGGAAGCAATAAACCGTTTGCATCCGCCCAGCGAAAACCGCCGAAAGGTGGACAAAGGGAGCGGGCGTGCCGGGAAGGGCACGAGGACGCGGCAGGTCCGGTGAAAACCTTCCGACTGCCGGCGATGTTACAAACGACACCGCTGGTCTGTAAGCGAAAGGCAACCTGAGAGGTAAGAGGCGAGACCCGTGGCGCTGGCCAACGCACCGTCAAAAGCGGTGGCCGACCAGTGTCAAGCGGTCAAGACGCGGAACCGCAGTTACAGTCGTGTCTTGACCTGGTTCGCAGGCCGGTGGCGCAACCATCAGCCCAAGCGAGCTGAAAAGCCTCACTCGAAATCCAGTGCCGCAAGGCGCTGGACGGCCCTGCTACGAGGCCGCAGACTCCGCTTGCCGTGGAGAATAGCGTCGGGAAGCCGGCAGCCATCGCGAGATGTGCGCCTAATGTCGGCACGGGAAAGAGAGCGTGGCGAACTCCCATCCCCCGATTTGTCCCTGCTTGGCCGCAAGGCCGGGCAGGGACTTATCGTTTCTCCCCGATCGTTTCTCCCCGCGCCAATTCATCACGGTTGTGGGCGTGACTCTCTCGCCCCAATGGGCGGCAGGTATTCACCGGCGGGAGACCGTCGCCACCAGTCGCCCGTTTGTTTGCGTTCGTCGAGGTTCGTGAAGCGATACTGGTGAAGCGTGGCGCGGATGAAGCGCGGGGGCTTGTCCGGGAAAGGATTCTTGTCCAGCAGTGCCAGCACCTCGGGAGAGCCGCGCAACAGGCGCGTGGTTAAATTGATGATCCAAGGATTCTGCTGCCAGTTGCCCAGGGCGGCGAACCACATTTGCCAGTCCAGCCGCGGCTGATGCGGGGCGACAAAGCGCGGCCGGCGCTTCACGTCTCCTGGTTTGTGTTTGAATTCGTACGGCAACCAGTGGATGCCATCCTGGCTGCCTTCAATGATGATTTCCGGGCGCGTGGTAGTCATCCGGGCAAACAGGCCGTAGCTGCTGCAACTCCGCAGGGGCGCGAGCCATTGATGGACCGCGACCACGGGCCTGAGCACAGCCGGGCGAACGTCAAACATCGCGAGCATTTGCATTGCGGTAAGGGAAACAATGACGATTCCCAGTGGCACGGTGACGCCGAAGCGGAAACGACGCCAGGGCCGATTCGTGTTCCTTGATGCGTGAAGCGCGGTCGGCAAGCGAAGCCAGCGAGGGATTGCTCGGGCCAAGGCGAAATCGTCCAGCAACGCAACACACAACGCGAGCGTCAGCCAGTTGAAGAAAGTGTAGTTGCCGGTGAGCAGAATCGTGAGTTGCAGAAAGGCCGTGGCGCCGGCGGCACAATGGCGTAACCGCCGCGGCGCGAAGAACAAAAACGGCACCACGAGTTCTATGACGAACATGGTGAAGCAGGAGAATTTCTGCGCCCATGCCGGCAATTGATGCGCGTACCAACCAATCCATGTCGGCAGTGGCTGGGTTTCATAATGCACGGTCAACGCCGACAAGTTGCGCCAGTTGATGTCGCCACTAAGCAATTTCGCGCAGCCGGATTGGAACATCAGCTTGAAGAGCAACAATCGCAGTAACCAGAGTACAATTCGGGATGGTGGGGTTTCGTTTCCAGCCTTGCCGAATGGCCAGAACCGCAGCGGCGCAAGGAAAACGGCAAGCCAGCCAGTTTCCAACAGGAGATTGTCCCACTGAAAGCCCAAGAAGACCCGGCAGACCGTGGCGAGCGAAAGATAGATCAACCAGAGCAGAAACAGGCAGGGCGCGGGTGCAATGCCAAGGATCAGCAGCAGAGCCAGTCCGGTGCCCGCCGCGCATTGAAGACGCAGGCAGGAGTCGCTGGTGCTCCACCAGCACAGCGTCGGCAGAAGCCGGTAGCGATCCAGCCCGATTTGCTGCTGATCCGCTTGTCCGCGAACACTTGCTATGAACTGTTCCGCCGGCAGAATCCCCGCGCTGCCGACCAGTCCGTCAATTTGTGTCCAGAGCGACAGAAATGCGATCAGGTAGATGACGCCCAACGCACGCAGGAACGTCCCGCGTACGAGGCGGTGTGCGGGTTGCTCCACGTGATTCCCGTACGCCAGACGAGTCAGCGTGGAAAACAACCTCCGGTGCTCGGCAACAAAGCGGTAGCTCCGTTCCGCGGTGCGGGCGAAGAGTGGAGAGCCTTCATACCAACGCAACAGCCACCGGCGCGCGGGATGGCTGGCGAGTGCGCGCAAGGCGGCCGCTGCGGCGCTATAAACACGTCCATCTGGTTCGATCAATTGCACGGCGGAGGCGAACCAGGCTGGCGGAATTTCCGGGAAACGCTCCCTGACACTGGCATCCTGGAACGGCAGATACTCCACGCGGTCGCCCGTTGTTTGCTGCCAACGCCGGATCCAAAGCGTGCAGAAGCGGCAGTCGCCGTCAAACACCAGCAACGGTTTGGCCGGCCGGGCGGCGACGCGGGGAGGTTCGTTCACACGCGAAGGGTTATCGGGAAATTCCGCTTCGTCCAGTCCGAGGTGGATTCATAGGCAGACCGTCAATGGCGGGGCCGGGGATGGCCGGATATTGGCTAGTTTGCAACGCCATTTGGCCATGCCTTGACGCTGGGGAGGCCAACTGGTACGGTTCGCCCCGATTTAAGCGACGTTTTTGTTCCATGCCACCCGACAACAATCCGTATCTGGTAATCATTGTAATGATGGTGGCCGCCGTCTTGTTCGCCTTGGTGCCGCTGGGGCTGGCGTGGTTGTGGGCCAGGTACTTTTCCCCGCGCAAGCCCGGCCGGGAGAAGGACGCCTCCTATGAGTGCGGGTTGGAATCCAAAGGCAACGCCTGGGTGCAATTCCGCTCCGAATACTACCTTTATGCGATCATCTTCCTCATCTTCGACGTGGAGACGATCTTTTTGCTGCCCTTTGCCGTGGCGTTTACCGGATTGTCAGCCGGCGCGTTCATCGCGATGATGGTGTTTCTCCTTTTGTTGGTGGAAGGGTTGGTGTGGGCGTGGATGAAAGGTGTGTTGACGTGGAAGTAAGAGGATTTCACCGAGGTACAATCTTGATGTTCCCCACCCAGGCCGCCGCGGATCGTGATCCGGAGCAGAATTAGGAAGCGACAATGGACGAAGGACTGAGAAGCGAATTGCAGAAGCAAGGCATCTTCACGACGACCTTGGGGGAAATCTACAACTGGGGCCGGAAGAACTCGGTCTGGCCGTTAAATTTCGGCCTGGCTTGTTGCGCCATTGAAATGATCGCCACCACCATGGCGCGTTATGACCTGGCGCGCTTCGGGGCGGAAGTGTTTCGTCCGTCGCCGCGGCAGGCGGATTTGATGATTGTGGCGGGTACGGTGACGAAGAAGATGGCGCCGCAGGTCGTGCGGCTCTACAACCAGATGGGCGAGCCGAAATACGTTATTGCCATGGGCGCGTGCGCAATCTCCGGCGGGCCGTTCAAGCAGGGCTACAACGTGCTCAAGGGGATTGACCGCTACATTCCCGTGGATGTGCATATTCCCGGGTGCCCGCCGCGACCGGAAGCGTTGATTCATGCGTTCATGACCTTGCAGCAGAAAATTGCCGAGCAGCAACTGACCGGCGCGCAACGCCCGCGCCACTTGCGGGCGGACGCGCCAAGTGAGTTCACCGTGCCGGAGTTCGGGGACCATGATTTGGTGCCGACCAAGAACCCGGATGTGTGGCAACCGCAGGTGCTAATTCGAGGTTGAACCGATGGAGACTCTCGACCAAATCAAATCCCGCCTCACCCACGCGCTGCTCGGCGCACGGCTGGAGATCGTCCCCAACGAGAGTCCGTCGAGTCAGCGGTCATTGCTGGTGGATTCCGAGCACGCGCGGGCCGTCGCGCAATGGCTGCGCGACGACCCGGAGTTGTGTCTTGATTATTGTTCGAATGTGACGGGCGTTGACTGGCTGGAGGCCGTCGGCAAAACCAAGATCAAGAAGACAGTCGTCGTGGACGGCGTGGAAAAGGAGTTGGAAGAAACCGTGGATTCGCTGCGTTCCGGCTATCTCGAAGCAGTGTATCACCTCTTCTCGATGGCGAAGAAGCACGGGCCGGTCATCCTCCGGCTACGCACCGAAAATCGCACGGACAAGAACCATTTGCCCTCGCTCACGCCTGTCTGGCACGGCTGCGAATTTCAGGAGCGCGAAATCTTTGATCTTTACGGCGTCGTGTTCGATGGCCATCCGGATTTGCGGCGCATCCTCATGTGGGACGGGTTCAAAGATCATCCCATGCGCAAGGATTACGTCGAGCCGGACGATTACGAATACGAACCAACGCCGCATGACGCGGTGCTGGAGAAGGCGAAGAAGCACCAAGCTCAGGAGGCGAAGCCGTGAGTGACGCGTTGAAGGACCCTCCGGTTACGTCCCGCTCGGAAGAATACCAGTCGCCCTACTCGTCGTTGGCTGATGAGATATATCGAGGAAAAGTCCTTCGCGCCCGCGCGACATCGCCGGAAGATAAATTCCTGGCGGGCGAAGAGTTGTTTGAATATGCCTGCTCGATTACGCTTGCAGGAATTCAATCTCAAAACCCTGAGTTTACAGAGGATGATTGTCGGAGGGAATTGAAACGGCGACTTAAGCTGCGCGAACGCATGGAGAGGCAATCATGACCCCGCAAGACAGCATGACCCTCCAAGTGGCGGATGCTTTGGCGGCTTGTGGATTCGGCTATCTATTGGCGGGTTCCTTTGCCAGTAACTTTTATGGAATTCCGCGTTCGACAAACGATGCGGACTTTGTGTTGCAGCTTGAGAGTGGAGTTGGTGCTGATTTTGCCGCCAAACTGGGGGATGATTTTGAACTTGATCCTCAGTTGGGTTTTGAAACCGTAACGGGCACTCACCGCCAGTACGTTCGACACCGCAAAAGTCCTTTTGAAATTGAATTGTTCATGCTTTCCAAGGATGCCCACGATCAGGAGCGATTTGCCCGACGATGCGAGCAATTGCTTTTTGGCCGGAAGGTGTGGTTGCTCTCGGCTGAGGATGTGATTATCAGCAAACTGCGCTGGGCACGGAGCAAGGATAAGGATGATGTCAAAGATGTAATGTCGGTTCAACGCGACCGACTCGACTGGCCCTATATTGAGAACTGGTGCCGCCAACACGGCACCCTGGTGTTGATGGAAGAAATCCGGCAGTCGGTGCCGGAAATTTGAAATGACGACCATGAAGATCAATTCCTTAACCGCACTCGCCATCAGCCTGCTGCTCCCGGCGTCCGGATTGTCGGGCGCAACACCCCAGTGGCCGCAGTTTCGGGGGCCGGGCGGATCGGGTGTGGCCGAGCAGGGAAAACCACCGATTCACTTTGGTCCTGGCTCCAATGAAGTGTGGCGGGTTGCGGTGCCCTCAGGCGCGTCCTCGCCGTGCGTGTGGGGTGATGCCATTTTCCTGACCGCGTTCAGCGAGGAAAAACTCGAAACCCTCTGCGTTGACCGCCAGCGCGGGGAGATCAAGTGGCGGCAAACCGCACCCGCCAGTCAGATTGAGAAGTTTCATCCCACCGAGGGCAGTCCCGCTTCCGGAACGCCAGCAACGGATGGCCAATCGGTGGTTTCATATTTCGGCTCGTGCGGACTGATCTGCCATGACTTTTCCGGCCGTGAAAAATGGCGGCTGGAACTGCCCACCGTGCGGCAGGCCGCGGATTTTGGCAGCGGTGCTTCGCCGATCATTGCCGGCAACCTCGTTCTGCTCAACCGAGATCAGATCAAAGGCTCGGAATTGCTGGCGGTGGATTTGCGCTCCGGAAAGATCGTGTGGCGCGCGGATCGCAGCGATTTGACTTCCAGCTTTTCCACGCCGGTCGTGTGGAAGCAAGCGGACATCGAAGAAGTCGTGCTTCCAGGCTATCTGCAAATGCGGGCGTACGATTTGAAGAATGGAACGGAACGCTGGCGGGTCCACGGTTTGCCGACGGGCGTTTGCACCACGCCGGTGGTGGGTGAGGGCTTGCTGTTCTTCGCCGGATGGTCGCCGGGAAAGGACTCGCCCATGCCGACGTTCGACAGTATCGCCGCCAAGGAAGACGCGGACAAGGACGGTGTGATAACCTACGAAGAGGCCAGCCAGGGAATGAAAAACTTTTTCTCCAGCTATGACCGCAATCACGACAAACGGATCACTCGCGAGGAATACGAGTCCTTTGCGGCGGCGCTCGCGCGCGGGGAGAATTCCGTTTTTGCCGTCCGTCCGGGCGGGCAGGGCGACATCACCCAGACACACGTTGCGTGGAAACAAACGCGCGGTTTGCCTTACGTGCCGTCACCGCTCTTTTACCGGGGCAACCTTTATTTGGTGAAGGATGGCGGGATGGTTTCCTGTTTCAACGCCCGCACCGGTGAACCCGTTTATCAGCAGGAGCGCATCGGCGCCTTGGGCAACTACTACGCTTCACCGGTTGCAGCGGATGGTCGGATTTATGTGGCGTCGGTCAACGGCGTGTTGAGCGTGCTGGATGCGGGCGGGACACCGCAGGTGCTGGGGCGCGCTGAATTCAAAGAACGGCTGGTGGCCACGCCGGCCATTGTGGACAATCAACTCTATGTCCGCACGGCGGACCATTTGTGGGCTTTCGGAGAATGAGTCATTCCACCACCTTAACCCCGACATTGGAGCAACGCGGCTTCGCCGCCGCGCCGAATTACGAGTTGCTGCCCAAGCGCGGCAGTTCCGGCGATGGCGAGTTGCTCGAGGTTTCGATGGGGCCGCATCACCCTTCCACCCATGGCGTATTTCGCATGGATGTGGTGCTTGATGGCGAGCGCGTGGTGAAGCTTAAGCCTGTTTTCGGTTATCTGCACCGTAACCACGAGAAGATCGCCGAGAACACGACGTATCTGGCTTCGATGCCGTACACCGACCGGTTGGATTATTTCTGTTCGCTCACCAATAACTGGGCCTACGCGCTGGCGGTGGAAAAGCTCGTGGGGCTGCAAGTGCCTGAACGCGCGGAGTACATTCGGGTGATCACCGCCGAACTCACGCGGCTGCAGAACCACGCCTGCCTCATAGGATTTCTTCTGCAGGACATGGGCGCCTCCGGCACGCCGCTGATGTATGCGTTTCGGGAGCGGGAGAAGATTCTCGACTTGTTCGAGTCGTTGACCGGCGCGCGGATGATGTGCAACTACATGCGCTTTGGCGGTTGTCGCTGCGATTTGCCGCCCGGCTGGCTCGCGCAAACGCAACAGGTGGTGAACGAAACACCGCGTTTCCTGGACGAATTCGAGCGGTTGCTCTGTGAGAACGAGATTCTGATGGCTCGTACCCAGAGAGTTGGCGCGTTGTCGCGCGAACTGGCCATCAATACCGGCATCACCGGTCCGATGCTTCGCGCTGCGGGCGTCAATTACGACCTGCGCAAAGTGGACCACTACGGGATTTACGACCGCTTCGAGTTCAAAGTCCCGTTGGGCGATCATGGCGACACGTACGACCGCTACATGATCCGCGTGCTGGAGATGCGCGAGTCGGTGAAGATCCTGCGGCAGGCGCTGGCCGCGATTCCCGACGGCCCCATCATTGATCCCAAGGCGAAGCTGCGCGGCTTCCGACCAAAAGCCGGTGAGGCGTATGGCCGCATTGAAGCACCCAAAGGCGAACTGGGCTTTTACCTGATCAGCGATGGCAGTCCAAATCCGTACCGCTATCGCGTGCGTCCGCCGAGTTTCATCAACCTTACGGTGTTGGAAGATTTGTGCCTTGGCCACCTCATCGGGGACGCGGTCATTATTCTCGGCAGCGTGGACATTGTATTGGGCGAGGTGGACCGATGAGAGCTTTGCCGGTGCGAGCGTGGGAAAGTGAGCCGGTAACACTTAACGCCGTGTGTGCGGCTTCCCGCTTGTTCACATTTTCCCTCCCCCCGAACCCTTCGCTCGTAGCCGCCGACGTGAGGAGGCGGATTCCCCTCAGTAGCAGCGTTGTCCGCCTCCTCACGTCGGCGGCTACGGTTCAGGGGGCAAAGCGCGAACCTGGATTCGGCAAAGCCTCTCTCCGGTTTGGCCCGCATTGCATCCGGCCATTCAGTTCGACTTGACCTGACAAACCTATGCTCGGCGAAGGCATCATTAAAGGCATGGCGGAGACGGCGAGGAATTTCCTCGGCAGTTACGTCAGCGACGAACGGCTCACTACCGTGCAGTATCCGGAGGAGCGCATTCCGCAAACCGAGAACGCGCGCCAGTTTCCGTTCCTCGTCCACGACGGCGAGGACTGGCACAAAGGCCTGCGCTGTGTGGCCTGTCAAATTTGCGAGAAGGAATGTCCGCCCAAGTGCATTTACATCGAAAAGAGCAAGGACAAGAAACCGGATTACGTAGGCAAACCGCAGTTCTATCCGGCAGTTTTCGATATTGACCTTGCGGTATGTATGAGTTGCCAGATTTGTGTCGAAGTCTGCCCGTTCGACGCGATCAAGATGAACATCGAATACGAACTGAGCACGGCGGACCGCTTTGGCGGATTGCTGGTCAACAAGCAGCAACTCGCCAGGCCCAACGCCTACTTCCACAAGATTCACCCCACCGAAGCCGCCGAGGTGGATGCGCGGTTGGCGGCGGAAAAAGCGAAGGCCAACGCCAAAGCGAAGGCTGCGGCAGCGGCGGCCACCAAGACAGCCGCCGCTCCGCCGGCAACGGAGGCGGCAACCAAATGAAGCAGTTCAGGGCTTTAAGGGAAACGATGGCTCGGCCAACTCGCGCCACTGCCTCCGGGCTTGATTTCATGCTCAAGGCCGGCAAATCTAAGCCGCAATTCTGGGATCCGTTAACGGATGTTTAACTCCTTGGACCAACTTTTTGTCTCGCTTAAGCATTGGCTGGTGGGTTTTGCGCCCGCCGCCTGGCAACCTTGGGTTTCCGCCCTCATCTCCGCAGCGGCGATCATCGGTGTTTTCGCCTTGCTGTTCGCCCTCGTCACCGTGTTGGAGCGCAAGGGTCTGGGTCGCATCCAAAATCGTTACGGACCCAACCGTGTCGGCCCGGCGGGCTTTCTGCAATTTGCCGCCGACGGCATCAAGGCGCTGACGAAGGAGGACCTCGTTCCGCGCGCGGCGGACAAAGTCATTCACTTCCTGGCGCCGATTGTCTTGGTCATGCCCGTGGTGCTGGCTTTCTCGGTCCTGCCCTTTGGCCGCGACATGGTGGCGGTGGATTTCGATGCCGGGGTGCTGTTCTTTTTTGCGGTGGGTGCGGCCGCGGAAGTTGCGGTGTTCATGGCGGGCTGGTCCAGTCGCAACAAATACTCCCTCCTCGGCGCCATGCGCGCCATCGCGCAGATGATTAGTTACGAAGTACCGCTGATCCTGTCCGCCGTGACCGTTATCATGATGGTCGGCTCCCTTTCCACCGTGCAAATCGTCGCGGCGCAGGGCGGCTACGCTGGCTGGCTGCCGGACTGGCACGTATTCACGCCGTGGGGTTTTGCGGGCTTTGTCCTGTTTATGATTGCGGCCACAGCGGAATCGAATCGTTCGCCCTTCGATATGCCGGAGGGCGAATCGGAGATCATCGCGGGCTATTTTGTGGAATACTCCGGCTTCAAGTTCGCGCTGTTCTTCCTCGGTGAATACTTTGGGATGTTCGCCATCAGCGCCATGGCCATCACCTTGTTTCTGGGCGGCTGGCACGCACCGTTCGAGGCGCTGGTCTGGATTCCGTCCTGGGCGTGGTTCTTCCTGAAATTGATGGCCATCATCTTCACCTTCATCTGGATTCGCGGCACCGTGCCGCGTCTGCGGATTGATCAACTCATGAACTTTGCCTGGAAATTTATGCTGCCGATGGCGCTCATCAATCTCGTGGCGGCCGCCGTCTGGCACTTTATGCCGACAGGATTGGCGCGCTGGCTCGTGGGCGTGGCACTGGTCGTCGGTCCTTATCTGCTGCTGGGTCGAGGACTGATGCAAAATCAAAACGTGGGCAAACGCATCTATCGCTATGCGGACTGATCCGGTCGTGAATCGCAAATCGTAAATCAAGAATGACTCCGACATTCAGCATCATGGCCGTGTTGACGATCGCCGCCGCCGTGGCGGCGATGACGCTGCGCAATCTGGTGCATTGTGCGCTGGCGTTGACGGTGGCCTTCGCCGGATTGGCGGCCGCCTATCTGCAATTGGATGCCCAGTTTGTCGGCTTTGCCCAGATTTTTGTTTACATCGGCGCGGTGGCGATCCTGCTGGTGTTCGCCATCCTGTTGACCCGTGGTGGCGAAGTGCCGGGGCAGTCCGTTTTCTCATCGTCGTGGGTCTGGGGCGGATTGGCGGCGCTGGCGGTTTTCGCCACGCTTGCCTGGGCCATCCAAAACAGCTTTGCCAGCCAACGCGAACCGGCAGAAACCGTGCAGGCCTCCGTGAAGCAAATTGGCGATGCCTTGATGACTCAATACGTTCTGCCGCTGGAGGTCATTGGCCTGTTGCTGACCGCCGCCATGATTGGCGCGGTGATTATTGCGATGAAGGAGGAGGGGAAGGAATGAAACACCAAAGACGAAACACCAAACAGCAAAGAAGCTCCAACAAGCATGATCCAACATCGGCGTCCCGCTGCCGGTTTGAATTTTGGAGCTTGGCATTTATTTGGGGTCTGCTGTTTGGCGTTTGGTGTTTGGCGCAGCCATGACTCCACTCGCCGCATACCTCCTCCTGAGTGCCGTGCTCTTCAGCATCGGCCTGGCTGGCGCGTTGACCCGACGTAACGCCATCATCGTGCTGATCGGTATCGAACTCATGCTCAACGCGGCAAACCTGAATTTCATCGCGTTTTGGCGCTTTGGCGAGAACCCGGAGGCACTGACCGGCGTGCTGTTCGCGATCTTCTCGATTGGCATCGCGGCAGCGGAAGCGGCGGTGGGCCTGGCGCTCATCATCGCGATCTACCGGCATTACCGGACGGCGAATGTGGATGAAGTGAATTCATTGAAGGGATAGAACGAGCATGGCCAAACGATTCAATTACCGCAAACTCGCCTTCGAGAACTATGCGCCGTTCTGTGCGCATTGCGGTTTTGGAATTCCCGAAGTCTTGGAGGTGGCGCACGTGGACGGCAATCGTCAAAACAACCATCTCAAGAACCTCGTTATTCTCTGCCCGAACTGCCACAAGATGCACGATCTCGATTTGATTTCGACCGAAACGATCGTGATGATGCGCGACCGTCCCAAGACTGTTAACTGGCGGAAACGCATGAAGGATGCGGGACTAAAAGCAGCTCTCTCGCGCATGAAACGGGCGGCGAGCTTGCGTCGCAAGCGGAGATTGGCTGGTTTGAAAGCTGCCGCCACACGTCTTCGGAATGGAAATTGATCGCGATGCCTTGGATCATTACACACCTCTGGTTGATTTCCGCGCTGCCGATGCTGGCGGCGGGCGGGAGCGCGCTTGCCGTCGGAACGACAGGCGAATACACTTTTGCCGTATGAGTCATACAATCACAGTTCGTCTTAACAAAGAGCTGGCCGAGTGGCTGGCGGAAACTTCCGAGCGCACGGGTGTGCCGCAAGGCAAGCTGGTGCGCGATCAATTGGAAAAGGCACGGACGGCGGGCGGCCAGCGACCCTTTATGCGCTGGGCCGGAAGCATCAAGGGACTGCCGCGCGATCTGTCCATGCGCAAAGGCTATTCCAAGGGAACGAAGGGATGAGAGGAATTGCCGACACCGGCTTTCTGGTGGCATTCGCCAGCGCAAACGACGCTCACCACGACTGGGCGCTGAACGTGGCGTCCCGCGTGACAGAACCGCTGCTGACCTGCGAGGCCGTGTTGTCGGAAGCTGCCTTTAATCTGAACGACTCACATCGCGTGCTCGCAATGATTCGTGATGGCTTGGTAACGGTCGCATTCGACTGCAACGATCACTTGCATCACTTGGAGGAATTGGCGCGCCGTTATGCCGACCAGCATCCCGATTTTGCCGATCTTTGCCTGATTCGCATGAGTGAACTCAATCCGAGTCATGCAGTGATCACCACGGATCGGCGCGACTTTCAGGTGTATAGGCGTAACAAACGTGAAATGATCCCGTTAATCTGTCCGCCTGGAAAATAGAATGACTTGGATCGTCAAATACCTCTGGCTGATACCCGCGCTGCCAATGCTGGCCGCGGGAATCAGCGCGCTGGCGCCACAGCGTTGCCGTAAGTTCTCGTCGTCACTGGCCATCGGCTCGATGGGATTGGCGCTGCTGCTGTCGCTGTGGGCCTTCGTCAATTCGGTGCAACAGGGTGGGGTGGACGGCGCAGACCGGTATTTCAATTTTGCGTGGCTGCAATTTGCTGCTGGTGACGCGGGCATCCTGAAACTCGGCTGGGTGCTGGATCCGCTCACAGCGGTGATGCTCGTGATGGTGACGTTTGTTGGCCTGCTGATTTTCATCTACAGCGTCGGCTACATGGCGCACGACGAAAACTTCACGCGGTTCTTCACGTTCCTGTCGCTGTTTGCGGGCGCGATGCTCGGCGTCGTCATCGCCAACAGCCTGCTGCTGCTGTTCATTTGCTGGGAACTGGTCGGGCTGACGTCGTATCTGCTGATCGGGTTCTGGTATCACAAGCCGAGCGCGGCGGCGGCGGCGAAGAAGGCGTTTATCACCACGCGCATTGGCGACGTGGCATTGTTGCTCGGCATGGTGTGGCTGTATCACGAGACGGGCACGCTGCTGTTCTACGACGACGGTGCGGGTTGCCTTGAGACGAGCGCACTTGCCAAACTGATCGCGACGACAACGAGCGTGGGCATGGCGGTTTCCACCGCGATTGGCCTGCTGATTTTCGCGGGAGCGGTCGGCAAGTCCGGCCAGGTACCATTGCATGTGTGGTTGCCGGACGCAATGGAAGGTCCGACGCCGGTCAGCGCGCTCATCCACGCCGCGACGATGGTGGCGGCGGGCGTGTTTCTGGTGGCGCGGGTGTTTCCATTGATGGGCGCGCATGCGGAAGGTGCAGCGGCTGAGACCGCCGCACTCCAAACTGTAACCTGGATCGGCGCCATCACCGCCGTCTTTGCCGCGTCCATCGCTGTCGCGCAAAACGACATCAAACGCATACTTGCGTACTCCACCGTTTCGCAACTCGGCTACATGATGATGGGCCTGGGCACGGGCGGGGTGGCAGTGGGCATGTTCCATCTTATCACGCACGCCTTCTTCAAGGCGCTGCTGTTCATGGGCGCCGGGTCGGTGATTCACGGCTGCCAAGAGGAACAGGACATCCGCAAGATGGGCGGCATCCGCAAATACATGCCGATCACTTTCGCGACCTACGCCGTCGGCATGTTGGCGCTGGCAGGCTTCCCGCTCTTGTTTTCCGGTTTCTGGAGCAAGGACGAAATTCTGCACGCCGCACATGGCTGGCCGGTGTCGCACGTGCCGTTTTACCTCGGCGTGGCCGGTGCGTTCCTGACGGCGTTCTACATGACCCGGCAGGTGGCGCTGGTTTTTCTTGGACCGAATCGTAGCCGCGCTTGGGAAAGCGCGGACCATTCTCACGCGCGCGGCAATCCGCCGACTCACGTCGGCGGCAAGGACAAGGGTGCTCCTCACGAAAGCCCCGCCGTCATGACCTGGCCGCTGATCATTCTCGCGACGTGTGCCATCGTGCTTGGTTTCATCGGCACACCCATGTGGCCGTGGTTTCAATCGTTCCTCGGCCAGGAACATGGTGAAGGTCTTACCACCGGTGTGGTTGCGCTCATGGTGGTTTCATCACTGATCGTTTTCGCCGGCATTGGCGTGGGCTGGTGGCTTTACGGGCGCAAACCCATTCAGCGCGCGGACAAATCGGACGTTTTGGAGAAGCTGCCCGCAGGGGCTTACACGTGGCTGGAGCGCAAGTATGGCGTGGATGAGCTTTATGAGATTTCCGTGATTCGTTTCAACGCGTGGTTCGCCCGCGCTTGCGACTTCCTGGATGCGTGGGTCTGGGGCGGTGCGGTCAAACTGGTTTCGCTGATCACTCTGGGCTTGTCTTGGGTGAGCCGGGTGTTTGACGAATTTGTCATCAACCTCGGCTTCGACCAAAGCTGTGATGGTGTATCGCGCGGCGGGAAGTTGATGTCACGGTGGCAGGACGGGCGGGTGCAGAATTATCTGCGCGTCATCGGCGTGGCGCTGACGGTGCTGGTAATCATACTCGTTTGGGGAGGGTCACGATGAACCGGGGAAGGCGAATCCAGTCCTTGCATGCAACGGGTGATAGCTCCGTCAGGAGCGACATCTTTGTAGAATTCGGGGCCGTGAGAGGATTCAGCCCCGGAGGGGCGGCATATCCGATGGTCGCCGTTCTGAGTGATTCAAGGATGATGCCGCCCCTACGGGGCTGGAGAGACAGAGCGGACGAACATTCTACAACGATGTCGCTCCGGATGGAGCTTCGGTTGGATTGCCTCGGCGAGAGGAGGGGAACAGCGTGAGCGATTTCGCCATTCTGAGTGCCATCACGTTCCTGCCACTGTTCGGCGGATTGATTCTCGTTGGTCTGAACGCGGGCCAGACCGCACTCCCCAGGAAGATCGCGATTGGCTTCAGCTTCGCCACGCTGGGGTTGACGTTGTTGCTGTGGCGAGCGTTTGACCCGGCGTCCGGCGAACTGCAATTCATCGAGCAGGCGAACTGGATTCCCGCGCTGGGCGTGCAGTATTTCGTCGGGGTGGATGGCTTGGGGCTGTTGATGGTGCTGCTCACCGCTATCGTCGTGCCGATGGCGTTGCTGGCGTCGGGCAAATTGTTTGAAGGTGGGGTGGGTAGTCCGCTGCCCGCCGCCGCACCGCGCAAAGATGACGGCGCGCACGGAGTGACGCGCCCTAACAACGCCCACCTCTACTACGCCCTCATTCTCTTCCTGCAAGCCGGGTTATTTGGCACGTTCACGGCGCTGAACTTCTTCCACTGGTTCATTTTTTGGGAACTGAGTTTGATTCCGGCATTTTTCCTCGTGCGCTTGTGGGGTGGACCACAACGATCGCCGGCCGCGATGCAGTTCTTTGTTTACACGATGGTCGGCAGCATCGCGATGTTGCTGGCGTTCCTGGCGATGTTTTTCGCAACCAGCAAGCCGGAACAGCCGGGTGTGTTCGACTTCATCACGCTTGCCGAGATGGGTCGCAACGGCACGCTGGCGAAGGCGTTGTCCGACGGTCTGGGCTGGTTTGACCTGACGCAACCGACGCTCGCCTTGGTGATCTTTGCCGGCGTGCTGCTGGGTTTCGCGGTCAAGGTGCCGCTGATGCCGTTTCACACCTGGCTGCCGACCACCTACGCCGAAGCGCCCACACCCGTGACGATGCTGCTCACGGGTGTGATGTCGAAAATGGGCGTGTATGGATTCGTGCGCATCTTGTTGCCGATTTTCCCGGCGCAAATCAACGCACTGCTTACGCCGCTGTTGTGGCTGGCGGTCGTCACCATCGTGTTCTCGGCATGCGCCGCGTTCGCGCAGCGCGATCTCAAGCGCATGCTCGCGTATTCCTCGATCAACCATCTTGGCTACTGTTTGCTGGCGGTTTTCGCGGTGGCGAAGTTCACGAACAATCCCGCGCTGGTCGTGGAAAAGGCCGCCGCACTGAACGGCGTGTTCCTGCAAATGTTCAATCACGGCCTGACGGCGGCGGCGCTGTTCATGTTCGTGGGCTTTCTCGAACAACGCGCCGGCGGGTTGCGCGGCTTGAACGACTTTGGCGGGTTGCGCAAGGTCGCGCCGGTGTTTTGCGGATTGATGGGCATTGCTCTGTTTTCGTCGCTCGGGTTGCCGGGGCTGAACGGGTTCGTCGGCGAATTTCTGATTTTCAAGGGCGTGTTCCCGCTTGCGCCGTGGGCGGCGGGGTGGTCGGTGCTCGGGCTGCTGGTGACGGCGATTTTTCTGCTTACGATTTTGCAACGCGTCTTCAACGGGCCGCTGAATGAAAAATGGTCGAAGCTGCCCGACCTGACGCTGGCCGAACGCGCGCTGGTGGCCGCACCCATCGCGCTGATGTTCGTGCTGGGCCTATGGCCGCGGCTGGTGCTGGATGTAATCAATCCAACCGTCGTGCGGATGGTGGAGCAATTGAACTTTTGACGCGGAATGAACAGATATAGAGACGGATCAGCAGAAGGTGAACGCAAGCCAGGCGTATTGCAAATGCGTCATTTGGTGGTCGTAATCATTGGCGCATGTCTCAGCCTAGTCGTCGGCATCACGGCTTATCAATCGTTGCGGCCCGAACCAACTTGGGATGGCAGGCGTCTCAGCAGTTGGTTGAACGACCTCCGACCGTATGCGCAGCAATCCGAAGCAAGTCCAGATCAAGCAGAGGCGGCGGTGCGAGCGATGGGAGCACAAGCAATCCCCCTCCTTCTCACATGGATAAAGTCCGAGGATAATGCCGCGAAGAAAGCGATATACCAAGTACTGCCTCGCAACCTGCAAGAGCGTTGGCAGCCACAATGGGCATTCGATCGGTGGTGGAGTGCGGCTGGAGCTTTCGCTGCCTTGGGGACAAACGCCGCTCCGGCGGCACCCGAACTTTCACGCCTGCTCGGAACTGGTAAGCGAGGCCGGGCTGCCGCCGCCGCGCTTGGCGGGATTGGCGCGCCAGCGCTGCCTGTGTTGAAGGATTCGCTCGTGCAAGCAACCACCGCGAACAATGCAGCTTATGGTTTAACGCGATTTGGTGACCAAGCCCTTCCGCCCCTCATCTACGCTCTCACAAACTCAAATCCAACTGTGCATCAGGCAGCGCTCGCTGGCATTCAGTTTTGCGTTTTTGACCAATACATGTGGAAAAACTCCGACCCTTCTCACAGTTCGCTTTACTTCACAACGAGGGCCGTCGGCGAGGCCATGGCCGCAAGTACCGAAATGGGGAAATCCCGTCTTGTGCAGACTCTTGATCAGTGCCTCGGGAGCACAAACCAGGAGGTAGCGATGGCTGCGCGACTCGTGAAAGCGCAACTCGGATTGTGACCATGTTAGCCTGGACCATTTACATCTCGTTTCTCGGCGTGCTGGTGCTGATGCTCCTGCCGAAGGGCAATGCTTCAGCGGCGCGCAAGGTGGCCATGCTGACGGCGGTCGCGGGCTGCGGCGTCGCGCTGCTGGGATTCGTGCAGCATCAGCCGGGCGAAACCGTCACGGTGGCGAACGTGCCGTGGATTCCATCGCTCGGCATCCATTATCACCTCGCGGCGGACGGGATCAGCGTGACGCTGGTGTTGCTGACGGGGCTGGGGGCGATTGCAGGGATTCTGTTCTCGTGGAACGTCGAGCATCGGACGAAAGAGTTCTTCGCGTTTTACCTCGCGCTCATCGGCGGGGTGTATGGCGTGTTCCTGAGTTTCGATTTGTTCCTGCTGTTCGTGTTTTACGAAATTGCGATCATCCCGAAGTATTTCATCATTGCCATCTGGGGTTCGACGCGGCGCGAATACGGCGCGATGAAACTGGCGCTCTACTCGTTCGTCGGCAGCGCGATGGTGCTGATCGGGTTGATTGCGGCCTACATTGTGGCAGGCGCGCAGACGATGAGCTTGCAGGCGCTCGCGCAACACGCGTTTCCGGTTGGCTTCCAGATGTGGGCGTTTCCGCTGGTGTTTGTGGGTTTCGCGATTCTTGCCGGCTTGTGGCCGTTTCACACCTGGGCGCCCACGGGTCACGTGGCGGCGCCCACGGCGGCTTCGATGCTGCTGGCCGGCGTGGTGATGAAGCTGGGCGCGTACGGCTGCCTGCGCGTGGCGATGACGGTGTTTCCGGGCGGAATGGAGAATTGGAGTTTTGGAGTGTTGGGATTTCATTCGTGGCGCGATGTCATTGCGGTGCTGGCGGTGATTGGCATTGTGTATGGCGCGTTGGTGGCGCTGGTGCAGAAGGACTTCAAATTCGTCATCGGTTATTCGAGCGTGAGTCACATGGGCTTCGTGCTGCTGGGGTTGGTGACCCTGAACACCATCGGTCTGAGCGGCGCCGTGTTGCAGATGTTCTCTCACGGTGTCATCGCAGGACTGCTGTTCGCCGTGGTCGGGCGGATGGTTTATGACCGGACGCACACGCGGGAGTTGTCCGTGCTGGAAGGCATGAGATTGAGCAAGGCGATGCCGTTCGCGGCGGTGACGTTTGTAATTGCGAGCGCGGCTTCAATGGGGCTGCCGGGGTTCAGCGGGTTTGTGGCGGAGTTGCAGGTGTTGATCGGGGCGTGGGCGGCATATCCGACGCTGGCGGTGATCACGGGCATTGGGATTGTGATCGGTGTCGCCTACACGTTGCGGGCGGCGATGAAGGCGTTTTTTGGAGAGGAGGAGCAGCCCCTCACCCCGGCCCTCTCCCCATCCGATGGAGAGCGGGAGAAGCGTTTGCATGATGTGTCGCATCCAGAGGGGATGGAGGACGGCACTCCGATGGAGGCGATCTCCGTTCCTGAGCGTATCGGCGCGGTGCTGCTGATTGGCGTGTCGTTGCTGGTGGGACTTTATCCGCAGGTGTTGCTGCGCGTGATCATGCCGAGTTTTGATTCGCCGTTGTTTGACTGGTTGCGGCGGGGAGGTGGGTTGTGAGTTATCTCGACATTCTCAAATTGGCCGCGCCGGAGACCATCGTGGTTCTCGCCGCGTTGGCGGTGTTGGCGGTGGATTTGACGGTCATGCGCGGGACGGAAACGCGGCTGCGCTTTGTCATCGGCGGGATGGTAGCGGGTGTGGGTTGCGTTGCGGCAGCGGCTTGGTTGGTGGTGGTGCCGACACACGGTGGAGTGTGGGGTGGTATGATGGTCGTCAACGAACTCACGCAACTGATCAAGGTTGGTTTGCTGGCGCTGACGCTTTTCACGGTGCTGATTTCGCTGGAAGCCGACTTCACCGCGCACGTGGGAGAATTTCTCGCGCTCATTCTGCTGGCCACGGTCGGGATGATGTTCCTCGTCAGCGCCGAGAACGTACTGATGGTTTTCGTGGCGTTGGAACTGACAAGCCTGTCGCTTTACATCCTGACTGCGTTCAATAAACGCAACGTCAGGTCGGCGGAAGCGGCGCTGAAGTACTTCCTGTTCGGCGGCATGGCGGCGGCGTTCATGCTGTTTGGTTTGAGCCTGCTGTATGGATTATCCGGCTCGACGAACTTGCGCGAAATCGCCGCGGCGCTGGCGAGCAACGGGCTCGACCCGCTGCTGGTGGTCGCGATTGTAATGACGGTAATTGGCTTTGGGTTCAAGGTCGCCGCCGTGCCGTTTCATCTGTGGGCGCCGGATGCCTACGAAGGCGCGCCCACGCCGAGCGCGGCGTTCATTGCGTCGGGCTCGAAGGTTGCGAGCTTTTTCATCTTTGCGCAGGTGATGATGATTGGCTTCGCGGGCGCGGAGGGCAGTGGCGCGTGGCGTAACTACGCGTCCGGTTGGGTGCCGGCCATCGCCATGGTGGCCGCCCTCTCGATGGTGCTGGGCAACCTCGTCGCCATTGTGCAAAGCAACGTGAAACGCTTGCTGGCCTATTCCGCCATCGCTCATGCCGGCTACGCGTTGCTAGGGATTCTGGCCAACAGTGAATTCGGGATGGCCTCATTGATCTACTACGTGATCACTTATGGGTTGACGACGCTGGGCGCGTTCGGGGTGGTGGCCGCAGTGGAGCAGGGGACGGGTGACGCAAAGCTGAGTGACTTTGCCGGACTGAGCCGGCGTGCGCCCTTTTTGTCATTCTGCATGTTTATCTTCATGCTCTCGTTGGCGGGTATTCCGCCCCTGGCCGGCTTCTTTGGAAAGTTCTATGTATTCGCGGCCGTGGTGAAGGATGGAGCCGTCCACCTCGGTTTGTTGTGGTTGGTGATTCTCGCCATCGCGATGAGCGCGGTGTCGCTTTACTACTACTTGCAGGTTTTGAAACGGATTTACGTGGCGGACCTGCCGACCGGAGCCGAGGCCCTGCGCGTGCCGATGACGGCGCAGGTCGCCTTGGGGATGCTGGCGGCGGGTGTAGTCCTTCTTGGCTGCTTCCCGGGTCTGTTGGTGGAGCGATTGACGGCACTGGTCCTGCTTGTCGGGCAACCATGACTTGCCTGGCATCGGTTGCTTCAACGCGATGGGCTAGACGCTTCTTCCTGCTCGGCGGCTTGCTGATGCTCGCCGTGCCCGGGAACCTCCAGGCCGCGTTGACTCTGCAACTCACTTTTGGCGACCCCGAACGGAGATGGGCTGAGTTCTATCCGGCCATTACCTCGAATCTCAAGGCGGCGGCGCAGGACTGGGGACAGTATCTTGAATCCGGCGCGACGCTCGAGGTGGACGTGGTTTTCGTGGACGATCCCTACTTCCGGGTCCGTGCCGCAAGCGTTGCGTCGTCGCCGTTCACGACACCGGACGGGATCACCGTTTTTGAACAGGGCGTGGCGGCGGAGATTCGCACTGGCAAAGATCCCAACGGCAGCGCGCCCGACATCCGGCTCGAAATCGGCATTCAGTATCTCACCACAGGACTGTGGTTCGATGCGGATCCGGTCCTGCGCTCGGCGCCGGTGCCTCATGGTAAAGTGGACGCGATGTCCGTCTTTTTGCACGAACTGGGGCATGCCCTTGGTCTCAATGGATGGACCAGTCCGTACGACGGGTCGTGTCCGAACGAACACAAGTCTGCCTTCGACCGCTGGGTGAAATTTGATGGCACGAATTTCTTCTTTCACGGTCCGCAGGCGATGGCCAACTACGGTGGACCGGTTCCCTTAACCTACGGGAACGTATTTCACGTGGGCAATTCCGCGCCGCGTCCGGGACAGGAGTTGAAGTCGGATGTAATGAACGGAGAAGTGCAGGTTTGTGGTGAACGTTACTACCTTTCCCGCCTGAATCTTGGAATGTTGGCGGACACCGGCCTGCCGGTGAGGATGCCGCTGCCGGCCTTGACGCGGGCGAAACTCAATGGTGAGCGCGTGGAATTTCAGGTGCATGGTCCGCGAGCACGCTGGTACCGCGTGGAAGTCTCCACGGACTTGGTGCGTTGGGCGTGGGTGATGGATTACGTCAGTACTCATCCCGCGATGACCATTGTGCCGGAGGACGACTTCGGGTCGGCCCGACGCTATTATCGCGCACAAATCTTCTGAGCAGCCGGCTTCCTGGCGGCGGTGTGGCGTTGCGCGGTGCGTGGGCAACCGGTATAAGAGCTTGATGAACATTGCCACGTTACCGCGATTTCCATTGGCCCAACTGCCCACCCCGCTGGAAGCCTTGCCACGCCTTTCGCGCAAGCTGGGGGGACCGCAATTGCACATCAAGCGCGACGACCAGACGGGACTGGCGTTGGGCGGCAACAAGACGCGCAAGTTGGAATTCCTCGTTGGCCAGGCGTTGGCGCAAGGAGCGGACACGCTGATCACGGCGGGCGCCGCGCAGTCGAACCATTGCCGGCAAACGGCGGCAGCAGCGGCGAAGGCGGGGTTGCGATGCCATCTGCTCCTGAATGGAGATACCCCGGGTCAGATTCCGAACGGAAATCTGCTTCTGGACGGGTTGGTCGGCGCGGTCGTGCATTGGATTGAACGTCGCGAGCGAGCGACGAGACTGAATCAACTGAGCGCCGCGTTGCGCGAACAGAAACTGAACCCATACGTCATTGGCGTCGGCGGCTCCAACGGTGTTGGCGCGACGGGTTACGTGCTGGCGATGCAGGAGTTGGTTGAGCAATTGCGCGTGGGCCAACAAGCTGTGGATCACATTGTTTTCGGGAGCAGTTCTGGCGGCACGCAGGCCGGCATGGTGTTGGGGGCAAAGATCGCAGGCTTTACCGGCAGATTGCACGGCGTGGGCATTGACAAGGAGGACCGTGATCGCGGGCCGTACGAAGACGAGTTGGCGCAGATTGCCAATGAGTGTGCGGAGTACATCGGCAGCAACGTGCGGTTGACGAAAAGCGACTTTGAGGTGGTGTACGGCTACGTGGGCGGCGGCTACGGGGTGGTGGGTGATTTGGAGCGCGAAGCCATCCGAACCGCAGCGTCTTACGAAGGCATAATTCTCGATCCCGTTTATGCTGGACGCGCATTCGGTGCGATGCTGGATTTGATTCGCAAGGGCGCGTTCAAATCCGGTGAAACCGTTTTGTTCTGGCACACCGGCGGCGCACCAGCGCTTTTTGCGTACGCAGCGGATCTCGTCTAATCTCCGCCCGTGAAGCGGGTCATTCATTGGTTTCGGCGCGATTTGCGCGTCACGGACAACACGGCATTGAGCGAAGCGGCGCGGCGGGCGGAGCACGTCCTGCCGGTGTTCATTTTGGAGGACGCCCTCCGCACCGGGCCAGACGTGGGTGCGGCGCGCTTGGCATTTTTGCTGAACTCGCTGGAGGCGCTCCGAAAGAATCTAACGGAACTGGGTTATCAATTGCTTGTCCACCGCGGAAAATCACCGGAGGTGTTGCCGAAGCTTTGCGCGGACCTTGGTGCGGAGGCAGTGTTTGCCAACAAGCGTTACGAACCTTATGCCGAGGCGCGCGATCAGCGAGTGTTCAATGCCCTGAACGCGGCGGGCGTCGGCTTCGAGTTGTTCAAGGACGCGGTGGTGTGGGAGGAACAGGAAATTCTCACGCAGGCGGGGAAGCCGTTCACGGTCTATACGCCCTATGCGAAAGCCTGGAAGCTCAAAGCTGCTTCAGCGCCGCGGGGCCGATTAAGAATGCTCGCCCACCCTCAAGGTTCAACCTTCGACCGGCAATGTGATTTGCCACCCGTTGACTTGGCAGGGATCGCGCAAGGGTTAAAGCCGTCGCCCGCGCCCGCAGGCGAACGCGCTGCGTTGGAGCGATTGCGCAAATTCATGTGCGGGCCGGTTTATGAATACGGAGCGCACCGCAATTTCCCGGCGGTGGATGGCACATCGCTACTCTCGCCACATCTGCGGTGCGGGACGATTGGTATTCGCACCATTCTGGCGGCGTTGGCCAAGGCGCGGGAGGCTGCGGTCACGCCCGCGCAACGGCAGAGTTGCGAGGTCTATCTGAATGAACTCATCTGGCGCGAGTTCTACCTGCAGATCGTGCATAACTTCCCTCGTGTGACAAAGGGTGCGTTCCGGCCCGAGTACGATGAGTTGCAGTGGTCGGACAACCAGCACCATTTCGAGGCATGGTGTGCGGGGATGACGGGTTATCCCATTGTGGATGCCGCGATGCGTTGTCTGAACGCCACCGGCAACATGCACAATCGCCTGCGCATGATCGTGGCGATGTTCCTGACCAAGGACCTGCTCATCAATTGGCAGTGGGGCGAGCGCTACTTCATGCAGCAACTCATGGACGGCGATCTGGCGGCCAACAACGGCGGCTGGCAATGGAGCGCCGGCACGGGTACCGATGCCGCGCCGTATTTCCGCATTTTTAACCCTGTTTCGCAGGGAGAGAAGTTTGATCCGCAGGGCGAGTTTGTGCGCCGTTGGATACCGGAACTGGCATCACTCCCTGACCAGTGTGTTCACCGGCCATGGGAGCGGCCGCTGGGGACAGGGGGCAGCTCCTATCCGCCGCGAATTGTGCGACACGAGGAACAGCGCCTGAAATGCCTCGCAATGTTTGGCGCGGTCAAGAAGACGGTGCGACCTTGACCCGAGGTTGCATGGCAAGGCTTGCCATCCTGCAAAGACAGACTCTGTTGGTGCGAGGCTGGCCGGGCCTGATTGCCTTGAGGTTGTCTGCCGGCGATCCCGCAGTTGGCGAGCGCCTCTCCGAATGAGGACCAGCGTTCGAATCCGTAGCGCAGAGTCTTACTCTGCCGTATCGCGGAATTGCATTCCGCGGCCCCCTGGCAATCCAGCGCGCTGCCAGCCGCCGGACGCCCAGCCGAGTGCAACTCGGCGATACAGCAGACTGCAAATCTGCGCTACAGGACTTGGCGTTTGTCCTCCTTCGGAAATGTGCCCGCACTTGGCGGCAATTGCGCGGAGGGCTTGCGCGACGCGACAATCCGTGCATGTTAAGCGAAACCATGTGGCCGCCTGACACCCAGGGCAGATGTGAAACCAAGGTCCGGTACGGACTCACACTCTCCCAGGGGGCGACCCGGGACGTTGAAACTATGAAACCTATTTCCTTAATTGGTCTATTGAGTGTGGTGCTGGTGGCAGCGGGTTGCGGTCGTTGCGTGGTGACGACTCATTCCTCCGCGACGGGCAATGACGACTTTGCGGCAACAGCGGGCAATTTAACCATGAGCAACAAAGTCATCAAAACCGAAGCGGAATGGAAGCAGTCCTTGACGCCAGAGCAATACCGCATCCTGCGGCAAAAGGGCACGGAACGCGCCTACACCGGCGAATTCTGGAACACGAAAGAGGCCGGCACTTACCGCTGTGCCGGTTGCGAGGAGGTGTTGTTTGAATCGGACACCAAATACGACTCCGGTTGCGGCTGGCCGAGTTTCTATGCGCCGGTTACGACGAACGTGATTGCTGAGGCAGAAGACCGCAGTCATTTCATGGTGCGTACGGAAGTCTTGTGCTCGAAATGTGGTGGGCATCTGGGGCACGTTTTTGATGATGGCCCCCAACCCACCGGCTTGCGTTACTGCATCAACTCGGCGGCCCTGAAATTTGAGAGCAAACAGGGCGCAAAGGCGGAGCAATAGCAGTAGTCTCTGTCGCAGTTTAGTCAGCTTGGCAAAGCTCACCTCAAGTTGGCGCGTGCGAGAATTCCAAGTGGCGTGGGATTCTCCATTCCTTTACTGAACGTGGTTTTCGATAGTTGCTTAGTACGGCCAAGAACGGAGTTCGCCGCCCTGGTAGGGCGCATACTGCGCTTGCCACGCATCGGCCGGAGTCTATCATCGCGGCCATGAGTCTGCTTCGGGTGCAGGGGTTGTTCAAAGCCTTCGCGGCCATTCGCGCGGTGGATTCGGTCAGCTTCGAGGTGCGCCCCGGCGAAGTCTATGGCTTGCTCGGACCGAACGGCGCGGGCAAGACCACCACCATCTCCATGATCTCCGGCTTGCTCAAACCGGACGCCGGCGAGGTCGTCGTGGCGGGCACGCCGTTCTGGTCCGATCCGCAGAAGGCCAAGCGCATCATGGGCGTCGTGCCGCAGGAGTTGGCGATCTACGAGGAATTGACCGGACGCGAGAATCTCGAGTTCTGGGGGCGCATGGCCGGTTTGAGTTCTGGCGATGCGAAATCACGGGCCACAGAATTGCTGGAAGCGCTCACTCTCACCGACCGCGCGAAGGATGTGGTGAAGACCTATTCCGGCGGCATGAAGCGGCGGATTAATCTTGGTTGCGCTTTGCTGCATCGGCCGCAACTGCTGTTGCTTGACGAACCGACCGTGGGCATTGATCCGCAAGCGCGGCTGAACATTCTGGAGTTCATTCGCAGCCTGCGCGCCTCCGGCACAGCGATTCTTTACACCACACATTATCTCGAGGAGGCCGAGACGCTGTGTCATCGCATTGGGATCATTGATCACGGGCGATTGCTGGCCGAGGGGACGTTGAAAGAATTGCAGGAGCGATTGGGCGGGGATCGCTTGTTCGTGTTGGAAGCTGATCTCAAAGAGGCTGCGCCCGAGTCGTGGGACGGTTTTCTCTCTCGTTTCCGGGTGATCCAGAAAACCGAACGGCAGTTGGTGGTGTCGGCGCTGGGCGCGCGCGATCCTTCCGAGTGTCTTAAAGACTTGCTCGGTCTGCCAGTGCGCGTGGAGAATGTTACGCTCAAGCGGCCCAGCCTGAACGACGTTTTCCTCCAACTCACCGGAAGGGAATTGCGGGAATAACCATGTGGCGCGTGCTCCTCGCCAAAGACCTGCGCCGGACGTGGCGGAATCCACTGCCCGTGCTCATCAATCTCGCACTGCCGCTTTGTGTGGCGGGATTGGTGGGGTTGGCGTTTGGCGGAAAATCCGACGGCGGCGCGCTGGGCCGCATCCGGTTTGCGCTGGTGGATGAGGACAAAACCCTTCTTTCCGACGTCTTGCGCGGTTCAGCGAATCAACGTGAAGGCGGCAAGTATTTAGAGCCGGTTTTGCTCGAACGCGACGAAGCGCTGCGCCAGATCAATGACAACCAGATCAGCGCCGTCCTGGTCATACCCACCAACTTTACGCGCCATTATTTCAGTGGCCGGGAACCCGTCAGCCTGGAACTGATCAAGAACCCGGCGCAATCCATTCATCCGGCGGTGATGGAAGAGTTGCTGGGAGCACTCGTCACGGCGATGAATGCCGTTTCGCGCAATCTCCAATCCGAGTTCCCTGACTGGCAGGCAGTCCTCGAAGGCAAGCGTGATTACAAGCAGATTGCCGGCTTGATCGAGCGAGCAGGGGACAAACTTAAACAGGCGGAACGGTTCATCAATCCGCCGCTCGTCGTTTACGAGAAGGAATCAGCTGTGGATCCGGAACGCCAGGAGGTTGCTTCAGGAACCGTTCGCCCGGGCGAGACCCGGAAGCGGAGTCCTGGCGCGGAAGTATTCGGTTTTCTGTTGCCCGGCATGGCCGGAATGTTTCTGTTGTTCATTGCCAGTAATGCGATGACCGATCTGCCGCGTGAATTACGGCAGCGCACGCTGGCGCGCTATCACACTTTGCATCACCAACTTGCTCCGTTCATCGCCGGCAAGGTGGTGTTCGCCATGGTGGTGCTGTTGCTGTGCAGCGTGATCCTGTTGGGCGGCGGCGGGCTTTTGTTCGGTATTGACTGGCGATCGCCGGGACCGCTGGCATTACTTTCGGTGGGCTATGCGGGCTTTGCTGCGGGCTTGATGGCGGTGCTGGTGGCGCTGATTCCGGATGAACGCAAGGCCAGCGCTTTGAACACGGTCGTGGCCATGGGGCTGGCGCTGGCTGGCGGCTGCATGTTTCCGCCGCAGGCCCTGCCGGCGTTTCTGGGGAAGCACATCACGCCGCTGCTGCCCACGCACTGGTTCGTGGACACAGCGCGCAATTTGCAGGCTGGCGGTGGCGAAGCCGCGTGGGTGCTTGCGTTGGTCAAGTTGTTGGCGGTCAGTGTGGTTTTGCTGGGTTTGGCGGCCCTGTGGTTCAGGCGGCACTTGCGGACGGGCGTTCGCACATGACATGAAACGCATCCTGGACATCGGACACAACGATTTGCGGCTCTTTTTCAAAAGCAAGTCCGCCTACATCTGGCTGTTCGCCATGCCACTGGCCTTCGTCTATTTCATGGGCTTTGCCAACCGCGGCCCGGGCGATCCCTCCAATCGCCGCCCGCCCGTACTGGTGGAAAACAACGACACCAATTTCCTGGGCCGGGCGTTGCTCGACGAACTCGACACGCAGGGCATGTGGTTGCTGGATCCCACGAACCGTGAATCCGCCGCGCGGATGATTCGGATTCCCGAGGACTTCAGCCGGAGGGTGATGGCCGGCGAGCAAAGCAAGGTGGGCTTCTTCAAGCGTGATGGTTCGGCCAAGTCCGACGCGATGCTGATCGAAGTCCGGCTCGTACGGGCGCTGATCGCGATGAACAGTCATTTGCTCGAAGCGGCCGCGCAGACCGACAATGCCCCGGAGAGCATTACCGAGGAACAACTCCGCGAGGTGATGAAGAAACCAAACCCAGTTGCGCTGGACGCGAAATTTGCCGGTCGCAAGCCAGTGCCGTCAGGCTTCGCTTTCTCGCTGCCGGGCAATCTGGTGCTGTATCTGCTGATGAATCTGATGATTTTTGGAGGCGCAAGCGTGGCGGCGGAGCGGCGCAACGGCGTGATCCGCCGGCTCATGGTTCATCCGGTGACGAACCTCGAACTGGTCATGGGCAAGATTTACGGCCTGATGTTGCTCGGTGCGGTGCAAATCGGGTTTTTTCTCGTGGTCGGAAAACTTGTGTTGGGTGTCAATCTTGGAGCCAACGTGCCTGCGGTGACGCTTACGCTGCTGGTGCTCGCTTGGGTCGGTGGCTCGCTCGGGGTGTTGGTCGGGTCCGTGTTCGCGTCGGAGGACCGTGTCGTTGGGCTTTGTGTCCTGGTTAGCCTGCTGATGGGGGCGCTGGGGGGATGCTGGTGGCCGTTGGAGATCGCGCCGCCAACTCTTCAGAAAATTGCCCTGTTCCTTCCCACGGGCTGGGCCTTGAAGGGCCTTCATCAACTCATCAGTTTCGGCAGCGGCTTTGGGCCAGCGGTGATTCCACTGATAGTCCTGTTGGTGTTTGGCCTTTCCGCGAATCTTCTGGCGGCTCGATTCTTCCGGAGTTGAGCGCGGGGGCGATTGCGTAGGGCAGTCCCGCCGAGTCTGATGATGCCGGGCACGGCGGCAACCTGTGGGCTTGGCGGTTGGTTTTCCGATGCGGAGCTTGTTTTTTAACAATTCCGCCCTACACTGCGGATATGAAGAACGACGTTGTGCCCGTCCAGATTCGCGGCATTCTGCCCGCCAACAGCGGCTGCGCACTCTTCGTTGGCAACGACGAAAAGGTTTTTGTCATCAACGTCGAACCGCAGATGGGGCAAATCATTGGCATGTTCCTGCGGGACGCGCCGAAGGAGCGCCCGCTGACCCATGACTTGATGCAGAGCATCTTCAAAGGCTTCAGTATCTCGGTTGAGCGGGTCATCATCACCGAGTTAAGGAACTCCACCTATTTTGCCCGATTGATCCTCCAGCAACACAACGAGGTGGCGCGTAAAATCGTGGAGATTGACGCCCGCCCCAGCGATTGCCTCGCGCTGGCCTCCGCCCAAAAGCGACCCATCTTCGTCAGTCAGACGTTGTTTGATCAGGTTGAAGACATGAGCGAGGTGCTGGATCGCATCAATGAAGGCGGCAGCGAACCAGATTGACCACGCCTGATGCCCGCCTCCGCCGTCAAACCGGCCCCTTCGGTACTTCTCGTCTGTGGTGAAGACGAGTTTGCAGTGAAGCAACGCGCCCGACAGGTTTACCAGCAATGGACCGAGTCATTGGGTGGCATGGATCACGAAATCATCGAAGCCATGTCCGCCAATTCGGGCGAAGCGCTGAAGGCCATTGCCCGGTTGCGGGAGGCGCTGCAAACCCTTCCGTTTTTCGGCAGCGGCAAAGCGGTCTGGCTGCGCGACTGTAATTTTCTCGGCGATGAACGCGCCGCACAATCCCAGGCGGTCACGGAGACCCTGACGGAACTGGCGCAGGAGCTGAAGTCCTTTGCCTGGCAAAACGTCCGCCTGCTGGTCAGCGCCGGCAAGGTGGACAAGCGCAAAGTCTTTTACAAAACCCTCGACAGGATCGGGTCGGTGGAAAGCCTCGACGGCTGGTCGGTCAACGACCGTGACTGGGTGAGCCAGGCGGAGAATTGGGGGGTCAGAGCCATTCAGACTCGCGGCAAAACGATTGCCGATGATGCCTTGGCGGAATTGATCGCGCGCATTGGTTCGCACGCGCGCCAGTTGGACAGCGAGATTGAGAAGCTCTGCCTCTACGTTGGGGAGCGGGACCAGATCAACGCGACGGACGTGGAGGCGATATGCACGCGCAACAAGACGGCGCGGGCGTTCGCGCTGGGTGACGCCCTGGGAGACCGTAATCTGCCGGGATTGTTGGCGCGACTGGATGAGGAGCTGTGGGAGATGCAATTTGACCGGGACAAATCCGAGATCGGCCTGCTGTACGGATTGATCGGCAAAATGCGCGCGTTGCTGCTGCTCAAGGAAATGATCCGCGAGGGCTGGGTCAAGCCGACGCAGAATTATCAATCATTCAAGCAGCAGTTGGAGCGCGTGCCCGCGGCGCAACTGCCCGCAGACCGACGTTACAATCCCCTGGCATTGAACCCGTATGTGCTTTTTAAGGCGTTGTCGCAAACCCAGAACTATACGGAAGCGGAGTTGGTTTCCGCGATGGATTCGTTGCTCCGCTGCAATCAACGACTGGTTTCCAGCGGACTGGACGACACGCTGGTGTTGCAGCAGACCCTCGTGCAGATCATTGGCCCGGGCCGGGGCCGGTCCGCAGTTGCCGCGGCGCGACGCTGAACTGCTTGCGATTATCACACTATGAACACATCAGCCGGAAAATTAATGGTCTTGGCCGGAAAACACTTTGTCTGTATCAAGATCACCGGGCGGGCCAACTTCAATTTGAGCGTTGACTTCAAGCGATTGGTGATCGAGTTGCGCCAGAAGGGGTACGCCTACTACCTGATTGAACTTTCTGAATGTGTCTTGATGGACAGCACCTTTCTCGGGGTGTTGGCGGGGTTGGGCTTGAAGGTGAATCAGTCCGAGGCGGGTGCGCCCTTGCAGGTGGTGGAACTGCGCAATCCCAACGCCCGGCTCACGGAGTTGCTGGAAAATCTGGGCGTGCTCCACCTGTTCAAAGTCACGCAAGGTCCGTTGTCCACCCCCGAAGCGGTACAGGTGTGCGCCCCGGAGCCGGGGCACCCGTCCCGCGCGGAACTTACACGCGCCTGCCTGGAAGCGCACCAGACGCTCATGGAAATCAACCCCGAAAACGTGGCGCGCTTCAAGGAAGTGGCAAAATTCCTGGCGGAAGATCTGCAGAAACTGGAGAAGAAGCCGTAGCTTGAAGCAAGCGGCACTCGTCACGTGCTCAAGCCCGGGCGCTTCGAGTCCAGGCAATCGCGCACCACGAGGGCGAGCTTCTGCGGGTGGTAAGGCTTCTGGAGGAAGTTGGCATCCCGCTGGAAAAGAGACTCCTTGCCACCCACCTCAGCGCTGTAACCACTCGTGAAGAGGACTTTTAATTCGGGCCTGTCCTGGCGCAGTCGCTCGGCCAGTTCCCGCCCGTTCATCCGATCCGGCATTACCAGATCGGTGAGCAGCAGATCAATCCGCTGCTGATGCTCCTGCCACACGGCGACCGCTTTTGCGCCGGACGCGGCCTCAAGCACATGGTAACCCAAGCCGCGCAGGATGTTGCTCACCAGTTCGCGCACGGGGTGTTCGTCCTCGACGAGGAGAATGGTTTCGTGGCCGCCACGGGCGGAGACTTCCTCCGGCGGCTGCTGTAGGTGATCCGCGGATAGCACGGCCATCGGGATATAGACCCGGAACGTGGCCCCGCGTCCAATCTCGCTTGCCACCTCCAGCCAACCTTGATGTTGTTTCACCACCCCGTAAACCGTGGCCAGTCCCAGGCCGGTGCCTTTGCCAACCTCCTTGGTGGTAAAAAACGGCTCGAAGATGCGGCGCAAATTCTCCGGGGCGATGCCACAGCCCGTGTCACTGGCGCTGAGACACACGAAGCGGCCCACCCGTGCCTCGGGATGCTCAACCACGTGGGCCGCGTCCACGTCCACGATGGCCAGTTCGAGTTGCAACTGGCCGCCGGTGGGCATGGCATCGCGGGCGTTGACGGCCAGATTCAGCACCACCTGCTCCATCATGCTGGCGTCCGCCTGCACCAACGCCGGCTGGGTGCCGCAGTTCACCTGTAGGGCGATGTCTTCTCCCAAAATCCGACCGAGCATCTTGACCATGTTGCGCACCACCTCATTCAAATCATGCCGTTCCAATTGCATGACCTGCCGGCGGCTGAAGGTGAGCAACTGCCGGGTCAGCCCCGCGGCGCGATCCGCCGCATGCACGATCTGTTGGGCGGACTTGGCGGCCAGGTCCGTGAGATTTGTGCCCGCCAGCAGTAACGAGGCGTGGCCCTGGATAACGGTGAGGATGTTGTTGAAGTCATGGGCCACGCCGCCGGCCAACTGGCCGATGGCATCCATTTTCTGCGACTGGCGCAACTGTTCCTCCAGGCGTTTCTGGGCGGTCACGTCGCGAAACAAACTCAGCCGCAGAGGCGACTGGCCGCGGATTTCCACAAACGAGTTCGTATCCTCGAGGGTCACGCTACTGCCGTTGCGCAACCTGAACTGGCGTTCGACCTGCCGTTCAATCACCCGGCTTTGGAACTGATCGCGATAGTGGCTGAGAATCAAATCCAGATTCTCCGATTCCGCATAGATCACCGTGAGGGCTTTGCCTTCCAACTCGGAGCGCTCCATCCCGACCATTTTGCAGTACGCATCGTTCACTTCCACGATCATGCCGGCTTCGTTGGTCAGGCGCATGCCGTCCACGGAATTCTGCCAGACCGAATGAAAGAGCATCTCCGAATTCCGCAACGCCGCCTCGGCTCGCTGGCGTTCCGTCACGTCACGCACGTGCAACAGGACGGCGGGCTGGCCGCCGTAGGCAATGCGACCGGCATGGATTTCCACCGGAGTGACTTGGCCATCGGCCGACAGACTCGGGCCTTCCAGTCGGCTCAGTTCACCCGCCGCCAGTTTGTGGAAGTTCCGCATGGTGTCGTCGCGCTGCTCAGGCGGAACCAGATCGCGCACGTTTCGGCCCACGAGTTGTTGCAGCGACAATTTATGCAAGTGGCACGCGGCCGGGTTGGCGTCCAGAATGGTCCCGGCGAGGTCATCCACGAAAATGGCTTCCGGCGAACCTTCAAATAAATCCCGGAAGCGTTGTTCGCTTTCCCGAAAGGCTTGTTCCGCATGAATGCGTTCCAATGCGCCGCCGCAGTAGTCCGCCAGCACCTGCAACGTGTCCAAGTCGTCACGGTTGTAGGCCTGCGCCGCGTAGCTGTGAATGGAAAGAATGCCAATGACCCGCGTGCGGTTGCGCACCGGGGCCAACATGAGCGAAACCGAGGGGCGGGAGGTGTCGCCAATCGGAATTGCCTCGGGCAAGGGGGCGGTCGGGTTCTCCCGTAGCATCAGTTCGGCCCCGTGTTGGAAGACCCGCCGGGCCAGCTTCGTGGGACGGTAAGTCGGATTGGCCACCCGCACTTCACGGCGCTGGCCTTGGATGGTGTCAATGTTGACCACGGGGGTTATCTCGTCGGTTTCCGCCCGATACAAGTCGAGCATGAAGGCGTCCCAGCCAAAAAGTTCATCCGTCACCGTTTGGATGATGCGGGCTGCTTCCGTCGGTGAACTCACTGAACTTAGCAGTCGTCCGAGATTCGCCAACGCATCGCGTTGTTGCTCGATGCGCTTGCGCGCGGTGATATCGCGGGTGTTGACCACCACGGCGGCAACGTCGGGATCACCCAACCGGCTTTGGCCGACCGCTTCCAGATGAACCCACTGGCCGTTTCGATGGCGCAGGCGAAACTCCCGGGTAACGGTCTGTTCGGGATGCTTCATACCTTGCTGGAACGCTTCCCGCACGCGTGCCAAATCATCCGGATGGGTCAGGGAGAATACCGATGTCCCCGCCAATTCCGCGGCTTCGTAGCCCAGTACGCGTTTGACGGAGGCGCTGTTGTACTGGAACACCCCTTCCGCGTTCAACAGGCTCAGAATGTCCAGGGAGTTTTGGGTGAGCGCGCGGAAGTATTTTTCGCGCCGGATCAATTCCGTTTCCGCGTGCTTGCGGCGCCGGCGCTCCTCGGCTTCTCCGATGGCGCGGCGCACGGCCGGGACCAGGCGATCCGGCCATTGTTTCAGAACGTAATCGGTGGCGCCGGCTTGCAGACTCTCGATGGCGGCTTGCTCTCCAATCGTCCCGGACACCAGCAGAAACGGCGTCTCCGGAGACTTGTCCCGCACCAACCGCAGCGCCTGAAGGCCGGTCCAATCGGGCAGGGAATAGTCCGCCAGTACGATGTCGAAACGCTCCCGCGCCAGGGCTGCGTCGAAAGCTTTGCGGTCGGCCACCAAAACAACGTCCGCTTCCACGCCCTCTTGCTGGAGGAGATTTTGCACCAACCCGGAGTAGTCCGGCTCGTCTTCCAGGTGCAGAATCCGCAAGCGCTTGTTCATGCTCAAGTTATTGCCGGTTTGTCAGGTGCTGGCAAGGCGCAACCCTTTTCAACTCGTCTTTGGGAACATTTGGAACATTCATGCTGGCGAAACCAGCCGGAGAACTGGATCACGCTTCGCACGTCACGGCAGGCTCCGGCAAAACGCGCTGAATTTCTTCCACTCGATAACCGAAGCCTGCTCCCCGGAGGCTGGCCAGCTCCACTTGCCCGTTGCGCCGTTGGTACAGACCGGGATGCACTGCGGCTTCCGGTTGGGACGCCGCAGGGTAAAACTGCATCGCGTTCGTCTCCACGCCCATGATGGTGCCCGTGTGCGCGGCCAGCAGTACGTGCGGAATCTGCGCCAGCATCGGATTCGTGAGGTCCTGCACCATCAGAGTCATTCCGTGCGCGCGGGCCCAGCAGGCACTGAGCACCGCGCCCGTTTGCGTTTTGCACGTCTTGAGCGCCACTCCGGTCCAGCCCAATTCGCGGCCCAGCCGCACCTGGGTCCAGTCATGCGCGCTTTCGTCCAGGAACAGCGGCTTGCGGGCCGCCACGCTGCGCACGTCTATCGGATGCTGCTCCAGTTCGTAGGGAAACGGCTGTTCCACGTAGAGGATCATGCCGTAAAGTCGCGGGTGCTCGTCGCGCAAGCGATCAAGGATTACATTCACGTACTCCGGCGCTTGCACGGTGCAGTTGAAGTCGGCGGAGAGCCAGTCCACCTCGCGCTTCATGGCGATGTGTCCGACCTTGACCAACCGCCGGTAATCCCAGTCCGCGTCGTTGCCGCGCAGTTTGACCTTCAGACATTTCAACCCGTCGCGTTCGATCCATTCCTCCAGTGTGACGGGATAGCCGTCGCGGGGTTCACCGCCATTGAGTTCACTGGCGTCCAGCGGGTCCAGACCGCCGACGAGATGCCAGGCACGCAAATGGGCGAGAGGTTTGCAAAGCAAAAAGTCCTTGGGAAATTTCCCTTTGAAAGAGACGCGCGCCCCGGTGGCGGGTTGAAGAAAACCGGCCAGATCGCGATTCACAAATTCCGGTCCGTAAGTTTCGTACACCGGCCGGCCGTGCAGTCTTCCGTACGCATCGTGGACCGCGAGATCGAAAGGCGCACAGCACAACAACGCTGCGAGCCAGGGCACAGGCTCGCGTCCGCCGCGTTGCCGTCGGTTGTAACCAGCGAGGATTCCTGGCAGGACGGTTTGCTGAAAATCATAGCCGATTTCGAGCGGATGCCCCGGCAGGCGGATGCTGGACCAGAGTTCAGCCAATTGCAGGCTGAAGTTTCGCAGCGCCGCGTGACGTTCCGCGAATGACAAGGCTCCCGGCCAGACCCATTGCACGCTTAACGGGGTTTCCCCCCAGCCCTCCGCCGTTCGCCCGGCGCTGTCCGCCACTGTGACGCGGGCCCGGGCGCACGTTACCGAAGTCAGGGTTTCCGCGCCGAACTTCAGGGGCACGCGAGTTTGCACCGGCAGAAAATACAAGGTGGTGCTGACGGTGCGAATATCGGTGGCTTTGCCCATGATCGGGATTAAGCCGCAAGCGCCACCGCGCAACAAGTGGATTTGTGCGTCCCGGAGGAAACCCTTGCGAACCACGTTCCAAATTCCGCTTGCTTCAAATTCGTCCTCGCACTACGTCTGAGGGGTAGTTGGCAAAAAAACCGCAAAGGGCTATATGAGCAACAAACCTTCGTCCATCCCGACACAGAACCATCAAATCAACCGCCGGCGTTTCCTGGCCGGCACCAGCGCCGCCGCCGTGAGTTTCTCCCTGCTGCAACCGGCCCGGGTTTACGGCGCCACCGCCAATCAGAAGGTCAACCTTGGCCTCATCGGGTGCGGCGGACGCGGCCAATGGATTGCCAATTTGTTTGCCAAGAACGGCAACTACAACCTCGTGGCCGTGTCCGATTATTTCCAGGACCGGGCGGAAGCAGCGGGCGAGAAGTACAATGTCCCGACCGCCCAACGGTTCAGTGGTTTGTCTGGATATCGGCGTTTACTCGAACAGAAGCTGGACGCCGTGGTCATCCAGACCCCGCCGTATTTTCATCCCGAGCAGGCGGCAGCCGCCGTGGCCGCCGGCAAGCATGTGTACCTGGCCAAGCCGGTGGCCGTGGACGTGCCGGGTTGCCAGAGCATCGAAACGAGTGGCCGGAAGGCGACGGAGAAGAAGCTGTGTTTCCTGGTTGATTTCCAGACGCGGGCGCATCCGTCCTATCAGGAGGCGGTGAAACGCGTGCGCGAGGGGCAGATTGGCAGGATTGTTTCGGTGGACGCTTCCTATCATTGCGGCCCGACATTTGGTGGCATGGACGCGGCGCTACGCAGGGATCCAAACAACCCCGAGGCCCGCCTGCGGGCGTGGGGACTGGAACGTGTCCTTTCGGGCGATGTCATCACGGAGCAGAACATCCACGCGCTGGACGTGGCTTCGTGGTTTCTGGGTGCCGCGCCCGTGAAGGCCTACGGCACCGGCGGACAGTCGCGCGGTTTCCTGGGAACGTGCTGGGATCATTTCGCCGTCATCTTCCAGTACGCCAGCGGTGTCATCGTCAGTTTCAATTCCAAGCAGGTTGGCCACGGTTTTGACGACATCCAATGCCGGGTGTTTGGCACGGAAGGGACGGCGGACACGCATTATTTTGGCGATGTCTGGGTGCGGTCGCGCGACGACCTGTTCAACGGTGGCAAGATGGGGAATCTCTACACCGATGGCGCCGTCAATAACATCGCGAGTTTTTACGACGCCATCACCAAGGGCGATTGGACCAACGCGACCGTGCCGGAAAGTGTGCGGAGCAACCTCACCACGATTCTGGGCCGCACCGCAGCTTACCAAGGCGCGGAAGTGACCTGGCAACAGATGATGCGCGCCAACGAGGGTTGGTCGTTCGATTTGAAAGGGCTACGGGCCTGAAGCGCTAAATGCAGTCATTGGGGCTGCAGGGTTGACAATTCCGATGGCCGGGTGTTCATTCCGCCTGCCCCCGGTGGGGTGACTTCAAACCATGAAACGCAATAACCAAAGGTAAGCTCCATGAAACGAAATATTCTGCTTAGTGCCCTGACCCTGCTGACGGGAATGGCAATCGCCGTCGGTCAAAGCGCCAAAGACCAGGTCAGCAATGCGGCAAAACAGCTTGGCGAGAAGGCCAGTTACAGTTGGAAGACCACCGTGGCCGTGCCGGATGGCAGTCGTGGCCGTACGGGGCCAACCGAGGGGAAACTCGAGAAAGGCGGCTATACTCACGTGAAGATGACGTTTGGGGAGAACACGACTCAGGCCGTGCTCAAAGGGGAGAAGGCCGCTGTGAGTTCCCCTGATGGTGGCTGGCGCTCTTTGAGTGAACTGGAGAACAGCGAAGGTCCCGGTCGCTTCATGGCAGGTATGTTTCGGAATTACCAAAGCCCGGCGGTGCAGGCGGCACAGATTGCCGCCGACGCCAAGGAACTGAAGAAGGACGGCGACGCTTATTCCGGCGAACTCACCGAAGCGGGCGCCAAGAAGCTTCTGAGTTGGCGCGGGCGCGGTGGTGGCGACGGTCCCGAAATCAGCAATGCCAAGGGCTCGGTAAAATTCTGGGTGAAGGATAACGTGCTCACCAAGTACGAATACAAAGTCACGGGCCGGATCACGTTCAACAATAACGAACGCGACATGGACCGCACCACGACCGTTGAAATCAAGGACATCGGCACCACCAAAGTGGAGGTGCCGGAGGCGGCGAAAGAAAAACTGGGCTGAACCCAGGCGATCAGCCACGGGTCAACCCGCCGGACATTCGCACCGACTCAAGCCGGCTTCATTAACGTGAGCAGCATTGAGAACTGTTTCGTCGCTTTGACGGCATGAGGAAGATTGGGCGGCATGTAAAGCATGTCGCCCGTCTTCAAATTGTGCGGCTGGCCAGCCAGGCAGAATTCACATTCCCCAGACAGAATCTGGATGATGGCCTGCTGGGTGGAGGTGTGCTCAGTCAATTCCTGGCCTTCGGCAAAACCGAATAACACGACGCGACCGTTGGTGCTCCGGAACAGCGTGCGGCTGACGATGCCGTTCTCCGCAAACTTGGTTTCGCCCGCCAGCGCGATGATCTTCGCCTGGGCCAGCCCGATCAAGGGTTGTTCACTCATGGCTCCAGCATAGACGGTGATTCGGGTTCGGATTTTGATATAAATCAATGCCGGGGCAGGATTGTTGCGCCAAGCTCTCAACGAACGCCGAGTTTTGGCAACCGGCGATGGATCACCTGAGGATTAATTAGAGACTTGGCCATGTAAATCAAACGCGATGTCGAGACTCCAGGAAGCAGAGCCGGTGATTCAATTGTCCCGGGCCGATGAAGGCGGTACGGGCGCTGTGGAAATACTGCATTTGTTCATTTCGCCCGGGCACAACTACCGCGGCCATCACGGCCAGCCGGCGGGCGAACACCCCATGGTGGAGGTCAAGGAACTTCACTGTGTGGCTGGACGCGGGATCAAGGGCGACCGTTATTTTGACCACTCACCGGATTTCAAAGGCCAAATCACGTTCTTCGCCGACGAAGTCTATCGCGCGCTGTGCGACCAATTTGGTCGGCCCGAGAAATCGCCATCGGTTTTCCGCCGTAATGTTGTCACGCACGGAGCAGACTTGGAATCTCTGATTGGCCGGGCGTTTGAGATACAGGGTGTGCGCTTTTTTGGTGTCGAGTCGTGCAAGCCTTGCTACTGGATGGACCTGGCGTTTGGTCCCGGTGCTGAGTCAGCCTTGCAGGGCCGGGGAGGCTTGCGGGCGCGAATCCTGAACGAGGGCGTGCTGCGTGCAAGGGATAAGCGCCCGCCAGTGCATTAAAGGACAAGCAGGGCGGAGTGCCGACGCCGCGCGACCGGGGTGCGATGGCCAGGCAAACGGAATGGCAGTCGGCAAGAGAATGAAACCCCGGTTCTCCTTTCTTCATTCCTCTGCCGTTCATTCTTTTGCCGTCAGGTCCGGGTTGGATTGCGGCGCCGCTGCGTTGGTTTCTATTGCGGCCACTGTTTTCGCGCTAGATTCTGCGGAAGGGGGCGTGGGGTAATAAAGTTGGAGAGGAGTCCGCAAACACTGGGAAACAGAGTCAGCCGAAGGCTCAAGAGCCAGAGATCCGGAATTAGCCAGAAAAAAAGTTTGACATGAACGCCGCGGTTCTGTTTCGAGCCGTTCCAGCCGTTCCAGCCGTTCCAGCCGTTCCAGCCGTTCTGCGGTGAGGCGGGAGAATGAAGGTGACATGAGAACGATCACGTCGAAGCGAGAATCTCGATTGAGCCTGGTTGAAGAAATCGAATTCAATCCAGCGGGTCGCGACACCGTTCACCCACAAGGGTCATTTACTCTCCCGGTCCAACGACTGCGGCAGTTCGTCAGGTTCTGCCTGGTGGGCGGCAGCGGAGTGGTGGTGGACATGGGCGTGCTCTCTCTGTTGGCCGATCCCAAGATGCTGGCGCTGAACGTGGCGATCAGCAAAGTCTGCGCGGCGGAAGTGGCGCTGGTGAACAACTTTGTTTGGAACGAGTTGTGGACGTTCAAAGGGTGCGGCAAAGGTAGGGCGCGTCACTCCGTGCGCGCCGGGTTGGCTGGCGGGGAGAGCGACGCGCAGAGGACTGACGCGCCCTGCCTCCGTTCCTCCCGCCTGCGCAGGTTCTTCTTCTTCAATGCGATCTGCGGCCTCGGGATTGTGTTTGCCGTGTTGCTGCTGCACTTGTTCCACAGCTTCCTGGGTTGGAATCTTTACCTCTCAAACCTGCTGACCATCATCTTGGTGACAGTTTGGAATTTTGGCATGAATGCGCGGTTTAACTGGAGACTCAAGACGTGAGCACTTGTAATGGCCCAGGCTGCGACCGTACCGTGACCGCATTGTCAACCTCGCTGGCTCGACGGTCGGTCGCCGAGAGGATAGTATACACGTCTTTTGGCGTGATTCTCATCCTCACTGCATTCGCGAAGCTGTTCGGAGTGTTGCTTGGACCAGAAGGCGCGCTTAGCCAGTTAGACTGGGTTTTCCAGGTCGAGATGCGATGGGTGTTGTTATTTGCTGCCCTTTTGGAAGCCGCGATTGGAGGAATTCTGCTCTCACACGTTAGAAACGACATTAAGTGTGTTTCTGGGTTAGCGTTTTTCTTGTGGCTGGAGATTTATCGCGTGTTTGGCGCATGGCTAGGCGGCCCCGGCCCCAACGGCTGTGGTTGTTTGGGCTACATTACGGACTCGCTGGGAATCGGCCACCAATCTGCGGATAAGTGGCTCATGGTATTGCTGTTGTTGGGATTGATGTCCTTTTCACTCCAGTGGATGGGATACGGCCTTGCAACTGAGAAGGGCGGAAAGAGGGGCTGACTTATGGACGCACGACGCAAATCGACTTTATGTCGAGTGCAACCGAGAAGAAGTATGAATCAAGCAAGGCTGTTAGTGCTCGTTGCATTGGCTCTGGCAACCGGGGGCAACTGTCATGTGCTGGCTGCGGACTCGGTGGCGAGTTTCCAAGTGGATGTAAGAAGTACGAGCTACAACGATGATCGAGATAGAACAAAGGCTGTCACGAAGGAACAAAGGCTGGAAGGGTTTCTGTTCAGCGACGGTTTTCACGTTCAATCGCCAGTTGGACCGCTAGGAGGCCGCCCGAGCGAGGCCTCCGCTGTCGTGAGCAATACGGTGTACACTTTGCTGACAAGGGGGACGCGAGACACCTCCTCCGCGTACCGAGCCTTGGTGGAGAAAGGCATTGCATCTAGGTTTGCTTCTAGAGGTTTGCAAGTGGTGGCACTCTCACTCACCAGTGAACGTCAGTGGGAGGAAGTAGGCAGGGGAGACACGAAGGTAGCGCTTACCTTGGGCGAACCGATCCCAGAATTCTTCAACACGTACTTGCTGGATCGAACGGGATGGCCGAATAGGCTTCGGATTGAGGCACGCGCCCCCAACTTTGTTGTCGGAAGCACAGGTGTTGTGGCCATGCCAAAACCTTACGAAACCGGCTTCAAGTACTGGACTTTGGAGATTTACTACTCGGCTGGCAAACCTATCTCGGCTGGTTTCAGGACGTACTGGCCGTTGGATTCAGCCATAATGGGCGCCCAAGCTGGGCGGATGCCTGAGCAAGTGGAGGCTCTGTCAACGTCAGTGGACGTGGCGTTCAGTTGGGGTACCGTTCCCAATAGACTTAGTCGATTGCCCGCGCCACCGACGGTCCCCTTCAGATTTGAAGACCATCGTTATGTCTATGAGACTTACACAAACAACCGTGCCTCCTTGATGGTTGAAGGCGCGGCTATGCTAAGTTGTACCAACGCAGA
>JAHCLO010000012.1 GCA_026125285.1 Verrucomicrobiia bacterium | reverse complement strand
CCGTATAGTCTCTTCCGCTTTGCTTTAGCGAGATTTTCCTAGGTATCCGGATTTCGCCATCTTGCATCCAGCCTTCACAATCTTCTTCCCACTTCCTGAAGTGAAATTCTTGCTGCCAAATGTATTGATGCCGCTCGTACTTGTGCTCAACCCCGACAAAACCACGACTACTCCAAAGATTTCGACCGGGGACGAGATCGTCCAGGTAGCCTTCTGAACCGCCTCCACCCCTACCGCCACCTGTGCCTCGCCATCCATATTGCCTTTGGCCGTGAAAATCTGCCGTGCGAATCTCTACTGCGTAGCCGCCCGCCTTCTGACCACCGAGCAAGGTTCGCTCGCCCTCCGGTGCGCCCCATGTTTCTTTTCGGAAGTAATTTGTGAATCCTCGCATGACGATTTCACACTCCCTACCGTCCACGGTTCCGTTCAGTACGAGAACCGGAGGCGTCTTGAGAGCCTCGCGCGCTTCGATTTCCTCTCGGTATGCATAATGCCACCGCGCATCCAGCCATTCCCGATACCTCTTCATCGCGATGGATGCACCCAGCACTCCCGCGCTGACGCATACGATCAGGGCCAGAGCAAACACCAGTTTGCGTTCACTCGGCTTCATTTTGTCACGCATCCACCATTTCCGCCGTCACCGGCACGTCGCGGAGGATTTGGGCGATGATGTGGTCGGTGGTGATGCCTTCGGCTTCGGCTTCGAAATTCGGGATGAGGCGGTGGCGCAAGGCGGGGAGCGCGGCGGCCTGGATATCCTCGAAGCTGACGTTGAAACGGCCTTGCGCCAGCGCGCGGACTTTGCCGGCGAGGATGAGCGTTTGCGCACCGCGCGGGCTGCTGCCGAAACGGAGGTATTGATTCGCAATCGGCGCGGCGGTGTCGGTCTTGGGATGCGTGGCGAGCACGAGGCGCACGGCGTAATCCTTCACGTGCGACGCGACCGGGACTTCGCGGACGAGCTTCATGAGGTCCATGAGCGTGTCGCGGTCGAGGACTTTGTTCACCTCGGTCTTCGTGCCGGTGGTGGTGCGGTTGATGACTTCGTTCAAGTCCGCCGCGCTCGGATAGCCGACGAGGATTTTGAAAAAGAAGCGGTCGAGTTGCGCTTCGGGGAGCGGATACGTGCCTTCCTGGTCAATCGGGTTTTGCGTGGCCATGACGAAGAAGGGTTCGGTGAGCTTGCGAAGTTCGCCGCCGGCAGTGACCTGCTTTTCCTGCATGGCTTCGAGCATGGCGGATTGGGTCTTGGGCGTGGCGCGATTGATTTCGTCGGCGAGGATCAGGTGCGCGAAGATCGGGCCGCGTTGGAACTGGAATTCGCGCCGGCCGGTGTCGGTTTCCATGACGAGGTTCGTGCCGAGGATATCGGCGGGCATCAGGTCGGGTGTGAACTGGATGCGGTTGAACGGCATGTCGAGGACTTCGCCGAGCGTGCGGATGAGCAGCGTCTTGCCAAGGCCGGGCACGCCTTCGAGCAGGACGTGGCCGCCGCCGAACAATGCGATGAGGGTGTGCTCGACGATCGCGGTATGGCCGACGATGACTTTGACGATTTCGTTTTGGAGCGCGGCGTAAGTATTGCGGAAGGATTGGATATGTTGCTCGGTGTTCATGGGCTTTTGATTCCAAACCACGAAACACATGAAACATACGAAAGCACACTGCCAGCGGCGAATCCAAACTTCCTTTCCGTGTAATTCGTGTATTTCGTGGTTACTTCTTCAAATCGTCGAAATAGCTTCTTACCGCACCTTGGTACGCACGCGGGACTTTCTCCTGGCTCAAGGCGGCTTGTGCGTCCGCCTGGGCAGTGATCACCGCTTCCTCGTACTGCACGGTGCTCTGGCCTTTCAGGCTTACGCCCTTGAGCGTGATGCCGGGCATCGGGGCGCCGGGCGAGAATTGGCCTTTCACTCTTGCGGGAGTCAAAGGCTCGCGGAGCGTGGGATCGCCGTCGGAAAAGTCACGTGAACCAATCCCAGTGCCTGCGGTGCTGGACTCCCCGCCGCTGCCCGCCCAGGAACCTGGATTGCTCCAAGCATGGTGCTGATCCGCCCAAGCACCGAAACCAGCGCTACTCCGGCTGCTCCCGCCAGTACCGGGTTGCTGGCTCAGGGACCAGCCCTGGCCGGTGCCGATGCAATGAGACGCGGCCTGCAAATTCTCCAGCGTCGTCATCAAAGCCCCGGCATCCGCCAGTTGTTGCAGGAGGTCCTCCAATTCCTTGGCGGCGGCGGTGAGCGATTGCGCGGCCATGGGCGGATTGCGCTGCTGCAATTGTTGCCCCGCCTGCTGGAGCCATTCCGCCAACCGACCATATTCCTCCGCGGGCGCGACGGCGTCCGCAACTTGCTCGCGAATCCTCTGAAGTTGTTCAGGCGACAGGCCCGCCGACCATAACTGCTCGGCCAGCTTCTTCAAGGATTGCACCGCCGCGGCCACCTGGCCTTGCTGGAGTTGTTCAGCCAGGTCCTTGCCCAACTTCTGGGCCTGGAGTTGTTGAAGCTTATCGGCCAGGTCGCGCCGTCTTTCCAAATCAGTCAGAGCGGCCTCAAGCGCCTGCGAAACGGATTCTATCTGGTTCGCGGCCAGCGCCGCGAGGGCTTCGTCGAGTTGGGGCAGACTTATGCCCGCCTGTTCTGCCTGCTGGGCCAGCGCCGCGAGCGAGGCGGACAACTGCTCCTGCGCGGCTGCTTGGGAGCCACCTGCCGCGTTTCTCAGTGCTTGGGCTGTTTGCTGAGCCTTCATCAGTTCGTGCTGTAGTTTCTCCAACACTTCCGGCCTGCCGGCCTGCTCACCCAATTGTTGTTGCAGCGCGTCAATCTCCCGCTGCACCTCGGTGGCAGTTTGGGACTCGCGTCCGCCAGAGGTGCGGGCGGCTTGCTCCAGTTTCTTCAGGGCGGGATTATCGGCCAACTGGCGCAGCAATTCCTTCAACTGGTCGGAAGCGCTGGCAAGCTCGCGAAGCGCTTCTCCACGCGTGAGCGTCTCCCGGGCAAGTTCGTCGCCCAAATCCGCTACCGCCTCCAAGGAATGGCGCGTCACTTCAAGCGCCGGGGGGCGCCGCTGGAGTTCGTGACGGGTCAATTCGGCAAGCTGTCGGCCTGTCTCGTTGATGTGCTGCGCGTCCGCCTGTTGTTGGAGGAACTTGGGCGAACGATACTCGGGAACAAATCCCAGCCCTGCGCCAACGCACAAAAGCAACAGCGCCCAGCGCGCGGTCATCGGCAGTGTGAAGCGCACCAGACGACGCGGGTCCAACCCGCGAATACTCATGGCGGCATCAGCCAGCACGAGTCCATTCCAGGTTGAGCCGCTAGGTTGAGAGGACACTTCGAGCGCCGTACTCAGGCGTTCCTTGAGATTCTGCCGCATATCCACCCAACGCGCGGTTTCATTCAACGAGGCTTTGCGCCAACCGCCCGCAATGAACCCGGCGAACGCACATCCGAGCGCCAGCATGCCAGCGCCGGCCAGCCAGCCAATCGAAACGGGGGCGAGTTTGTAAATGCCGATACCCAGCAGCCACAACGCACTGCCGACGAGCAATCCGATCCACCCGCCGTGCAGGGCGCGGGCCAAGCGGCGACGGCGCGCGGTTTGTTCGAGCGCGGACTGGATGAATTGAAGTTCGCTCATGGCATCAGGGCAAAGTTGGTCCAGTTCCCGCCCTTTGGCGAGCCGGAAAAGCGCTGGGTAGCTGAGTCCCCAGTGGCAGCAAAGCTTAAGTCGGCTGCCAGGATAGCCTGGAAACTCGCAAGCCGTAACAAGCGAACAGGCGGGCTGTTGCCAGCCCGCCTGTGGGTGAATTTTCGCTTTGTGATGGCTGAATTTCGCAGCGCTTGACGGCTTAGTCCTGCTTTGCCTCGTCGGCGGCGTCAAAGGCGTGTTGCAGCGCCACAAGGTCTTCGCCGGGTTTGAGGGCATCCAGCACCGCCTGTTCGGCTTTGAGTTGTTCCTGCGAATAGTTCGCCGCCTTGATGGACAGACCGATGCGCCGGTCACTCCGGTCAATCTTGATGACGCGCGCAGTGACTTCTTGGCCGACTTTGAGCACGTTCTTGATCTTGTCCACGCGCTCTTCGCTGACCTGGGAGATATGCACCAAGCCATCAATGTCGTGCTGCAAACCAATGAACGCGCCAAAGCTGGCGAGCTTGGTGACGTTACCGGTGACGAGGTCGCCGACCTTGTAATAATGGTCAATGTTCTCCCATGGATCCTGCGAGAGTTGTTTGACCCCGACAGCGATGCGTTGGTTGGCCTTGTCCACTTCGAGCACGACGGCTTCGATTTCGTCACCTTTCTTGAGGACTTCGCTGGGGTGGTTGATTTTGCGCGTCCAGGAGATGTCGGACACGTGGATCATGCCGTCCAGACCTTCCTCCAGTTCGATGAACGCTCCATAGCTCGTGAGGTTGCGGATCTTGCCTTTGACATGGGTGCCGGGCGCGTATTTCTGCTCGGCGTTGTCCCACGGATTGGCTTCAAGCTGACGGATACCGAGGCTGATTTTCTGCTCCTCGCGGTTGATGCCCAGCACCACCGCCTCGATTTCCTGGTCCGGCTTGAGCACGTCGCTGGGTTTGGCCACGCGCTTGGTCCACGAGAGTTCGGTGACATGCACCAGCCCTTCGACTCCGGGTTCAAGTTCCACAAAAGCGCCATACGGCACGAGATTCACAACCTTGCCCTTGACCTTCGCGCCCACCGGGAACTTGGTCTCGATGGTGCTCCACGGATTGGTCATCTTCTGCTTCAAGCCGAGGCTGACGCGCTCCTTCTCCTTGTTGACATCGAGCACGACCACGTCGAGGTCCTGCCCAACCTTGAGCAACTCGGACGGATGGCCGATGCGGCCCCAACTCATGTCCGTGATGTGCAGCAAACCGTCTATACCGTTGAGATCAATGAACGCGCCGAAATCGGTGATGTTCTTGACCGTGCCTTTGCGGATGTCGCCGGGCACCATGTCGGTGAGCAGTTTCTGGCGGCGCTCGGTGCGTTCCTGCTCGATGAGTTCGCGCCGCGAGAGCACGATGTTTTGCCGCTCCTGGTTGATCTTGACGACTTTGAAATCGTAGCTGTTGCCCACGTATTGGGCGAGATTCTTGGGTGTGATGATGTCAATCTGGGACGCGGGCAGAAACGCTTCGACGCCGATGTGAACAATGAGGCCGCCCTTGACAATGGATTTGACTTTCCCGCTGATGGTGCCGCCCTCGTTGCAGATCGTGAGAATCTTCTCCCAGTTCTGTTTGAATTCAGCTTTCTCCTTGGACAAGACCACCATGCCTTCCTTGTCTTCGAGCCGCTCGATCAACACATCCACCTCGTCGCCGACTTTCACGAGCTTGATATCTTCAAATTCGGCGGCGGAAATGACGCCTTCACTCTTGTAACCGATATCCACCAGGACTTCTTTGGGGCGGACTTCAATGACGGTGCCTTTGACAATTTCCCCAGCGGCAAAGCGGATGGCACTGCTTTGCCGGAGGGCTTCTTCCATCGTGAGCATAATGATGACTGCTGCTTTTTCTGACTACGGGAGGCTTGGTCGTCCCGCGGGGCGGGACAGCGAAGACTCCATTGCCTAACGGACCAGACGTTGCTCCGGCAACGGAGGTTGGTCCCGAAGACCATCGAGACGGTTAGGTTGTTTGTTTACTCTCGTTTCTCAGCCTTGACGAACCACCGCACCCGCGGTGTTCAGGCGGGAGCAAACATAAGACTCCCGATGCGGAAGGCAAGGGAAAACTCTGTCGAAACCCTGTCGAAACCTGGCCTCTGGCGGACTTCCGTCCGAGCCAAACTGGGAGAACCGCTCACCGGCGACGCACTCACGGCTTCACCGTGTTGCGTTCAAGCACCAATGGCTGCACCCAGGCGCACTCTTGATCTCCTTCAAAAGCGGGATTTACCTTGGGGCGCGAGGATGTGACTTTGGCGCGCACGTAGATTTCGTCGCCCTTCAAAGTGTAGGAGGTACGGGTGCCTTTGACCTCCGCTAACACCGTACCAATATCTTTGCTGTAACGGCGCGTGGCGCGCATGGGTTTGCCGTCCTTGTCCAGCACCGGGCGGCTCGTAGAATCGTAGCCCTTGCGGGTGCCGATGAATTGCGTGGTATAAGTCAAACCCGGCTCAGGGTCCACCTCGAGGCTGATTCTGCGGCCGGTCTTTTGCACGTCCTTCAAACGCACGCCGGTGCTCGCGTAGAAATCCCCTGCCTCCATGGCCGCAATGAGCCTTTCAGGCGTGAGTTGGCGCGCGCGCACCATGATCCAGCCGCGACCCGGATTTGGCTGGCCCACCTTGAAGGTATGGTAACTGTGGGAATCATCCACTGCCGTACCCCAGATCACTTCCAGCCCCAACTCGCCCAATCGCCGCGTGAGCACGATGTCCCACATTCGCTCCATGCTCACGTGGTTTTCATCGCCGTGGTCTTTGGTGACTGGATGACCGTTGTAGATCTCGAAAAATTTTTCGCCCCGCACCAGCATGATGTCCTCGGCGGTCAGCGCCCAGATGAAGTTCGGATGATTGATGTGCGGCACCATGGGCTGGCCGGTGCGCCGGCGTTGTTCCAGCACAGCGTCAATGTTGTTCTGCAACACCTCCCCCACGCTGTTGCCGCCCTGCGGCGGTATGAACTCCCGCAGGTTCGAGGCGTTAATGTGGATGGGCGACTTCTCGAACTGCGCGGAAATCTCTTCGCACGGCACCAGGAGAAATTTCCCCGGTTTCTCAAACAGTGGGCGAAACTCCTCCAGCGTCTTGAGCCGCACGAGCTTCTTCCCGTTCTGTTCCTTGACCTCAACCCACGTCGGCCCGTGACGGCTCAAATACTTCTCAAACGCCGTGACGCGCGTGCGGTTGGTGGTGACCTCCGTCCATTTCTCACCGGTGAGCATGATGTTGTGATCCGACAAGCCGAGAAAATCGTAACCGGCATTCACATACCACTCGACGATCATCTCGGGGTAATCATCGCCGTCGCTCCAGAATGAATGGGTGTGAAGATTGCCCTTCCACCAGCGCGGCGATTGTGCGTCCGCCGTTGTGATTGTCAGGCCGAATAGCAGCGCCAGAACCAGAACCGCGCGGGAAACAAGGCTCCAGCGCAACAGCCACGAGCGCGCTCCCGGCGAAAGGAATATGGCGGATGTCTTATGCATAATCATGCTCCAGGTTTGGGAGAATTGAGGTATTACGACGCACTGGTCCCCGGTTCGCACATTCCCTTGTGTGCGGCGGGTGGAGTAGCCCCGTCGTTGTGGCTCCGATCCACTTAAGCGATGATTGCATTGCGAGTACTTAGGCTGTGCGTTTGCTGGACCGTAGGAAGCAAACGCGCCCGCGTCAAACGCTTTTCTCCGGGGGCAAGATGGTGCTTGCTGCGGCCCGTTACCGGATGATGGCAGATTTCTCCACCTGCAAATTGCGCACTTCACGACCACCGCCACCTTCGTACACCACTCGCAATGTCCGCGGCTGCAAAGCTTCGTTGACAATCTCCCATCCTAGTCGCACCGGTCGGACTCGAACTTGATCCAAACCAAAGGCGCGGCCTCGGTCGCGGTCAATATATACGTGACCGTAGCGGTCAAGCATGCGCACCGCGGCCTCCGCGGCGGCGCCATTGCCCCAGTCGTAAATGGTGAACACCCCCATCCCTTCTCCTTCCGGGCTGGTTCGTCCACCGTGGGCGTAATTCTCCATGGTGAATCCAAAGTCCGCCGGACCAAACCACGGATACACCTTTTCCCACATGGCCCTGACCATCGGATTCTCCGGGCAATACATCATAATGAAACCGGATTTCAGCGCCGCAACCCCGCGCTCGAAATAGGCGACCTGCCCGGTCACCCGGTAGTATTCCAGAAACAACCCCGCAAAGAGCGTCTGGCGTGAGTCGTTCCACTCACCGTCAGCGTTCATCACTCCAAACCCGCCCAGGGCGGGGACATGAATGAAGGGTGGCTGCCAAACCTGCTGGCTCATGGAGAGTTCATCGAGCGTGCGGCGTCCCCACGCCAGGTAATCCGGCCGGCCCGTCGCGCGGTGGGCTTCAAGCAGTGCCTCTGCCGTCCAGAAGATGGAGAGCGTATTCTGTTTGTGCATGGCGTTGCGCTCGATGCGGCGTTCAAGATACTGGTCATGTCCCCACCGACAGCACGACCAAAACGTCTCGAAGTCGAGCCACAACCCGTCAGGAATGATTTTCGCCACGACGGCAGCCATGCCACGCAGGGCAGATTCGCGAAACTTTGCTTCCCCCGTGATGTCGGCAAGTTTGAGCAGAAAAGTAACACTCAGGCTGGTTTCCGGCGTTTGGTTCATCACCGGACCGGGCTGCTGCGTGCTCGGATGAAGCCAACCGGGAAAGAAACCGGCGTCGTCCTGCAACGAAATAAGCCGTTCACCGTAAGTCCGCGCGAAGGCCAGCAACCGCGCGTCGGGTTCGATCTCCGTGTGCCAGCGCAACATCAACAGCGCCGTCCAACTGGAATCCAGCAAATGAATCCACTCCTCCGTGATGCCGTGCTCGCGCGGGACGCGATTCGAGTTGGACCAAAACGCCTCATCCCAGGCTTTTGGACGCACATAACGTTTGCCCTCAATCTCGACGTTGGTGTTCCGCGTGCCAATCACGGCGGGAAACAGGCCGTCGCGCATCGGCGCGGCCAGGGCCAGTTCCTTGGTGAGCCTGGCTTTGCGCAACAATTCCTCATCGCCACGTTCGCGCGCATGGCGGTAAAGCCCCGAAGCACTTCGCAGCGACGAGAACCAAGCCTGATTCCAGATTGAGAGAAACTCCCGCTGATACCAAGGATCGGGATAATTGGGCGACTGAGAAATGTTGACAATGAACTGGGGCGCCCCGACGCGCACACCCTTCAGATCGAATTCCTGCCACACGAATTCGCCCCAGCCCTTGAACGCCCAATCGTAAGTTCGGTCCACATACGACGCCAGCGGGGCGGCGATCGGTTCTCCCTGCTGATAGAGCGGCCGCCCCCAGCGCTGCCACAAAAAGCCCGCGGTCTTGGCCCACGGATTCCGGACTTCCCCGCGATCATCATAGACGTTCACAAAGAAGGCCAATTCCACTGTGCCGGGTGAGAAAGTCATGCCGGAGACTTTCTTGAACAACACATGCTGGGGAATCTCCGTCCGGCTCATGCCCAACCAGAACTTGCGCCGCGGGGCATCGTAATCCATGAACCACGGATTCGCGGCTGAACGCCCGACCCGATCAAGATCTGGGACCATCGCCAGCGTCATGCTGCCACGTTGAACCAACAGGGCAGGCGAACGAAAAACGTGTTGCGCGACGACATAACCATCATACGGCGCAAGGTGCGGCGCCCACCAAAAGTCCGGTTCAAAACCCAGCTCAAAGGCTACGGCCAACTCGTCCTGGGCGATTTGGGTGCCGACCTCCCACCGCAAGCGGATATGCAACCAGCCACCGCCGACCTCGGCGGTTTCAATCTGCGGACGGCCACTCCCGTGTAATTGCGGCGCAGTGAAGGTAACACAAGGTTCACCCTCATGGACCAGGCGATATTCCGAATCACTGACGACGACTTCCAGCGCGACAGTTTTATCAGTTCCACCCGCTGGGACGGAGCTTGATGTTCGAGTGGAGGAACTGCAACCCGTAAGGAAGACTGTGGCCAGTGCCGTCGCCGCCAGGGTGCAACTTTTGAAGAAAACTGTATTCATGGATTGTCTCACCAATCGCCGGGCAATTTTGACCACCAGCGGCAAACCTTGCGCTCGGCACATCGAAATAAATGAAGACTCTCCGTCTTCGTCAACCGATTATCCTCCGCCGCGAGATGATTCCCGGCAGCAAGACAGCGAGTTGTTCAAGCATGTGGCTCGGTCCAGACACAGGTGGACTGTTGCAACGCCAGCCCGGTATGCATCCGGTATGTGTTCACTCCGTGAGATAACGGATGGAAAGGAGCAACCCCTGGCAAGGCATTGCCTCTGATGCTGGCTTGAGCGTTGTCCTGCTGGGAAAACTCATGGGGTAAAGCTGTTCGTCACGGTGTCATTGCTCCGCGAACCGTCCTCGGTCCACAACTGCCCGCCAGCGGTGCGACTGCAGGTCGTCGTGCCCGCCGTGTCCACCATGGTGGGCGTCAGCCAAAACAGCACACGCTAATGGGCGACCCCTTCACGGAGTCAGCACCACCGGCACGTGCGGCTGGCGCTCCGCCCGCAGCGCGGCCACTCCTTCCAGCGGCTGCTCCAGCACCTGCCCATACAGAAACACCAGCGCGTTTACCCCGTGAGATACCGCCGCAAACGTCCCTTGAGGTAACGCTTGCCCCATGCAGTCTTGAGGTCTTTCTCCCGCTGCGCCGCATCCCTTTCATTCCAGCATCCTTCCCAATAGATGAGCTCCAATGGCATGCGATGCTTTGTGGAACGGACTAGACCTTTGTGTGACTGCAAGCGCGCCCGCAAGTCTCTGGTCAACCCAACATAAAACTGACCATCCTTCAAAGAGCGAAGGACGTAAACGTAGCAGTAGGTCGCCATAGAATTATCTCACGGGGTGAAGGCCTGGTTTTGGGTGGACGGAGCCACGTTGCCCACTACCGCCAGATGCGTTAAGAACGCCTCCACCTTCCGGGTGCCCTCCGCCAGGTCCTCCCGGCTCCGCATCCCGTGAAACTTCACGTACCGCCGAATCCAATCGCAGTACGTCCGTTCCGTCCGCAGCGCATAGCGCCGCACGCGCATCAACGCCCGCATCTGATCCAGCAACCTTGGCGGTTGACCCGGGTTCATGCCCCCGTTATACAATCCACCCATGAAAAGGCAAAAACAGACATTCCCTGTTTGGCCCGTAATATCCGATAGCAAGGAACTTCTTCCTGCCAATTAAATTGTTGGCCGAACAAGAACACGGCGACAACATGTCAGTCTTGATAATCATTCTCGCGGTCCTGAATCTCGTCGCGGGCGAGTGGTCCGTTACAGGCCGTCGATTGTCGGTGAGAACTCATCCAGTCATGGTGCGTATGCGGTGGTTTACTCTTGGTGCGGTCGCGGTGCTGTTTGTAGTGGGCCACGATTTCGCAGGAGATGACTGGCTTTCCTGGGCCTTGGCCGTTGCGCTTGCTTTTGCCGTCGCTCGTTTTCCCGTCGAGTCCAAAACCCCAGGTCGGACCGGCCAAAAGTGTGCTGCATCTATACACGACGTCGTAAGTCCGATCCGCCGGCTGTGGGCAGCCGGCCTACAAAACCTTGTAGGCCGCGTGCCCTCACGCGGCGTTACTTCTGACGTTGTGTATAACCGCCGCCCCGCTGGGCAGTCGAGCGGTTCAGGTAATTTGTTCGCGACTGTTGCAGCCGACCGGGCGTTTCCGGCGGCGGTCGCTGAACTGGTCGTTAGCCTGCTATGAGCATCGCGCTCACATTGCTATTCATCGTCTGCCCGTTTGCAGCGTTGACGTTCATTGTGCGGCTCGTATGCGCCCCGTTCTCTCCGAAGGTTTCCGACGAGATGCGCAGACATCCGGTTGTCCACTGGATTTGGGGCGGCTTCGCGTTTCTTGGCGTTCTGCTGTTTTTGGGTGTCCTCAATCCGATGTGGTGGCCTCCGCCTTCGGTCGAGCGACGAGGTCAGCGTCAGAAGGTTTTGGAGAGAGTCGAGGCAGCGGGCGGGTGGGCTGCGATTCAGAAAGACTGCGACGCATTGGTTGAGCAGTATCGTGACAGCGCGTTCGCGTGGCATCGTTACCAGACGAACGCGCTGCCGCCAGCACTCGCGGCGCTCAACCCGTGGGAGGTGCGCTTCTACTCGCCGACGGTGTTGCGCGATTTCAAAGACGAGCCGCAGGTTGCAGTCGTGCGCATCAAGATTTTCGGTATGCATTCGACCGGCGGGCATTCGACACCATACTTTGGGTTGGAGGTTGTCTCCGGCGCTGGCGCGGAGACTTACAGACCGAGTCCGAGTCGCGGCGGTGTCTCTGGCAACGGCTATCGGAGTTACAGTCGAGTGACGGACAGGATTTATGAGATTTACTGACGAGCAGGCTAACACCCCAAAGGAATGTAGAGAACGCGGGGGCGTGAAGAACCGGAACGGTTGATTTCGTTGGAGCTGTCCCTGGCCCCTGACGTCGCCCCCGTGTTCTTTACATTCCCGGGTTGAACCTGCCTTCGCCAAGGCTATGGCAAGGCGGGCGCAGCCGCGGTCAAAGGTTCGTGGGCCGGTCCGCCGCGCGCTTTGCGGAAAGTCTCCCGGCCGCTCCCGTCGCTCCCGCGGTCGCCGGCCCTTTGTTCCCTTCACCGCCCACTGACCCCACGTCGCCAGCCCCGTGCGACCCTCACACCAGGGCCATTCTTCCGAAAAGGTGTCCCAGCCATTGTAGAATTGTGGCTTGATGCCCGTCGGTCGTGTGGTCAGGGTCGGTCAGATGGCGCGTGTTTTCCCTTGCTCCGATTTACGTTGTGCAGCACTGGCGTTCCAAGCAGCAAGTGGGGAGTTACCTCCAGATGAAGTCCAACAACGCAGCGAGCAACCCGCCGGCTGTCCCACAAAAGCGTAAAGTGGTATTGACCAGTGTCAGCAGGATTGAAGGCGTTCGCGCCCGGCGCGCAAGTTGAGAGTCCAGAGGATCAGTTCGGGGGTGCCGGGGTGAGTTGGAGGAACGAGTGCAGATCATCTCATCAGTCTCTCCCTCACCCTTGCCCTCTCCCATCGGGAGAGAATGGCCCGAACAGGTGCGCGCATGGAACCTCGGAATCGGTGAAGCGCCAGCCCGGAGCGAAGAGCGGCGCTGAAGACGCACGCACTCCAGACGCTTCGCGCAATTCAACGTCAGCCAACCTCGCGTAGCGTTTGGAGTGCGGCTGATTTATCGCCGCCTTGGGCGAAGACGTTCAGGGGAAGTTTCCACGCTTTCCGAACGCGCATCGGGGCCATGAACCGTAGCGGCGTCTCGGCAGAGCGCCGCATAGTGGCTGGTGTGGGAATGGCGGCGTTCTGCCGAAACGCCGCTACGTGAAGGTTCATGGGAAGAGATTGCTCCGCGGCATGGAAGCGGCCTTCTTTGTCCGAGCAAGGATCGGAACTCCGCAATACCGTAGCCCACAGCTTGAGTTGTGGGTTGGCTTTCGGGCGGGGTCAAGCCCCGAAAGGAGCAACCGCAACGACGTCAGGGTCAACGGCCCGGGCGTCTGACAAGGCTGGAAGCATGTCGTTGCCCGCCAGAGTGCCCTCCCGGAAATCTGCGTTGCCCTTGTGGTGGTCAGCTTCTAGGATGCGCCGAGTCTATGGTTCAAACCCCAACACCAGTTACCGCCACCACTCGCGCCGATGGCCGCGCACCGCATGAATTACGCCCCATCCGTTTCCAGAACAACATCGCTCCGCACGCCACCGGCTCGACGCTCATCGAATGGGGCAATACGCGGGTGATTTGCGGAGTCACGGTGGAAGAAACCGTCCCGCGGTGGATGAAGGAACAGAACGTGGCCGGTGGTTGGATCACGGCGGAATACTCGATGCTCCCCTACTCCACGCTTCAGCGAAAGTCGCGCGACAGCACGCGCGGAAAGATTGACGGACGTTCGCAGGAAATCCAACGCCTCATCGGCCGCGCCATGCGCGCCGCACTCGATCTCGAAAAGCTCGGCCCGCGCACGATCTGGGTGGATTGCGACGTGTTGCAGGCGGACGGCGGCACGCGCACCGCCGCCATCACCGGCGCATACGTGGCGCTGGTCATGGCCATTCGCCGACTGATTGCCGCCGGGAAGTTAAACGAAAGTCCCATTCTGCACGCCGTGGCGGCCGTGAGCATCGGCATCGTGGGCACGGAGGCGCTGCTGGATTTGTGCTACGTGGAAGACGTGGCGGCCGCGGTGGACTTCAATCTGGTGATGAACTCCGCGGGCGAATTCATCGAACTCCAAGGCACGGGCGAGGAAGCCACGTTCAGCGAAACGCAGTTGGCCGGCCTGCTGGCGCTTGGCAAGGCGGGCATCCGCCAATTGCTGGAGATTCAGGAAGCCGCCCTCGCGCAGACGTGAATCGGCATTCCCCCGCGACCGCGTTTTGAAACGGACCACCCGCAAACTGACTGGCCTTGCGCCTCCCTGAAACGGAAACTCTGAATGTCGAAATCATCCGCCTATACCCGACTGCTGCTCATCCGCCATGCCGAAGTGGAAGCCCGCTACCAGGGCATTTTCGGCGGGCGCATTGACATGGACCTTTCCCCGCGCGGTCACACCCAGGCGGTGGCGCTGGCGGAGTTTCTCCGGCACAAACCGCTGGATGCGCTCTATGCCAGCCCGATGAAACGCGTGCAGCAGACGCTCGCACCCTTCCGCAACAACGGCGCGCCGCAACCGGTCGTCATGCCGGATTTGCGCGAGGTGGATTTCGGTGACTGGACCGGGTTGAATTATGACGAGGTGCAAACCCGGTTCGGCGTCAATGCCAGCACCTGGCTGGCGCAACTGGAAGCGGCATTGATTCCCAACGCGGAAAGCGGCCCGGTGTATCGCGCCCGCATCGAACCTTGTCTCCGCGAAATCCTGGCCCGCCACTCCGGCCAGACCGTGGCAGTGTTCTGCCACGGCGGCGTCACCCGCATGATCTTGTCCATCCTGTTGGACCTGCCGTTTCCCAAGACGGACGGCTTCCAGATCGAATACGCCAGTGTCACGCAAGTGGCGTTGAAGCCGCACCACACGGTGATCGAGTTGCTCAACTTCACGCCGTGGCGCGATCTGCCAACATGAGGCGCGGCGCACTCTGGCAAATCTCCATTGCCACCACTGCGGAAGCCGAAGAGGCAGTGGCCGATTTACTCTGCCGACGATTTGGCCGCCCGGCTTCTACCCATACCGATTTTGAATCCGGCCTCACCACCGTTTCGGTCTATTGCGAAGCACGGCCCACGAACTGGCCGGAACAGCGTGCGACTCTGGGTGAAGGTTTGCGTCAGATCAGTTGTTGTGGCCTTGCCATCGGGATGGGGAAAGTCAGCATCCGAAAAATCCCGCGCGAGAATTGGGCCGAATCCTGGAAGCGTCATTTCAAGCCGCTGGCAATCGGAGATGCGCTATTGATCAAACCCAGTTGGAGCCGCCGTCGCCCGCGCCGGGGTCAGGCGTTGGTGGTGCTGGATCCGGGACTGAGTTTTGGCACCGGCCACCATCCAACCACTAAGTTTTGCCTCCGGCAGTTGACGGTCGAGCGACAGGCGGGAAAAACGCAATCGTTCCTGGATATCGGCACGGGCTCGGGCATTCTCGCCATCGCCGCGATCAAACAGGGTTATCGCCCGGTACACGCTTTTGACTTCGATGCGGCAGCCGTGCGCGTCGCGCGGGAGAACGCACAGCTTAACCAAGTCACCGCACACGCGCGTATCACCAGGAGGGATGTCACGAAATTGCCGTTTCAGGCGACCCACCGCTACGACGTGGTCGGTGCGAATTTGATTTCCACACTCCTGATCACCGAGCGCCAAAGGATTGCCGCCCGGGTGAAGGTGACGGGGTTGCTGGTGTTGGCAGGGATTCTGAAATCCGAGTTTGAAGCCGTGCGAACGGTTTACGAGCAGTTGGGATTTCGACTGGTAGCCAGCAAGGCCGGGCGGGAGTGGCACTCCGGCGCGTTTCGCGCGACAGCCTACTTCAATTCCCGCAAAGAGACCTGACCCAGTCGCGCAAAGTTCATGGATTCGCCCAGAATGCGGGCAGCTTCCTGCGGCGCGTGAAAGCCGGTCGAGTTCTCGGCTTCCACAAAATCCAGATAGAATTGCGCCTTGCGTTGATAATCGCGCGCCTTGGCCAATTCCGCATCCGGCCGGCCTTTGGCTTTCGCGGCTTTGATGTCGTTGATCAAATCCACCAGCGCATCCATGGCCTGATCGCGCAGGCTGTGGGTGCGTTCTTGAATGATATGTACGCGGTCCAGCAGCTCCTGCTCCGGCCACTTGTGGCACGTCTGGCAGGCGTGGTTGACGTTGAGCAACGGGCTGCGAATGTGGTGATCGCTGATCTTGTGCGCGCCCACGCGTTTGTAGGGCATGTGGCAGTCGGCGCAGGCCACGCCCGAGCGCGCGTGGATGCCCTGCTGCCACATCTCAAATTCCGGGTGTTGCGCCTTGAGGACCTGCGCGCCGGTTTCGGCGTGAGTCCAGTCCTTGTGCTGCGCCTGGTCGTAGTAGGCCAGCATGTTTTCGATTTTGAGGCCGTTGGCCCACGGATAAACCAGGCGCTTTTCCTCCCCCTTGAAGTAATACTCCACGTGGCATTGAGCACACACGTAGCTGCGCATTTCCTGGCGCGTGGCCATGGTGTTCACATCGTAATTCTGGACACCCTGACCGGCCTTGAACGCGCGCATGCCTTCCATGAACGCTGGCCGGGTGATTCGCAGTTGCAGATTGTTCGGATCGTGGCAGTCAATGCACGTCACCGGGTGCGTTACCAGTTTCCGCGCTTCGGCGAACGGCATCCGGTTGATTTGCTCGAAGCCTTTGACCAGGTCGCCTTCGCCCAGGTTGCGGTACGCCACATAAACGGACGAGTGGCAATGCAGACACGTGCCGGGCTGCGACACGGCCTGCCGCCCGGTGAAGGTCTGGTCGTCCAGCATGTAGGCGTGCCCGCGGGCTTCCCGCGCGTCAATCGCGAACGCGTAGCCCGCCCACATGGTTTTCAGGCGGGTGTCCTCCTCGAGCAGCGAGCGCGCAACGATGGAGCGCGGATCGGCATCCGTGGGCGTGCGGGGCAACGCCTCGCTGCCGCCAAAGCGCGTGCGAATTTGGTCCACTGTGCGCCGGTAGTCGTCGTACTGCAGCGGAAAATTCTTGGCCCAGACCAGCGCATCCTCCGTGTCATCGGTCAATTCCACCACGCGATAAAACGGATTCCTCGCCTCTTGCTTGCGCTCGATGATGTTCACGAGCAACGCAAGGCCCCCGATGGCCAGCAAGCTGAAAACCACGACGGCAAGACTGAACTTCAAGAGGAAATTGCGTCGCGGAACGGGGACAACATTTGGGGAGTTGGGATCGGACGAGTTCATGGGTTCAACCTGGGTTCAGTGCATGTGGCCGACGGAACGATGACAACGGATGCAAGAGGTTTCGTTGCCGGCTTGGTGGCCTTCAATGGCTTCCACAATTTGCTGGTGGCATTTGCGACAGGCGGCTTCGGTCACTCCGGCATTTCGTGGCGTGATGCGGATGGGCTCGGGGAAGGTGCCGGTGGTGAAATAGAACGAATGCCAGAAACCATTGTGTGCCTTGGAGTAATACTTGGGTACGGTTCCGGGCGGCGTGTGGCAATCGTTACAGGAAGCAACGTGGCGATGGCTCGATTTGATCCAGCCGTCGTATTGCTCCTGCATGACGTGGCAATTGACGCACGCCTGGGGATCATCCGTGAAATACGAATAGCCCTTCGCATAACCGAAGGTAAAAACGCCCACCCCAATTGCCAGCCCAACTGCGCCCCCCAGAATGATCCCCGCGATGGTCGCGGTTCGCACTTTCACACCGGAAATAGTAATGGCTTGGGCAAAAAACGCAAAATTTCGTTTCCAGCCATGAGAAATCCTCAATGCAACGTCGACATCCGTCGCCGCCAAATGACAATTCGTTCCAAGACTGCGACGGAAGGCTTGCCACATCGGTCGCAGGCCATGAGGAGGAAATTTTGGAGCAACCCGCTGTTGGTCGCGGATTATCTTGATCTCATTATTTTGACTATTCTGTTGCTCCCAGATTCCGCCGACTGCGGTAAAAGAAATAAACCGGCGTTCCCACCAGCACGAGCGCCACACCGAAAACCGAATTGACCATCGCTGGCTCGCCGGCCGCCGTCGCCGCTTGATATGCCAGCACGTCGTTATAGACGGTGAAGCCCAGGTAAATTACCGAGAACACCACGAACACCCACGGCACGATGGGATAGCCCGGCACTTTGTACGGCCGCGGCGCCTCCGGCATCTTCTTACGCAGCACGAACAATCCATACGCCCCCGCAGCGTAGAAAATCCAGCTCACGAAGATGAGCGTGTCGGTCAACGTGTCGAACGTGCCGCTGAACAACAGCACCGCGCTCCAGACGCCTTGAACCACCAGCGAGGCCGCCGGTGTGTGACAACGCGGATGCACCCGTCCCAGGAAACGCGGAAACACATTCACCTGGGCCATGTGAAAGTAAACCCGGGCCGACGCCAGAATGATGGCGTTCGTGGCGCCGAAGGTGGAGATCATCACCGCGGCGGCGATCCAGCGTCCGCCGTTGGAATGAATCCGCTCCGCCACGTCCGCCGCCACGAGTTTCGATTGCGCCATCTCGTCAATCGGGAGGACATAGGCGTAGGCGACGTTCATTGCCACGTAAATCACGGTGACGATCAACATTCCCCAGAACAGTCCGAAGGGGATGTTGCGCATCGGATGCTTCACCTCGCCCGCGATGTAAGTGATCTTGTTCCAACCGTCATAAGCCCAAAACGCGCCGCCCAGCGCCGCTGCGATGCCGGCAAAGAGCGCCAGACCGCTGAGTTGAATCGTGGCGCTCGGAGTTGTGAGGTTCGCCACAATGCCGCCCGTGGGCAGCAGGAACGCACCCAGCATCAGCAGCACCATGGCGAGTACTTTGGCGATGGTGAAAATGTTCTGCACCACCCCGCCCAACTTCACGCCCACATAGTTTACCGCCGTCAATCCGATGATCACGAACGCCGCCAGGCACTTTGTCCCAAACTCCTTGAGCGGGGCGATGTTGCCGATGAAGGGAAGTGAGAACGACCACGCCGCCGCCCTGGCCGACAATTCCGGCAAAGGCACAAACTGGGTGGCGTACTCGGCGAACACGTAAGCCACCGCGGCAATCGAACCGGTTTGAATGATGGCAAAAATGGCCCAACCGTAGAGGAACGCAAAGAAGGGGCCATACATCCGCTCGAAATAGACGTACTGCCCGCCCGTTTCGGGAATGAGACCGGCGATCTCCGCGTTCGTGAGCGCGCCGAAGAGCGTGATGACGCCCGCGAGCACCCACACTAGCAGCAGCAATTCCGGCGAGCCGAGTTGCGCCGCCATCACCCCCGGCTTGCGAAAGATTCCCGAGCCAATCACGCCGCCCACCACCAGCATGACGGTGGAGAACAATCCCAAGGTGGGAATCAAACCGCTGCCAGCCGCGCGGGCGGGCGGGAAAAGCGATGAATCATTCATGCCGGTATCGGTTGACGCCGCACACCGTAGCGGGCACAGCGCCGATGCCAAGCTTCAATCCCACCAGACCTCTACAAATTCGCCCGCATATTGTCATCGCCAGCCTTCACCCCCGGTTTTATGCTCCGCCCCATCCGACGCACCGATTCAACCTTATGCCCAGACTCACGGTTAATCCGGATACAGCATCGGCTTGGGTCATCGAGCTCCAGCCAGGCGTGAATTCCCTCGGACGTGGCGAGGGCAACGATGTCCCCATCGAGCACGCGTCCGTTTCCAGTGCGCATTGCCAAATCAGCGTGACGGAGGCCGGCGTCATGCTCAAAGACCTTGGCTCCGTCAACGGCACCTACCTCGGTGAAGCACTCGTGGAAGAGGCAACCCTCCTGCCGGGACAACTGATCCGATTGGGCGACGTGGTAATGCGGTTTGAGGGCGATGCATCTCCGGCGGGAGAAAGGGCCACTCCTGCGACCGTCACCAACCAACCCTCGATCAGCGCGTTCTGCAAATCGCACCCCAAGGCCGTCGCACGGTACCGCTGCACGACGTGCGGCGGCGGGTTGTGCGAATTGTGCGTCAACACCCGGATGAGCGCCGGGCGGCCCACGAAGTTCTGCCGCGCCTGCGGCAGCGAATGTGCGCCGCTCTTTGATGAAGTTGAACCGGAAACGCCCCGGTTCGCCCCGGTGATTGGCGGGGCGTTTTCGTATCCGTTCAAGCACGACGGCCTAATCTTGCTGCTGGCGGGCACCGTCTTTTACACCTTGATAGACTTGATGAGTCGCGTGGTTCCGCTCATTGGCCTGATTCTGATGTTGTTTGGGACGGGCTATCTCGTCTGCTATATGCAGCGCATCCTGGTGGCCTCCGCGATGGGTGAAAAGCGCATGCCGGATTGGCCAGACTTGAGCAACTGGAGCGAAGTGTTCCCGCCCTTCTTTCAGTTTCTCGGCACGATTGTCTTCTCGTTCGCGCCGGCCATTCTGGTGCGCGTCTTCGCTCCCCGCGACGCGGCCTGGGCGGATTGGGCTTATGTCGGCGGCGTCATCTGGGGATGCTTCTACTTTCCCATGGCCTTCACTGCCGTGGCGATGTTCGACACGCTGGGGGCGCTGAACCCGTGGCTGATCCTCAAGTCCATTCTACGAATTCCCGGCGCGTATCTGCTCGCGGTTGGCTTGTTGCTCGCCGCTTATGGCGCCGGCTTGATGGGGGATCACTTTCTGGGACAATTGCTGCCCATTCCCATCCTCCCGGTAGTCATTTCTCAATTCCTTGGTCTGTACCTGATCACAGTCGAAATGCACATCCTTGGCCTGCTCTATTGGACCAAGAAAGCCGAACTCGGTTGGTTTAGGGGTTGAAGAATTGTCACGCGGTAATTCTGCTTGAAGCCGCCGCCGCCGTCCCGCACAGTTGCTCGCGCCAGGGCCCATGGAATGTGGACTTACGAACCCCGCCAGGGCCGGAAGGCAGCAACGGTAGTCTGCTCGACATCTGCCGTGGTCACCCTGGCACTTTCCACTTTCGAATTTCAGACTGCGATTGAGGCCAACCAAAAGAGTTGCTGGACGCGCCCGCGCTTAATCGTAATCATTCGCTTAATCTGAATCGCACATGGCGTATCAAGTCATAGCCAGGAAGTATCGCCCACAACGCTTTGCCGATGTGGTGGGCCAGGAGCACGTTACCCAGACCCTCTCGCAGGCCATCGGGCAGAACCGCATTGCGCACGCCTACCTCTTCTGCGGACCGCGCGGCACGGGCAAAACCACCATCGCCCGCATCTTCGCCAAGTGCCTCAACTGCACCGGCGGCCCCAAGGTGGATTTCGATGACCGCGACGAGAAGTGCATCGAGATCGCCGAGGGCCGTTCGATTGACGTGCTGGAAATTGACGGCGCCAGCAACAACGGCGTGGAACAGGTGCGCGAATTGCGCGAGACCTGCAAGTACGTGCCCGCTTCCTCGAAGTTCAAAATCTACATCATTGACGAGGTTCACATGCTTTCGACGGCGGCGTTCAACGCGCTGTTGAAGACCCTCGAAGAACCGCCGGCGCACGTGAAGTTCATGTTCGCCACCACTGATCCCGAGAAGGTGCTGGCCACGATTCTTTCGCGCTGTCAGCGGTTTGATCTCCGCCGCATTCCGACCGCGCTGATCGTGAAGCACCTCACGTTGATTGCGAAGCAGGAGCAGGTGAAGATTGACGACGCGGCGCTCTACGCCATTGCGCGCGGCGCCGATGGCGGCATGCGCGACGCCGAAAGCGCGCTGGACCAACTCATCAGTTTCTGCGGCGACAAGATCGAAGAGGCCGACGTGCTGTCCATGTTCGGGCTGACGGCCCAGGGACAGATTCTGGAACTCAGCCGAGCGATTCTGGCGGGCGAGATTGCCACGGCGCTCCATCAATTGAACGATCTGGCGCAACACGGCAAGGATCTGGGCCGGCTGTTGAGCGATCTTTTGAATCACTTTCGTAATCTGCTCCTGTTTCAGGTTTCCAAAGGCAATCTGAACCTCATGGAGGTTTCCGAAGCCGAAGCGGTGGCGCTGAAAGAACAAGCCGGGCTGGCCTCCACCGAGGGCTTCACGCGGATGCTCGAAGCGCTCGCGGACGCGGAAATCCGCCTGCGCGATGCGGCGTCGAAAAAGATTCTGATCGAGGTCACGCTGTTGAAAACCATCGAGGCCCGGAACGCCGTGAACCTTGACGTGGTGTTGAAACAATTGAACGCCTTGCGCGGTCAAGGTGGCGGGGTAACGCCAGCCGCAACCGCGCCTGTAGCCGCCGAGGTAACGAGGCGGTCCGCTCCTACTGCCGCGCCAGGAGCGTCTCAAGTCGTCGCCCCCAATCCGTCTCCTCAAGTCGGTAACCACGCCGCACCTGCAACGCCTGCATCGGTCACGTCCGGCACCCCAGTCCCATCCGAAAACCTGGAGGCCCTCTGGGCGCAACTCGTGGAGGCCGCGGGCCGCGCGAGCCCGTTCGTGCGGACTTACCTGCTTGAAGCGCATCCGGTGTCTTTCGCGAAGAGTGTGTTCACCATCGGCTTCGACCCTGAATTCGCAGATCATCTGGGTCTGGTGGACAACCCGCGTAACCACACGTTGCTCCAGACCAAGCTCGCAGAATTGGGTCATGCAAACACGCAGATCAAGTTCATGCAGGCGGAAGCCCCGGCAGACCGGGTTGCGCCCGCCGCCGAAGCTCCTCCCGTGGCCTCTCCGCCCTTGCCCAAAAGCGCCCCTCCAGCGACCCCGAAAGTCTCTGGCTCTGCGGCGCCGACCGCAAAAGAGAAGCCGGCTTCAGTCCCGTTTAACCAGGAGGATTTCAAGAACGACCCCCTCATCCAAAAGGCGCTAGAGGTGTTCAAAGGGCAGATCGTCGGCGTTCGCGCCTGAGCCGCCGAGCATTTTAAGTTCGTAAATCGTGAATCTAAAATCGTAAATTCCCGCCATGTCCAGTATCGGAAAACTCATGAAACAGGCTGCGCGCATGCAGCAGCAAATGGAACAAGTCCAGTCCGACCTCGCCGCCCGCACCGTCGAAGCCACCAGCGGGGGCGGCGCGGTGAAAGTCACCGCCAAGTGCGACGGCTCGCTCGCGGCCATCAAAATTGATCCGCAGGCGCTCAACCCGGGCGATGCCCAATTGGTCGAAGACATGATTCTGACGGCGGCAAATCAGGCGTTGGGGCAGGCCAAGGAAATCTCCACCGCCGAAATGGGCAAGATTACCTCGGGTTTCAATCTGCCGGGATTTGGATGAGCCAACGGTGAAGCGGCGTAAACCCCGTGCGCCCGCCGCAGTTGGGACGCGGGCTTCAGCCCGCTTCAGCTTCTACAGGTTTTCATGCCCGCCCTTCCCGACTCGATCACCGCGCTGATTTCGGCGCTGAACCAGCTTCCCGGGGTGGGACCGCGTTCCGCCGAGCGCATCGCGTTGCACCTCGTCCAAACGGATTCCGCCGCCGTGAGGCAACTGGCGGATGCGATGCTGTCCGCCCGCCAGCGCATTCAGTTTTGCTCAAATTGCGGTGCGTTGACCGAAGCCTCCCCCTGCCCCATTTGCGCCGACCCACGCCGCGACGGTTCGCTGATCTGCCTGGTCGAGCGGGCGGTGGACATTCTGAGTGTGGAGAAATCTGGAACCTACCGTGGACGTTTTCACGTGCTGGGCGGAAAAATCTCGCCGCTGGACGGCGTCGAGCCGGAGGATTTGCGCATTGCCGAACTGGAGAAACGCCTGACCCGCGAGCCGATCAAGGAAATTGTTATCGCCCTGGGCACGGACGTGGAGGGCGACGCGACGAGTTTCTATCTGGCCAAACGACTGGCGCGTCCGGGCCTGAGAATCTCGCGCATCGCCTATGGCCTGCCGGCGGGCAGCGGCCTGGAATTCGCGGATGAACTGACGTTGAGTCGGGCGCTGGAGGGACGGAGGGAGATGCAATGATCCAACCGCTGAACGTCTCCCTCACCACGAACCTGAAGGCAGGGCGCGTCACTCCGTGCGCGCCGGGGACCTTTTCTAGCGATGGCGGCGCGCAGGGGACTGACGCGCCCTACCAACACTGGGATCGGGGGTTTAAGGCGCGAATCTGGGTCCGGGATATTCTCTCCCCAAACCCTGCGCTCGTAGCCGCCGACGTAAGGAGGCGGACAACGCTGAAACTCAGGGGAATCCGCCGCCTCGCGTCGGCGGCTACGGTTCGGGGAGGGCGAGCAAACACTGAAACTTCAATCGCTGATCCATGATCAAACCCGACATCGTCGTCTTCGACCTCGGCAAAGTTCTGCTGGATTTTGATTACTCCATCGCGGCTCGCAAAATTGCAGCCCAAGCTACGCTGCCGTTGGCCGAGATTCAGAAAATGTTCGACCACACCCCCCTGCTCTATCGCTACGAAACGGGCTTGATGACTCAGGCGGAGTTCTTTGAAGCCGTGCAGCAGATCACCGGCTTTCAGGGCACCAGCGAAGAGTTCAGCAGCTTCTTCGCGGACATTTTCTGGGAGATTCCGAAGATGGTGGAACTCCACGCCACGCTGCGGCAACGCGGTGTTCCCACCTACATATTTTCCAACACGAACGATCTGGCGATCCTCCACATCCGCCGGAACTTCCCCTTCTTCGCCAACTTCGATGGCTACATTCTCTCCTACGAAGTCCGCGCGATGAAGCCCGATCCGCGAATTTACGAAGCCCTGGAAGAACTGTCCGGCAAGCGCGGCCCGGAAATTCTCTACCTCGACGACCGTCAGGAGAACGTGGACGGCGGCGCCGCGCGCGGCTGGCAGGTGATCCTCCAAACCGACCCTGCCCACAGCCGCTCCCTCGTCGAAGGTCTCGGCCTGCTGAACTGACCGGAGCGCGGATGCGAGGGCCGTGCCTTGACTTTATTGCTTCACCGCCCGGTTGAAGCGAGTTGGCACCGTGGCGGGTTCGATATAGTTGAATGGTGCCGTCGTCAGGTTGAAATTCCTGATCATGGTCAGGCGAGTTGTCACGGCAAGGCGTAAACCGTGATCCCGCTCAACCCTGCTCCGGTGACATTGATGATGAAGAATCCGCCGGTGTAGAAGCCGCGCGGAGTCTTTCCCAGCGTGGCATAAAGCCCGTCCGGCGGCCCGTCAATGTTTTGAGCGTCAGCCGTGTTGCCAGTGTAGGACGTGCCGTAGTAGCTGCTGTTTGATCCGCGCACGGCGTCAATCTTCGCGACATTATGCTTCGGCGCTCGAATCAGATAATAATCGTAGCTGCCTATGAAGGTCGCGGTGTTGGTGGCACTGCCCAGTAGAGTCCAACCATCAAGCATCGGGTCGCAGTCCACTCCGGTAAGTGAGTTCGCCCCGAAGACCTGATACAGATTCCCAAACGAATAGTTTAACGTGTAGGTGTTGTTCAAGTCGTCCACATATCCGATCTGCCAAAGCGGATTGCTCCAGGGAATCGGCGGGCTGACTATGAAATTCGTGATGCCTGGATCCGTCACCTGCCGATAGAAAATGTCGTAGTCGTTCTCGCTGCATTGCGCGAAGTCCGGCCCGTACAAGGTGAACTCCACACGCCGAACAAACCCGGGCCGCGGTCCCAGATTCGCCCCCGTGCTGGGATGGCGATACGTCCACGACACGGAGGTCAACAGCCCATTGCTGACCACGAAGTTGGGGACCACCACCACGAACCGGCCTGCAACCTGCGGGTCTGGGTGGTTGACGTTCATATTCGCTGTCCCGTACTCCACCACCCAGTTTCCGCCGGGCGGCGCGGGCGGGAGATCAATGATGTCGGACTCGTAGGTTCCCGAGTAGTCGTCATCCGGCCAGAACTCGACCGGCAAGTCAACGAGACCGCTGCCAGCAGGGCCGCTGAACGTGACCTCATTCGCCGATGGTAGATTGGTGGTGTTGCCCACCTCGAGTTTGGCCTGCCAGTTGTCGAGAGCTAGAGGCCAGGAGAGCGCGGGCGAACCGTTCTCCAACGCCCCATTCCACGAGCATCGGAAGTCGAAGGTAAACTGGTGCATGGCCTGCCCAAACGGGGCGGCGCGCACGAACACCGTGTTCCCCACTTCTGAGATCGGACCAGGCGTCTGGACCGAATGGTGGTCGGCGCCCCAGAGTGTGGTCCAGTACTTCCAAGTGCGCAGATCGAAGGAGTATTGCAGGGTGAAAGCATTGGTCGAAGGCGTGACGAGTTCGAATTGGGCGAAACCGTTGGGCAGCAGAACCGCATTGGTCAAGTACAGGCCGGGAACGGTGGTTGGTGGCAGGACGGGCGGCAGAAATCCCCCACTGGCGGCGAAGTTGTCGAAAAAGACCCCGTCACTGGGATTAACCGTGTGCCAAAAGGCGCTGGCTCCAAGGCCAATGATGAAGCGGGAGTCCGTGTTCATGCCCCAGTCCGCGCCCAAGTTGTCCACGCGCTCCGACAACAGGCCGGTCCAACTGTACCCATTTGCGCTGCCATCCGGGTCAATCCACGCGGTGAGGGTTCTGGCGGTGGCCGTGTAGGCAATTCGCAGAGTGGCCTGGGTGGTCGAAGTGTCCGCCCATGTGTAGCCCGTGTCCCAACCATTGGTGCCAGTCCACGCGTTGAATGTCCGGTAATACTCCGTGGATGAGTCCCGATCAAGACTGAGCCAAACATCCATTCTGTCGCCCAAGGTGACATCGTCGTCATCATGCCCGACGGCCAGCACGATGCTCACGCCGGCATAATCCTGCGTCAGTTCCAGTTCCGCCAAATTCACATCCACCCGCACCTCCCAATCCTGCGTGTAGCTGCCCTGACTACCAAGCCAGGTATTGCCGGCAAAGTCCGTTCCTTGAAACTCGAGGTGACCGTTGGTTTCAACCAGCATGGGCCAAGTGATGTTCTCCATCTGAACCGGTCCCCACAAACTGGGATTCAAAACGCCGTCGTTGAAATCATCGCCTGGGGGCACGGGGCCAGCGAGGACGGCTGGCGGGGTGGCGACAAAAGTGAAGCACACACCGGCCGCAAGGAGAGCGCGCCGGCGGATCATGGAGGCGATTCTGGGTCTATTCATAACACTTTTCTGTTCTGTTTCTCCAAGAGGCCCGGCGCTAGAGCAGTGGGAGTGCGGCGAAACGGCGGTAAAGCCAAACACTCCCGGCCAGCATTCCATTGACGGAAGTTATTTCGTCTCGATGAATTTGCACTTGGCAGCTTCTTGCTCGCCGACTGAATTCTCGACCAGTTCCGGGAATACGTGGCCAACGAAAAAGCCCAATGAAACGTTGAGCCGCACGTACCGAATCTGTTGCTTCTCCAGCGTGAGACTCAGTTGGCGCTTCACCTCAGTGCTGGTTTCCACCTGATAGTTGCCTGGAGCGCAATCGGCAAAAAAGACTCCCTTCGGTTTGGCGGTGCCGATCTTTTCACCGTTCAGCTTCACGGCCGGCTGCACGGCGGCACCGACCGCGGAAACCCGGTAGAAGAAGATTCGTCCTTGATCTGCGGCCAGCGGAGGAAGCGTGGACCTGGCTTCGCTGAATTTCTTGCCGGTCGCGCAACCGGAAAGCATGGCAGTACATGCGGCCACGAGGAACAAGGTGTTGATTCTTTTCATGGGGTTATGGTTGGTTTGGATTGGGGGGTTTGATCGGCAGCAAAATGGGGCGGGTGACCGCAACGAAGGACCTCTCGACGGGCAAATAGAATCCTTTGAGCCAGCCGTCAGTCACGACCAGGTGCGCCTCGTACATGTTCGAGGCTTCCACCATCACAATCTGATCGCTGGTGGCGAAGACGTCGCCTTCCGTCAGGCGGCCAACTTGCCGCCAGTGCGTGCCCGCCTTGAGCACGGTGGGAAAACCGGTGCCGAGTTTTGCTTTGACCTCCTGGGTCAGAACGAATTCCCGGACGGGCGAGGCGGCGGCGGTGAATTGCGCCGGCTGCTGGCGGACGTGACTGATGTCAAAAGCGCAGCCGGCGGCCAGTGCCACCGCGGTCAGACCGGCAATTAGAGCCAACTGCTGTCGCAGGTGCGGGATCATTGCTTTACGGCGCGGTAATATCGCGCCGGCACCGCCGCAGGTTCGGTGTACGTGAACGGCAGCGTGGTCAGCGGCAGATTCGTGATTTGAATCCATGTGTCTGTCCCTTCTCACATTCACACACCCAGGGCGTCACCACTCCGGAAGTCGCTTTAGCGAAACATTATTGCTCAAGCGCATCCAGGAACAGAACGGGTGCGTTTGACAGAGGTCCGCTCACGGGAATGTTGGTGACCAAGCTGGCGGGGACAGTGTTCGTCCATCCCGGCAGCCACGGACGAATTGCCGATAGGTTGGTGGACTGGTGAATTACATAGGCAGTACTCGCCTTGCCGTAGATTGTCAGCATCCGATTCTTGCTGCTGTTCAACCATGCTTCCAACAATGGCTCGTCGGCAATGTTGACGGCTCTAGTCCCGAACGCCTGCGCCGGGGCCAGGTTGCTGATGACGAGACTGCTGACCGTGAGCGGCACAAACGCGGAGTGCGGCGAAACGGCGGTGAAGCAAATGCTCCCAATGGCTTCCACCCCCGCGGAACCAGCGGTGCAACTGCTCTGTAGGTTGACCAGCCATTCAGTGGCCGACTGTGGCGTGATGGTCCCCGACCAACATCCTTCCGTGCTGAGAATGGCATTGTTCAGATTTCCGGCTGGTGCCTCGATAACAAAGCTCGCGCCAGAAGCGGGAGAATCCACCGCGATTGCCAGCGAAACGCAAGCCATGTCCTGGGTTCTCACGACCGGTGAACCAATCAGGAACAATCCTGGGTCATGGAGTAATCGAATTTCGTCCACATACCAGCCCGCACCGACAGTGCCGCCGCACCCGGCGGACTGCGAGTGGAAGTTAAGACCTAAACGTACAGGTTGTCCCGCATAGGGAATGAGATCCAACTGAGGACGAGTCCATGGTGAACTCGTGGAGTATGTGGCAAGCACCGACCAACTCGTACCGTTGTTGGTGCTGATTTGCACCTGGCCATAGTCTCCGCAGGCAAAGCTCCACCAGTGCCAAAAACGAAGCCGGGGATTCAGAATGGCCGGGGGAACCACAAACGGGGGACTGACCAAACGGCTGTCCCGATCCTCGGGGTAGTTGCCGTTCAAGTAGGTCGCCGCGACGTTCGTTCCAGCATGAGCCACCCCCGGGCCGCTGGTCGGCACACCGATCTCCCAGATCGCGGAGTCCGTCGCTTTTCCGCCGAAGTAATCCGCTTTCCACCCACCCCAGCCGGCTTCAAAGTTTTCCGACGGGTTAAAACTAGGCTCTGAGCCCGTCTCGATTGCTAACTCATCCACATACCAGCCCGCACCGACAGTGCCTCCGCAGCCGGCAGACTGCGAATGAAAGTAGAGGCCCAACCGAACAGTCATACCCGCATACGCCGTCAAGTCTAGCCAACCTCTCGACCAGCGTCCGCTGCTGTCAGCGCTGTATCCACCAGACAGAGCCTGCCAACTCGCGCCGTTGTTGGTGCTAATTTGCACCTGGCCATAGTCTCCGCAGGCAAAGCTCCACCAGTGCCAGAAACGAAGCCGAGGATTCAGAATGGCCGGGGGAACCACAAACGGCGGACTGACCAAACGGCTGTCGCGATCCTCGGGGTAGTTGCCGTTCAAGACGGTCGCCGCGACATTTGTTCCGGCATGGGCTGCACCCGGGCCGGTTGTAGTCACACCAATCTCCCAAATCGCAAAGTCCGTGGCATTACCACCAATGTAGTCTGCCTTCCAGCCACCCCAGCCGGTTTCAAAGTTTTCTAATGGTGCAAAGCTTGGTTCGGGTCCTGTCTCAATCATGATTTCATCCACATACCAGCCAGAGCCTACAGTGGTTCCGCATCCCGCAGTGGTGGAGCTGAAGAGTAGTCCCAGCAAAACTGATTTCCCAGCGTAAGGAGTCAGATCCAACCAACCCCTCGACCAACGTCCGCTGCTATCGGCACTATATGCACCAGACAAATTTACCCAACTGCTTCCGCCATTGGTGCTGATCTGCACCTGACCATAGTCACCACACCCGAAACTCCACCAGTGCCAAAAACGCAACCGCGGATTCTGATTAGCGTGCGGGATCGTTACGGGCGAGCTGATCAAACGGCTTTGGCGGTTATCGGTGTAGTCCCCATTCAAAACCGTTGCTGCGACATTTGTCCCTTGGTGTGCCCGCCAGCCGTCACCACGGTCGGGTGGTCCGTAGGTGGGCACACCGATTTCCCAGTAGCCATTGTCGGCAAACCAGTTGTCCTCAGCGCTTGGCAGTTCCCAATTCTCCTGCCAGGTGATGGTTTGGGCTTCAGCCGAAAGGGCTAGGCATAACCCAGCCATTACGGCAGCCAGTCTGATTCTGAGTTGGGTTTGCATGGGATTGGTTTCCAAGGTGATTATGGGTTTCATTTTCTTACGATGTGATTCGACCCGCAGGGAGCGCGACAGCCACACCAGACATCTTACCGGAGTCAGCGCCGTCGCCTATCCGTCAATGTGCGCAACGGGTGAGAAAAGAAGCCAGCCGAGCGCGTCGGTTTGCGCATTTCTGCGCAAGTCAGCGCGCTCGTTCAAAACTAACAGGCCCACCGCCCAGCACCGCCGCGTGGCGGCTGCGCCAGAACGAGATTGACCAGGTGGGGCGAGGCTACGGACGAGCCGCAGAGGGTTGAAACCCCGGTTGGCTTCGGCTCACGATTAGGCTCGCCCCACCAACCAGCGGCTCACGCAACCGATTCTAAGTATTCCGCGTGAGGTATCGCGACACCGCGGCGCTGCGCGAATGGACCTGGAGTTTGTCGTAAATCTTGCGGAGATGGCTGCTGATGGTGCGCTCGCTCAACTCGAGTTGGCTGGCGATTTCCTTGGTGCTCAAGCCCCGGGAAATGTGATCGAGGATTTCCAGTTCACGGGGCGTCAATTGATCCAGGCTTTTCCGCAGCCGGCCCTGGGCATGAAGTTTCCGCACCACCAGCCGGGCGATCGAAGTGGACATCGGCGATCCTCCCGCGTGAGCTTCGGTGATGTCCTCCAAGAGCTGCACCGAGGAAACCGGCTTGCCGAGATAACCGATCGCCCCGGCTTCCAATGCCGTGAATATCTTCGCCGCTTCGTCATGCACCGTCAGGACAATGATTGCCAGCTTGGGCCAGCGGGCCACCAGTTCGGAGATGACCTCGAGCCCATTGCGACCGGGCAGTTCCAGGTCCAGAAGGAGGACGTCGGGCTGGACGCAGGACAATTGCGTGAGGGCAACCTCGGCATTGCGATAGGAACCCACGCAGCAATAGCCTGCCTCGCCGTTGATCACAGCGGTCAGGTGGTCGCGATATTCATCGTCATCCTCGATGGTCGCCACGCGGATGTCATTCTGATGGTTTTGCATGGTCTGCGGTCTGCCACTTGACTTGAATCCGTATTCTTGTTCCGGCTTCGGGTGAACTCTCCAGTTCAAACTGGCCGCCCAAATTCTCAATCCGTCGGCACATGCCGCTCAACCCCATCGTTCCGGAGCGTACGGCGCTGGCATCAAATCCGCGCCCATTGTCGCGGATCATCAACTCCAGGTTTCCGCCACGCCAGCGCGCGGTGATCAGGACCTCCGTTGCACCGGAATGTTTGACAACATTGTTGAGGGCCTCGCGCGCCACAAGCAAGAGATTGCGGCGCTGCTCGAGCGAAAGCGGCCGCGGCGGGAGGTCGGCGGCGAGGTCAAAGCGGCAGCGGATTTGGGTGTCCCGCAAAAACTCTTCGGCGTTCTGACAGAGACGATCCAAAAAACTCTCCAGCGTGTCGTTGGCCGGATTGGCCATCCAGATCAGGTCTTTGAGGCCGCGCGTGGTTTCGCGCGAAGTGCGGGCCAGCTTTCGCAAATGATCGCGCGAGGTTTGGGAGGACGCGTCGCTGGCCAGTTCCGCCAGCGTGGTCAGTCGGGTGAGGTCCGCGCCCAAGCCATCGTGCAGGTCCTGCGCGATGCGCGACCGTTCGGCGGCCACGGCCGCCTGGCGTTCGAGGCGATAAATCTTCCGCGACTCCCGCACGCGCCAGACCACGAACGCGCCGATTGCGGCCAGCCCCGTGCCGCCACAGAGCAGGTAAAACCACCACGTCTCGTGAAAGAACGGCGCAATGGAGAAGGCGCAGGTCGTTCCGGTTTCATTCCAGACGCCGTGGTGATTGGCGGCGACGACCTGGAAACGGTAGTTGCCCGGTTTCAGATTCGTGAAGAACGCCTGCCGCCGCGTGCCCGCATCAATCCACTTTTCGTCCAGGCCAAGCAGGCGGTATTTGAACCGCGCCCGTTCCGGATTCACGAAGGTGTTGGCGGTGAAGGCGAACTCCAGCACGCGCCCGCTGCCGGGAGGGAGACGGTACAGGGGATTGTCGGACAAACGAGAAAACCCTCCCGCCCAGGCGGCCTTGCGGTTCTTGTTCCGGTCGCGCATCGGTGACCGGTTGGTGGCGTGCTGAACTGATGGAGCGTTCGTGGCCAGCGTCCGTTCCGGCGACAACGGGTCCTGCGGATCGCGGCTGAAAACCAATTCACCCGTGGCCCGCAGGCGTTCGATCACCACCGGCGGCGGCGATTCCTCTTCATGGTGTTGCGTGGGGTCAATAACCACCACGCCCTTCGTGGTGGCGAACCAAAGTCGTCCATCGCGGGCTTTGCCGGCCGGGGGATAACTTTTTTGGCCATTGGTTTCCTCACTGGGCAGGCCATCGGCCTTGGTGTAACTCACGCACTGCACCGCGTCAGTCCGCCCCTCGGCCAGGTCAATGAGCGCGGATCGGCGGACGCGGTAGATGCCCCGATCATGGCTGATCCACAGTTGGCCCCAATCGTCCTCCAGGATGAAGTTCACGAGATTGTCCGGCAGCCCGTGCGCTCTGCCAAACGAGGCGATGCGGCCGTCGCGCAGCCAGTGCAGGCCGGACTCCGTGCCAATCCAGATCCCGCCCTCGGCGTCCTGGTGCAAAGCCCAGACAAAACCACTGGCGAGTCCGTTGGTGGTGGAAAACGTCGTGAATTGTCCGTTCTCGTAGCATTGGAGTCCGCCGCCAAATGTGCCGATCCACAATCGCCCGGAGGAATCCTCCAACAGCGCCCGAACGTCATTGTTCCCCAGCCCATCCGCCGTGGTAAACATAGTCCGCTGATCGCCCAGCAAGCGATGAAGCCCCGTTGCCCCCGCCACCCACAGGGCACCCTCGCGGGTGGGGAGGATGGCACGAATTTTCGACTCGAACCAATCGCCAGGAATCGGGTGCCGCGTTATCGTGCCGTCCCGCCAGGAATTCAAACCTTCTCCCGTGCCGATCCAGACCGTGCCTTCGCGATCCACGGCCAGCGCCCGAATGTTATTGCGAGACAGTCCGTGTTCGGTGGTCCACTGCTCCCAGCGCCCGTCACTGAAGCGAGCCAGCCCACCGTCGGTCCCGACCCACATTGCGCCGTCCAAACCCTCGCAGACCGCCCAGGTGTTTTCGTGCGGCAGCGCCTTGGGCGCGGAGTGACTTCGCATCCGCCGCGGCTGCCAGCGCCAAAGCCCGCTCTGCAAGGTGCCCATCCACAAACTGCCTTCGTGGTCTTCGCGCAGACACGTCGCAACGTCCGAGCCGCGGGGGAACGCCAGTGTCAGGTTTTCAAGAGTGTTGTTGCGAATCCGGTTAATCCCATCCGGCTTCGCCGGAAGCCACACGTTGCCAGCACTGTCTTCGACGACGAATAAACTCCCGTGACTGAAAGCGAGGTCCATCCCCTCGGCACTCAAAATAGGTTCCCAGGAATCACCGCGCTGCAATGCGAGCCACCCGCGAAAGCCGTGGAAATATCTTGGATCATGCCATTCCGAGAACATGGCCCAGAATCGGCGCGCGCGGCCGGAGTGCAACGCCAGCGCGGCGATTTCCTTTCCCGGCGAACGCGGCGTCATCTTGATGCGCTCGAATTGCTGCCGCTCCACATTCAATCGGAGGAAGCCGTCGAAGGTGCCGACATGGAGCGTGCCGTCCGGATCCATCTCCAACGTGCGTACCATGCCGCCGGTTTCCAACCCGCTCTCAGCCCCGAAAACGCGCACGCTCCCATCCTCGACGAGGGCCACCGTGGTTTCGCCTCCGATCCACATCCCGCCGTTGGGGTCCGCGCAAAGCGGGTAGGAGTGAACAATCCGTTCCAAGCCAGGCAGTTTCACCCGCTCAAGAGCAGAGCCCGACATCCGTAGCAACAGGTTCTTTCCCCCCACCCACAAGCGGCCTTGGGCGTCTTCCGCCAGTGCCCGGGGGTCGTCGCTCTCGAAATCGGGACTATTCGCCCGGTCAAACACCGTGAAGCCGGAGCCATCGAATCGGGCCAGACCTTGCTGGGTCAAAATCCACAGCGAGCCATCGCGCGTTTGGAGAATGGCCCGCACATCATCGTCCGGCAGCCCGTGTTCCTTGCCGAAATTGAAGCCCATGAATTCATCGGACATCGAAAGCGGAGTGGTCGCGACCAGACCCGCCGCTGGAGTGCCGGCGACGATTCCCCCCAACAGAACCAACACCGCAAACAAGATGCAGGTTGAGCTTCCCTTCGTCTCCGAGAATGGATCCTCCTGGCGGCTTGCCATGTTTCGAATTTTGCGCGGTCTGATATCCCTTGCTTGTTGCATCTGAGTTGCTGTGGGAAGGCTAACGCCCGGCCCTGAGGTTGCCAAACGTAAAGAAAACGCACTCCGAAGGCTGCGGCAAATTGGGGCTCCTCGATGTTTTCAGTGGAAGCGGCAAGGAGGCACGGGCGCCGCGAAAGCTCGCAGCACAGCCGAGGGCCACTTCCCTACGAACCCCTTCGCCCAAAGCGGCGATGAATCAGCCGCACTCCAAACGCTGCGCGCAGTTGGTTGACGCGGAAAGGTCGCGAAGCGTCTGGAGTGCGTGCGGTTTCAGCGCCACTCTGCGAGCGGGACGGACGCTTCGCCGGTTCAAGGGTGCAATGCGCGCGTCTGAATGTGGCGAATCCTCTCCCAGCGAGACCGGGATGGAGGCTGAGGGAGAGCCGACGGTGCGTCCTCGAGCCGTCAAAAGGTCGGCGCGCGGTGACGGTTCTCAGGCTTCTCCCCCGAACCCTTTGCTCGTAGCCGCCGACGTGAGGAGGCGGACAACGTTGCACCTCAGGCGAATCCGCCTCCTCACGTCGGCGGCTACGGTTCAGGGGGCAAAGCCCGAATCGGGATTCGGCGAAGTCTCACCCCGGCCCTCGTCCGCTGGAAGCGGCGCCGGGCCGTTCGCGGCCCGCCGTCTTGAGCCGCGCGGATTGATACCGCCGAAGCCAGCAAAGAACCCCAAAGGGCAATGGTGTTGGAGAGACGTTGACTCGATCAACTCCAACCGCTGGGCAGACATGGCGCGGGCGATGCGCGGGGATGGTGGAAAATTCGGCAACCCGACGCCAGACGGCATACGCGTCGAAATCGAGCCTCTGGGATTGTGCGGATGAAGCGCGCGACGGTTCAGCTTTCGCTCGAACTGCCTTCGGCAGGCTTCGCCGCCAGGAGCGCGTCGAGGGCGTAGTTCGGTTCGCCCACGGAAAACAATCGGTCGGAAACTTCATTCAAAGCGAGCCGGGTTGCTTCAAAACGTTCGGACAACGTACTCAGGATGTTGGTCAGTTCGTAGCGTTGGGCCAGACGATGGTCGCTCGCGGCTCGGTATTGCGAGCGGCCCAGGGCCTCGTAGTATTTCAAATCGGGAAAGCCGCGCTTTTCCGCACGCACCCGGATGCGCTCGGGAAACACGCCCGAAAGAAACAGCGACTGGTTGCCAATATGCACGCGAATGTGAAAGCTCGTCCGGTCGTCCGCGGTTTGCAGCGCCGCGAGCATCTCGAAGAAGTAATCCAGTGGATTGGGCTGGCCGGGCACGACGCAGCGGGCGTGTTCGGTTCGCGCGAATTCCGCCAACAATTCCGCCACGTAATCCGCCACGGCGCGGTCCTTGATGTCCGAACGAAGGAAGACGTGCCGGACGAGGACGTAGAAATAAAAGTGCGTGGAGACACGCAGGCAGCTGCGCCGCTCCAGCAGCGCGTGCAGGAGCGCCTCATCATCGAGGATCAGATCGCGCGACTCTTCATCGGCCAGGAGGCTGATCAGGCACTCGGCATTGCCGAGCTTGCTGCCGAGCACCGACACGATGAAGTCAATGTCCTCCGCAGCAAACTGCACGCGGCAGTTGGGTTGAATCATTTTCATGGTCGCAAATGATCATTGTTTCGCCGCCCAAGCCCCGCACTGATTCAGGCGTTAGGCGTGGCCGTACTATGCGGTCGGTTCAACTGGAAAGCAAAATTGGTTCCAGCCACGAGTGACATCTCTGAGCGTGGGCGCTCGTAACGCAGGATCGTAGCGCAGAATTGAATTCTGCCGTATCTTTGGCAATCGTCCCAAGCCGCGACGCATTTCCCGGAGCGCGGACAGCCTTGTCCGCGAGTTCCAAGGCCGAGGTTCGCGCGGACAAAGCTGTCCGCGCTCCTTGGGTTGCGGTCGGGCCGCGCTGGGCTGGATCGCCGACTTGCAGTCGGCGCGGTGATGCGAAACCCGGGCGTGGTTTGACCCCGCCCTGGGGCCGCAGAATCCAATTCTGTGATACAGCAGAGTTCAACTCTGCGCTACGCCAACAACGCCTCAGCCCACCCGTGCAAGCCGGGCATGGACTTTGGTCAGGGATTCACTGTTTGTCAGTGACCATCGAACCAGCGGGCCACGCGCTTTCCCGAAAACGAACTGCTGGACAGTTCTGCCCAGACTGTAGAATAAATGACCAACGCAGATGCAACTGAACCCTCAACCACCCAACCTCGAACCCGTCGCGCGCATCCCCGCACGCACAAAGCGGCAGGCGATGGACTGGGGGTTGGTGCTCGCCAGCCAGGGCATCGAACCGGTGATTGAACAGATCGAGGATGGACGCTGGACCCTGGTGGTGGCACCGGAAGATTACGACAAATCCGTGGCGGCCATCCGGACTTATCGAGTTGAGAATCTCGGCTGGCCGTGGCGCAAACCCATCTTCAAGACGCACACCATCTTCGATTGGGCTGGCGCCGCGTGGGTCCTGCTGACGTTCGCGTTCTACTGGTTAAGCGATCGCAACGCGGCGTTGCGCGACGCCGGGATCATGGACGCCAAGGCGGCCGCCGCTGGGGAATGGTGGCGACTGTTCACCGCCACGTTGCTGCATGGCGACCTCGCGCATCTGGCGGCGAACGCTGTGTTCGGTTTCATCCTAATCGGACTGGCCATGGGACGTTACGGCACGGGCGTGGGATTATTGGCGGCGTTTCTGGCTGGCGCCGGCGGCAACGTACTGTCCTGGCTGGTGCGCGGCGATGATTTCCGCGGCTTGGGCGCGTCCGGCGTGGTCATGGGCGCGCTGGGATTGGTGGCGGCGCAATCCATGAGTCTGCTCCGCCGCAATCCCAATGCGTTAAGAATCGCTCTTGGCGGCGTGGCAGGCGGCTTGATGCTGTTCGCGTTGCTGGGCATGTCGCCGGGCACGGACATCATGGCGCACTTTGGCGGTTTCATCTCGGGATTGGTTTTGGGCGTCTTGCTGACGCTGACCGGAGACTGGACAACCCGCCCGACCGTCAACTTCCTGGCCGGTTTCATTTTCACCGCACTCGTCATCTGGACTTGGGCACTGGCGCTCGGAACCATGTGACACCGGATTGAACTGGTGAAAACCCCGTGCCGTTGACATCATCCGCGCTGTCATGCGCCAGTTGTTGTTGGTTAACCACATCTCCGCCCGGTCCCTGTTACGATCAGTCTGCTTTGCACTGGCAGTGCTCTGTCTCCCTCCAATGAACGTTTCCAGCGAACCCTTCGACGCGCGCGGTCAGCAATTCATCGCGTTCAAATCGTTTGGCACATTCAAGAAATCGCCGGGGAAGCAACCGGGCGAAATCATTCTGACTTCACGCGAAATCCACAGTCGCATCGCTTGGGATGAACTGATTGCCTCCTGGAACGTGGAAATGCCCGCCAGCGCCTATCTCAAGATCGAGGCTCGCGCGATTTATCCGAGTCACACCACCAAGTGGTACGTTCTCGGGCTTTGGTCCGGTGATCCCGCGCGGCACCCGCGCGAGAGCGTGCGCCGGCAGAAGGACGCCGACGGCAACGTGGACACCGATACGCTGATTCTGCGTGAACCCACGAAATGTTTCCAAGTTCGACTGACACTGGGAGGCGCGGGACGGGAAAAGCCCAAGTTGAAATTCCTGGGCCTCTCGCTGACGGACACCGGCGCGCAGCGCGAATCACTCCCGCCGAATCGCGCGGCCTGGGGCAAAACCCTTGCCGTGCCCGAACGTTCACAAATGGCCTACGAAAACGGCGGCGTGTTGTGCAGCCCCACCACCGTCTCCATGATGATGGCGCATTGGAGCCGGGTCTTGAAGCGTCCCAGCCTGGATCACGATGTGCCGGAAATCGTGACCGGGGTTCACGATCCGAAATGGGGCGGCACGGGCAATTGGGTTTTCAACACCGCCTACGCGGGCGCGCTGCCCGGCATGCGCGCCTACACCACGCGCCTCACCGACGTGTCGGAATTGGAAGATTGGATTGCGCGCGGCATCCCGGTGGGATTGTCGCTCTGCTACAATCGCTTCCGGGGAAAGGGTCGTGAACCCAGCGGCCATTTGGTGGTGTGCGTTGGTTTCACCGCCACCGGCGACGTCATTGTCAACGATCCCGGCACGAGCAAGAACGTCCGCAAGATCTTCCCGCGAGCGAATCTGGTGGACGCCTGGGCCCACTCGAAAAACGCGGTCTATTTCATCTATCCGGAAAAAGCCAGAGTGCCCAAGGATCGCTTCGGCCATTGGGAATCGGCAAAGGCGAAGCCGGTTCTGAAGTAATAGCAACTGACGCGCTCAGGCGAAACTTGGTGCAAGTTTTCGGAGGCCGGTTTCACCTGCACGCACGTGGCGGTGAAGCCTTCCGTATCGCGCACGGTCCAGGTGACCAGGGTGGTGCCCACGGGAAACTGCGCCGGCGCATTGTTGAAAACCGACGCCACCCCGCAGTTGTCCCAGGTGACCGGCGTGCCCAAGGCCACCCCGGTCGCGTAACATTGGCCAGGATCATTGGTGGTCGTCACGTTGCCGGGACACTGAAACTGCGGTGGTTCGCAGTTCCGTGCTGTTGGAGCGTGACTCGTGTAGGCTGGATGAGGACCTTTCTTGGATCGCTTGTGCGGTGGAGCGAAGCGGTGGTTGGAGGACTCGTGATTCTGTCACCACTGGGGCCGCCCAGGCACCAGGCAAAGCAAACAATGAGAACGAACCATTTCAAGGTTGCTTGCAGCATTGTGCTAATGCTTTGGTAGCATACGAGCTTTCGCCAAATTCGATTCCGCAAGATCTCGGACTTCAGCGCTCTGGTCGCGGTATGCCAACCGTGCCAAGACTTGCACGGGAGTATTACTATGCTTCGCAACGGCCTTTCTGATGTCAACGTTTGTCTCCTTTGAAAGCATAGCCAATGCGCTCTCGGATGCTTCGCCTGCCGCTGCAAGAGTCAGCTTATCGGAATCAGAAAGCTTGGAAAGGTCGGTCTTTCTTTCGCTTGGCAGCAGGAACTCTTTCACAAGGAAAAAAGCATCCAAAACGGCATCCTCCTTTGTGTCGGCTGACATACCAGACGAAACCTCCGGCAAATCAACAACCAGCAGCCGCTCCAACACCCATGCGGCACGCCCACCTTCCGTAAAAACATCTTGCCTCACGATGGTGCCACCACCTGCTTCCATCATTCCTGCCCGGACCCGGCTGGGCACGACAATGTCAACACCGTTTGTTAACTCAACCCCGCGGTCGGACCTGATTCCCTCCACCAGTATCATTAACGCGGACTCAAACCAAGGTTCTGTGCTCTGCAATTTCAACTGCGCCGCCATCGTCTGAAGTTTGTTGAAGTCTCTCTCCGCCAGAAGTGTCCTGTATGCTTGGATAGCTTGCAGGTGTAATTGGCGTGGGGATGGCGCCGGGACATTTGTGGAAACCTGCGCCTCGGCGTAGGGCAGCAATATCTGGCTCAAAACAAAAAACAAGACGTAAAGGCTGATTTTCATAACAATATTACTGGCACACATTACGGATAGTTGTTGATTTCGTCAGAGTGGTTGTCCGGATCTCCATCGTTAGCCGGCGAATCATAGAGCAAGCGGAAGCGGTGCCTGCCAGCAAATGCCGCTTCTTCGTACACCTTGCGGTCGGTAAAAGGACCTAAGGCGTAGCTCGGGTCGTAATAAGTTTGTCCTCGCCTTACAATCCAATGATTGTAGAAGTTAGATGGCGGATTGGGGGAATTGCCTTGTCCAGCCGCACCTAGAGAATCTGCAGCCTCGTCGGATGAAGGATTAGGTACTGCTGGAGTTGCCCCGTCTACACCTGCATCAAGAGATATGACCGTGCGTGGGGAACTACCAGTGGTTGCCCAGTTCTGAACGGCAAACGCCACGTAGGGTGACTTGATGACCACTGCCTGAAGCGCCACAGGACCACCGTTTACAGTAGCCAGCCCTTGCGCCCGCAGAGCTTGGAGCATGAAATCGGCCCAGGAACGACACTGCCCATTGCCCGCACTAATCAAGTTTGCAGCATCCGTCACAATGCAAAGGTCTGGAGTGTTACGATTGACGTCCGTACCAGGATCCCATGCACCATTCGTGTTCACATCATAAAAGCCGTAATACGTGAGCATGACATTGTCAGAGGCTCTGCGTATGGACAGGGTTTGAATCTCCGCCCAGACTGCATCAAGCACTCGATCATCGTTCGCACCGACGATCCCGATAGCCCCTTGGGCGGCCCGACACCCAACATCAAGCAGGGTGTGAATTGTGTTCAAGCTATTGGTCCAAGTCACATACACCAGATTGGTGCTGATGCCTGCGTCGCACCAGTTTGCGCCGGAATCCAGCGAGTACGACCAGTTGATGCTCATCGGATTCAAGAAATCCACCTGGTTGGCAAACGCGTTGGTGGACGTGATTGGCCCCACCGTCAGCGTCCCGCCGGAAGCCGTGTTGGTCGTTGCCGGCAGTTTCGGCCCGCTGCTGTCCCCATGCACCACCACCGGGCCGGACCAGCTTGGCGGCTCAACGAGAAACACGGCGCTTACCCCCATATGCGTGTTCCGCGTGTAGCAGACTGGCCAACTGGTGTTCGTCGTCCAGTGCGGCGCGGGATACGCACCGCTTCCATCATCCTGCAGCACCGGATGGTAATTCGTGCCGGAAAATGTCACGTTGCTCAGAGTCACCTTGATTACAGATACCGTAAACGTGCAACTGTTCGAGTTTCCCGACGCGTCAACGGCCGTGCAGGTTACGTTGCTGACACCAATGGCGAACCACGATCCCGACGGCGGGTCGCAGGTCACGCTGGTCACCGCGCAATTATCCGTCGCCACCGGCGTCGGCCAGGTAACGATGTTGCTGCCGGAGACGCTCGCGCACACCACGAGGTTGGACGCACACGTGATCCCCGGCGGTTCCGTGTCGTTGACCTGCACCACCTGCACGCACGTGGCGGTAAAGCCTTCCGTATCGCGCACGGTCCAGGTGACCAGGGTGGTGCCCACGGGAAATTGCGCCGGCGCATTGTTGAAAACCGACGCCACCCCGCAGTTGTCCCAGGTGGCCGGCGTGCCCAAGGCCACTCCGGTCGCGTAACATTGGCCAGGATCATTGGTGGTCGTCACGTTGCCAGGACATTGAATCGTCGGCGGTTCGCAATCCTCCACGATCACGTTGAAGGTACACTGGGCTGTGTTGCCCGCCAGGTCCGTGGCGGTGACCGTCACGGGGGTCGTGCCTTTGGCAAACTGCTGGCCCGGGGGCGAAAAGGTAACTGTCACCGGCCCGCAGTTGTCGCTCGCCGACACGTAAGCGTTCAAATCCACCGTCGCATAACATTGGCCTGCATCTGTGCAAGCGCCAAAGTCTCCCGGACAGGAGATCACGGGCGCTTCGGTGTCCTCCACCCTGATCATCACGGTCTGACTGGAGCAACCCGCCGTGGCGGTAATGGTGCTCGTGCCCAACTGCCGGCGATCCACCAGCGGGCCAGCAGCTGGCCCCGGCTGCGCCGCAATCAATCGCGGGAAGGCTATTGGCGCTCTGATCTCTCATGAACGTGACATTCCAGAGAGGCATTTCCTTTAACCCTCAACGTTGCCCGGAGCGTGTTTTCACTTGATTATCCAAGGCTCTGGCGATGCTTGGAATGTTGATGTTTGATTGTACGGTGTCAATGCGAATGAGCAGGTTGTTCCTGACAAAGAGAACTCCGAGTGGGGCATTGGTTGGGTAACCAACATAGCACTTATCTCCGATGTCAAGGCCTGCGAGCTTTCCATCGGGGAGTGGCTGCGGGGCGGAACAATTGGAGAGCAATTCGACAAGCCCCTCATGCGCCGAGCGTACAGTATCACACTCAACAACCCGCACCGTCACAGAATCTGCCGCCTCCCGATGCAACATATACACTGTTTGCTTATCTGGTTTCATTTTCGCGATTACGTTCGTAAATCCAGTGGCCGCAAAATCAGGGGTCCAGTTGATAACACTGCTCAGGTAGCCGGAGCGTGTCTGCCCAACCCAATTGGTGAAGGCGTATACCACTTTTGTTGTTTCGAGCGGTGTGTTTGCCTCCTGTGCCATAAATGCATGCGGCATCATAGCTGCCGCAAGCACAAGGGCAATTAATGGTACTGTTTGTAACTTCGGTTTCATAATTGTGAAAAGGTGTCAGTTGCGCTCAAACTTCATCCAATTATCGGATCATGCGGCGGACTCTTGTGGCCGGTTGTGAAACACAGCTACCGTATCCCGGCGCTCCGGGTGACGCCAGACTCTCTCGATACACGTAAGGTGCATTTTGGTCACCATCGCTGAAGATCATGTTGGCAGGGGTTCTTTCTGATCTTGGTGGTGCGCTTGGGTCCCCGTCGCCATCGACTTTCAGACACGCATCAAACACCGTATCCGAGTCGCCGCAAGCAGCAGTCCAGCCAACTTCGTGGTAACTGAACCCCCAACCCCATGAGGGTGGAGTCCAACTTGCTCTGCCAATTGCGCTATACGGATTCGTAAGGAAGTTGAATCCCATTCTTGAACTGTACAAGCCACCTCCAATTAGGTTCACAAAAGCAGTTACGAAATTGGCGCAGTCCGTACAGTTTATCAAGCTCCCTAAACCTATGCCTCCCCCAAGCCTGTCAAGGCATTCTGTGAATTCAACGACGTTTCCTGCCGCAAGATAATGGGCAGCACCATAGGTAGTATCGTAGCTGAACCGACCTGAACCATATATGCTTTCAACAATGCGCGTAGCGGCTGTCTCCATGGTAGCGGTTCCGCCTGCCCACGGCGTTACGTCGCATACAACTTCAAGGGCGCTCGACCATGCATTGTAATGACTGCCTGCTGTGTTATCCCAAGGCGCAACCGGGTCTGCGAGGATTGTGTAAACCGTGTGCGGGCCTGAGGTATTCAGATCGCACGCCGAAGAACCGGTTCCATTGAGGTTTTCCATCTTCCACTGCCACACGTCGGTGGCGGTCTTCTTGATGGTAGCCGGGGTGTTACCAGAGACAGTGAACGTCACGTATTCAGGGCTGGACACCCCGCTAGCGAACGTGACGGTTGTATTGACAATGTCTCCCAATGAGCCGTCCAGATCGGTTGAAGCCGCCCACACATCGGCACTGGTCACACTCGCCGGCTGGACCGTCAGCCGCACTCGGATCGTCACCGCTTTGCTCGCCGTGTAGCAGACCGGGAGGTTTGCTCCGCCCTGGATCCATTCTCCGTTGGAAATATCATAGGGCGTGGCGAAATCCTGCCGGAGGTTGATAGCATCCGACACGGACGAACTGGTGTCGTGATTGAACTTGATGTTGGTCACGTCCAATTTGACCACGCTCACCGTAAACGTGCAACTGTTCGAGTTTCCCGATGCGTCAACCGCCGTGCAGGTTACCTCGCTGACGCCAATGGCGAACCACGATCCCGACGGCGGGTCGCAGGTCACGCTGGCCACCGAGCAATTATCCGTGGCCACCGGCGTCGGCCAGGTAACGATGTTGCTGCCGGAGGCGCTCGCGCACACCACGAGGTTGGACGCACACGTGATCCCCGGCGGTTCCGTGTCGTTGACCTGCACCACCTGCACGCAAGTGGCGGTAAAGCCTTCCGTATCGCGCACGGTCCAGGTGACCAGGGTCGTCCCTACGGGAAACTGCGCCGGCGCATTGTTGAAAACCGACGCCACCCCGCAGTTGTCCCAGGTGACCGGCGTGCCCAACGCCACTCCGGTCGCGTAACACTGGCCAGGATCATTGGTGGTCGTCACGTTGCCAGGACATTGAATCGTCGGCGGTTCGCAATCCTCCACGGTCACACTGAAGGTACACTGGGCGGTGTTGCCCGCCAGGTCCGTGGCCGTGGCCGTCACGGGGGTCGTGCCTTTGGCAAACTGCGGGCCCGCGGGCGAAAAGGTAACTGTCACCGGCCCGCAGTTGTCGCTCGCCGACACGTAAGCGTTCAAATCCACCGTCGCATAACATTGGCCTGCATCCGTGCAAACGCCAAAGTCTCCCGGACAGGAGATCACGGGCGCTTCGGTGTCCTCCACCCTGATCATCACGGTCTGACTGGAGCAACCCGCCGTGGCGGTAATGGTGGTCGTGCCCAACTGCCGGCGATCCACCTTCCGCTCCAACCGCCCCGCGCCCACCCCGCCGCTCAACTCCCAGCAGGCCGGCAGGTTGGTTTCTTCCAGCCCGGGACACGAGGAAGCCGTTACGGTGATCCAGGGATTCGGGTCATTGGCCGGCACGGGACAAATCACGTACGTCGGCGGGTCTTCGGCCACCTGCGTGCCGGCATCCGGCCACAGCCCCGCCACCGTCACCACGGTCAGGGTCGCCGCGGCGGCGCAATTGGGATTCTCCACCGACCGCGCGCTCACCGTCCACGTCCCGCAATTGGTGCCCGCGACAATCGAACTGCCGACGGCGCGCGGCCCGCCCGGGTCCTCAGGCCACACCTCCCAGGTCACTTCGCCGCACGTGTTGGTGAGCGTGTAACTGACCGTCTCGCACGCACAGGTAAACTTGTGCGGCTCGGCGATCTCCACGTTCAGCACCGTAAAATCCCGGCTCACCGCAATGAACCCGCCCCCACAGCCTCCATAGCCCCCATGCCCGTCGCAGGGGCTGACGTTGGTCCAGACATTGTAGAAAGAAATGGTCCCCGAACCGCAGTTGGTCGGCGTGAATTGCACCCCCAACCCTTCGCCGGAAGCGGAAAAACCGGGATGATTCACCACCCACCAGTTGGTGACCGAACCGGGATACGAACACGCGTTGGTGTAGAAAGCGGGTGGAGGACAATTGGTGGTGAACGGCACCCAATAACCCAACGCAACCGCCTCGCCGCAGGTCGCGTCCATGTTCGGGGAGGCGGAGATGGTCGTGCCCAAACACAGCGGCGACTCCGGCCAGATGACCAGCTCTCCGAAAGTCATGCTCCCGTCGGGGCAGTCCACCACTTCGCACCGCCAGGTGAGGCACTCCCCCTGGATGGGCGGGTTGTCAATGTTCTGCCCGCGCACGCCGCTGAAACTCAAACACGCCATCACGCCCAACCCTGCCACAATCCTTTTCATGCGCAATCTCCGGTTACTCGTATGGTCCGTCCCGCGGCGCCGGGCCAAGCGTTGCCGCAAGCCCGGCAGGCGTGCCGATAAACTGCCCGCCCGTCCACGGTCCCAAGCGCCAGTCTCGCTCCTCTCCACTTAAGCGGGTTGTAGCGGCGCTGGCTGAAAGCCGCAATGGAACGCAATCCGACGCTTGCGCAACCGCTTCGATGGCTGGCAACGCCTCCTTCAAGCCGCGCTCGGCACAAATTTGGATCGCGGTGATGCGGGTGGCCAAATCCGTGGCGGGCGACTGAATCAGCCGCAGGGCGAGCCGGTTGATCTCTCCGTGGCTGAAGGCCGGATCAGCCGCCGACAACCGGTGCAGGCCCAAGAGAGCCGTACCAGCCAGGCTGTTGAACTGGCACGCCGCTCCAAAGAGGGTGTCCTCGATTTCCGTCCTGGCATCAGCGGCATCCAAGGCGCCTTGCTCATACCAGACGAAGAGGTGTTGCAGGGCATAGTCGCGCAGCACGACGTCCTGTGCGGGATTGCTCCAGATGGAAATCAGTGTGTCGGTGAAGCCGGGCGGAGGCGAGTTTTGCATTCGCAAGACATTCAGAATGTCGTTCTTAAGCGCGGGCAGGTCGGAAAGTTCCTGCTCCTTACGGGCTGGGGGCGTTTTCAAAAACATAAAGAGAAGCGCAATCTCGTCGCGCGCCAATTCCCTGCCCAAACCATGAACAGCTTCAATCCTTTCGCCCAAGCTGGCTTCGGCCGCGCCGATTATCGCCCGCAACTCCATTCTCACGGCCAACACCAGCGATTCATCCGAAACGCGCGCCGGGGACAGTTCCCTACCGACCACCGGCGCAAACTCGACGGCAAACTTTCCACTGACAACGCCCCTCCTCGGGGATACAGGCGTCCCCACGGACGCTTCACTGCCGGCAGCCAACGTTAAGCCGCACAGTGTTGTGCCGAGCCCCAACAGGATTAGTCTCGCACCTTTCACTTTTCGTAGGCAGGCCAGCCAATTAGCACGTCACCTTGGTAGGCCTTTGTCACATGACAGACACTGGATTTGACCCCGGCGGCGCGCACGTAGCGAACCCGGTAAATCCCCAATTCATCGAAATCAGCAGCGGTCAAGGTCTTCGTCACGGTCCCGTCTTCGAACACGACACCGCTGACGATGATGTGGATTTGCACAGTGACATTGGGAAGCACCGGGCTGAGGACAAGGGCTTCCTCAACCAACTGGCTGCCATCCGGGTAGATATGAACATATTTCAGGTAGGTGTCGTAACAGTTGAACAGCCGGAAACCTTCAACGGGGGTGCTCGCCAGGATTGGACCATCCACTCCCAAACGCGCCACAACGTGGCGCACCTCTGCTGCGTCGTTCGTAAGGCGGTATTGGCGGTCATTGGGGGTGGGTGAAGAGAGAGGGAGTTGGAGACGGTCCTCCTGCTCGGTGACGGCTGCGACTCGCAAGCGCGGGTCCGAATCCAACACCACCTCCGGTGGCAACTGCGAGACATCCCAGTAGCGCCCCTTCGCGGCCCAAGTGGCCACGGGACCACCAAACGACGCCTCAACCACTCTCACAGTGATGCTGCGGCTGCGGCTGGCCGCGCTTAACCTGCCCGACACCAGGAACGCGCCCGTGACGGTAAAGTCCCCGGCCTGATCAAAGCGATGTATCACCGGCACGGTTGGATCAGATGTGTAGTTGGTCACGCCCACAACCGTGATTGTCACTGTGCCCTCGGAAACCCCTTCCGGTGCTGCGTTCAGTAACAAGGCATCCCCCTTCCGTACAGCCATATCGCCGGCTTCAAGCAGATTGGTTTCTTTCCAGACCAGTTCGCGCGTTTCAGCCAAGGCACCGTTCTGGTAGTGCAGCACCAATTGAGTCGGCACACCTGGGGCAAGGGGAACGTCGGCGTACCAGCGGTGGCCGGCGCCAGGTTGGACGGACACCGGCGTCATTGCCGCAGGCCAATGCCCCGCCCAAGCCTGCATCATGCTCAAGTATTGGCCGCGTCCCTCAACACAAACGGGCGAGACAAGACTGTGACTTGACGCCAACTCAATCCCGTTTTGACTTATCAAGCGGTTCTCAACCCAGTCGGTTACGCCGTTGGCGTTGGCGTCCGTTCCCGACAAAGCCTGCAAGCGGATCGCGTGCAAATAGAGTGAAATATCACTTTCCACATTATCCCAATAAACCCGGACAGTGTGCGGCCCCGCACGGAGGAACGGCGTGAAGCAGTGAATAACGCCATTGGTTTCGACGCTGGAAGCCAAGACCAATCTACCGAGTGTCTCCCCATCAATCGCAATGATCAATGGCAGTTGGGCGACGGAGTGCTTCCCACTACGCGCGCGGCCTTCGATCTCGATCCGGTATGCGTTATCCGCCGGTGCATCAAGTGCGTATTCCACGCCACCTCGCATATCGAGAGCAACGATCCCTGATTCCTCCGCGGTCCACCGTCCAATGGCTTTACTGGAGCCGACACCCATCCTTTGCGAAACGGTGCTGATCTGCGTGATATCGGTCTGTTGCGAGTCCGTCCCGGTTTCCCGCAACTGCATCCAGTCGGGCAGGCCTTTACCCACGGAATCCTTGCGCTGCCAGTCAAAGCGCCAGGGAAAAGCCTCGACGGTGACGTCGTCGAACCAAGCGTTGCCCACACCGGTGCCTTCCCCGACGGAGCCAATAACAACGCAATCCAACAATACATGGTCCGCATCGGTAATGGTCCGTCCCAAGAAGCCGTCCACGTAGAAGTGGACAGTTGTACCATCCGCTTCCCGTTCAATTTCAAATTTGTGCCAGCCATCGGAACGGTCAGGAGTGCCAGGGTTGTTTAGATTGAACCAGCCGGTGTTCTTCCCGCGCAGTACCCTGCCCTGGTACTTGTTTACGTCCACTACCTCACCCGCCACCACCCCCGTGCCGTTGTTTGCCCCGAACCCGACACCATAGCGCCCAATGGCCAGCGACTGTTTCAACCCACCCGGCTCACGATACAATCCATGTCCCGCTCCGGTATACCCACGCAACTCGCCGTAACAGCGTGGCTGGCTGCCATCATCGTAAATCCAGAAGGTGGCTTTCGTTCGGCCCGCGAGTTCCATTCCCAGGTTGTGAAACATCTTGTCCCGGGAACTTGAAACCAAGGCGCTGTGAGAACCGGCGGGCGAGCGGTTCTGCGTTGGAGAAGTCGTCAGCCGCGTTGCTTCCGCTGCCAGTCCACCTCGGCTAATCGCAACCAAATGTGCCAACGGGTCGTCTTGCCGGGGCTTAAAAGTCAAACCCCGCACCTCCGAAAACGCCGTCCAATTGGACAATGTGCCCGACTCGAAATCGTCGAGGAACAAGACGGTGGAACTGACTCGTAAAGTCGCTACCGCACTGGTCACCACCCCGAGCGGATTCTGGATGACGACCGCATAACTTCCAGCGTCACGCTGCGCCACACCTATCAGTGTGAGACTAGCCGTGCTGGCGCCGGCCACGTTGTCATAGTCTGCGAGTCTGTGTTCCCCATTGAACCATTGGAAGCGCAAATCGTCTCCGGTTGCGGCGACGGTGAAAGTTACATTCGCGCCAAAAGCCGCTGTCTGCGTTGCAGGCTGCTCAACGATCTTTGGAGCCGTCACAAGTCCCGGATCGGTGTCGTCATCCAGTTGAGCCCAAAGTGCAAATCCAAGCAAGAGGCAGACTCCGCTCGCCAGATTCCGGGCCTTTGCGTTAATTGGTTTCCTCAGCATGATTCAACCTCTCTTTTTGTGTAAATGTCGTGGACGCATCTATGTTCTAATGGAAACACCATGCGCAAAGACCACGAAACCACGACATCGATGGCATGACGGAATTGAATTGAAAATTGCGGAGCAACTGGGCCGAAACCCAGTTCATTCCGATGGACAAGAACCGATGGACAAGAACCGATGGACAAGAACCGATGGACAAGAACCGCACAATGTGAACTGGTGAGAGTTCATAACAGCCTTTTAGCCTCTCTGCAGACTATTGGCTTCACTAATTTTGGCAAACACTGAACATCTTTTGCACCGGCAACTGCGGGCGTTTCGCCGTGAAGCGGTCGCGACTCCGAGTTCAGGGTCTGCGCGTCTGTGTCGGCGGATTCGGCTGATGCATTCGCCGACCCCGCCGACCTCGCTGCGGTTAGTACCACGGTCAGTACCGCTTTGCTTTGCCCCACTCACGCGTGCTCGTTAATCTCCACCCCGAATGAACAAAACAGGCACAGTTTATCTTGTGGGAGCCGGGCCGGGCGACGCGGGTTTGCTCACGTTGCGCGGGGCGAAAATGCCACAGTATCGTCTGACAATGGCGCACCTGCGCACCTACTTTCGCCGGAATCACCCTTTACCGAAAGCTCCCGGCAATTTAGATTGGCTGCCATGAAAATGCTGAAAATTGTCGTTGAACGCTATGAAGACGGATATGTCGCTTATCCACTCGGTTTGAAGGGCGTGGTCGTTGGGCAGGGCGACACTTACGAAGCTGCCCTGGCGGATTGTCAATCCGCCATCCGTTTCCACGTGGAGACTTTTGGCCCCGAGGTGCTGAGTGCCAAGCCCGTGGTACTGGATGCTTTTATCGCCGAGACTCATGCCTAAGTTTCCCGTTGACGCGCCCAAACGCCGCGTTATTCGTGCGCGACGTTGGGATTTCGGATTGTAAACGAGCGCGAACACATCGCTTTGATCCGCGACAATCTCGACGGCACGAAAACGCCGCTCACCATGCCCAACCATCCTCACTTGAAATCCTCCACCCTACGCACCATCTGCACCCAATCCGCCTTTTCCCGCGAAGCATTTCTGCGCGCCTACGAGCAAAGCTAAAGTAAAACCACCCGCACTCGAACTGATGAACAAAACAGGCACAGTCTATCTTGTGGGAGCCGGGCCGGGCGACGCGGGTTTGCTCACGTTGCGCGGGGCGGAATTGCTGCGCCGCGCCGACGTGGTGATTTACGACGTGCTGGTCAATCCAGAGTTGCTTCGCCTGGCGCCGACGACGGCGGAATTGATTTCGCGTGGCAGTCGTACCACGGATACGGCGCTATCCCAGGAACAGATCAATGCCTTGATGATCGCGAAGGCGCGCGAGGGGAAATGCGTGGTGCGGCTCAAGGGCGGCGATCCCTACGTCTTTGGCCGTGGGGGCGAGGAAGCGGAAGCGTTGGCGGATGCGCGCGTGCCCTTTGCGGTAGTGCCCGGGGTGTCGTCCATCGTGGCGGCCCCGAACTGCGCGGGTATTCCGCTCACCCATCGTGAACATTGTTCCAGTTTCACCGTGGTGACCGGTCACGAAGGCGCGAGCGGGGAGGAAAGTCATTTCGACCTGGATCAGATTGCGCGGATTCCCGGCACGAAGGTCATTCTCATGGGCCTGAAGAAGCTGGGCGAGTTGACGGAAGGGCTGATCGCCCGCGGCATGTCGCCGGAGACTCCGGTGGCCATCGTGCGTTGGGGCACCACGGGCCGGCAACAATCGGTTGACGGAACGCTGGGCACCATCGCCAGGCTCGCGGCCAGACTGGACCTAACGCCGCCCGCGCTGACGGTCATTGGAGACGTGGTGAAGTTGCGCAAGAAACTGAACTGGTTCGAGCGCCGACCGCTGTTCGGCCAGCGGGTGGTGGTGACACGCGCGCACACGCAGGCGGCGGAGTTCAGCAACCGGCTCACGGAACTGGGCGCGGATGTCCTGGAAATCCCGTGCATCAAAATCGCGCCGCCCGCCAACCTGCATCCGCTCGGTGACGCGCTGTTGGAATTGAACGCCTACGACTGGCTGGTCTTCACCAGCACCAATGGCGTCACGGCGTTCTTCGATTATTTCTACAAAGGGTTCAAGGATACGCGCGACATCGGCGGGGTGCGCATCGCGGCGGTGGGGCCGGGCACGGCGGCGAAACTGCGCGAGTTGCATTTGCAAGTGGACCTGATGCCCGAAGAAGCCATCGGCAAGAAGATCGCCAAGTCGTTCTCCCAATACGAAAGCATTGAGAACCTGAAGATCTGTCTGCTGCGGGCCCAGGTGGCGAATCCCGACCTGCCCCAGGCACTCGAAGAACTCGGCGCCATTGTGGATGACATTCCCTGCTATCAAACGGTGGCGGAAACCGAGGATGCCAACGGGGATGCAGTGAGGCTGCGCGCTGAGGGCGCGGACTGGATCACCTTCACCAGCGGCTCGACAGTGGAACACTTTCACGCGCGCTTCGATTTGCCAATGCTGTTGGGACAATTTCCGCAAGCGCGCCTCGCCTCCATTGGCCCGGAAACCAGCAAGGCCATCGAGGCATTGGGTCTGACTCCCGCCATTGAAGCGAAGACGCACACCATCGAAGGATTGACGGCGGCACTGCTCAAGGCCGAAGGAAAAAAGAAGTAACTTGCGTCGGCTCGTCGCCGGGCTGTTGCGCGCACGCTCAAGACCGCGCCGAAATCTCCAGCATCCGCTCAATCGGCCGGCGGGCGCGTTGCAGAATGGGCTCGGGCAGTTCGATGCGTGGCGCGAGTTGCTTCATGCAGTCGCGCACTTTTTCCAGCGTATTCAACTTCATGAATTTGCACTCGCTGCATCGGCAGTTGTCCGTGGGCAGGCGCATCACATCGAATGTCGGGGCGCAGAGAAACTCCTTGTCCGGACATTCCTTCTGCATGCGATGAATGATTCCGGACTCAGTCACAATCACGAACTGCTTCGCCGGGCTGGTCTTGCAGTAGGTGATCATCTTCTCGGTCGAACACACCGCGTCGGCGAGGTCGCGCACCTCGCGCAGGCTTTCCGGATGCACCACGACTTTGGCGTCCGGAAACTGTTCCCGCATCCGCAGCAGGCTGTCGCGACGGAACTCGACGTGCGCGTAACAACTGCCCTGCCACAACGTCATGGGCCGACCGGTCTGTTCCATGACCCACGCACCCAGATTCTCGTCGGGCACGAACAGGAGGTCCTTGTCCCAGGGCGACGCCTCCACGATTTTCACCGCGTTGCCGCTGGTGCAAATTACATCGCTCAACGCCTTCACCGCGGCGCTGCAATTGATGTAGGTGACGGTGTAGAAATTGGGATTGGTCTTCTGCAACGCGGCCAACTGATCGGCAGGACAGCTTTCCTCCAGCGAACATCCGGCATCCTTGTCCGGCAGCACGACGATTTTGTCGGGATTCAAAATCTTCGCGGTCTCCGCCATGAAATGCACGCCGCAGAAAACAATCACATCCGCGGGCGTGGCCGCCGCCTGTTGCGAAAGACCGAGCGAGTCCCCGACATAATCGGCGATGTCCTGGATTTCCGGGACCTGATAGTTGTGCGCGAGGATGACGGCATTCAACTGCTTCTTCAGGGCGAAAATCTCGCGGGCCAGCGGCTCGACTTCCGCGCGCGGCAGAGGCCGGCGCACGGGAAACCGATCCACACCGGTTGGTTGAATTTCCGTCACGTCAATCATCATGGAAAGCTAACGCGCCCTGTGCAGGGCGTCAATTGAGCTGACAGAATTGGCGCGATGCCTCAGTCTTGCCCGGCGGATTGGGAGGCGCGAACCGCATCGAGTGAAGGCGGTGATTTCCACCTCGCGATGTCAGGCGCACGCCTCGTTCACCATCTGCTCCAACCGCCGGGCCGTGGCATCATCCATCCATTCTTCGCCGCATACGTGGCTGAATCCGCATGGTCACGGAAAATCAACTCTCGCCGGCCATCGCGCGGTTTATGACGTGATATGTCGCGCCGGAACACCCGCTCTTACCTTGCGTCCCACAAGTGGCCCACTCCGCTTGAGGTGTGACCCGCCGCATGCACTTCTATTGGACGCGGACACGGTAGAGCCGACTTAACCCGGTGGCTCCGGTGTCTTTCACATCAATCATTCCCCCTGTGCCGCCAACCGTCTGAACAACCGTCCAGTGAGGTGTTCGTGGAAGCCTGCACCACGCAACTGTCGCCCGGCTCACCGTAAAACCGGAAACTGAACATCCCCTTGCCCAACCGCTGCATATCCGTGATGACCCGGTGGCCGGGCGCGATCAACAGCACCTGATCCACGTTCAGCGCGGGCGCGTAGGTGTCGTCGCCGGACTGAGAGACGCGCAGCACCAGCAGCCCGGGAGCCGGTCGAATTGCCCGTGCCACCCGCTCGTGGGATCACGGCGTAACGACCAATTTGGGCCGCAGGTTGGGATCAACCATGTATCGCGAACTCCAGAAGTAATTCCATTGGTTCGCATTGCCCGTCGGACGAAGGGCGATGCCGTGATTGGGATACGTCCCCGCCTGCCAAGCGTTGTACAGATCGGTCACGTCAATCGAGTACCAACTGTCTTTTGCCGCAGCGGGAATCGTCCGGACATTGACTGCGGCGGGCTGGTCCACCCATTTCATAATCGTGGTGGCAAAGATCGCCTCCCAATCCTGGGTGACGCGATCCAAATTCATGCTGACGTTTACAAATCCACTGTGCCAGCCGGTGAACGAGTACAGTTCAATTACGGCAGAGGAAGCATGGGAAGGTAGTCCCGTGAGGTTGAACTTCAGATAGACGTGATAGTAGTCCGCCCAGCCTCCAACCTGGAGCGTCTCGTTCGCGATTCCGTTGGCGCCGACCGTATTGGTTCCGTTGGAGTACCAGCTCGTGGTCCAAATGTCCTGGCCGTCTTCCGGCCCTGGCTGAAGAATGAGCGGGCCTTGGGACAACGGCACCGCCCGGTAAAACCGGCGCATCGAATTGGTTGGCACGGGCTCACTCAGAGCACGCGTCCCGCTGCTCGGGACGGTGTTCGTGAGCAGGGATGTCCAGTGCGTAAGGTTCGACGACACTTGAATGACGAAACCACTCCCGACGGGACCGTTTATGGTGAATCGGAAGAAACTGTTGCTCACAACGGCTTCTGTGAGTTGCTTCGGCGGCTGCAGAGGCGTGGTCGTGAAGTTGGCAACAAGGGTGCGGTTGGCGTTCAGGGTGAAGGTGTAGCTGGCCGACGTGCTGACCACCGTTCCACCTTCCGTCCAGTTGGCGAACGTGTAGCCGCTGTTGGCCGTCGCGGTCACCGTCCGTGAACTGCCAGCCGCATACGTCCCGCCCCCGCTCACCGTGCCGCCCGCACCGGGCGAGGCGCTCACGCTGATTGTGTAGTTGACCGGACTGGACGTGAAGTTGGCGACCAGGGTGCGGTTGGCGTTCAAGGTAAAGGTGTAGCTGGCCGACGAACTGACCACGCTCCCGCCTTCCGTCCAGTTGACAAACGTGTAGCCGCTGTTGGCGGTCGCGGTCACCGTGCGCGAACTGCCCGCCGCATACGTCCCGCCCCCGCCCACCGTTCCGCCCCCACTTGGCGAGGCGCTCACGCTGATCGTGTAATTCAGTGCGGTTCCGCCTTCCCAAAGGTTTATGTTGGCAACCTGATAAGGGTCAGAGCCTGCCCCTGTCCAACCGTAAGGGTCAACGGAAACCCAATTGCCAGCTACGAGTTTCTTGACTTCAAAATGCAAATGAGGGGCTACTCCACCTGAGTTCCCACTTTTCCCAATCAACTGGCCTTTTGTTACATTCGCGTTCTGGACAACCAATTGCTCGTCCAAATGCAAATACTGCGACTGATAATCTGATCCATGTTGGAGACGAACATATTTCCCAGAAGCTGAATCGCTCGTGACCAGAACAACTTGACCGTCCGCAACCGCGTAGACAGGAGTGCCTACTGGCACTGCGTAATCCCAGCCCGGGTGTCCGTCGTAGTTGAGCGTTGTTGGCCCTGTTAGACTTGTTCCTTGATAATTCCCATTGCAGGAAAAAGTAGCGCCATCTGTTTTCTTGTAGCTGTATAATGTTTGGCCACCTGTCACGACTGGCGGTTCGACATTATCCCGAACGGTTCCTTTCTCTCCTGTAAAAGCAACCACCTCATTGTTAGCAACGTATCGGAGTCCGGAATGATCAAACACAGATGAAGCCGGAGCAGTGTAGGGAGTGTACCCCGCCAGTGGAAACCTGAATGACAGGGCTTGGCTCACCGCAAAGTTGGCAACCAAGGCCCGATTGGCGCCCAAGGTGAAAGTGTAACTAGCCGACGAACTGACGACCGTGCCCCCCTCCGTCCAGTTGGCGAACGTGTAACCGCTGTTGGCCGTCGCGGTCACCGTCCGCGAACTGCCCGCCGCATACGTCCCGCCCCCGCTCACCGTGCCGCCCGCACCGGGCGAGGCGCTCACGCTGATTGTGTAGTTGACCGGACTGGACGTGAAGTTGGCGACCAGTGTCCGGTTGGCGTTCAGGGTGAAGGTATAGCTGGCCGACGTGCTGACCACCGTTCCACCTTCCGTCCAGTTGGCGAACGTGTAGCCGCTGTTGGCCGTCGCGGTCACCGTCCGTGAACTGCCAGCTGCATACGTCCCGCCCCCGCCCACCGTGCCGCCTCCACTCGGCGAAGCGTTCACGCTGATCGTGTAATTGACCGGCGTGGCCGTGAAGTTGGCGACCAGGGTGCGGTTGGCGTTCAAGGTAAAGGTGTAGCTGGCCGACGAACTGACCACGCTCCCGCCTTCCGTCCAGTTGACAAACGTGTAGCCGCTGTTGGCGGTCGCGGTCACCGTGCGCGAACTGCCCGCCGCATACGTCCCGCCCCCGCCCACCGTTCCGCCCCCACTTGGCGAGGCGCTCACGCTGATCGTGTAGTTGAGCGTGGATGTCGTGAAACTCAAAATGCTGCCGCACCCCCAACCCGGCGTCGAGGTGCAAGGACCGACTTGGGAACTGCCGTTCTTGGCCCACGCCCGAAAATAATACGTTGTGTTTGGAGACAGCCCGCTGAGGGAGTAGCTAAAGTTGTTCCCTGAGATGCTCACGTTTGCGGTGAATTGGTTGAGGTTCCCCGAAGAGTTTCCCCAATCGAACCGCCGTTCAACGATCGTGGAGCCGCCGTCACTGGCGATCGTGCCGTGGAGCACAGCGGACGACGCAGTTACCGAGGAAGCGTTCACTGTCTGAACGGTAGGCAGTTGCACCGCTCCAGCGGTGGTGAAGCTGCGCACAGCCGAATAGTTGCCGTTTTGGCCGCCCGCAACAAAGCCCTGCACTTTCCAGTAGTACGTGGTGCCTGGATTGAGAGTCCTGGTGGTGCCACCGTACGGAAACGCATTGGGAAGAGTGTAGCTAGTCGAACCAGTGACTCCGCTAACGCCGGTATTGACGCAGCCTGGACAACTGACCGCACTCGGATCAGTCGGCAAATCCGCCTGACTGGTGGACATGATCACCCAGTAGCGGTTGGCTCCCGTCACTGAAGTCCAACTCAAGGTCGGCGTCGTTGAAACTCCCGTCGCGCCATTTGCTGGCCCGATCAGAGAAGGGGCCGGGAGCAGTTGTGCTTGAATGGAAACCACGCTGAGAAGGAACAGGAGCAGCGCAGACCGGTGGATAGCACTTTTGTTTGTTGGCAACTGTTGCTCGATTTTGATTTTGATTGGCGTGTTCATAAAGTGGCGTTTTTCAGTTCGATATCACTGAACTCGTAGTTGACGGCTCGAACACGGGAAGTGCCTCAAACGGCATGACCTTCGCCACAGCATGTTCGCGACAGTTAACGTGGAGTTTTTCGTAAATGTGCCGGCAGTGGGTGCAGACGGTTTCCTCCGAAATGGTGAACTGGTCGGCGATCTCCTTCTTCAAGTAACCTTGGGCCAACAGGCACTGCTTACCGATGGAGCGTCTCCTCGTGTCAGGGGCGTTTCTTGATCCTCCGGCCGCGTTTGGTCCTTCATTCGTCTTCATTTGCGTATGCTTCTAATAACATCAGAGGAATCGGGAAACGAAGGTCGCAGATTATTTTCGGAAGTGTGAAGTCATTTTGGGTTGCCCTCCGGTGCGGGTGGTGCTGGCAGCGTTAACTCCGCCAGTTTCTGCCTCCATGCGGCGACCTGGGTGGGTTGGCCGGTTGCCTCATGCAGGCGGATGAGCGCTTCAAGCGCCTCAGTAAGGCGGGTTCTGGCTGCGGGAGGAATCCTGGCCTGGCGTTCGAGCAGGCCGGTGGCCCCGGCCAGCAACAATGGCTCTGCTTCCGAATAGTCGGTGCGCGCCAAGAGACATTCGCCCAGCGCACTTTGCGCGCTGAAGGTTTCCCAGGCATCCGGAAGACGTTGCTGGCGGATTTGCAGGCACTCTCGCAACGCGGTCGCCGCCGCGTCCAGTTCGCCTCGTCCCCGAAGGAGGCGGGCCAAGGCTTCCAACGAATCCGCGACGTTGGGGTGATCGCCACCCAACAGATCGCGGCGCAGTGCCATGCCTTGTCGCAACGAGGATTCGGCCTCCGCCAGCTTTCCGTGCCGTTCAAGGATGGTGCCCAAGTTGTGGAGAGCATTGGCGACACGAGGATGGGTTTCGCCCAGGAGCTTTCGCAGCAGGGCCAGAGCCTCACGCTGTGTCGCTTCCGCCTCGCCCAGCTTATTGGCGTCGCGAAGCACCGTCGCCAAATTGTGCAATGCGGTTGCGACCTGGAAATGTTCCGCGCCGTAGCTGCGCTTCCAGATGTCCAGCGCCTGCCGCATGGCGGTTTCGGCCTCGACCAAGTCGCCTGCTTCCCGCAACGCGAAAGCGAGGTTGTTCAGCGAGTTGGCCATCTTCGGGTGTTCCAGACCAAAAACATTCTTGTTCACAGCCAGTGCCTCACGGTGCATGGCTGCGGCCTCGGCGAGCCGGCCTTGGTCTTGGAGATTGTTGGCCAGGTTGTTGAGCGTCTCTGCCACATCCGGATGCTCGTTGCCAACGAGTTTCTTGCGGAGTGCCAACGCCTCGCGGTAGAGCCCGTCAGCCTCGGTGTAACGGCCTTGCTCGTTGAGCACGATCGCCAAGCCGTTAAGCGACACCGCAATGTGCGGATGGTCCGGCGGCAAGACTTTTCGACGCATGGCGAGCGCCTCCTGTTCCAGTGCCGCAGCTTCATCCAGGCGGCCCAGCATCCGCAGAGTCTGACCGAGGTTCTGCACGGTTGTAGCCAAGTGCGGGTGTTCCTCTCCCTCCAGTCGCCTCTGTATGGTGATGACCTCGCGAAGTATCCCTGCCGCCTCCTCGAGCCGCCCCTGCAAGCCTGCCAACTGCGCCAGGATATGAAGCGACATGGCCACGTCCGGATGTTCCTCCCCCAGCAGCCTTCTGCGGATGTCCAGTGTCTGGCGGGTCAGCGCCTCGGCTTCCTCCAAGTTGTTCTGGCGTTGCAGGACAAGGGCCAAATTGACCAGCGCACTGGCGGTGTTGGTGTGCTCGGCACCCCAAAGGTTGGTAGTGGTTTGCAGGACTGCCCGATGCAGCGCCTCAGCCTTGGCGAACTCACCCAAGTCCTGATAGATGTTTCCCATGATCGCTTGGATCTCTGCGCAAACTTCAGGGTGCTCGCGAAGCTCCGTTTCCACACGATCAGCCGCTTGGTCCAGAATCTCTCGGAGCAACGTCGTGTCCCGACCCAAGGCCGTCGCCGGGCCAACACCCTGAAGCATGTCGGTCAGAAATTGAACCACCTGCCGGCTTTGGCTGTAGGCTTGTCGGGTGATGCGCTCCGCCTGTTTGGCGCGGACCGCCAAACCAACACTGACCGCAGTGGCCGTGACAAGCGTGAGCGCCACCGCCCCGAGGGACCAAGCCACGGTCCGGTTTCGGGCGCACCACCGCAGAACCTTTTCGGCAGCGTGGGGCGGGCGGGCCAGAATGGGTTCGTTTCGGCGAAAGCGTTTCAGTTCATCCGCCAGGGCTTGTGCGGATGGGTAGCGGCGGTCTGGCCTCTTTTCGAGACACTTGAGGCAAATGGTTTCCAAGTCCAGCGGCACGGTGGGATTAAGGGAACGGGGTGAAACCGGAGGCGATGGACCGGCAACCAACGCCAACAGCCCCGGCAGTGTGTCCGAGGTGAAGGGAGCCTTTTGCGTCAGAAGATAATACAGAACCGCGCCTGTGGCATAAATGTCTGTGAGCGGGCTGACGAGCTTCGACTTCGCAGCAACTTGTTCCGGCGCCATGAAGGCCGGCGTTCCCACGATCTGTCCAGTCAGCGTCAAGTTCTCGTCCGAATCGCTGTGGCATACCAGTCCAAAGTCAGTGATATGCGGCTCATCGAACTCGTCTATGAGAATGTTGGTGGGCTTGAGGTCGCGATGGATTGTTCCCTGTTGGTGGGCGAAGTGAACAGCTTTGGCGATGGTTTCGACATAGCCTGCGGCCGCCCTTACGGAGAGCGGTCGGGCCCGCACCTTTTGCTCAAGGTTCTCGCCCGAAATAAACTGCATCGAGTAGAAGTGATGACCGTCGAACCGGCCAACTTCGTACACGGCGACGATGTTGGGATGCTGCAAGTTGGCCGCCGCCTGCGCTTCGCGCTGAAATCGCCTTACCTCAGCCTCGCTCGCCAACAAGCCCGCGCGCATGACCTTCACCGCCACAATTCGATTGAGGCTGTCTTGTCGCGCACGATAGACCGTACCCATGCCACCCTCGCCAATCTTGGCGGACAGTCGGTAGTCTCCAAAATAGTGAACGACCGATTCCTCGGAAACGGGCGTCTCGGGCGCGGGCAACAACGCTCCCTTGAAAGCGCACAGCAAGCAGACCCCCTCCGGGTCAGTTGCTCTCAATTCCGCGCCACATTCGGGGCATTGTCTTGGCTGGACCATAGCTCGTTGCTCAATAGTACTCGTTACATTCAGAGGAATACGCGGACGTTCGTCGCGGATTTTTTTGCTTCACGGCACGGTGCTCCAGACGTCTCACCCCCCGAGCAGTTCAATGATGTAACGGATTTCCTCATCAATTTCTGGCAGCGTTGAGACCGTCGGGGCGACTTGCGCACGCAATAACTCGCGAAACCTCTGGCGCATGCGTGCCGCCTCATTCTTTACAGCGCACTCGGTTTTATTTAATCGCTCGCCAATCTGAGCGTGGGTGAGGTGTTCCGCAGCCCCTGGCTCCAGGCAATCCAGCAGGACATACAATTCGCCTTTGCCTGCCGCCTCATATTCTGCTCGCAAGAGGGTTCGTGCCTCCTTTACCAGCGTTTGTGCCCACACGACATCGTAGGCCTTGTCCGGCGTCATTGGGTCAGTTGGCTCTTGTCGGTAACGCTCCTCAACAGTCATCCCATCCAACGAAACATGAGGCTTGCCTCCGCCTCGCTTGACCGCCTTCTCCCGGTCCCGAGCGTCGCTCAAGAAGTTCTTCAGTCGAGCCAGGAGATATGCGCGAAACCGGCCCTTGCTTGGAGATAGGTCTGCCAAGTCCGGTTTCGCGATTAGTGAGGCAAAAAAACCTTGGACGAGATCTTCTGCGTCCTCCGGAGACTTCCCATATCGCCGAACAAAAACATAGAGCGGGTATCGGTACGTGCTGCAAAGGCGTTCGAGTGCTTGAGGAGCAGCAGGCGCGTTGACTTCGCCAGCGGCAAACACGTCGCTCCAATGAGTAGTCAAGAATTGGGCGTCACTTCGCGGTTCTGAATCTGGCTCGCCTCGATCGCCTGATTTCATCTATATATGTCGGGTTGGTTTAGAGCTGACATACTGTGTCCCTCTCCAATCGCGACCGAGTTCTATCCGTAGTACGTCAGTCCGCAGTCGTTCTCAGGAAGATTTCGGTGGCTACATAGCGGAATTGCGCGGTAATTCGTAGTGCGGAGGCTGCAAATGGGTTGTGAATTGGGGTTACATAAGTCTTGTTTCTGAACGCTGACGATTGAACGCCCGTTGCCGCGCGTCAGCAAGAGCAAATTTGACAAATGGAGTCACGCCGGGCGAAGGGCGTCCACTTCAGAAATCAGCCCGGCTGGGATCAACGCGATGGCGTGCGGATAGGATTCGCAAATCCGAATGAGGTCTGCGCGGTCCTTGGCCCGTTTCGAGGCGCGGCGGTGGGTGTCGTTAAACGCCCAGAGCTTGCCTTGCACCAGGTCGGCCAGCGCCGCAATGGGCAGGCGCACGCCGAAGAGTTCGCCAGCGGTGGCGCGGGCGGGAAACGCGGCATAACGCGAGTTGACGGTGATCTGAATGCGCAGCCGACTGCCGGGTAACTGGGCGTTGACGGAATGGGGAAATTCCTCCACGACAAATCCCGCGGCCCGTAGCGCGTCAGCCAGACCGGCGGCGGCGGCGATGGCGAAATCGGCATCCAAGGTTACGACGGGTTCAACATAGTGGTTCACCGCCAGTCCGCCGATGAGGCAAAACGGCTGGCCGGTGACGCCGAGCGCGTCCACGGCGCGGCGGAGGTCGGAGTCATGGCCGGTCAAGGCGGCGAGGAATTCCTGTTCGCTCATCGGATCAGTGGAGCATGGCGAAGCGTTCCCAACAAGCCGGCCCGCCGGCCCGCTTCGCCTGTCCGATGGCGGTGTAGTGGGTGGCGAGGTCGAGGGTCATGGAACGGGTGAAGTCTTGGTTATCGGCAAAGAGAAGGGATGCCCGTGTGAAGTTGAAAAACGCGGCCATCGCTATCAGCAGTACCGTCACGAGCACATGGCCTTGGGAGAGACACCTTTTCCAGAAAGGAAGCTGGAACTGCTTGACCCTGCTTCGATTTGAGAACGACTTCGGTAGCTGTCTTTTCCATGATTGCCTTCCAAGCCCGTGCGAACCGGACGGATTTGAAACCCAGCACCCCGATTTAGCAACGACGAATTTGAAGAATCTGAAGAATTGGGGCGAACCGAATCACGCGGCCATCTCCTTACACCGTTGCCACTGCCGCGTAGAACGCATCCAGATTCGCCAGCGGACAGGCGGGTGGCACGTCGCAACCGGAGGAAATCACGAAGTTGCGGTGGGTGCGCGTGGCCTTGAGCAGTTCGCTGGTTCGGTTCGCAACCGTTTCTGGGGTGCCTTGATGAAATACTGCCGTGGGATCGAGATTGCCGCAAAGCACCACGTCAGGCGGCACTTTGCCCAAGGCGGCCACGATGTCCATCGGTGCGCCGAAATGGAACGTCCTGGTGCCGGATTCGAGCACGGCCGGCAGATGCACCAGTCTGGCGGCGCAATTATGCAGGATCAGCGTGAAGTTTTCGTCCGCGACACCTTGCACGATGCGTTTCACGTAGGCCGCGGAGAACTCCGCCAGTCCGCGCGGGGAGAGCAAGCCAGCCGCCGGTTCGGCCATGATGATCCCGTCAGCGCCTGCCGCCTTGAACGCGCGGGCGTAGCTGGTGAGGAACTCAGTACTCTTCTCCAGAACCAAATGGATCAATTCTGGATCCGTGAGTGTCAATCCGCACGCTTCACTCAAGCCGACCAACCGGCCTGCGAGGGAAAACGGACCAATGCACCCGGCCAGCACCAGCGGACGCGCCGGGAGTTGGCGCAGCCGGGCCACAGTTTCGAGATAAACGCCGGTGCGCTTGTCGCCCGGTCGCGGCACTCGGAGGGAATGTGCCTGTTCCAAGTCGGAAACCACCGCCCCGACTGCGGTGGGAATTTCGTGCTCGCTCGTGTGGATTTCACAGCCAAACGCCTCTGCCTCCACGCTCAAATCCATGGCCGACAAGACAACGGGCGTGCGATAGCGTTCGTGCAAGGCAACTGATGCCGCGAATTGTGCCTGCGGATCGGTAACCACCTCCCGTACCGTGGCGCCGGTCAAAGCGGCGCCCGGATACACCGCGATGGGCAGGGCAACGCGCGTGGTGGAATTCAGGACGAATTGGTTGAACGAGTGCATTGAGTTGACTCCGCCGATGCTTGCGGTGGTGGACCAGCTTTGCACCGCCGCATGCTGAGATTCTGCCTGCTTCCGCTCGAAATTCCAAGACTGGTCTTGCCGGCAATGAGCAGAAAAAGTTCAATGGCTTGGTCGCCAGTCCCATCGGCAGGCGATTACTGGAAGCTGCTTAACATGCATACTATGAAAACCACGCCATACCTGGATCGCCGTGAATTCCTGCGCCTCAGTGCCTGCCTGATCGGCGGATTGACTTTGTATCCGCAAAGTGGCTGGGCGGCTTCGCAATCGGATGTTCCCGCCCTGCGACTGGAACGTCTGTCCACCGGCGCCAATGTCTGCCGTTGGTTTCGCTTTCCACGCCGCGACTCGGCGGAGCATTTCAACAATTACATTCCGGAATCGGAGGCAACACTCATGGCGGAACTCGGGCTGAAGCATGTTCGCCTGTGCATTCAGCCGCGCGTCCTGATGGGGCGGACTGATGGAAGCGTGATTGTTGAGCGCGCCCAACAGGTCGAAGCGGCCTTGCGACGGTTTCATCGCGCCGGATTGGCCGTTGTGGTGGACATTCACAACGAAGACCGCAACGACGAGTTGAACCCCGAGTGGCAGAATGCCTTCTTAAAATTCTGGTCCACGCTCGCCAGTCGCCTCAGCGCCTTTGACCCGGACCTGACCGTGCTCGAAATCATCAACGAACCGGTGTTCCGAGGACGCGAATCGGAGTGGGACGCGCTCAATGCCCGCCTCGCGGCGGCCATCCGCCAAAGTGCGCCGCAGCACACCATCATGACCACCGGTCCAAACTGGGGCGGCATTGACGGTTTGAAAAGGCTCACCGTGCTTCCGGACAAAAACGTCGTTTACTCCTTCCATTGCTACGACCCGTTCCCATTCACGCATCAAGGCGCAACGTGGTCGAGCGAGGAGGTTAAACCCTTGCGCGGCGTGCCGTATCCGTCGAGTCCCGAAGCCGTCGCCCCGCTGCTGGCCGGTTTGGAGGCGCATCCCGGCTCCCGGCGCATGATCGAGCGGTATGGCAACGAACACTGGAACAAGGCGAAACTTGCCGCGCGTTTCAAGGAAGGCATCGAGTGGGGCGCGCGGCATGGCGTGCCGCTGTACTGCGGGGAGTTCGGCGTTTTCCCGCCGCACGCCAATCCGGAACATCGTGCCAACTGGTTTCGTGACTTCGGCCAGGTGCTCGCCGAACATCGCATCGGCTGGTCCGTGTGGGGCTGGGACGAAGGCTTCGGCTTGAGCCGGCGTTACGTGGACGGCCAGCCGGTGGTGGATCAGGTGGTCGCCCGGGCGCTGGGATTGAAGGCGGCTTGAATTGGCTGAAAGAGGTTGCAGCGACTCGGGTGCCGGGATCGTTCACCCCCGGGGCCATAAACGCAACCAGAAGCGTTGCGGGGATTGAATCAGGATCTCGCGGAGCAGTTCTTCGAGACTGGCGGCTTGCGGCTCGTCAAGTTTTCGCGTGGACGCGAGCGTCACGGCAAACACCGCTGCCGCGGCCACGAAGAAAATGCTGTAGCGATTCCATTCCACTCCCAACCAGACGGGCGCGCGATTACCCACAGCGTCAATGAGCAGCCCCCACCCGATCGGAGCGAGGCCCAAGGCTACGTTGCTGACGACCGAGTAGATGGCGAAGAAATGGTTGCGACCCATCACGGGAATGATGGACATGGCGAGCCGGGTGTTGGCCATGCTGACCAGCGCAGCCAGCAAGCCCATGAAGAGCTGCAGCGCCAGGACTCCCGTGAGAGCGGTGGGAAACAACCGGCCAGACAGGGCAAACCAGCCCGCCAACACGGCGATCCAGGCGGCTGAAGCAAAACTCAGCACGGGTTTGCTGCCGAGCCGGTCCAGTTGTGAGCCAAGAAACCACAGGCTGCTCCAGCCGCCAATAAATGCCGCGGAGCTGACGAGCAGAATCTTCCCCTCGGACATGCCGCCCTGCCCTTTCAGGAACGCCACCGTAAAGGCGGAAATGCCGCCATAAGCCACCGACCAGGCAACCACCGTATGCAGCAACTTGCGGAACGGCGCATAGCGCGCCATCTCCAGCCAAGGGACACGCGCCGTGGAAAGGTGGGGCTCTTCCGGAGGTTCGACGTCAGGTATTCGTTTCAAGAAAACCAGACTTATTGCCCCCATGGCGCCGCTGAAGGCGAAGAGCATGGCGAACTGCCAGGGATAAGTTGGTCCCGCCAATGTGCCAGCCGCCACCAGGAACGCGACAAAACTAGCCACATTCTGAACGGCAGCATCCCGGACCAGATACTTTCCCCGCAAGGTCGCTGGCACCAACGCGGTGATCCAGGGCAACCAGGCACAACTGGAGATTCCGCGGGAAAGATTGAAGCCAAACAGCAGGACCAATAACAGCGCCAGACGATTGCGCGGATCAAGCAGTCCGCCGGTCAGCGGCACCAGAGCGATGAGGAAGATGAACATGACGCGCGTGCTCCAGCCCGCCAGGACGAAGCGTTGGTAGCCGATGCGATTGATGTGGCTGGCGGCGGGGATTTGAAAAATCACCAACAGGGGCATCATTCCCGCAATGATGCCGAGCACGGTCGCACTCGCCCCCAGCGACTTGGCGTACAGGATCATAGGCCCGGCCAGAATGACTTGATAGGAGAGCGCGTTGAAAGTGGCAAACAGGAAGGCATTGTTCAGTCCAGGCGGAAAATGCACTTTCTGGTCGGGCGAAAGGTCGAATTCCGAATGAGGTTGGTTCATGTGCGCACGGCGCCCGGCCGGGCGCGAGTGCCCGGAGACTATCCAGAGCTTGGGGGGAATTTGTCCAGCCGAATTGGCCGCGCTGCGCAGAATCGCCGTGGTTCAACCGGCAAGCTCCCGTATCGTTCACGTGGTGTTATGGCTCCTGCCAAACGACCAACATCGGTATATCGTTGAACTCCTCCTCGCCACCGCGCAATCCAGCCCCGAGGTCGTCCCCAGCCTTTTGAGAAACAGGCCGCTGCGGCGATTCAGAAGCTTGGTAACATGTACTCGGGTCGGTGGGGCGCGGCACTCCGTGCGCGCCGCAACTCACGCGTCGCTTCCCCAACGGCACGCACGGAGTGACACGCCCTGCCAGATTGCGCAACTTGTTTCTCGCAGTGCTAATATGATACTGGTTCGGGCGGAGATGAAGCATCATGGCTGATGCGCAAACGCAGAAAGCACTGGGCGGGGGGATTTTCAACCGGCAGCAATCCAGTGACGAGAATGGTAATCCCGTCGCCAGTCGGCTGCGGCGGCTCTCGTTCGATCAAGTCGTTCGTGATGTCGTTCCACGACTGCAAATCGGCGGACTGCTCGACCACGTAATCAAGTCCAGCATCGTGAATCAGCCGACGGTAACGAAAGACCAGATAATTAGCGGTTTCGTTTTCCTCGAGATGCACCGTCGGCATACATTCCTGACATGGCTCAAAAAGGTTCAGGCCAAGCGCACACTTCATTAGATTAGGGAGTCCATCCTCATCGGCATCAGCCAACGGTCCGGCCATCGTCTCATCCGCCAATTCAGCGAGCGAGAAGTTCCGGGACTGCCAAACCAAATACGCATTCGCTCCCGGTCCCGGCACGCGAATGCCCACGGCCGTGGTACCCGTGTCCAAGTGCCTTGTCGGCCGGAGTCCATCGGTATCCTCGAACACTGAGACGACGTCACCGGTCAGAAGATCTCGTTCCTCGATCCGGCCCACGCCGCTGGGCAGCCGGTTGGCAAGCAATGTTCCCCAACGACCTGACCTGCCTGCCACTTCGGAAACATAAAATGTGGCGTAAGCAGCATCCAATGTGGCGCCACTGGCTTCCACCACGGTCGCGGCCACTGGGCGACCAAGTCCTTCGCTGTCGGCATAGAGCACAACAAAGTTCTGGCTGGTCGCCGAGGAAACCGCGTACAGCGCCGAGCCTTCCTGTTCGCCGGCACCGAATGTCAATACCTCCACCGGGCTGCCTCCCGTGAGGAGGTGAAGGATTTCCTCGCCGCCATCTCCGTCATTCAGCAACAACCGTATAAACACCGTGTTCCCCGGCGTGAATCTCGCGTTTCCCGAAGGCTCAGTGATGAACCACCCCTCGTAACTCCCCTCACTGTCAGTCACGAATTCGCTGTGACGCGAATCGCGGTCGGACGCGCGAAAGCGCGGCGAATCGGTGGAGCGAATAAAGGGCTGCCCACCCGTCTTGACAAAAATCATATTGCCGGCACCGTCCTGAGTCCGGGAATCCTCAGCCGTGACCACGCGATTGGCATACCGATACGTGGCGCCGGCTTGCAGGCCGTCCAAACGCAACCGGTACGCAAACGGGACACGGTCCCGATTCTCGGGCTGCGCACCTTGGAGATAGCGGGGCATGATCACTTCCGTCAGGCCGACAACCTCAATTGGATCGCTGACCGCCGACAACATTCCGTCTGCGGCTGCAGTAAGAATCTTGGAACCGTACTTCTCAATTACCATGTCGTCGAAAGACACAACGCCGGCGGTTGCCGTTTGCAGCGTGCTCCCTGTCAATTGTCCAGGGTAGTCGGCGATCGCGAGTTCCACCGGTCCTTCGAAATCTGTCACCAGCAATCCTTCCGCGGACCGGACTTGCACCACGACTCGATCCATCGGGTGTGCCGCCTGAGCCACCGCGGGCACCTCCGCGAAAACGAGTTGATGCGCCTCGGGAATACTCGTCGTCACTTGGATGTTACCCACGCGCAACTGGGCCCGCGCTCCGCTGTTGCCGCTGATGTAAAAATACTTCCAACGTAGTTCGACGCGCGGCTGCTGATTCGCCGCAGCCGGCAGCAACAGCGGCCCGATTACCTCCTGGTGGCCGGCCACCTCGCTGGAAACGTATTGAACCGGATTTCCATGGGCGTCGGGCACATCCAGAAACGGACCCTCCGCACCCACCCGGTATTGGAGGCGAATGCCATAAACGCGCGCATTCGGGACCACTGTTCCCGCCGTCCATGTTACCAGCACTTGATCCTGTCCGAGGGTGTTGAGCGCCAACACTGCCGCCCCCACGAAGCCCGCGCCGGCCACGTCCTGGGGATTGGAAGTATTGATGAAGGCGAATCCATCAGCCCCTAACCCATTGATCCGGCTGCGACTCGCCAGGTTGTAGGGCAGCCTCCACAGGGAATCCATCTCCACATGCAACCCCGGATCCGCCACCGAAGTCTGGTAGAAGAGCAGGCGGGGCGGATAAGTGCCCGCGGGTTCAGCTTCGTCCCAGCATGCCAATTCGTAAGGGCCGTCTCCCAGTATGTGCGCGTCCGGCTCGAATAGCGCGGTCAGCGAGAGATCATCGGTCAGGGTCACCAGCAACTCAGGGTCGCTCGCTTCCAGTCCAGCCCAACCCGCAAAACGATAGCCTGCGGCCGGCAGGGCGCGAATCGTGATGGGCACGTCCTTGAAGTAGGTGCCGGACCACGGGTAAGGCGCTCCGCGAATGCCAATTGTGTGCTCATCAAGCAGAAGCGAGTTGATTTGGACCTTCCCCTGCCGGGGGTCTGCCACATTAAGCGTCACTCTCGCTGTGCCGCTGAGGTTGAAGACGTCGGCGAGGTGTTGTCGCATGTAACCAGGACGTTCGTCGGCAAACACTGTTGACATCGGGCTGATATTGCCATTCCAGCGGGCGTTGTGTTCTGGCAGTTCCGGGAGCAACTCTTCATAAACGTTGGTGCTGACTTGTTTGACCCACTCCGGCAGAAACGTCGTATTCATCTGGTCCGCAAAGGTGTTGATCACTTGATGCCGAAACTCGCGATTCTCGAGGAGCCGCGTAAACAGGACCAACGGCGGGTTGGTTCCCATACAGCGCGCCAGAGTATTCGCCTCGGGCGCACTGAAAGTGGCGGTCGCGTCATACATCATCCATCGCCAACGACCGTCATGACCCGTCGGCGTGTTTGGCTCGAAGTTCGCCGTGCGTTTTCGCCAAAACCGGATGTTGTTCCCGTTGTCACCCCAGTCCGTGGCATTCATATAAATATGCGCCACCTGATAATTGATGAAATTCGTGACCACCATCTGGGTGTTCAGGTAGTCGTAATGCAGGCCAACGCTCAGGTCGTTGGTGGCCGCATAATCGCGAAGCATCCGGTAGTGCAGCGCGTCGGAAGGCTCTCCCACATGCACACTCGGTCCCCAGCCTCCGTCCAAGATGATGACTTCGTCGGGGTCCAGGCCGTAGTGTTCCGCGACAAAATACTCGTCGTAGGGCTCCTGCATGTTAAGCAGTCCCCAGTATTCTCCGTTCAGGAAATGTACCACCGGGCGATACGTTTGCACCTCGAACCCAAGATGAGCCACCAGTCGCTGCGCGAAAACATCTCGAAAGTAAGTTGACCAGACCTGATCCGACTCGCTGCGCAAGTTGACTCGCTTGAAACGGTCCATGACCTCCGCGGGTTTGCCGTGGGCGCGCAACCCCGTAAACAATTCGTGCTCCAGCCACTCAGGGCCGTATTCGTCGCGGGCATACACGCGCAACGGCTTTCGCGGAAGGGTCCGGGACGAATTGCCCTGAACTCTCAGACCCACGATCTGGCTGACCGCCAGTGTGCCGTCGGGTTCAAAGAACTCGAAATGCACCGGCCGTTCCCATTCGCGGCCACGCATGTGATAATTTGCCGGCACCAGCCAATGAAGTTCCGCCTCGGGATTCTCTGTCATCCAATCGCTGAAAGGTTTGCCCGGGACAAAAATGCCCGTTTCGTAGTCGAACAGGCTGCTCTCGTCGGCCATGATCGAAACCACCGGCAGTGAATAACGGGCGTGGAGATTGGAATGAATCAGATAGGTGGCGCTTACAATTGGACTGGGCAGGTAACCCGGTTTAACCGCAATGGCACGAATCACCATCCCCTTGAAAGGAGGCTCCCAGGGAACGAGCGGGGAAACGGGGCGGCGGAACGCATCCAAGTTGATCAGTGAAAGGTCCTCCGGCGTCGTCGCCGGGGTTTCAATGGCAATCGGCCCGGAATACAGTTGAGAGAAATTGGTCCGGGTAATCAATTCGCCATCGGGATAAAGATTCTTGATCCGGTAAGTGCTGCCCAGCAAAGGCTGCGGCGTGGGCGACGATCCGTCCGTCGTGTAGTAGATGACTGTCTCGGGGTCCGGCGATTGAATGGCCAGTTGAAACGGCGCCGGATGGAATCCGGAGATATGGGAGAAGATGGGTGCCGCCACCAAGCCGTGGAAACCCTCCGTGACATTCGCGGCGCGGGGCGTGGGCGACTTAAAATAAACCCAGTTGCCGGTGCCGTCCGGCTGGCGACCCACCGAATGATCCTGTGGCATCAAGCGTCCGGGGAAGTAATCCAGCAACGTGCCACCGGGATCGGTCAGGAACAGATCTTCGCCGGCCGCATTGATCCGGAAGTTGGTATGGAGGCTCGTGCCCGCGCGATCTTTGTCAGAGGCGAAAACGATTAGGAATTCGCCGGGCATGATCGTCACCGCTCCAAAGACCCATTTGAACGGGGTTGCAGCCTCGTCAGAAATCCCGCACCCCGCCAGGTTCACCGCTTCCTCACCCGCATTGTACAGTTCAAACCAGTCGGGAAAGTCGCCATCCTCATCCGCCAGCGTCCGGCTGTTGGCGGCCATGATCTCGTTAAGCACGACACTTTGAGTGTGCGCAGTCAACGCGAGCATCACGCTGGCAAAGACCACAGCGGCCCCAGAGGATATCGCTCGTTTCATTTGGTGACTATGACTCAACCAACACCCCATTGTCGTAAGAAACATCGGCCACATCTCGCGAAATGGCGACACAATTTTCGTTTCATTCTCAAGCGGGTTCGGTTTCTTCGTGACTGAGGATCACTCCTGGCAATGGACAGTTGCAGCCTGCGGGCGGACTGACATACACTCGCGCCTCCATGAAACTCGAAACTCTTTGTTTGCACGGCGGCACGCAGCCCGACCCGGTCACTTTATCGCGCGCGGTGCCGATTCATCGCACCAGTTCTTACGTGTTCAAAAACACGGAGCACGCGGCCAACCTCTTCGCGCTGCGCGAACTGGGTAACGTTTACACGCGCATTATGAATCCCACGACGGATATTCTGGAGAAGCGCGTGGCCCTCCTTGAAGGCGCCCCCGAAATGGGCGGGCTGGGGGTCGCCTCCGGCACCAGCGGCGTGTTCTATTCAATCATCAACGTGGCGCAGGCGGGCGATAACATTGTGTCCGCGCGCAATCTGTACGGTGGCACGTACACGCAGTTTAACGATATCCTGCCCGCGCTCGGCATTACCGTGAAATTAGTGGACTCAACGGACCCGCAGAACTTTGCCAGGGCGATTGACGCAAAAACACGCGCGTTGTTCTGCGAGACGGTTTCCAATCCGGCACTGGAGGTTGCCGACTTGGAGGCCATCGCGAGAATTGCGAAGGAGAACGGGATCCCGCTCATTGTGGATTCCACCTTCAGCACGCCGTATCTCACGCAGCCTCTCTCCCACGGTGCGGACATCGTGGTCCATTCGCTGACCAAATGGCTTGGGGGCCACGGCACGGGCATTGGCGGTGTGGTGGTGGACAGTGGCCGCTTCAACTGGGCGGCGGGGAAACATCCCCTCTTCACGACACCGGACAACAGTTATCACGGCTTGCGCTGGGGGATTGATCTGCCCGAGCCGCTACGCCCGCTGGCGTTCATCCTGCGCATGAGAACCGTGCCGCTGCGCAATCTCGGCGCGTGCATCGCCCCGGACAATTCGTGGATGTTTCTCCAAGGCATCGAAACGTTGCCGCTGCGGGTGGAACGACATTGCCAGAACGGCCTCGCCGTCGCGCAATGGCTCAAGCAGCAACCGCAAGTCACCTGGGTGCGATTCCCCGGACTGCCGGACGATCCGGAGTTTGCGCGCAGTCAAAAGTATCTGCGCGGCAAAGGCGGTTCGATGGTCGTGTTCGGCATCAAGGGCGGTCTCGAAGCCGGACGCAAATTCATTGATTCGCTCAAGCTACTCTCGCATCTCGCCAACGTGGGCGATGCGAAGTCGCTGGCCATTCATCCGGCCTCCACGACGCACTCGCAACTGAACGAGGACCAACAGCGCGAGGCCGGCATCACACCCGACCTTGTACGCCTGAGTGTTGGTCTTGAGCATATTGAGGATATTTTGGCCGACCTCGCGCAGGCATTGACGGCCTCCGCGTGAGTTGAAATTCAAACAGGGAAACGAGGAAGCGCCGCAGGGACGCCCTGAGCCAGACGATGCGTAAGGTCCAAACGAAGTTCTTCGAGTTCAAAAGCCGCCGGCAACCGCTCCGATTGCGGGTGGGCGGGGAATTGGAGCGGTTCACGCTCGCCTATGAGATGTACGGGCGGATGAATTCCGACAAGTCGAACGTCATCCTGCTTTTCCACGCGATGACAGGCAATCAACACGCCGCCGGTTTGAACTCGGATGTGCCCGGCCTGGACGGGCGTTGGACGGAGGAAGTGCATCAAGGCTGGTGGGACGGGTTCATCGGGCCGGGCAAGGCGCTGGACACGCGTTTGTTTTGCGTGATCTGCGTGAATTACCTCGGTGGCTGCTACGGGTCCACCGGGCCGGCCTCCCTCAATCCCGCGACGCGCAAACCCTGGGGGCCGGCGTTTCCAGTGCTGCGCATGAGCGACATTGTAGATTCGCAGATGCGCCTGCTCGATGAGTTGGGCGTCCGGCAATTGCACGCCGCGGTGGGCGCCTCCACCGGCGGCTTCCTGTGTCAATTGCTGGCCACGCGTTATCCGGAACGCGTGCGCATTGTCGTGCCCATCGGCACCGGCGTGGAAACGACGATTCAACAGCGGATCATGAATTTCGAGCAGGTGACGGCCATCGAAGGCGATCCGCATTTCAAAGGCGGCGATTATTATCGCGGCCCCAAACCCGACACGGGCCTCGCGCTGGCGCGGCGCATTGCGCACAAGACGTTTGTCTCGCTGGAAATGTTGCGGGAACGCGCACGCGAAGAGATTGTCAGCCACAAACCCCCGCACGGTTGGTATGAAATGAATCATCCGGTGGAGTCCTACATGCTCCATCAGGGAGACAAATTCGTAAAACGGTTCGACGCCAACACCTACCTGCGCATCCTCGACGCGTGGCAGTGGTTTGACCTGGTGGCGGAAGGCGGCGCGGCGGATCTCCATGTCCTATTCGAACGCTGCCGCGGCCAGGAGTTTCTGGTCTTCAGCATGGATTCGGATCTCTCTTTCCCGCCCGCGGAGCAATCGAAATTGGTTCACGCGCTCAAACGGGCGCGAGTTCCCGTGATGTGGATCACGGTCCACTCCGACAAGGGCCACGACGCGTTCCTGCTCGAGCCGAAGCTCTTCACACCACACCTGCAACAGGCGCTGGGGCATTGAGAGGCATGGCAGGAGGAGTTGCTGCGCCACTCTGGTTGTCTTCAAAAATTGATATTCCGCAGCGCCAGCGCGACGACCGTCAGCACCAGCATGAGTCCGGCCGGCATGAACTTTTTCGTCTTGGCCCACCGGATGCCGAAGACCACCAGCAATGCGGCCATCAGCACATTTGCGACGTTCTTGGAAAATGATTCCGCCAACACGCCCGGCACGGCGCACACAATCAATGCAGCGGCAAAGATGGCGGACATCACCAGCGACACCGCGCTCTTGCCTTTGAAATAGCCGATCAATCCGCCGACGAGCAGCAGGACGATGTAAACCAATAAGACCGTGTATTGCATGGTGCGGCAGGCTGCCTTATTCGGCCTGCGCGTCCAAGCTCAGAATTTCCCCCGGCTCGCACTCGGCCACCACCTCGAAGGGCCGGCAGCACACTTCGCAATCCGTGGTGAACCGCTGAAACCCCGTGCTCGTGTCAATCACGATGTCGAACTTCTGCCCGCAGAACGGACACTGAATTGGCCCGGAAACTTCCATGCCCCATTCTACTCCCGACCTGCCCAATGCGCCAGCGCTGGAAAGCAGCGAATCGCAGCAGGAAGGTGCGTCGTTTCACGGGTCTTGCGGGTTGAAGTTTTGGGCGGCGCTGGTCTTGGTAGCTTCGATGTCAATGACCGGCGGCGGCGTTTGCGCGCCGGACTGCGGGGAAGACTGTGTTCCTTTGCGCAGGGCCAGCACCGCCACCACGCATCCGGTCCAAGTTGGCAGCATGTCGGCAATCGGAATGATCTCAATGACGAATGTGGGCAGCAACAGGACGTGGAAACCAATGGCCCGCCAGATCACTGCGAAAGCGATCACATCAATGATTTCGTCCGCAAAGGTCCAGCCCAGCGGCCCCAGCAAGATTTGCAGGCCGTCGGCCAGCATCGCCACGCCCAACGCGACCGCGCTGCGCCCGCGGGTCACCTCCGGCACGCGCCCCAGACCAGCAAGCTTCTCAGTTAGTTTCATCATACACGTCAAGCGACGTCTGAAACAATTCTGCCATCGAAGTAGCGGGATTCAACGATTGTTTGCACGCCGCGCCAGCATCTGATCCGAGGGGCGTTTACCTGGGCGCAGTTCAATACGACGCCCCGCGGAGGTCGGGAACTGAACCACCAGTTCGGCACGGTAGCATCGGCAAGATTCGCATTGAAAATTCCTCGATTGACGACTACAGATAGAGGCGTGAAATGGCTTCGGACCTTGTTGACGTTGCTCTTGGTGGCCGTGTGGCCACTGGCAACGACTCACTGCAATCTGGAGCAGTTGCCGGGGTTTGAGTTCCTGGCCTGCGCGGATGAAACCGCCACGGCCGCCCATCAAAAGAGCGGTTGTGACACGGACAGTTGCGCGTCCTTCGAGTCTGGATTTTACAAGACTGAAGACGGACGTCAGGCAGTACCGGCACCCCAGTTGGTATCGTCCGCGCTTATGACAGCCAGTTCGCTGCAAGCAGCCCAAGCTTCAGTGGCCGGTCGTATGGTTCTCGATTCTGTCCCGCCGGAACTTTCCAAGGTCTGGCAATTTGCTTTCCGCACGGCGCTCCCGCCCCGTGCTCCTGCGGTCGTTTCCTGATCGTCCCTTCGCGGACACTACTCAGACGTTCGCGGTGTGCTCGCACCTCGCGAATGTAATTCATCTGTCGGTTTGAACCCGTGGTTTTCCGTCTGATTGATTATGAAATGTTTGAACACAGCCTTGCCCCTGGCCCTTGCCGCGACGTTGATTGTCAGCCCGGTGTCGACACAGTGTCAGGGTATAACCTCCGTCCCCGGCACGGATGCGCTCACGCTCGACGTCGCCATTCGGTGGGCGCTTGCCGGCAACCCGGAACTCCGTGCTTCGGTCGCCCGAATGGACGCCGCATCGGGTCGGGCCTATCAGGCGAAGCAATGGAGCAATCCAGAATTGGAATGGAGTGCCGAAGACTGGCCGGTGAGCGGCGGGCAAGGGTTTTCGGACGCCAAGCAATTGATCGGCATCGCGCAAACACTCCCGTTTCCGGCGAAGAAATCGCTCGACAAACAGATTGGCAACGCCGGGCTAGAACTCTCAGAAACCGAACTGACTTTACGCCGCATCGAAGTGGTGCGCGACGTGAAGACGTCGTTTTACCGGGTTTTGGCATGCAAGCAACTGCTGGCAGTGGCCAGACAACTGTTGGCGGTGGCAGAGTCGTCCGCTGCGACGGCGCAGAAGCGGGTGGAAGCGGGGGCGGCGGCGTATCAGGAGCAATTACGGGCGGAGGTGCAGTTGGAGCAGGCGCGGACGGAACTGATGGGTTACGAGCGCGAACTAATCACGGCGCGGCAGGCTCTCGCCACGCTGCTCGGGTGGCCCAACATGAATAACGCCGACCTCACAGGCGCACTCGCAGACACACCAGACCCGCGCTTGCTGGACTACCCCTCCGAAGAGCCCCTGGGAACTCATCCCATGCTGAACACCGCGCAAGCGAATCTGCATCGCGCGCGATTGGAGAGTCGCCGGGCGCGGTTGGAGCCTTATCCGGACGTGAAGGTGGGTGTGGCCGGCGGCCGCATCGGTGCGACAGACGAATCCATCATTCAACTCGGCTTTTCGTTGCCGCTACCCATCTTTGATCGCGGCAAGGGCAAACAGCAGGAGGCGCAAGCGAACGTGAATGTCGCGGAGGCGGAAATGCTCGCCGTGCAGAAGCAGTTGCAGCGCGAACGGGCGAATGCCCGGCAGCGCTATCGCACGGCAGTTGAGCAAGTGGCCAATTACCGCGAGCGGATTCTTCCCAAGGCGACGGAGGCCTTGCATTTGGTGCAAACCGGATTTGAGCAGGGTAAGTTCAACTTCATTGACCTGGTGGACACGCAACGGATGAGCGCCGAAGCGCGGCTGGTTTATCAGCAAAAGCTTCTCGAAATGAACCTTGCACAAGTGGAACTGGAGGCGCTACTCCAGCCCCACACCAGCCTGTCTTCAACGCCCCAGCAATAATTCACCATGAAACTTCACACCACTCTCAAGTTCGTAACCGTCGCGATGGTCGCCGCAATGGCGTTGTTCGCCGGCTGCGCGAAACAGGAAGGACACTCGTCAGAAGATGGTCATGGTCATCGTCCCGGCGACCATGGCGAGGCCCACGCCCACACCGAAACGAGGAACGGAGTGCGGTTGTGCGTGGAACATGGCGTGCCGGAAGACGAGTGCGCGGTGTGCAAACCCGACCTCGCGACGCAACTCAGATCGGGTGAGAGCATGAAGGTGCGGCTGCCTTCGACGAACTCCACGAAGATTGTCGGGGTGCAAACTGCGACACCGGCAGTTGGGGCGATAACCGAGGGCGTCGAGTGCATAGCCGAAGTAAGCTTCAATCAGAACAAGCTGGCGCAGATCGCCGCACCCGTGAGCGGCGTGGTGCAGACAGTGGCTGTGGATTTGGGCACGAAGGTCGAGGAGGGTCAAACCGTGGCGAAGCTTTGGTCCGCCGCGATTGCGGAAGCCGTGGCCAAAGCGGTGTTGTCGCACCAAACGTTGGACCGGGAAAGGAAGCTGCGGGCCGAACGCGTGACGTCGGAAAAGGATTTGCAGGAGGCCGAAGCCGCGCACCGCACAGCGTGCCAGCAACTCCGCACGCTGGGTTTCACCGAAGCCCAGGTGGAGGAGTTGAGCGTCCGGCCGCAGGAGCAGGTGTTGATGGAAGTGCGCGCTCCGTTCGCCGGGGAAATCGTCGAGCGGATGGCGGTGCGCGGCGCGCTGGTGGAGACGGGCAAGCCGCTGTTCACGCTGGTGGACCATTCAACTGTGTGGGCCATGCTCCAAGTGCCGGAAGCAACCCTCGCGCGGGTGCATGTGGGCCAGGCGGTGGAACTGCGGGTGGATTCACTGCCAGGCAAGGTGTTCCTGGGCAAGCTCACCTGGCTCGGTCCGGCGGTGGATGAGCGCACGCGGATGGCCCGCGCCCGCGCGGAGTTCGCCAACCCGGACCGCTTGCTCAAGGACAAGATGTTCGCCACCGCGCGGATTCTGACGCGCCAGGCGGAAGGGGCGGTGCTGGTACCGCCCTCGGCCATCCAGCATGTCGGCGGCAAGCCGTTCGTGTTTGTGAAGTTGGGGGAGGATTTGTTCGACGCGCGGGCCGTGACACTCGGAGCGAGATTCGACGGGCGGCAGGAAATCCTGACGGGTTTGCAGCCGCGGGAGGAAGTGGCGGTGAATCACGCCTTCGCCATCAAGTCGGCGATGTTGATGTCGCGGCTCGGGGCGGGATGCGCTGACGATTAAAGCTACGCGCCATGTTGAATTCAATCATCACCTTCTCGCTCAAGAACCGCTTGCTGGTCTGCGTGCTGGCGGCGGCGCTCGTGGTCATCGGCGGGCGAAGTTTGAGCATTCTGCCAATTGACGCCTTCCCGGACACGACGCCCGTGCAGGTGCAAATCAACACCACGGCGGCGGCACTGAACCCGCAGGAAACGGAGGCGCAGATCACGGTGCCGGTGGAACTGGCCATCAGCGGTCTGCCGGGTCTGCTGAACGTGCGTTCGATCTCGAAGTTCGGGCTGTCGCAAGTCGTCGCAACGTTCGACGACCGCACGGACATCTTCAAGGCGCGGCAACTCATCTCGGAACAGTTGCAAACCGTGGAACTGGCGGAGGGCCTGGCGCGTCCGCAGCTTGGCCCAATCGCCACCGGCCTCGGCGAGGTGTTCCATTATGTCGTGCGCTCCACCGACACCAACCGCACGCCGGCGGAACTGCGCACGCTCCAGGATTGGGTGGTGAAGCCGGAACTGCGCAAGGTGCCCGGCGTGGCCGAGGTAAATACCTGGGGTGGATTCGAAAAACAATTCCACGTGGTGGTGGAAACCGACCGGCTCATCAAATACCGGCTGACGTTCGAAGACCTCGTCGAGGCGCTGCAAGCGAACAACCAGAACGTGGGCGGCGGGCAGATCGTGCGTGGCGGCGAATCATTGCTGGTCCACGGCGTTGGCCTCACGACAAACATCGAGGAAATCGGAAACATTGTCATCACCAGTCATGACGGGACCCCGGTGCATGTGCGCGACGTGGCCACGGTGAAGGAAGATCATGAAATCCGCCGGGGTGCGGTGACGGCGAATGGCCGGGGCGAAGCGGTGCTGGGACTCGGTTTCATGCTCATGGGCGAGAACAGCGCGGTGGTGACGCACGCGCTCAAGGACAAACTTGCGGAGGTGCAGAGGTTTTTGCCGCCGGATGTAATCCTGGAGGTGCTCTACGACCGGACGGAACTGGTGGCCAACGTGATTCGCACGGTCCGGCACAACCTGTTCGCCGGCGCGCTGTTGGTCATCGCCATCCTGTTTGCGTTCCTGGGCAACTTGCGGGCCGGACTGATTGTGGCGGTGGCGATTCCACTTTCCATGTTATTCGCCGGCAACTTCATGTTGCAGGCCGGCATCGCCGCCAGCCTCTTGAGCCTCGGCGCGGTGGACTTCGGACTGATTGTGGACGGCGCCGTGGTGATGGTGGAGAACGCGATGCGGCGGCTGGCGGAAAAACAGCACAAACTCGGACGGCGGCTGACGGAGGAGGAGCGGCTGCACGTCCTCCAGCTCGCGCCTTTGGAAGTCGCCCGACCCGTGGCGTTCGGCGTGGGCATCATCATGATTGTGTTTCTGCCCATTCTCACGCTGGAGGGCATCGAAGGAAAACTGTTCAAGCCGATGGCGCTCACGCTGATTTTCGCGCTGCTTGGTTCGATCATTCTGGCACTCACGCTGACGCCGGTGCTGGCGACCTTGTTGCTGCCCAAGCAGGTCAAGGAGACTGAACCGTGGCTGGTGCGTTTGGCGCACCGCCTTTACGAGCCGGGGTTGGGATTCGCGCTGCGGTTTCGCAAGCTGACACTGCTGGGCGCGCTGGCGTTGTTCATCGGCACGGCGTTCCTCGCCGCGCGCATGGGCGGGGAGTTTCTCCCCAAGCTGGGCGAGGGTGCGATCGTCGGGACGACCGTCCGCCTGGCGGGCATTTCCGTGGATGAGGCCGTGGTGCAAAACGACCGGATTGAACGGGTATTGATGGCCGAGTTCCCGGATGAGATTGAACACATCTGGACGCGCCTGGGCACGGCGGAAGTGGCCACCGACCCGATGGGGGTCGAACTGGCGGATTTCTTTCTGGCGCTCAAGCCGCGGGCGCTATGGAAACAGGCGCGCACGCAGACGGAGTTGACCGAGAGGATGCGCGACGTTCTGAACCAGGTGCCGGGACTCAAGCCTGCGTTCAGCCAGCCCATCGAAATGCGGTTGAACGAAATGATCGCCGGCGTGCGCGGCGACGTGGCCATCAAATTCTATGGCGACGATTTGGAGGAACTGCGCCGGTTGGGCGGCGAAGTCCAGGCCGTGCTGGCGGGGATTCGCGGCGCGAGCGAGGCATCGGTGGAACAGTTGACGGGGCAGACATTTCTGCAGGTGAAGGTGGACTCACAGGCCATTGCGCGTTATGGCGTGCCGACCCGCAACGTGTTAAACGTCGTGGAGGCGGTCGGCTCGCGGCGCGTGGGTGATGTGCGCGAAGGTCAGCGGCGCTTCCCCTTGGTGGTGCGCCTGCCCGACCGGCAACGCACTGATCCGGACGCGCTGGCGGCGACGCTCATTCCCACGGCCGCGGGGCCGGTGCTCCCTCTGAATCAGGTTGCGAAGATCACGGAACTGGAAGGCCCGTCCACCATCAGTCGCGAATGGGGCAAGCGCCGAATTACCGTGCAGTCCAACGTGCGCGGGCGGGATGTGAAAAGTTTCGTTGCCGAAGCGCGGGCAAAGATTGCGGCACAGGTGCAGCTGCCCGAAGGTTACACCATCGAATGGGGCGGGCAGTTCGAGAACATGCAACGCGCGAACCGGAAACTGATGTTCGTGGTCCCGATGGCGCTGGCACTGATTCTTGTGCTGCTGTTTTTCAGCCTGAAATCCTTGCGCGAGGTGCTCATCGTGGCGTCGGGATTTCCGCTGGGGTTGGTGGGAGGCGTACTGGCGTTATGGCTACGCGGGCTGCCGTTCACGGTGAGTTCGGCCATCGGCTTTATTGCCTTGAGCGGTGTGGCCATTCTGAACGGTCTCGTGCTCGTCACGTTCATCAAGCAGAAGCTCGATGACGGCACTCCGTTGGAGCACGCGGTCCGTCAGGGCTGCCTGGTGCGCCTCCGTCCGGTGCTGATGACGGCACTGGTCGCCGCGGTAGGCTTCCTCCCGATGGCGGTGAACGTGGGCGTAGGCGGGGAGGTGCAACGCCCGTTGGCGACGGTGGTGATCGGCGGGATCTTCACGAACACGCTGCTTACGCTCCTGGTGTTGCCGGCACTCTACACGCTGTTCAAGGGCAGGAAGTCCGGCGAAGTCGCGTCATGATCGCCCGCGCTTCGGCTGGCAAGTCACATCATACAGTGCGCCGCAACTTCGGGACAATTAACGTCAACAACAAGACCCCCCCCAGCGCACAGACGATGGCGGCGCCGGTCGGCACGTCGAGTTGAAACGAAGCATAGAGTCCGCCCATGCTCGCCAGCGTGGCGACTCCCCAGCCAATCGCCAGGCGCGCGGGCAGCGACACAGCCAGAAAGTTGCCGCACGCCGCCGGCACGATGAGATAGGAAAACACGAGCAACACTCCGCCGACCTGCACGAAGCTTGTGACGATCAAACCGAACAACGCGTAAAAAAGAAAATCCCACAAACGCACCCTCATGCCTTCGGCGACGGCTTTGTCATGATCGAACGACAGCATGATGAATTGTCTGCGAAAGATAAAATGGACCGCGGCAATCCCGGCGTAGAGGGCCGTGGTCTTCCAGATTTGCGGCCACGTTACGGTGAGCAAATCGCCCACCAGCGTCTTCTGCAATTCCTCCTTGCCGTGCGGGCTTTTGCTCAACAACAGAATGCCCGCCGCCGCTGCCACGACATAGACAATTCCGATCAGCGCCTCTTGCGGCACGCGCGGACGGCGCGTCGGCCGGGTAAAGGTGAAGATCAGCGCCCCCGCCAGAGTGAAGCCCAGCGACCAGAAATAGTTGTGGGGATCGTCCGCCTCGTGGCCGAGGTAAAGACAGAAACACGTGCCCAGTGTGGCCACCTGTGCCAGCGCCAGGTCCACGAAAATCACTTCCCGGCGGAGGATGTGCAGGCCGTAATAAACGAGAATGCCCGGTAACAACAGGCACGCGACCAGCGGCCATTTCATGACCGACATGATTTGGGCCCAGGTCAATGCGTCCGGTGCATCCATGTCTAAGAAGTCCCTTCCCGGCAACCTGCCTTCGCGCGCTCTTCCCCCACCCGCCTGCCCCTGCAAGCCATTTGAGATTGGGAATCTGATGTTGGACGTTGGCTGTTCATTTCGTTTCGCCCAACGCTTTCGCCAGCACATCCACCAGATAATCCATCAGCGGGATATAGCCGGCCTCCGTGCCTTTGACCCCGCCGGGGAACTGGGCCACGTCCACCACCGTCGCCCCGGTGCCACGCGCCACCGTTTCAGCGGTCCGCCGATTCAAATAGGGGTCAACGATGATCACGCGGGCGCCGGTTTCCTTCATCTTCGCCATCACACTTGCCAGGTGCGCGGGCGATGGCGGAATCCCCGGTTTGGGTTCGAGAAACAAATCGATCCTCAGGCCGAAGCGCTGCGCGAAATACACCCATGAGTTGTGATACGCGACCAACTGCTGCCCCTGGAATGGTGCGAGCTTCGCCTGCCACCCGGCGAGCTTCGCCTCCAGTGTCGCGCTGAACTTCTTCGCGTTCGTTTCGTAAAACTCACGGTTCGCGGCGTCGAGCTGGCCGAAGGCGTCCGCGATGTGGTGGGCCACGATCTTCGCGTTCACCGGGTCCACGAGGTAATGGGGATTGCCCGTCGCGTGGATGTCACCCTTCGAGCGGTCGAGTTGGTCCGGCACTTCCAGCATCCGCACGCCTTCACAACAATTTACGTTGCCTTGCGCGGCCGAGATGATCCGGGCGTTGCGGGCTTGCTCCACCAGTTTGGGCAGCCAACCGCCCTCCAACTCCGCCCCGCCATGGATCAGCGCATCTGCCCGATTGAGTTTCACGATGAAGCTGGGGCGGGCATCCACAAAGTGCGGGTCCTCCGTAGGCCGCGCCATGGTGGTGAGTTCGATCTGGTTACCGCCAATTTCATGTGCAATGGCGCCCAGGTCCGGCGTGGTAGCGACGACATTCAACTTGGCCTGCGCCGTTGCCGCGAACAGCAATGCTCCGCCAACCAGACCGAAAGTCGTAGAACCAATGGAGCAACGCTCCGCAAATGATCTTCGCACTCCCGGTTCTTTTGCATCCCTGAACTCTCTGCGCCGGGGTGCTGTCTTTGTCCACGTCGTTTTCATATTCGTATCGCGAGATGACCACCGGGGTTCAAAACTTGTGCGCCGCGTGCGCCCCCAGCAAGAACTCGAACTGCAGCCAGACCGAGTGATCCGTGCCGCTATAACGACGGTCATCGTAGTTGTACTGCAAACGGACCTTCGAGTATTCCGTCGGATACCACGTGAGATTGGGCGATACTCGCCAGCGAGCGGCGCGCAGCGGGTCCCGTCCCAAGGCGGATTCATCCAGCGAGAGATTCCGTTTCTCGTAATCAGCTTTCACGCTGTCCACGTAATCGAACCGCAGGCCCGCCACCCAGCCTTTGCGGAAGCCCCACAGCAGTTGCGAATAGAATCCGTAGTCGGTGAGCGTTTCCCGCCGCAATTGTGCCGGCGCCATCAGTTCGTCATCCATGATTGCTTCCTCGCCTTCTTCCACGACCTCCTGCCAGTCAAATGCCCCCGCCTGATAGCGCCGCAACAGGGCCTCGCTCTGCCACATCACGAACGGAAAACCCGCGTGCGCATTGGGCGATTTCCATTTCCAGGTCAGGTCCATCCCGTAGATCTGCGTGGTCGTGTCCCCGCCCTCACCACTGCTGTTTGGCCCGAACGCCGCCGACGCGCCCAGCAGCAACACCTGAGTATCTGTCAGGTCAAACGAAGTCGCCCAGCGCGGCGTGAACAACAAATCGCCCATCCCGCGGACGCCGCGGTCATTGTCCGCATGACGGTAGGCGAATGGCAAAGCCTCGTCTTCCTGCCCGTGGCCATGACTGTGCCCGCCACTGCGGAAACTCGAAGCCGTCTCGCCGTGACTGTTCTGCACCCCCAGGAACAACTCGGAATAGAACGGCGTCGGCATCAACCACGAAGCCCGCGCGCCGGGATTGCGCAATCCATCCGGCCCCAGGAACCGCGCGCTCACCAACGGCGAATCCACGAATGACCACTGATGCGGATGCTGCGTGTTGATTCGGCCAAACTCCGTCAGGTATTGCCCGGCGCGAAGCTGCAGATTGCCGGGCAGGGAAATCGTTTCCAGCCAGGCCTCCTCCAATTCCAAGAACGACTCGCCTTCGGAATCAAGGCTGAACAGCACATTGGCATTGCCCCGGAAATAGGGGTCCACCGCACCGGTGAAATTTGCCTCCAGTCCCTGCACCGTGAATCCGCGTTGATTGGGATCGTGCCCGCCGGGTTGCGTGCCGCCTTCGATGTCCTTGGCCGTCGAACCCCCCACCGCGAAGGTGCCCACCAAACCCATATCCATGTAGGCGCTCCCGCTGCCCACACGAATCGGATCCGTCGGCGACCAACTGGTTCGGACTGGTTTCGGCGTGGAATCCGGCGCGGGCGCCACCGGAACCACCGCCGCAGGTGCGGCGGCAGGCGGCTTCTGCTCCAATCGCTGGAGTTGCTGTTCCATCTCGCGCACCCGCTCGCGCATCTCGCGCAATTCCGACCGCAACTGTTCCAATTCGTTCGTCCCCTGCGCCGACGCGGCACACAGGCCGAGTCCCAGCGCCCCCACCGCACTCATAAATTTCATACACGTCGCTTTCATCGCTTTTTCTCAAGGAATCATCCACCGTACCCAATCACGATGGGTACGACCAAAGTCAGGTTTGGAGCCAGGCCCAACGCGGCCGGCCACTCGATCACGGACTACCGGGAAGGAGATGAAGCCGGTGGACCACGGCTGAAAGCGACCGAATAATCGAAGCCCAGCGGGGCCGCGGGCTGCGACTTGGGAAGTGACCAACCCAGCATTGCTGGTGTCAGGAGAATAGGCAGTTCCGACCCCACCGCCTCAAGTTGGCCCTGCGCCAACATGCAGACCGCGCAGGGAGCGTGCGGTGTCGCGGCGTCCGCGTGAAGGGCCTGATGGACGTTACCACTGGCCGCCAGCAATCCCAAGCCCAGCAACAAAACCGCTACCAGCCCAGTCATCACCTGACGGAGCCAGCCGGTCGCTTTGGCCATGAATTGCTGCATTGCCGCGGAATTAAGCAGGCGGGATGCCGTTTGGCAAGGCTTGTCGCAATCGGGGGGCGGACCTGAACGAAGAACCACCGCTTCTGGGCCAGACCCGGTTCCGTCTCGCGAGCTTGGGAACCGTGCAAGGCAGGAACTCGGACTTGAGCATACCAACTCAATTGGCTGGGGTATCCGTGTCGGCGGGCAGACCCAGCCGGATGCGATGAGCCTCGCGCCATTCCTCGCCCAACTCCTGGACGGTTTTGCCGGTGTAATCCTTCCACAAATCTTCGCGGTAACGGCCCTGACGCGCGGCGGCGTTCAGGTTCACCACCACTTCCTGGCCATGCTTTTCGACCGCCCAGTTGAGAAAGTTCCCGGTGACACGATAGCTGGCGTCGTAACGGGCACGGGCAAAATTGCGGGAGGTGATTTCCGCGCCGCGCGTCTGCGGTTCGTACAAGAACCACCGGATGTAATCCGGTATGCCCTCCACCAGCCAGCCGGGCGGACGGGTGACGTTGGGATCACCGCGCCGCGCGCGGCCATATTGTTGGACGACATGCACCATCTCATGCACCACCGAACCGATGGCTTCGCCTCTCAGGTTGCGCCGAAACCAGTCCGCGTTGCAATTGATGCGGCTGCCGCCAGCCGAGGCGGGCGTGCCACCCATGTTGTCCCGAAAAGTAATCGTGACGCGCGACGGGGCCGTGAAGCCTTCGCTGGGCAACATCTCGACGATCTTCGGATACCACTCCTGCACGACGGGCTTAAGTTCCATTTCCGCCCACTCGGTTAAATCTGGCGCGACCGTGGTATCTATGGTGATATGGTATTTGCCCTCCTCCGCTTCGAAAGTGTGCGTGACCGGGGTGGCGGGCCCGGCCGGCTCGGTTTCCGCAATGGCCGGCGCGTTGGCATCCACCACGTCAATCTCCGAGTAGAACGTGTTGTCAAAAGGATCATCCACCGTCGTGCGCGCAATGACGAACAGCAGATGCCGAAACTGGCCGAGGTTGCCGGCGGAATCGAAAACGCTCACGCCATACTGACCGCCGCTGTCGCCGCTCGCGGGGCGCGTATCCACCTTCGCGATCAGCTTCCAGCCACCTTGCGCGGGGTCGGTGTTCGATGTCGGACGGGGATTAAACTCAGCCGCCGCGCCGTCGCTGGCGTAAAGTTGATACACCTGCGGACCGCGCAGGCTGGCGTGCCATGAGTAGGTGTTGATCTGCTGGATCTCAATCACGCTGCCCAAGTCCAGAAGCAGTCGGCCCCCGGCGGTGCGGGCGTTGAAGAAAAAGTTCCGGGCCGGCTGGTCGTCCTCGGTGGGCAAGCGGCCATCATTGAGGGTGGCCAAACCGCCGCCGTTGGGATCAATCACACCATCCACGAGGGTGAACCTGGCATTGGCGGCGGCATCCCCGCGCGCCGGGCGGGGCACGTTCTGGAATTGGAACGCCGCGGAGGCATCCGCGCTGTCGTTGCGCTCGGTAACGACCTGGATGCTGCCGAACGACGTCGCAGCCGACAAAAAGCCGATCATTACTGCCCGGCAAAGGAGGTTTGAAATACTCATAGGCTTGGCGGTTAACCACTGACGCGAGGTTATTAAACCGGCTCCGATCAGGGAACACAAAACTCTACGCAGATGCGGGTCCGGATGCCTTTGGTTCAGGTTTGACTTGGTTTGACTCACTTTGACCGGGTTTGACCGGGTTGGACTCGCCGGTGGTGGCGGCCGGGGTCGCCGGCGGCTCCGGTGGCAGGCCGTAGATTTCCCGGATGCGGCGGGCCTTTTCCTCCGGGCTGATCCGATCCCGCTGAATCCACTTCCGCACCGCCGGATTCTCCGCCCATTGCTGGAAATGCGCCACCACTTCCTCCTCGGTTTTCTCCCGCTCCCGCTCCAGCCGCTCCCGTTCCATCTGCAGCCGCGCGCCGCTATGATCACCCCGGCGCAACTCGACAATGTCCTGACACAGCCCCCGCAAGGTGCGGAGCTGGCGCCGGAACGACTCGGACAATTCCCCGTTCCAGCCCCCCAGCGCCGCGGCATAACGCGCCGCCAGCACGGTGGCCAGATGATCCGTCAACCGGCCCTCCGTCGCCGCGGTGATTTCCCGGGCATCGGCGGCCAGTTCGCGGGCCTGGGCCAGCGTCTCCTGCCGCGCCTGCCACTCGGCAAAACCGCCGGCCCGCCATTCGCTCAGGTTTTGTTTGCTGATGGCCGCGCCGCCGAAGTCCCGGCTCAGGACTTCCGTGACTTGGGGCAGGCCGTTCAGCCAGGCCAGCAACGCCTTGCCGCACTGACCATCGGCCAGCCGAAGGTTCAACTCATCGCGCAGGTCGCGCGGCAGGCGGGCAATCTTGCCGTTACGAGTCATGGGTAAATTTGTGAACTGCTGGTGGACACCGACTTTTTACGGAGCGCGGCTGGGTCTGAAAGACCAGCCGCGGCCGTTGGTGCTTTCCGCTGCGTGAAGCTCGGTTCATCCATGGTTACCTGCCGGCAATTGAGCCGCGCCGTCCTCGGCCGGTTCATCCTCGTCACCGAACATGACGCGATAGAGCAACCGGAGCTTCTCGGAATGGTCCGGTGGCGGCTGCGCTGCCAGCACGGCGTCGAGCCGGGCAAACGCGGAACGATACCCGGCGGGGTGGCGCCCACGGCGCGGAGTTGGGGAGTGAGGTTTCAAAACAAGTGCAATTCCCGTTCAATTTTTCGCACGGTTTCCTCGCTCAAACCGTTGGATCGTTCGGGGAAAAACTCGGCGCGGATTTCGGGACGCTGAATCCATTCCCGGAATTCCTGCTGTTTCCGGGCCTGACCATTGGCCCGCTGCCAGTCGAGTTCCTCGCGGTCCAGTTGCAGCCGGGCTGCCGCGTGACCGCCGCGCCGCAGCAGCGACCAGTCGTGCAGGAACGTCCGCAACACCTCGAACCGGGCGTTCCCATCGGCGGCGGTCAATTTTTCGCGTGCGGCCAGCAGATACTGCGGGCCGAGCCAGCCGGCGACGGCATCGGTGACTGAGCCGCCCGCCGCCTGCTGGAGTGCTTGCGCCTCCGCGACCATCTCGGTCAGCATGATGCGGATTTCGGCCGTGGTTGTACCCTTGGAGTTCATCGGATGCGGCGGTAAGCGTAACGGTTCTTGATATGGGCGTGGAAATACTTGCCGTGCGACTCCGCGCGCAGCAGCCCTTGATAAATGGAAACCGGGACGCGGAAATATTGATAAACGCGGTCGCCATGGAACGCGATGGTGAGCACCGCCGTGAACGGATTGTAGCCGACCGCGGCCAGATTGGAGGATGGAACGGATGTCATCTTGCCGCCCATTAAAACGCGGCAAAGCAATCAGCGTAAGACTTGGAAACACCACGGCATTTGCCGGGTAGCCAGGAACGATCACGCTACTGGCCGGGACGGCGACGCACCCAGGAAAGCGGCTTTTCGGTGGCGGGCAGGAACGGGAACAGCCGATGAAACAACCTTCGCGCATCCCGGCGGGCATCATGCCATTTGGTGATGTCTCCCCATTTGCGTCCCGCAAACTGCTTGGTCTGCCAGATTGCCGGGAACGCGTTTTTGGCCACTAATTCCAACGTCGTGAACCGCGACAACAACCGCATCACCGCCAGCCGCGTCAGTTGCGCCCGCCAGTCTCCCGGCTTGTGCCCCCGGCCATCCGGCTCCGGCAGGTGCGGGGGCCGGATCGCTTTCAAGTGGCGGCGGAACGCCTGCGCAATCTGGTCGTTGGTGAACTGCGCCCAGTCAATGTCCACCAGCAGCGTTTCCGCGTTGCTGAAACACAGAGCCGGCCGGATCGGACCCAGCCCCTGATCCGGGGGCAACTCGGCGCGCATCCGGCGGGCCTGCGACTCCACGTGTTGCGCCAGGTCTTTCGCCCAGCCCCAATGGGCCAGTCGAAACGGGGTGGGTTCCGACGCGCTGTTCTTCCGGCAACAACCGGCCCGATAGGCGCGCTCCTCCGGGCACAACGCCTGCCAGGGTTTGGGAAAACTCCCGGTGATGGGCGGGGCGTCTGGGTGGCGGTAGTGCGGCGCGTTGGCATCGGTGCTTTGATGGATGATGTCGGGTTCAAAGAAAAAGCCGCGCAGAAAAACCTCGGCGCGATACCCAATGCTCTGGAGCTTCTGAATATCAGTGCTGAGGGCGAGGTCCCATTTGCCCCCCGCCCGCCAGTTTTGCAGACCCTGCCGGCGCACGTCCCGGATGAAGGCCGATTCCCGCGCATACTCCCAATAACAGCAGGCCACCAGTTCGGCGCCCGGTACGGCGTCGAAGTTCCACTCCAATTCCAAAGGCCCCGACTCCAGATCGCTCCCACGCATCGCTAAAGTCCCAATGCGCTTTGTTCGTGGCCCCGGGCTTTTGCCTTCGGCGCCTTCTTGAACGTCTCCTCCAGTGCGGCGGCACTCGTGGGGCGTTCGAGGCCCTTGCCTTCCATCAATTCCTTCACCGTGCGGAGCTGGAGGCGCGGATACTTTTGCTGGTTGGTCTTGTGTTCGTAAAACCCGGCGCTCGCGGATTCGGTTTCCATCGGGCCGGTGGGCGGTTGCAGGGAGATCAAAACGCCGATGGCGGCTTTCTCGCGGTCGAGCACGCCGCGCAAATCGCGCACGTCCTTCACGCCGGTCTTGCCGCCTTTGACTTGAATGATGATCTGCTCGGGCTTCGCGGCACGCGGGTCGTCGCGGAAAAGAATTTTGCCGTCAATGCCGTGGTCTGCGCCTTTCTTCTGCTCGACGGGTCGCGCGCCGACGAGACCCAGCGCCCACCATTGGAACTGGAACTTGTCCTCCTCCGCGAGCGTGGCGGCTTCGCTGGGCGTGGTGGGTTCGCCGATGATGCGGACGACGTGAACCTCGGTAGGGCGCGTCACTCCGTGCGCGCCATCTCGGGTAGGGCGCGCAGTCCCCTGCGCGCCGCCGGGTGATGCGGACGACTCGCCAGGTTCGGCGGCGGGCAGAGGACTGCCCGCCCTACCTTCGGGAGCGCGGGCTTCAGCCCGCTTCGACGTCGCCTCGTGTTCGGGGGTGGAAGCGGCGTGAACGCCGCGCTCCGTGACCGCGGTAGCAGCGGCCGTGAGTCCGCTCTGACTTTCTGGAGCAGAAGAAGTCTGAGCCGACTCACGTCGGCTGCTACCGGAGATGAATTTCAGCCGGCGGCCGTAGGTGTCTTGCAGGCGGTTCTTGATGAGCGAAATGGCCAGTTGGGTCACGTCAATGCCGATCCAGTCGCGGCCGAGTTTCTCGGCGGCGTCAATCGTCGTGCCGCAGCCACAGAAGGGATCGAGCACCACGTCGCCGGGATTGCTGCTGGCCTGGATGATCCGCTCCAGCAACGCCACCGGCTTTTGCGTCGGGTAGCCGAGACGTTCGGCAGCGCCGCCGCGTAGTGAGGGGATGTCTGGCCAGATGCTCTGCAGCGGCACGCCGGGGAGTTCATCCAGGAACATGATGCGGCAGCGTTTGGAGGGCTTCCCATCCTTCCTAAGTTTGATTCTTCCATGGCTATTTGGAACGTCTGTCTGCGGAGCGTTCCAGAGTTCCATCAATTTCTCATGGCTCGTTCTCCAACGAGCTTTTGTTCCTTTGAAATCGAACAGTTCCATCGAGTTTCGCGGATCAAGCATGTTCTCAGCTTTCCAGTAACGACCTGATGGCAGTTCATTCCATTCGGCATCGAGGTAATCTTGCGTGTACTTGGTGTACTGGGGATTCCAAATGTAAGTGTTGCTCTTGGAGTAAAACAGGATTGTGTCGTGAATGTCGCCGCACTTTCGAGGGTCGTTGTGTGCGCTCGCTCGCTTCCAAACGATTTCATTTCGGAAATTGTCTTTCCCCATGATGGCATCGCACAGCAGCTTGAGGTAATGCGAGGCGGTCGGGTCGCAGTGGAGGTAGAGCGAGCCGGTGGGTTTGAGGACGCGGCGCAGTTCGACGAGGCGCGCGGACATCATGGTGAGGTAGGCCATCATGTCGTTGCCGCCGAGAAAGGTGTAGAACGCCTGCATCACGTCGGAGACTTTGCCGGGCTGCTCGGTCACGGCGTCGTAGGCGCGTTTGGTTTCGATGTCCCAATGCCAGGTGTCCTCGAAGGCGTGAATCTGGCTGGCGGCGGCGCTGCCGTCCTTTTCCGAAAAGAAGGCGTTGTAGTTCTGCGCGGAGTTGAAGGGCGGGTCGAGATAAACGAGGTCCACCGATTCATCCTTGAGGTAACGCCTCAGGATGTCGAGGTTGTCGCCGTAGTAGAGCGTGCCCATGCGCGGAAATGTAAGCGGAAGCGCCGCGGTGAGCCACGCTTTTTCATAATCGGGCTGGGGCTGGGTTCGCCGATGATGCGAACGACGTGAACGTCGGTAGGGCGCGTCACTCCGTGCGCGCCATCTCGGGTAGGGCGCGCAGTCCCCTGCGCGCCGTCGGGAGATGCGGACGACTCGCCAGGTTCGGCGGCGGGCAGAGGACTGCCCGCCCTACCTTCGGGAGCGCGGGCTTCAGCCCGCTTCGACGTCGCCTCGTGTTCGGGGGGTGAAGCGGCGTGAACGCCGCGCGCCGTGGCCGCGGTAGCAGCGGACGTGAGTCCGCTCTGACTTTCTGGAGCAGAAGAAGTTTGAGCCGACTCACGTCGGTTGCTACCGGAGATGAATTTCAGCCGGCGGCCGTAGGTGTCTTGCAGGCGGTTCTTGATGAGCGAAATGGCCAGTTGGGTCACGTCAATGCCGATCCAGTCGCGGCCGAGTTTCTCGGCGGCGTCAATCGTCGTGCCGCAGCCACAGAAGGGATCGAGCACCACGTCGCCGGGATTGCTGCTGGCCTGGATGATCCGCTCCAGCAACGCCACCGGCTTTTGCGTCGGGTAGCCGAGACGTTCGGCAGCGCCGCCGCGTAGTGAGGGGATGTCTGGCCAGATGCTCTGCAGCGGCACGCCGGGGAGTTCATCCAGGAACATGATGCGGCAGCGTTTGGAGGGCTTCCCATCCTTCCTAAGTTTGATTCTTCCATGGCTATTTGGAACGTCTGTCTGCGGAGCGTTCCAGAGTTCCATCAATTTCTCATGGCTCGTTCTCCAACGAGCTTTTGTTCCTTTGAAATCGAACAGTTCCATCGAGTTTCGCGGATCAAGCATGTTCTCAGCTTTCCAGTAACGACCTGATGGCAGTTCATTCCATTCGGCATCGAGGTAATCTTGCGTGTACTTGGTGTACTGGGGATTCCAAATGTAAGTGTTGCTCTTGGAGTAAAACAGGATTGTGTCGTGAATGTCGCCGCACTTTCGAGGGTCGTTGTGTGCGCTCGCTCGCTTCCAAACGATTTCATTTCGGAAATTGTCTTTCCCCATGATGGCATCGCACAGCAGCTTGAGGTAATGCGAGGCGGTCGGGTCGCAGTGGAGGTAGAGCGAGCCGGTGGGTTTGAGGACGCGGCGCAGTTCGACGAGGCGCGCGGACATCATGGTGAGGTAGGCCATCATGTCGTTGCCGCCGAGAAAGGTGTAGAACGCCTGCATCACGTCGGAGACTTTGCCGGGCTGCTCGGTCACGGCGTCGTAGGCGCGTTTGGTTTCGATGTCCCAATGCCAGGTGTCCTCGAAGGCGTGAATCTGGCTGGCGGCGGCGCTGCCGTCCTTTTCCGAAAAGAAGGCGTTGTAGTTCTGCGCGGAGTTGAAGGGCGGGTCGAGATAAACGAGGTCCACCGATTCATCCTTGAGGTAACGCCTCAGGATGTCGAGGTTGTCGCCGTAGTAGAGCGTGCCCATGCGCGGAAATGTAAGCGGAAGCGCCGCGGTGAGCCACGCTTTTTCATAATCGGGCTGGGGCTGGGTTCGCCGATGATGCGAACGACGTGAACGTCGGTAGGGCGCGTCACTCCGTGCGCGCCATCTCGGGTAGGGCGCGTCACTCCGTGCGCGCCGCCGGGTGATGCGGACGACTCGCCATGTTCTGCGGCGGGCAGAGGACTGCCCGCCCTACCTTCGGGAGCGCGGGCTTCAGCCCGCTTCGACCTCGCCTCGTGTTCGGGGGTTGAAGCGGCGTGAACGCCGCGCGCCGTGGCCGCGGTAGCAGCGGAGGTGAGTCCGCTCTGACTTTCTGGAGCAGAAGAAGTTTGAGCCGACTCACGTCGGCTGCCACCGGAGAGGAATTTCAGCCGGCGGCCGTAGGTGTCTTGCAGGCGGTTCTTGATGAGCGAAATGGCCCGTTGCGTCACGTCAATGCCGATCCAGTCGCGGCCGAGTTTCTCGGCGGCGTCAATCGTCGTGCCGCAGTCGCAGAACGGGTCGAGCACCACGTCGCCGGAATGGCCCTTGATCGGAATAGCGACTCGCATCGGCTTGATTATGTCCGGGTCGCAATTACAGGTGCTATCTTGGACTTCCAGAGGCGGCTCGTAATCGACTTGCCCAGCGCATCTGGACCGCCGTAAAGGCTCCAGGCATCCAGCCCCAAATCGGAAAGCAATCGACGCAACTCAGACTTGAGTTCGCTGGGCACCGAGAACTTCCGCACAGGCTGTGACTCATCGGTAACGAGAACCTCCTCAAGCGGCTTGGTAGCGTAGCCACCATTGAAGCTGGCAAACGAAAACACGCTGCCTTGGCGTTCCGTGCGTTCCACACGAGGCGGGCTTGAAAACACATGTATCGGATGCTTGCCTTGACTTTCAAAGTCACCGCCAGCGACAAACTTGATAGGAGATTCCGTCATGGCAGTAACTACGCTGGAATGTTTGAGGAGGCTCAACTGAAAGACTGCGCCTGCGCACTTGTCGTAGTCTGCATTGGCAACTGCAAACCACAAACCGACAAAGGGATTTCGAGTCCAATCGAGAAGACGAGTCGGCGCTCCATGATGTTGAGCATCCGCCATGACCTCCATGTCTGTCCAATCGCGGAAATCGAAGCGACTTCTGAACTCTGCGACTACGTCAACCTCGTCCTGTCTCAGGAGTTCAACTGGCATGTTCGTTCTTTCTCGGCACAAAGATGGAAGCAGCTTCCAGTTGTCACCATCAGCATGCCCGCGATAGGAAACCAAAGGTATGAGAGGCGACTTGTTAAGTTCTCTGCCAGCCAGGCCAGCCCAGCTTAGAAAGCTGGCAATGAATTCAGGAACCTTGCGCAATCTGATGTTCGGTTCACTCATAGATGCTCAAATCATGTCGTTGCCGCCGAGAAAGGTGTAGAACGCCTGCATCACGTCGGAAACTTTGCCGGGCTGCTCGGTCACGGCGTCGTAAGCGCGTTTGGTCTCGATGTCCCAACGCCAGGTGTCCTCGAAGGCGTGAATCTGGCTGGAGGCGGCTCGGCCGTCCTTTTCCTGAAAGAAGGCGTTGTAGTTCTGCGCGGAGTTGAAGGGCGCGTCGAGATCGTCGAGGTCCACGGACTCGTCCTTGAGATAGCGGCGGAGGATGTCGAGGTTGTCGCCGTAGTAGAGCGTGCCCATGGGCTGGAGAGTAACGTCCCGGCAGCGTGGTTGGCAATCAACAGCTCGCCAGCAGGTCGCCAGTGCGCTTTTGCAGTGGGGAGCGCACGCGCCTCGCGTGCGGCGGCGGATGCCTCGTCCGCCGCGCCCGAGCGCGCCACCGCGCCAGTCGCTCACGCGCGATGGCGCGCGTGGGTCCCGGTTGCGAGGCGCAACCGGGCGCACGCGGGGGCGCGTGCGCTCCCCAGTCGAAGTCGTTCACAACCCTTGCAAGAAACTGAGCTGCGCCTGTCGCCATGCGTATCAGCGGCGGAGGGCGACATTGTCCGAGCCGCTCAGGCAGAATCGCGCTCGCGAAGCGGTCCCCGGCCCGGTAGGCTGTCGCGGTCTATGAAACCATGGTACGAAGAGCTATTCGCCAATTTTGCCCGGGCCTATGATCGCGAAGGGTACACCCACGGCACGCTACAGGAAGTCGCGTTCATCGAGGCCGAGCTCGGGGCGAACCAATGCGCCCACATTCTGGACGTGGGCTGCGGCACGGGCCGGCACAGCATCGAACTGGCCCGGCGCGGTTATGCCGTCACGGGCATTGACCTTTCGGCCAGCCAACTGGCGCGAGCACGGGAGAAAGCGCGTGACGCCGGCGTGAACCCGGTCTTCGAGCAGCGCGATGCGCGCGCGCCGCATTTCACGGCGGAGTTCGATCTGGTGATCATGCTGTGCGAGGGCGGCTTCTCGCTCATGGAAACCGATGCGATGAACTTCGCCATTCTGGAGAACGCGGTGCGGGCACTCCGCCCCGGCGGCAAGTTCATCTTCACTTGTCTCAACGGCCTGTTTCCGCTGGTGCGCTCGCTCAAGGACTTCGCGAATGCCAACGAGCGCGGGTCGCGCACTCTGGCCGCGGACTTTGACCTGCTCACCCTGCGCACCCGATCCGTCCTGGACTTCACCGACGACGCGGGTGCAACGCACCGGATCGAGACCAATGAACGCCATTACCTGCCGGCGGAACTGACCTGGTACATGCATTGCCTCGGGATGGAACGCTGCCAGGTGTGGGGATGCACTGTGGGCGATTTCCAGAAACGCCCACCCACACCGGAGGATTTCGAGTTGATGGTAATGGCGGAGAAGCGGCTGGAGGACACGCCCGGCCGCGAGGGGTGAAGCTGGCCAAATTGCCGGCTATCTCCCGCAGCACTGTTTGTATTTCTTCCCACTGCCGCAGGGGCACGGGTCGTTGCGACCTACTTTCGGGCCGGTGCGGACGGGTTTGGCTTTCTCGACGGCGGCAGCGGCTTCGCTGACGACGTCGCTGGGCTTGGGCGCGGGGGCGCCGGAACTGCCCGTGGCGGTGCCACCACTGCCGAACGCGCTGGTGGTCTGGTGCAACGTTTGTTGCGGGATGTTGCGCAGGAAGTTCTCGAACGCCATCAGACTCGACGCGCTGCGGAAGATGTTGTGGCAAATCTCGGTTTTGATGTTGACCATCAACTCGTCGAAGATTTTGTAAGCCTCGGATTTGTATTCAATGAGCGGATCGCGCTGGCCGTAGCCGCGCAGGCCGATGCTGTAGCGCAGACTGTCCATCTCGTACAGATGCTCCTGCCAGAGCTTGTCAATCGCCGTCAGGATGGTGAAGCGCTCGACGGTCGTGAGCTTCTCCGGTTCTTCAAAGCTGATCTTGACCTTGTAGGCCTCCTGAATCTTGTCGCTGATGAAATTGCAGGCGGCGAATTGCGCGGGGCTGAGTGCTTCATAGACCGAGCCCGCCACCGGCGGTTGCGTGCCCGCCTGCGCGGCCTTCGCAATTTCGCTTTCCGGAATGCCAAGCGGGAAATTCAAATTCACCCAGTCGGCCAACTGGCGCGTCTGCCATTCGTTCGGGTCGTACTCCGGCTTGGTGAATTGTTCGACCTTCTGGATGACGACTTCCTCCATGATGTCCATCAGCCGGTCGCGAACATCGGCCGCATGGATGATTTCGTTGCGGAAGCCATAGATGACTTCACGCTGCTTGTTCATCACGTCGTCATATTCGAGTGTGCGTTTGCGCTGTTGGAAATGGTGCTGCTCGACGCGTTTCTGCGCCTGACCAATGGAACGGTTCAGCAGCGGATGTTCGAGTTCCTGGCCTTCCTCCAGGCCCATCTTCTCCATGTATTTCACGATGCGATCCGAACCGAACAACCGCATGAGATCGTCTTCCAACGCGATGAAGAAGTGGGATGAACCGGGATCGCCCTGGCGGGCGCAACGGCCCCGCAACTGGCGGTCAATGCGCCGCGCCTCGTGGCGTTCCGTGGCCAGCACGTGCAGGCCGCCCAGATCGGCGACGCCCGGTCCGAGTTTGATGTCCGTACCGCGGCCCGCCATGTTCGTGGCGATGGTGATGGAGCCGCGCTGCCCGGCACGGGCGATAATCTCGGCCTCCTGCTGGTGGAATTTGGCGTTGAGTACCGAGTGAATCAGTTTCTCCCGCGACAACATGCGCGAGAGTTGTTCGCTGACCTCGACGGAAATGGTGCCCACGAGAATCGGACGGCCCTGGCCGTGAACCTGTTTGATCTCATTTAGCACGGCAGTGAACTTCTCGCGCTTGGTTTTATAGACCGAATCGTTCGCGTCCTTGCGCGCGACCGGGCGGTTCGTGGGAATAACCAGCACGCCGAGCTTATAGATGTCCAGGAACTCGGAGGCTTCGGTTTCCGCCGTGCCGGTCATGCCCGCGAGTTTGTGGTACAGGCGGAAGTAATTCTGAATCGTGATGGTGGCGAGGGTCTGCGTTTCGCGCTCAATCTCGACGCCTTCCTTGGCCTCGACGGCCTGATGCAAGCCATCGCTCCAGCGGCGTCCCGGCATGAGCCGGCCGGTGTGTTGGTCCACGATGATGACCTTGTTTTCCTGGATGACGTATTCGACGTCTTTCTGGTAAAGACAGTAGGCTTTGAGCAACTGCGAGATGGCGTGAATCTTCTGGGCCTTGGACTCGAACTCCGCCTGCAACTTCGTCTTGGCCTCCATGCGCTTGCGCGGGTCCTGCTCCGGCCCGGCGTCAATCTCATGCAAAGCGACCGTCAAATCCGGCAGCACGAAGGCGTCCGGGTCTTTGGGGCTCATGAAATTGCGGCCCTTCTCCGTCAGGTCGGCCTCGTGGCTCTTTTCGTCCATGGCGAAGAGCAGTTGTTCCTTCTCCGCGTACAGCTCGGTCTTCTTCTGGTCCACGTGCAGGCGCAGTTCGGCCTGATTCATCAACTTGAGGTTCTCTGGCTCCTCGAGAAACTTCATCAACCCTTCCGAGCGTGGCTGGCCCATTTTGACGCGGAACAACAACCGGCCGAATTCCGCCTCCAACAACTCCGGGTTCTCCGGATTGGAACCATCCTCGGGATGCAGCTTCTTATAGATCGCTTCCGCCTCAGTCAGAAAGCGAGCGCACAACCGTTCCTGCGCCCGCACCAGCGATTCGACCAGCGGTTTCCATTGGGCGTATTGTTCGTCAAAGGTGTGGACCGCCGGCCCGCTGATGATGAGCGGGGTGCGCGCCTCATCAATCAGGATCGAGTCCACTTCGTCCACGATTGCGAAATAATGTCCGCGTTGTACCTGTTCCTCCTTGCGCGCGGCCATGCCGTTGTCCCGGAGGTAGTCGAAGCCAAACTCGGCATTGGTGCCGTAGGTGATGTCGCAATTGTACTGTTCGCGGCGCACGGAGGGCGGTTGGTCATGCAAGATGCAACCCACGGTGAGGCCCAGAAATTTGTACACCGCGCCCATCCACTCGGAGTCGCGCGCGGCGAGGTAGTCGTTCACGGTGACCACGTGAACGCCGCGGCCGGTGAGGGCGTTGAGAAAGACCGGCAGGGTCGCAACCAGTGTCTTGCCTTCGCCGGTGGCCATTTCCGCGATCTTGCCGTTGTGCAGTGCCATGCCGCCGATGAGCTGAACGTCAAAGGGAATCATTTCCCAGGGCAACGGATGTTCCCGCACCAGGACCTCGGTCTTGCGTTCGGTGAGTCGCCGACAGGTGTTCTTCACCACGGCAAAGGCCTCGGGCAGGATTTCACTCAGGGCTTTGGCCAGTTCGGCATTGTCCTGGAGCTGCGACAAACGGGCCTTCCAATCGGCGGTCTTTTGGCGCAACTCGTCGTCGGAGAGCGACTGCAGGCCGGCTTCCAACTCGTTGATCTTCGTCACGAGCGGACGGAGCCGTTTGACTTCGCGGTCGTTGCGCGACCCAAAGATGCTTTTGAACAAATTGACAAAAAAGCTAAACATGATGGCCTTTGAAAAATGGCGCGGTTACGCTACGGGAACGCAGGCGACCCGTCAAAAGGATTCAGCCGTCCAGCGTAATGCCGTAATGCCCGCCGGTGAATTGTAATTGAAAAGTCCGTTGCCCCACGCCACGCTGCTGTCATGCAATCAGTCTTTACCGGGCCGGTCTACGTGGTGCGCGACAACATTGACACGGATCAGATCATCTCCGCGCAGTACCTCAATCTGGTCCCGACCATTCCCGAGGAGTATGAGAAACTCGGCAGCTATGCCTTGGCGGGGCTGCCGGAATCACTCTACTCCACGCGTTATGTGAAGGAGGGCCAACTCGACAGTGATTATCCCATTGTGGTGGCGGGGCGGAATTTTGGCTGCGGCAGTTCGCGCGAACACGCGCCCATCGCGCTGGGCTCGGCGCAATGCCGGATTGTGCTCGCCGAGAGCTTTGCCCGCATCTTTTTCCGCAATTGCGTGGCCACCGGCGAATTGTACCCCTGCGAAGTCACGGAGCGCCTATGCGACGTTTTGAAGACCGGCGACGTGGTGACGGTAGATCTGGATGCTGCCACCGTGACGGTTCAAAACACCGGCAAGGCTTATCAGTTCAAGCCGCTGGGTGACGTGCGACCGGTGGTGGACGCCGGCGGCATTTTCAACTACGCCCGCCAGAGTGGAATGATCTCGGCGCAGAGCTAATCCCGAAATTCACGCGCCGCACAAAACGCCAACCGGATTGAGCACCAAATCTCGTAATCCACGAAAATGTAGTTCGCTCGGATGGCGGCGTCTGTGGTCATAATTCTCCTTTGCAGGCTTTGACGAGGATGGCGGGGAGGAGGGCATCCAACTCGGCGGCGGTCTCGGCTTGTTGGTGATTCATTTCTTCAAATCCTCCGCGATCGTGGCGAATTGTTCCATAGCCGCTTCGAGGTCGGTAGTAATGTCGGCGGCGATGATCTCTGGAGCCGGCAGGTTGGCGGATTCTTCCAGGGCTTCGTCTTTCAGCCAGAAAATGTCCAGGTTCACTTTGTCGCGCTTGAGCAATTCATCGTAGGTGAAGGACTCGAATCGCTCGCTCTCGGTGCGCTTGTGCCGCGAAGCGCCACCCTCTCCGCATCCGATGGGGAGAGGGGCTGGGGGTGAGGTGAGTGAGGTGTCGCTTTCCCCTTGCCGCCCGGAGCGCCGGTCTCCGACCCGGCGCGCGCCGGACCGGAGGACCGCGCTCCAAAATAACACGCAACAAACTCATCCAGATCACCGCGCTTGAGGGTGTTTTCTTTGAGCGTGAAATGTTTGTTCGTGCGCAGGTCGTAAATCCACAGCTTTTCCGTCCACGGCTTTTCCTGCGCGGGTTTGCGATCGAAGAACAGCACGTTCGCCTTCACGCCTTGCGCGTAAAAGATGCCGGTGGGCAGGCGCAGCAACGTGTGCACGTCCGCCTGCTTGAGCAATTCGCGCCGGATGGTTTCGCCCGCGCCGCCCTCGAACAACACGTTATCCGGCAACACCACCGCCGCGCGTCCGTGCTGCTTGAGGATGGTGAAGATGTGCTGGAGAAAATTGAGCTGCTTGTTGCTCGTGCTCGCCCAGAAATCGTCGCGATTGATCACCAGCGATTCCTTCGCCTGCTCGCCCGCCTCGTTCACGATGGTCACGCTGCTCTTTTTGCCGAACGGCGGATTGGCCAGCACGATGTCATACTCGCCATGCTTCCCGGCCAACGCATCCTTCGTCACCACCGGCAGGTTGTAGGCGCTGAGGATTTGTTCCGGCGTCAGGCTGGCGGTGCGTTCCCATTTGAACACCTCGATTTCCTTGCCATCCACCAGCTTCTTGCCGACCGGGATGCGGGTGAAGCCGGTGCGATAGGTGATTTTCTGGCAGAAGTCGTTGCCCTTGCCGAACACCTCGCGGCAGAGGCGGACGATGTCGTCGGCGTGGGTGACGCCCGCCGGCTTGGCCTCGACCGTGCCGATGGCTTTGCCGTCCACGAACAAGGTGTAATCGGGTTCGCCAGTGGCAAAGGAGAGTTCGCAGACCGCGACACCGCGAGAAACGGACAGGTTGATTCTATCTTTGGTTTGGACGACCCAACCGGACGCGACGAGTTGCGCGTCAATCTCCGCCCGGGCTTTTTGCTCTGGAGTCATTCCTGGTTTTTGCCCAAGCGCGGCAGTGTTTTCGCATCGTAGGCAAATCAGCGAGGGAGGCAATGGAAAAGGCTTCAAAGACTCAATGACACCGGGGGAAAAATTATGTCGCGAAGCAGTTGCAGCACTTGCGCTCATTGGCATGAGAATGCAGCATCAAGGGGCAAACTGATCATTCGGCGGCTGCGGTTCAGGTATTTAAGGCGCGCCCCCGGAACCGTGGGTGGGGACCGCGTGCAAGCCAGAGCGGCGCTGAAGCCGCCCGCAATCCAGACGCTTCGCGCCTACGGGCCGCTGGACGCCACGCGCCAGCGTTTGGAGTGCGGGCGACTTTAGCGCCGCTTTCCCCGCGCCAGAGCGGTTCGCGCTTTGAACCCCTCAATCCGTCAGTCGGAGTGCCGGCCTGTGACCGCTCCGATTCGGTTGCGGGTTTTCTGCGTTGGCAAATGTTCAGGCTGAAGCTGGCCACATTTCGTCGGCCACCTGGCATGGTTCAAGGTTGTCGCCTCAGGCGTAGCGATCGGGTGACAGCAAACTCAGACCATGTGAGGGCTGGTCACCGCAGATGATTTCACCGACGAGTTTGCCCGTCACCGGTGCCAGGCTTAATCCCATCATCGCGTGGCCAGTGGCGAGGGTGAGATTCGTGAACCTGCCAGTGCGGCCGATGTAGGGCAGACCATCGGGCGAGCACGGTCGCAATCCGCGCCACGGTGGGATGCCCGCGAAATCCTCGGCGCGAAATTCCGGGTAATATTTCGGCACGGCCTTGATGATGCCCTGCACGCGCACGGGATTGATGTCTTCGTTCAAGCCCGCAATCTCCATCGTGCCGCCCACGCGCAATGCGCCGTCCATCGGCGTCACCGCCACGCGCGCCTCGGTGAGGATCGCGCAAATGTGCGGCAACTGACGCGGCTTGGACAGTGTCAGGCTGTAGCCCTTGCCCGCCTGCATGGGAATTTTCAAACCCAATCCTCGCGCCACCATCGCCGACCACGACCCGCCGCACAGCACAACTTCGTCGCCGCTGAAGTCGCCGCGGGAAGTGAGCACCGCTTGAATCCGGCCACTCTCGATTCGCCAACCGGTTACTTCCGAATTCCACGAGAACTCAACCCCTAGTTTCACGCACTCCGCCTGCAACGTTGCGAGGAAGCGCGCCGGGTTGAGATGACAGTCCTTCGGGAAATACACGCCGCCGGCCACAGCCATCGTGACGCCGGGATCAAGTTGCGCCAGTTGTTTCGCGTCCAGCACCTGGGCGGGCACGCCGAGTTGATTCGCCCGCGCGGCGAAGCTGGCTTCCTCCTCCAGCGCTTGCGGCGTCCGGCACAACATGATCAAACCCCTGGTCACGAGGCTGAAACTGTTTCCCGTTTTCGCAGCGAAGTCCTCGAACCACGCGCGGCTGGCGAAGCTCAAATCCCGTAGCAAGGGCGCGCTGCGCGCCACATGGCCCGGATTGGCGGCCCGCCAGAATTTGTGTCCCCACTCGAACAGTTCCGCGTCCAGCCGTGGCTTGATGTAAAAGGGCGACTCCGGATTCCACATCCACTTGAGACCCAGCGCCACCATGCCGGGCGCGGCGAGCGGCACGAAATGACTCGGCACCACCATGCCCGCGTTGCTTACCGAGCAACTGTCCCGATCGGCGCCGTTCCGTTCCAGTAGGGTCACCGCCAATCCGCGCCTGGCACATTCATGCGCCGCACACAAACCAATGACACCCCCACCAATGATCAAGACCCGTTTCGTCATATCAATTCCCCCGGGGTTCAACGCCATGCAGGTGGCGCACCAGAAAATCCATTCGCCGCCGGGTGCCGTAGGGCGTTTCCGCTGACCCATGTCCGACCCCCGTCATTACCACCAGATCAAAATCCTTGTCCGCCTTGATCAGCGCGTTGACCACTTGCAGCGTGGAAGCCGGATCAACGTTCTTGTCCAGTTCACCCACGAACAACAGCAGCTTGCCCTGCAGCCTGGCGGCATCCTCCATGTTGGAACTCTTGACGTAGGATTCATCGAGCGGCCAGCCGAGCCATTGTTCGTTCCACCAGATTTTGTCCATGCGATTGTCATGGCAGCCGCAATCGGCCACGGCCACGGAATAAAAAGTGTGGTGATCCAGCAACGCCCGCATCGCCGACTGACCACCTGCCGATCCGCCGTAAATGCCCACGCGCTCCAGATCCATCCACGGACGGGTTTCCGCGGCGGCGCGCATCCACGCGATGCGATCCGGAAAGCCGGCGTCCTGCAAATTCTTCCAGGCCACGTCGTGAAACTTCTTGCCGCGATGATTCGTGCCCATGCCGTCCACCTGCACGACGATGAAACCCAGTTCTGCAATGGCGTGCTGGCGCAACAGCCGTCCGAATTCCTTGGGCGCAAACGCCCCGTGCGGTCCGGCATAAACTTCCTCCACCACCGGGTAGCTCTGCTGCGGATTGAAGTTCGACGGTTTGATGAGGATGCCGTGAATGTCCGTCTCGCCATCGCGACCTTTGGCCACGAAGCGTTCCGGCATCGTCCAGCCCGCTTCGAGCAAGGCTGCGGCGTCGGCGCGTTCGAGTTCGCAAACGAGTTCACCATCGTCACTGCGACGCAATTCATGCACCGGCGGATGGTCCGCGCGCGACCACTTGGCGATGAAGAAGTTTCCGTCCGGCGAGAATTCAACCGAATGATTGCCGTCGCTTTGCGTGAGTTGTGCGAAACCGCTGCCATCCAAATTCACCCGGCAGAGATGCAGATGATACGGATCTTCACCAGCGCGCAATCCCCCAGCCAGGAACCACACCTGCCGCGCGGTTTCGTCCACTTTCAGAACTCTCCGCACCACCCATTCGCCGCGCGTGACCTGCTGTTTCGCTTCGCTGGTCGCCACGTCATGAAGCCAGAGATGACACCAGCCCTCGCGCTCACTCATCCAGAGCAGCTCACCGGTTTGGTCGAGCCATTGCCGCCAGGTCTTGTTGCCGTAATCCACAAACGTCAGGCTGGCTTCCTCGACGACGGCGCGCGCGGCGCGGTTGGTTACCGCCACCCCAATGATTCGATAAAGCTGATGCCCGCGCTGATTGTAATCGAAATAAAACTCATCGCTCCGCGGCGACCACCGAATGTCCAACCGGCCGCTCTCCGTGAAAAAGTTCGGGAACAAGTCGTTTGCCAAGGGCTCAACACTTCTGTCCGCCACGCGAATCAGCACCGGCCGCGGCTGGGGCAAATCGTCGCCCGGTTTGAAATAATCATACGTCTCCACCTTGGGCTGCAACTGGTCGCGCGGTGACGATTCCACCAGCGTGACGACCCGTTGCCTGACTGTGCGCACCGACTGGACCACGCAATGCCGCGAATCCGGCGACCAGGCCACCGGGCCGCGATAAGGTGTCGTCTCCGTGCCGTCCTGAGTAAGCTGAGTTGCAGTTCCAGACTCCTTCTCGACCAGCAGGATATTGTGGTTCGTGAATTGAATCGTCCATCTGCCGTCAGGAGAATCTGTCGTTCGTTCACGGCGGCGCGTCCGTTCCTCCTCGCTCACTTGCTCCGCCTGGCCGTCCACGACCACCTGGAGTTTCTCCGCGGTTGCCTCAAAGACTCCCAGCAAACTGCCGAATCCATCCGTGACCAGCCAGACGTGGCCCGCATACGTGTTCTGCTCGCGCGTCTGGCCGGGACGCACACGGCCATAAGACTGACGCCGCCCCTCCGTATCCACCCAGAACAACTCGACCGAATCTGTGAGTTGATTCTCGAAGCTGATGGTCGTGTTCTCACCCGTGCGGCGCGTGGGCCGCACCACCGCGCGGCGCTGGCGCGAAGTGGAAACTGCTTCTGGCGCCGGCAGACCGAGTGCCTTCGCGTCTGCAGCGCGCCTGATCAAACCTGAGTCAGCATCCACGAGCGCGTGTTCATAGTCATCCGAGCCGGTCTGCACACGATACCAGAACTGATTCGTGCCGGGGAGCCAGTTGGGCCGGACGCTGGTGCGAAAAAGCTTCTGCTCGGTTCGGCTGGCCAGCGATTGCGCCCGTTCGTAATCGGCTTTTGTGCCCTGGGCTGGGGCGGCATTGGGACTGAACAAGAGCGGGAGAACAAACAACAAAATCAGCCGGAGGACCGCCCTGCCCATGAACCGGAGCGCCGATCTCCGATCCGGCGCGCCTCGACGAACGCCAGCCAATGTGTCGGGTCGGCGACCGGCGCTCCGTCGCTGGTTCATGTTCCCAATGCGTGCTCGATTTTGGTATTGGCGGCTTCCCATGCACGCCAACGAGAGACTCCGATGCGGCGCGGGCAAAGCGGCGCTATACACAACGTCAGAAGTAACGCCGCGTGAGGGCACGCGGCCTACAAGGTTTTGTAGGCCGGCTGCCCACAGCCGGCGGATCGGACTTACGACGTCGTGTATAAAGTCGCCCGCACTCCAGACGCTCGCGCGCGGCACATAGCAGCCACGTCGGCGCGAAGCGTCTGGAGTGCGGGCGGCTTCAGCGCCGCTCTGGCTTGAGCGTGTCTCCCAATAGAGCAAACGCAAGTTCAAGGAAATGGCTGGGCTAAGGGCTGGCTCAATTTCATTCCTCATCGTATCCCCCAACAGAACGGATCGGTTTCGTTCAGGATCAAGGTCGAGTCCGCGATGACAAACGCCGAGCCGCGAATGGTGGGCCGAATCTCCCCGTTCACCACGGACACCGCGCCGTCGAAACAACTGCCAACGATGCTTTCCTGCCGCCACGTTTCGCCCTCCTTGAGTTTTCCGTCAGCGAACAAACACGCCAGCTTGGCGCTGGTGCCCGTGCCGCACGGCGAACGGTCGTAGGCTTTGCCGGGGCACAAAACAAAGTTGCGTGAATGGGCGCCGGGGCTTTGCGGCGGGCCTAAAAGTTCCACGTGATCCACCTCGGGAAAGCCTTGCGCGTTGATCGCCTGGCGAATGCGCCAGGTCAAATCGGTCAGACGTTCCACATTCGCGAGCGTCATGGGTTCGCCGGGTTGTTCGACGAGGAAGAACCAATTGCCACCCCACGCCACATCACCAGTAACCATGCCGACACCCGTTACCTCCACTGTGACGTCCTTTGCCTTGCGGTAACTGGGCACATTCGCGACAGACACCTCACCGTTCTCATGCAACGTGGCGGTGACGACACCCACGGGCGTCTCGATGCGATGCGCGCCGGGCTGAATCCGCTTCAAATGAGCGAGCGTCACGAGCAGACCAATGGTGCCGTGGCCGCACATGTTCAGCACTCCGACGTTGTTAAAAAAGATGACGCCCGCCGCGCACGCACTGTCCTCCGGCTCAACCAGCAGCGCACCGACAAACACATCCGACCCGCGCGGTTCATTGACGATGGCGCTGCGAAACTGATCGAATTCCCGGGCAAAGCGTTCGCGGCGTTCCGCCAGGGAAGCCCGGCCCAATTCCGGTCCGCCACTGAGGACAACGCGCGTCGGTTCGCCACCGGTGTGGGAGTCAATGACGCGGATGGTTTTCATGCTGCCTCAACCATGAACGTCCGCCGATTGGCGAAATGAGTGGCAAGCCCTTCGCAATCCAACGATGCGACTTCGCGTAAAAACGGCGGAGATATCAGAAGGTTGGCCCGAGCGTTCTCCGTTCCGATCAACCATCCGCTGGTAGCAGCCGACGTGAGTCGGCTCTGACTTCTCCCCGTTCTCAGAGAGAGCGGACTCACGTCCGCTGCTACAAAGTCCGTGGGAAGGGAGCATCGCAGTCCATGCCAGTGCGGTTGTGCATCCACTGTGGTGGCTGCATCAGCCGTGCTGGTCTCACGACAAACAAATACCGAGACAAGGTAGGGCGCGTCACTCCGTGCGCGCCGCAACTTACACTTCGCTTCCTCAACGGCGCGCACGGAGTGACGCGCCCCACCCGCGCCCCGCAGGGGATATCGAAACTTCTTGGTCGCCGCTCCAGGTGAATTCGTGTCCATGCGTGATCCAGCCTATGTTCGCTTCGGAATCTTTGGACAGTTGCGGATGCCGTCGTGAATGATCTTGAGCACGCGCTTGCGCTCTGCGCCGGTGAGGGTGAGACGCGGAGCGCGCACCCATTCTTTGCCGAGCCCACATTCCTGCACGGCCAGTTTGATGTATTGCACGAACTTCACGTTCGTATCGAGATGCAGCAATGGCGTGAACCAGCGATAAATCTCCCGCGCCTTCGCCCATTCGCCGCGCCGCGTGAGTTCCCAGAAATACTGATTCTCCGCCGGAAACGCGATGCCGCTGCCCGCCACCCAGCCATCAATGCCCAGAATGCTGGCCTCCAACGCGAGATCATCCACACCCGTGAAAATGGCGTAGCGCCCGCCGATGGTGTTGTGCAGGTCGGTGATCCGCCGCACGTCACCGGAACTTTCCTTCAGCGCGACGAAGTTTTTCTGGTCCGCAAGTTCGGCGAACATCTCCGGGGTGATGTCGTTCGCGTAACTGATGGGGTTGTTGTAAATCATGATGGGCAACCCGGTGGCCTTCGCCACGGCCCGGAAATGCGTGAGCGTCTCGCGCGCATCCCCCTTGTAAAGCATCGCGGGCATCAACATCACCCCGGCGGCGCCAAGTTTCTCCATGTCGCGCACGTAACGAATCGCCATCCGGGTGCTGGACTCCGCCACGCCGCTTAACACCGGCACGCGCTTGTGCGCGGCTTCGATGGCGCAGGCAACAACGCGACGCTTCTCGTCCGGGTCAAGTGCCTGGTTTTCCCCCAGCGAGCCGCACATCACAAGGCCGCTGACGCCGCTCTGGATGAGGAGGTCAACGTGTCGCGCCGTGGCTTCGAGGTCGAGGGTTTGATCGCGTTGGAACTGGGTGGTGACGGCGGGGAAGACGCCTTGCCAATAAGGTTTCATGCGTGGGGATAAGTGTTGCTTGGGAAAAGGTCAGCGCCGGTTCATCAAAGCCTCGATTTCGTCAGCCTCAATCGGAATGTGGGCCATCAAATCCTGCTGCCCGCTTTCGGTGACGAGAATGGTGTTCTCCAGTCGGATTCCGAAACCTTCCTCCTTGATATAGATTGCCGGTTCGCACGTGAGCACCCAGCCCGGCGCAATCTTGTAGTGATTGTAGGTCACATCATGCACGTCCAGGCCGATGGGGTGCGAAACGCCGTGCATGAAGAAGGGCGCCGCGGCCGGATTGTCCGGCGTGGACTTCCTGAGTTGCGCAGGTTTCAGCAGGCCCAGGTCCACACACTCTCGGGCGATCAACGCTTCACATGCCGTGCGCAAATCCTTGGTCGTCTTGCCGGGCACGATGGCCTTGACCATCTGGCGGAAGACGCGCAACACGGCGTGGTAAACCTGCTTCTGGCGGCGCGTGAACCGGCCGCTCACGGGAATCGTGCGCGTCAGGTCGCTCATGTAATTGCCCAGCCCCGCCCCCACGTCGAGCAGCAGCAATTCCCCCTTGCGGCACGGCTGATCGTTCTGGCCGTAATGCAGAATGTTGTTGTTCGCGCCGCTGGCGATGATCGGCGGGTAGGCGAATTGCCCTTTGTGCCGGATAAATTCGTGCGCCCATTCGGCCTCCACCTCGGCCTCGTTGACCCCGGGTTTGACGAACCGGCACACCCGCCGGAAGCCTTTGCCCGTCAGGTCGCAAGCCGCCTGGATCGCCGCGATCTCGGGCTCCGACTTCACCACGCGCAGACTGTGCATCACCCGGGCGAGGCGTTCGTAGCGATGCAACGGAAACATCCGCTGACATTCCCGAACGAACTTTGCGTCCCGCGTTTCCACTTCCACGCCAGCGCGCTGATGTTCGTTGCTGTTGAGATAAATGGTTTCCGCTTCGCAGGCGATTTGCCGGAACAACCCCGGGAAGTCCGCCAGCCATTTCACGTTCTTGATGCCCGAAATCTTCGTCGCCTGCTCCTTCGAGAGCTTGTGCCCTTCCCAGATGGTAAGATGCTCGTTGGGCTGGCGCAGGAACAGAATCTCGCGATGATTCGGATCATACGCATCTGGCGCCAGCAGCAATCTCGTTTCCTCCTGATGAATGCCGGTGAGATAGAAGAGGTCGGCGTTCTGCAAATGGCCCATCACCCCGTCCGCGTTGGTGGGCATGATGTCGTTGGCATTGAGCACGGCCACGGAATGTGGCAGCAGACTGCGCGAGAGCCGCGCCCGGTTGTGGACAAACAATTTGGCCGGCAGGGGAATGGGTTTCATGTCAGCAATGTTTCAAGGCGGCAAAACTCTAAAAGAAGCCGGACCGGAAACTAAGAAAAATCCGCTTGCCAATTGGATGAGCAACAAACTGCCGGTCCCGATCCGCGCTCACGTCAGCCGCTCGCAGTGCCCGGCATCAAGCCGGGTTGGAGGCTAACCTCCGGCAGACCTTGTGCGTTCCCGGAGAGGGTTGGCGTTTCGTCCAGTGGTATGGCACGGTGGATCGCATGAACGCAAAGCTGACGATGATTTACTGGAAGTCCAAGAAATTCTGGCTCGGTCGGCTGGTGGAACATCCGGACATCATGACCCAGGGCCGCACGCTTCGGGAACTGGAGGAAAACATGCGGGACGCCTATCAACTGATGATCCTGGAGGACGTTCCAGAAAACTACGCGGTCAAGGAAATCGCCGTATGAAACGGCGGCAGTTGCTGCGCGAACTGGAACAACACGGCTGCCGCCTGCCGCGTCCTGGGGCCCGCCACGACATCTATTGGAATCCCCTCACCGGCAAACGACAACCCGTGCCGCGGCACACCGAAGTGGACGAGCTTTTGGCCCGACACATCCGGCGATACTTGCTGGGGCAGACATAAGCCAGCCGACAAAATAGAGTGCCAAGCTTTGCCCGCCGTATGTGGCTGAAACTGATTCGCCAATAATTATCCGGCCACCGTGGCGGGCCGTATTGTCGGGGACAGAATGGCCACCGGGTCAGTCCAGACACCTTCCACGGGAACTCCGCGTCCGCGTCTGCATCATCAGGTTTCTATCAGCGTTCCCGGTAGGGCGCGTCACTCCGTAAACGCCGCAGTGGTGGATGGTGGTAGGGCGCGCCACTCCGTGTGCGCCGCGGCTGGTCTTACTCAAATCGGCGCGCAGGGGACTGACGCGCCCTACCTTTCACCTCCCCGGCGCGCAGGGGACTGACACGCCCTACCCAACACCACACCCCGCATTCCACTCCACTCAATCATTCTGCACATTGACCTTTCCCGTCCGATACACCGTCGTCTGCGCCGCTCTGGTGCAGTAAGTCGGTGTCCTCACCAGGCGGTGTAGGAGTTGTATTAAGTCGTTACGCGCAAACTCCCATCCGAAGGACTTGGTCATGGTTTCGTCTTGGCGCTCAAACCGCTGTGAACGCTTCGCACGGCTTTCAAGTTTGGAACACCGTCCGGCGTGGGCAGTAGCTAGGTGGGCAACCTCCGCAGTTCGCTGGGAAACACCGATTCCAATTCTCTCCCACCGTGCAAACCCCTTGACTTTGACGCCCCGCCACTTTGCCCCCTCCGGTCAACCCCAATCTTCGAGGTCAGGCAGTGCGCTCCTCATCGTCCTCTTCATGCTCCAATGGTCTCGTGGTTCAGCAATATCGCAATAGCGGGTGCGCCGAGATAGATCAGCAAATAAACAATGCTCCGAATAATTGCTCTGGATTTCATGCGCGCGTGACCACCGAGCCAGTATTGCTTTTGAAGAAATCACAAGCAGTGTCTGCGCTTCCGAGTAAATGTGAGTAGCGATCCGTATTGTGGATGGCCGTGCCACCCGCTGTGGGACTCCCACCCCAAGAAACCACCAATGAATGAAGCACCGACACCATGAGGACCTACATACGCCGCCCGTACCACCCTGTCGAGCCGCAAAACTGGAGTCGTCGCCGTCAGCCTCGCTGTAGCAACTCCACCTGCAGGGCCCGTGCATAGACCGTTTCCAATACACAACGTCGTCAGTCCGATCCGCCGGCTGAGGGCAGCCGGCCTATAAAACCTTGTAGGCCACGTGCCCTCACGCGGCGTTACTTCTGCCGTTGTGTATAGAAGCCGTGGCCAAGGTGTTGGGGAACTTCAAAGGCGGCGCCGCTGATCTCGCGGGTGATTTCGCTGCGCCCAAACCGGCCACAGACCGGCGCTCCGATATGAACGGGCGTTTAATCCCCAGCTTCCACGCGCAGGCCCGGAATGGGTTTGCCGTCGGGATCGAGGACGCGAATGGCCACCGCGCAACCCAGCGTGTGTTGCGTAATCTTCACCAGGAATTCATTCCAACCTTCCTTGAGGACAGCTTGAGCCTTGTCCTCGCCGGCCGTGAAACCGCGCACGGCGTTGTTGGCGTGAACCAACGCACCGTTGATCCAGAGCTTCACGCCGTCGTCGCTGCCGATTTCGAGGGCGACGGGTTGTGCGACCGGACAGAATACGCGGCTCTGGAGATAGACCACGCAATGGTCGCCACCCACGACCGTCCCCAAATCGGCGAGCCAGGAGTTGGTGAGGTTTCCGCCTCCCGGCAGTGGTCGCCACCCGGCTTGCGAGGGGGTTGACTCCGGCGCAAACGCCACGTCGAACAACTGTTGCGCTTCCTTGCCCGCCTGCCGATAAGGTCCGCTCACGAGCCAGGCACAAACAAAGCCGCTCAACCGCTCCAGGGCGGAAAGCACCTTGCGCGCTTCCTCGCGGACCCGGTCAGTTCCGGCGGTCTGGGCCAGGTCCCGCAAGATCGCGATCGCGACATCCATGCGCGCAGAATCCAATTGCGATGCAATTTGCAGGCAGGCCGTTTCCGCTTCGGCGCGAACGTCGGAATCGGAACGGTACGCCCGCGCGAGTTCCAAAGCTTCAGGTCCGCGCAATTCTGCCAGCCGCGCCAAACCCAGCTTCCGTTCCGCCGGCGTCTTCGTGGCGTCCAGTCCGGCGCGGACTGCCGCGAAGCGATCCGCATGGGAGTGCTGGTCCATGGCTTCGACGAGCCGCCAATATCCGCGCAAGGCGATGGTCCGGTCGGCATCCGATGGTGTCTGCCGGGCGTATTTCAGCAGATCATCCCGCGCTGCGTCGCCGCCGTGTTCCGCCAGGGTCCGAAGCGCCGCCTGACGGACGTCGCTCCCGGCATCGCCCAACGCGGCCCGCAAAGCTTCGATTACGCCGGGACCGCCAATTTGTCCGGCGGCCTCCAGCAAGGCGATCCGTGCGCCGGTCGGCGCCCGGTTCAAAGCGTTCAAAGCCGCGCGGCTGAACGTGTGGGGTGTTGGGCTTCTGAGTCCGACGGCAACAAACGTTTCCACGGCGGCTTCACGGCGCGCCTCGCCATCTGCTTGCAGAATCAACGCGAGCAACGGTTCAAGCTCCGTGGCGTTCGCCAGCCGTTCGAGAGCTTGCGTAGCCGCAAGGCCCACTTGCGGATCATCCCGCCCAGCCAGACGCAACAAATCCGGAACGGCACGGCCATCCCCTCGACGCGCCAATGCCTGCACCAGTTCAACCTTCACCGCTGCGGATGCAGACTCAATCTGGGAGAGGATCGCGGCGAGGATGTTGTCGCGCCGCAATCTCGCCAAAGCCGCGCGGGCAGCGGAGCGTTCTTCGCCGGCGCCACCTGCGGCCAACTCGGCAAGCAAAGCCACATGGTTTTCGTCGCCCAACTCCCCCAGGGCGCGAATGGCCGCCGTCCGCGCCGCCGCTTCCCCGCGCCGGGTGGCATGTGCCAGCACCGTGGCCGCTGCAGGATCACCGCGTTGACGCAGTGCCTCGATCAGCGCGACTTGGACAACCGGGGCCACTTGTTCCAAGGCTTCAGCAAACGTTCGCGTGGCGGAGGAGTCGGGTAATTCCCGAACCAATTGGATGGCCACGGCCTGCTCCAGTTCATCCGGTCCGGTCAACGCTCGCACCACGCGACTGGTTAGCTGATCGTCGGCGCACAAAACGCTGCCGCGGAAAGCCGCCATGCGGACGGCGGGCGATTCCTCCGGCGAGCGAAGTTCTTCATAGACTTTGGCCGCGACTTCGACCTTGCCCCCGGCCCGCAACCGATCCACGCAAGCCAGCAACGCGTCGCTGAAATGCACGCGAATCCGCCCCTCGCCCAAACCGGATCGCCCGGTCTGAATCGCAGCCAAAGCGTCCAGAGACCCAATTCTGCCCAACGCCTGCGCCGCCGCGACCGCGACCATGCCGTCCACCGCCCGAACCAACTTCGCCAATTCGGGCACGGCGCGCGATTCGCGCCGGATACCGAGCGAATGGATGACTCCGGCCTTCGTTTTGCCGGAAGCCGCTGGCAAGGCCGCGAGCAAGGCATCGCTGGCATCCGGCGCGGGCAGGGTTTCCAGCGCATCGAGCGCCCACTGCGCCAACGCGTCGTCGGCGAGCAGGTTGGCCAGAACCGGAACGGAACTGGCCGTCCCGATTTCCTTGAGGCGCAAACACGCCGCCTCCTTCTGCGCCACGGAAGCGGAGGATTGCAGCACCGCGATGGCCTGTCGTTCAGCTTCGGATTCCGCAGCCCGCAACGCGGAAATAACGATCACCAGCAGGAGGCAAAGAGAAAGCATTTTCATAACGTCGTCGAGTGTGGTTCAAATTTGCCACGGCGGTCGAAACGCGGTGGAGAGCAGGCGGTTCGCCTCGTCATCGTTGATGAATTGTTCCGCCCGCGGATCCCACTTGAGGGTGCGCTTCAGTTGCAGGGCGATTCCGCCGAGCAACACCGCACTGGCGGAGCGATGAGAAGTCTCAATATCGCAAATCGTCCGGGCACGCGTGCGGACACATTCGAGGAAATTGCCCGAATGGCTGTCGCTGCGATAAACCCCGGGCAACGGCGGACCAGGCGGCTCGGTCAGAAGTTCCGGTGGATCGCTAACAATGTCGTCACGATCCACAGCGATCCATCCGCCCGTGCCGATGAATCGCGCGCCACCACTCCCGCCGGGTCCACCCTGCGGCGCTGGACAGGCATGAACCACCACTCCGTCCGCATAACGATACTGAAGCACGTCCTGCTCGAAGAATAATTCCACCGGCCCGGTTCGGTCCGCGTTCAACACCCATTGGATGAAATCGTAATGATGCGGTCCCCAATTGATGTCGCCGATGCCGCAATACATGTGGGCGTGAACCGTGCCCTGATAAGGACGCCACGGCGCGGGACCGAGCGCGAGATCCCAGTCCAACCCCGCAGGCACGGGCTGGAAAGCGCCGAATTGATGCCAGGCAAACGAACCACCCGGACGAAACGCATAGACTTCCTTGAGTTGCCCGATGCGCCCGGCGCGAACCAGTTCACACGCACGGCGAAACCGCGCGCCATATTCCGAACGCTGCTGTGTTCCCCCCTGAAACACGCGTCCGTAACGCTGGATGGCCTTGACCATCGCCTGGCTTTCGCGAATCACGATGGCGGTGGGCTTCTCGCAGTAAATGTCCTTGCCCGCCTGTGCCGCCAGGATCGTCATCACCCCGTGCCAGTGAACCGGCGAGGCGATCAACACGCCGTCAATGTCCGCGCGGTCCAACAACTCGCGGAAATCGTTGTAGGCGCGGCAGGGGGTGTAGTTGCTCGCGCCGAACTTGGCGGCGTAAAATTGATCCACCTGCTGACGCGCGGACTCGCGGCGATCCTGCCACACGTCGCACACCGCCAGCACCTGGACATCGTTCCGCGAAACGTAACCGCCGCTGACATAAGTCCACGCACCGCCGAGCAAGTGTCCGCGGCCCTGGCCGCCGATGCCGATGAATCCCATCGCCACCCGTTCGCTGGGCGGTTTGATCCCGCCGCGGCCCAACACCAACCCCGGCACGATCAGTGGGCCAGAGGCCACCGCAGCACCGAGTGCCAGCGCCGACCGGCGCAAAAAATCGCGGCGCGTAAAGCGGCATGGGCCGATCTGCGGGTTTCGCTCGCGGCGCGGCGAAGGTTCAGCCTGGAATTCCGGTTTGGTGGAGAGAGTAACATCCGACTTCATAAACGGCTTGAGCCTGCCGCTCACGTAGCAACGGAGCAACAAGAATAATCAAGCAGGATGCGCAGCCACGGGAAGGTTGCCGCGCCAGACGCGAACGCGCTTCGGAGCCAGCCCAGTAAATGGACTTAAAGAATGGAGGAAATCCAATCAGCGGATTTGCAGGCGATAGAAGCGCGTGGAGTTGGTGGCGGTGGTGTCGAAGATTTGCACCACTCCTCCGGTGCTGGTGAGATTGTGTAGCGGGTGCCAACTAACCGGTGGATTCAGGTTCGTGGCGAACTGGACAGTGTTGCTGGCTCCGAACTGACTCACGAATTCCAGCCGAAACGTTCCTGGACCGTGCCGGTTCCCGGACAAGGCCGGTGTTTCCAGCGAGAGCACCTCGACGGGCAAAGTGGCGGCCTGCCCACCGGGATGATCGTCATTATACACCGTTAAGGTTACAGGGTAAGTCCCCGGGCTGGACCAGGCGTGAGTAGTGAAGTAGCTGGTGTTAGTCACCACCAGCCCGTCGCCAAGGTCCCATTCCAAACCCGAAGCACGACCATTGATACGCCCGGTCAAGGTCAGGAAACGATTCACCAACACATCCGGTTGGCTGGTCTCAATGCTAACCGAAAGCGGACCTGTCCGCGGCCCAGCCACATACTCCTGCGCCCCGATTGATGGCGGCAGGAGCCAGTTGTCACCGTCAAGGTCTGTCCCGGAGGAGAAATCCGCGCTCCCGGCGCCGCGGCAGGCAGACCCCGCAGCCAATTCAAAGTCATCCAGCAGTCGTGGGTCAGCAGAGATGTTGTTCGTGCCAAAAAAGGCGGGCGGCATGGGAAAGGTGCAGGAATGGTGCATCCTCGCCGATAGATTGTAGTTGGCCGGAGTATTGCCCCAAATGATGGAGTTGTATGCCTGGTCGCCAGAGCCCAAGCCCCCACCTTGATTCTCCACAATGACGCAATGGAACATGACGACGCCCATCGTCCCGCCCGAAGTCGTGCCTGTGTTACGAACCACCAGGGAATTGCGGATTGTTGATCGGTTAACCCCGCCAACGACGCCGGAATTATCTTGGACCCGGCACCGGTCCAAAACTCCGTCCGAAACCCCACCACCATAAAACACTGCCGTATTCCCCGCGACGACACAATCCGTCAACCTCACCCCATACGCGCCTCCCCCTAAATGGTTCGCGGCATTGCTGACGATCAGGCAGCCAGACACAACCGCATTGTGGCTGAGACCTGCAATACCGCCGCCCGATTGGTGGGAGATAAGAGTGCCGCTGGTGCGAGTCGCACCGCTTCGAATCGTGAAACCGCTCAGTCCCGTCCAGTTGTCCAACCACACTGCGCGCAGGGCGCCATTGCCATTGCCATTCGGGCCAACCAAATCTTTCTGGCCTTCGATCACAGCATTGGTGGGACCGAAGCGACTGGTAACGGTCACGGATTTGCTAAGAACGATCCGGTTGCCCAGATCGCCGGTCACTACCCGGCTGCCGCTGGCATGAATTCCATCGGCCACTAGCACCAGTTCGCCAATTCCGGCCGCATCCACCGCGTCCTGAATGGTAGTGGCGGCCGTGGACCAGCTCGTGAAAGGCGCTTGTGGAGCGGAATTAGCCGGGTCCACGAAGCGTGCGCGGATATTCAAAGCCGGGCTGGACATATTGCCGAGGCTGTTGGTAACAACGACGGAATAGGTTCCGACATCCGTCGGGCCGAAGTCGGTGATGACCAACTCCTCGGTTTGGGCGCCGGAAATCCGGGCATCATTGGTGACCGGCAGTTCGTCCTTGAACCACACGTAACCGGTCGGTGCCAAGCCTGTCGCCGCGACTGTGAGCCGGATTTTTCCGTCACCTGCCGCGACGATTGCCGGTTGTGGAACCGCCAACTCCGGTTGCCATTCATCACAGCCCATCGAGGGCTGATCCGCCCAGTTCTGACCGTCAACGTCGAAACCCGCAGCCAGCGCCGCACTCCCGGCGTTTGCACAAGGTGAACCTGGCCGGAGACCCAATCCTGATTCCGTCAGCATGGGATCCACAGAAAGGTTGCCGACGCCGGCCGGCAAAGGCTGGCTGCAAGAGTAACTAAACGTGCCGCCGAAGTGTTGGGCCGCGGTTCCACCAGGCGGACTTGTGCCATTTCCCCAGATGATCGAGTTGTGAATCAGGTTTGTTATTGCGGCCACCAGACCACCTCCAGAACCGCTCAGGCCATTGCCAGTGACGGTGCAATTAATCATCGAACTGAAGCCCACCCCCGCACCTTGGTTGTCATGGATCAATGAACTGATCAACGTCCCGCGGAACACCCCGCCGAACGCTCCACCCCCAGTTGCTCCGGCAGCGCCCCCGCGAATGATGCAACCCACCACCCGCGCATTCGTGGAGTTGCACCACACCCCGCCGCCGGTTTGGAGATTGATCCCGTCCCCGACCAATCCCCGCGTGGCCCCACCGCGCACGGTGAAACCGAAGATCGCGGCTTCATCCCCGAGCCAGACGCCGCGCACGGCGCCCGGACCGTTGGTGGAGGGGACATCCCATTCGCCTTGAATAATCGTGGCACTCGGCCCGCTCACACTCATCAGCGCAACCGCCTTGTCCACGGCGACGCGGTTGGTCAGATCACCAGCCATCACCCTGCCGCCACGAGCGTAAATGCCATTGTTCACCAGGATCAAATCTCCGGCGTCGGCTAGATCCACGGCATCCTGAATGACATTCGCCGCCGAAGTCCAGGAGTCGTAAGGGGGCGTGGGTGTCGGGTTGTTGACGTCCACACAACGGATTGTCAGTTGCACGACCTGGCTGGTACTGATGCCAAAGGCGTTGCTCAGTACGAAGCGGTAGTTACCGGCGTCGGTGAAGCCAATCGGAGAGAGATGCAACTCCGGGCTATTGACACCTCCCGCCGAACCGCCATCAGCCAGTTCACCACCGTCCTTCAGCCAACGATATGCAAACGGGGCCTCCCCAGCCGCGATTGCCGAGATTCTTGCCCGCCGCCACGCATCAAAATGAATTGTCGGAGGGGCCGCTATCGGCTCCGGGCTCCACTCATCGCAACCAATGGAAGGCGGGGCGTTCCAGGGCTGTCCGTCAATGTCAGGCCCGGCGGTGACGGCCAGCCCCGCGCCACGACAGGGCGAATTTGTGGCGAGATGAATGTCATCGGCCAGCAGCAACGGGTCCAGGCTGATGTTCCCCCCGAGCGGTGGCAAGGCGGTGCTGCAACTGGAGCGAAAGCCCGCCGGTGAACTGTAATTGTTGAGACTGCTTCCCACAAAATTCAACCACATGATGCTATTGGTATGGGCGCATCCAGTCGTTCCGCCTCCTGTGAACCGGCCGCGATTCTTCACCACCGTGACGTGCGTCAACTCGCTCCTGTGGGCCCCGCCACCCGTGCCGGCCACATTTCCCGATATGGCACTGGCGGTTATCCTGGCGCCATGCGCCCCGCCGCCATTCTGCACAGCGGTGTTGGTGAATATCCGACTGTTTTGGACCAGATTTGAACAAACACCCCCGCCATCCAACTGGGCGAAATTGTTCTGTACCGTGCAACGTTCCAAACTGACACGGAACGCGCCACCACCAAAAAACGCCGCGTTGTCCAAGATCAAGCAATCGGTCGCGAGGGCGTTGGTGCTTACTGACCAAAGGCCGCCACCGCTGAGCAGCGTCACTTGATCGCCGCTGGAACGGGTGGCGCCGTTTCGCACTGTGAAGCCGGACAGTACCGCCCCTTGAGTCAGCCAGACGGCCCGGACGGCAGTTGGGCCATTGGTGGCAGCGTCCTTTTGCCCGACAATGATGGTCGTCGAAGGTCCATTGACACTGGTTACCAAGAGGGGTTTGTCCACCGCCACGCGGTTCATCAAGTCGCCCGCCATGATCCTGCCTCCGTTCGCATACACCCCGTTGGTCACCAGCACCACCGCGCCGGCACTGGCCGCGTCTATGGCCTCTTGAATTGTGGTGGCCGCAGTGGACCAGCCGGCATAGGGGAGCGTTGGTGAACTGGCGGCGGCGTCGGCACAGTGAATGGTGACTTGTGCCACCATACTGGTCACCACGCCAAATCCATTGCTGACCACCACGGAGTATTCACCGGCATCTTGTGGCACAATCCCCAGAAGCTTTAAGTTGCCGGTGTCAAATCCGTGTTGCCGTCCATCTGGAATCAAGGGTTCACTGTTCTTGAACCAGGCGTATGACAGAGGTTCTGCTCCGGCAGCCAGCATCGAGAGGCGGAGACTGCCCCAGCCATCGAGAGACAAATGCGGTTGAGCTAGAATCATGGGTTCCGGCATCCATTGGTCACAGCCCAGTGACGGAGGGTCGGCCCACGGCTGGCCGTCTATGTCGAGCCCGCTGGCAAATGTAGGATTCCCGGCAGTGCGCACCGGTGAATCGCTGGCGAGATGCTGGCCGTCGGCAAGCAGCATCGGGTTCGTGGCGGTGTTCCCTGCCCCTGGCGGCAACGGGCTGGCACAACTGAACGCGAAACTGCCCGCCAGATAGTTGGAGCCGTTTGGCGCGCGATTGTTCCAGATGATTGTGTTGTAGGCGCTGGCCGTTCTGGTACCGCCACCTTCCGTGCCCGCCGCGTTCCCGGAAACCGTGCAGTTGGTTAACATTCCGGTAAACGCACCACCGCCCTGAAGGCTGGCAACGTTTCCGATAACCGCACAATTTATCAAAATGGCCTCTGCCGCCCCGCCCCCACTGCCGGCTCCGTTCTCCTTCAGCAGACAGTTGCGGAGAGTGCCGCGGAATGTTCCCCCGCCGAGAGTCGCCGCCGCATTGCCGACGATCAGGCTGTTGGTCACCACCGCGTTGGTTGAAACGCACCAAACACCGCCACCGTTGCGCAACGAGATCGTGTCACCACTGGCCCGCGTCTGTCCCGCCCGCAACGTGAAGCCGCTCAACACCGCTCCATTGGTCAACCAGGCAGCCCGCGTGGCCAGCGCGCCGGTGGATGTCGCAAAATCTCTCTGTCCTTCAATTACGGTTACTGCCGGGCCGTTCACGCTCTGAACCGTCACCGCCTTGTCCAGGGCCACCCGATTGACCAGATCACCGGCCATGATTTTGCCACCACTGTTGTACACACCGTTGGTGACCCATATCGTGTCGCCTTCATTCGCGGCATCAATCGCCGCCTGGATGTTGGTCGCGGCTTCAGCCCAGCTCGTGAAAGGCGGGAGATGACTGCCGCTCAAGGAAACATAGCGCTCCGCCGCCTGAGCGATGGCGGAAAGCAACAATAGTCCGGAGATTCCCAGTATTGCCGAGGAAGAGTGTTTCATAGGTGTTGACGTGATTTGTGATTGTGTCGCGTGCGCACGGCGCAACTGGTCTCCGACTTGGTTCAGGGTTCAGTGAGTTGACGCTACCACGCCTTTGGCTGGAGCGTCAATCAAACGGTGAACTGGACGGGCATGTAGAGCAAGTCCGTCGCAAATGCTCCCCGCTACGGATCTTCACGTAAGGTCTGCGTTAACAGATTGCGTCCTGGCCTGTCCGCGATAACACTGGCTCGCACTGGATGACGGCCATTGGTTAGCGCCAATATGAAAGCTCTGAACTTACTGCCCGCTCCTCGCTCGCTAAGACTCACGGGCGGCAGTTTCACCCTGCCCGCGCGCGGAGTTCTGCACCTGGACGCCGCCCTGCCTCGCGATACGGTGCTGCTGCCGCTGGCGGGGCGATTGCAGTCCGCCGCGCAGGGGGCGGGCGTGGCGCTCGAACTCGTCACCGGGCCGGCGAAACATCCACGGTTGGCGGTGCGCGCGGTGTTGAACCGCTCAATCTCGGCGCACGCGGAACGTTACGCGCTGACCATCAGTCGCCGCGGCGTTTTGATTCAATGCCACACCGTCGGCGGCTTGCGCGCGGGCGTGGCGACTTTGCGCCAGATGTTGCGTGAGTGCGGGTGCCGCCTGCCCTGTCTGGTCATTCGGGATCATCCGGATTTTCCGCGACGCGGCGTGATGCTGGACGTTTCGCGGGGTCGCGTGCCGAAGTTGGAAACGCTGCTGGACCTGGTGGAGCAGCTTGCCGATTTCAAGATCAACGAATTGCAGCTCTACACCGAGCACACGTTTGCCTACCGGAAATATGAATCCGTCTGGCGCGATTGGAGCGCGCTGACCGGGGAGGAGATGCTGAAACTGGACGCGCGTTGTCGGCAACTCGGCATTGATCTGGTGCCGAATCAGAATTCATTCGGTCACTTGCGCCACTTCCTCGAACACCACCGCCTGCGAGATCTGGCCGAGGTTTCTGCTCCTTATGAAGGTTCAACCGGCGATTTCCTGCGCTTCCCCACCACACTCGCCCCGAACCACCCCGGCACGCTGGGATTCATCCGCGAACTTTACGACGAACTCCTGCCGCACTTCAGCAGCCGCCATTTCAATGTGGGGTGTGATGAAACGTGGGATTTGGGTCGAGGCCGAAGCAGGAAGCTTTGCGAGAGCCGCGGCAAAGGGCGTGTGTATCTCGACTTCCTCAAATCAATCCATCGCGAAGTCACCGCTCGCGGACGGCGAATGATGTTCTGGGGCGACATCATTCTGCATCATCCCGAATTGATCCCGGAGTTGCCGCCGGACAGCATCGCGTTGAACTGGGGTTACGAAGCCAATCATCCGTTCGACGAAGAGGCTCGGCTGTTCGCGAAATCGAAGGTGCCATTTTACGTGTGTCCCGGCACGTCCACGTGGATGACACTGCTGGGCCGGCATGATACGGGCTTCGCCAATCTGCGCCGGGCCGCAGAGGCAGGCCGCAAGCACGGCGCGATTGGTTACTTGAACACCGATTGGGGCGATGGCGGCCATCCGCAACCGTTGGCCGTGAGTTACGCGCCGTATCTGCTGGGCGCAAGCGTCAGTTGGTGTGCCGCAAGTTTCGACGAAGCGCAACTGGCAGCAGTCCTGAGCCGCGATGTATTTCACGATTCCACCCAGCGAATCGCCAGGGCGGCGATTGCCCTTGGTTTTGCGCATCGCACATTTCGTTATCTCGAATCAAACGTCACTCCTTATGGCGCGGTGATTGCCGCGCCGCCGCCCGCAACGCGCGAGTTGTTCTGCCGTAGCGGACTGAAGTACTACGCGCGCATCCCGGAGAAGAACATCCACGCCGCGCTGGCCAAACTTGAAAAGCAGCGGGCTGTGATGCAGCGTGGTCAACCGGCAACACCGGAGGGCCAGGTACTGCGGACAGAGCTCGAACTCGCCACCCGGATGGCGGTGCAATCCTGTCAGATAATGCTTTGGCAACAGGCGCTGGCCGCCGGCAAAGTCGTTTCCGCGCGCAGTCTGGCCACGCGAGGCATCCGTGAATTGCGCGAGATTGACAGCGACTTCAAGGCCTATTGGCCGTTGCGCAACAAAGGCACGACGGCCAAGTGCTCGCCGTTCTTGCAGTGGCGGATGGATGACTATCGCCGGGGAATCCTGCACTTCCCGCCCGAAGCTGCGCGCGTGTTGGTCAACAAAACCTACGTCGCGGAGTAACCTTGGCCCTTCCCGGCAGTGACAGATTTCCAATCCGCCTTATCGTCGGGAATCGTCGCGCGTGGCGACAGTTATGGAATGCAGTCGCAAGGAACAGCGGCGACACCGTTTGTGTGAGTTGGGGCAGCGCGGCCAAGGCGGCGTGGCGCCGCGCTTCCCGCCGCGGTCCGAAACGTTTGGTTGCGGCTCGATCGCGCTGGGCAGTATCGCCACATTTCATGCGGCGAACCGGCCCATTGCTCGGGAACGACGGCGCTGGCAAACTCCTGCGGACTGCAAATCCGCGATACGGCAGGATGCAATCCTGCGCTACGAGCGCTGTCACTTGTCCAGACTGAGGCGTGGCTGCGTGGCTGGGGCTCCAAAAACAACCTTGCCGCGGGCCGTGATGTTCCCCATGCTCCGGTCGTGCCCACACTGGCTGTCAGCGAAAATGGTGAGTTGCACGCGGCTTTGATCGAGTCGCGCCGGTCGCGTTTTATCCCTACCCCACCCTAGTCACCCCTTCTCGCAGAGGAGTGCCTTCTGCGACTTCGCTCGTTTTGTATTCTGCGGTTTTACCCGTTTTGAGGCCCCGACAAGTGAAACCGACACAAAGCACCCGGGGCCAGACAATTTATACGAAATCAGAAAATGGAAAATGAAATCTCACGACGGCGGACGTTTGCGATCATCTCGCATCCGGACGCCGGCAAGACCACGTTGACGGAAAAATTCCTGCTCTACGGCGGGGCCGTCCAACTGGCCGGCTCGGTCACCGCCCGCAAGAGTCAGCGCGCCACCACCAGCGACTGGATGGAATTGGAGAAGAAGCGCGGCATCTCCGTCAGTTCCACCGTGCTGCAATTTGAATACGGCGGTTGCTGCGTGAACCTGCTCGACACGCCCGGCCACAAGGATTTCTCCGAGGACACGTATCGCGTGCTCACGGCCGTGGACGCGGCGGTGATGGTAATTGACGCGGGCAAAGGCATTGAGAGCCAGACCCGCAAGCTCTTCGAGGTGTGCCGCCAGCGTGGCATACCCATCTTCACCTTCATGAACAAGCTGGATCGTCCGGCTCGCGATCCCCTGGCTTTGCTCGATGAACTGGAGCGGGTGCTGGGTATTCATGCGTATCCGGTCAACTGGCCGCTCGGCGACGGGGTGGATTTCCGCGGTGTGTTCGACCGGCGAGCCAATCAGGTTCATTTCTTCGAGCGCACGCCCGGCGGCGCCTTTCGCGCGCCGGTGTCCGTGCATGGATTGACGGACAACCTCGTGCGCGAGGCGATGACGCCGGAGGTTTACGCGCGCACGGTCGAGGAACTCGCCATGCTCGAAGGGGCGGGAGCGAGCTTCGATCACGGCAAGATTCTCGCCGGCGAACTAACGCCGGTCTTCTTCGGCAGCGCGGTCAATAATTTTGGCGTGCAACTGTTGCTCGATGCGTTCCTACAACTCGCGCCCACACCGCGTGCGCGGTTCGTGCATGGGCAATTGGTGAACCCGGCTACGGATGGCTTCTCCGGATTCATCTTCAAAATCCAGGCCAACATGGACCCCAAACACCGCGACCGCCTGGCGTTTGTGCGTGTTTGTTCGGGCCGTTTCGAGCGCGACATGAACGTCGTCCATACGCGCACCGGCCGGAAGTTGCGCCTCTCCAGTTCGCACAAGCTCTTTGGCCGGGAGCGGGAGACCGTGGACGAGGCATACGCGGGCGACGTCGTGGGATTGGTCGGGCACGCGGATTTCCGCATCGGCGATACGCTCGCCGAGGACCCCGCATTGCGGTACGACGAGATTCCGCATTTCGCTCCGGAATGTTTCGCATGGCTGCACAGTCCGAGCACCGCGCAGTTCAAACGTTTCCGGGAAGGGCTGAATCAACTGCTTGAAGAAGGCGTTGTGCAATCGTTCCTCCTCCACAACTCGACCCAGCGCGTACCGTTGCTCGGAGCCGTGGGCCCGCTGCAATTCGAAGTCGTCCAGTATCGGCTGCAAACCGAGTATGGCGCCGAATCGCGGCTGGAGCATGGACCGTGGAAAGTCCTGCGCTGGCTCGCCGGCACCAATGCGGCCGTGGGCGAAGACGACTTGCCTTCCGGCGCGCGGTTGGCCACGGATGCCGCCGGGCAGACGGTGATCCTGTTTGCCGACGAATGGGCCTGCAACTATTTCACCCAAAGGAATCCCAAAGTGCCGCTGGCCACTCTGCCGCCCCGCGGAGAAGCCACCGCCCCGAAAGTCAACTCCCTCGTTTGAACAACTATGAAACGAACTGTACCCCATGAATTTCGCAACCGGCACGGTGAGCTACTGGACTTCACCTATCACGCCGGGGCGACGGAGGTCTCCACCCTGGTCGTTCTCGGCCACGGCGTCACCGGCAACAAGGACCGCCCGTTGCTGGTGGAACTTGCCAATCAGCTCGCGCACATTGGCGTCCACGCCGTGCGCCTGTCGTTTTCCGGCAACGGCAACTCGGAAGGCCGTTTCGCGGACAGCACGGTTTCCAAGGAAGTCGAGGACCTCGGCGCGGTCCTCGACGCGTTGCCGGGCTGGCACGTGGGTTACGCCGGACACAGCATGGGCGCGGCGGTGGGCGTGCTGCGCGCCAGCAGCGACTTGCGCATCAAGTTCCTGATCTCCCTCGCGGGCATGGCCCACACCGCGGCGTTCGCGCAGCGGGAGTTTGCCGGCGTCACTCCCGGCACGGGCTGCATGTGGGACAAACCGGAATGTCCACTCTCGCAGGCTTATCTGGACGATATGACGCGCGTGAACAGCGTCACGGAGTCCGCGCGCCAAGTCCGCGCGCCGTGGTTGTTCGTGCATGGTCTGGCGGACGACGTCGTGCCACCCCAGGATTCGCGCGATCTGTTCGCCGTGGCCAGCGAACCCAAACGGCTCATTGAAATGCCGGAAGCGGATCACGTGTTTTCCGAGCATCACGCCAAGACGATGGCCAGCTCTGTGGTCGCCTGGCTGCGGGAGCTGCAACCGTGAGAAGCAATCACTCCTGATGGACGCAGTTACACTCCAACATGGCTCTACGCCATGACGCGCAGATAATCGTCGGTGTTCTCAAGCGCGGCGCTTTGCAGGGCGAAGCCGTCGGTAACCGGCAGTTGCGGATTGCGGAAATCCACGTCGGCAAAGGTGAGGCATTGGTCAAACACGTCCGTGCCATTGATGAAGCCCCGGAAATTCTCCGCGCCCGGCCCGCGCGCGGTGACGAGGACGTAATCCGCGCTGTGCGTCGAGCCCGTCCAACCGACCGCCAAATGGTTAGCCAGCAACTGACCAACCTGCACGACCGCCGAATTCATAACGTCGTAAAGGGTGCTGCCTTTGCGCGCGAGGAAGGGCGCTAGCAGGCTGGCGCGGCGTTCGGAGATTTTGTAGCCGTTGGTGGCCTCGCGGAAGACGGTTTGAATCTGGTCCACTGAGGGTTCAGTGCCCATTTGCTGGATCATGGTGGCGACCGAACATTTCATTGCCGCCACGTTTTTGAACAGCGGCGAACTGCGGGCATAGGCGCCGCCAATCGCATTCACCCCCGGATTGCCGCAGCCGTGATCGGTGGTGAGCACGACCAGGGTATCGGGGTGTTGGTGTTGGAATTCCAGCACCACATCAATGGCTTCATCGAAGGCGATCTGCTCACGCATGGCGCCGGCGATGTCGCAGTTGTGACACGCCTGATCCACGCGCCCGCCTTCCACGAGCAGAAAGAAGTGCTCCGCATTGGCGAGTTTTTCCAGCGCCCGCTTCGTCATGGCCGCCAACCTCGGCACGGCTTTGTGGTGCGCGGCGTCGTTCTGATGATCCACGAGGAATGGAATATGACCGGACGTGAACGTCCCGAGCCAGCGCCGGTCCAATGGAGCGGTGCGCAGGTCCTCCGCCGTGCGCAGGAGCGAGTAACCCGCCTGCGCGTAGTCCGCGAAAAGGTCGCGCTGGTCTTTGCGCTTGCTGGCATCGAACTTGTCGCTGCCGCCGCCGAGCAACACGTCAAGTCGGTGTTCGAGGTATTGCTCGGCAATCGTGTCGGCCAAATCGCGCGAACTGACGCTGGCGGCAAAACCGGCGGGAGTGGCGTGCGTAATCTCCGTGGTGGTCACCAGCCCGCGTTGCCAACCGGCGTCGCCCAGCACTTCGCACAACGGCTTGAGCCCGGTGCCATCGGGAAAGTGATTCACCGCGCCATTGACGACGAGAGCGCCGGAGCCCCATTTGGACGCGGCGGCAGCGGAATCCGGCACTATCGCGTTGAGCGCCCGCATGTTCATCAAGCCCGTCACGGTCTCCGGCTGGTTCAACAATCGCCGCCAGGTGGTCGGCCGATTCCGCGTGAGCAGGGAAAAATGGTCGGCCCCGGTGAACGTTCCCATGCTCATGCCATCGCTGACCATCATGATGACGCGTTTCGGCGTCTGGCCGGGTTGCGATAAAATGGTTTCCGAGGCCCGTGCGAGGTGGGGCGCGCCAAGCGCTGTGGCGGTCAACAGGCCGGATTGCGCGAGAAAACTGCGTCGCGAATTCTTCATCGTCGAAAGTGTAGGCGGTACCGCCGTTCCTTGGCAAGTCCAGGGCAGACAGTCGGCCAGTTAGCGACCCGTGGAATCGTCTCGGCCTATGCATAGTAACCGACAAACCGATCTTTCTCGCAAACTCGTTGTGCGCCGCGTCGGTTCTTGCCTGCCGACGCCGTTGCGCGCTCACGCGGGAAATCAACTTCAAATCGGATCCCCTCCCGTTGTAGCCTGCCGACAGCCATGAAACTTGGGATCATCAACAGTTCGTTTGTACAAGCCGGCATCAGCACCGCCACCGGCCTTCGGCACATCGCCCGTATCGGTTTCGATTGTGTGGACATTCACACCGAAGCAGTCGGGATTACCAGGAAGGAAATCGCCCTCGTAGCCCGCACCTGTGAACGGCTCGGATTGCCCATCATCTCGCTGCCCCTGAGTTCACTTGGCCTGACGGACTTCAGCGAGCCGGTCCGGGAGTTTCATCTCGCGCGCACCCGGAAATTCATTGATCTCGCGCACACCTGGCGGGCGAAGAACGTGTTGCTCGTGCTGGGTGAGTATCTGTGGCAACGCGAAGTCATTCCCCCGCGCGCTCAATGGCAGTGGGCCATCGAAGGCTGCCGCCGCCTCGGAGATTACGCGGACAAACGCGGCATTGATCTGGCGCTCGAACTCGAACCGTTTCGCCTCAGCCTGCTCAACAGCGTGGATGCGATGGTGCGCTTCGTGGATGAATGTAACCATCCCCGCGTGCGCGCCAACATTGACATCAGCCACCTGGTGTTGTCCGACGCCAGCGCCGCCGAGGTGAAACGGTTCAAAGGCAAGGCGATTCACGTGCATCTGAGCGACTGCGACGGCAAGGTGCATGGAGACCTGCCCCCCGGACGCGGCGTGGTGAAGTTCATGCCCTACCTGCACGCCATCAAGGAACTCAGCCTCGACGGCGTGGTGTCCGTCGAACTGGAATATCCGTCGGACCCGAAACGTATTGTGAACTGGGTGGAGGAGGCGTATCACGCAACGGCGCGGTTGATGGACTTGGCAGGCCTGAGAAGAGACAAACACCAAACACCACATACCCAACACCAATTAACCCGCAAATCTCAATTTGCACGCAATGTCGCGTGCCCGGACTGATTCCAGTTTGCTGTCTGGTGTTTGCTGTTTGGTATTTGGGTTTTTGGTTTTTGCTGTTTAACTCTACCAATGCGAATTGGATTTTTGACAGATGCCAACATTGAGCGGCTGGAGTGGGCTCATCGTCACGGCTTTGGCTCGGTTGCCTGGATGGGCTTTGCCAACAGCTTCGCCGGCCCCGGCAAAGAACTCTGGCGCGCGGATGTCGAAAACTTCGCGGCGGAAGCCACCACCCGCAAGCTCCGCATCTCCGCCATCGGCGCACTTTACCAAAATCCGCTCGATCCCGCGCAGACGGAGCACGCGCGGGTGGTATTCGAGCGCGCCATTGACGTCGCCGCGTTGATCGGTGTGCGGACGGTTTCCGGATTCGTTGGTGCCGTCATCGAAACGACCTTCAATCCGCGCGGCGGCAATCCCGTGTACACGCCCTTGGAAAACTTTCTGCCGCGCATCGTCGCGTTCTGGGAACCGCTGGCCCGCTATGCGGCCGACCACGGGGTGCGGCTTGCCTTCGAGCATTGTCCCCAAGGCCAATACCACCTGCCCATCATGCACTACAATTTCCTAGGCCAGCCGGCGATGTGGGAACGGTTCTTCAACGCCACCCGGTGCGACAATCTGGGCCTTGAATGGGACGCCAGTCATCTGATCTGCCAGTTCATTGATCCCGTGTTGAACATTCGCAAGTTCGGTTCCCGGATCTTTCACGTTCACGCCAAGGACGCCTTCATCAATCGTCAGTTGCTCGAGGAAAATGGCATCTGCCATCCCGGCGTGGCGGAGCATCGTTGGCCGGGGTTCGGTCAGGCCAACTGGGCCGAGATCATCCACGCTCTGCTCCGTGCCGGTTACGATTCTGATCTAAACCTCGAAGGCTGGCATGATCCGGTGTTGAGAGACCATGCCCCTGCCTCAGGCAGCAACCATCCGGACGCACCGCAGCCGCTGGCGGGACGCCAGCTTGAACGGCCGGGGCTCTTGCTTGCCAGAAAATGGTTGGAGCAGTTCGTGCCCGTGGAGGCCGCTTCGTGAGCGCGTGGAGTGACGGTTCACGCGGAAGAAATTCCCGCTCGAAGACGGCGAAACACTGACCCCTGACCTTGGCTTGACATTTGAATACCGCTATCGAAGGTGCCGCGCATGAAATCGTCCGGGATACTTAAGCAAATCCTGCTGGTGTTCGCCGCCGCGCTCGTGCTCTACGCGGCGAGTTACAGTTGGATCGAACACCGGCGCTTGCGTAAGGGACCGTGGGAAATCACGTTCGTCCAGTCTGAGGCCGGCCATGCTCGAATCGCTGTAAATCAACCCGCCCTGGGAATTACCAACGTGCAGATTGACCTGGTCGGCGCCGAGGTCGCTGGCCTGACCACGAATCTCACGCTACGCTTTGCGGACGCCCGCCCGGTTCCATTTGCCGTGCCACTTGGTGAGTGTGTGTTTCAGGACACCACCTTCCTGCCGGGCACCGTGGTGCTTCATCTGTTCGGGCGCGAAATCCAACTCCTCCCCCGCGTGCTGACGATTGACGGCACGGAACACCCTTGGAATTCCGGCACGTTGATTTCTCTGTCCGTATCGAACCCGCCTCCTTCCAGCCCCGCCGCCCCCGCAGCGCCGTAACCAAGCGTGACCGCCGAGACAAGGTGGTGGATCACACGGCGGCATTTCCGCGCAGGCTGCGCACAGGAGACACCCCTCTTCTGCTGGCCGCTATACGGCGCACCCATCTTCGAACGACAACTCACTGTGCGCCGGGCTTCGCGCCGGTGTCATACGCCCACTCTGCTGCCGCCGCCAGAGTGGTGCTTCGCTTGGCCTTGGCATTTCAACCGCCGGGCTGTTAGAGTCAGCCGATGAAGCTACTGCTGACTGCGGCGTGTGTGTTGTCCTTGTTGGATCTGACTCATGCCAACACCTACGACCTGATTCTCCGTGGCGGCCGCATCGTGGATGGGACCGGCAACCCGGCGTTCCATGCCGACGTGGCGGTGAAAAACGGCCGCATTGCCGCCCTGGGCCGGATCGAAGCCAGTGCCAACAGCGAAATAGACGCCGCCGGATTGATTGTGGCCCCAGGGTTCATTGATGTGCATACGCACGCGGATGAAGTGGCCGAGATGCCGCGCGCGGAGAATTTCTTGCGCATGGGCGTGACGACGATTGTGGCCGGCAACTGCGGCGGCTCGGCGTTGGATGTCGGCAAGGCGCTCGCTGAGATCGAGGAGAAGAAGGTCTCGATCAATTACGCCACGCTGATTGGCCACAATACAGTCCGCCGGAGCGCGATGAATGGAGTCCATGACCGCGCGCCAACCGAGGAGGAGTTGGCGCAAATGAAATCCCTGGTGGATCGCGCAATGCAGGCGGGCGCCGTGGGACTTTCCACCGGACTGATCTACTTGCCGGGTGTGTTCTCCAAGTCGGATGAAATTGTCGCCCTGGCCCGGGTGGCGTCCGTTTACGACGGCATCTACGTGAGTCACATGCGGCACGAGGATTCGCGGATATTCGAAGCGCTGGACGAGGTGTTCCGCGTGGCGCGGGAGGCGCAAATCCGCGCCGAGATCTCCCACATCAAACTCGCGGGCGAACGCGCCTGGGGGCAAGCGGACAAGGTTCTGGCCTACATTGAAGCGGCCCGCGCGACCGGCCTCGACATCACGCAGGATCAGTACGCCTACACCGCTTCGAGCACCGGCATCAGCCAGTTGATACCGGATGAAGCCTTTGATGGGGGACGCGAGAAGTTCCTCGAGCGCATCGCTGATCCGGCGGAGAAGTCCAAGATCGCCGCCGCCATGAAGCAGAAGGTTCGCCATCGCGGTCGGGAGGATTACGCGTATGCGGTGATTGCGTCGTATCGTCATGATCCCTCGCTCAACGGACTGAACATCGTCGAGGCATCAAAGAAACTACGCGGTGCGGCCACCTTGGACGACCAGATCGAAACGATTTTGGAGATTCAGATGAATGGCGGGGCCAGCGGCGTGTTTCACGGCATGAACGAAGCAGATTTGCAGGCCTTCATGCGGCATCCCAACACCATGGTGGCGTGCGACAGCGGTCTGCGCAAACTGGGGGAAGGCGTCCCCCACCCACGCGGTTACGGGAATAACGCCCGCGTGCTGGCGCGCTACGTGCGCGAACTCAACGTGCTCCGGCTCGAAGAAGCGATCAGGAAGATGTCCAGTCTCCCCGCCAGTTCTTTTCGCTTGAAGGACCGCGGCCTCGTGCGCGAAGGCAACTGGGCGGACCTGGTCGTGTTCGATCCCGAACAGGTGAACGATCCGGCCACCTACAATGATCCACATCATTACGCGACCGGTATTCCACATGTGTTGGTGAACGGCGTGCCCGTGATCCAGAACGGCAAGCATACCGACGCGCGCCCCGGCATGGTGCTGCGGCATCGCCGGGCGGGAAGCTGAAGCACGGGAGAATTCGGCGATACTTCAATCTGTCACCCCGCGCTCAATTATTCCCCATGCCCGCCAAGTCAAATCCTTACTCGCGTCTGGCCTTGCGCGTCACCACCCTGTTATTTCCACCGTACGCCTTAGTGCTGCTCTGGAGCAGTCCCGCCAGCTTGGGGCGCAAGTTGTTGGGCAGCGTGGGGATTCTGCTCTTTTGCCTGCCTTACGCCGCATTGTTCGTCTTTCTGTTGGTCCGGTTCGGCGGACTGCAAATCGAATGGCGCGGGGGGTATATTCCGGCGTTGACCTGGCAACCGACCGCGCCCGATTTCGATGAACTGGAGCGCAGCCGCGCCCAACAGGCGGCGCCGTCGTCGGCAAAGCTTTCCCTCGCGGCGGGCACTGGATATTGGACCGGTTTTCGCGGCCCGCAGCGTGATGGACATTATCAAGAGCAACCGATTCTCACGAACTGGCCCGCATCCGGCCTGCGGGAACTGTGGCGGCAACCGTGCGGCGGCGGCTATGCTTCGTTCGCCATTGCTCAAGGTTTGGCGTTTACCATCGAACAACGGCGGCAGCAGGAAGTCGTGGTGGCTTATCACGTTGAAACCGGTCACGAAGTTTGGACCCACGGGTGGGACGCGCATTTTACGGAAAGCATGGGCGGTGATGGACCGCGCGCCACGCCCGCTTACGACGCCGGCAAATTATACGCCGTCGGGGCCACCGGCGAACTCCGCTGCCTGAACGCCGACGACGGCGAATTGCTCTGGGCGAAGAACATTCTCACGGAGAACAACTCGTCGGTCCCCATTTACGGCGTGTCCGCTTCCCCGCTCATCGTGGATGAGAAACTGCTCGTCCTCACTGGCGGGGAGCGACCGGGCGAAGTGGTGTGCTATGACAAACAGGATGGCCGCAAGCTCTGGTCCTCGGCCCGGGAAAACACTGGCTACGCGTCTCCGATGGTCATCGAACTGGCCGGCGAGCGGCAATTGCTGGTTTCCTTGGCGACCAACACCGTCGGGCTGCGACTGGACGACGGCGCCGTGCGGTGGCGGTTTCCCTGGCAGGTGCAGAACAATCAACTGCCCATCGCGCAACCTGTGATAATTGCCTCGAACCGGTTCGTACTTTCAGCGGGATATTTCACCGGCAGCGCCGCCTTTGAAGTCAGTGAAACCGCCGGCGAATTCGGCGTGCAGGAACTCTGGCGCAACAAGCACATGAAGAACAAGTTCTCCACTTCGGTTGCCTGGGACGGATTCGTGTACGGCCTCGACGAAAACATTCTCGTCTGCCTGGACGCCCGCACGGGGGAGCGGCGTTGGAAAGATGGCCGTTACGGCCACGGCCAGTTGCTCCTGGCGAGCGGGCACCTGGTCATTCTAAGCGGCGATGGCCATCTGGCCTTGGTGCGCGCAACACCCGGGCGGCATGAGGAGATTGCCCGCTTCCCGGCGATCCGCGGCAAGACCTGGAATCACCCTGCCATCAGCCAGGGACGGCTCCTGGTGCGCAACGGGGCGGAGATGGCCTGTTTCGATCTCACTGCCGGTGCGGACGGAAATCGGCAGGCTTCGGTTCACTGAAGGGAAAAGAATTGCCTGTCTCGCGCGGGCGCGTCAGATTAGGAGCCGGCCGACGGAGAGATGGCAGAGTGGTTTAACGCACACGCCTGGAAAGCGTGAGTGGGCTTATACCCCACCGGGGGTTCGAATCCCCCTCTCTCCGCCAGCTTCACCTTATTTCAGAAACTCAGGTGAGTGGCCAGTTCTCGCAATTCATGCCCGCGTTCCGAAGATTTCATTTTCGGCCGATGTGGCTGGCGGCGCTGACCGCTTGGGTAACCGCCACCGGGAACTCGTTTGCGGACCCACCCAGTGCCGAACCAACTAATCCGCTCGCCCCGGCTGCGAAGGTCATCTCGCTCTTCAGCACCACGAATCTCGCCGGGCTGTACACCTGGCTCATGGACACGAAATACGAAGACCCGCGCCGGGTGTTCAGCGTCACCAACGGCTGGCTGCGCATTTCTGGCGAAGGACTTGGTTATATTGCCACTCAAGACAGCTATTCAAATTATCTACTGCGCGTTGAATTCAAGTGGGGCCAGCGCAACTGGACCTGGGGAGACCGGATTGGCAAAGCACGCGACTCCGGCATCTTCTTGCACAGCCAGGGACCGGATGGCAATTCCCACGACGGTCAGGGCGCATTCAAAGCCGCCATCGAGTGCAATCTATTCCAGGGCGCAACGGGTGATTTCCTTCTTATCCGTGGCACTGCGGCCGACGGCTCGCTGCTGGCGCCCCGCCTCACGGCGGAGGTAGCTGAGGCACGCGACGCGGATAACTGGCCGTTCTGGAAACAAGGAGGTGAGCAAGTACGCTTGGAGCATTGGGGTCGCCTCAATTGGTTCGGTAAGGACCGGCAATGGGAGGATCGCACTGATTTTCGCGGTACCAAAGACGTTGAAAGCCTCCCTGGTGAATGGAACCTGATCGAATGTCTCTGTCGCTCGAACCACATTCAGATCCGCCTCAACGGCGTGCTGGTGAATGAAGCCTTCGACGTGTGGCCAACCAGCGGCCCGATTTTGCTCCAATGCGAAGGTTCCGAGATTTTCGTGCGCAAATTCGAATTACTAAACCTTCCTTGAAGCACGAGGCCAACCTGTTTGAACAATTATGAAGAACCTACTCCCCATCGGCTGCTGGATCGGGCTTACTCTGACCTTGGTTCAGCCGCCCGCTTCCGGTCTGGCCGGTTCGGCCCGATTGATTCCTTCCGAACTCCCCGGCATCACGCTTTGGTGGGCCTTGTCCAGCGCGGCCAAAATTCGTCCCGACCAAGCGCCGCCGACCCTCACGAATGAAACCATCCAGTTCAGCAGTGCCGCCAATGAGTACGAAGCCGTGCAGTTGCTGCTTCGCTCCACGAAGCGGCTCGAGGGTTTTGAGATCGTTTGTGGCGATCTGGTCGGACCGAACGACGCCCGCATAACGCGGAAACACATCGAAGTGCTCCAGGTCATGTATCTGGAGATCACACAACCCACGGACCGCGCTTCGCGGCCCGGCCTTTGGCCCGACCCGCTGTTGCCAATTCACCGGCCGCTGGTGTTGAAGCCCGATTTCAACCATGCCTTCTGGCTGCGCGTGTTCGTTCCTGCCAACACCCCGGCGGGCCTCTATCGCGGCGATGTGGAGTTGCGCGCCAAGGGGCTGCAAACCCGCGTTCCCGTCGAACTGACAATTTACGGCTTTGCACTGCCGGACCGCATGACCTGCACCACGGCGTTTGGTTTCTCGCCGGGCAATGTGTTTCGGTATCACGGTCTGAAGTCTGAGGAGGAAAAGCGGCTTGTGCTGGAAAAGTATTTGGCCAACTTTGCCGCGCACCGAGTGTCGCCTTACAACCCGGCGCCGCTGGATCCGATCCGCGTGAAGTGGCCGGACGTTCAACCGCCGAAGACCTCATGGGACAATTGGACCGGCCTGCGCATCGTCAGCAATGAAGTCCATTCAGGTCAGGGGGCCTTGTTGATCTATGACGATCAGGTCAACGCCAACGTCACGGTGAGTTATGAGCCGCTTATCCAGATTCCGCCGAAAGGGCTGCGGGTGAAGTGCTGGTATCGCACCGCGGTGCCGGGGCATCGCTTCCTCGTGACCTTGAATCATTTCGACGCCCAGAAGCAGTGGATGTCCGGCCGCAACAACGACATCACCCTCCGCGGCAGTGGCTCGTGGCAGAACCTGAACGAACTGCTGACGAGCTTTCCGCCCGGGGCAGAATATGTCCGCTTTCATGCCCGCGCGACGATCTGGACGGATCGAGGCGAGGAGGTCGGTCTGGTGTGGTTCGATGACATCTCCATCACCGATGCGGACACTGGAGTTGAACTGGTGCAGGGCGGTGACTTCGAACGTCAACCGCGCACCGAGCCGATCGTGCCGCTCGATCAACTCAAGGTGGAATTCGATTTCAGCGCGTGGGACCGCGCGATGACGCGGGCGATGAACCAGTATTATTTCAATTCGTTCCAGGTTCACATCCCGGGCATCGGTGGCGGGACTTTCCACGAGATTTACCCGCCCCGGCTGCTGGGTTTCGACGAGGATACGCCCGAGTATCCGGTGTTGTTCGATTCCTATTGCCGACAATTGGAGGCGCACTTGGAGACCAAAGGCTGGCTCGACCAAGCGTTCATCTACTGGTTCGACGAACCCAGTGCCGACCAATACCCGTTTGTGATGAATGGCTTTGCGAAGCTCAAACGTTCCTGTCCGCGCATCGCCCGGATGTTGACCGAGCAGGTCGAGCCGGAGTTGATCGGCGGGCCGGACATCTGGTGCAGCATCACCGATCAGTACGATCACGCGCGCGCGGAGGAACGCCGCCGGCACGGCGAGAAGTTCTGGTGGTATGTTTGCACGGGACCGAAAGCCCCTTACGCCGGGCTGTTCATTGATCATCCCGCCCCCGAGATGCGCCTCTGGCTCTGGCAAACCTTTCAGCGCAACATCGAGGGTGTGCTGGTTTGGGAAACCACTTACTGGACCAGCAGTGCCGCCTATCCCGATGCCCAGCATCCGCAGAATCCCTACACTGATCCCATGAGTTGGACCTCTGGCTACAGCACGCCGACCGGTGATCGCTTGCCCTGGGGCAACGGCGACGGGCGCTTCCTTTATCCGCCGTTGACCGCCGCAGCGGGCAGTGACACGCCGGTGTTGGAAGACCCGGTGGATTCGATTCGCTGGGAACACCTGCGCGATGGCATCGAGGATTACGAATACCTCTGCATCCTGCGGCGGCGACTGGCTGAACGCCGGGCTGGTCTGTCCACGGCAACGTATCAACGCCTCGCCCGGCTTTTGGAAGTGCCCGAAGACATCACGCGCAGCCTGACAGAATTTGCCGCCGATGGCGTTCCCATTGAGAAGCACCGCCACCAGGTGGCCAGGGCCATTGAGGAGTTGCAGTGACTTGCTTGACCAGGGGAATCATAACGCTCGTGAGCAGCGTCGAACTGAGAGCACGATTGGCATGATCTTTTCCCGCCAAGAGCCACTGGGCAGGGCGCACTGAACGCCCAGGCAGCGGATCAGGCCGCGGCCCAAGCGAGGTTACGATGGGCATAGCACGCCCGACATTTTGGCCGTACGCGCGCGCTGTTCCCTTGGAGTGACTACCGCCTACTCATTCAACGGCTGGCTGCTGCGGAGGTAGGCAAACAGATCGCGCACTTGTTGGGCGTCGAAACCGTCGAGCAATCCCTCGGGCATCAGTGATCTTCCGGCTGGTTGCAGGGTGTGGATTTCGCCGCGCGGCAGGACCACATTCTGGCCGTCGAATCCGCGTAGAATCACCTGACGCTCGTCCTGTGACACAATGAAGCCGCTCAACGCGCGTTCGTCCTTCGTCTCGACGTTGAAATTCTCGTAGCCTTCTTTGATCTCCGCGCTGGGATTCACAATGGCCAGCAATAGGCTGTCCACGTCGCTACGGTTGAAACTCGTCAGGTCGGGGCCGATGTCACCACCGTGGTTGAACAAGCGGTGGCACGAGGCGCACGCGACGGTGTAAAATCGTTTACCGTTGTAAGGATCACCGTGACCTTCGTTCAACACTTCCGCCAGGCGCGTGATTTCAGTCGCCATCTGCGCCGTGGTTGGTTGCCCGGCTTGCGGCCACAAGCGTTCGATTGCAGCGAGCGTGGGCGTGTGGCCAAAAGTCTTGAGTCGGCGGGCAAACTCGGCGGGCACAAGCTTCGCGGGCACACGCTGGTCCTCGACGGCGCGCACAAGGGCGACCGCGTATTCCGCGCGGCTGGTAAGCAGCGTCAGGGCCGTGACGCTGGCGCCAGGAGTCAGAGTCGGCAACCGGCTCAGGGTAGTCGGCGCGATCTGGGCGTTTTCGAACGGGAGCAATGCCGCAAATACTGCCTGTAGAAGCGCGTCGTCTTTTTCACTTTCGGCCAGTCGCAGCAGCACCGGGACTGCCTCGCGGAATCGCACTTCGCCAAGCACTTGAATGAATTGGCGGCGTTGATCAGCCGGCAAGTTACGGTTGGCAATCACTTTCAGCGCCTCGGCCAGCGCCGCCCCATCGCCCCGCCGCACGCCCACCGTGATGGACCCGACACCGTGCCGCGCCATCGCAGTGACCAATTCTTCCGGGAGTCCGGCAACACTGCGTCCTTGAAATGCCTTTTCAAATCCGCGCATCAGGATTTCCGAGTATTCTCTTGCGCGAGAACGGTCGAGCAACTTCGCGCAGGCGAGCAAGTCCTCCCGTGCGCCGGCCTGGGCGTAACGTTGCATGAGCCGCTCCAGCAAATGTCGCTTCACAATGGAACGTTCCCAAAACGCGGTCTCGGTCAGGAGGTGCAGCACGTCCACGCGATGTGAGCCTGCCTTGGCTTCCAACGCCCACCAGATCATCAACGGCTGTCGCGCATCGGCGGCGTCTTCATCGCGCTGCGCCAGGGACCGAACAATGGGCAACGCGGTCTCGGCGGGCAGCCGCTTGGCTGTCGCGGCAAGCTGGATGCGGACTTCGAGATTCGGTTCGTCGGCTGCCAATTCAGCCAACGCCCGCACGCCACTCCGGGTGCGCCTTTCGGTGTCCGCGCTTGCCGACAGCGACATTGAAACTCCCGTGGCCAGCGCGCCGGGAAACGGATCGCCCAGGAAGCGCACCGCCCACAAACGAACCTGCGGATCCGTGTGCGTGAGAAACCGCGCCACACTCGCGCTCGAACGAGTTTGGTCGGCAATGGTGTGCCAGGTCCAAAGCGCGTTCAACGCCGCCGGTCCGGTGGATTGGTCAACGTGCTTCGCCAAGACCGGCAGAAGCGTCGCATTTCCCCGCTGACTCAGCACCCGCGACGAGGTTTCGCGCCACCAACGGTTGGGATGATCCAGCAGGGCGATGAGTTCGTCGTTTGTGTGTTTTGCCAGGTCGAAAGGCTTCGCCGCTGTGGAACTCCTGGCTCTCAATCGCCAGACGCGACCGCTCGTCGCGTCCATGTTCCCCTGATAGTTCTTCCAGTGGTTGATGGAAAAGTCATGCCAGTCGGCAATGTAAATTGCGCCGTCGGGTCCAAGTTTGATATCCACCGGGCGAAACCAGCGATCAGTCGTGGTGACAACGTGCTCCAAATCACGCGTCGCGAAGGTTGAGGCCAGCGGCGTGATTTGGCTGAGCACGATTCGCCCCTGTAATGGCTCAACACCAAACAAACACCCACGGTAACGCTCCGGCAAGCCAACCGCCTCGTAGATCAAGAATGTGTGCGTGAAGCGCTCTACGCGGTCGTGTGGCATCTGCGAAAAATAGCCGAACGCGTACGGATTTGAGAGGTCGCCATGCTTTTGAAAACCCTTTTGCAGATACGCGCCCTGCACGTAATGAAAACCGCGCGTGTCGCCGCCGTTGTGCCCGGAGAAAAGCCGGCCCTGCGCGTCCATCTCAATGCCGAAGGCGTTGCCGCCGCCCTCGGAGAAGACTTCATATCGTCGCGTCGCCGGATGAAAGCGCCAGAGATGTTGGCCGAGGGTCTGGACGACATTGGTCGAGATCGGTGTGTGATCGGTGGGCAACGGCTCGAGCTTCACCCGCCCGCTCACGGTGCTGCCCTGGCAGGCGTAAAGCCAGCCGTCCGGCCCCCAACGCAGGCTGTTGGCGACCGAATGGGTATCCTCCAATCCGAAACCGGAAAGATGCACCTCGGGGTCGCCGTCCGGCACGTCGTCGCGGTCGCGATCGGGATAGAAGAGCAGGTACGGTGGATTCAACACCCACACTCCGTCGCGGGCAACCGCAACGGACGTGACGATGTTCAGGCCATCCACGAATACTCTGGCGGAGTCGAAGACACCGTCGCCGTTGGTGTCTTCGTGGATTGAGACCCGGTCTTTGCCGCGAAAATGATGCGGCGGTGGCGGCGGCACCTGGTCATAAACGGAGCGCCAGAACTTATCGTGGCTGATCTGTTGCAGGCCCGCCGGCGCGGGGTACTGACGATACTCCACGACCCACAAGCGGCCGCGTTCATCGAAGCTCAGGTGCAGCGGCTGGGCGATCAACGGCTCGGTGAGTACCACCTCAATTTCCAAATCCGCCGGAACGGTGAAAGCACGGGCGGATTCGGCGGGTGACAAGGGCGGGGGCGCCTGGCTGCGCTCGTATTGCTGGGACCGCCCGCCGACCATGGCGGCCACGCTCACCATGAAGCAGGCACACACTGAGCGAAGATTCATTCCTTCAAATCGCTGTTCTATTTCGGTTGCAGCCGGTCGTCAGGCGGGATGGGTTGGTTGAGCGCCCAAAGGATCCCGTTCAACAACAAGCGCCGGAATGGTGGCTGTGCAAAATCACCCTCGTGGCCCAAGGAAGTGTAAAATACCTTTGCCCGACGCGGGCCGTAAGTGTTCACCCAAGCCACCGGCTCGGCGGGTTGGTCCGGGATGGTCCCGATCAAGACCGCTTGCGCCGTGGTTTTCAAAGGACCGGCTTTGTACAGGGATCCTTGGCCGGTCAACTCCCCAAGATCCATGCTCGTCAGGATGGGGTGAATAACGCCGCTTTCCGGCAGGCGCATCGTGGCCGGTGCTGACGGGCCGTAATGGCCGCGGTAGTTACCGCCGAGCACTTCGGCATCGAACTCCGGCCAGGCCGCACCGAGCTTCGCGTCGTCACCACGCGGCGCAAACGCGTGACTGGACGTCCGAACGCCCACCAACGGCTTGCCGCGGGCCAGATGATTGCGAATCAGCTCAAGTTGCGCTGGTGCCAACGCGCGGCGCCGCAGACTCACGACCAACAAATCGGCGCCTTTCATCGCCTCCGCCAAACCGTGGAAGTGGTGCTTGTTGTCCGGACTTTGCTGGACGACCACGGTCTGCAAACCGCGCCAGGCGACGATCTGTTCCGCGAACCGGGGCAGCGTTTCCCAGGTCTTGTATTCGTCCTCACCAATCAGGAAGACAACTTTTGGCGGGTGGTCGGCACGAAAGCGAAACGGATCGCCGCCCAGGAACGCCGCACTGGTGATCGAGGGACACCAGTATTTTTCAATGTGCTCCACCACCAGTTCCGTGCCGCGGAAGTGATTCACATAGGGAGCCGAATACGAATTATACATGGCATCGGTGAGGTCACGCATCAGAACGACATTCTGGCCCTGGTTGCGCATCTGGCGGATGGAAAAGGGCCGTCCCAGCACGCACATGTTCGCATGTACCCCCATGACGATAACGTTGGTGATACCGCGCTCGCGCATCAAATAGTACGCCTCCGCCGAGTCGGTAATGGCGTCCTGTTCGTGGATGTCGAGCGTGGCGATCTGGCGACTCCAGGCGCCGTGCGGCGGACAGGTGGCGCACCCGTCGCAACCCTCATCCGTGTCATCAATCGGCAAGGGTGACTCCTGGGCCAAATCAAGGCTGCACCAGCCTTGCAAGGGGATTGCCGTCTCCACCTTGGGCGCAGCTTGCGCACGCTTTCGCGCCGGATGGTCTTGGTAGAAGTTCAGCGTCCCGCTGGGGCAGTGGATGATAAGGACGCCCTTCAACCTCGCAACATTAAGCACGTCATTCATGCGCGGTGCCATTTCTGCCACGCGCTCCGTTGCGCTCGGACACCAATGCTTGTCCCACATGTCACAGACGACGATCGCCGTCTGGGAAGAATTCCAGCGAAGTTGCTTTTCCACGACGCGCCACTCGCCGGAGCCCGGATGCGCCTCTGCGCGCGAACGGGCGGAGAGAGTCAGTGCTTCTGCCACCAACGAAACTGGGAGCAGCAGGGCGGGCAGCAATAATGCAAGTGTGATCCGGGATCGGTGAACAAACACTGGCCGTCTTTGCGGGTGCATAGGGCGCATACTATTCAAGAATTGCGGTGGCGCAATCGCGAACCCGCTCGGTCGAGGAATCGTAGTCCATCGTGCATACCGCTCAGGGGCACAGCGGCTTGAGGGGGACTCAATCAACTGGCGAGAATTGCACTGCGTTGTGCCAAATGGTGATTTCCCCGCGGCCAGGGTTCTGGCTAAATGGCGACATGGGTTTGGCCGACAATGTGGAGCAGATCGAGCAAAGAATTCGCGCCGCGTGCGAACGTGTTGGACGCGCGCGGGATTCCGTGTTGTTGCTGGCGGTCTCCAAGACGCATCCGCCCGAAACCATCCGCGCCGCTACTGATCTCGGCCTGACTTGGTTCGGCGAAAACAAAGTCCAGGAGGCGAAGGCTAAAATTCCTAATTGTCCCGGGAAAGCGCGCTGGCATTTCATTGGCCATCTGCAATCGAACAAGTGCCGCGACGCAGTCGAGTTGTTCGAGATGATCCACAGCGTGGACAGCCTGGCCCTGGCGCGCGAACTCAACAAGCGCGCCGAGCAGGCGGCCAAGACGATGCCCATCCTGATCGAGGTCAACGTGGCCGGCGAAGCCAGCAAGTTTGGTTACCCGCCCGAGGCGATGTTGGCCGACTTGCAGGCCATCAATGCCCTGCCCCGTCTGGAGGTTCATGGTTTGATGGCCATTCCTCCGTTTGCACCGGTGCCGGAGAAAGCGCGACCCTATTTTCAAAAACTCCGCGCATTGAAGGAAGCCGCGGAAGCCGTGCTCGGCGCTCCCCTGCCCCACCTGAGCATGGGTATGAGCGAGGATTTCGAGGTGGCCATTGAGGAAGGCGCGACCATTATCCGCGTCGGGACCGCATTGTTCGGGGAGCGCTCCGGCCGAAAGGCCGACCCACCAGCTTGACGGGATTTTCCTTCATTTCGGGTGGGGTTCCCCTACCTTGCACCTGTGACGATTGAGACTTTCAAGCGGGAAATTGCCGAGGCCGTGCGCGCCTATGACAAGTTTGTGGTGTGCCTGGACAAAACGCCGGAGGATTTTGAAGCGGCACTCGCTTCGCTGGTGCAAAAGGCCATCAAGGCTTATGAAACCCGCGGGGCCAACTTGAGGCACGGCATCGCCCTGGACAAACAGGTCACCGTGATTCTAAGCCAGAACGACGACCCGCGTCCACTGTGCGGGATTTACTTCAACCTCCATTCGCCGTACAAGCGGAACGCCCTGCCGCAAACCGTCAAACCATTGCAGGAAACTCACGGCGAGGGGACGGAGAAGCCGGAGGTTTGATCAGGCCGCAAGCTCAGGTTGAACTGTTCAGCGCGAGCGAGCCTCAGCAGCGCCCAGACTGGATTCCACGATCTATTAGGAAGGGGTTACCTGGCCCGCACCTGGTCGCCCTGCCGGGCTTCGCCCGCCACCAAGTCCGCCACGATGAAATGTTCGCGCTGCCAGGAATTGATCCTGACTTCTCCCACCTTCAATCCGGCCCGGTAGAGGAACATTCGCCGCTCGACAGCCGGCAACTCACCCAAAGGGAAATCCAGCACCACAAACCGGCCCGCCTCATTGTAGGCGACCACCCTCCCCACCAGCATGTGGTCCGGGGTGATGATCAATTCGGCGGTATTCGTGATGGCCCCGCCCTCTGCCGGCAACGGGGTTTTATCGCTCTGAACGGCGCCGGTATTCGCCGGGACCGTCTCGAACGTCGCCGTGCCGTTGCCGGCGCAACCCCCGCCCAATATGACCCCGACGAGCAATAGCACGATCCACGTTCGCATCAAGGCAGTTAAGCGAGGACTCCGGGCGAGGTCAATTCACGTTTCGGTGATGACGGTGTCGCTGTGCTCGTAAGCCGGCGCGCAGCAACAGAGCAGACGCAACGGCTCGTCACCGGTGTTCCACAGTTTGTGCTTTTGTCCCGGCGGGATGGCAATGGCGTCGCCCGCCTTGACGGCTCGCACTTCGCCTTCAATGCGAATCTGGCCACTCCCGTGCGTCAGGTAGTAAATCTCCTCGGCCTTGGGATGGTAATGTTCCTGCGTGCTGGCGCCCACGGGCAAGCGGGCCTCGGCCAGACTCTGCCGGCGGATGACGGAATTCCGATGCGCGAGCAACTCGCGGATTTCCGAACCATCCTTGGTGATGAAAGCCGGCACTTCTTCAAGATTTCGGATGTCCATGATAACAGTCGGGTTGATGGTTATACTTCCGTTTGGGCGACCGTACGCGGAACCGGCGTCTTGCCAAAGCTGAGTTGACCCAGAATCACCCCGGTGGCAATCAGAATCATCGCCAGCCAGAAAGTCGAAGTGATGGGCTCGTCCAGCCAAAAGTACGCCCACAACATCGTGCTCAACGGAATCAGGTTGTTGAACAATAACACCTGGCTGGTGGGCCAGTGCCGTAGTGCATTGGTCCACAGGCCGAAAGCCAACCCACCACCCGCCACGATGCAGTAGGCTTGGATCCCCAGTAAATTGGTATCCAGCGGCAGTCCCGATGGGATAAGCTCCACCAGTGCCAAGGGCATCAGACAGACGCCCGCCCGCCACATCGTGTGCGCCGTGACTTCAGCCCCGCTGAGTTGGCAACTCAACGCCCGGCACTGCCGACCAAAATTTGCCCACAACACACTGGCCGTCAGCCCAAGTAATTCCCCGGGCAAACTCACGGCGCGCGAACCGAGCGCCGGACCGACCAGCACCGCCACTCCCCCCAGCGCCAGCAACGCGGCCCCGTAACGCAGGGCACTGCGGCGGGTGCGGTCCGGCCAGCCTTCCCACAGCAGCGCCCACACCGGCGCCGCACCCAGGTACAACGCCACGTGGGAGGCTGAAGTGTAACGCAGCGCCCAATTGAAGGCGACGATGTAGGCGGCCAGACTCAGGCCGCCACGCCGCCAGAGGGGCCGCTTCAATTCCGGTGGCGGCGTGTGTCGGACGCCCAGCCAACGCGTCCAGCGAAACACGGCCAGCAACAGTAGGCCCGCCAGCAGAAAGCGGCTGCCGCCGGTCCAGATGGGCGGCCAGGAGGCCACGAGGACTTTGGTGCCCGTGTTGTTGCCGCCCCAAAGGAACACGGCAAACAGGAGACTTGCGGCCAGCCAGGCGTTGTTTCGCGACGTTGACACCCGACGAGTTAGCCAGCCCCGGCGTGGCCCGCCAATGAAATTTCCCGGCGGAGGAATTTGTTTGACCCCCTTGGGGTGAAAACTAACTTGGCAGCCATGGTTCATTCGCCAGGATTTCTCAAACTCGTCAACGAAGCCAAGAAGCACGTCGAAGAAGTCACGGTGGCAGAGGCCCGCGCCCGGCTCGCGGCCAATCCCCAACTCGTACTGATGGACGTGCGCGAAGACCATGAATGGCAGGCGGGCCACGCCGTCGAGGCGGTCCATCTGGGAAAGGGCATTCTGGAGCGGGATTTGGAGAGGCTCTATCCGGATCCGAACCAGGAAATCATCATGTATTGCGGCGGTGGCTTTCGGTCAGCTCTCACCGCTGCGGCCGCCCAGCAACTGGGGTATCGCAAGGTCTTCTCGCTCATTGGCGGTTACAAGGCGCTGGTGGCCGCTGGCTGGCCGATGAATAGCGAGGGATAAGAGGCGGTGCAAACCTCCCAAGTCTGAGGTGCTCGTCGGAGAAGTTGCCGTCTCTTCGGCTTGGAATTGTAGTTGCACGCACGCGGTACTACCGAACCACACGCGCGGCTGTTGCTCCGCTTCCAACGGCGCTGCAAAAAACGAAATCGGCTCAAAGCTGCCGATTGCTGCTCGATTCCGCAGTCACGACTGTGTCGGCGATGTCTCCTGATTCGAAGGCTGAACTACCTTCACGCCGTTGTTCACTTGTTCAAACGACCGACTGCGGTGAAACCAGCGCGCGTTTGCGGAAACAAACCCGGTTCAGCGCGTTGACCAACGCCACCACCTTGTCCCGTACGCACTCGCCCATGAGACAGACCTGAAACCAGTTCCGGCGCCGGAGATAATCACTGTTGTAACTGAGCAGATAACCCGCCTCTTGGAGCAGGCCGCCGATCTGGAGGGAATTCAGCTCCGTCGGCAAGGCGATGGTGGTTACGGCCGGGGAGGTGCGGGTGTCGTGCCCCACCAAGTCAAAGCCGAGTTCCGTAAGACGAGTCCGCAACCATCCCGAAATGTCGCTCAATTCTCGAAAGCGCTTTTCCCAGTTCACACCCTGGACGGCCGCGTGCAACGCGTGGAGCAGGTTGGAGGAAAAGGTGAAGGGCAGGCCGTCCTGTTGCGCGTAGTATCCCAAATCAAGATAGCGCGGCAGGCGTTCCATCGGACTAACCGCGTGATGATAAAACACCATGGAAACGCCGGGGTAGGACCGCAGTCCCTTCCCGCTGGCACACGATGCCAGATAAACCCCGGTCAAATCCACCGGCACCACGCCAATGGTGCTGACGGCATCGAGACACAATTTGACGCCATGTTCGATGCACAGGTCTTTCAGTGCGTTCAAATCATTCAGGACGCCAGTGGCGGTTTCGCAGTGAGCGCACCAGAGCCAGCCCGGTGACGGGATGGCGCCCAGTTTGCGGCGAATAGGCCCAACGTCCAGGGGTTGGCCCCAAGGTGCCGCGACGGTATCGAATTTCAGATGCCATCGGCGCGCGTGGTCCACCAGACGATCACCGAACTCACCGTTCGTCAGCACCAGTCCGTGTCCGCCCAACAGCGAGAGTTGCGCTCCCACGATGTCGTTGGCCAGCGTTCCTGAACCCATGAACAACTCGACGTTCTGCGCCTGGACCAGTTCCGTGAGCAGCTTTTTCGTGGCCCGAAACTCCGATCTGAAACTGTCCGCCCGATGCGATTCCGGCGCCTGCTCGAAAGCGCGGCGCACTTCCCGCCGCACAGTGACCGGACCGGGGAGAAAATTCACCGCGCTGGGATGAAAGGATTTCGCGGGGGAAGATCGCAAGAATTCGCGGGCAGTGACTTCGAAGGTCTCCAGCGTGATATACATCGGCTGAAACTGCGCTTCGCCAGCACCCACCAGCGGACCAAACGGCACGAAACCCAGATGTTGATAAAGTTTCTGTTGGCGGGTGGTGCCCGAAATGATGGCCAAGTCATAACCCATTTCCACGCCATGTTGCCAGAGCAAAGCCAGAATTCCCTGCAACACGCGTGCGCCGCGAAACTTCTTCTCAATGGCCAGCAATCGGATTTCACACACCTTCCGGCCGGCGGGCAAGTGGGTATCCAGGTCGGGAAGTTTATGATCCAGCGAGAAAGGCCGCTGGCCGCGTACCGCCAGCATGCCCACCAGTTTCTGTCCGCACAGACAGATCAAGTAGGTGTTCTCGACATGGAACTTATCCACCAACCGACCTGCCGGGCTCCGCTCATGTTGCGGAATTTCTTCGACGAATGTCCGGTAATTCAAGCGGTGAATCTGCTCGAATTCCCAGTCTTCGGTGGCGAACTTGAACACCAAAAGCGGTGCTGTGCTCATAATTTCGGTCGTTCCGGCTTGGCGGCCACCCGGCGACGGGCGGCGAGCGCCGGGATTTCTTCCACGATATTGCGCCGGTGCGCAAACAAAATCATCAGACTCATCAAGCAGACGATGCTGGTCTCCAAACCATCCGCTTGGAGAAAATAGCCCACCAAGGGCAACCCCGCGTAGGCAACCAGCCCCGGCAAGACTGTTTTTCGGCTCAGTGCAAAGCCGACGGCGAATAATGCCATATAAACGATCAGGAGCTGATGATCCAGCACCAGCAACGCCCCAAGCGAAGTGGCCACCCCTTTGCCCCCGCGAAATCGAAGTTGGGCCGGCCAAATGTGACCCGCCACGACCGACAGCATCGCGATGCCCGCCAGCAGATCGCTGCCGGTAAAATGTCGCGCCGCCCAAACGGCCAGCACCCCCTTGCCAAAATCGCCGACGACGGTGAGGAAGAATCCTCCTTTGCCCAGCAATCGGCCCACATTCCGCGCGCCGACGCTTCCGCTGTCCATTTCCCGGATGTCCTGCCCCTTCACGGCGCGGACCAGATAATAACCCGTGGTAAAGCAACCCAGCACGTAAGCCACCAACGCCATGACGAACGCCTGTCCGCCGTCAGCCGCCTGCAATTGTTCCATCCACGCCATGATTCAAAGGGTATCGCTTGCCTGAACTGGCAGCAACACAGCCGGGCGACTGGCCGGACGATGGAGGCTGTAGCGCAATCCCGGTTTGGTTTGGTCTCCGTCAATTGTTGCGCGCATGGTCAGTTTGACGTTACGGCGGACTTAACCATAAAGAAGTTGACCATGCGAGCACTATCTTTCGGCGCCAGACAGGCGAATTGACGACAAGGGAACCCTACTCGAAGCCGCTGGCAGGTCCAAGTGTTCGCGACCGGGGAAGCACGCTTCAACACCATTTCAGCAGCTTCTCAAATCGCGCAAAGGCCTCGTCCCACACCGCAGCCGATAGCGGTTCAATGAGTGCCAGTTGGAACGAGTTGCACACGACTTCACGCGCTGCGGCCAATGAAGGAAGATGCCCTAGCGCAATCGCCTGCACCAGCACATTGCCCAGCGCCGTACATTCCGCCGGGCCCGCGAGGATCGGGATTTGCAGTGCGTTGGCGGCAAATTGGTTCAACAGGCGGTTCTTGCTGCCGCCACCGACAATGTGCAACTGCTGGATAGATTTGCCCGTCAGTTGTTCGAGTTGGCGCAGGACAATCCGGTAATACAACGCCAGGCTCTCAAAGGCGCAACGCACGAACGCGCCGGGCGAATCCGGCACGGGTTGCTCCGTCTCCCGGCAAAACGCCGCGATTCGGTCGGGCATGTCCCCCGGCCGGACAAATCGCGGATCGGCTGGATTGATGAGCGAAACAAACGGCTTGGCGTCCGCCGCCATCGCCGTGAGTTGGGCGTAATCAAATTCCTGTCCGCGCTGCGCCCAGTCGCGCCGGCACTCCTGCACCAGCCAGAGGCCGATGATGTTCTTGAGGATTCGCGCCGTGCGGCCAAATCCGATTTCGTTGGTGAAGTTCAGATCGCGCCCTTGTTCCGTGATGATCGGCTGAGGCCATTCAATCCCCATCAAGGACCATGTCCCCGAACTCAAGTAGGCCCAGTGCCCACCGGCGGCCGGAACAGCGGCCACCGCCGCGCCCGTATCATGCGAGCAAGATGCGATGACCTCCAATTGCGGCAAACCCACTTCGGCAGCTAATTCCGGTTTCAAGCTACCCAGGCAAGTACCGGATTCCACGACGGGGGCGAACAATTCTTCGCGCAGTCCCAGTGCGGCGAGCAATGGCTTGGACCAGGCTTGGGTGCGCGGGTTGTAGAGTTGCGTGGTGCTGGCCAGCGACACTTCATTCCGCGCGACGCCGGAGCAATAAAAATTAAACGCGTCACCGATGAGGAGAAGCTGGTTTGCCGCAGCGAGTCGTTCCGGCGGTTCGGCCGCCAGTTGATAGATGGTATTGAGGGCCATGAACTGGATGCCGGTTTCCCGATAGATCGTGGCCCAGTCAATCTTCGAGCGGGTCAGTTCAACGCCTCGCGCCGTGCGGGTGTCGCGATAATGCCAGACCGGCGGCAGGATCGCTCCGTGCTTGTCGTAGAGCACGTAATCCACGCCCCAGGAATCCGTGCTGATACTTGAGATGGGAAGCTGGCGGGCGGCGGCGTGTTTCAATCCGGTTTTCAATTCCGCGAACAGCGCGTCAATGTTCCAGTGCAGCGCAGCGCCGGTTTGCACCGGCGGGTTGGGAAACCGATGTAATTCCTCCAACGCCAGTTTGCCATCGGCAAGGGTGCCCAGCATGAGCCGCCCGCTTTCCGCACCCAAGTCGCAAGCCAGATAGTGTGTTCGCATAAAAACTTCAGCCCATGCCAGATTCAAAATCCATGCTCCCGCCGACATCCTTGCGGCACGGCATCCTAAAGTCTGTTTCCCTCCACTGTCAAAACGAATGGCCCTTATGGGACACGACTGACAAGAAAGCACACACCCGCAGCGATGCCTGGTTCAAAACTGGCCGAGACAAAGGACCGCCGGAGCGAAGAGATGCCACAATTGGCTTTAATCAAGCTGAATCCGCAGCTATGCTGGATTCCGAAAACAATACGGAACTGCCAATGACTCCAACTTCGAGCGTGAGAATACGCCTGGTGGTAACCGTGGTTGTGACGACCACCTTGGCGTTGGTGGCGGCCGCTATGGTGGGATGGGAGCTCTGGGCTGGCTTGCTCGTCGGATTGGTGGCCGGTACTGCCGTGTGGTTCAGCAGCGAGCGACTTTTCTTGCGACCGGCGCGGGCGATCTTCCATGACCTCCAACGGCTGGCCAATGGCGAATTGGGCAGCCGCACCGGACTGACCCAAACCGAGGGGGAATTCGGCGAACTCGCGCGGGCGCTGGATTCGCTCGCCGCCTCCTTTGAGCAACGCGTGCGCGAACATGATGAAGCCGGACGCGCCATGCTCAATCGCGCGATGCAGCAGACCGCGGTGGCGGCACTGGGACAGTTTGCCCTGACCGGCACTGATATCCACGCGCTGTTTGATCAAGCGGTGATGTTGACCACGCAGACTTTGGACGTGGAGTTTTGCGAAGTGCTGGAGCGGCTGCCCGGTCAGGACACACTGGTGCTGCGCACCGGAACGGGTTGGAAGTCCGGCGCCATTGACCAGGTGACCGAGGCGGCAGACCGCCACTCCCAAGCGGGCTTCACCTTGATCACCGGCGAACCGGTCGTGGTGGCGAACTTGCGCACCGAGCAGCGTTTCAAGCCGTCGGCCTTTTTGCTGGATCACGGGATCGTCAGCGGGGTGACCGCCGCCATCGCCACCAGTCGGCAACCTTACGGAGTCTTGGGAGTGCATACGCGGCAACAACGCGATTTCACTGGCGATGAGGTGCAATTCGTCATGGCAGCAGCCAGTGCGCTCGCGTTGGCGGTTGAACGCCGTCGCAACGAGTCGGAGCTGAATAAGTTGGCTGCGTTCACCCAGTTGAATCCCAATCCAGCCCTGGAACTCGCCCGGGATGGCACCGTTACCTATCTCAATGAAGCTGCGCAGCGACTCGCAGATTCCATGGAGGCCGAGCACCTCCGGGAAATAATGCCAACCGACATCGCCCAGCAGGTCGAGACTTGCCTTGCCACCGGCGAATCCAGGACCGGCATCCAAACCCGCGTGCGCGGTCGTACCCTATCGCTGGCGCTGCATCCAGTGACCGCCAATGCGGTCGTTCACTGTTACGTGGAGGACATCACCAGCCGCCTGAGTCTGGAACACCAGTTGCGGCAGTCGCAAAAAATGGAATCGGTGGGCCAGCTTGCGGCCGGAGTCGCGCACGACTTCAACAACATGCTCACCATCATCCAAGGCCACGCTGGCATTGTAATGGGGCGCCCCGGTTTGGCCGTTGAGGTGCGCGACTCCCTGCAAGCAATCAATTTCGCTGCCGAGCGGGCCGCTGGCTTGACCCGGCAACTGCTCATGTTCAGCCGCAAGAGCGTCATGCAGTCAAAGCCGCTCAATCTACGCGAAGTGGTCGCCAATATGAGCAAGATGCTCCATCGGCTTCTCGGCGAACCCATCACGCTCGAATTTACCCCGCCACCTGAGTTGCCGGTAGTTCACGCCGATGCTGGCATGGTTGAACAGGTGATCATGAATTTGGCGGTCAACGCCCGGGACGCCATGCCCAAGGGCGGTGTCTTGACGATCAGCCTCAGTCCCATTCACCTGACCGAGGAGTATGTCTTGCTCCACCCCGAAGCGCGGGCCGGCCGTTTCGTCTGCCTCCGCGTGACGGACACCGGCTGCGGGATGGATAAACAAACCGTCAGCCGCATTTTTGAACCCTTCTTCACCACCAAGGAAGTCGGCAAGGGCACCGGCCTCGGCTTGGCCACCGTTTACGGAATCGTCAAGCAACATGAAGGTTGGATCGAAGTCGCCAGCGAACCCGGCAAGGGCACCACTTTTAGCGTGTTGTTGCCAGCGGGCAACGAGGTCGCCGAAGCCGCCACGGCCGCCGCCGCGCCGTCTGAAACCGCGCGCGGCGGCTCCGAAGGTATTCTCGTCGTTGAAGACGAACCGGTACTGCGCGACATGGCCCACCTGATCCTGGAGCAATGTGGTTATCGCATTTACGAAGCGGCCAATGGCCGGGAGGCTCTGGAAGTCTGGGATCGCCACAAGGAGAAGATTCACCTGCTCTTCACAGACATGGTGATGCCGGAAGGCGTATCCGGGGTGGAACTGGCCGAGAAGCTCCGTGGGGATCGCACGAACCTTAAAATCGTTTTCGCCAGCGGCTACACGGTGGACGACATCAGCACCGAGTTTCTTGCTCGAAACAACCACGCACGCTTTCTGCAAAAGCCCTACACCGGCCTTGGCCTTGCTCAAGTGATCCGCGAATCGCTGGATGCGCGGGCTGCCGGATCGTTGCCGCCGCCTTGATCGGCGCTCCGAGACAAGTCAACGCCGCGGCGGACGGACGCCCCTTGCACTACTCCGGCGCTTTCAACGCGCCCACAAGATCCAACTGATTAAGTTTCCGCAGCACCAGCAGCGCCGAGAGACTCGACGCCGCAGTCACCACCAGCACGGCGAAAGAATAATTTCCCAGCGTCAACACCAGCGGCAGGCGCACGGTTTCGGTGTTGACCTGTCCCAGAATTACCGTGGCGAACCCCGTGCCCAACAGCAGCCCCAGCGGCACGGCCAATAGCGCCAGAATCACCAGTTCCGTCACCAGCACCGCACCCACCTCGCGGCGGGAAAAACCCACCACCCGCAAAGTCGCCAGTTCCCGCGCGCGTTCCGCCAGCGAAATGCGCGCGTTGTTATACACCACGCCAAAGGCCACCACAGTCGCGAACACCAGATAAATGCTCTGGATGACCCCGATGCTCGCGGCCGTTGTCTCCCGGAAATTGGCCCGCAGGGAATCCTTGATGGCCACCCAACTCACGCGCGGTACGCCTTTGAGCGCCCGGAAGAATTCTCCCCGTCGGGCGCCGTCCACCGCAAAGGTCGCTCCGGTGATCACGTCTCCCTCCTCCATCAACCGGTTCAGCGCGCGGATGTCCATGTAGGCCGCCACGCCGGCGAAATCCTCGGCCAGCCCCACCAATGGCACCGCCCGCACGGGCCGCTTGCCTTCGAGTACTTCCACGCGCAGTTCGTCGCCGACCCTGACCTCCAAGACTTCCGCGAGTTTGGCCGACAACACCAGTCCCGCGGGCGGCAGTGCGATCTGTCGTGTATTGGCATCCAACACCCGGCTCAACTGGCCGTCCGCCGTCAGTCCCTGAATCGCCAGTTGCCGGTTGCGATTGCCGAAATGAATGCGCGCCGCGGTGTAGCGAATCGGCTCCACCGTCACGACGCCGGGCAGTTGCGCGAAAAGATGCCGCACAGAAACGCTGGCCGGCTCCACCAATCCGATCCCGACGTCCTGCCGTTGAATCACATCCCACTGAAAATCCATGACCTCCGCCACCCCGTCGCGAAAGGCATTGGGCACGATCAAAATTCCCGTGGCCAGCGCCATGCCGCTGACGGTGAAAATGGCCTGCACCGGCCGGCGTTCCAGGTTGCGCACCGCGATGCGGAATGTATGCGAGAGCAGATGCGCAATGCCGGTCTTTTCCACCAGCGCCGGCCGGTAATTGGCCGGCGGTTCGGGACGCATGGCCTCGGCGGGTGGCAAACGCGCGGCCCGGCGCACGGCGCCAATGACCCCCGCCGCGGCGGCGCCCGCACAAACGAGCAACGCCAGCACCAAAGCGGAACGATCCAGGCGAAAGTGCAATTCCGGGAAACGAAAGAACAAGTGATACAAGGCCACGATGCGATGTCCCATGACGATGCCTCCGATCCAACCCAACACGGTGCCCATGGCCACCATCACAAACGCAAACTTGAGATAGTGCAGGGCAATCTGCCGGTTCGTAAACCCAAAGGCCTTCAGGATGGCAATCTGTTCGCGCTGCAACACCAGCAGTCGCGACAGCACCGCGTTGGTCATAAACGCCGCCACGCTCAGAAACACGAGCGGGAAGCCGATGGCGAGGGTCTGCAACACGCGAATTTCGTCGGAGACGCGGATATGGGAAGGATGATCCGCGCGACCGTAAGCCCCCCGGCCGCCGTACGGTGTGAGCAAGCGATCCAGCTCGGCAATCACCGGCCGCGCGGTCGCTCCGGGCGCCAGGGTGAGCGCAAGATAGTTGAACGCGCCATCCAGATCATACGCCGCCGCCAATTCCTCATACGGCATCCAGAAAATGCCGTAGGTGCGATTGTCCGGCAGCGCCGCGCCGGGGCGCGATTCAAAAATAAACTCCGGCGAGAGCACAATGCCTGCGAGGCGGAACTCCTGGCGGCGGCCATTCAACAGAAGCGCAATCCGGTCGCCGGGCTTCAATTCATTGGCTTTGGCGAACGCTTCGCCCACCAACACCTGGCCGCGCGAACCAGGTGGAAGCCATTGGCCGGCGCGAAGGTAAAGCCGGTTCAACTGGGGTTCGCCAAAGTCGGGCAACGACCGCACCATGCCGCTGGCTGGCTCGTCCAGGGCGGGAATGTCCAGCGTGACTTGAACGGAAATCCCCGCTTGCACCGTCGCCACGCCCGGAATCTCCGCCGCGCGAAGGGCAATCGAGTCCGGCGCGCGTTTCAAATGCGCGAACACCTCCGCGAAGCGATTCACCTGGTAGTACTCGGCGCGCGTGCTTTCGAGGGAATAAATGAGGCTGCGCGCCATGATCATCATCGCGAGCCCGCAGCCCATGACCAACGCCACAGCCAGTGCCTGACCTTTGAGCCGGGCCAGGTCTCGCCAAAGCTTGCGATCAAGTTCAGAGATCATGCCGGGCCATCACCATTCCAAGCCGCTGACCGGCGCGCGCTGCGGGTTGCGATGCTCATGGAGAACCCGGCCGTCGGAAAAATGAATCACCCGATCCGCCATGCCGGCCATGACGGCGTTGTGCGTGATGATGATGGTGAGCGTGCCGAGTTCGCGATTCGCCCGGGCGATGGCTTCCAACACCACGATCCCCGTTCGCACGTCCAGCGCCCCGGTCGGTTCGTCGCATAACAAAACCTCCGGTCGCTTGGCGATGGCGCGGGCAATGGCGACACGTTGCTGTTCGCCACCCGACAGTTGCGCGGGGAAATGGTCCAGCCGTGCCCCCAGATGGACGAGTTCCAACGCGTCTTCCGCTGGCATGGGGTCGCGCGCAATCTCGGTAATCAAGGCCACGTTCTCGCGCGCGGTGAGGCTGGGAATCAGATTGTAGAACTGAAAAATGAACCCCACGCTGTCTCGCCGAAACCGGGTGAGTTGATCCTCATCCGCACACGCCAGGTCGGTGTCGCGATAGCGCAGTTCGCCCGCCGTCGGCACATCGAGGCCACCGAGATTATTGAGCAAAGTGGTCTTGCCGCTGCCCGAAGGCCCCAACAACACGATCAGTTCGCCCTCATGCAGGTCCAAATCCACCCCCGCCAGCGCATGGACTTCAGTTTCGCCAAAACCATAAACCTTGGTGAGCCCGCGCACGGAATATACCGGCGGTGTGGCCGTGCGGACGGGAATCGTGTCACCAGAAAACATTGCGATGAAATTGGCGGGCTGATCACGCCGCGTCAAGCAGCGTGGCGGCGGAGGTTGGCTGCGGACGCGAGGCATCAACAAACTGCCGGCCACGATCCGTGCTCATATCATCCGCTCGTAGCGCCCGGGCCGTATTGTCGGGACAGGATGGCAGCCGGGTCAGTCCAGACGCCTTCCGTGCATGCTCCGCGTTCGCGATCTGCACCATTAGGTCTCCATGAGCGCTCCCGGTAGGGCGCGTCACTCCGTGCGCGCCGCTGCGGGTCTTACCCAAACGGCGCGCAGGGGACTGACGCGCCCTACCGATGCCTCACGCCGGTGCGTCCTTCTTTCTCGCTCCGCGCATTGCCAGACCGCCGCCAGAATGGAGTTGATTACGCCCAGCCGCATTGCTTCCTCAAAGATGACGGCGAACGAATTCCTCTGGCGTGAACGGGCGCGGTTTGTAGCCGGAACCCTTGAGCGCGTCAAAGTGGCGATCAGAGGTAATGATGCAATCGGCCTGCGCGGCAATCGCGCAATCACTGAACTTGTTATCGTCTGGATCCGCCGTGATTATTGCGAAGCGAAAATGGGGTTCGATGAAGAGCACGTTCGCATGAAGATGGAACAACAACGTGAGGAACCGTTCCACCAGTTGCCAGCGCGCCTCGCCAGAAAGCAGCGTGATGGTTTCTTGATACTCCAGCAGAATCTCATTGGAAATCGCCAACTCGATGCGTCCGGCCAGCAGGGCTTCGCGGATGGGGCGACCGGATTGCGTGCGGCCAAAGAGTTGCACCAGCGCGTTGGTGTCAATGCAAACCCTCATGGCTGGCAGCCATGCTTTGCCCGGACTTTGGATAGTATCTGTTGAACTCGCTCGCTGGTGATCCTGCCTTGGCGCCGGTCCTCGTCAAACGCCCGGTCCAGTTCGTGGGCCAGTTCGTCGGCTTCCAACTGCAAGACCACGCGATTGAGCAACGAGAGCTTGTCCCCATTCAGGTGCTCGATCTTCTCGTGCAAAGCTTTCTTCAAGCTTTGACTGTCGGCCGGCATTTCGACTGGTTTTACCATGCTGCGAACTTATTCGATGGGATTGAGGCAGGGCAATGGGATTGTTTCACTCGGTCACCGCCAGTTAACACTTTGATAAGCCGACCGGAGATCGGCGCTCCGGGCGCTAAAAGGCAAAAGCGCAAAATCTAAAGCCCCCTCACACACCGAAAGGCGACGACGACGTTCCTGCCGTCGGGCCGGTTGGCTAAACGCCCCGCGTTTCGGGTAGGGCGCGTCACTCCCTGCGCGCCGCGGCTGGGCTGACCCAAACGGCGCGCAGGGGACTGGTGCGCCCTACCCTGCCGCACCCCGGCGCGCAGGGGACTGACGCGCCCTACCTACAGCCTTTCGTCGGCCAGCGGAGTTCGCCATCCTTTGCCCGTGAATCTTCCCGTTCGTAAAAAACTGCCGCACACCGTTCCGCCAAGCGTGCCAGAAGGCAGCAGTTTTTTCATCACCATCAACTGTGTGCCCCAGGGCAAAAACCAACTCTGCCAGGCGGGCATCGGCGACGGTGTGCTCGCCGCCATGGCCCACAATCACGAAAAATTGCTCTGGCATTGTCGCCTGTGCCTGCTCATGCCCGATCATCTCCATGCCATCCTCGCCTTCCCCCGGGAACCTGGCATGAAAACCCTGATCACCAACTGGAAGAAATTTGTGGCGGTCAAATTCGGGGTGGAATGGCAGCGCGATTTTTTTGATCACCGTTTGCGCGACCATCATCAGTTGCAGGAGAAGACCGCATACATCCTGATGAACCCCGTCCGCAAAGGATTGTGTGAACGGATGGAAGACTGGATTTGGATCTACCGCCCCAATGACCGGCCGCCGCCCTTGGTGGATGGCCGATAGGCAGGGCCACCAGGTAGGGCGCGTCACTCCGTGCGCGTCGCCGCTTGGACGTACCCAGACGGCGCGCAGAGGACTGACGCGCCCTACCGGCGGCGTTCGCTCGTGGCACAGATGTTACTGTTCGGTTCAGCCCGGCACTGCGTTGAACTCCAGCCGTCCCAACACCGCTGGCCCGTATTCCTCAATCCGCGCCGCACTCCGGACGCGTTCCTGGTAGGGCGCGTCACTCCGTGCGCGCCGCTGCGGGTCTGCCCCAAACGGTGCGCAGGGGACTGACGCGCCCTACCGGCTTGCCTCGTTCACCCGCTCATTTCTTTCTTCACCGCCGCTCCGCAGTCAGGTTGCGCTCGTTCCTTGCTTGTCTTAGATCCAAAAAGGTCAGCCCGCAATAGAGCAAAAACCAAAGTCCCCTCACACAACGAAACCCGAAAAAGTAGAACCTGTTGCCGGGCCAGACGACGACGCGGCTCGCGTTTCTGGTAGGGCGCGTCACTCCGTGCGCGCCGCTGCTGGTCTTACCCAAACGGCGCGCAGGGGACTGACGCGCCCTACCAAATCGCCGTTCCGGGCTTGAGCTCACTGACCTGCGGTTCGAACACAGCGGAAACCGACGTTGTAGTACCTGCTGGACGGGGAGATGTAGTGGCGGTACGCTGTCCGGCAGAGGAACGCATTGTCGTACCAACTGCCGCCCCGTATCACGCGGTACGAGCTCGACGCGGGACCGTGAGGATCAGACTCCGATCCACTCGAATACGAGCCATACCAATTCCAACACCACTGCCACACATTCCCGGCCATGTCATGCAAACCATACCCGTTCTGCTCAAAGTACCCCACCGGACTGGTGTAAGGCTCACCGCCAGTCGCAAATGTGGGATGATAGCCAACCATCGGATTCTCGTCGTAAGAATAACTCGACGGGTAAGCTTCGTAATTGGCTTGGCTGTGCGTAATCGTACTGCCCCACGGGAACCGCTGCCCGCTGACCCCGCCCCGCGCCGCCTTCTCCCACTCCGCCTCCGTCGGCAACCGATACCCCGCGCTCCACTTCACCCAGTCATTCTGCACGTTCAACTGCCCAGTCCGATACACCGTGGTCTGCGCCGCACTGGTGTAATACGTCGGCGTCCACCCCTCCTTCTCGCTCCGCGCATTGCACCACTTCACCGCGTCATACCACGTTATGGTGTGCGCTGGATGATCGTTCGCCTTCCCCTGTGCGCCATACTCAAAGCTGTAGCCATACGTGATGGCCCACTGATACACCTCGTCCCAAAACGCCTTCGTCACCTCAGTCTTGTCCATGTAGAACGCGGAGATATAGACGGTGTGCGTGGGCCGCTCATTGCTCAAGCCCTCGTCAAACGTGTCGCCCATCGTGAAGCTGCCGGCGGGAATGAAGGCCATGCCGGCGGGCGACGGCGGCGGGTTGGGCGGGAGCACGTTGAGCGTGGCGCTCTGGCTGGTGGCCGAGCCGTTCGGGTTGCTCACCACCACCCGGTAGTTGCCCGCGTCGCCGGTCTGCGCGTTGGCAATCCGCAAGGTGCTGCTCCGGGTGCCGGTGATTCGTCCACCCTCGGTGAGGTTCAACCCGTCGCGCTGCCAACGGTAGCTCAACGGCGTGGCCCCGCCGGCCTGCACGCTGAACAGGGCGGTGCCGCCCACGGATACCGTTTGCGCCACCGGATGGGCCGTGACTTGCGGTGGCGCCGCCGTCCGGCTGCTGTGTTCCCACAACAGCGTGCGCGGAATCAGCGTGAAGGTGTGGTCGGGCAGCTCGCCCCAGTCCTCGTCCCACACCCGCAGGTCCAATCCCAGCGTGCTGGTCAGGCCGGTGTAAAGTTCCGCTTCAAACTCGTGTGGGTTGAGTTGCAGGCGGGCGTCCAGTTCGGCGTAGGGTTTGAGATCGGCCCACGCCCCGGCGGTGCTATAGACCAGCGCGGTGAGTTTGGGTTGGAGGTAAACCTGAAAATTGCCCGTGGCTTCCACCTGCCATTTGGGCCCGAGCACGGTGAAGCCAAGGTCGGGATGGTCCCACAGCAGGGTCCAACCGGCGTGCTTTTCCCAGCGACGACCCACCTGAATCTGTTTGGCGGCAGTGAAACCGTTGGTGTAGCCCGCCGTGCCGGGCAGAGTCAGTTCGTAGCCGGCATTGATCTCGAAGACGAGCTCCACCCACACCGGCACGTAACCAATGAAGCCGCCGTAGATTTTGCGCACCGGCGTGATGAGAGCCTTTTCGCCGTTCCGGCTGTACGCGCCGCTGGCTTGGGCGTAGGCTTCGAGCGTGAACGCGGCGCGGCCGCCAAATACTCCCTCAAACGACGTGAGCTTGAACCAGTCGAAATTGCCGTTGAGGTCCAAGGTGCCGCGCAAGTCCAGTTCGCTGGCCGGGGTCAGCCCGATGATGAGATTGGCATCCTGATACAGCACGCGCTCCAAATTGAAGTGGTAATCGAACGCCAGCCCGATGGCCCCCGCGCCCAGCGGGCCGGGGCCGTCGCCCGGCAGTTCAACGAATTCGCCCGCCGCCAGACTGCCCGATTGCAGCAGTTCCGCGAGCTTGGTGGGCCGGGTGAGCACCACCACGGTGTGGCTGGCGGGTTCTTCAATGAAGCTGACCACCGTGCGGGTGAAGCCGGTAAGGAGGTCAGACTTCACCAGATGCACGCCATTGGACAATCCCGAGGAGGTACCGCTGTAACTGAAAGTAAAATTATCGCCGTTGGTGGAGATAAGCGTCAGGCCGCCACCCTGCGGGCGGGGTTGCGTACCGTCTCCGATGAAGATGATGTTCGTGCCGGTCACCGGCGGGAGCGCCAGTTGGAAGGACCAGACGTTGGTGGAGCTATTGCCAAGGGTGTCCGCAGCGATGAGGGTGTTGGTGAGGAACGCACCGGGCTCGCCAAGGAATTCGTTGGTGTTCGGCGTGTAGGTCAGGCGACCCGCGGCGAAGGTGAGTCGTGCGTCCGCCAAAGTCACGGGAAGGTTCGTGCCCAGGCGCAGAGCGAAGCTGTTCGTGTTGATGCCGTTGAGGTCGGCGAGCACGACGCTCACGGTCGCCTGCCGGTCCACGGCGATGCTGCCGTCGTTGGGCGTGAGTTCGAGCACCTCCGGCCCCTCGGTGTCGAGCAAGACGACTTTGAAGAATTGTGCCTGCGCCGTGACCGGGAAACTGGCGGCGAGCGAGTTGGAACTGGCCACCAGCGGCGCGCTGCTGGACCAGTCGCCGAGCAGATTCGAGGCGGTGTGCAGAACGTAGCTCTTCCCCGGATAGGCGTTCCAGACAATTTGCACCGTGTTCGTGCCGTCGAACAGGATGTGGCAGTCAATGGGGGACTGAACGGTGGCGAAGGCGGGGTTGAGTGCGAAAACCCCACAGGCGAGTGTGAGCAGTTTTTTCATGGCTTCCTCCGAAGTTGACGCGAGCGTGGAACCTGAGCGGGCATAAGTCAATTTCAAAGTACCAGGCCGCAGGACAGCACGTTTTCATCTGGCTGCGCACAAGTGGTGATCGAACCAGTCGGCAAACTTGCGCAGATCGAACACCATCGGCAGCCAGCCGTGCTTTGCATTGCGGCGGACCACAATCTTGACCGGGCGACCCGCTGCGCGCGCTTTCTCCTGAAACCATGCGGATTGCTCCAGCGGCGTGAGCGTGTCGGCATCCCCGTGATAGATCAGCACGGGCGGCAGATTGGTCGTGATGTGGTAAATGGGAGAAGTCTCCCGCCCCATGACTTTCCACACGGCCAGATTCGTTCCCTCTGGTCCGAAGGCGCGCCGAAAACTTTTCGGCGGACCACCATCCCCCAGATTCTCCGTGGACGCGCCCAGGTTCAGAAGATCAGTGACCGGGAAGAAGATGGCCACGGCTTGCACCGCGCTGCTTTCTTTTTCCACGGGGTCGTGGCTGTCAGGCTCACCGGGGCCACCGCGCGTGGCGAGCATCAGGCTCAAATGTCCTCCCGCACTGCCGCCCGATACGCCAAGCCGGTCTGGGTTCACCCCGTACTCCCGGGCATGCAGCCGGACGAAGCGCACGGCCCGGTGCATGTCCTCAATAATCTCCATCACGGAGGCTTCCGGCTGGGAAACGTGATAAACCGGGAACACCGTGTAACCCCGGCGCAACAACGGCGCGGCAATCCACCGGCCAAAGGTGCCAGGCTCACCGGATTTCCAACCACCACTGACCAGGACGATTACTCCGTAGCCATTTGGTTTCCTGGGTTTCATGACATCCAACGCGAGTATGCGCTCACCGCGCTGGCCGTACTGAATCGCATCGGTGCGCTGAACCGCGGGATTCAAATACCACCAGAGCGAGCCGGCCAGCAGCACCACCAACAACACCAAGCCCAGGAGAGTCCACAGAAACCAACGCAGGAAACGGCGCAGATACATGGGCGGAGAATAACGGGGAGGTCCGCAGTTGGCGAGGGAGAGATTGCATCAATGCTCCGTGATTGCCTGCCAGCAGGGAGCCGCCTACTCTCGCCCAGTATGAACCGCAAGCTATTGATCCTGATATCGGCACTGGGCATGACGGTGGCCAGTGCGGAGACTTCGTTCGGGGCAGAATCGAAATTCGTTTCGTTGTTTTCCCAGGACGGCGTGCCGGAAGGCTGGACCGTGCGCCGCTGGGATGACGTCAGCAAGTCCCCGGCTGAGGGTGTGGTTTGGCGGGTGAAGGATGGCGTGCTCCGCGGCAGCGACCCGCGCGGCACATGGTTGATGAGCGAGAAGGAGTACGGCGACTTCATCCTCGAATTCGAATTCAAACTGGGCGAACTCGGCAACAGCGGCTGTGCCCTGCGCGCACCCATGCGCGGCGATCCGGCGTTCGACGGATTGGAACTGCAAATGGCGGACCGGCGCTACAACACGCAGGCGAAGGATTCCGAACTGACGGGCGGCCTGTATCGCGCCGTGGCGCCGACCAAGCAGGTTTATCGCCCCACGGAATGGAATCGTTATGCGGTCACCCTGCGAGGCGCACACCTGAAGGTGGTGCTCAACGGAGAGACGATTCAGGATATCAATCTTGATGAACAAACCCAGACTGTGAAGCGACACGACGACACGGACGCTCCGGCCATCAAGGATCGGCCGCGCCGGGGGCACATCGGCTTTCAAGAACTGAGCCGGGGCGGCGAGTCAGTCCAGATCCGCAACGCACGGCTTCAGGAGTTGCCGGATTGATCCGCGGGAGAATTGACATCCAGCGAACAACAGAAAACTCCCGCCCTGCGGCTCAACGCGCGGGCGGGGACGAGAAGGAAATGACCATGGTGTTCGGGGTTGGCCCGGATACCTGCATGATGATGATCGGCGCCGTGAGCGGCACGGGATGCGGCTGTCGAACCGGATAGAGACTACGCCCTTCGTGGGCGTCAGTTCTGCGCGGACCAAAATCTGCCAGGCGGATGGGCCGCGGCGCCTCGCTGACCGGCGACTGCCATTCCACCGACACCGCATCTCCGGGAAGGCGATTGCTTTCCAACGAACTTTCAGCGTCCAGCGGTGTGGCCGGCTGGTTAAGCTCTGCAATGGGAGGCAAAGCGGATTCGACCCGTGACGCCGGCTTCTGCGCCCCCGCACTGGGCGGGCTGAAGCTGATTTGGAACAAAGGTTCGCGAGCCGGCTCGCTGGAAATCGTCAAGGGCCGCACGCCCGAAATCACGTCCGCGTCGTGCTGGAGCATGGCGGTGATGATCTCACTGGAGACGCCTTGTTGGCTCAAGTGGATGATCTGCTCCGCACTCAGATTGAAGGTGCCGGAGTTGTCAATGAACGACAGGATGACGCCGTCTTCGATACCCGCCCGGGCGAGTTTCACAATCTCGCCCGCCCACGGGGAAAGCGGAGTCCTCGTCAACGATGCCACACTCTGGCCAGAGTAATTCCCCGCTGTGGCGATCTCCGATTCACCCACGCCGGTGGTGGCGGTGGGTGCGAGGAACGCCGGTTCGACAGGTGGCGACACCGGCTCGCGGACAGGTTCAGTCTGAGCCAGCCCGACCGCAATTGGCGTGAGGAGAAAAAGGAAACTCGTAATCCAGCCTGACGATGTCTGCGTTTTCATAGTGAGCACACAGTTGATTGCCTGCCCTGAACGACGCCCGGTTATCAATAATCCAGGACGGGCCGCTGACGCACGGTATTCAGTCGCCCCGCACGGCTTTCCGAGGTCACACTGATCCATCCCAGCTTGCCTGTCAATCACCGGGCCACCCGGCAGAATCTTCTGCTTCGGATCATTATCCGGGGCCGGAGTAATTCTCACCAGTCCGTAGGCACATAGTCCTTGAGGAACTTCCCCCAAATATGTTCGCCCGTGTTGAAGCCGGCAATGATCGGGTCCACGATTCGCGCCGCGCCGTCCACGATGTCCAGTGGCGGATGGAAGCGATGCTCGCGCTGCTTGCGGACCGCCGTCGCCACCGGGTCCTCATCCGTCACCCAGCCGGTATCCACGGCATTGAGATGGATGCCGTCCGCGTGGTAATCCGCGGCGGAGGTGCGCGTCATCATGTTCAACGCCGCCTTGGCCATGTTGGTGTGGGGATGCCGCGTGGTTTTGAATTTCCGGTAGAACTGCCCTTCCACGGCGGAAACGTTGACGATGTGTTTGTCCCGCTCCGGCGTGGCCAGCAGGAGCGGCTTGAGGCGGGCATTGAGGATGAACGGCGCAACGGCATTGACCAGATGCACCTCCAACAACTCGACGCTGGAGACTTCGTGCAGCCGCAGCCGCCAGGAATTCTGTTCGCGCAGGTCCACCTGCTGCAAATCCTGATCCAGCCGGCCTTCGGGGAACAACGCCTTCTGCGCCGCAAGCTCGTCCGGCAACAGGGGCACCTGGGAAAGCTCTGCCGCGCGAGCGAGACCGGCAATTTCGGGAGGACATGCCTGGGCCGCGCCCGCCTCGCCTTCCGGTAAGAGGTGATAACCGCGCAGCCCTTCGTAAGCGCCCAACAGTCTGCGTGCGTGAGCCGGCAATTCGCCCAGCGCCGCCCGTTCGCGCGCCATCATGTGTTCGTAGAAATCCGGCGGACGACGCACGGTTTGGCAGGCGTTGTTGATGATAAAATCCAGCCGGCCGTGCGTTTGCCGGAGGTGCCGGCAGAACGCCTCGACGCTTGGCGTGTGCCGCAGGTCGAGGCCGAAAACTTCCAGCCGGTGTCCCCAATCCGCGAAATCCGCTTCGGCCGCGTAGCGCAGGGCGGCATCGCGCGGGAACCGGGTGGTGACGATGAGGTGCGCCCCCGAGCGAAGCAGCTTTATGCCGGCCTGATAACCGATCTTCACGCGACCGCCCGTGAGCACCGCCACGCGGCCGTGCAAGTCCGCCAGTTCGCCGCGTTTGCGCCAGTTCAACTCGGCGCAAACCGGGCACAGTTGATCGTAGAAATGGTGAATGTTCGAATAGTCCTGTTTGCAGATGTAACAATTCTGCGGCTCGACCACCTCGCGAACTTCGTCTCCAGCCTCGGCTTCCGTCGGTTCATCCGCGGGCGGTGGCGGGAGGTTCGGAGTGGTGAAAACCGGTTTGCGTCGCAGCGCGCGGATGCCGGTTTCATTCAGCACGGTCTGGTCGCGCTCCAGTCGCTCGTTCCGGCGCTGGCGCGACCGGGCTTTCACCAGTCGCCGGCGCTCGCGCACGTCCGGGCAGTAAACGTCGCCCGCCGCTTTCAGCAAACGCGTGCGTTCCTCGACCGGCAACTCGGCCAACAAAGCCCGGTTCGCGGCCACCTGTTCGAGCCACGCCGCCGCGGCGCTCAATTGTTGCGCCGACGGCAGCGCCTGGTCATGGTCGTTGGGTTGCGGCGCGGGCGGTTGATGACTGTCGGGCAAATTCATCCGCCCAATACTTGCTGCAATCGAGCCAGAAACGCACGCTCGTTTTGCCGGGCCGCCAGGCGGGTATTGTCCTGTTGGCGCTGATCGCGTCCGCCGCCGTGCATTTCCTCAACGCGCTCGTTGAAAAACGGTTTCGCGATGCCGGCGGCGTTGATCTCCTGCTCCAGCACCTGCTGCCAGCGCGGAATTCGTCCCAGCAAATCCGCCACGTGCATCGGCTCATAAACCTCCGCCAGCTTGAGCAACGCCACCGCGTCGCCCAAGGTGTAAGCATCGGCTTTGATCGCCGAGGTCAGGTACCGCACCAGAATATCGCGCCGCCCTTCGTGCTCCCAGATGGCGCGTCGCGCGATGGCCTGGAGCAGCGGCTGGTCCGGTCGCGGCGCGCGGTGCGTGAGCATTTGAAACAGCGCTTCGGGCATCGTCCCGTCGAGCCGCAGCCGATGCACAAACCGCTCGAGGGTGACCGCGCGCAAGGGAACGGCATGACCTTGCCCATCCTCGGTGGTGAGATTGGCGCGCGTTGGGCGGCCCACCAGTTGCTGAATCAGGTCCGGCCAATGCACCGAAGTAACGGAATCGCGTCCGAGCAATTCGGCGAAGACGGCCTGATCCTTGAGCGTGGGCGTAAATACCGGCGAAAGAATCAGATCAATCTCGTAATCCTCCAGCCCGGGCAATTGCTCCGTGAGAAACGATCCGACATCCGCGCGGTCAATACCGTAAGTGCCGCAGATGTGATCCACCGTCTGCGCCGGCAGTCGGCGCGGACGTTCGAGTTCCGCGACCAGTGTTTCCAGCAATTTTTGCACAAACCCACTATCCACCGCCACCGGGGCGCGGCCAAGGAGGATTTGTGGCGTCACCTTATGCGGAAGTCCTCCGTAAGGCCCCGGTCTTGTGCGGCGTAGCGCAGATTTTCAATCTGCTGTATCGCCGAATTCCATTCGGCGGATCGGCCGAACGCTCGGAAACACCGGCATTGGCGCAGGCCCGCGGATTGGAAATCCGCGATACGGCAGGATGGAATCCTGCGCTACGAGCGTGTTTGCCGGGCAAGAGTGAGGCATTACAGTCCTGCTTGGTTTCAGATTGATCAGGAATGTGATTCCGGCCAACCCACCGCCACTGCCAGCACGTTGCTCAAGCCCGCGGGCACAACGCACTGGCTCGAAGTGTTCAAGCCCCACGCCACCACGGTCCCGTTCTCCTTCAGCGCCAGTGCATGAATGTTCCCCACAGTAGCCGCAACCACATTCAACACTTCCTTCTCCATAAAAACCGCCCGCCGAGGAGCAAAGCGCCAAGGGTGAACAACGCAACTGTGCCTGGTTCGGGAACCGGCTCGGTAGAAAACTGGATGTTATCCAGCCACGCCATGACGCTCCCAAGTGGAGCTACAGGCTGCAAAAACCTGAGTTCGCCGGTCTGACCCGCAAAGTGTGAAATGTCGCCTGCCAGAACAAAGTACTCCGAGGTCGTGCTCAGGGTGATAAGTGAAATAGGTTGGCCTGCAAACGTGACTTGCATGCTGGGTGTGCCATAGAACGAGAGGGACATCGCTGTTGAGGGGATTTGCCCGGTCTGGCCGACGGCGACGGAGGTTTGCAGCCCGGGAATAGACGGCTGAAGCATGACGGAATAATTGCCCTGAACTGGCGACCATAAAGACCCATGATCATGCAGAGAAATTGCAGCTGCACCCAGGCTGACAGTGTTGTAAACAACCTGATCCACTTCGCTTGCCCCTAGATAGCCTGTCCATCCTGGCAGAGCGTTCGTGATTGGAACTTGAAAAAATGGATCAGGCGTCAAGGGAGGCATCGGAGACTCGAAATCGAGATTCACAAAAGTGCCTTGGCTCAAAGTTGATGATGCCAAGGCCAATAAGACCATCAACGATTGAATCCTGTATTTCATGATTTCTGGTTTTGTCGCCACCGCCAGGCCAAAAGCAAAGAACCAAGGGCGAACAAGCCCAACACGCCTGGCTCGGGAATCGGCTCGTCTGAGAATTGAATGTAGTCGAGATAATCTGCACCGAGCAGGCGCAGTTCGCCGCTTTGACCACTGAAAGCCGATATATCTCCGCCCCACATCTGACTTCCGTTGGGGTTGTTCACCAATTGGTAAAGTGGCACTGGGGTGCCGTTGAAGAAAACAAATGTGCCGACGGTAAAGGGATTGCCGTTGAGCAAGCGAATGGACCGCGCCGACGACGGAATCGTGCCGAACTGGACGATTGCGGGAGTGACGATTCCAGTGCCGCCAACAGGGTCGAGGCCCGATTGGAGAATGAGGAAATAATGGCCGTGCAAAAAATCAGCCGATGGGTTGTCTGGCCCATAAATCGCGATGCCAGCCGTGCTCAAGAACTGGTTGTTGTGCAGAATCCAATCAATTTGATTGGTGCCGAGATAACCGGTCCATCCAGGCATGGCCGGACCAAACTGTACCCTGCCGAATGGATCATCGGCTATCGGGATGAAGATGCCGTTCTCAAAATCCAGATTCTGAAACGTGCCTTGGGCGCGAGACTGGTCTGCCGCCAGGAAAAGTGCGAGTGCCAATGAGAGCTTCAGGAGTAATGGTTTCATAGGTCTGGTTATCGCTTTACGTACGGGTCGCCCACCGCTTGGAAGGCTGGCGTGTTCGTGGAATTCCAAGCAGAAATCGCAAAGTTCTTTCCCTTGGCCCACAGGCCAAAGTACTGCGCGCTGTTGTTGACCCCGCTAAGACTAGGCTCGTCCACATGTGTCACCGCGCCAACCGGGGTGTTCGAATAATTCGTACCACCAAAGGCGGTAGCCGAAAACCAGAAGATGAAATTCCCCTGATCCGAATAGCGCATGCCGTTGTGCGACTCGATGGTTTCGATTATGTACCAAGAACTGTCATCCTCCCACTTCACGGGCACCGGTCCGGTTGGCAACGCATAAAACGGCGAAAGCGAACTATGCGCTCCCCAACAGATGTACCCGGCCACATTGACCGCATTGGTAATGTGCGGCTGTAGCTGACGTTCAATACACACCACATTAGTCACGCCATCCACAATGTTTGTAACCTTCCGGGTGCAATACTCAACCAGTTCTAAGTATGCAATGGCCCCCGGCAGCACTCCAGCCGCGAGCAGACCGTTCGTAGCACCTCTCAAGACGGACACGTTTGCGTCCAGTGGAGTGTCGCCGTAGAAAACATTATCCACCACGTAATTCGTGTTCCCATATCCACCCGCGCTCGCGCTCAACACGACTTTTCCGGGCGAATTGGCGCCGCCGATGGTGGCCAGCTTCTCGATGTACGCCTTGCAGGCGTTCGTGTCCCCCATGTTGAGATGCGTGATGAACGGACGCCAATTCGGAAAGAAGTTGTGCAGTTGCACGCTCGCACTGGCACGCGTCCCCGCCGCCCAGTAGTAGCCCGCCGGCTCATTCGTCAAGTTGACCCGCGAGGGGATGTCAGGGAACAGCACGACGTACTGCGGTCGTTTGGTAGGGTTGGCCTCAAGCCATTCTCCAACTGGCTCGGCCAGTTGGTTGGTGAACTGCTCCGGCAGATACGTCTCGTTGGTGATGGAATCTATCCCTAGGACGTTTGCCCCGCTGACCATAGGCCGATGTTGCATGTAGTAGTGCCAGACGTTCGAGCTGTCGGTCGAAGCGCTGTTGTAAACCAGCAGCAAATCCTTCGACACATTCACCTGATATTGCACCAAAGGCGAGAACGCCGAGGCCAGCGTGTGATCCCCGCCCGCCGCCAGCAGCTTTATCCCATTGAATCCGCCGCCTACATCCGTTTGTTCGTAGGTGTTGTCGCCCCAGGCCACCACCGTGCCGTCGTTCTTCAACGCCGCGCTGTGCGCCCGGCCCGCCGCCACCGCCAGCACGTTGCTCAAGCCCGCGGGCACAATACACTGGATCGAAGTGTTCAAGCCCCACGCCACCACGGTCCCGTTCTCCTTCAGCGCCAGCGCATGAAAAGCGCCCGCCGCAATCGCCACCACGTTGGTCGCGTCCCCCGGCACGCTGGTCTGGCCGTGGTCATTATTGCCCCAAGCCATCACCGTCCCATTGCTCCGCAACGCGACACAGAAGTTCGTGCCCGCCGCAATGGCGATGGCATTGGTGAGGTTGGCGGGGAACGTTCCATAGGTGGTGCCCCAGTTCGTGACCGTACCGTTGCGGCGCAGCGCCAGGCTCTGGTGTCCACCCGCCGCGACAGCCACGTCATTCGTCAGACCCGCAGGCACGGTGGTCTGGCCTTCGACACTGCGACCCCACGCCACGACGGTGCCGTTGTCGCGCAAGGCGAGGCTGTGTTTGTGTCCGGCCGCGACGCCAATCAAGCTGTTGGGTTGCACCTGCATACAAAACGCCAGCAGAGGAGCAAAGCGCCAAAGGCGAACATACCCAACACGGTCGGCTCTGGAATTGGCTCGTGGGAGAATTGGATGGAGTCGAGATAACCACTCCCTCGAAAACGCAGTTCTCCCGCTTGCCCGGCAAATGCCGATATATCGCCACCCCAGATATATGTGAACTGATTATTCTGGCCTATGTAAGAAAGCGGTATTTGTTGGCCAGCGAAAGAAACACTGAAGCCCACCGCAAAAGCGTCAGCAGTCAAGAATCGCAGCGATAACGCGGTTGGAGGAATAGAACCAGTCTGGCTGATAGCAGGTACATCAGTAGGCACTCCAAGGGGATTCTGTAGCACGACATAATACTGCCCATTGAAAAAGTCTGGTGGTTGGTCTGGCCCCCAGATTGCGATACCTGCTGTGCCCAAAAAGAGGTTGTTGTGCAGAATCCAATCAATTTGGTTGGTGCCCACATAACCAGTCCAACCGGGCATCGCTGGGGAAAACTGGACGCGTCCGAACGGATCGCCAGGGATGGGGATGAGACTGCCATTCTCGAAGTCCAGGTTTTGGAATGTGCCTTGGCCACAAACAGTGCCTGCAACAAAGCCCGCCAACATGGCAATCTTAAATCGTGATCTTTCTTTCCTATTCATATTTCCCCTTTCACTTTACGACGAATGGATCGCCGACTGCCTGAAAGCGCTCTGTTCGGCGCGAATTCCAAGCTGCGATTCCAAAGCTCTTGCCGCTCGCCCACAAGTTGAAGTACGTGTAAGGGTTGTTCACTCCGCTCAACCCAGGCTCATCCACATGGGTAACTGCCCCAACCGGCGTGTTGGCGTGGTTAGCACCTCCAAACGCGTTCGGAGCAAACCAGTGAAAGAACCCGCCGTAGTCGGTGTTGCGCTGGCCATTACCCGATTCAAAAGACTCAATCAACCACCAACTGCTTGCTCCAGTCCATGTCACTGTGCCGTTTGTGGAAAAGGCGATTCCCAACGTACTATGGAATCCCCATGAGACATAGCCCGCAACATCAACGGCATTTGTAAGGTGCGGCTTCGGCAGATAGCCACCGTCGCAGTAGTTATTGTTGTTCGTGTCCCGATGCTGGCAGAATTCCACATCCTCGGCGTAAGCGATGGACGAGAGCGGCATGAGGTGGACCCCATCTTCAAACCACTGACCGCAGAAAATAAGGTGTGATTCCTTGGGTCTGCATCGTTGGTTTTTTGTTGTTGTCTGCTCTGCGCACAGAACCCTTTTGGAAAAGAGAAGGCGACGCCAGGCGCCGGCCTCCTCTCTCCCGTTTTCTTTAGGCACCGTCATCTTACCGCCGCAGGCGGTCTGATTTCAACTCCCACTTCGCCGGCCTGGCCCCATGCGATTCAGGGAAGCGATACACTTCCCGGGGCGTCGCGTAGCCCAGCGCCTGGTGCGGTCGTTCGTCGTTGTAATGGGCGAACCAGTGGAACATTCCGTTCTCCAACTCCAGTCCGTCCTCGTAGTCGCGCAGGTAGATGTCCTCATACTTGAGACTGCGCCACAGCCGTTCCACGAACACGTTGTCCAGGCCCCGGCCCCGGCCGTCCATGCTGACCAATGTGCCCCCTTCCTCCACCGCCTCAATGTACGCCAGTGAGGTGAACTGCGATCCTTGATCCGTGTTGCCGATCAACGGCGCTCGCGTGCCATTCTTGAGCGCCGCCTGCCAGGCCCACACGCAGAAGGCCGCCTCCAAGGTATTGCTCAAACGCCACGCCAGCACATACCGGCTCCACCAATCCATCACCGCCACCAGATACATGAATCCGTGGCGCATCGGGAGGTAGGTGATGTCGGCGCACCACGCTTGATCCGGGCCCGTGATCTCCTTTCCACGCAGTAAATACGGGTAGATCTCGTGCCCCGGCTCCGGTCGGCTGGTGTTCCTTTGCGGGTAGATCGCCCGGATGCCCATCAGCGCCATCAGGCGTTGCACCCGCTTGCGATTGACCGCCCAGCCCTCACGCCGCAACAGCGCCGCCAGCCGCCAACTCCCGAAGACCGGACGCTCCAGGTGCAGTTCGTCCAGCCGGCGCAGGAGGGCCAGGTTCTCCGCGCTTTCGGGCCGCGGCTCGTAGTAATACGCCCCCCGCGAGATGCCCAGCAACGCGCACTGCGCCCGCAGCGACAGTCCCGCCGGAAGGGCCTCCACCAGTTCCGCGCGCTCCTTCACAAGCCCAGTTGTCTGGACTTTTTTTTGAGCCAGTCCAACTCCATCGTCAACTGCCCCACCTTGCGCTCCAGCCGTTCGATCTCCTTCTCACTCTCCTGGATTTGCACCGTCGGCCCCGTCTCGAACACCTCGGGCAGCCGCTGACTCACCTCGCCCTTCCACTGGCTGACCTGATTGGGATGCACCTGATACTCCCGGGCAATCTGCGCCACCGTCTTGATCCCCTTCAACGCTTCCAGCCCCACCTTGGCCTTGAAGCCCGCTTCCAACCGTCGTCGTTTCGCTCTCATTTTGTTGTCTGTCCTTTCCTTTCTTTTTAACCGGCTCGTTCATCGAGCCGGTCAGGAGCAGACACCAAAAAATCCACCCATACCAGTGGTCTAAAAACTGGGGTCCATTTCAGCGCGCCGGCAGCAAGCAGCCCGTTTGTAGCCGGTTGCATGTAAGCCGCATTCACCGGTCCGGGATAGTCATCATGCCGAACATTGTCCACGATGTAATTGGTGTTGTTGTATTGTCCCGTTGCACTCGCGCTAATCACGAGTTTGCCGGGCGAGTAATTCGTTCCGAAGTAACGGAGCTTGTCTATGTAAGCCCGGCAGTCATTGGTGCCATTCATGTTGATGGTCGTCACAAAGGGCCTGTAGCTTGGCGTCTTGGTGTGCAATTGATAGAACACGCTGTGATACACGTTCGTGCCCTCATGCACGCGTGACGGAATGTCCAGAAAAGCGATCACATACTGCGGGCGCTTCGTGGGATTCTGTTCGAGCCAATCCAAATAGGGTTCAAGCACATCGTTCGTGAACGTGCCCGGCGTGATGATTTCGTTGGTCGGACACGCAATCCCCAGCGTGTTCGCTCCGCTTACCATCGGGCGGTGCGCGAGGTAATAATCCTTCACCCAGACGCTGTCCGCCGAGTTCGTGTTGTAAACCAGCAGCAAGTCTTTGCTGACATCCACCTGATATTGCACGTATTTGTCAAAGGCAGAAGCCAGCGTGTGATCGCCACCCGCGGCGAGGAGTTTGATTCCTGCCAATCCGCCGCCTACATCCGTTTGTTCATAGGTGTTGTCGCCCCACGCCACCACCGTGCCGTCGTTCTTCAACGCTACGCTGTGCGCCCGGCCTGCCGCCACCGCCAGCACGTTGCTCAGTCCCGCGGGCACAACGCACTGGCTCGAAGTGTTCAAGCCCCACGCCACCACGGTCCCGTTCTCCTTCAGCGCCAGCGCATGAATGTCCCCCACAGTAGCCGGAACCACATTCAACACTTCCTTCTCCATAAAAACCGCCCGCCGAGGAGCAAAGCGCCAAGGGTAAATAATACAACGGTGCCTGGTTCGGGAACCGGTTCGGAGGAAAACTGGATGTTATCGAGAAATCCATCGCCGCGAAACCGCAACTCCCCAGTTTGTCCGGCGAAGGCTGAGACGTCACCGCCGTAAATGTCCCCAGTGGGCGCGCTGCCCAACACGGACAACGGAATCTGCTGGCCTGCGAAGAACAAGGAGATGCCACCTGAAGCAAAAAAGAACTGAATGGACTGAGCGGAGCCTGGAATTGTCCCTGTTTGGGCAAGTGCCGCACCGACGGTCCCCGGCCCACCGAACGGGTCTTCGCCTCCGCGCAGAATGACATAATACTGGCCGTGGAAAAGTCCCGCCTGAGGTTCGTCCGGCCCATAGATGGCAATTTGGGCGAGGCTACTTATCGTGCCTGTATTGTGCAGGACCTCAGTCAGTTGGTTGGTCCCGACAAAGGCGGTCCAGCCCGGTAACGCTGATTCAGCCTCGACAAGAAACGAACTACCGCCGCTGGGAACGAACACGCCGTTTTCGAAATCCAGGTTCTGAAACGCGCCTTGGCCATGCGCCAGCGTGAACAACGCCAGCCAAACCGCCGCCGCCAAACATGGAATTCTGCCATTCACGGCATGGATGTTATACGCAATCGCCAACCGAACAGTAAAGCGCCGACAGCCAGCAGGCTCAACGCGCCCGGTTCGGGCACCGTTACCACAACAATGTTCCCAATCAGTTCTTCGTGGAGGTTGCCAAAACCGAACAGCCCGCCGTCACTGAAGGTCATGGCCATGATTGGCCTCGGCGAAATGAAGCCAAAGAAAGCAAAGTTTGGATCAGTGGGAGCAGTGAACTGATAGGTTTCGCCGGTGTCCAATGAAACGGTAGCTGTGAACGAGGAGATGCCGGCATCCGACAAGTAGCTTGAGAAATCCGCGCCGAAAGCGCGCGCTCCTGTGGCAAAATGGATGCGCAGTCCGGGATTGGAACCATCAAAGTTGTAAAGAAAGCCATTTGGACCCAAGCCGAGATAGCTCCCTCGAAAAGTGAGGTCAGATATAGTCAACTCGGGGCCACCGGCCCAAGGGAAGTCTGAGATGCTTTGGTAGTTACCCGGAATTTGTTCAGCCGCACCAATAAAGTTGCCCCGGTCAAAATAAAGGGTGCTTTGTGACCAAGCGGTTGTCGTGAAGCCGGCCGCGAGGCACGCCACTGAAACGAAATGTGAGAATCGTGTGTTCATAGAAATCGTCTCCGGTTGGAGGTCATGGCAAAACGGCTTGGCAGCCGATGGGGTCGCACGCGTGTTCACCCCATTCGCTTGCGTCTCCATAACACGCGCCACCCGAGGACCAAAGCGCCAAGGGAGAACAGGCCAAGCGTGGCCGGTTCGGGAATGGTCACGACCGTGATGTTGTCCAGAATTTCTTCGTGGAATCCAATTCCGATCAAGCCGCCATCGCTGAATGTCAGGCGCGAAAAGGGCTGCGTGGTCACGATCCCAAAGAAGGTAAAGGCCGGGTCTGACGGGGCCGTGAACGCAAACACATCGCCATTGTCCAGCGTGATGGTCGCGAGGAACTCGCTGTAAACCGGGTTGAGCCAACTGGAAAAATCTGCACCAAAGGCCAAGGTTGGGCCGTTCATGTCCACCGTGAGCGGCGACAAGCTATCGTAATTATTCAACACCCGGTTGGGCGGGATGACAGAATCCTGCCGGATCATCAATACTCCACCGCTGTGAAATGTTATCCCGGACATCGTCAACGAGAAGTATCGCACCCAATCACCTTCATCAATCCCACCCGGCGGGAGCGGTGGCTCAAAATCCAAATCCGTGCGGGTGCCGGCCAGGGAGGAGATGGCCATCTCAAAGGCGCTGCGATCGATGTAAGTAATGCCCTGTCCAAAACACGGGCGGGCGGGTTGACAGACCACGAAGACCGTGAGCCAGGCGGCCAGAACCATTCGGATGAAATGTCTTCTCGCTTTCATGTTTTCCAGAGGACGAACCACCGCCGGCCAAAGAACAATGCGCCAAGCGCAAACAATGCGAACAGGCCCGGCTCGGGAACCGTTACGACCGTGATGTTGTCCAGGATCTCCTCATGAAGCCCGGTCCCAACCAAGCCACCGTCACTGAACGTGAGGCTGGAAAAGGGCTGTGTGGTCACGATCCCAAAGAAGGTGAAGTTCGGATCCGCCGGTGCCGTGAACGTAAACACGTCGCCGTTATTCAGCGTGACCGTTGCCAAGAAGCTGGTGTAAGTCGGGCTGAGCAAACTCGCGAAATCTGCGCCGAAAGCCAGCGCATGTCTGTTCATGTCCACTGTCAGAGGTGCGAGACTATCGTAATTGTTCATTACGCGGTTGCCGTCGGCAGAAAGCACGCGGATCACCAACGGGCCGCCACCGCGAAACGTCAGTCCAGAAATGTCCACCGTGCCTAAGTAGTACACGTCATCGCCTTCAGCCGTGCCGCCCGGCGGGAACGGCGGCTCAAAATTCACGTCCGTGCGGATTCCATTCAAACCTGAAATCGCCTGGTCAAATCCGCTGCGATCAAAGAAGATCGATCCTTGACCGAAGCACGGCAACATTCCCAGATAAGCAAAGAGAGCAGTAAGGCAAGCACCTAAAGCAAGATGATTGATTTGTTTTTTCATGTTCACTCCGTTTCTCAGTCGATCTCTTTACGGATAGTTGGTATACCAGTTTAACTGATAGTTGGTAATATTTAAATTCAGGTTGTAGGTCCCGTTCGTGCAGAGAAAATCCATATCTTTTTGCATTTGGTCGCTGGGCCCACTGCTTGTTGTCCCTCTGATAAAAACCAGCGAGCCATCTATGGTCGGAATCATGTTGGCCGAGCCGCTGTCGCCACTTATAGAAGTGCTGTATTCGTTGAATGGCGGTCTGGAAGTTTCAGAGAAGTGGAAGGGCGGCATGTTTGCACTCATGTAACTCAATTGACCCATCCTGAAAGTGACACCGACTGAGCTTGGCACCGTCATGACGGCCATCGGGGTGATGGTGTTCGTTAGGTCCTGTGAGAAAATAAAAAGGGCATAGTCGTAAATACCATCGTTGCGCACGTAAACTATAACATTTGTCATTACCACCACTTGGTTGTCGGCGGTAAGAAACCAGATTCTCTCGTTAGCGTGGCCGCTAAAATTAGTATACGGAAATAGTTGGAAGGGGTGTCCCGCGCTGTAGCCGTGGCGTTTGGTCAGAGCAGTAATCCGACCTTGCGTGCCCTTGAAACTATTGGACAGGGATACGGCGGTGTAGCCGGTCTTTCCGTAGAGCAACGAATTAGTGTTCCATGCGACCGGATTGCCGCTGGTCCACAGGTTGATGGACTTGTTATTGGTCTGCGCGATGTAGTTCGTCCAGATGGTCCAGGCGGGGGCATCCAGCACCACCAGTCTTGCCGCCGCCGATGCCCGACCAGCGCCGCTGTACGCATCCGCCCGGTACATCGCGTTGCTGGCCAGTTGGACGGCGTTCAGGGTCAGCGAAGTGTTCGTGGCACCGGGGATCAACTCATTGTTCTTGTACCACTGATATTTCACACAGCCGGGATTGCCACTAACTGAAAACGTGGCATTGGCGCCAATCGGCAGGATTTGATACACGGGATAACTTGCGACCGACGGCAGTTCGGCTGGATTCGTGCCCTGCAAATACTCCAGCAGGTTGGTCACGCAATCGCCGTCATAGTCGCCGTCGGGGGTTTCGGCCAGATGCCCCATGTACTTCTGCTCCCACCAGTCGGGCAAGCCATCATTGCCATCGCTGTCCGCGTCCAAATAGTCGGGAATCCCGTCCGCATCCGAGTCCGGCACGACGCCGTTGGTGAGCGACATATAATGAAAGCCAAGGTCCACCACGGAGTTGGTTTCCATCACCTGGCTGGCGCTGGTGGTGTAGTGGAAAAGGCCGGCGGAATACGCATCGGTGCTGCCCACATTCCTCAAGTTGGCAGAGGCGTGATAATAGTCGCCCAACGGCCCGCTGGCGTAAGTGAAGTTGGTCAGCACCACGTTGTTGATATTGGTCGGGTTCAGCCGGCCATCACAGTTGATGTACGCGTTGTGGCTGTTGGTCAGCGGCGTGAAGAGGGAGGACACGGCGCAGTGGTCGAAGGCATTGTTATGGATGCGCCACAGATTGGCGTTGTCCTGGTTCAGCAGCACCACCTCGGCGTGCCGCACCAGATTGTTGGAAAGCGTGAGCGTACTGCTGGCGTCGGCGAAGGCGCCCAAGCCGGAGCGCACAAAGAGGTTGTTGTGCAACGCGGCGACCGAACCTTCGGCGCCGGTCAATTCATTGCCCCCGTTCCAAAACTGGCAGTCCCGCACCAGTAGATCGCGGTACGCCCAGTTTGCCGCATGGTACAGACCGTACGCTCCCCCGGGGCAACTGAAGTGGGTGAAGCGATACTGGCCCTCCGGCCCGGTGTCGCCGTAGTGATAGGAATTCACCGCCTGCGCGGAGGTCATCGGGACATCGCCAATGAACACCGGCTGTTCCTGCACGAGGGTATAATGCGCGAACCAATTCGGGGACAGGGGCGAGCCAACTGAATTGATGGCGCTATTGTCCTGCAACCAGATGCCGCCGCTGCGGTTGAAATAGCCGAGGGCCACCCCGTTGGAGAGCGTGAGCGTGGCGTTGGTCACCACGCACTGCGCCACGATGAAATCCAACGGGTAATAGTGGAAGCCCAAATCCGGGGTGTCGGTGTCCCGCGCCACCTGCGGCAGGAGGTTGGTGCTGGCGGTGAGCGTGACGTTGGAGAGCAGCACCGGTGGATAAGTCGTCTTCTGCCGCAACGCCGCCACCAAGTCCGTGTTGAGGTTCGTGGTGCCGGCGTTGCGGTTGGTGCTGTTGTTCGCCAGATAGAACGCGCCCGCCCCAACGGTTTGAAAAATGCCGCCGGGATCAGTGGCATAACGCACGGTGGTGTTGGTGGTGTAGGTCATGTTGCCCCAGTTGCTCACCGCCACCAACAGGCTGTTGGTCAGATAGAGCGCGGAGTCATCACCGAAATCATCCCCCAGCCAGTTGCAGTGACTGACCGTCACGTGCCGCCCGCGCAGAATGCCGAACTCACCGCGAAAAGCCGTCTCGCACTGCGTGATCAGCGCGTTGTCCAGTTGAATCGTGGCGCCGCAATTCAGAAAGCACATCGTTTGCTCGGCCCGAAGCGGATGGCGGCACTTCACAAACTGCGCGTTCCCCAGGTAAAGCTCCCCGGCCTCGCCGCCGGAATCGAAAGCGATGGCCTCGTAGAGATGCGCAAAGCGCAGGTTCGTCAACGTGTTGCCCAGACTCGTGATGGCCAGCCCCGACCCGAACTGGTTCGTCGGGTTGCCGGTGCTGCCGACGATGGTCGAGCCCACCGAGTTGTCATCCTTCACCGTGAACATCACCGGCCGATACGGCCCGGTCTCGCAACGGATCGGCCCGGTGATGCTGATCTTGGGCCACCACAGATTCGTGAATTTCACCACGCTGCCGCCTTCCAGAGTGGTGGTGCCACTCAGAATGACTGAACTGCTGACAAAATAAGTCGAGTCGCCCTTGAACGTGAAGTTGGTGTCGCTGCTCAACAACTCGTAATCAATCACCACGGCCGGCTCGCGCAAAGGCTGGCTGGCCAACTGGATTTCTGCGCCGGTTCGCTCCATCCCCAACCGCTCGTGAGACAACCGCGCCTGTTCCTTCGGCCCGTTGATCCGCCGCGTGGTGTTGACGGCAAGCCGGTTCGTCTTCGGCCTTTCCACCGCTACCAGCCGCGCCAGCAACGGTTCGATCTGTCGGAACTCCACCGCCTCAATCAACACCGGCTTGCCGTCAATCGTCTGCATCTGCTTGCCCACACGAACAGGACGCTCCGGCGACTCTTCGCTCTCCTCACCTAA
>JAHCLO010000011.1 GCA_026125285.1 Verrucomicrobiia bacterium | reverse complement strand
ATCCTTGTTTTACCGCAATTTTGGCGGCGCTCTGCCGAGACGCCGCTACGGAGACACGCCATCCTCCCCGAAGATTTTGGTCTTCCGCTTTCATCCCCCTGCCAGCACCGCGAACAAGTGGCGCAATTCCTCATCCACCTCCTCCGCGTCGGCCACGGTGTTCGCGATTTCGTCCCGCAACAACTGGCGGTAGCGCTGGCGCAAGCGATGCACGGCGGACTTTACCGTGCCTTCGTTCACGCCCATCTTCGCGGCCAGCTCCGCGTAAGGCTGCGCCGTCCGTTCGCCCACCAGACACGGATGGAGCGCGGCGAACAAATCCGCCTTTCCTTCCCGCTCATATTCCGCGCGCAACCGATTCAAAACCGCCTCCAGCAGCGTCAACGCCCAGCGCCGTTCAAAACTCCGTTCCGGTGTTGCTGGGTCGGACGGCTCGACGCCGTAGCGGGTTTCCGCCGTGTCGAATTGCAGCGGCACCAGCGGCATGCCGCCGCCGCGCTTCTGCGCCCGCGCCTTGTCCCATTCGTCCGCCAGAAAATGATTCATCGCCGACAACAGGAACGAACGGAAGCGGCCCCGGGTTTGATCGGCACTGGCGACCCAGTTCTTTTCCAGCAGCCGCGCGAAAAACTCCTGGGTCAGGTCCTGCGCATCCTCCGGCGAATGCCCGCGCCGCCGCACGTAGGCATAGAGGGGATACCAATACGTCTGGCAGAGCTTTGCGAGCGCGTCGTCAGCGCGAGTGGTGTCGCTCCGCCCGGCGGTGAGCACCACCGACCAATGCGTGGTGACGAAGGCAGGCCGTGCGGGCGGCTCGGCGTGGGCGGGAGTCGTTGCCGGCGACGCGGTGTGTGAGGAAGTGCTCACGCATGCGAGCGTAACGCTGCGCGGGGGAAAGGCAAGCGGTTGCGAAGGATTCGGAATCAACGCGGCGAAGGCCGGGAGGGAGACGGTGCCAGCTTGTAGCGGATCGTCACGCTGCCGCCTGGCGCGTCGGTATAGGAGAGGAATTGCAGCATCCCAGAGCGGCCCTCGCGTGTGCGAAAGGCGTATGTGCGCGGCTGGTTGGTGCTCGTGGAAACCGTGTTGACGGTAATGACGAATTGGGCCAGCGGATCCTGACCGGGAAACCTTTGAGCGTTGAACGCGGCCTTCGTCAGCGCCTTGGCAATGTCTTCACTGGTGACAGCCTCCCAATCCTCGTCTCGCAACGGCCCGACGATCAATTCGTAGCCCAAGAGGCCGCGGATCTCCTGCGTGGTCATGGCCACAGCGTCAACCCCCTGAGCCTTTGCCCATTCCCAGACCGCCGCCCGATTCGTCACTGCCAGCGTGGCCGGGGCATCCAGCACTTGGCCGGATTCAAAATCTATGAAGCAGTTCGTGCGGCTTTCGTTCCGGCCCTGCAAGGTGAGTTCCCTCACCGGGCCGAATTCGGGCGCGACAATTGTTGGGGTCGGAGCGGCCACCCCGCCACTGGACGATTGGAGCAGCTTGTAGCGCAGCCGTGCGGACTCAGGCTGCGCCGTGAAACGGGTGATCTGGAGCAGCCCGCGTGCGCCGCGAGCGGTATGGAAGGCGAGGGTGAGCGGCGGATGCTGGTTCGCGGCGAATAAATAAACGCGCAACTCACCGCGTTGCCGAATTTCAAGTCCGACGGACTCCGCCACAAATGCCTGTGACAAATCCTCGTGCTTGGCGGTATCCCATTTCTCAACCGGCACCAATCCGAGCTTCAGCTCGTTGCCTGCGACCGTAATCAGTCCCCATCGGCCCTGGACCCGGTCAAACAGGAGCAGTAGGTCCGCGCCCTGATCCTTGAGCCATTGCGTTTGCACCGGCTCGGACAACCTCTCGAATTCCTTCGGCAAGTCAAGCAACTCGCCACGGTCCAAATCCAACGCTTCGCCTCCAGTCGAATCGTCCACCCAGTGATTCAACATGAGTTCCCGCACCGGGCCGAAACGGGGGACCTGCCGCGCCAGGCGCGTTGCCGCATCGGATTCCTCCGGCTCGGAATACTGAAATCCTCCCGGAGGCTGACCGGCCATCTCCGCCGAAGTGTCCACCGAGAAGCGCACCGACTCGAAGAGGCCCTCACCGCGAACTTGCCAGAGTCCCTTCTCCAGCATCTCGATCTGAATCGCAGCACGGGGCGGTGGTTCTTCCGTCAGGCCGTTCTTCCAGATCTTGCCGAACCGACACTCAGCGCGCTTCATGTTCGGTGAAACGCTCACGGACAGGCTTTCCAGCTTCCAGCCGCCTTCTTCCAACCGCTGCAAAATTTCGCGCCGCAATTTGTCCTCGACACGGACCACCGCCTGAGCGCTGACCTGTGGTTCCCTTGCCGGATTAGTCTGATTCCTCGCCAGTAACCAGTATCCGACGGGCACGGCCAGCACGAGCAACACTACGGCGGCGACAATGCCGACCACTTTCGCTGCGCTGCCGCTGTGGTTGGGAGGCGTTGAGGCCGACGCGGCTGCAGAGGCTGCCCCGCCGCTCACTGGTTTGTTTGCCGTCCGCCACACGGCGCGGATGATGAGCCAATCCACCAGCACAATGACTCCGAGCACAACCAATCCCAGCCACCAGTAGCTGGCCCAAGAAGGCGACATCGTAACGGCTTCAGTGCGGACGTGAGATGCTGACATCGCTCTGAGTCCCAGCACAGCAGCGCCGAGAATCAACGCGTTCAGCACGAGCAGCGGAAAAAACAGCGCGTCGAACACCGCCAGGCCCAGTCCGTAGAGCCGCCCGCGCGAATGTCGGATTTGCGAGATCGCAACGGTGCCGAGGATCGTTGTACCGAACGGCGCCGTCAGCCCCAGCGGTAACAGCGTGAAGCCCAGCACGAGCTGCCACCATGCCGGCCCCGGCGGTGGGCTACTCGGCGTGACTGTGTCCACTGTCCAAAACGCAAGGGAAGACACCCCCACGATCAAGAACAACGGCGCCCAGAGCGCACCCACAATCGCCGTGCGCGAGAAACGGGGACTCTGTTGCGCTTCCGAACCGGCCATTGCCTTGTGTCGCCGCAAGTTCCGCGAACTGAAATTCGGTTCGGGAAACCACGGCGATGGAAACGGCCAGAGGCCCGCCAGCGAGAGCGCGCAAATAATCAAGCCAATCACGCAAATCACGACTAGGAATCCCCGGAAAGGCCCCGCTCTGAGGGACATTTCCGCAACGACGGCGAGCATGAACAGGAAGAAAACCGTCCCGGCGAACACGATGGTCGCCTCTCTGGCATTTCGTTTTGTGTCGGCCACTGCCGGCGGCCGCGCGGTTTCAGATGGAGCGGACTCACGTCCGCTGCCACAGGGTGCGGGAGTCGCCGCAATCGTCTCTACGTCAGTCTTGACCTGGCTGGCCTGCTGATAACGGCGCTCCGGTTCTTTCTCCAACGCGTGCAAGACGACTTCATCGAGGCGTACATCCACTTGAACCTTCTTCGATGGAGGCTGGAACTTCCCCAGCGGCAATTCCCCAGTGAGCATTTCGTAGAACACCACGCCGAGCGAATAAATGTCCGCCCGATGATCCACGGCGGTGGGTTTCTCCACCTGTTCCGGCGCCATGTAATGCGGCGTGCCGATGATCTGGTCTTGGGTCAGATGGACGGTAGGGCGCGTCACTCCGTGCGCGCCGCCTTCCGATTGCGCGGCCCCGGCGGGCAGAGGACTGCCCTCCCTACCGGCTGTGCCGAGGAGCTTGGCGATGCCGAAATCGGCGATCTTCACGCGGCCCTGTTTATCCAGCAGCACGTTCTCTGGTTTGATGTCGCGATGGACGACGCCTTGCTCGTGCGCAAACTGCAGCGCCTCGCAAATCTTCGGCACGATGGCCAGCGCCTGCTCCGGTTTCATGCGCGCTTCGCGCATCAACTGCCGCAACGTCATGCCGTCCACGAATTCCATCAGCAGGAAGAACATCCCGTCCGCCTCGCCGAAATCATGCACGGTGACGATGTTCGGGTGGCTCAATCGTGCCAGCGCCTGGGCTTCGCGCAGAAACCGTTCGGCGAACTTCGGGTCCGCACCCTTTTCCGGGGCGAGGATTTTCAGTGCGACGAACCGATTGAGCTTCGGTTGACGCGCCTTGTAAACGACGCCCATCCCACCTTGACCAAGGCAACCGAGGATTTCCAAGTGCGGAAACCGCCGCGCGACTTCCGCTTCGGGCGGCGGGACAATTTTCGTTCCGTGCGGGCCGCAGTCGCCGGTGGCTTCCGTTTCCATGGTGAGGCCCACGCCCAGGACGCAGCGCGGGCAAAGGCCCTGGGGTGAGTCCGGCGGCAACGTCGCGCCGCAGCGCGGGCAGACAGCGGAGGTTGGCGGCGGCGTGGGTTGCGGACGGGTGGAATTGGCTGGCGGGGAGGGTGGAGTGTCTTTGCGGCGCACCAGCCAGACCACCAGTAGTACCGCCCCGACCGCCAGCCCCGCCATGACCAGCAGGATCAGCAGAATGATCCCCATCTCCCATATACCAATCAATCCAAGCATCACATGGTTCATACACCCGTTACTACCGGAATAAAATTGCAAGGTTACGCCAAAACCTCGGAGCGCGGACCGCCGAGTCCGCGCGAACTGGTTCGTGATCCTGAATCGGCACGTTCCTGATTGCGGAGTTTCTCGCGGACAAGGCTGTCCGCGCTCCGATCCGTTCATCCGCCCAGCGCGCTGAAAAGGTGTCGCAGTTCTTCCTGCGCTTCCTCCGGTTGTGCCACCGTGTTCGCGATTTCCTCTCGCAACAATTCGCGGTAGCGCTTACGCAACCGATGCGCTGCGACTTTCACGGCGCCTTCGCTCAGGCCGGCGCGCGCACCGAGTTCGCGATAGGGAATCTCCGCCCGGCCGCCGGCCAGCGTGTCCTTCAAGATCAGAAACAGTCCGTCGCGACCGCTGTCGGCGTATTCCTTGCGGAGGCGGTCGAGCACCACGTCGAGCAACGTCAGCGCCCATTGCCGGTCAAAGGCGCGGTCGGGGGTGTCGCCCGGCGCGACCGGTTGCGCGCAGCGAGTTTCGGCGGTGTCAAATTCCAGCGGGAGCAGTTGCGCGCCGCCGCCGCGTTTGCGGGCGCGGGCCTTGTCCCACTCGTTGGCGAGGAAATTCTTCAACGAAGCGAGCAGGAAGGAGCGAAACCGTCCGCGCGCCGGGTCCGCCTTGCCCAAAGTGTTCTGCCCCAGCAAACGCGCGAAAAACTCCTGCGTGAGGTCCTCCGCCTCCTCGCGCGAATAGCCGGCCCGACGGACGTAGGCGTAGAGCGGATGCCAGTATTGACGGCAGAGTTGCTCCAGCGCCGTCCGTGCGTGCGTCGTATCGCTGCACCCCGCTGCCAGCACCGCGGACCATTGCGTGGTGACAAACACCGCCTGTTGCGATGGTTCGCCTCCGGCAGATTCAGTTCCCGGCAGGACAGTGTGGGAAGACGTGCTCACCCCGCGAGCGTATGCGCAGGAAGCGGAAACGCAAGACCGGTGAACCGGCCCGATGGCAACAAGGATCCCAGTCAGCAAGCCCGTGGGCTGATGCCATCAAATGTCTCGGAGCCGCGACTTGGGTCGCACCCACTCGGCGAAGAACGGCCACCGCAAGCAGCCACCCGGCACTCCACCCTCGAGCTGTCAGCCACCGGCGCGGCGAAGGGTTCGATTCAAGGCTGGGCTATTCGTTTGGTTGGCCCGGTGTCGGGGTCATGGGCGACCACACATCCGCATCCGCGGCAGTGCGTCCGTAGGAGATATCCGTGGTTTGCGGTCCGAAACTGATGCGGTCGAGAACTTGATTGTGGTTGGCATCGGTGTCAATGAGCAGAATCTCCTCGCCGTCCTTGGAGAGTTTGAAATTCGCGTGCAAGCCCGGCGTGGCGCCGCCGTTCTCATCCGCCCACACGATAAGGTAGCCGTTCGCGGGAATTGTCGTGCCGGCGGGGAAAGGCCACTTGCGCGGATTGGTGGCATTATCCGTCAGGTAAAGCCCGGTCAAGTCGGCGGGTGCGTCGGTGAGATTTCGCAATTCGATCCAATCGTCATACTCTCCCTGCGGATCGGCCAGCGTGCTGACGTTGTCCGCCATGAATTCATTGATGACCACCGGCGTGTCTTGGGCGGTCAACAGGCCGACACGGTAATTGTAGGTAACGTTCTCGGCGCGGGGCGGCGAAAAGATGGCCGCCTGGGCGGTGTTCGTCGCCCGGGCTTCCACATAGTAATGAATCCGATTGCCGGCCGGAAAATTCGTTGTCACCGCGCCAAAGACGCCGTCACCTGCTGCGCCGTCGCCGTGATCGCCGTCATCATACATCTGGCGCACGGTGAAGCGGCCATACGACTTGTCGCGGAAATAGAGCCAGACCGAACCCACGCCGCTGTTGCCGTTGGGGACGACGCGCGCGGTGAGGTTGGCGGTGTTGGTGGGATAAACCGGGCTGGTCGGACCGGAAACCCATTCGATGTTGGGTTGGAGTGGGGTCAGTTCCGCGTGGGTGCGCAGGAAGTTGGAGCGGTTGGTGACGTAAGCTTTGAGCGCGTTCAGATCATTGGTGTATGTCCCCATGGTGTAGCTCTTGTTGGGGTCGGCAATGATGCTGGTGATGCTCAAGGCGTGGAAGGCATTGATCATTGGCGTCATGGTGCCGGGGTTGAAATACTCCTGCAACACGGTACGAATGTGGGCCAGGTAACGCTGGCGCAGTTCGGGAATGGGCAGCAGGCGGTAGAGCAGAGGCCGGTTGTTACCGGCGGCGCCCTGCACCGGGGAGAGGGTGTAATTGATGCTGCCAACGGCCGCAAACGCCTCGTTGCCGTCGTGTTCCACCGGATGAATACGTCCGCTCTCAGGCTCAAAGTAAAACGCATAATCGGCGCCTTTGTTCCAGTAACTGTCATCGTCCACGAAGAGATTCTCGAGCGCCAGAAACCAGAGCCAGTTGTCCACGGCAAATACGTCCTCCACCCGGTCGCGCCGCTGGTCGGCCGGCGCAGTGTTGAGCACATAGATGGCGTTGATGAGCCGCGCCCAAGCGGTGTTGGTGTCCACCTTGGTGGTTTTCAATTCATAGTGGCGCGTGTAGGAGGCAAGGTTGGTGTTGCCGAAATAGTGAAACGCCGAGTTGGAACTGTTAAAGCCACCGACCGGCGCGTTGGGAGCGCGCCAGCGATCGCCGTTGTTGCTCGGAAACCATTCCCTGACCAGTTGGCCATCGTATTGCTGGACCATCGAATATACCCCCCACAGCGACCCGTTGAACTCCACGCGCGCCATCGCCCCTTTGGGACACGGCAGGTATTGGCTCATGATGGTGAAGTAAAGCGGCTCGCGCATGATGGTTTCATCGCCGGCGGCGTTGTTTAGATTGACCGTTTCATAGTTCATCAGGTCATCGTCCGGGGTTACAAAATCAAACTCCAGATTGAGGGACTTCTTGCGGCCGCCCATGGTGAAAGAGGTGTTGCCCTTGTAGCGGGCGCCGACGTGATGATTCGTCGCGCCGTTGTCGAGCCAGACCCGCGGCACATAGACGTTGGTCTCGTACTGCCGGCCCAGCCGCAACGCATTGGTAAAGGCGGTGAGCGTGGCCTGGGTGTACATCAGGCTGACCGTGCGGAAAATTGCGGGATCATACAACCCGGCGGTTTGTCGCGCGCGATAGTAGCAGATTTGGTCGGCCTGCGTGCCGAGGGCGCGCCAAGGAGCGTTGGTCTCGTTGCCGGAGAGCAGAGGACCGCGATGCGTCACGGTGGTCCAGGTCAGCAAATCGGTGGAACTCTCGATCCACCAGTCGTCGTCCTTGTCGCCGTCCACCTTCAGGAGCGCGTTGCCGCCGGCGAGGTCAAGGACCACGCGCCCGTCTGCCGCTCTGGCCTCGGGCAAGCAGGTCTTGATGGCTATAAGCACCACCATCATTCTGTGCAAAGTCAGTTTCACAATCAGCACTCCCAATGACCGGTGTTCGTCAACACCCCGCCAATCTACACGGATTTGCATTAAGTCCACATTAAGGATTCCGGCCTGGGTGGACAAGCCGCGGCCAGCCGGCCAGCTCGCAGACCAAATCCGCATGCTTGACGGCCAGGCTGGGTCTGGTAGAGTCCCCTCGTGAATCGGCGCAGTCAGCAAGTCACCAACGCATTCGGCGGCAAGTATTGCTTTTTTTACTTTTGGCCGGCGGGCGCGTACTTGCGGCTGCGATAGACTCTGAGAAATAAAACATCGCCGCAGGTCGCCACGACGCCTGCGGCTTTTTTGTGCCCCGCGACGTGCAACCCGGCCAACCCATAAAAACCTATGATCATTGTACTGAAACCGCGCATCTCGAAGAAGGACGAGCGCGCCGTCCTGAATGAGATTCGCAAGCTTGGTTACACGCCGCACGTCATGCGCGGCGTGGCACGCACCGTCGTCGGCGCCATTGGCGACGAACTAACCCATGCAAATCTCGAAACGCTCCTTGCCCAGTTCCCGCGGGCGGTCGAGAGCGTCATGCCGATCCAGAAGCGCTACAAGCTGGTCAGCCGTGAGGCGCATCCGGCGGATTCCGCCATCAAGGTCCGCGAGCATGTCATTGGCGGAAGGAAACTCCACATCATGGCCGGGCCGTGCTCGGTGGAAAGCGAGACGCAGTTGCTCACGGCGGCCGAAGCGGTGAAACAAGCGGGGGCGACAATTCTCCGGGGTGGTGCGTTCAAACCGCGCACGTCGCCGTACGAGTTCCAAGGGCTGGGTCTGAAAGGTTTGAAACTGCTCGACAAGGCGCGTCGCCTCACCGGATTGGCCATTATCACCGAATTGCTTTCCGAGCAGCATGTTGATCTGGTGGCTGAATATACGGATATCATCCAGATTGGCGCCCGCAACGCGCAGAATTTCCAATTGCTCATCGCCGCGGCCAGGACCGGAAAACCCATTCTGCTCAAGCGCGGGCTGTCCATGAAGATTGAGGAGTGGTTGTTGGCAGGCGAATACGTGTTGGCCAATGAAAATTCCAACCTGATGTTCTGCGAGCGCGGGATTCGCACCTTTGAAACCTACACCCGTAACACCCTTGATCTAGCCACCATCCCGATCATCAAGCACGAGTCGCATTGCCCCATTGTCATAGACCCGAGCCAGGGCGCCGGTCGGGCGGATTTGGTAACCACGATGTGCAAGGGTGCGGTGGCAATGGGCGCGGACGCGCTGCTCATTGAGGTTCATCCGAATCCCGCCGAAGCCTGGAGTGATGGCGCACAGCAGGTGTCATTGGCGGGATTTGCCCGATTGATGGACGAAATCCAACCGTTCATCAAGGCGGCGGGCAGGGATTAGCACTGACCATTGGGGTGGGATGTGGCAGGCCTGATGGCGTACATTCGGATGGCGGAAAGCCAAAGTCCCCCGGCAGGCGGCGCGCAGGGGTGCTGCGTCACGCGGATGAGCGCAGCGGGCGCACAAGTTCCTGACAGGGGACTATTCAGTGGATGGCTTTGCCGGCAACACAACAAGGGCCGTGGGGCCGAGCCATCTTGCCCGCCTCCTTGGGCGAACAAAACTTCCTATCAACGTTCGGTCTGATGCCCGCGCCTAACTGGGATTGCCGGAGTGAACATCCTCGCCGTAGTCGGCGTGCTCCGATCCGAGGTGGAATCCTTTCTCGTCCTGGCACCCGATCGGCGCGGTCGCCGCGGCAAACAATTCTACCACCAACCCGGCAGAAATCAGAACCATCACAATGTGTAAAACGGCCATCATGCTTCGCATTAAGCAGTCGTGATGCCATCCGGTATTTCACGTTCGTCGCACCATTGTGCCAGCCACCTGTCCAGAATTATGGAGTCGGGTTCAAGGACAGGACAGCCGAGGAAACCTCCAATTATTACGCGCTATCGAGGGTTGATGAGTTGATTCAACTCCTGCTCCAGCCGGGCCAGACAAGCCGTCAGATGTTCCAACTGGGCGGCGGCCACGGAGAGGTCGCTGCGGCGGGCGGCTTCCTCCAATCGCCGAGCCGCCAGGTAGGCAGGCACAGCGCACAATTGTAAAGCCGATCCCTTCAGCACATGCGCGGCATTGGCTACGGCGCCGGCATCCTGGGCAGTAATGGCGGTGCGGATTTGCGAAATCAAATCGGGCGTCGTTTCGGAAAACAGCCGGGCCATGCGCCGCAAGACACCGGTGTCGCCGTCGAGTTCGCGAAGCAGTTTCTCGCGGTCCAGCATGGATCGCTTCGAGGAGACGCTTGGGTTCACATGTTTCAGCACACGACCGATGGCCGCCAACAGGTCTTCCCGGCGGATGGGTTTGGCGACGTAATCGTCCATGCCCGCCGCCAGACATCGTTGCCGGTCACTGGGCAGGACATGGGCGGTCAGGGCAATGATCGGCACCCGGCCCCCCGTGGCCTTTTCCCCCTCACGGATCAAGCGCGTGGCTTCCAAGCCGTCCATGCCGGGCATCTGCATGTCCATGAGAATGAGATCAAAGGTCGCATGATCCAACGCCGCAAGCGCCTGCCGACCATTGGGAGCGACCAGCACGGAGTGGCCAAGCTTCTCCAGGATGGCCATCGCCAGCTCCAAGTTGATGGGATTGTCCTCGGCCAACAACACGTGCAACGGCGGCTGCGGAGCGGATTCTGCGGCAGATGCCGGCGTTTCCTCTGGAAGAAGGTTGGCGGCTGTAACCGCCCCCAACGCAAACTCCGCGGTGAAATGAAACCGGCTGCCGCGTCCGGGTTCGCTTTCCAACCAAACCTGCCCGCCCATAAGCCGGGTGAGGTTCTGGCAAATGCTCAATCCCAGTCCGGTGCCCCCATACTTGCGGGAGATGGAACTGTCTGCCTGCGCAAAGGGTTCAAACACCGCCGCCTGCTTTTCCGGCGGGATGCCGATACCGGTGTCACTGACAATGAAGTGGAGCGTACAGGTTTCGACGGACGACGCGACCGAGGCCACTGGGCGCCGAAAGTGAGCGGTTTCGTCACCGGCCAGCCGGATTTCCAGTTTCACTTCGCCCTGTTCGGTAAACTTGATCGCGTTGCCGACCAGATTGAAGAGGATTTGACTGAGCCGAAGCGCATCGCCGACGAGTTGATCCGGCACTTTGGGATGCGCCTGCCAGGCCAGGTGAAGATTCTTCTGTTGCGCCCGAAGCGCGAGCGCTTTCAGCACGCCGCCGACATTATCGCGCAACAGAAATGGCTCCCGGTGCAATACCAGCTTGCCAGCCTCGATCTTGGAAAAGTCGAGCAAGTCATTGATCATTTCGAGCAGGGCCGCGCCGGATTTGCGGATGGCGACCAGGTAATTCTTCTGTTCGCGAGTCAACGGGGTTTCCAGTGCCAATTCGGCCAGGCCAATGACGCCGTTCAACGGGGTGCGAATCTCGTGACTGAGGTTGGCCAGGAATTCACTCTTGGCCCGACTGGCCGCCTCGGCTATGTCCTTGGCCTGGCGCAACGATTCATAGAGCCGCACTTTGGCAATTGCCATGGCGGCCCGTTGCGCCAGGGCCCGCAGAAAGTCCAGGTCTTCCGGCGAATAGTTGCGTGGCGATTGATCCAGGGCATACAGCACACCCAGCACTTCCTGCTCCGCCAGCAACGGCACCCCCGCATAGGCAGACAAGCCATATTCCGCCAGCATGGCATTGGCCTCGAATGGATCCTGACGCGTGTCGGGCACGACCACGGCCTCTGCGTGATCCACGATCCAGCGGCTCGCCCCGCCTTGACGGCGAACGCGCCGGGCGCTCATTTCTTTTTCCTGATTGGGCACGGTCGAGGCACTCGTGGTGAATGACTGCGCAGCCTGGTCCCAAAGGATGACGCTGGCACCGCCTGTGGCAGGCACCAACTCGGTGGCCGCCTGAACAATCCGGTCGAGCAGCGTGCGCAATTCTTGTTGGGTATTGAGCGCCAGTTCAATCTCCGCCAAGGCGGTCTGGCGGCGACTTTGCCGGCGTAACCGGCGCTGCTCGGCCTCGAGAGCCAGTTCCGCCAGCTTCCGCTCCGTGATGTTCTCGTGTGCTATGACCACGCGCGTTGGCCCCTCCGCGGCAAACCGTGTCACCCGCGCGTTGAACCAGCGTTTCCCTGTCGGCGAGTGGCAATCGTACTCCATGGCAAACGCCGGCCGTTCCCCGCGCATCACCGCCCGCACGCCGGCGGCAAAAGTCGCGGCATCTTTCGATCCAGCCGCTGCGGCCGCATCACAAACTGCCAGGTAGTTTTGACCCTCCTGCGCATGGTGCGGTGCCGGCACATTCGCGGTGGCAAAATCACGCCATGCCTGGTTCACGGCAATGATGGTGCCGGACTCATCCGTCACACACAGACTCGACGACAATGCATCAATCGTCGCCCGGGCAAACCGTTCTGACTGCGCCAGCGACTCCGCTGCGCGTACCCGCTCCGTGATATCTTCGCTGACGCCCACGAAATGGGTGAGCCGCCCGGTTTCATCCCGGACGGGAGCAATGCTGAGTTCATTCCAGAAGCGTTCCCCGTCCTTGCGATAATTCCGCAGCGTCACACGGCACGGTCGCCCCGCCTTCAGCGCCGCCCGCAACTCGTCCAGAGCGGGCTGGTCGCGGTCGTCTCCCTGCAACAGTCGGCAATTGCGGCCCAACAACTCCTCCGGCCCATAACCCGTGGTCTGCTGAATGGCGGGATTGATGAAGACGACCGGATAATCCGGCTGGGTGGCATCGGCAATGATGATGCCGCTGCCACTGGACGCCAGCGCGCGTTCCTGCAAGCGCAACCGGATCGTCATTTGTTCTGCCAGTACGAGCGCCCGCCGACGCGTGGTTGCCAGCGAAAGCGTGATGCCGAAGACCAGCAGGCTGATGCAGATACCAGCAAGCAGGATGGTCAGCGGCTGCCCACGCGCGCGCGTTGCTCGGAACGCTGGCTTCGTCGCGAAATGCAGCGTCCATGTCCGCCCGCCAACATTCAGCCGGGAGCGTTCGGTACGCGCACCCTGGAGAGACTGGTTCGGCGTCTGCAAAATGCCATCTTCATCATGCACCAAGTGCTGCACCGAAGCTTCCACTGCGTCGAAAATCTCAAAATCCACATCCGCCCCGTGCGGTCCCAGGATATCTTCCAATAATTCCTCCATGTGAAACACGGCGAACACCCAGCCCGCCAAGGCCGCCGGGCGTGAAGCTGGTTCGACCTCCGGCACGCCCTCGCGGTACACCGCAAGCAACATGGCCAGCCGGGCGCTGGTCGCCATCGCGTCGCCCAAGTCCAAGCATCCGGTGAGCATTGCGGTGCCCTCATCGCGGGCCTTCTTGGCAATCGGGGACAACTGAGGATTGCTCCCAAAGTCGAGGTTGAGCCACTCGCGGTTTCTGGAGGCGGGATGGATGAACTGGACAAAGGAGAGGTTGGTGCGCGAACCCTCTGGATGAACCGATAAGTCTGTGGGTGACTCGCCACCAAAGGCATTGGTGTAAGCGCCTACTGCCTCCGTCGGCAGATACGCCACGAAACCCAAGCCGTGGATGCCGGGATAGAATTTATCGAGCGACAAATACGAAACAAAGTTCCGCCACTGATGCGCAGTGGCGGTGGGTTGGGTGGCGAAGAAACCGCGTGCGCTGTGCAACACCTGCTCATAAGCCAGCATCCGTTCCTGGATTCGACTGATGACTTGCGACACACGCACTTCAAAGTCCGCCTGTTCGCGAGCGGAGGTTTGCACACGGGCCAGGTGCCACCCAATGAAACTCGCCGTAAGACAAACGCCCAGCAGCACCCACGGCAGGATCGGATGTCGGCGCCAAGCCCGCCCCCGTCGTTCCCCTTGGAAGGCAGGTGGCGCTGGGACGGCGATCGGGGTTGCGTTCATCAACATCAGCGGCGTGCTTTCGCGGCAGCTTAATCCGCGCGCCCAAGCTCATGCACGCGGGAAATTGGCGGAGTTGATCGAATGCAACTCGCTGAAGGGGCAGCAGTCAGAAGACTATTCAGATGCAACGAGCTTCTCGACTTTTGCGGAGTCGGTGGATTCGCGGTAACGCACGAGCAGGTTGGGATCAAGCGGTGGCGCCAAGTACTGCTGCCCAGACTGGACCGCTTCGATGGCCGGAAGCAAATACTGGCGGCAGGAATCCTTGCCAACATAGCCTTGCGCCCCGTTGCGCAAGGCGGCCAGTACATACGGTTCCTCCGTAGTCACGGAGACGATTACCACTCGCGCTGCCGAGTGCTCCGCCTGGAGACGGAGCGTCAATTCCAGTCCATGCAACCGGGGCATGGACAAATCCGTGAGGAGCACGTCCGGCTGCAATTCCAGCGTCAAACGCAATGCCTCCTCGCCATCGGCGGCTTCTCCCACCACGACGACATCTCCCCTGCTGGCCAGCAACTGTTTTAGTTTCTGGCGCATCACGAAATGATCTTCGGCTAAAACTATCCGCGTCATGATCGTTGAGTCCATCGTGCGCGCTTAAGACCGGGTGAACGGTGGCTCGGAACTGCCCCTCCCTCGCGACGGTTCGCCTGGAACGCGCAAACAAGCCGCTTCCCGGCCAGTGGAGTGACCGGCTTTACCTCAAACACCGCCCTCCGAAAGGGATGCTTTCCACCGCACCTAAGGCACTTCGAACTCCGGCGGCTACTTTTTGCCCCCCAAAAGATTGCCGACCGCCGAGGCGCCGTCTGTCGCGGCCTGACCGGCGAGCGCTTTTTGAATCTGGGTCTTAAGCGACTCGACCAGTTTCTTCTGGTCGTCCGTCAGTTTGAGATCCGACAACTGCCCCAACACGGTCAGGGCATCTTGATACTTCTTCTCGGCCACCAGACCGCGAGCCTTATCGATCAGGGTTTGCGCGGTCCCACTGGCCGCTGTGGCCGCCGTCTCGGCCTGTTTGGCGACTTCGCCCGCAGCTTTTTCCGCCGACGCCTTCGCGGCTTCCGCTGTGTCCTGCAACTGATCGGCCAGGCTGCCTGCCGTTTTCTCGGTTTCCACCGGGTTGGCGGGCGAGGATGAATCCTGCTTGCTGCAACCGGCGACCAAAGTAAGGGCCGCCGTCACCGCCAGAATTGCTATCGTGTATGCCTTCATAAATGTGTTTAGCAAGAAGGCTGGCAGGCCGGGTGGCCTGCCAGCCTTGGTTGTGGCGGTTTGTCTTAGTAAACCGTGGTGCTCTCTTCCTTGATGACTGGCGATTGCAACTCTTCGCAGGTCAAGGTGATGGTGTTACGGGAGTCACCGGGCTTCACGCCGCGAACGATGACCGTGTAAGTCACGTTGGCCTTCGGCGCAATCCTCGGCACCGTCGGGAAGGTGACGCGCTTGCCGGCAACCGTGCCCTGCGGCGAACTGACCGGGGCCGCCTCTTCGTCACAATCAAACACGACTTTCACGTTGGTGATGTCCGCGAAACCCTGGTTGGTAACCCGGATGGTGTAGGTGGTGGTTTCACCAACCTGGATCGGATCCGGATCATCCGCGCCTTCGAGCAACACGCCCGCGATACCGCGCCAGACGGTGCAAGCTTCAGCATTGTCGCTCAAGCCACCAGCAGCGACGCGCACAGCATTGCAGTGATTGCCTGCTGTCTTGGCGGTCAGCTTGATGGTGAGGGTCCGTTTCTCGCCGGACTTGAGTTCGGGAATGGTCCACGTAGCGGTGTTACCGCTGACGTTTGCACCCGGAGCCGCCACGATGCTGGTCGGCGACGGAGCGGTGTCGGTCACCACCACGTTGTTGAGCGTGGTGTCACCGGTATTCGAAACCACGATTTCGTAATCGGCATTGCGGCCGAGGATCTGCGCTTTGGTTCCGGATTTTTCGATCTTGAGTCCGGGCTGCAGAACGGTGGTGCAGGCTTCGGCGCTGACCTTGCCCGCATTGGCGGAATTTGCCGTCGCCACGTTGCAGAATTTGCCGCGTTGGGTGGTCTTGAAGGTGACGCTGGCCGGTTTGGACTGGCCGGGGCCAATATCGCCGAGGTTCAGAGTCACCGGTTGTCCGGTGAAGCCATTGGGCACGGGATCCGTCAGCACAACGTTGCGGGCCACGGCGGTGCCGGTATTCCTCACGACGATGTTGTAGGTCACGTCACTGCCCAAGATGGCAGTGGCCGGCCCGGTTTTCTCGATGGCCAACGCGGGTTTACCCACAAAAGTGGCCGCGCAAACCCGCGGATCGGCGGAAACCACCGCGCAATTGACAAGCGTGCCTTCTTTATCGGCCCGGAAATACACTTTGATGGTACGGGCTTCACCGCCATCCAGGTTGCCGATTCTCCAGACCAGTTGATTGCCTTCGACCGTGGCAGCGGGTTCGCTGCGCACGTAGCTGGCGCCGTCGGGCACGGTGTCGCGCACGACCACGTTGCCGGCGCAGGCGGCGGCGGTCAGTTTCAACTCCGCCATGAATTCGCCGCCCAAGGCCGCTTCAGCCGGCATGCTCTTGGTCATGCGAATCAATCCCCAAGTCGGATCGCTGCATCCCACTTTGGGCGCTGGGGCCGGCGCTGGGGCCGGAGCCGGAGCTGGGGCCGGGGCGGGCTGGGGGGCTACCACCGGCTTGGGGGCCGGCGCTGGCCGCTCCCCTGGCCGCATAAAAGGCGAGCGCCCGGTGTAGGTGCCCAGGGGTATCTCGTATTCACTGCGATATCTTTCATTCCACTGTTCTTGCGGATTATCCTGCGCCTGGCTCGTTGGAATGTACGACCACGCGGCAACTGCCAACGCCACGGCTCCCGCGCGCATCAAGGTATTGAGGTTTGGTTTCATAATGTCTTTGGGTCTTTGCTGGTGCTAACGACGGGACTCCACAAGGTCCCGTCGGCAACGATCTCCCAATTCGAGACAAACCGCTCTCGCAACATGCCCTTGCTGCCCCTTGCCATTCCCTTAGGGCATGATCTGGTTGGATCCAGTTCTACCCAAAGCCTGTGACAGGGCCACAGCAACACCGGAAGATTCGTTTAACTGTGGCTCATAGTAATCCAGCAATGCGAGCGGGGTAATCCGTACTGGCTGGTATTTTCTCCATCCAGGCTCACGTAAGGTTGCGCGACAATTCTTACGGCGGAATGATTGCTTTGCGAATCGCGAAGCGCACCAATTCGGTCTGTGATTTGATGGAGAGCTTGCGCATAAGATTCGCCCGGTGGGTTTCTGCCGTGCGCGGACTGATGAACAGTTGTTTGGCAATTTCCTGGCTGGTATGCCCCTCGGCGGCCAGTTGCAGCACCATCCGCTCGCGGTTGGTCAGGGTATTATAGGCATCGGCGACGACCTCTCCCGGTTTGCGGACGTATCCGACGATGGCCAAGTCAGCCAGCGCAGGGCTTAAGTAGCGGTGGCCAGCCATGACCTGGCGCACGGCTCTGACCAGGTCTGCAGCGGTGGAATCCTTGAGCACGTAGCCGGCGGCGCCATTGCGCAAAGCCTCCATCACATAAGGTTCGTCGGCATGCATGGACAGGATCACCACCCGCGTTGCAGAGTGGTTCTGTCGGACTTGCCGCGTCACTTCCAAGCCGTGCAGCCGCGGAATCATCAGATCGAGCAGCAACACGTCGGGGCGCTGTAATTCCACCAACCGCACCGCCTCCAAGCCGTCGCTGGCTTCCCCCACGAGACGAAAGTCCTTTTCCGCATCCAGCAAGGCTTTGAAGCCCTGCCGCACAATGTGGTGGTCTTCGGCCAGCACGAGCGTGATGGGATTCATGGCGAAGGATTGGCAGGTGAGGCATTGGTTATCATGTCCAACGGCAGTGTGAGAGTGATGGCGGTTCCCTGGCCCGGCGAGGATTCCAATTTGAACTCGCCACCCAGGAGATTCGCGCGTTCGCGCATTCCGTCCAAACCGCTGGAGACGCCGCGAGTTCTTTGGGCCGCGTCGAATCCGACACCTTGATCCTTGATCCGTAACGTCAGGTCCGCCGGGTTGAGATCGAGTTGCACTTGCACGTCTTTGGTGCCGGCGTGGCGGGCCACGTTCGTGAGCGCCTCCTGCACAATGCGAAAGACGGCGGTTTCCAGATCGCCGGACAATCGCGTGGCGGATAGTGTGTGGTGGAACTCCACGCGCACGCCGGTTTGCTGAGTGTATCGCTGAAAGTGCCAGTCCAGTGCGGTCAGCAAGCCAAGATCGTCGAGCATTTGCGGGCGCAAATCCAGCGACAGCCGGCGTACCTGGCCCATCAAATCCTCCACCCAACCACGCGCCTCGCTCAAGGACGCCTGCAACGGACCCGTCGCCAGCGGCAGGCATAAATCCAGTTGCAGTTTCAAGCCGGTCAGCGTTTGGCCGATTTCATCGTGCAATTCCCGCGCGATGAATCGCCGCTCGGCTTCCTGGACTTCGACCATCCGCAGCGACAGTGCCCGCAAATGCTCCCGACTGGCCACGAGTTGCTCGACCAATCGGGACTGCAGCAACGCCACCGCCATCTGGGTCGCGACCTCCCTCGCTATTTCCTCATGCTCGCGCGTGAAGGCGCTCAGTTCGTCCGTGGCAAAATTCAACACGCCGGTCAATTTGTCTCCGGCGATCAATGGCAGATCAAGTAAAGCCCGCCACTGCTTGTCCCCCGATTCGGCAGTGGTGCCGACGTTGAACAGATTGGTGGTTTGGGTCATCCGGAAAGGTTGGGCCGCCTGAATCACGCGCAAATGAGCCACCTGCTCAAGCAGGACATGGCGCCGTTTTTCCCGCATCATCCTTCCATGTTCATACGCAATGAGCAAGGCAAGTCGCCCTTGAGATTCATCGGCTTCCCAGACGCTCGCCTGTTCATACGGCAACAATTGATGAATATGGGACAAGGCCGCGTCCGCAATTTCCTCCGCGGAACGGGCCTCCAATATCGCCTGATCCACCGAATGGATAATGGTCAACCGCTCGGCTAGACGACGTTGAGCCTCCTCCGCCTCCTGTCGTGTCCGGACTTCTTCCTGCAAGGCCGCATTGGCGCGCACCAATTCCTCCGTGCGCTCCTCCACCCGCCGCTCCAGTTCCATTTGGGCCGTGCGCAAACCGGCTTCCGCCCGTTGGATGCGCAACAGTGCTTCAATGCGTGCCAGCAGCTCGCGGTTTTCCACCGGTCGCGCAATGTAATCGTCCGCTCCCGCTTCGAGTCCGGTAGCCTTGAAGTCGCCCGAAACCTCCGTCGCCGACAACAACACCACAAAGATGTGGGCCAAGTCTGGATCGCGCTTGAGTTGACGGCACAATTCCACGCCATGAATGTCGGGCAATACCGCATCCAACAAAGCCAGATCGGGGGAAGTTTCCCGCGCTTTCCGCAGACAGTCTGCTCCCGTCCGCGCTTCCACCACGTCATGCCCGGCGGATCGCAGGGCGTGCTCCAGCCCCAACAAGACAACGGGATTGTCGTCCACCACGAGGATTTTGGCTGGCTGGGTCATTCTGAATGTGCCCCGGATTTGCATGGGCAGTATGAGCGCAATTCACCCACAATGCAAGCTTCAGGCCAGTTAACTGCGGATTCTGGAATCCAAATGCATCCCATCGCTCCGTGCTGCTGTTGGCTCCGCAAGAAAGTCTCCATCCTCCGGTAGCAAGCAGACTCTTGATTGTACCCTCCACTACACCGGCTGGCGGAACCAATTGCCCTGAAATTTACGCTTCCCCTCCTGTCCTCGGCGGCATAGCGTTCCACTGGATTCGGAACCATCAACCTCGGTGGAAACATGACAACGGCGCCGACAGAGATCAGTGTCCTCCTTCCTTTCAATCAGGCGATTGACCGGGTGAAGCGGGTTTTGTTTCAGCCGTTTGATCTGGGTAAATGGTGCCTCATCGGCTTTTGCGCGTGGCTGGCCCAATTGGGCGAACAGGGGTTGAGCTTCAATTTTCCCTCAAGCAGTTCCTCCCGCCGCAGTGGCGGCAACCCCGGTGAAGCGTTGGAGCAGGCGCGCGATTTCGCAGTGCAGAATCTCTGGTGGCTCGTGCCGCTGGTTGTGACCGTGGTCTGTTTCATTATCGGCTTGTGGCTGCTATTCACCTGGCTCAACAGCCGCGGGAAGTTCATGTTCCTGCATTGCGTGGCGCTGGACCGCGCGGAGGTCAGCGCACCGTGGCGTCAGTTCAGTCGGCAGGGCAACAGCTTGTTCCTGTTCCGAGTCATTCTGGGATTGATTAGCTTCCTGGTAACGCTGCCATTTCTTGGGCTGGCCGCCCTTGCGGTCTTCAGCATGGTCCGCCACGAGGCGGCGACGGTCTTGGGCGTGTTGTTATTGATCGCGTTGGTGCTGGGTTTGATCCTCGTGGCCATCGTGTTCTTCCTGGTGGGGAAATTCACCACAGATTTCGTGGTACCGCTCATGTTCCTGCGCAGCAATTCGTGCCTGGAAAGTTGGAAGGAACTCCTGAGCCTGCTCCGCGCCCAACCCGGTCACTTCCTCCTCTATCTGCTGTTCCAGCTTGTGCTGGCCATCGCCATCGGTGCGATCCTCCTGACCCTCGTGCTGGTGACTTGTTGCGTGGCGGGTTGCTTCATGGCCATTCCCTACCTTGGCACGGTGCTGTTGCTGCCAGTGTTGGTGTTCAGCCGCGCTTACTCGTTACACTACTTCGCGCAGTACGGCCAGCCATACGATGTGTTTGCACCAGTGGCAGGGAATGTTTAAGCCACGGAACGGGGACGTTCCGCAGTGGTTGGGAAGCCAGGTCTTCCGTGCGCGTCACCGGTTCGCGCCCGTCGCGGCCCGGTACTCCTCATAAGCGCGGGACAACTGCTCCGCACTCGCCGGCCCGCGGTGGATCCACACGCGATAGCGGCAGCGGATGACTTCACCGACGGGAAACGTCGCCGGCTTCACGCCCGGCCAGCCGAGGCACAGCACGCCGTAATGCCGCGTCAACCATTGCGGTGGAAAGTCCGGATGGCTCGGATGCACGAAGATCGCCGCCCCACTGGTGGACTTTTCCGCATGCCAATCCCGTGTCAAATCCGCCCAGGGCAAGTTGGTCATCGGCAGGTCCTGTTTGGTAAGTCCGGCCGGGATGGTGATGGCCGTATTGGTGCCGGGCGCGAAGCGCAACGTGAGGCCACCGTAACTCTTGCCCTCAGCGCCGGTCAGCGTCATGGGCGCTTTCACCGGCACCCATTCACATTCCACATCAATCGCGCGCGCGTCCGCTTTCGCCGGATGCACGCGCAGCCGGATTCTTTCCTGCACCACTTTCTCCCCGCCCACGTACCAGCCGTTCTCCATCGCCAGCGTTGCGCCGGTGCCCGAGGCCTCCTTTTCCATCCACTGCTCGAACTGGTGGCGGATGCCGCGCAGGTCCCACAGGGAATACTCCTTGTCGCCAATGCGCACATGCGGCCAGGCCCAGAAGAGGCCGCGATGATGGTAATGGTCTCGCGGAAAATCATCCGTCAACACTTCGCCGTCGAGCCCGTGCAGCGGATGCACGTAAGAACTCCGCGCCCGATCCGCCGGCACACCCTCCTTGCGGATGATCCCGTGGTTGTAAACAAGCACGGGTTTGTCGCCGTCCCAGAGCCCGAGGGACTGTTCACTCACTTCCGCAAAACGGAAATTCGCGTGGATCGTGTCCGCGGCGCGAGTGGATGAATGAGACGCGCAACCGGGAAGGAGCGCGCCCGCCAGCGAAAGCCCCATGAACGCCGTGATGGCAGTGCGGCCCTTGGAAAACAGTGGTCTGCCTTTCATATTTCCATCAATAGCGCGCCATCCCTCCGTGGGCCAGAAAGAAGTGCATTGCGTTTTATCCTCCGGCACTGGCGGCGGCGTCCTTGGTCGCGATGCAAAACTTGCCCGTGCGGGAGCGGAAGCGATGGGTTTGCTACTCAAATGCTCTGCGCGCAGACCAGCCAACGCGGGTCCTGCGCCACCAAACGTTTGCCCCGGTATGGACGGCACGCTGCACCACGAGAGCAATTCCCGGCTGGTTGGGGTGACGTGGCGGTGGATTGGCGGATGCATGCTCTGGCCGTCGGTTGCGTTGACGGTGAGCGGGTCGGCAGCTACCTTGCTGCCGGTCCAACGATGATTGCCAACACTCAAGCGCAGCCGGTCGCCGCTCCGACGTTTCGAACCGGAGATGAACGGTTGATCAAATTGACCGCCAATGCCGGGAGCAAAGTCGGCGCCCTGCTCACCAAGCAAGGCCGGCCCGGTGGCGTACTGCGCGTGGCCGTGGTGGGCGGCGGTTGTTCCGGGCTGCAATACAAAATGGATTTGCAGGACGGTCCGGCCAATCGGGATTTCCTCGTCGAAACCGCCGGCGTGCGCGTGGTCGTGGACCCCAAGAGCGCACTGTACGTCACCGGCAGCGAGTTGGACTACATTGATGCGCTGGACGGCGGATTCAAGGTGACGAATCCCAACGCCGCCACCAGTTGTTCCTGCGGCGAAAGTTTCAGCGCCTAACCAGCCGGGCATGACCGATTACTTCGCCCTGCTCAACGTGCCGCGCCGCCCGTGGCAGGACGTGGATTCACTCAAAGCCATTTTCCTCACCCAGTCCGCAAGGCTGCACCCGGATCGAATTCACAGCGCAACCGATACCGGGAAAGCTGCGGCGGCACGGGCCTACGCCGAATTGAACGCAGCCTACCACTGCCTGCGCGAACCCAAGGATCGCTTGCGGCATTTGCTGGAGCTCGAATTGGGTCGCAAACCGGGAGACATGCAGGACATTCCACCCGACCTCGCCAACTGGTTCATTGAGATCGCCCAACTCTTCCGGCAGGTGAACGCCTTTTTGACGGAGAAGGCCAGCGTCACCTCGCCGTTGCTGCAAGTGCAACGATTTGAACAGGGAGGGGAATGGGCTGACCGGCTCACCGCCGTGCTCAAGCGACTCACCGAACACCAAGCGGTCTTGCTTGATGAACTGAAGGCCCTCGACGCGGAATGGTTGGGCACTGCCGCGGAGTCACCCGCACGGGGACGGCTGCTTGACCGACTGGAGATGCTGCATCAGCAACTCAGTTTCCATGCGCGCTGGAGTTCGCAAATCCAGGAAGCCAAAGTCCAACTTACATTCTGAAACCATGCGAATTGTTGCCATTATCCTGTCGTTGTGGACGGGCGGCTGGGTTTCCGCCCAGACCGGAGACTGGCCCCGCGAGTTGCAACCCATGCCACTGGGCAGCGGTGTGCGGGAGTTGAATCGTACGAATTGCGTGCCGCTAATGCTCAACGCCTTTCAGTCCAACCCCATCGTCAAGGCGCTGATCTTCATGCCGGGCGCCACGGATGAGTTGTATTTCTTCCGCCGGGTGAAGGTGCCGTTGACAAACGAAAGTCCGTCCTTGCTGGATGCGGTGGTGGCACTGACGAACCATTCGCCACTGCGCGCCACTTTCCGCCCGCCGTTTCTGCTGCTTCACTCGGAGGAAGACGTGCTCGACCTGATCGTGGAGGTGCAGCACCCCCCGACTGTCGCAAAGTTGCAGCAGCGCGGTCCCCTGCCGCACTGGTTGTTCCATGACCGCGACTGGGACCAACTCCTATCCTCCATCAGGAAGCCCGTACGGACCGGACTCCGCCCTTACGCGCGTTCGATGGACTCATGGGATTTCTACCGTCACAGTTTCGCCGCCTGGAATCTGACGGCGTGGGAAACGCTCGAAGCCGCCGCATTAGCTGGCAAAACGAGAATCAGCGTGCGGCGAGGTGTGGTGGAGTTTCAATTGGATCAGCGCATCGGCGTCCTGCCGAAGCTGGATCGCTACCCCCAATAGCAGGACACTTTGATTGAATCTTGGGCGGGAGTGTCTCTCGTCGAGGCACCAACGCATCACCGCCAGGTGCAAGCGCGCACCCAAACCACTTGGTATATGGGCTGCTTTTCTGGACGCCATGCAGATGATACAAAGTCCAACAATGTCGGATCTTGTATTGCCCTCCGCCTTCACCGTCAAGGTGCTGGCGCAACGCCTCTTGACTCCGCTGGTATGTGTCAGGTCTCCGACCTGATGCTCTTCTCTACTGGGTTTGGTTTACTGGCGGCTGGCTCGCACCAGCCGCCAGTTTTTTCTGCCATAGCGCACGGCTGAAAATCCTTGCGTTCAAAAGCAAACACGCCTGAATTACCAATCAGAACCGCAGTTCCACGAACTGCATCAAGCCAGACTTCGCCATGAACGAACCGGTTTCGGTTTCCGATGTGCTGCTGCGCGTCCTGGCCACGGTCCTGATCAGTGCGATCATTGGCTGGGAACGCGAGCGTCATGGCCGTCCCGCCGGACTGCGCACCACCGTGTTGACCGGCACGGCCTCGGCCTTGGCCATGATCCTGTCCCAGATCATGTTCTTCGGCAGCGCGGCCCCCGGCGACGGCGTCAACTGGCGACCCGATCCGGCGCGACTGGGTGCGGGGATTCTGACAGGCATCGGTTTCCTGGGCGCGGGCACCATCCTGCGGCATGATACGTTAATTCGCGGAGTTACGACGGCGGCGAGCCTGTGGTTTGTCACGGTGCTGGGGCTGGTGTTTGGCAGTGGCGAGTTTGTGTTAGGTTTCGTGGGCACCGTGGTGGCGTTGCTTGCGCTTCTGCTGGTGCCCGCCCTCGAGAAACACATTCAAACCGATTGGTACGCCACCTTCACCGTTACGCTCGAACTCGACGCTTTGAATGAGGAAGAGTTGCGCCTGAAAATCAAGGCGCACGGCGTTAAGGTCAAGGCGATGGAATTCAGTTACGATCTGGCGGTGGGACGGAAAACCGTAACTTACGAAGTCAAGACGAAGCGCAAGTCGGCCTTCGCCGTTTCGACGAAGTTGCTGGCCGAACTGCGCGACTGCCCCGGGGTGTTGCAGGTAAAATGGACGTGACGTCGCCGCCCGTCATTGTTCCGGCTGGAAGACCACCACACTCAGTGGCGGCAGCGTAAACTCGGCGGAATACGGCTGTCCGTGCCACGGATGAGCTTCGGCAAGCACCCCGCCCAGATTGCCGAGGTTGCTGCCGCCGTAAGTGGCGGCGTCGCTGTTAAGCGCCTCGCGCCAGCGATCCGGGCGCGGCAAGCCCACCCGGTAACGTGGTTGGACCACGGGAGTCAGATTCAGGATGGCGACCAGTATGCCGGCGCCTTGCGGATCCCGTCGCGCGAACGACAGCACACTGCGCTCGTGGTCGGCGCAGTCAATCCAGCGAAAGCCCGCGTCGTCGTAGTCGGAGCGCCATAATTCCGGAGCGCCGGTGTACAGCCGGTTCAAGTCGGCCACGAACCGTAGCAGACCGGCATGATACGGCCCCTCTTGGAGCAACCCCCAGTCAAGTCCCGTGTCGGCGTTCCACTCGCCGCGCTGACCGAATTCACAGCCCATGAACAAGAGCGGTTTGCCAGGGAACAGCCATTGATAAGCCAGCAGTACGCGCAGATTGGCGAACTTTTGCCAGTCATCGCCCGGCATCCGGCCCAGTAACGAACTCTTGCCATGCACGACTTCATCGTGCGAGAGCGGCAGAATAAAATTCTCGTGGTGGTGATACAGCATCGCAAACGTCAGATCATTTTGGTGATACTTGCGATGAATGGGATCGCGCTTGAAGTAGCCCAAGGTGTCGTGCATCCATCCCATGTTCCATTTGAAGGAAAAGCCCAGCCCGCCCAGATACGGGGGACGGGTCACCAGCGGCCAGGCGGTGGATTCCTCGGCAATGGTCACCACGCCCGGAAACTCCGTGTGCGTCAGGTGATTGAACTTTTTGAGGAATTCAATCGCCTCCAGATTTTCCCGGCCCCCGAATTGATTCGGCAGCCATTCGCCTTCCTTCCGCGAGTAATCCAAGTACAACATCGAGGCCACCGCATCCACGCGCAAACCGTCAATGTGGAAGCGATCGCACCAGAACAAGGCATTGGCGGCCAGGAAATTCACCACTTCATGCCGGCCATAATTGAAGATCAGCGTGCCCCAATCCTGGTGCGCCCCCTTGCGCGGGTCTTCGTGCTCGTAAAGCGCCGTGCCGTCGAAATGCGCCAGCGCCCAGTCGTCACGCGGAAAGTGGGCGGGCACCCAGTCCACGATCACCCCGATGCCCGCCTCGTGCAGAGCGTTCACCAGATGTTGAAAATCGTCGGGTGTCCCGTAGCGGCTGGTCGGGGCATAAAAGCCGGTGACCTGATAACCCCACGAGGGATAATATGCGTGCTCGGCCACCGGCAGAAATTCCACGTGCGTGAAGCCGGTTTGCTTCAGGTAATCCACCAGCAGCCCGGCCAGTTCGCGATACGTGAAAGATTCAGCCGCCGACTTCTTGCGCCACGAACCGAGATGCACTTCGTAAATGCTCATGGGCGAGCGCAGGGCGTCCCGTTGACGCCGCTCCAGCCAGGGGTGATCCGTCCAGGCAAATTTCCGGTTGTCCCACACGATGGCGGCATTCTTGGGCGACGTCTCGAAGAAGAAACCGTACGGATCCGTTTTCAAGACGATACGCCCGTGAAGATTCTCCAACTCAAACTTGTAATGCGCTCCCACGCCCACGCCCGGAATGAATATCTCCCATACGCCCGAGACACCCAGCAGCCGCATCGGGTGTCGCCGGCCGTCCCACTGGTTGAAATCCCCGACCACGCTCACACGCCGGGCATTCGGCGCCCACACGGCGAAGCTGGTGCCGTTGATTCCATCCACTGTGCGCAGTTGTGCTCCCAGTTTCTCGTAGATGCGCCGTTCATCGCCTTTGCCAAACAGAAACAGATCCGGTTCGCTCAAGGTAGGCAGGAACGAATAAGGATCGCGCGAACGTTGCTCCTGGCCGGCATGGTCGGTCACCAATAAGTCGTAGGCATAGACCCGGTTGATCTCTCGTGTCATGCCTTCGAACAAGCCGGCGTCATGAACCCGTTTCAGCTTGAGCCGTGGCAGCTTCTTCTCGTGAGTGGGCTGGATTTCAATGGCGCGAGCGCCCGGCACGAATGCCCGCACGACCACGCCGCTGCCATCACCCAACGGATGCATGCCCAATAACTGGTGGGGGGAGCGGTGTTTCAGTCCGACCAGACTCTGCAATTCATCACGGGAGAGAATCATCGTGTGGCGAGGTTAACAGCCACCGCCGTGAAAGGGAAATGTTTCCGGTGGGCGCAACCAAGTGGCGCGTGCAAGCCGATGGAACATCCGTGAGTGTGGCTGCCCGGCGACCGGAAACTGCCCCTCGGCACTATTCAGTTTCCCGCAAGAACGCGGTCGAGCTGTTGGCGATGAACCTCAAGCCCACCTTCCGTCCAGATGACATGCTGTGAACGCGCCATCTTCTCTTCGACCGGACATTGGGCGGCCAAGCGATTGGCGATCTCTGTGTCCGACCACCCGCGCTCCCTTAATCGCCGCCATTGTGTTGCCGTTGTGCAAGCGATACAAATCACGGCATCAAATTCAGCTTCTGCCTGCGTCTCAAACAAGAGTGGGATGATGACCACCGCAAGGTTTCTGCCTTCATTCCGCCATGCTGCCACCTGCTCGCGCCACAATTCGCGAATGCGAGGATGCGTAATTGCCTCAAGTCTTTTCCTCGCCACCTCGTCGGTAAATACCAATCTCGCCAGTTCGCCCCGACGCAATTGTCCATCCTCTCCAACTAATCCCGCACCGAAGCTTTCCCCGATCTCGGCCAGTGCTGGCTGGCCCGGCATCACGATCTGCCGCGCAAGGTCGTCGGTGTCCACCACCGCCACGCCGCGCGCCTGAAGCAAGGCGGCCGCGGTGGACTTGCCCATGCCCATTCCGCCGGTGAGTCCGAAGACTTTCATATCCGATTGATGCGGACGCGTTCCACCTGATGCAAGCCTCAAACTCACGCACGCTCACCACCAACCGCGTGACAGCGGACGCGCGTTTCCTCCACCCGCGTTCGATCAACAGTCAGCGCCCATTCAGATTGGCGGTGCCAGTTCAGAGGGTGAAACGCGAATCGTCCGGTAAATCTCGCCTAGCTTTTCAACCTCTGGGCGGCACAACGCGCAATGAAATCCCATTGGTTCAGGCGCCGTAATCCGCGCTCGTTCAACGGATTGTCACACAACCTTCCAAGAAAGCGAGATGCGCGCGAAGCGCAATTTGGTGTCGTTTTTTCTATTGCGCACGGAGAGCCACCCGCTATGCTGTCGCGCTCAATTTGACTGAAGAAAATTGTGAACGCTGAACTCTGCAAAAAAGCCCTGGAGAAGGTGGGGAATCCCCATGTGCTGATCAATCTGGTGTCGCGCCGTGTGCGCCAGCTTAATTCGGGCGCGGGCGGCCTGAGCCGGCCCTTGGTCGCCAATGCCACCCATCTGGGCGCGGCGGACATTGCTTTGCGTGAGATTATCGAGGAGCGCATGGGTTGGGAGATGCCCGAACTGGTTGAGTTGGTACGGCCCACCGCCAAGAAGCGCAAGAAGCACTAGCTGCAGGCGGCCCGGCTGGCGCCGTGGCGGAGTAACTTTGGCCCGCCGGCGGGTTTGCTGCAATTTCACAGCCAGAAGGGCGACCTTCTGGCTGTAGCTGTTTATGTCCGATATTGTGACCAACGCGAAAGCCCGGCGGGATTACCATATTCTCGAAACCTTCGAGGCGGGTTTGGTGTTGCGCGGCACGGAGGTCAAGGCGTTGCGCGCGGGTAAAGGCCAGATTGGGGATGCTTTCGCCCGGGTGGATAACGAGGAAGTGTTCCTCCACAACGCTCATATTGAGGAGTATTCGCACGGGAATCTCCAGAATCACCGGCCCAAAGCCCCGCGCAAATTGCTGCTGCATAAATCCGAGATTCGCAAACTGTTCGAACTGTCGTCCATCAAAGGCAATGCCCTGGTGCCACTGTCGCTGTATTGGAAAAACGGCAAAGTCAAGGTGGCGCTGGCCGTTGGACGGGGCAAAGCGCAGTTTGACAAGCGGGAGGACCTTAAGCGCCGCGAATCCGAACTTGAGCTCAAGCGGGCAACGATGCACCGGCTGCGCGACAGCCGGCCCGGGCGGCGGGCGGCGGATTGAGCTCTCCAGGCCGCAGCGAGAAGAGCGGACAATTCGAGCATGTCGCCCAAAGACTCTTAGTGAAGGCTGGACGCCACACCGTAATTGCGTCTTAATGGCTGCGGTGCTTGAATCAGGCCGCTGTATTTGCGTCCATTGCATGTTGGGAATGAATCCGGCAAAAGTGTGGAATATGTTTAGACTGCTAATCGTCGCTGCGGGAGTGGTGGTCCTGACCGGCTGCCAGCATCCCAATGCCCCGTCGGCGACCGGGGCGCCCCCCAAGGTTCGTTACAGCGAAGTCCACGACTGGGAAATCAACAACGTCCTGTATCTGGCCGAGCGCGGGCGCTGGGAGGAAGCCCGCAAGCAGGCCGACGAGTTGTACGCCAAGGCGCCGACCAATCCCTTGGTGGAACGGGTCCATAATTGGGTGCTGCAACAAGGCCAGAAACATCGCGAGCAGGCGTTGGAGGACAAAATCCGGGAGGTGGATGCCAAGAATTCGGTCTTTAATCCGACGATTCCCAGCTTGCTGCTCGAACAGAAGGATCGCGGTCTGCCTGCGACCAAGGATGTGCGCGACACCCTGGCCGCCATCGAATCGGCCCCGTACATCCCGGACACTTACGGAAAGGTCATTCGCGAGCAGGGACCGCTGTTTGACTTGGACAGCGCCCGCGGGCAGATGGCCAAGGTGTTGGATACGGAGGTGACGATTCAACTCGATAATGTGCCGCTGGAGGCCATCATCTTGAATTTAAGCCAGACGGCGGGAGTGAACATCGTGGCCGACAAAGCCCTGCCCGCGCTCAAGCAAACCCTCAGCATCAACCTGAACAAAGTCCGCCTCGGCGAACTTCTGCGCTACATCGGACGCAACTACGAATTGCAGTTCCAGGTAGGGAATGAACTCGTCTGGGTGGTGGATGCCAAGGACCCCAAACGGCTGATGGAGGAAACACGCTTCTACCGACTGAGAAAGGGTTTCATCCTGCCGGCTCAACTGGGCTCCGAAGACATGGTTCGCCAGGTGATCACGGCCGGCAACGTGCGAACGGAAACGGAAACCCAGAAGTTTAAGAAGTTTGTCAACGACGACGCCCCGGCCCAGCCAGCCTTGGAGAAAGTCATCACCAACCTGTTTACAGGTTCCAAGTGGTACATTGATTACGAACGCAACTTGATCGTCGCGCGCGGCACACCCGAACAACTTGAGGTGCTCGAGAACATCATCCGCGAGTTTGACCGGCCGGTGCAGCAGGTATTGATCGAAGCCCGGTTTGTCACGATCTCCAAGCCCGCGTTCCTCCGGTTGGGGGTTTTGTGGGAAACTGACCGGCAGCGCCAATCCGGCCGCAGCCCGATAGACTTCACCGGATTGGTCGGCAGCGAGAGCATTTCCAGCCTGGGGATTGGCCTCCAGGAAACGTTCACCAATATTCTCGGTCGCGAATCCTTGAGCGCCACCATTACCGCCCTGGAGCAGAGTGGCGAGAGTCAGACGTTGAGCGCCCCGAGGCTCACAGTGGTGAACAATCGTCCCGCCACGATTTCCGATGGCAAAGTCCAATACTATTACGAGGAATACCAGGTCAAGCAAACGGTCCAGCAGTACTACACCGCCTCTTCGTTCGTTCCCAGCGGGAAGCCCACCAAGATCACCGCCGGGTCCGAGTTGAATGTAATGGCCAGCATCAGTGGCGATGGCCGAAGTATTTTGCTCGCGCTTAATCCCCGGGTAAATACTGACGTCCAGATGGTCAGATTTACCACTCTGAGAGAAGTCGGCTCCGTGGGCTCGGCACCGGCCGAATTGGACATATTCCTGCCGCAATATCGGACGCAAGAGTTGATGACGCGCGTTGCCGTCAAGTCCGGCGAAACCGTGGTGATGGGCGGCGTGCTGGAGCGCGAAAAATCCACTTATGTGGAAGCGGTACCCATCCTGGGCAATCTCCCCTTGTTGGGAACCTTCTTCCGACGGCGCACGGAGGTGGACAAACCCCGCTATCTTCTGGTGTTTGTGACTGCCACCATTCTTACCGATTCGGGCGAATTCCTCATTTACGACAGGTCTCCGACCCCGGCTCCGGTCAGCAATTAGTGTGATGCGGTCCTTCTCCATGCTCAAACCCGACCCGGTGAGGCGCGTGCTCGCGGTGGACGCTGGCAGTCGTCGGTTGAAGCTGATGCTCGTCAAAGGCAGCTTCGGCCGCGGCGAGATTCTCCGCGAGGAATCGGTGGACCTGCAGGAAGAGGGATTGGTCAACACCGAGGAACTCAAGTCCCACCTTCACGATCTACTCGAAGACTGTGGCCGGCCGCCCATTGCCCTGACGCTGTCACAGCACTTGTCCACTTCACACCTCATTGAGCTGCCGCATACCCCGGAAAACGAGGTGCGCCGGCTCATTGGGGACGAAATCATCCGATTGAGCGGGGTGAGTGACAGCGCGATTGTCCACGACTTCGTGCAGGTGAAATCGCCGGCAGCAGCCCGCCAGCAATTCTGGGTTACGCTGTGCAAGGAGCGGGACATCGAGGAGCGCGTTCAGCAATTGGGCCTGGCGGCGGATGATTTGTGCGATGTCACTACGGCCGCCAATGCGCTGGTCGCCGCCTATCGCGCCGCCGAACCACAGGCGACGGACGCGCTGCTGGTGCATCTCGGCGCCCAAAACACCCTGCTGGTCGTTTTGGATGGAGGGCACGCCGTCTTCGCCACGAGTTTCACGGTCGGCAGCGATTCCTTCTCCCGCGCCGTCGCCAAGGCCCGGAACTGTTCGTTCGAGGAGGCGGAATCCTTCAAGCGCCGGCACAATGTGCTGACCGGTTCCCAAGCCTTGCCCGGTTTTGCGGAATTCGTGGATGGCTGGGTGGCGGAAATCAAACGGCAGTTCAGTGACTGGTTCACAAGCCGTTCTCGCCCGCTCGTGGACATTTCCACGGTGCCCGTCATCGTGGGCGGAGCGGCGTTCGACCAACCGGGCCTGCTGGAGTACCTCAACCAGCGCGTGGCCTTGAGTTTGCGGCCCTGGCCGGTGCGCCCGGGCCTGCCGGCGCCCGGATTTGAAATCGCCTACGGCACCGCCCTTCAAGCCCTGAATCTTTCCGACCAACCGGTCTCGCTACTGCCGGTCGCCCGGCGCGCCGCCTGGAAACGGCGGCTCACCACGCGCAAGATCGAACTGGCCAACGTGGCGTTGATTACCCTCTGCTTCCTGGCGTTGGGCCTGGGGGTCTGGCAGAAGTTGTCGCTCCTGGAGCGCAAGCGTGAATTACTGACAAAAGTGCAGGCTGGCGCTGATGCCATGCAGGCCAACCAGTCGTTGACCGCCACCTTGTTGCTCGACTACGAACAGCTTCGGCCAATGTTCGAGTGCCAGCAGAACACCGTGGATGCGTTGGCGACACTGGCATTGCTCCAAGAATCCCGCAGCAACCGCACCTTCTGGTACGTCCTGCTGGCCGACCAGCAGAGTTACTTTACCACCGGCGGCTTTACCGTCACCAACCGACCGGGACGCACCAACGGGAGCATTCCCTTCATCGGCCCCTTGCCGCCGACCGAGCACGATAGTCTGACTGGCGGGATCGGTTCCGAGTTCTCACCAGCCAAACCCGGATTGATCGCGGAACTCTGCGTGCCCGAAGACGTCGAAGGCGCGCGGCGCGTGTTAAGCCAGGTGGTCAACGATCTCAAGCAAAGCCCGTTGTTCACCAAAGTGGACCTGCTCTCGGATGATTTGCGGCGGGATTATGCCGATCCCAAGGTGGTCCTGCCGGGTCGCCATTTTGCCCTGGCGCTGGATTTTGCAGCGGCGGACTTTCATCAGCCGCAGGTCTCCCGACGCTTCCGGCAGTCCGACGCGTTCGGCGGTCCCGGGCGGTCGGGCCGGCGGACACTGCCGGCATCGCCAGACGGCAGCGAGTCAGGCAAAACCCCGTGAAGCCGGTCATGTTCTCATCGCTTTTCAACGAACGCCGACGACGACATCTGATTCCAGTGATCGTGCTCGCACTGGCGGCCGGTTACCTTTTTGTCCTGCTGCCCTTGAGTCAGCGGGTGGATCAATTGAATGAACCGCTCAACAAGGCGTGGCGCAATCTTTCCGCGGCGCTCGGCCAGACCAACAATCTGAGCATAGACTTTGTCGGCCTCACCAACCAGATTGACGCCACCCGCCAGGCTGTGGTGGCCTTGGAAACCGCCCGGCAACGGGCCGCAACGCGTAGTGCCCTGGATGCGGCCCTCCGCGAGCGAATGAGCGCGCCGTTCCAGTTGGTGGATTACGAGAATGAACGCGGCGCCCTGCAGGACGCGTTGCGCCGACTGGCCGCCAAGCACAAAGTCACCGTCGCCCCCGCCGTGTTTGACGGTTTTCCCGCGCACACGACGGACGTGCGGCAGCCCGCGTTGCTGTGGGTGCAACTGGCGTTTGTCCAAGAGTTGCTAACCGCGGCGATCCAGAGCCAGGTTGCGGGGATTCAAGCCTTGAGCGTGCCTTCGGTGCTCACGAACCCGCCCCCCCCGAATGGAATTCGTGCGTTAACGGAGATTCCGCTGCAACTTGAACTGGTTGGCGAGGCGACAAAAGTCACCCGCTTCCTCGAACGCCTCCCGTTGCGCGCGGAAGAAGTAGCGGCTGCCGGCCTGCCCGTCACCAACACGAACAAGCCGGCGTTGTTTTTGGAGCGGATGGTTCTGCGCAAACAAACGCCGGACAAACCCGAGGAAATCCGGGCCTCACTCCGGATCGTGGGCTTTGTGTTTCGCGAATAGAGAATACTTTCGTCATGTTGGGTCAGACAATAAGAAGCCGCTGGTTTGTGACTACCCTGCACGTGGGGCTGTGGGTGATCCTCGCCTTGGCGCTCTATCGGCTGCGCGGCACCGCGCCAGAGTACGAGGAAACCACTTCGCATACCACACCGGCTCAAAGTCCGGTGCCCGTGGCCAGGCTGGAGAGCCTTTTTGTCCCCGGCGCCTTGCTGGGGCACCGGGCAGACACCAACAGCGTCAACCCCTTCGCTACCCGGCATTTCATTCCCACCGTGATCCCGCCGCCGCCGCCCACCACGCGCAAGTTTGAAGTAACCTACCGCGGATTCTATCAAACCGAGGAGAATCCCAAGCGGGTCTTTGTTCAACTGGACAGCGCACTCGTCGTCAGTGCCATCGGCAACCGCTTGGCCACCAACCTGTATGTTGCCGAAGCCACGACCACGAACCTGACATTGACGAATCCCGTACCGCAGACCAATGTGGTGAAGCTGAACACCAAACAAGTGGTCGAAGTCCCTCTCCAATGACGGCAAACCCCGGCGCGACAGCAAAAGAAGTGGGCGATGTCCTGCTCGACCAAGGCAAGCTCACTCCACAGCAGTTGGAGCAAGTCCGCCGCCGCCAGCGCCGGCTCAACATCCCTCAGCACCGGGCCGTGGTGGACTTGAATTTTGCCTCCGAGGAGGACACCTGGCGTGCGCTCGCCCAAGTCAACGACCTTGAATTCGTGGATCCCGTCGCGCTGGACCTGAAGGCAGCGACTTTGGAATTGGTCCCTATCAAGTTCATCTTTCACTATCACATGCTGCCAGTGAGCACGGAGGGTGACGTTGTTACGCTGGCGTTCAGCGAACCGCCTCGTCAGATGGAACAGGGCAACCTGCGCCTGATGCTCAACCGTCGTTTCAAGACGGTTCTCGCCACGCCCAGCGCCGTTCATGCCGTCATCAAGAAGAACTTCGGTCTCGGCGCCGAAACCATCCAGAAACTCCGCGAGGAACGCGGTGGCGCCGACCTCGACCGCGAGATCGTCTTCGACGTTCAGGGCAAGGATACGGACTCTGCGCTGGAAGCTACGATCTCCGCGTTCGTGGACCAGATTTTGCAGGAATCACTCCGGCTTAAGGCCACGGACATTCATCTGGAGCCGTACGCCAATTCGATCCGCCTGCGCTATCGGGTGGATGGCATCCTCGAAACCGTGCCCGTGCCGGCAGACATGCGCCATCTGCACGCCGCCGTGGTATCGCGGCTCAAGATCATGGCTGGACTCAACATTGCGGAAAAGCGCCTTCCGCACGATGGCCGCATCGCCATGAAAACGGGCGAGGAAGAGTACGACCTGCGCGTGTCGGTGGTTCCCACCAAGCACGGCGAAGCGGTGGTTCTCCGCATTCTCGGCCGCCAGAGCTTGTTTCTTGACCTGGGCCAGCTTGGGATGGAGCCAAACCAGGAAGCCATCTTTACCCAACTGACCAGGATGCCGCAGGGTTTGGTGCTGCTCACTGGTCCAACCGGCAGTGGCAAGACCACCACGCTTTATGCCGCGCTGGCGCAAGCCAATGACGAGGGCCGCAAAATCATTACCTTTGAAGACCCGATTGAGTATCAACTCGAAGGCGTGGTGCAGATTCAGGTGCGCGAACAAATCGGCCTCACTTTCGCCGCCGGGCTGCGCTCCGTGCTGCGACATGATCCCGACGTGGTGCTGGTCGGTGAGATTCGGGATTTTGAAACCGCGGAAATCGCCGTCCGCGCCGCCCAGACCGGTCATCTGGTGTTGTCCACGTTGCACACCAACGACAGCATCGGTGCGGTGACGCGGCTTCTGGAGATGAAGATCGAGCCTTACCTGGTTTCCTCCTCGCTACTATGCAGTCTGTCACAACGCCTCGCCCGTCGCATCTGCCGGCATTGTACCCAGACCGACGACAACATTCCCGAGAGCACCCGCGAAGAGATGGCTGCCGTCTTGAGAATTTCTCCCGCCGAAGTCAAAGCCTCCCGCGGAGTGGGCTGCGTCGAGTGCAACCACCGTGGCCATCGCGGGCGCGTGGCGGTTTATGAAATGTTCCTGCTCAACGAAGCCATCAGCGATTTGATCCAGCCCGGGGTCAAGACCAGCGAGTTGCGTGAAGCCGCGCGCCGGGTGGGCTGGCGTTCCTTGCGCGAGATGGGCTGGCTCAAAGTCCAGCGCGGCTTGATCCCCATTTCCGAACAGGAACGCTGGACGCGCCTCATTGATCCGTTGGCCCTCACAGCCGGGCCCTCAATCGGAGCAAGTCAACAAACGAACAAGCGTTGAATCGGGGTTTCCCGCTTCAACGCTTGAACGCTCGTGAAAAACTTGAGTCTGGTCAGGCCTTCGCTTCCGCCGGCTTCCAATTCCGCTTGGGCGCCTTGACGACCAAACCCTGCTTCAGGGCCTTCGCGGAAACCCGTACGTAGCGAACTTCGCCGTCAATGACCGCTTTCACCCGTTGCAGATTGGGCAGGAAACGCCGCTTGGTGATGGCGGTGACGTGCGTACCAATACCGCCGCTCTTCTTCGATTTACCGCTGCGCCAGATGATGCTGCCCTTGCGCGGCCGTTTGCCTGTCAGTTCACAAATTCTTGCCATAATTCCTCTCGCGATTAAGGCCGCAGAAGATAACCGCCCGAAATCCGCTGGCAAGCCATATTTTCGGTGCGGCGGTGCGGCGGGGCTTCTGGGAATGATGCCGGGGTCGGCCTGCGCGGTTCACCCGCAGTTTCCACCCGTCGGCCAGTTCGCGCCAGGACGAGTGATCCGATGCCGGAACCGGACTTGGGCGCAGTCGCCCATCCCTCACTCGATCACCGCCTGCACGTACCGTCGCCTTTCCAACTCATTCGCCGGGTGCAGTTCCACGAGGCGGAAATTCTGTCGCGTACCATCTGGCAGCAATAACACCTGTTCGAGCGCGTCCTTCTGGCGGTTTGCCGGGTAGATCGTTTCCACGACCTGCCCGACAACACACGTGGCATCGTGGGCCATGATTTCTCCAGCATCAAGGGTGGGTAACATCAAGCTTTGCATCATGCGTCTCCTCTTGGTGAGCAACATCGCACGGCGTTCCGCGCGATCAAGCAGAAGAATACCCGACAAACCGTCCGCAATTCCCGCCATACCGCCGGGCCAATTTGCGATGGGCTTCATCCGATAAACGCGCTGTGTTCCAGTTTCAACAAGCTGCCCATGAACCGCTGCTCGGAGCGCGGACAGCCTTGTCCGCGCGAACCTCGGTACCGGAACTCGCGGACAAGGCTGTCCGCGCTCCGGGGTTCATGGCTGCCATGCGCGATTTCACAATCGAGGCAACTCCCCAAGGCGCTGTGCGGGAGTCGTGGCAGGCAACGATCATCCGGGAGTTGACGCTGCACGACACGGATCATCTCGTCGCAGGACTCAAAAGGACTGGCATCACCGGACGGGAAGCGATAGATTGCAGCGTATGAAACGCGATTGCTCGGCCAGAGGGGCGTTCACCTTGATTGAGTTGCTGGTCGTGATTGCCATCATCGCCATCCTCGCGGCGATGTTGCTGCCGGCCCTGGCCAAATCCAAGACCAAGGCGCAGGGGATCAGTTGTCTCAACAATCTCAAACAACTTCAATTGTGCTGGACGATGTACGCCCACGATAACAACGACCGCCTGGTGCCCAATGGCGATGGCGCCGCCTACACCGGCTGGATCGGCGGGCAGTTCCTGGTGAACGTGACCGACGGCACAAATGTCAACCTGCTCAAGGCGCCGACGGGCTTCCTCTGGAATTACAATCAGTCCTTGGGCATATACAAATGCCCGGCGGATCGCAGCGTGGCCAAGGCCGGGAATATCACTCTGGGGCCGCGAGTACGCAGCATGTCGCTCAACGGCAACATGAATGGAAACAGTTGGTACACCGCGGCGACGCGCGATACCTACTTCACCTACCGAAAGCTGGCGGAAATCATCCGTCCGCCGCCCTCGCAGGCGTTCGTGTTTCTGGATGAAAGCCCCACCACTTTGGATGATGGCTATTTCCTGGTGGTGTTCGACACGATCATCTGGGGCAACGACCCCGGCAATTTCCACAATGGCGCCTGCGGCCTTTCGTTCGTGGATGGGCACAGCGAGATTCACAAATGGAAGGACCCGGACACCTTGGCCGTGGTCAAGCCGACAAGCCCGCGCGGCCCGCGTGATGTGCCGTGGTTACAGCTCCGGACGTCGGCTCCCATTGATCCGACCCGGCGTTTTCCGTAAGGCCGGAGGCGCTCATCAGCCGGACTCGTCATCTTCTTCACCCTGCCGACATGCGCAAACTGCCACTGCTCCTTGCCTCGACCTGGTTCGCGACGTTGGCGGCAGCCGCGGAGTTTTCCGGCCCGAACGCGGACGTGCTCAAGATCGCCTATTCCTTCAAAGATGGCGGTCAGTACAACCAGGCGTGGAAAGGGTCAGGCGTTCCGGAAGAAATTACCTTCAAAGGCGAGCGCATCCTCGCCGCGGGCGAAGGCGGCACTTATTGCTGCGGCTACACATTCGCGGTGGTCATGCAGGCGGCCGAGGCGCGCGGATTGTTGAAGGACAAAGCTGTGGAGCAGATCCGCAAATTTCAAAAGGAGTGGTACGGTGCGACCGACGCGGACAAGGAGAAACTCGTGACCTTCGCCGCGAAGAACCTCGACATCGGACGCGAGATTCCGTTCGACGAAGCGAAACCCGGCGATTTCTGCCAGTTCTGGCGCGGCAAATCCGGCCACAGCGTGATCTTTCTGTCGTGGATCAAGGAGAACGGCGAGAAGATCGGGATGCGCTACCGCAGTTCGCAAGGCGCGACTGATGGCATCGGGGATCGCACGGAATACTTCAAACCTGTCCATGGTCAGAAAGACCCGCTGAATCCAAAGCGAACCTATTTCTGCCGGCTCAATTGAGCGCACGCGATTCGCTACGGAGCGAACCGGACATCCTGGACGTGTTGCCCCGTGCTCACACGGGTGGAGTCAGGCGATAATTGTTCGCCAAGAATTCTGACGTTCTCGAAACCGACGCCTTGAACGTTGTGTTCGGCATCCGCACCTTCCAATCGCACGCGATACTCCCCCGCCTGACCGGACACCTCGACGTTCCTGAACTTCACGTTGCGAATGAATCCCGGAACTTTGTTCCGCATGTATTGATTGACCACCGGTTTCAGTTGGATCAGTTCCCTTTGCCCTTCTCCGTGGATGCGGACGTCTTCAATCGTGATGTTCTCCAGCCGCATGTCTTCCCCCGGCTCGAACAGGAACGGCGTCATCGTGAAGTGAATGATGTCGAGATTGCGCAAAATCACGTTGCGCATGAACGGCGCGCGGCTTTCGTGTCCGAGCAGGAAGATTCGCGCCCGGTCGCACCAGAGAATCGAGTTCTCCACCGTTATGTTTTCGACGTTGTTGTTGGCCTCTTTGAAATCAAGGCCCTTGAGCGCGACACAATCGTCATCGCTCCGGATGAAACAATCGGTAATCAACACGTCCTGAGAGTTGCACGGGTTGATCCCGTCATCGTTTTGCACGCGCGAATTGCAGAGCTTCACGTTGCGAATCGTCACGCTGCGGCTGTGGCGCGGAACGATGGTCCAGTGTGACGAACCGCGAATCGTGATGCCTTCGATCAGAACATTGGTCGCTTCGATGCCGAGCATCACGTGATAGGGCCCTTTGCGCCATTCGTAGTCGGAGCCGTCAAGAATCCCGCGGCCCAGGATGCGGACGTCGTTTCCGCGCACGACCACCGCTCCTTTGACCACCGCGCCGCTCGCGAGGTAAAGCGTCTGTCCGTTGGTCACGTCGAGGCGGCCGACCTTGTGGATTCCCGGCCCGAAGTAAATCGTGTCGGGCGCGGCTGAAGTCGGTGGGGCGTCTTCGAGCGGATTGGCAAAAAGCAGCAACGGCCCGCGTTTGCCGTCCGGTTCAAGGCTCAACTTGCGCGGACGATCGAGGGTCAGCACCAATGTGTGATCGTCCACAGTCTCATGGCGAACGCCCGCCGACTCCGGTCGGATGATCGTGTTGCGTAAGGAACGCTTCGAGGTGATGCGTACGATTACACGGCCCGACATGTCGAAGTTGGCGAAGGAGTAGTTCCCGCCAAAGTCCCAATCCTTTCCGGCAAACGGCGCATCCAATACCCGCGCCGTGTAAACGTCCACCCGCTGTCCATCCGCCCAGACTTCGTACTCAGCCGACAACAACTCTTCCGGCGGGGCGGGATACGTGACCACCTTCGCGCCCGCCGTCATCACGGCGGCGAACACCACGAGCAGTGGCAGGGATCCGCGGCTCATCGCTTTCTCGTTGGCGAGCCTCAGAGCACCTTCGCGCTGCCCGGCATCGCAATGGGATACTTGCCGTTGGCGTCCGGCATCACGGGCGGATTCGATTCGTTCGTGTAGCTTTCCAGTCCTGGAGCCAGTTCCAAGTTTGATGCGATGGCATCATCCCAGGAAATCATCTGTCCCGACTCGCAAGCCATTCGGCCCATGATCGCGGTCAGACACGCTTTGGCGCAGCGCTCCGTTTCGTTATACGGCTGGTCGTTGCGAATCGCATCGAAGAGCAGGTCGTGCTCGCGTTGATATTGGTCGTAAGGCTCGCCGGTGAATTGCCAGAGCAGATTTGCCGAGGCGGGTCTGTGGCCTTTGAACAGGCGCGGCCGGGGCTGGCCTTCGCCCAAAATGGCGCAGCCTTTCGCGCCTTGAATCATGTTGCCGAAGAAGTCGTAGCAATTCGTGATGTGCCGGCCTTGCGCGAGCATTTTCGTGCCGTCGGCAAACGTGTATTCCGCCGTGTAGTGATCGAAAAGCTGATCCGGCTCGGTGCGCACCTGCCGGCCGCCAATCCCTTGCACGGAGACGGGCCAGCCGTTCTTGATCCAGCAACAGATGTCAATGTTGTGAATGAGCCAGTCCACGATGAAACTGCCGTTGAGCCAGGTGAAACAACTGTAGTTGGCGATTTGATGGGCGAGTTCGGTCATGCCCGCGCCGCGCGGCTGGAATCCCACCGGACCGTGCATGCGATTGGCCCAGCAGGTAATCACGTCGCCGATCATTCCGTCGTGGATGTTGCGCACCGCTTCCTCCAGCGGCAGGGAATGGCGGCTCATCAACCCGCCGGCGATCTTCAGGTTCTTGCGGGAGGCCTCCTCGCCGGCCTGCAGCACGCGGCGGATGCCCGGTGCGTCCACCGCAAAAGATTTTTCCATGAACACATGCAAACCTTTGGCGACGGCATATTCCAGATGGCCGGGCCGGAACGCCGGTGGTGTGCAGAGCAATACCACGTCGCCCTTGTCCAACGAATCCATGGCCTGCTTGAAACCTTCAAGGCCGCTGAACTGCCGCTCGCGCGGCACGTCCAATTGCTTCGCGAATTTCGGCTTCAGATTGTTCAACGTGCTTTGGACCCGGTGCTCAAAAAAGTCCGCCAACGCCCACAGTTTGGTGGGACCTTTCGTGGCCAGCGCTTGCGCCACCGCGCCGCCGCCGCGGCCCCCGCAGCCCACGAGCGCCACTTTGATGGTGTTGCTCTCGGCGGTGTAGGCCGGGGTGGCGATGGCGCTGGCCAGTGCCGCGCCGGCCGCGGCTTTGCCGGAGGTCTTGAGGAATTCCCGACGTGTGGTGAGTGTCGAGGATGAAGCGTTGAATGAATTCATAATCCGTCTCCCGAAGTGGTTTGCCCGATGCCGATGCCCTGTTCCATGACCGGCATCATTCGCCTGGCCCGCGCGCTTGGCAAGCCTGTTCTGTTAGCTGTGGTGGCGTATGTGACCCTCGTGCTCTGGGGTGCGTACGCGCCCTCGCGTGCGGCGGTTGACGCCCTCGTCAACCGCACCCAGGCGCGCCTCCGCGCCCGTTTCGAGGCGCGATGGCGCGCATCTCCGAATGAGGACCAACGGCAAATGCCGTAGCGCAGACTTGCAGTCTGCCGTATCGCCGAGTTGAACTCGGCCAGGCGTTCGACAAACCTGCCATGCGCCGGATTGCGGGTGCTCCGCAGAATCCCATTCTGCGATATGACGTAGCGCGGCCCGGCCGCAACCCAAGGAGCGCGGACAGCCTTTTCCACGCGTTCCGGTGCGGCCAGTTCCCACTCGCGGACAAGGCTGTCCGCGCTCCGGGAAAAGCGTCGCGGCTTGCGACGATTTCGAGAGATACTGATAGAGTAGAAGTCCGCGTTGCGCCTTGCGCCCTCGATGATGCGTTTTCATTCGGAGGTGTGCCATTGACCACGGCGCCTTCACCCAGATCAGCACGTTGCGCCGAGGCGGGCCGCTTTCAACTCTCACGGCGCTATGCGATAGAATTGCTGCACGTGGTTGGGAGAAGCCATGTCCGTGAACCCGAAGTAGCCCAGCCCGCTTACCTGGTTGGTCGCCAACGCCGTCCAGTGCGTCAAGTTCGCGGAAGCCTGCACCACGCATCTGTCGCCCGGCTCACCGTAAAACCGGAAGCTGAACATCCCATTGCCGTACCGCCACAATGAGCATGCACCTTACCTGGGTAAAAGTCGTAGCAATACACATGGTTTCTACTTGGCTTGAGTCGCCACCTTGTTGACGAACTGCTCAATCTCCGGCCCATGCACTTCGATAAGCCCAAACGATACAAACCGGATCGAAACGGCCGAAGCGGATGTAAAACCCTCCGTGAGCGCCTTGATCCCGGCATCGGGGTCTTTGAACGCAAAGATCACCGACTGCGGACTTGCCACCCACGCGTCCACCAGTGACGAACCCGTTATCCCTCGGCTCTCAAACTCGCTCTTCGTGTTCCTGTAAATCGAATAGAGCTTCGTCACCTTGTCCACCTTCTCAAGCGTCTTCAGCGCACCTGAAACACCATTCAGGTCCACCGATGTCCCCGGGGATATCCGATATTCGGCAATTCTCAGGCCGCCAAATTTGGTGTCCGTATAAGTTGCCAGTCTGAGCGGGACTTCCAGTTTCTCGGACAAATGGGCCATGATTCCCGTCAATCCTTCAACCGCATGGAATTGGATCGGACTGGCGGCTTGCTGCGTGCCGGATGGCGAAGATACTTTTTCGGGAGAAGAAACGCCGCCCTGTGTCGAATTCTTCACCTCCAGCTTGATAGCTTCACTCGCAGCGGAGAATTGTGAGCCGAAGTACTCACGCTCCGTGTGATAAGGCGGCCAATAAACGTCAAGGGCAGATGGTGCATCGGGGCTGCTAAAGGGAACTGGCGGCCCCGGCGCGTACAGTGTTGGCCCGGAACCGGAATAGGGCAGTGGACCGGGAGCGTAAATCGTTGGCCCAGAGTCTGAATAGGGACGTGGACCGGGCGCGTACACCGTCGGCCCAGAGCCAGTGAAGGGCAACGGCCCAGGCGAGTAAAGCGATGGGCCAGACTCGGAATAAATCGGCAGACCGAAGCTGCCGGGCGGAAGCGTCTGCCCGGAAGCGAGCACCATCAGCTGGTTCGTGGAGTAAACCACAACCGGGTTTGTCGAGTAAACGATCGGTGGATTCGTGGAATAGACCACCGGCGCGTTGGTGGAATAAACTACAACCGCGTTTGTAGAATAGACGATTCGGGGAGAAGCGGAATAAACCACTGACTGCGTTTCCTCCGTTGCCTTCAAAACAGGTGACACAGTCAGGTCGGTTGACACGGCCTGCCTCGGCAACTGGGCAGCATGCTGGTTGGTTACCACCGGTTGCGGTGTCAGTGTGGGCGGCTGGCGACGGTTTTCCAACCGGCATTTGAAGGTCCGTAGCACGCTTGTCACGTCGCAGTTTCTTTTCTGACGCGGCCCACTGCTGCTGAACAAGAGGGGCGTGACCTATTCCCGCCTCGACACAGGCGTTGGTATGCCCTCACGAGAACGCTAGTCTGCTGAATGATGCGCTACGTTTTGATTGCTGCGCCATGTGGTCAGGAGCAAGCGGTTATGACCAAGTTGCTGAGTGCAACAGTGCCGGTGACTCTCCGTCTATTGCCGGCCCGCACCCGGCTTGTTAAGGTTCATCCATGAGCACGACAGCCGTTGCGTGGACTGAAGCCGATACTGAGCGCGCCAACCGGATTGGGTGTGACTACCAGCGCAGCCACGATTTAACCGCACAACGGGGTCAAGCGGTGGGCCTTGATCCGGCAAGCGGACAGGTATGGTTCGGAAACTCCGCCAAGGATATCGGGCTGCGGCTGGAAGTGCATTTCCCCAATCGCGTCGTGGCGCTGGAGCGCCTCGTCTGAGGCGTGATCACGCGAATCATGCGAGTGATGGAACGCTTCGCCCGCTGCGGTCTGCCGGCGCTTAGGCTGCTGCTATCCGCGACGACAGGAGTAACACCGCGGGCGGGCACGGGGGCTGCGATGCTCTGGCGACTGGCGGCCACTGGCCGGAGGTTCGGGCTTGTGACGTTGTGGGTAATGGGTGCCGTTGTCTTGACGGGCTGCCAGACGGCGGGCTTTTATTTGCAGGCCGCGCGCGGTCAGGCACAGATCATTCTACACAAACGATCCTGCGAGAAGCTGCTGGCCCATCCCGACACGCCGATGGAACTGAAGGCCAAGCTGCAATTGGCCCGCGAAATGTGCGACTTTGCCAAGAATGAACTCAAACTTCCGGCCAATGGCCATTACCGACATTACGCCGACGTGGGCCGGCGTTATGTGGTGTGGAATGTTACCGCGAGTCCGGAGTTTTCGCTCGAATCCAAATCCTGGTGGTATCCCGTGGTCGGCTCGCTCGATTACCGCGGTTACTTTGTCGAAGCTCAGGCACACGGCCAGGGCAGCCGGTTGTGGGCGCGCGGTTTCGATGTGAGCGTCGAGGGGATCGAAGCCTATTCCACGCTCGGCTGGTTCAAGGATCCGCTGCTCAATACCTTTGTTCATCATTCGGAAGCGGCGCTGGCGGAGCTTCTCTTTCATGAACTGGCGCATCAGCGGGTTTTTGCCCGTGGCGACACGGATTTCAACGAGGCTTTCGCCACCGCGGTGGCCGAAACCGGCGTGCGGCGCTGGCTGCGCGCCCAAGGGGACACCGAGGTGCTGGCGCGCTACGAGCAGTCCCGCGGGCGCAACGTTCAGTTCGTGCAACTCGTCCAGAACGCGCGGCATAAACTGGCGGTGCTTTACGGCGACGAGCACGGGGAGGATGGTGGTTTCAAAGCCACGCGGAGACAGCACGCGGCTTCACCCGTGCAGGTCCGGCAGGAAAAGCAGCGCATCTTCGGCGGATTGCGTCGCGACCATGAACAACTCAAATCGGAGTGGAATGGTTACGCCGGTTACGACGCCTGGTTTGACCGGCCGCTAAACAACGCGCACCTCAACACGGTGGCCGCATACTACGATCTTGTTCCCGCGTTTGTTCGCCTGCTGGAGGCGAACGAAGGCGACTTGGAAACATTCTACGCGGCTGTGAAGCGGCTGGCGAAATTGCCCAAGGCTGAACGCCATCGGCAACTGCATTTGCCGCAACATTGAAGCGTCGCTGATGTTCGAGAAGCCGCCGGTCGGGGACGCAAGTGCCGTGACCAACAGATTACGAGGCACGGCGGGGCGCGTCGCTCCGTGTGCGCCGCCACCAGCGGCGACATCCTCCAAGCGGCGCGCACGGAGCGTCGCGCCCTACCCGCGCTCGGTCTGACGTAACGAATCTTCTTTAAGGCGGCGTCAGGTCCCCTACCGGTCACGAGGCCGAGAATCGCATCAGGAGCAACCGAGGCTTTCGCCGCAGTTCAGGCACTTGTAGCAGGCGCCGTTGCGCACGGCCACGTGGCCGCAGTTGGGGCACGTGGGCGCATCCTGTTGAAAATGCGCGACGGAATCGCTCAAGGTTTTCACCGTGCGGGCGGGCGGGTTCGCGGCGGGGCGTCCGTTTCCGTTGTGCTCGCGCGGCTCGTTGAGGTCGAGCACGTCGGCGTCATCCGAAAGCGGGAGTTCCGGCACGGGCCGGTTTATTTTTTTTTTCAACTCCTCAAGCAAGCCGGGAATCGCGAGTTCGGGCTGGTTGCGCGAGGCGCTGACCGCCTCGCGATAACCGGGGATGAACTGTGTCGCCATCCAGCGGAACACGTAATCGGTGATGGATGAGGCGTTGCGGATGTCCGGGTTCTTGGTGAAGCCGCTTGGCTCGAACCGCTGGTGGGCGAACTTGCGCACGAGTGCGTCCAACGGCACGCCGTACTGCAGGGCCATGCTGGTCAGCGTGCCAATGGCGTCCATCAAGCCGCCGATGGTCGAGCCTTCCTTGGCCATGGTGACGAACAACTCGCCCGGATGACCATTCTCGAACAAACCGACGGTGAGGTAACCTTCATGGCCCGCAATGTCGAACTTGTGGGTGATGGCGGTGCGCGTATCGGAGAGTCGGCGGCGCAGTGGCTTGCCGGCTTCGGCGCGAAGCGCGGTCACCTCGGTGTCCAATTCCTTCAACCGTGCCTCCAGCGAGCTGCCTTCATTCGTGGCGGTCCGGTCGCCGCCTTCGTTGGTGCGTTTGGTGTTAAGGGGTTGTGAACGCTTCGAGCCGTCGCGGTAAATGGCCACGCATTTCAGGCCCATCCTCCAGGCTTCCACGTAGGTGTGGCGGATGTCCTCCACCGTACTGTCGTTGGGCATGTTGACGGTCTTGGAAATGGCCCCGCTGATGAAGGGTTGGGCGGCGGCCATCATTTTCAAATGCGCGAGGTAACCGATGCTGCGCTGGCCGCGATAGGCTTTGAAGGCGCAATCGAACACGGGAAGGTGTTCGGGCTGGAGTCCGCTGCGTACGGTTTTACCGTCTTCTTCCACGTCCTCAATGGTGTCGAACTGCTCAATGTGGGCGATGATTTTGGTGATCTCAGTTTCGCCATAGCCGAGCCGCCGAAGGGCATCGGGAACACCGCGATTCACGATCTTCAACATGCCCCCGCCGGCGAGCAGCTTGTATTTGACAAGCGCAATGTCCGGCTCGACCCCTGTGGTGTCACAGTCCATCAGGAACGCGATGGTGCCAGTGGGCGCCAACACAGTCACTTGGGCGTTGCGGTAGCCGGTTTGCCGACCATGTGCCAGCGCGCGGTCCCAGCACTGGCGGGCCTCATCCTTCAAATAACCAAACTCCGCGCTCGGGTGAATGTCCTCGACCGCTTGACGGTGCAGTTTGACCACGCCGAGCATGGATTCGACGTTGTCCGGTTTGAGCGGTCGCCGCACGTGCGCGCAACGGGCGTCCCGATAGCCGGGAAACGCGCCAAGGCTGCCGGCAATCGCGGCGCTTTGTTCGTACGCGTGGCCGGTCATGATGGCCGTGATCGCGCCGGCCAGGGCACGGCCTTCGTCACTGTCATACGGCAGACCATAGCTCATGATGAGCGAACCGAGGTTGGCATAACCCAACCCGAGCGTGCGGAAGATGTGCGAGTTCTCGGCTAGTTCCTTGGTCGGATAACACGCGTTATCCACGAGAATTTCCTGCGCAGTGATAAAGATGCGCACGGCGGCTTTGAAACGTTCGATGTCGAACCTGCCATCGGCGCGCTTGAACTTCATCAGGTTGAGCGAGGCCAGATTGCACGCGGTGCCGTTGAGGAAGACGTATTCGCTGCATGGGTTGGTGGAGTGAATCGGTTCCGTGCCCTTGCAGGTATGCCATTTCTGAATGGCCCCGTCGTATTGCATGCCTGGATCCCCGCAAACCCAGGTGCCCTCCGCGATCTTGAAGAGCAGTTTTGCGGCATCTTTCTTTTCGAGTGGTTGGTTGGTGGTGATGGAGCGGGTCCACCATTCGCGGCCAGCCAGCGCGGCTTCCATGAATTCGTCGCTGGCCCGCACGGACAGGTTCTCGTTTTGATACATGACGCTGCCGTAGGCGTCGCCATTGTACGAACCGTCATAACCCTGTTCGATGAGCGCCCAAGCCTTCTTTTCCTCCTTCTGCTTGGCGTCAATGAACTCTTCGATGTCGCCGTGCCAGTCCCGCAATGTGTTCATCTTGGCGGCGCGACGGGTTTTGCCGCCGGACTTCACCACATTGGCCACCTGGTCGTAAACTTTGAGGAAACTCATCGGCCCGCTCGGGCGGCCTCCGCCACTGAGCTTCTCCCGGCTGGAGCGGATGGGCGAAAGGTCCGTGCCCGTGCCGGAGCCGAACTTGAACAACATGGCTTCGCTGTGCGCCAGCCGCATGATGCTCTCCATGTTGTCCTCCACGGATTGAATGAAGCACGCGCTGCATTGCGGATACTCGTACTGGGTAGCGGCGCGCTCCGCCTCGCGGGTCTTGCGGTTGTAGAACCAGTTGCCCTTGCCGGATTTGTTGCCCACGCCGTATTGGTGATACAGACCGACGTTGAACCAGACCGGCGAATTGAACGCGCCGTATTGGTTAAGGCAGAGCCAGGTCAATTCGTCGTAAAAGACCTCGCCGTCGGCCTTGCTGAAATAGCCGTCTTTCACACCCCAATCCGCAATGGTGCGCGTGATGCGGTGAATGAGCTGACGGACGGAGGTTTCGCGTTCGGGAGTGTTTTGTTCGCCGTAGAAATACTTGGAGACGACCACCTTGGTGGCCAGCAACGACCACGATTTCGGCACCTCGACGTTCTCCTGCTTGAAAATCACCTTGCCGCTGTCGTCAGTGATTTCGGCCGTGCGCCGATCCCACTCAAGCTCGTCAAATGGCTTGGTTTTGGCGTTGCTGAAGACGCGCTGAACCGGCAAGAACTTGCGGGCCGGGACTCTGTTACCCTTGCTGCCTCGTGTGGCCGTCACGGTCGCCGTCCGGCGGCGGGTTTGCGGCGCGCTCGAAGCCAAAACCTCTTCGCGTGTATCAATCATGATGTTCCTTCCCAACGGTTGAAAGTTGCTATGTCATTCGAGCGTTTCGAGGCAAAAACGACCTTATGAAAGTGGCCAAAAAGTCGCTAAATCCTCAATAACTGGTTACTTTCTGAACGCCCGACCCCCCAATTAGTTGGGGGACAGGCGTAATCTTGCTACCACCTATTGTGGCGCTCAAGGAAATTTTCAAAAAAAGTTACGCCAACGATATTCACTGTGGAAACCACACAAAATCAGGTGTGCCGATTACGGTTTTTGAAGTTATTCATACGTGTGAATAACTCGGGGCGCAGCAACCAGGGAGGTAACTTGGACAATCCACACTCGCGGGGCCGATGTGCCGGCCTGTGACCGGCTTATTGCAGTCGGAAAATCAAAAACCGGCCTCAGGCCGAAGCTCCCTTCTGCTGGCTTTGTGCGCGGCGTGAGCAACCTCCAAGCTAACGGAAGGCAGGTTTCCTGGACCGGCGCGCGGCACGCACAGGCTCAATGGTTTTGGGCCGCGGTTTCGGAACCACCACCACCGGACAGCCCTCGTAACCGAACGCGCGGCGCATCTGGTCGGCCAGGTATTTCTTGTACTGGTCGGAGAACAGTTCGTCGCGATTAACGAACAACAGAAACGTGGGTGGCGAGTGGCGCACCTGGGTCGCGTAAAAGAACTTCAGGCGATGCCCCAAATCACTTACCGGCTGTCGGCGCGCGACGGCATCGCGCAGTGTGCGATTGAGAATTGCGGTCGGAATCTTCTGCTGCAATTGCGCGGCCACATAACGCACCGCCTCCAGCAGCCGGTCCAGGTGGAATCCCGTTTTGGCCGAGGTGAAAATCACCGGAGCGTAGTCGAGGAAGAACAATTTCTTCTGCACCCAATCGGCAAACTCCGTTAGCGTGGTCATCGGCCCCGCTTCGCGTTGTTTGCTCTTTCGGTTGCGCCGTGCGATTTCTTCCTCCCGCGCGGTGCGGACGGCGGCTTCGTACAAATCCCACTTGTTCACCACGAGAATACACGCCTTCCGATTTTCAACAATGCGGTCCGCGATCTTCTTGTCCTGTTCGAGAATGCCGCTTTCGGCGTCGAGCACGAGCACCGCGATGTCGCAACGCGCAATGGAATCCTCGGCGCGCTGCACACTGAAGAACTCGATGGAATCATCCACGCGCCGGGTCTTTCTCATGCCCGCGGTATCAATCAAAACGTATCGTTGCCGCACGCCGTCGGTTTCCACCTCAAATGGCACATCAATCGAGTCGCGCGTCGTGCCCGGAATCGGACTGACGATGACGCGCTCGGATTGGGTGAGCGCATTGATGATGGAGGATTTGCCGACGTTGGGTCGGCCGATGATGGCCAGTTTCAGTCCTGTGTCCTGTGTCGTGAGTCGCGAGTTCTCGGTTCCGTCGGATTCAGAGCCTTGGACCGTGGATTTTGGACTGTGAACTCCGCCTTGTGCCTCCCGGACCGGCAGCAACCGGACGGCCTCGTTCATCAGCGCCTCAATCCCTTCACCGTGAATGGCCGTCACCGGCAAGATTTTCTCAAACCCAAGCTCGGTAAATTCCGCCACCTGCGGCTCGGCCTTGCTGGTGTCCACCTTGTTCACCGCCACCAACACCGGTTTGCCGCTGCGGCGAAGTTGTTGAGCCACTTCGCGATCCAGCGGCACCACGCCCTCCTGCACGTTCACCACCAGAATGATGACGGTCGCGGATTCGATTGCCAGATTGACCTGTTCGATGGCCGCTTTGACGATGACATCACTGGCCTTTTCGCCCCGTAACAAACCGATGCCGCCGGTGTCCATGAGCGTAAACGGCCGCCCGCGCCACTCGGCTTCGGCCGTCACGCGGTCGCGCGTCACGCCGGGCTGGTCGTGGACGATGGCAATGCGCCGTCCGACGATGCGGTTGAACAGCGCGGACTTGCCGACATTGGGCCGGCCGACGATGGCAATCAAATCTGACACGCCCAAAGGATGCCGCAATCCGCCGGGTGGAAAAAGGTGAAAAGACCGATTCCCATGCCATCCTTGCACCGGCTGGCTGGCTTGTCATTCGTTGGCGCGGCGGTATAATTTGAACCATGACGCAGAAAGACATTCGCGCCCTGGTTCAGTTCCAACCTTTCAAGCCATTCCGGTTGCACTTGGTGGATGGCAAAGACCTGCGCGTTCCACATCCCGATTTTGCGCTCGTCACCGCGGACTACGTCGTGGTGGCTAACGAATTACCGGGCGGTATTCCGGGAGAAATTGACCTCGTTCCTTATGAACACATCGCCCGCGTGGAGATGATCCCCCGCAAATTGCGCAAAGCGGCGTGACAATTGTCGCGAGCCTGGACCTGACTGCCTACAACCCGGCAAACTGGCGGAGTCTTCGCCAGAATTGGCCACTGCGGCAGTGGGGTGGTGGTGGCATTTTGCCCAATTCTTCCATTCTTCCATTCTTCCGCGGTTTCTCCTTGAGTTTCACGTTCGAGACTGCGACAAGAGGCCATGGTCCGATGGAGGCATCCCATGAAACTTCCCGATCACCGCCTGGACGAACTTGTCCCCCAATATCGCGGCCTCATGGTGGTGGTGCATTCGCGCGGCGCGACGGCCAAACGGGTTGCGGACGCTTCAGCGATAAATTTCCCGCCGATGCCCAACCGCCAGCAAGCGGATGATTTGGTTCGGCAGGTCGGGGTGGTAAATCACACGGTAATCGCCCACGCGAATGCGGTAACTCGCCGTGCCCTTGAGCTTCACGCTGCTGGGCGGGAAAGGGTTTTCCCCCAGGGCCAGGAAAGCGTCCGCCACCCGCCGCTGGATGTCTTTCGGCAGCGCGGCGAACTCTTTGTCGAAACTCCTCTTGGTGACGAGCTGAAAGCTCATTCCAGCCCTTGTTCGCGCAGCAACATCGCCACCGGACGCTCCGGCTCATCCAGCCGCGCCTTGGCGATGGCGGCATCCACCATGTCCTCCAGCCAATCCGTCTCCTCCACCAATAGCCGGACCAGCCTTTCCTGCTCCGTGGGCGGCAGCGTCTTGATTTCTTTCATCACTTCAGTTGCGCTCATGGCGATAACGTGCCAGCAGCCGCGCCGAAAACCAACCGCAAAGACAGCGGCAGCGGATGCTCGGGAGGGACCGAGGACCGCGGTGATCCCCCAAATTTTTCTCTCTCCGCGTTGGGGAGCGAGCCGCTGTCCTTCGCCTGCGGGAGCGGGAGATTCCCCTCGCCCATCAGATGGGAGAGGGTGGCCCGAAGGGCCGGGTGAGGGCCGCCCCAGGCCGGGTGAGGGTCGTGCAGGAAGGAACAAATCGTGGAGTGAGGTGCATCCGTTCCCGTTCTTGCTCGTAATCTTTCTCCTGCTCTTACTCTCTCCGTTCCATACCACTTCCGCCGCGGTGACGTTCACCAACGCGGTGGTGATTTCTGAGACGAATACCAATTACGACGGGCAGGACATCATCATTGACGGCCCGACGGTGGCGATTGACGGGCCGCACAGTTTCAATTCCGTTCCGCTGACCAACAACGCGGTGCTGACGCGTTCAACCAGGTAACCTTCGATCAAACCCTGCCTTGCCATACCCGGGGATGCCGCTTCGCATGAATAACGCCGATCACCACCACTCTGTTGGCTTCGATGTAGAAGAAAATCTTGTATGGAAACCGGCGCACCAACGCGCGGCGGACGTGATGGTAAAGGGCGGCGAAGCGGAGCGGATTTTCGATTGCCTTCTCCAGGGCAGCGTCCACTTCGGCGAGGAACTCGGTGCCGAGACCGGCCCGGCGCTCGTCATACCAGTCGAACGCCTCAGCCAAGTCGCCTTCAGCTTCGGGGCGGACGATGAGTTGAAAACTCATTTCCGGCGGGTTGCGATGCGTGCCCGCACCTCCGGCCAGGGCGAACCGGCCTGCGGATTCTGCCGGCAGGCTTCCAAACGTTCGTCAATCAGCCGTTTGTCCTCCTCGGTCAAGGGGAGTGTTTCGGGCGCGGCGGCGATGCTGTCCCAAATGTCTTGCACCAGTCGGAGGCGTTCGGCCACTGGCATTTCGAGGGTATCCGCTGCGGAAAACTTGCTCATGCCCGGGAACTTAGCTGTTGCCATCCCGCCCTTCAAGCTCCCAAAACGCCCGGCCCGCCCGAAAGCAATTCCACTATCCCCTTGTCTTTCACGGGCCAGCGGCGGATAACAACGCCAATCAAACCGAAGTCCCCATGAACACGGATATTATTCGCCACAATAGAGTGCCCGGGGCGAAAAACCTCTCCCTCTCCGCATCAACTCCCTCGCCCACCGGTTCCCTTCTCCGCATCCGATGGGGAGAAGTTGGCCGCAGGCCGGATGAGGTGTCTGCGGGAGTGACGAAGGTGGCCGAAGGGCCGGGTGAGGGCCGCCCCAGGCCGGGTGAGGGTCGTGCAGGAAGGAACAAATCGTGGGGTGAGGTGCATCCGTTCCCGTTCTTGCTCGTAATCTTTCTCCTGCTCTTACTCTCTCCGTTCCATACCACTTCCGCCGCCGTGACCTTCACCAACGCGGTGACGATTTCCGAAACCAACCACACCTGCGACGGCCAGGAGGTTGTTGTGGATGGCGCGACCCTCACGGGGGATGGCCCGAATGACGGGGTGATCAGTCCGGCCAACTGGCCAGTTGCAAAGATCGCACCCCCATCTGCCAGTAGTGCAAGCCATCGTAGTGAACCCGGACGACCTTCCCCATCCGCTTGGCGTGCGTGTTGAAGGCCGGATGCCGCAGAAACCGCCGGATCGTTGCCGCCACTTCCCCCTCGTGCTCCAGCATGTCCAAGAACACCAGGCAATACCCGGCATGCCGCAAACCCGCCTTCCAGAAATCCCGGTCGCGCGTGAAGAAAGTCGGCCGCTTCAGCCGGTGCAACACCGGCAGGAGGTTGTCATCGGTCACGCTGCGGCTGGCCACGTCCGGGCCGACCTGGCGCACTGCGATGCTCCATTCACGCAGCCGCCAGACTTCGATTTCGGAGAGGTTCTCGTCGAGAACCAACATGCGTTTGGAAAACCTCCTCCTCCTGGAACAACTGGCTGGCCAGCTTCACCGCTTCGGTAATGGCCTCCATCGGCACCTTCCCCCGCCACGACCAAACGATCCGCTCCCACGGCGTGCCATAGGCCACCTGCTCCAGCACCTGAAACACCATAATGCGTGTTCCCTTGAAGACCGGCTTGCCGTGGCACACCTTCGGGTCCGCCACGATGTGCTCGCCCAGTTCCACCGCTTGCTGCGTCGTGTTCGCTTTCATGCCGGCAATGTGCCGCAAACTGGAACGCCGATCAATTCCTGCTTTCGGTTGAAATCATGGCGAAACAAACGGCGAAACAAACCCTTGCCATCCGCCGCGTGGAAGCGCAATCTGCCGCCCGAAAACCCGATCAGAGGAAGCCGCCATGAGCTGGATGAAAACGGAAACGAGGAACGCCATGAAAACCATCTTCCACTCTTAACCCTCCAGCATCGCTCCCACCCTGACAGCCCTCCCTCGCCGCATCGGATGGGGAGAGAATTCTCCCAACCCCAGTTCGCGCTGTGAACCCCTGAACCGTGCTGTGGGGCAGGCTTTCCAGCCTGCCGGCTCCCCGGACTTTCCAGTCCGGGGTTCCAACGGGCGACTGGAAAGTCGCCCGCACCGGCGGACAGGAATGTCCGCCCTACACCGCGAGGCGTATGGGCAGGGAACAAGGGTGAGGTGTGCTCTCCTGCTGGCGACTCTCACTCAACTCTCACCCCTCACCCCTCACCCCTCAACTCGCTTCCGCCGCCGTGACCTTCACCAACGCGGTAACGATTTCCGAGACGGACACCAATTACGATGGCCAGGACATCATCGTGGACGGCGCGACGGTGACGATTGACGGGCCGCATAGTTTCAATTCGCTGCTACTCACCAACAACGCAGTCCTGACGCACTCACCTTGCACCACGACCACGACGCACAAGCTGGAGTTGTTTGTGACCAACACACTCGCGATTTCGACGAACAGCCGGATTGACGTGAGCTTGAAGGGCTATTTGGCTGGGCGAACCACAGGCAACACAACCAACGGTGCAGCCACAGGCTTGAGCGGAGGCAGCTATGGCGGATTGGGCGGGTCCGTCAGCGGTGCCCCGAACGCTGTCTATGGTGACTACGCGGACCCGGATGATTGGGGGAGCAGCGGTCACACAGGTGCGAAAGGCGGCGGCTTGGTGCGCATCAGGGCTGGAACCCTTGGACTCGAAGGACAAGTGTTGGCAAACGGCGAGCAGGCGACTTGGGAAGGTTCGGGTTCGGGGGGTGGCATATACATCGCCGTGGGCACGTTGACAGGAGGCGGGCTGATTCAAGCGAGTGGGGGAGTGAACTATTACGGCGCTGGAGGTGGGGGGCGCATTGCAGTTTATGGCGGAGATTTTGCGGGCTTCAATTTGAGCCGGATTCAGGCACCCGGAGCGGTGACTAATGGGGCGGGCCGTCCAGGGGGCGCAGGCACGGTGTGGTTACTGCAAGGAACTCCACACACGCATGCCCGATATTCGCAGCCGGGTAAATTGGCAGTGTTCCCCACTAACAACTATGCGCTCCATGTTCCGATTCCGCTGACCAACGGCCTCGCCATCTACTTCAACAAGCCGGTCGCAACAAATTCCTTGGCTGCCAACCAAATTTCGATTCATGGTCCTGCGGGCATTATCATGCCAACTGGCATCTCGGAAATCGGCGATCGTCTCTATCGCTTTGCTTTTCCACCACAAACAGAGAATGGCTCATATCGCTTTACCCTCTCTCAAACCCTGCTCGACTTGGACGGTTTCCAACTCGACCAGAATGCCAACGGGATTCCGGGCGAACCCGAGGACGCCTACTCGTTCACGCTGATCCTCGACACGGTAGCGCCGCGGATCACCCAGCACTCCCCTGCGGGCGATGTTGCCGGCACGATAACCAGCGTGGACATCTGGTTCAGCGAGCAGATGGACACAAACACCCTTTCGCCCGCCGATGTCACGATTTTCAATCCCACCAATGGCGCGGTGAGCGTGAGTTCCATTGCCAGCGTGGGTCTGAACCGTTTCCGCATCTCCTTCCCGCCACAGTTGCTAACGGGCCAATACCATGTCCTGATTAGCACCAACGTCACGGATCTGGCTGGGAACCCCCTCACCCCAACCCTCTCTTCCGGTGGGGGCGAGGGAGTCGCCTATGACGCAACCTTCAACCTCGTCCCGGTTGATCTGGAGTTGAGTGATATTGTCGCCAGCACCAACTTTTTATTTTCCGGCGCTACGGCCAGCGTTTCCTGGCACGGACGCAACAGCTCCGGTGCGCCCCTCCTCGGCAATTGGATTGACGCCGTTTATCTCTCACCCGATCCGTTTTGGAACATCACCGACCCCTTCCTTGGCACGGTGCAACACACCGGCGGTCTGGCCTCGAACGAAGTCTATTCCGCCAGCCTGAATTTCAACGTGCCGGGCCTGTTGCCGGGCAACTACTACCTCATCGTCCGCGCGGACCTCGGCAATCACGCCCGCGAAACCTCCGAGGCCAACAACACCGCCGTGTTCGGGCCGGTTGCAGTATCCGTTCGGGAATTGAGCTTGGGAGGGAGTTTTGCCGGGACGCTCACCCCGGGCAATCGGCTGCACTATTTCGCCCTCCAATTGGCCCCGGGCGAAAGTTTGCGCCTCACCCTCAACGGCCAGAGCGGCGTGAATCATCTCTTTGTCAACCACGCCTCCATCCCCACCCGGCTGGAAGCGGACGCCACCGGCACAACCGCCAGCCCAAATCAAACCATCACTCTTTCCGGCTCCCCCAGCGGCGGCACGTATTACGTGCTCGTTTCGGGGGAACAAGTCGGCGGCAACGGAAATTTCACCCTCACGGCGGACACGGCTTCGTTCTTCGTCACGGAGGTTTCCCCCAAACGCGTCAGCAACTGGACTTCATTCCAAACCGACCCGCCCCTGGCCATCATCACGATAACTGGTGTCGGGTTCGACCAAGCCACGACCGTTGAGTTTATCGGCAGCGGCGGCGAAGTCCGGCTTCCAGACCGAACGCGTTTTGTCTCCACGACCATGCTGACACTCGATCTTAACACCCTGCCGTGGCCCAGCGGGGTCTATGATGTTCGCGTGAGCAAGGGCGGCACCAGCCGGTCGCAGACGAATGCCTTCACCGTGGATCTCGGATTCTCTCATTTCACGGCCTCTTTGGTGGTTCCTTCGGGTCTGTCGCCCGGCTTACCAACCCGGCAAACAATCTGGATTGAATACCAGAATGACGGCAACGCGGCGATGGTTGCGCCCCTGTTGCGCGTCTCGGCTCCGACGAACGTCGTGCTCACGTCCGACTTGAATACTGCGATTGCGGCGCGCTCGTCGGCTGCCGTTGCTGCCACGTTGGGCCACTCGGTCCAGGTCATGGCCGCGGGGTCCGGTGCGACGCCGGGCATTCTGCAAGCCGGAGATTCCAGCCGGATTCCGGTTTACTACCTCGGTCTGCGACCCGACCAAGGGAACAACCAAGTGTCGTTCCAATTAAGCTGGGTCAAGGCGTTGGAGACGGAGACTCGTTCCGACAGCGGCGGCGGATCGGGAGGGTTGTTTGCCGCGGTGCCCACCATCAAGGTTCGTCCGGTGGATTGGAGCGCCGCAGCCGAGGAACGGTCCCGGCCGGAAACGCTTGCCGCCGACGCGTGGAACGCGGTCTGGCAGAATCTCACGCAGCTACTCGGTCCGGATTGGCGCAACTACGTTACCGCGCTGGCAGCTCAAATGAACCATCTGGCCGCGGTGGGCCAGCCGAGTTACGAGGTACCTCAGTTGTTCAACTTTGAAGTCCTCCAAGCCACCGCCGCCCTGAATCCCGTCCGCACCCTCAGTGGCGCAGTAGATTCCTCCGCACCCTCGCCCGGATTCCCGCTCGTGTTCCGCCGCGTTTTTGCCCAGCCAATTCTTTCGCGTTACAGGCTCGGCCCGCTCGGGCGGGGCTGGGCGCACAACTGGGATGTTTCCATCCAGATTTTGACCAACCAGCCAGCCGTCGTGGTCCACGGGCCGGGCGGATCGAGCCGTTCTTTCCTGCGGCAAAATGACGGCAGCTATGCTGCCAGCGCAAGCCGCGATCCAGGCCGCCTCACCCTCAGCGGAGCCGGATTCCGCCTGATCGAAGCCGATAGAACCATCTGGCAATTCGATGCGAACAGCCGCCTTAATTACGTCGAAGACCCCAATGGCAACCGCATCACCTGTGGCTATACCGGCGCGCAATTGACCTCGCTCACGCATACGAGCGGCAAGCAACTTCTCCTGCAATACAACGGCTCAGGCCGGCTCGCGCAACTGACCGATTCTGCCAACCGCATCACCACCTACGAATACGACGGCTCTGGCGAACACCTCATCCGCGTCACCGCGCCCGGCAATCGCGCCACCACCTACGCCTATCACACCACCGGCGTTCCGCAGCGACTCCACGCCCTCACCAACGTCACCCATCCCGACCTCACGCAGGACTCGTTCGCTTACGACGCGCAGGGCCGCCTCATCCAGACCTCGCAGAACTGCTGCGGCGGCGCGCAACAAGTCACCTACGCCTACGATTCCGCCGGCACTGTCACCGTCACCGACGCCACGGGCCGCGCCACGCAACTCCTTTACGGCCTCGGCGGGCAACTCGCCCAGGTGCGCGACGGCGAGGGCCGCATCGTCAACTTCACCTACGACGACCTCGCGCAACTCACCCAGCTTCTCGGCCCGGGCGGCGAGCGTTACCGCTACGGCTACGACGGCTTCGGCAACCTCAGCGGCATCGAAGACCCGCTCCGCCAGAACAACAACTTCACCTACGAACCGAACTTCAACCGCCTCGCCCAGGTCCGCGACGCTCGCGGCAACGACCTCAAATACGCCTACGACAATCGCGGCAACCTCACCGCCATCACCTACGCCGATGCCACCGCGGAACGGTTCGCCTACGACGCGCGCGGCAACGTCATCACCTCCACCAACCGTCGCGGCGGCGTCATCACCTACGCCTACAACCCCGCCGGCCAGCTCACGTCCAAGGACTACGCCGTCACACCCGGCATCACCGACTTCACCTACGCCTACGATTCTGCCGGCAACCTGACCAACGCCACGTATTGGAATCCTCAACTCGCAACTCAGGAAACGCTCAACCTCCAATACGACCCGTTCACCGACCGTCTCACGCGCATCGAATATCCCGGCGGCAGATTCTTCACCTTCGATTACGACCCCGCCGGACGCCGCGCCCGCCGCGCCGACCAGGACGGCCACGTCACCGCGTATCTCTACGACCCGCTGGGCCGGCTCGCCCGCATGACGAACGAGTTGGGCCAGACCTTCGTGAACTACGATTACGACCCCGCCGGGCGACTCAGCCGCAAGACCCTCGGCAACGGCGTCTTCACCACCTACACCTACAACCAGGCCGGACAGGTGACGCAGCTTTTGAATTCGCGCGCGGACAGCAACGTGCTCTCCAGCTTCGCCTACACCTACGACGCCTCCGGTCGCCGAGATTCGATGACCGTCGTGTACGGTTTTGAATTCCCTCTCCCGGGGGAGAGGGTCAGGGTGAGGGCGTCTCCGGGACTTTCACCTACGGCTACGACCCGCTCGGCCAGTTGACCCGCGTCACCTACCCGGACAGCCGCGTCGTCACCTACGCCTACGATGCGGCGGGCAACCGCACGCAAGTCACCGACAACGGCGTGCCGGCTGCCTACGCGGCCAACCCGCTCAACCAATACACCTCCGTCGGCGGAACGAATTACCAGTTCGACGCGGACGGCAACCTCACGAACCACTTCCCGACTCTCAACCCTGCGCTCTCAACCCGCTTCACCTACGACAGCGAAAACCGTCTCATCGCCGTCGCCACGCCCGGCGACACCTGGACCTACACCTACGACGCTTTTGGGAATCGCGTCGCCGCCGCGCACAACGGCCAGACCACGCGCTACGTCATTGACCCAACCGGCCTCGGCAACGTGGCCGCCGAATACGACGGCGGCGGCAGCCTCATCGCCCGCTACGAACACGGCTTCGGCCTGCTCGCGCGCAGCGACGCCGCGGGCGACCCGGCCTTCTACACCTTCTCCGCCATCGGCCACACCAGCGAACTGACCGACCCGGCCGGTGCGGTGGCCAACGCCTACGCCTACGACCCGTTCGGCCTCTCGCTCGCGAAGACCGAGACGATTCCGAACCCGTTCGAGTTCGTCGGCGAATTCGGCGTGATGAACGAGGGCAACGGGTTGGAGTTTATGCGGGCGAGGTTTTACATCGGAGCGCAGGGGCGATTCGTGCAGGCCGATCCTTCCGGTTTACTTGGCGGACTAAATTCCTACTTTTACGCTCGAAACGCGCCCCTTACCGTAATCGACCGTTCGGGAAGGAAGAGTGAAGATTACGAGGTCGGCTGTCCGCAATGCACTGTGAGCGGAGTTCCGCCGGACAAGAACTCGGAGTATGAAAATCTTATTGGAGGCGGATTGCTCATCGGAGGAATTGTCGTGACCCTTCCCTACACTTGGAAAGCGTTGGTCATCGCTGGGTTGGCAGGGACGTTGCCTCTTCTTCAAGACAACGAAGCCCAGACGCCTGATAACCCGAACCTGCCACCCACAGACGACTTGCCTGGTCCAACAAAAGGACCTAGCGATCCTTCACAATATGACGTCCACAACAGTGGCGATACACCTCACATTCCGCCCTACATTCCGCCGCCCGACCCTGACCCGACCCATAACGAAGACACAGAGAATTCAGGTGTTGTCCGCTCGCGCGACCCGAACGACAAACTCGGGCCGTCGGGTTATGGCAGTGCGGCCTACCTCCCGGCGGACGGCACGTTGGCCTGTCAAATCCGGTTCGAGAACCAGCCCAGCGCCACCGCCCCGGCCCAGCGCGTCACCGTCACCGACACCCTCGACCCGAACCTCGACCTGAGCACCTTCGAGTTGACCGAGATCGCCTTCGCCAATCAGTTCGTCCCCGTGCCCCCCGGTTTGAACCACTACCGCACGCAACGCGCATTCGTCGTCACCAACCAAACCCTCATGCCTCTCGGCGACGCGACTGCCTTCGCGCTCACCCCACCGCCCACCAACTCCATCCTGGTGGAAGTGGACGCGCATCTTGACGTTCCCACGCGTCTGCTGACCCTGACCTTGACCGCCCTTGACCCCAACACCGGCTGGTATCCCGAAGACCCGTTGACCGGTTTCCTCTATCCCAACGACGACACCGGCCGGGGCGACGGCAGCATCAGTTACCTCATCCGCGCGTTGTCCGGCCTGCCCACCGGCGCAACCATCACCAACCGCGCGGACATCATCTTTGACTACAACGATCCCATCATCACCCCACAGGTGTTGAACACGATTGACGGACACGCGCCGACGAGCGCGGTTCAACCGCTGCCGGAGTTGAGCGGGCGCATCTTCCCCGTGCAGTGGACCGCCCAGGACGATCCCGGCGGCAGCGGCCTGGTTGGCGTGGACGTGTACTTGACCGTGGACGGCATAAACACGTTGTTGTGGCTGAACCGGACCCTGGCCACGAGCACCTGGTTCATCGGTGAAGTAGGGCACAGTTACGCCTTCCGCACGGAGGCGCGCGACTACGTGGGGAACGTGGAGTCAGCGCCGGCTACGCCTGAGGCGGCGACGTTCATTCCCACGAACGCGCCCATACTGGAGGCAGTGACGAACCTTACCGCCATGCCTGGATCTTCAGCGGAATTCACGAATTCCGTTGCGCAGGGCAGCCCGGTCGGCTCCTGGGTGTTCAGCCTGGGCGCCGGTGCGCCTGATGGCGCCTCGGTGAATCCGACCAACGGCGTGTTCCGCTGGACGCCCTCGTGCGCGAATGCCAGCACGACGAACGTGGTCACGATTTGGGTGACGGACAGCGACCGCCCAACCGTGATGGACGTGATGAGCTTCACCGTCGTTGTTGGCGAATGTGTGCAACCCACCCTGGGCCAACAGGTGTTGCTGGCCGGGGACAGCGGGCGTGTTCCGGTGTTCGTCATCTCCAGCGTTCCCTTGACCAATCTGCAAATGACCCTGGTCGTTCCGCCCGGCCATCTGACCGACTACAGTCTTGAAACCCTGCTCCCGCAAATTTGCGCGGACTCGATTACGCCATTGAGCAACGGGAACCATCGGTTGGAGTTTGTCGCCTGCCCCAGCCAGTGGTTGATCGGCACGCAACAGGTGGCGTGGTTGAACTTCACCGCCATTTTAGCTCAACCGTCTGCGTTCGTGCCGCTGGAATTCACCGACCTCATGGGCATCATGGCAAACGGAACCTCAGTGGCGAACTTCGCGCCGCAAGCGGGCCGGGTCGTCGTGGTGGGCGAAGAACCATTGCTGGAAGCGTCGCGCATGCAAGATAACCAAATTCAACTCCTCCAATACGCCATTCCCGGCAGCCTGGTCGAGGTGCAGTGGGCGGACAATATACCACTAACCGGCGGCTGGTCGCCGGCCGTTGAAACGACCCAGACGAATCTCGTTCAGGAAACCGGCAGGTTTGCACCGGCCGGGCCTTCCCGGTTCTTCCGGGCGATCCGTAACAAGAGCGGGCCGTGAGTTGTTTTGTTCCCAGGCACCAGATACGCCATACCGGCGGATCACGGTCAGGATGTCAGCCCGACGCAAAGGGCATGAGCGCTTGTCAGGCCGCGCGACCGGAACTACTCTGATCCCATGAAACTGCTGATGGAAAACCTGCCGGCCTCGTTGCGAGAGCAGCGCGAGCCGCTCGCGCAGTGTCTCGAAGCGATGGGGCGCGCGGCGCGGGTGCGCCGGATTTATCTGTTCGGGTCGCACGCCCGCGGCGATGCCCGGCCGGACAGCGACGTGGACCTGTGCATCGTGGCGGACGACGCGGAGCGGCAATTGGAGGCAGCAGGGCGCTGTCGGGTGGCGATGCGCGAGGTGTGGCCCCGTCCGGCGTTCACGCTGGTCCCCATCACCCCGTCCCGCCTGGCCGAGAAACAGGCGCGGCAGGACCATTTTTTTTCCACCGTGCTCAAGGAGGGCGTGCTGCTTGCCACGGAAAACTGATTCCAATAATCCGGCGGACTGGCTGTTCATCGCGGAGTCTGATCTGGACGGTTTGCGCGTCCTGGCACGTCAGGAAGTCAGCTATTCGCTGTGCCGCAGCAAGCTGGCCGAGGTGTTGGAAAAAGTTTTGAAGGCGGAACTTATCCGCACCGGCTGGTTCCTGCAAAAAACGCACGACCTGGAGATTCTCCTGGGGCACCTGAAGTCACGCCACTCGGACCTTGTGCCCCAGAGCGCACCTTTGTGCAAAGCGTTCGCGGAGGCGTACTTTTCGGATCGCTATCCCGGTTTCGACATGGAGGATCCTGACTGGCCCGACATGCGCGCGAAGCTGGAACAGGTCGCGAGTCTGATGGCGACCGTTAAGAGTCGCGTGGGAACTGGAACTTGAGCGGCGTGCGCCAACGCGCCCCGGGGGTGGCAGGATTTACTTGCGGCAGAACCGCTCGAAACCTCCGCCGAACAATCCTTGCACATCGCGTTCGACTTCCTCGGGCGTAACCTGCCAGCCGGTTTGCGCCAGGATAGAGTATTTTTCCACAAGCACCTTGGCAATGATGCGGCGGGAGTGCTGCCACTTGTAGATGATTTGTTCCAACACCCGCGCGTCCGAGTGTTGCGGGGTGAAACTCAAGCCCAGCAACTCCATCCGCATCCGCGTCATCTCCTCAATCAGATACGGGACATTGGTGAACCACCAGCAGCCAAACACGTGCAGGTTGCGGAATTTGCGCGCCAGCACGCACAGCTCGTGCTGGTTCTCGCGCGCCAGCACGGTGACCATGAATTTGTTTTCGGGAAAACCGGCGCAAAGATTCTGCAGCGCCGTGAGATTGCTCAGACCAACGCCGTCACCGGCCAGCCTAAGTTGCGGATTGACCGCCCGTCTCACACCCGGCATGAGCGCGAAGGGCAGGCCAAACTCGCGGCAATGGGGCAGCACGCATTTCTCGATCAATTGCGAGGTTGCGTTCTTCGCGGGGAACGCAAAGTCGGGCGGAATCGAAACCATCACATAAGCAGCGCCCATGCGTTTGGTCCACTCGGCCAGAAACCGGCGGACTTCGTCAAAGGTCTTCTGCCCGGGCTGCCCGGCTTCCACGGCGTAACCCCAGCGCGCGAGTGCGACTGCCGTTTCCGGCCACGCCAGCAACAGCGGGTCAATGCGCAGGCAGGCTTGAAACCGTTCATCCTGGCGATAGCCCGTTTCCCAGACGGGACGTTCAAGTTCATCGAACGGGGAATTGGTCATGTAGATTTTCTTCACCCCGGCCAGTTCCATGCAATGGGTTATGTGTTGATCGGCGTCCTGGGCGGCGAACCAACTACGCAGGGCCGGCAGATCGCGCTTCTTAACGTCCAGGCCCAGCGCGTGCAACGTCGTGAGCACACCACGACACGATTCGGAAATCGGCGAATGTTCGAGGAATAGGTGTTGCCAGACCAACCCGGCTTGTTCGGGCTTGGGCATCGCCCAGAACTTCTCGTACGGCACGTCCAGATAACGGAACGCCTCGGCGACGAGGTAGTGATAAATCAGGAGTTCATCAATGCCCCACAGCAGCAACTCGCGAAACGCGGGAGCGTAGAGGTGCGTGTGAATGTCCGGCAGAGGGGTGGACATCACCACGGTTTCGATCTGCGTGGCGAACGGCAGTTGGGCCGCCTCGGCGTGAATCGTTTTCATGCAAACATGACGCTAAGAAAAAGGAGCACAACCGGCGATAAGATTCTCGGCTACCGCGCGGAGCCGCAATCTCAGTTGCGTGGCCATCGGTGCGCGGGCCGCTGAGTCGGCGCGATTCAATGCCCTTTCCTTCGCCGATTATGGATGATCGAGCCCTCCAGCAAGGCTCACCCAACGCCAACTCCGTCGAACTCACCCACCCATCGTCCTCAGCAGCCCTTTCGCCCGCCGTACCCACAGACGGTCCCGGCGGCGCTGGAACGCCGGGGCATGGGCGTCGTCCGCCACCACGTCGTTCAATTGGGGTCGGGCCAGTTCGGCTTGGTTTTTCGCCAGATAAAGTTCGGCCAACTGGACCTTCGCGCGCGGGTAGGAGTGGTTCTCCGTCACCTGCCGCCACATTGCCAGCGCGGCATCGATTTCGCCCAGAGCGGTGAGGGTTTCCGCCAGCGCCATCAGTGTGTGACCGTAATCATGTTTGGGATTCTCGGCCACGACGCCCTCCAGCAGCGGGCGCGCATCCGCCGGCCGTTTCAATCGCAACAAACACTGACCGAGATGGGCGCGCGTGTCGAGGTCCTGGGGATCGCGCTCCAACGCGGCGCGATAGCTGGCCTCGGCTTTTTCGAGTTTGCCTTGTTGAAAATAGACATCCCCCAGTTGCGAATGATGATGCGCCTTGTCGAGGTGATGAATCTGCGCTTCCAGTTCCTTGATGCGTTTGCGGTCTTGCGTGCCGGGCAGTTCAAAGCCGCGCGTGGCGGACGGCGCGGCCGCGCGATACACGAAGAAATAATACAGCACGGCGGACAACCCCCATCCAAATGTCAGGAAGATGAACACCGCCCACAGCCATTCTTCGCGCCGAATTGCATCCACAAACATCCAGATTTGAAACACCACGAACAGGAATCCCAGCAGACCACTGAGGATATACTTCCAACTGGCGGAGTCCGATAGCAGCGAGGCAAACATGACCGCAAATTAGGCAACGGGTGGAAGCAGTGCAACGTCCGGGTTTGCGTCGAGTATGCGGCACGGTGGCGCGGCAGGGCCGCGGATTGGGATGCATTGCGGTGCGCGGGAGTCACGCGCTTGCCCGCCAGGGGTACGCCAAGGCCAAGCGGTGGATTCAGCGCGACCGAACTCCAATTCCATCTGGCGCAAGCCGAAGTCGCCGAGCGACTCACCTCCCGGCAATTGTGCGTTCCCTCCCCGCCTTTGCGGATTCGTAACACGCTTCCAAAATGACCTGACTGTGCAAACCCGCCTGGGCGGACTCGTTCGTGTCGCGACCTTCGATTAACGCCTGACTGAAATCTTCAATCTCAGCGCGATACGTGTTCACGGGTTTCGGATTGACGATCAGGCCGCCACCCCGTCGGCGCGATTGCTTCGCAGCGTAAGCTTTGCTCCCACCCTCCAGGAAGGCAACCATCTCGCCGCTGTCACCTTGCCCGATCGTGTCTTGCGCAAGGATGCTCCCGCGGGAGCCATAAAGTTCCAGGCGGTTCTTGCTGCTGTCATCGGGGATGCAGAAGCACGTATCCACGGCGGCCAGCACACCGTTCCGGAATCGCGCCAGGATCGCGCCGCTGTCCTCCGTGGAATACTTGTGGACCGTGTGATTGAGCATACAACTCACCGACGCAATCGGACCGAAATACATTTCGAGCAAGTCGAGGCAATGACCCGCCAGATCCATGACCGCGCCCCCGCCGCCCTGCCGCTGATTCTGCCGCCACGCGCCACGCAAGGGCGGATACCAGCAGGAGAGTTGCGCGCGGGCAAAGACCGGCTGACCTAGTCTGCCTTCTTGAATCATGCGGAGCGCTGCTTGGTGCTGGCTGTGGTAGCGCATCATAAAGGCGGTCCCGAGATTCACTTTGGCTTTCCGGCACACCTGCACCATGCGGCGTGCTTCGGCAACGGTCAGTCCCAGCGGTTTCTCGCAAAAGACATGTTTGCCGGCGCCGGCGGCCTGACACGTTTGCTCCAGATGCATACAGTTGGGCGTGGCGATGTAAACCGCATCCAGATCGAGCTTCAACAACTCATCCAGGCTGCGCGCCGCGCGTACGCCGAATTGCCGGGCCACCGCCGCACGGGTCCTGGGATTACGACCATATACCGCCACCAGCTCGGCGTTCTTGGCCGGCAGGATGCCCTCGGGAATCGTGCGCCGTCGCGCGATACCGCCCGCGCCGATCACCCCCCAGCGGATTCTGCGTTTCAGCGGTGGCATGAAGGGAGATTGTACTGGCTGCCGATTGCGTGACTGGGGCAGAGGCGAGCTTTGGTGTGGGGCGAAATGGTGCGCGATAGAGGGTTTGAACCTAATTCAAGGGTGGTTTCGGCGTTGCTCATGGTTGCCTTTCGTTGCTCATACCTACATACAGCTATTCCACCGATGCCCTGTCATTGCAAGCTCCTTGTTGCATCTTGGGGTAACGAAGGGAAGAAAAACCTGTGTCGGAGTGTGTCAGGACACAGCTTGTGTCCGTTTGTGTCAGGCGCCCAAAAAGGGGGTGGATTCTGTGTCCGGTTGTGTCAGGGCCTTGCGCCCCGTGCGCTGCTTGCCCCGTGGTGAGGCTTTTCTTCTCCCGGAGGGTGACGATAGCGGGCGACTGGTTGGGATGGCTCCTGAGTCAAAGAACAGCTTCTCTTGGGTGCCTGCCGAAAATTCCAGCGCACCACTTGCTCACTGCCTCGAAATTCTGCCCCGTCCTGCGCGCTGCGTGCCCGTGGTGGCGTTTTGATCTTCGGGCCGGGTGGAAGGCTCAGAACATGGGTGCGCGCCAGCGTCGCCCGGCCAGCGGCTCTGGGATGGTGCTTTGGCGGGCACGGTTGCCTTGAATGACTCGGTGTTGATGTCCGGCGCCTTGGGCGAGCATGGAGAAGCCGGCACTCAGGGAATCAACCTGGTCATCGTACTGTGCTTCGGGGAAGGCGGAGAGTTCGTCGAGAAAGTCTTTGTTCCATTTGCCCCGGACGATGGCGAGCTTGCCTTGTTCGCACCGGGCGATGGCGGGTAGTGCTCTGGTGATCTTGTCGGTGTGAACGGTGATCGGGGAGAAGGCTAGTCCAGCCAGGGCCGGGTCCGCCAGCAAGCTCTGTAGCGCGCCTACCTGTGCGCCTACCACTTCCACGCCTTGCTGGATTGCGGACCCGTCCAGTTGTGCGGTGCTGGCTATCATGCGGACGGCGGCGGGCCATTCCCAACGGCCCCGCACCATGTCTGCTACAACGACGGTCCCGTCGCTCGTCATGCCGACTCGGGCGCCTGCGGTGTAATCGCTGGTGGTCTTGGTGGTGAAAGCCAGGTCCCATGCTCGCACCCAGCGGATGCCTTCCGGTTCGGTTTCGAGGATGCGAACATCTTCCCGCGCGAACATGGCCCCGGCCAGTTGCACAAACTCCGCACCGATTTCCTGACGCCGCACCAGCGCGGGCATGTCCTTTCCGATTTCTGCCAGTTCGGTTTCGTCCAGATACGGGTTGCTTGTGCTGGGGAACTGGAATGATGCCCATGCCTTGTCGGTGCGGGAGAAAAGGTCGAAGAAATGATTGTGCCCCTTGGGGGTTGAGATGAACCACGCGCTGCCCTTTCGATCCAGCAAGCAGGGTCGAAGTGCCAGTTCCCAAATCGCCCGCAAGTCGCGTAGATGCGCCGCCTCGTCTATCACGGCGAAGTCTATGCTTTCACCCCGTAACGAGTCCGCTTCCTCTGCGGTCTTGAATTGTAGCCAACCCTTGCCCGGCAGGGTGAGGGTGCGGCGTTGAAGATGGATTGCGGCCCCCGGGATTTTGCTCGCGTAGAATTCCAGCATCCGCCATCCACTTTGGTATGCGGCAGATGAAAATGACGGGGCAATCCACCAGCAGAATTGACCAGCAGAGGCACGGCGGACGCACTCGCCCACCCCCAGGATGCCTTTGCCCCAGCGGCGGCCCGCGCAGATAACCTTGAACCTTGCCCGGTGTGTCTGGACTTCAATCTGCCCCGGATGCAATGCGGGCAGGATGATCTTCGGTTGCGTCGAGAATTTCGTTTTCATGGTGTTGCTGGTGGGGCCAAACGAGGACGGCCACTTGTTGGTTCATTCCGCTGACTTCCACGCGGGCGGTTTCGCTGAAATGCTCCCGGGCACCGCTGACGTGCGTCAGCCACCAGGTTGCGGCCCGGAGGGCGATTGCTTCATCTGCCGATGACATGGCCCGCTTGACCACGGAAAGACGTTGCTCGATGCCACGCGCAATCGCTGACTCGATTGCCATGTCGAATTCAGGATGCGCGCGGCGATAGCTGCGGTACGTCTCGAAAGCAATGCCCGCAAGCCGGCAGGTGTGAGTGATCGGAAGGCCATCGGCGATGGCATCGCACAGTTGCTTGGCGAGCCTTGCATTGAACTTCGTTCGACAACCACGTTTCATTCGTCGTCGGGACATAAGAGTCTTTGGAGTGCGGCCTGTCTTAACGGATGAGGATCATTTGCCAGACACCGCGCCAGGATTTCGATTCGCTCCGGTGTTGCTCCATCAAATTCACCCAGCACGATTTGTTTGCACAGGTGAAGCCACGGCCCGGCCTGAGCACGGAGCCAAGGAACGAGTTCGCTCTGGTGAGCACGGAGGATTTGTTCAAGGGCTGGATTGAGATTTTCGGCGGGGTACACCACAAAGGCCGACGGGCTCCAGTAGCTCAAAAAGAGACCTTGAGTACGGGTCAAGTTGTAGAGCGATTCACAGGTATTCATGGCGTCTGAAAAAGCGTCGTTAAAAGCAAAGCAGCCGGATAGCGAGCGCACCGCGCGAGCTTACTCTTACGTTAGTAAGAGTACAGCTGTATGGGATTACTCCACATGGTATTACTTAAGATGCCCCTAGGGGCAACGCGGCGTGATGCCCCTAGGGGCAACGCGGCTCGTTTTCCGTGATGCCCCTTCAGGCAACACGGCACCAAACAAAACGGTGTAGATGTGCCGGTGCTTCTCACCTTGTTTCTCCCAAGCCAGGTATCCGCCAGCCCGTAGTTGCTTGCACCATTTCGCGAGCGAGTGTGGCTTGCATCGTAAGTCCTTTGCGATGGTGCGATGGTCTGGCCAGCATTGGTCGTGCTTGTTTTTCCGGTCGTGCAAATAGTGCCACAGCATGAAAGCCCCGCGCGAAAGAGTCCGGTCGCGAAGCAATTTCCGAAAGACGGCGTACCGCGCGATTTTGCTGCTGTCGTTTGACTCAGCATGTTTAACCTCGTAAGTTCGCATCGCTTGTTGGTTGGCCGGAACGCGGCGGCATTTTGTTTCTTCGATCAAGCCACCCAAAGCTCTGCGTTCGCAATCTCAACCGCGTTCGCCGCATGGCCGCCGGCAGATCGGCATTGTCTTGCGTGAAAATCCGCCGCGCGCTGGTGGCGCGTCGCATGTTCTTTGTCACCGACAATCGCCCAAAATTCGGCAGCTTCGCCATGAGCCGTAGCCGCCAGTTCGTGCCAGGCTTCGCCGCCTTGCTCCGTGGCCCGCTCGGTTGCGCTCAAAGCGGTCAAGCTCGCCGAATGAGCATTAAAGGTGTTTGGGTCCGTGGTGCGGAAACGTTCCGTGTCGTGGTGAGTCATGGCTTGCTCCAAGTCCTGGATGTTGTGGCCACGCGTAGCACCCGCAGCGGGTCGCGGTTGTTCGCGGTAGAACCTACGCACCATTACTTGCCTGCCATCGGGGCCGATTCGCTGGTGTTGGCGAACGACGGAATTCGCCGACAGCGGCTTGCCGCCCGTCAGCGTGTGAATGGGCAGCCGGGTTTCCTCCTCGCGGTCCAGCGTGAATTGTGGATCAAGTGTTCGAGCCAGTTGGACGGCGGCTTCGCGGTTGCACGGGCGCCCCACCGGCTTGTTGTTAATGTTGACTTGAAAACAAGTCGGGCCGGCAGGCGTGACGGTGACGTTGCGTTGATTTTCTCCAATGTCGAAACCTTGCGTCTTGGAAGGTGTCGCGATTGCGAATGGATGTTGTGCGTTCATAATTTTCGTTGTGATAGTTGCCCGGTTCGATTTTCGACCGGGCGGGTTGTCCATGCGCATTGAATGTCGGGCGGTCGCCGGGTATGCGCGGCGCCCGCCCGTTCCCCCGCTACGCCGGGCGGCAACAGCGGGGAAAAATATCATGCTCGCCAGAGCGGTTGGCCTTCAATGAACCTCTGAAGAATTTCAAGAGCCTTGTCGGCAGACGGTGGCCAGTTGCGCCACTGGTGCAGTCTTGCGATGCCTGAAAGTCCGTTCACCGTTCGCGACAGGGCTTCCGTTTCAATCGGCAATCGCTCGTCCACAAAGGGCAAAAGCGAAGTGCGCACGTGCTCGAAATAGTGATCGTAGGCGTCTTTGAAAAATCCCGGCAACCCAGCATCGGCAACGAGTGACGCGGCTTTGAGCCGGGCGGATTCAAGCCGTGACGCGGCTTCTTTTACGGCCTTGGCTCGTAAGAGTGAGAGTTGTTTTTTTCGGGCTTCAAGGTCCGCAACCTCTGCGAGGCTTTCGGGATCAAGCCGATGTTCACGCTCCGTGATTTCCGTCTCCAAGGTTGCGAGCCGTTGGTGTTCGGATTGGTTGGCTGACTCCGCTTCCGCCAGCACAGCATTTGCGGCCCGGAGTTTGCCGACGCCTTCGCTGGCGCGGGTGAGCAGGTGGGTTGCGTGATCGGTGAACTTCATGCGTCACCTCCACGTTGGCGGCGAAGCAGAGCCTCCCGGACGCTGTGGGGATCGTAAAGGATGCGACGGCCAATGGCCACGAAGGGTATGTACCCCTCGTCCCTCCATGCCTTAATCGTGCGACGGCACACGGGCACAACGGTTTTCAACAAGGTTTGCTCGTTGACGAATGACGCTGCCGGGTCGGGTCTGGCATCCGGAGCGCAAGGAATAATTTTACGCATACGCACCTTGATACATCACAGTGCGCCTAGAATCTGAGACGATGCGCTGGCGAGAATAGTCCGTTACTTGGACTTGGGGCCGTGCTTGTCCGGCTTGGTGGAAATGCCCAGACGTTTCAACGCGCGTCTGACTTCGGATGGATCTTTGAAATCGGGAAGGGCTTCCGTAATTGCGCTCACGGTCTGGGAATCCAGCAAGTCGGGTGCGCCTTTGAGAATGTCCGCTTCCAGCTTATGCACCGGGCCGTGCTTCCTGACTCGGTGCGCCGCTTTGATGGCCCGGGCGCAATCGAGAAATGGTTGTGCATCCTGACGGAGCAAGGCCCGGAGCAGCAGGGGCCGCAACTGACGGTCAAACTGCTTCACGGCCCAAGCGAGCGTGCGCTTTCTGGCGGGCCCGGTGCGCCGCATGGCGTTCTCAAAGTGCCCCACGATCTTCATGATAGCCTCTTGCTGCTCCGTCCACACGTCGTCACCAAAGAGTGCAATCCCGAAGTTGCGGCTTGGGGAATTGGCCGGGGAGAAAAGTTTTCCAGCACTGTGTTTCGGTCTGCTCATAGTGCGCTCGCTTTCGGAAAGGCAACGATGTTCTTCGCCACTTTCGCCGGCCGTACGTCAAACCAGCGTCGAGCTTCCGCCTTTGTGGTGAGTCCCCGATAGTGCTGGTGCAGCATGTGCGGGCTGTTACCGGCTTCGCTGGCCGTCAAGGTTTCGTTCTGGTGCAGGGCCATGTGATGCGTGACAAATCCATGACGAAGTCCGTTGCGTCGCGCGGGGATGTTGTGTTCCTCCCGGAGCTTGACCAGCACCCGGTTCAGTTGCATGGGATTCAGCCCACACACCGGGCCGATGGAGTTCAGGTGCGGTTGCAACCACTCAGCCAAAGCCGGGCCGATAGTCACCAAACGACGTTGCCGGCCTTTGGCGATGCGCGCCCCGACTTCGATCTTGCCGGGCACCCGCCACACGTCCACCCAGTTCAACCTCAAACACTCCTCGATTCTCAGACCGGCCAGACCGGACAGGGCAATCACAACCCGGACTGCGGGCGGGGCCGCGTTCAACAGGGCCCGCAGTTCCTTGGGCCGGTAGAAATCAATTTCCTCGTTGTCCCGGCTTTCGGCTTTGAAACTGACGGCTTCAAAGAGCCGGTGCTGGATTGGCAGGAAATCCTTGGCCACGCACCAGCGAAGAAACATCTTCGCGCAAGTTCTCCGGTCGTTCCGGGACTTCACAGAGAGCTTGGCGAACTTCGCCATGTAAACGTCCAGCAGGTCCTTGCTCAAATCGCAAACGGCATGATGAGGGAACGTGCTGGCGAATTCGTTCAACCACAAGGCAACATGGTATTCATAAACCGGGCTGTGGGGTGATCTCTTTCCGTCCTTCGATTCAACTAGATGCTTGCGCCCGGCCAGAAACTCGCTGACGGCTTCCGCCAGGTCCTTCCGTTGCACCGTCACCACGTTCTTGAGGAAACCCTCCACGCACTCATGCAATTCCCGTTCACCCAGACGGGCAGTAGCATCCGCAAAGGCACTGACGGCACCGAGCAGGGAAACCCGTTTTCCGGTGCGCTGGTAAAGCCCGTTCAACCGTTCAATGGCTGCCAGTGCATCGGTGGCTTGTCCGGGGGTGAGCAGGGCAACCTTGGAATGTCGGGCCAGTTCCGTCAGGAGCTTCTCAGCGTATTCGAGGGCCCCACCTTTCCCGGAGAAGGACGCAAAGGACTTCATCATCCGCCGGCCTTCCCCGTGCCAGGCTACCCGGTAGGAATCCCGCCCGGAGCAGGGCCGGTAAACCCGCACCAGCACCTTGCCTCGGTGTTTCAGTTTCTTGGGCCACTTGGTCACGGCTTTTTCGCCATATTCGGGCGAGTTTTGTGTCCCTGTTGTGTCAGAAATCGGGACTTCTCCATTTTGCTCAGGAAAAATGGTGCGCGATAGAGGGTTTGAACCTCTGACCCCTTCCGTGTCAAGGAAGTGCTCTACCACTGAGCTAACCGCGCCCCCCAAGGCGAAAGACCGTTGAGAACCGCTTGTTTTCATAGGCTTTCGACCATAATTGGCAAGGCGGAGCATGTTCCAAGGTTCGCTTGGGTTCAAGCCGAAAAACAATTCGCCGAGAAATGAACGATGCGTCAATGCAACGTGATCCCCAGGGAATCCCCTGGATTCGCTTAGTAAGTCACCCCGACTGGTTTTCCCCCTCCACCAAGGTAATGTGTCCGCGTTGCTTACGCCTCGCTAACCATGAACAAAACATTTCAGCCCTCACTCCAAATAAAGCAATCTGCCGCGCGGTTCATTTCGTGCCTGCCGGTGGCCATTCTGACATTCCTCTGTGCCGGGATGACCACCCAGGCGGAGCATCGAATCGTCACTTGGGGCGACCTCAACTATGAGTTAACCGCCGAAGACACGAACACTTCACCGGTGGTTCAGATCGCCGCAGGCAGCTTTCACGACTTGGTGTTGACCCGCAACTGGACCGTGGACGCCCGAGGCGACAATCGCTTTGGGCAATCGCAGATTCCGGCAAGCCTGAACCGGGCGATGGTGCGCCAGGTGGCGGCGGGCAATGTGCATAGTCTGGCGTTGCTATGGACCGGGAGGGTGATCGCATGGGGACCGGTCAACGGGCAGTACGGAGATTACGGCCAGTGCGCGGTGCCCGCGGACTTGAAGCGTGCTGTGGCAGTTGCCGCCGGGGCTTTGCACAGCCTCGCGCTCAAACGAGACGGCAGCGTCGTCGCCTGGGGCGAAAACGGAACTGGTCAATGTGATGTTCCTCCGGGGCTCCGCGATGTGGTGTCCATCGCCGGCGGAACTTATCATAGTCTCGCGCTCAAACGGGACGGCACCGTCGTGGCTTGGGGCAGCAATGCGCGAGGCCAATCGAGTGTCCCCGCGGGCTTGAGCCGGGTGGTGGCCATTGCGGCCGCGGGAAATTACAGTCTCGCCTTGCGGCGCGATGGCACCGTGGTTGCCTGGGGCGCCTTCGGGCTTGCTCAGTGGCCCGCTCCCGCAGAACTCACCGGCGTGGTGGCCATCGCGGTCGGAGATTATCACGGCCTGGCGTTGAAACGCGATGGCACCGTGGTCACTTGGGGATTCAATCCCGCCGGCCAATGCGACATCCCTGCGGAAACGCAAAACGTGGTGGCTGTCGCCGCCCGGGGAAACCACAGCATGGTAGTGATGAAAGAACATTCCGCGGTCCGGTCTCCGGTTCGTCGTTAAGCTGAAGGCATCTGCCGGTCCGGGCATCACTCAGTTTGCAGTTGTTTTGCTGAAGTTGTGCGATGCTGGGTCGCGTCCCGGCACTCGAGGTGCGGCGATGCCAGACCTCAATTCTGCGTGCGTTGACCTTGGGGCCGGCCTATCTTCCCGCCTCATTTTATGGCGACACTTAAACCCTTTGCCGCCCTGCGGCCCCAGCCGGAACTCGCCGGGCAAATCTGTGAACTGCCTTACGACGTAATGTCGTCCGAGGAAGCGCGCCAAATCGCCGCCGGCAATCCGCTCAGTTTTCTGCACGTCAGCAAACCGGAAATTAATCTGCCACCCGGCACTGACCTCTATTCCCCGGAAGTGTACGCGAAAGGGAAAGAGAACTTTCAGAGGCTCATCGCCCAAGGCGCGCTCACGCAGGAGGCCAAGCGATGCTTCTATCTTTACCGCCAGATCATGGGCGCACATTCGCAGGTCGGCCTGGTGGCAGCGGCAAGTTGCGAAGAATACCTCAACGGCACCATCAAGAAGCATGAATTCACGCGACCCGACAAGGAAGACGACCGTGTGCGCCATATCGAAACGCTGAACGCACAGACCGGCCCGGTGTTCCTGACCTATCGCGCCACGGCGGCAATGGATGAATTCGTGGCCAGACGAACGGCATTGTCGTCGGACGTGGATTTTACCGCCACCGACGGCGTGCGTCACACCGCTTGGACAGTTGGCGACGCGGCGGGGATTCAGTTCATCACCGAGCAGTTTGCGAAAATTCCATTCCTCTACATCGCCGACGGCCACCATCGCAGCGCGGCAGCGGCGCGGGTTCATCAAACTCGTCGTAGCCGCGGACGTGAGTCCGCTCATACTTCATCGGAGAGCAATCAGAGCCGACCAACGTCGGCTGCTACCAGCATGGATGAGAGCAGCGGATTCCTGACCGTGACGTTCCCGCATAACCAGATGCAGATTCTGCCTTACAACCGAGTGTTGAAGGACCTGAACGGGCTGACGGGCGAACAGCTTCTGCAGAAGCTGGACGCCGTTTTCATCATCAACGCCCCCGGCGCAGCCAAGCCGGTGCGCAAACATGAACTCGGATTCTTCCTCGCCGGCAATTGGTACACACTGCACTTCCGCCCGCAGTTCGCGACCGTGAATGATCCCATCGAACAACTCGACGTGACACTGCTTCAGAAACACATCCTTGACCCGATTTTCGGCATTGAAGACCCGCGCACCAGCAAACGGATCAACTTCGTCGGCGGCATTCGCGGCACCGCGGAATTGGAAAGACTGGTCAGCAAGGGCGAATACGCGTGCGCGTTCAGCCTGTTCCCGACGAGCATCGAGGACTTGATGACCATTGCCGACGCCGGCGGCATCATGCCGCCCAAGAGCACGTGGTTCGAGCCCAAGCTCCGCGACGCGATGTTCTGCCACATGATTTGAACGGCGGACGTGGTGGTCCGTTCACGGCCACGGCCGGACGCGATAAAAGCGCTGTGGTGTCAGTCCGGACCAAAGCTCACTGAAGTAAAGGGGGCTGCTACCCAGCGTGTTGGTTTGCAGCGGCCACCATTGGAGCAAGTCGGTCGAACTTTCCACCACGACGACCTGCCCCGGCAAACCGGCAAAGTGAAATCCAAACTGGTTGGAGACGATGCCGAAGGCGCCGTCACTGGTGAGGATGATAGGCATCAGTCGCACTACGGTTTCCACGATTCCGCCACCAACGCCGCTGCTGGGGATGAAACCGCGGGCCCGGATCGTGGCATCCGATTGGACGGCGACGTTGGTGAGTTGCCAGCCGCCGGGGCCGCGTTGGCCGCTTCCCAGTTGCGTCCAGTTCAAGCCATTGCTGGAACTTTCAAAGGTAGTGCGCCACACTTCCGGGCCGGTGCCGTCGCGCAGCCAGGTGATCGTCGAACCGTCAAGACTGAGACTCTGGGTTGCGGGCGCGGTGGTGTTGAGCCGACCGAGATTGGTCTGCGACAGGCCGGCGAGCCAGGTGAACGCGCCGCCTACGAGAATCTTCCCGTCCGGTTGAAGCACGAGTGAATTCACGGACGAGAAGCTGCTCCCACCCGCCCCCGGGTTGAAGTCGTTGTCCAAAGTGCCGTCCGCCTCCAACCGGACCAGGTTGGTGCAGGCCTGGCCCGCCACAGTTGTGAATCTTCCGCCGAGGAGAATTGTTCCATCGGTCTGCACCGCCAGGCAAAACCGTGAATCGGTTCGCGGAAAAAGCCCGGCGCCACCGGCCACGCCAGGATTGAAACTGGCGTCTAGGCTTCCGTCTGCGTGGAGTCGCGCCAGATTGGTTCGCGATTGCGCGCCCAGTGATGTGAAGTGGCCGCTCACGAGGATTCTTCCGTCAGCCTGCAACACGAGCGCCAGCACATTGCTGTTGGCGCCGGGGTTGAATGGGCTGTCGAGACTGCCGTCTGAATTGAGCCGGCCCAGGTTGCTGCGCGGTTGACCAGCCAACGTCGTGAAGGTGCCACCGAGCAGAATCTTGCCGTCGGGCTGTACGGCCAGGGTTCGCACTTCCGACAAGCTGAGAAAAGTTGCGCCTCCGCTTCCGCGCGGCGCCGGATTGAAACCGGCATCCACCGTGCCGTCCGCATTAAGCCGGGCCAGATTCGTGCGGGCCATTCCGCCGAGCGTAGCGAAAGCTCCGCTGACCAGAATCTTGCCGTCCGGCTGGATGGCCAGCGCACTTACCATGGAAACGGACCGGGCGGCGGCTCCGACTGCCGCAGTGAATCCGGCATCGAGGGAGCCGTCGGGATTGAGCCGGGCCAGGTTGGTGCGGGAAAGCCCGCCCACTCGGGTGAAAGCACCTCCGATGACTATCTTGCCGTCCGACTGAAGCGCCAACGCATACACTGCGGAGTTTGGCCTCGGATTGAAGGCGTTGTCCAAAGTCCCATCCGGATGCAGGCGGGCCAGATTCGTCCCGATTTGGTCCCCCAGTTTGGTAAACGCGCCGCCCACCAGGATCTTTCCGTCTGGTTGCACCGCGAGCGCATAGACGTCACGATCCGCCGCTGGCGGAAACGTTGTGTCCAGCGTGGCCAGGTTTACTGACAAGAAAGCCACCGAACTGGTCGCGGTGCCGTACGCGTTGCTCACAACGACTCGATAACCACCGGCATCGCCGGCTTGGAGATTCGTCAGTGTCAAAGAGTCGCCAGCCGCCAGGTCGAGCGCGGCACCGTCTTTCCACCACTGATACTGTAACGGCGCTGTCCCGGTCGCCGCGACGGTGAAGGTGACCCCCTGGCCCAGTTGGCCCAATTGACTCGCGGGTTGAGCATTGATCACCGGGTCAATGACCGTGAACTGGGCCACCGCGCTCGTCACGCTGCCAAAAGTACTGCTGACGGCGACGGCGTAACCACCTTCGCTGGCCTTGAGGACGTTGCTCAAACTGAGCGTGGCCGTGGCGACACCCGAAACGTTGGCGCCGTCGTTCAGCGGGATTTCATCCTTCAACCAGTGGAAACTCAATGGCTCGGAGCCACCGGCCGCCACACTGAACGTGGCGGTTGTGCCTGCGTCATTTGTCCGGCTGACGGGCGAGTCGAGGAAGAACGGTTGCCCGTAGGTAGTCTCCACGTACCACCCCGAGCCGTTGTACTGGCCGCCGGTGACGTAACCGCGGGCGCGGATCGTACCGCCCGAAGGAGCCGAAACTTCGCTCAATTGCCAGCCGCCCGGAACGCGCACGCCCTCGCCCAGCACCTCCCAATCCAGTCCGTCCGGCGAGTGCTCGAAGGTGGTGCGCCAGACTTCCGGGCCGGTCCCCTCCCGCAGCCAGTTGATCATCGCATCGTCGAAGCCAAGGCTCTGCGTGGCCGGGTTGCTGTTGTGCAGTCTCAGTAGATTCTGCCGCCATTGCCCGTTGGGCAAGACAACGGACCCGGCGACCAGAATCTCTCCGTCCGGCTGCAAGGCCAGCCCGTAAACCGCGGTGCTCATGGCCGGATTGAAGTTATTGTCGAGGCGCCCATCCGCTTGCAACCGGGCCAGGTAGTAACGTTGTTCCCCGTCCATGGTGCTGAAGGAACCGCCCATCAGAATGCCACCATCCACCTGAACCGCGAGCGAATAAACCGCAGGGTAATCGTTTTCGTAAATGGTCCCCGCGTGTGGGCTGAAGTCGCTGTCCAAGGTGCCATCGAGATTCAGCCGGGCGATGTTGGTATGCGCCTGCCCACCCAACCGGGAAAAATACCCACCCACGAGGATCTTGCCATCCGCTTGCAGCGCCAAGGCCGTCACGCCAGCGTTCGCCCCGGGGTTGAACGAAAAGTCGAGTGTCCCGTCATGACTAAACCGACCGATCCGGTTTCGCGATTGCCCATTGAGCGTCGTGAAGAAGCCGCCCACCAGGATCTGTCCATCCGGCTGAACCGCCAGCGACGCCACCACGTTGTTTGCGTCGAGACTGATTCCGTTGTCGGGAGTCCCATCGGGATTTAGGAGCGCGAGGTGCCGATGCGACTGGCCACCCACGGTGGAGAAGCTGCCGCCCACCAAAATCTTTCCGTCGGGCAGAAGTGCCAGACAAGTTACATCGCTATCCGCACCCGGATTGAACTCGTTGTCCAGTGTTCCGTCCGCGTGGAGTCGAGCCAGGTGATTGCGAGTCTGCCCGGCCAGTGAAGTTAACCCGCCGCCCAGAAGAATCTTCCCGTCCGCTTGCACCGCGAGGCAAAACACGGACCCGTTCGCGCCCGGATTGAAGCCGGTGTCCAGCGTGCCGTTTGCGTTTAGTCGGGCGATTCGGTTGCGCGCCTGACCGCTCACCGTGGTGAAGTCACCGCCGAGGAGAGTTTTTCCGTCCGGCTGGAGTGCCTGGGCAAACACGGTGCTGTTCAGAGCGGGATTGAAGTCCGTCTCGAGTGTGATCACGTTCACCGTCAACCAGGCGCTGTCACTGGACACGCTTCCCCATACGTTGCTCACTTCCACCCGGTAGGTCCCGGCGTCGCTGGCTTGGAGATTCGTGAACGCGAGAAAGGCCTCGTTCGCTCCGCTCAGGGGGGCATCGTTCTTCCACCACTGATAGGCGAGCGGTGCGGTGCCATTCACCGTAATGCCGAAGTTCACGCCCTCGCCCAGTTCACGCGCCTGACTTGCCGGCTGTGCGAGGATCACCGGATCGCGCACCGTGAGTGAGGCGACCACGCTGGTCACACTGCCGAAGCTGTTGCTCGCTACGACTTGGTAGTCGCCAGTGTCGCCTCCCAGCACGTTCGTCAGCGTCAACGTCGCGGAGGTGGTCCCGGTAACGTTGCCTCCCTCAACGACTGGCACACCATCCTTGAACCACTGGAAACTGAAAGGTTCCGAACCTTTCACGAGGACACTAAACGTGGCGAGTGTCTCGGCATCGTTCGTCCGGCCCACCGGTTCAGCCACAATCACCGGCTCCCCCGCATAGGCTTCCAGGAACCAGCCCGAGCCGGAGCCGTAACCGCCGGAAACCCAGCCGCGCGCCCGCAGCCGGCCCGTCAGCGGGATCGCGACCCCATTGAGTTGCCAGCCGCCGGCGATGCGCGTGCCTTCGCCAAGGTCCGTCCACACCACGCCGTCTGGTGAATGATCGAAGCTGGTTCTCCCCACCTCCGGGCTGGTACCGCCGCGCAACCAAGTGACGGTCGTGCTGTCGAAGCTCAGGCTCTGTGTCGCGGCCGTCGTCGCGTACAGCCGCCCGAGCGAATAGCGCGACCCGCTGTCCAGGCTGGTGAATTCCCCGCCCACGAGCACCTTGCCGTCCGCTTGAATAGCGAGCGCGTTCACGACCCCGTTGGCGCCGGGATTGAACCCGCTGTCCAGTGTCCCGTTGGCATTCAGCCGCGCGAGATAGTTGCGGGATTGCCCGGCAACGCTGGTGAAATAGCCGCCCAAAAGGATCTTCCCGTCCGCCTGTACCGCCAGCGAATACACGTACGAATAAGGAGAAATCCCACCGACGCCCGGACTGAACCCACCATCCAGGGAACCGTCCTCATTCAGCCGGGCAATACCGCTCCGCGGTTGGCCGCCCAACGTGGTAAAAGAACCGCCCACCAGGATCTTACCATCCGCCTGGATCGCCAGCGCCTGCACTGGTCGGTTGGCTCCAGGATTGAATTCGCTGTCCAGCGTCCCGTCCGCGTTCAGCCGGGCCAGGTTCGTGCGCGGCTGTCCGGCCACAACCCTAAAGTCGCCGCCCACCAGGATCTTTCCGTCCGGCGCGAATGTGAGCGACACTACCACGCCGTCCGTATCCGCCGCGAAGCTTGCGTCCACCGTTCCATCTGCCTCCAACCGTCCCAGGTTGCTGTGCGGCTGACCACCCAATGATGTGAACAGACCACCGACGACCAACTTCCCATCCGGTTGCTCAACCAGCGCACTACAGACCGCAGAGCCTGGGCCACCCACCAGTGGATTGAACCAGAAGTCCAGGGTGCCATCAACATTGAGCCGGGCCACCGCGTGGCGCGCGTACCCGGCCAGTTGACTGAACGCACCGCCCACAACGATTCTCCCGTCGCCCTGCACGACGAAGCAATGAACGATCTCGTTCGCGCCGGGATTGAAGACGGGATCGAGTGTTCCATCGGCGTGCAGCCGCGCCAGATTCGCGCGCACCGCCTCGCCAATCGTGGGAAACCACCCGCCCATCAGGACACTGCCATCCGCCTGCACTGCCAGCGCATGCACCATTGGATAATTGCCGCCCACGATCGGACGGAAGTCGTCGGCTGCCGGAGACTGGCCGTGGAGCGAGGAAGCGGGAAGAAGCCAGACAGCAGAAACGACGGTACAGCAAAGCGCGAAAGGCAGTCCTCGAAGGATGGAGCAAAACCGGCCAACGCCGGAGCGGCCAACTGACAGACGCCGCGGGGCAACCAATCGGATTATTTGGCCTGCATATTTGGAAGTCTCACTGGGCTGCCCGAGCTTCCGCGTTTCTCGGCCACACCTTTGGTGTCGGAGGGCATCTACCCCTTTGTCCCATGCTCGCCTCGTCGTGCTCATCGTTAGCCAGCTCCCGGACGCTGAACTTTCGAACAACTGCATGGTGCTCGCCGCTGCGCGGAAGGTCAACAGCGGAGTCGGTCACGTGATCCGCAGATCCGCAGGTGCAATCACCTCGCGAACCTGACGATGAACCGCAACGTGCCGGGCAGGAAACCGGCGCTCCGGATCAACATCGTCGCTTCTTTCCCGCCCGGTTGCGCGCCAGCACCCGGCGCAATCCAAAGGCCAGGACTCCAACGGCCAGCAACGTCCATGTGCCCGGCTCGGGTACCACCGGCACGGTGCTCGCGTCCACCGGTGTCAGGCCATGTTGGGCGAACTGTTGCATGGTTTCCAGCACCACCGCGCCGGTGACCGGCGTGACGAGTTGTTCCTTCGCCGCGAGTTTAGTCGCTTCTTCGCGTTGCCGCGTTTTGGTCAGGCGATGCACTTCCTCCTTCGCCCAAAGGCGTTCCAGGTGTTTGCTCGCCGTCGCACCCGACCCAGTGCCGGAGGCGGCGGGAACCTGCTCGCGCACGAACGTGAAGCGCGCCTGCTTGCCGGTAAGTTGCGCGATCAACGCTGTGAGATCGTCGCGCAACTCGCCCCACCGCGGCACGTGATCCACCGGTAAGCCATCGAGCTTCTCCACGATGCGATCCGGACCGCTGGTCACCGGCAATTCCAGAAAACGCGGCGGGGAGGCGCTCCGCTCGAAGCGCTGCCGCAATCCGTCCCCATTGGAGAGCAACACCGGTTGCGGCGCGTGAATCCAGAGGAGCACACCGTTCGTGCTCGCCGCTGCCAAATCCCAACCGGCTTCGAGCGCGGGTAAATTGTCCTGCCCCCCGGCGCAGTTCACGCGCCGCAATCGTTGCCTTAGATCTTCCAACACCTTCGCCGATGCCTTTTGTGCCGGGAGCAATACGGTAACGCCTTCCCGTTCTGCCACGAGTGCCGCGACTTCGGTTTCGCTCGGTAAGTCCACCAATCCTGCCGCAATGTCCGCCGCATGAGCGCGCAGGCCTGCGGAACCATCGAACACAAATACCACGCGCCCGGGCGGATTCATGGTCGCTGTGCGAATCGTCTGGCGAATGACGCGGCCGTTCTCATCCGCAGCGGTGACGACAGTTTCCGCATCTGCCGAGCGTTGCACGACCACATGCGCCGGCGAGTTGAACAGGCTGGCTTCCGATGGAGAAAGCCGTATGGAATAGGTGTTGGTCGAGGAACGCAAAGATGTTGCTGCCGGGTCGGAACTGGTGAGCGGCAGTGGAGACTCGATCCAGAGCGAGTGTTTGAATTCGTCGCCGATGCGAAAGTTGCGCTCGAGAAAGCGAGGCCAGACAAAGCGTCCGCGCTCGGCTGACTCCAGCGCCAGCGGCGCGGTGATACCCAAGCGCACTTTCATCAACCCGCCATCCGCCGGCACCGGAAAGCACTGCATCAGCACGCGGTCCGGCCCGCAGGTCGTCACCAGCACCGGATCCCGCCGCTGCACCACCGCCACCGACTGGTACGCCTGCCGCACTTGCGCGCGTCCGCCGAAGGCCGCCTCGCGTTCCTCACCGTTGACCCAGAGGGTCAGCCGCGACACCACGCCGCCGGGCGGCAGCGCAATTTGTGCCCGCGCCTCCCGCGCCTGCGACGAAACGTTTTTGAACTCCATCGTCCATTCGCAATACGTCAGCGCCGCATCCGGTTCGGTGATGGCGTCCATTCGCGAGCTCAACATGGAAAGCCCCTTCACCCGACCCGCCACCGCTTCGCCGCCCAGTGCATCGTCCCAGGTGAATTCGTTCTCCAATTCGGTCCAGCGGCCAAACCGCGTGTAAAGTGACGGCGCCGGCACAGAATTGAAGGGCCGGCCAGTGACGCGGTAATAGACTTCCCGCGCCTCCTCGGGCTTGATCCACCGCTTGCCGCCAGCAAGTTGGGCGACGAGATCAAAGTCAGCCTCCCGGATCAGTGACCGATAGCAGGCACGCAGCAGCATCTCCTCGTCGCCAAACGTTCGTAGCACGCGGATGCCGCGTTGACGCACCGCGTCCGCCTCGTCGGTCGCTTTGGCCAGGCCGTAATGCGTGAGGGCTGCGGGCAACTGCAGCAACACGAGCAGCCCAAATCCGGCAACGCATCCGCCCCACGCACCGGGAATACGCGAACACGCCGTCCGCTCCCGATAAATGGCGCGCAACCACGTCGTCACGGCCACGGCAATGAGCGGCGCCAACGGAATCAGCCCCAACCCAAACCAGATCAGGCCAATCGCCGCGATGGGGGAGAACGGCAGATAGAGCAGCGCGTAAAACCAGGCGATGCCAAGCGCGACACCGTTGAGCCAGCCCAGCAACCGCGCCGGCCGCGCGTCCTTGTGCCGCGCCGCACGCCAGACGAAAAAGTTCGCCACAGGCACCAACGCTATCAGCGCCACATGCAGCCAGCTTGGCAACGGATCGAAGAGCACGCCGGCCGACATGCCGCTGATCAACTCGAAAAACAAAGTGGCCACCGGCAGCACCACGCCGAGGACGAAGACAATCCAGCCGGGGCGGATTTTCTCCGCTGCCGTTCGTCCAGCGGAGGTTTGGTTTGCGTTGTCCGGGGAAGGTGGTTGTTCCCGCGCAGCCGGGGGCTCGCCCACGCGCGCCAGAACCCGGCGCACGTCCTCTTCGGTCACGACCGAAAGTTTCGCGTGGCGTAACTCCTCCTCGACGTGTCGGCGCAGGTCCTCGATCACCTCATTGGCGTCCGCGCCGGTGCCGGCCAGGGCGACGCGTGAGCGCGCGCAGTATGCTTCCAGTGCCCGGCGGGCGGTTTCGGTCCATTCGCTCATGCTATGCTCCTTTCTTCCGCATCACGGCCACGCCGCGGTTCAGTTCTGCGAGATGTTCGTTCATCGTCTCCATAATTTTGCGGCCATCCCTAGTCAACGAGTAATACTTCCGCGCCGGGCCCGCGGAGGACTCCTCGAGACGCGACGTAATCAATCCCGCGACACGTAACCGCGACAACAGCGGATAAATCGTGCCCTCGGTCACGCCCAGGCCGGGAATCTCCACCAGCGTTTTTACCAGGTCGTAGCCGTAACGTTCCTCGCCGGCGAGCGCGTTGAGGATGCACAACTCCAGCACGCCCTTGCGCACCTGCACCGTCCAGTTGTCGAAGAAATCGTCCATGCTTCGAGGATCAATCGAAAAACCAGTTCAGAAAGGGACCTGGCGCCAGAAACATTGCGGCATAGGCCAACAGCAAAGCCACTGCGTAACCGAGAGCGTAAATTGAAAGATGCCGCGACTGGCGAAAGAAAAGGAACGCGAAGAAAACCAGGGCTGCCACGAAAATCGAAAAGTACAATGGGGTAACGAAAAGCCAGACGACTGCTTCATGAAGGCGCAGCAAGCCATCAAGCTTCTCGCCAAAATGAGGCCACCGTTTCAAAGAGAGACGACTATGAATCACCAGGGCGTAGAAAAGCGCCAGCCAGCCGACCGGCAGCGCCACAGACCAGAGCAAGCCATTGAGGGTGACGGGTTGATCAAACCAATCTCGCAGCGTCCGCTGTCGGTTGTTCACATTCGCGCTCACGGTTTCCGGTTTTTCGCAATGCCGCCCGCCCGATTCGACTCATCTACCCCATCCAGGCCAGCTACCTTGCGTTACATAGTAGCTAAGACCGCCAAAGTCAATTGGTGTTCAAGAAAAATTCGGAGAATTATTCGCGCCTCAGTCGTGCGCTAATCCCGCGACAAAGCGGCTTCGCTACGTGGCCGAGAGTGCAGGTAGGGCGCGTCACTCCCTGCGCGCCGCCTCCCGCAACCGATCTTCCGAACGGCGCGCACGGAGAGACGCGCCCTACCTTGGCACGAAATTGGACTGTCAATGCACCGGGTCTTGCCCCTGCGGACAATCTGCAAGCTTGGCGAGAACCTTGCCCTCAGGTCTAATCCGGCCTGCGTGCCGAATTCGTCGCTTACCCGTTTTGCCTGGCTCTCCATCGGAGCAGCCTTGGTGACGATTGCCCTCAAAGCCGCCGCCTACTTCATCACTGGTTCGATTGGCCTGCTCTCCGACGCGGCCGAATCGCTCGTCAATCTGGCCGGCGGAGTCATGGCGCTGGCCATGTTGAAGATTGCCGAGCGCCCGGCGGATGAAGACCACGCCTACGGACACAGCAAGGCCGAGTATTTTTCCAGTGGACTGGAGGGTGGTTTGATCCTGGTTGCCGCAGTCGGCATCGGCGTGGCGGCGGTGTTGCGGCTCATCACACCAAGACCGTTGGAAGCCGTGGGTCTGGGGTTGGCCGTAACCGCCTTGGCCGCGGTGATCAATTGGATCGTCGCCCTGCTCCTGTTGCGGGCCGGGCGGCGACAAAACTCCATTACACTCGAAGCCAACGCGCATCATTTGCTCACGGACGTTTGGACTTCCGCCGGCGTCATAGTGGGCGTGGGCCTCGTCGCACTGACGGATTGGTACTGGCTCGATCCGGTAGTGGCGTTGGTGGTGGCGGCCAACATCGTGCGCACCGGCGTCGGCATCGTGCAGCGCTCGGTCGGCGGACTCATGGACGTTGCCCTGCCCGCAGAGGACCTGGCGGCCGTGCGCCAGGTATTGCAGACGTACGAGCAGACCGGGATTCAATTTCACGCCTTGCGCTCCCGCCAGTCGGGCGCGCGAAAATTCGTGTCCACCCACGTGCTCGTGCCCGGCGACTGGACCGTGCAGCGGGGGCATGAACTTCTCGATCGCATCGAGGCCGACATCCGCCGCGTATTGCCGGACGCAGCGGTGTTCACCCATCTTGAATCCTTGGACGACCCTGCCTCCTGGGATGACCAGACCTTCGAGCGCGGCAGGTAGAGGCGAGCGTCTGTGAACCGCGAATCGCATTTCAAAGGCCGGGCCAAGCCCGGCCCCATCGCGCCCGCGCTGTCCGCTGGCGTGATCGTTGAACCGCACGAAACCCTCGATGCGATCAGCGGTCATTTCCGCTTGTTCCAACTGCGCGATGGCCATCGGTTCTCCACCGACGATCTCCTCGTGGCCTGGTACGGCACCAGTTGGTGTCCCACGGCCCGCACCGTGTTGGATTTGGGGAGCGGCGTTGGCACCGTAGGCATGATCTGCGCCTGGCGCTTGCCCGGCGCGCGGTTCGTTACGGTCGAGGCCCAACCTGAAAGCGTTTCGCTTGCGCGAAAGTCTGCGAGCTTCAACGGCCTGACCGACCGCTACGAAATTCGCGAGGGCGATTTCCGCTCGGAGCACGGACAGCTATGTCCGCGCGAATCCGACAGCGCCGGCGCGGAACACGCGGACCCGGCGATCCGCGCTCCGGTGCTGCGGGCCGATGAAACGTTCGATCTCATCACCGGCAGCCCGCCGTATTTTCCCCACGGCGCAGGCGTCGAAAGCGAACATCCGCAACGGCTCGCCTGCCGCTTCGAATTGCGTGGCACCGTGGCGGATTATTGCGCCACGGCGGCGCGCCATCTCGCCGCCGGCGGATTCTTCGCCTGTGTCTTTCCGATTGAACCCGCCCAACTCGCGCGTGTGCATACCGGCGCCAAGGCGGCCGACCTTGTAATCGTGCGTCAGCGCCCCGTGATCTTTCGGGAAGGCGAACCGCCGCTGGTGGCGCTATTTGGGATGATGCGCGCGGAGGATTTGCCGGACTGGTTTCGCGGTCAAACCTGGCAGGAGCCGCCGCTCATCATCCGCACCCGTGCCGGAGCCGTTCATCCCGAATATTCCGCAGTGAAACTCGCCATTGGTTTCCCGCCGTGATGAACTCGGTTCCGACAGTCGTGATTGTGGCGAGTGAGGATTTGCGTTGAAGCAGGCGACGGACTCGCGCAAAGTCAAGTCACCCTATGGGCGCACAATGGAAACAAGCCGGGCGCGAAGCCAGCGCGCAGAAGAAGGGCCAGATGACCGTCAAGCTGGTCCGCGAAATCATGGTCGCGGCCAAACTGGGCGGACCAGACCCCGATCTTAATCCCCGTCTCGCGGCCGCCGTGGAAAAGGCGAAGAAGGCCTCCGTCTATAAAGACACCATCGAGCGCGCGATCAAGAAAGGCGCCGGCCTGACCGAGGAGAAGATCACTTATGAATTGGTGACGTACGAGGGCTTCGCGCCGCACAAAGTGCCGATTGTGGTGGAATGTCTGACCGATAATCGCAATCGCACGGCGCCAGAGATTCGCAATCTCTTCAAGGCGGGCGCCCTGGGGCAACCGGGCAGCGTGGCGTTCTTCTTCAACCACCTCGGCGTGATCGAGGCCACGCACAATGAACTGGCCCGCGATGCGGAAGCGGACGCCATCGAAGCCGGCGCGCAGGAAATCGAACCGCTGGAAGCCGAGGAAACACCCACTGGCACGAAGGGGGCGCGCTTCCTTACGGAAATCAAGGACCTCGACGCTGTGTCCAAGGCGTTGAAAGCGGCCGGATGGAATGTCATCGCAGCGGAAATCCGTTACCTGGCCAAGGAATTCCGCCAGGTGGAGGACGCCGCGCGCCAGGAGGTCATTGATTTTCTGAACGCGCTCGACGATCACGACGACGTGCATCGCGTCTATGCCGCGATGAAGTGAGTTTCCGCGGGCGCGACCTGCGACCATCGCCGCACCGTTTCCGTTAGCGGGCCATCGCCTGGCCGGCGATCCACCCGGTGGTCCACGCGGCTTGAAAGTTGAATCCGCCGGTGAGGCCGTCAATGTCCAGCAGTTCACCCGCGAAGTACAAGCCGGGACAAACGCGGCTCTCCATCGTCTTGAAGTCCACCTCGCTCAATCGCACCCCACCACAGGTGACGAATTCATCCTTGTTCAGACTCTTGCCGGTGACTTGCAGTTCCGTGCGCAACAATTGCTGGATGAACTGGTGTTGCCCCGTCCGGGCGAGCGCCGACCAACGCGTGTCGCGCGCCAAACCGGAAGCGATGGCGAGCTGTTCCCACAGCCGGGCGGGTAACGAAGCAGGTGGCGTATTGACGATGAACTTTGCAGCCTGCGCTCTCCGCTGCGCTTGGAACTGAGCCGCGAGGGCTTCCGCGCTCAGTTGCGGCAGCCAGTTCACGTGGATCGGGAATTGGTAATTCATCGCGTGCAACGTTCGCGCACCCCAGGCTGACAGGCGGAGGATTGCCGGGCCGCTCAATCCCCAGTGGGTGGCCAGCAACGCACCGCGCTCGCGCAGCTTCGTAGCGGGCACGGTTGCCTCAACTTCGGCAACAGAAATCCCCGCCAACTCACGCAGCCAAGCGGCTTCAATGTGAAAAGTGAACAAGGACGGCACCGGCGGCACGAGCGTATGCCCCAGCGAGACCGCCAGCCCGCCTGCCGCCGCCGCCCGGCAGCCGCCGGTGGCCAGCAACAACCGATCACAGCGGATGGCAGTGCGATTCTCCCCTTCATTCACCACCAGCTCCAATCCATCCGCCGTGCGGTTCACGTGTTCCACCCCGGTGTTCAGGCGCAGATTCACGCCGGCCGACTGTGCCGCGCGCAACAGACAGTCAATGATGGTTTGCGAAGAATCCGTGATGGGAAACATGCGGCCGTCACCTTCCGTCTTCAGCTTTACTCCGCGTCGCTCGAACCACGCCACCGTGTCGCGCGCTTGAAATCGTTGGAAGGGGCCAATCAACGCCTGGCCACCGCGCGGAAAGAGCGTGGCGAATTCGCGGACGTCGAAACACGCATGGGTGACATTGCAACGACCGCCGCCGGAAATGCGCACTTTGGAAAGAAACTCGCGCCCGCGTTCGAGCAAGATCACCTCCTTGCCGGGCGCCGCGGCAGCGCACGCGATAGCGGCGAAGAACCCCGCCGCCCCGCCGCCGACCACAATCACGCGTTCCGTTCCCACTTTCCAAAACCTAGCGGAACCGAAACACCTTGGAAAAGAAAATGCCCACGGTGAATTCATCCAGGGTTGAAAACGTTGCGGACGTACTGCTCGACGCCATGCAACCTGGCACCGGGCGACTCCTTGTTGAAGGAACAATCGTCAGGATGGCTTCTCGCCTACGGCAGCTTGTCATCGCCCGCCACCGGTTCGGTGATGTGCCGCTTGAGAAACTCATGAATCGCCTCGGCGGCCGGCGCGTGGGCGTGCTCGTTGGGATGCGAATCGTGCCGGTTTGCCACCAGCTTGGACGGCGGCAGATTGCTGAAGACGGGGAGCAGGTCCAGGTGTGGAATCCCTTGCTCCTGCCAGAATTGATCCAGTTGCTCGTGGACGGACTTGAATCGCAACGCCACGTCCAGGTACGGAAACGTCACCACCAACAACCGGCCGCCGCGGAGGCGAGGCGCGACGCGGGCGGTGGCGGAAGAATCGCACCGCGCAAAATCCGACAGCGATGGGCAGGAGCAGAAAAGCGACAAAAGCGTTCACCAACGCACCCGCCACCAACACGGCGCTGGCTGCCGCCAACCAGACAATCGCCTCGGCAAATCACGGGCCTGGCCGGCGTGCGGGAGGTTGTTTCTTCACAGCGTCGCAGACTAAGGACGCCGCACCGTAGCTTCGAGCATAAAATGGAACTACGCGAATCAAGCGGGTGCATCTCAGTTCCCGGTAATGGGGAGCGCACGCGCCCTCGCGTGCAGCGGTTGACGCCCGCGTCAACCGCGCGGGCGCGCCACCGCGCCCGGTTCGACGCGCACCCATCGCGCTCGTTTCGACGCGCGATGGCGCGCGTCCTTCCGGCTGCGAGGCGCAGCCGGATGCACGCGAGGCGCGTGCTCTCCCCGGGAATGTGAGTGAGCAAACCGACATGCGCCTCGTTTAAGCATCATTTTTCCGATGGCAGAGGTCCGCCGAAAGCCGCTACGCTCATCGTCATGGCTGACACCCAATTCATGCGCCTGGCCCTCCGCCTCGCCCGCCGCGGTTATGGGCGGACGTCGCCGAATCCGATGGTGGGCGCGGTGTTGGTCAAACGCGGCCAGATCATCGGACGCGGCTGGCATCGAAAAGCCGGTGGGCCCCATGCAGAAATCGAGGCACTCCAGGATGCGCAAGAGCGCGGACACAACCCACGAGGCGCGACGCTTTATGTAACCCTCGAACCGTGCTGCACGCACGGGCGCACGCCGCCTTGCACCCGGGCCATCCTCGCGGCCGGAATCAGGCGCGTGGTGGTCGGCGCGCTGGACCCCAATCCGCGCCATGCGGGCAGGGGGCTGAGGGTTCTGCAGCGGGCAGGGGTGGAAGTGACTTGGTGGAGCCAAGCGGCTGATACGCTTCCCACCGGCGCACGCGGCCAATCATCGCATCAGAAGATTGCCCGCGACTGTACGCGTCTCAATGAAGCGTTCAACCATTGGATCGTGCGGCACACGCCCTTTGTCACCGTGAAGGCGGCGATGACGCTCGATGGCAAGATCGCCACCGCCTCGGGTGAATCCAAATGGATCACGGGGGAAACAGCGCGGGCTTACGGCATGAGACTGCGGCAAGGCAGCGATGCCATTCTCGTCGGGATCAATACGATCCTCCAGGATGATCCCTCGTTGACGGTGCGAAGGTCAATGGCCGGGAGAAGCATCCGACGCCCAGCGTCCAACGGCGGGCCTCCCAGGCTGCGACGGATCATCCTCGATTCGATGGCGCGCACGCCGCTCACCGCAAGCGTCGTGACGGACGATCTCGCGAGGTTGACGACGATTGTGGTTGGCCGTCGGGCGCCCCAGTCGCGCGTGGCGGCGCTGGCGAAGCGTGTCAATGTGCTGGTTGCGCCACTGGCCAGATCGGCAACCCGCAATCGGCCCACAATTGACCTGCCGTGGCTGCTCAAGAGGCTGGGTGCGGAGAGGGTCACCAGCCTGCTGGTTGAAGGCGGCGGGGAGGTGAACGCCGCGTTTCTGCTCGGCGGCTATGCTCAACGGGTGGCGTTCTTCTACGCGCCCAAGATTCTCGGAGGGCGGGAGGCGCGGAAAGCCGTCGCCGGCGCGGGGGCGCAACGGCTCGCCGACCTGATGCAACTGCGCGATATGGAATGGCGGCGATTAGGCAAGGACTTGCTGCTACTGGCGCGGATCAAACCAGAATAAACTCCGCCACGGAGGGCAAGCCCGTAGCTCGCTCGCCAGACGCCTAGCCTTACAATCCCCCAGGCGACATCCTGGCCGCGCGCGGGGAGGGGTTCTCCGAATGAGAGTTCAGTCAGCCGCTGTTCGCACAGTATTTCGCGGACTCACGTAGGAGTACCATCGAAGGTCGGGATCGCCGGCCACGGTGCCAAAGTTGTTTCGCGCGTTAAAGGTAACTGCTCTCAGAACTCCGGTCATCGTCGGTCCTCGCCACTTCTTGATTTCGGAATGGCCATCGGCGAATGCGAATCCAGCAGCGCCATTGTGATAGGCGGCAGGTGCGTCTGGAATATTAGTGCGAGAATCCGGAGGAAATGCACCGGCGTCGTTGATGCTGTCCGGATGCTCATCCATGTAAACCCAAGTCTGCGCGGGACCGGGGATCAAGAGATCGCCCGGCTTGACCGCTCCGCGATAGATGGAGAGGTTGTTCGGTCCGCCGGCCGTGTACCCTGGACCGCTGGTCCAGCCATTACCCTTCCCGATATAGATGTTACCCGAAACACTGCGAACGCGGGATTCCCAGCCGCGCGACCTTTGGATTGGGCTCGCGAAATTGTCCGCCGGGCACTTGTAGATGTTTTTCTGTTTGCCGAAATAACTCGCCAGGACGGCGTACTGCGGATCCAAGAGTTTGATCACGTTGGTATTGTCGGTGGCCGCACTCCAATCCAACCAACCCGACACCCAAGGCTTGTTGACGTCGTTCGCCGTGGGGTTATACCCACCATGGAAGGCCATGGGAAAATTATCCGAGTTATCACCCTGGTACATGTGATTGGCCAGCATCAATTGCTTGGTGTTGTTCATACAACTGATGCCCTGGGCCTTGGTCTTGGACTTGGCCAAAGCCGGGAGGAGCATTGCCGCCAGGATCGCGATGATTGCAATCACGACGAGCAGTTCGATCAGGGTGAAGGCAAGTTGGCGAACCGGCCAAGGGAACAGTCTGGTGCGAAGTCCAGTTGGGTTGGGGATGCTGGTTTTCATTTTTTAACTAGGCCATTACGAGTTTTGCGCCGGAGCATGGTTGCGGCGACTGCACTGTCCAATAATTGCCCCTGATTCGGGCGGCTGTCAATCCCTACCATGGGAGGGTCGGAAGACGAGCTGTCGTGAATTTACACGACACGCCAGCCCAACCAGCGGAGGAGCAACCGCAGGGCACGGCGGGTTCCGCATCAAATTGAAACGGTCCGGTGCGAAGAGAGCTGAACCCGGGAAACCGAATCGGCGAAGTCCATAAGGGGCGCGTCTCAGCTGTTTGCGGCGGGGAGCGCACGCGCCCTCGCGTGCGAACCGGCTGCGCCTCGCAGCCGGGGCGACGCGCCACCGCGCGTTGCATCAGGCGCAGAGGCGCACCCGGGTGCGGTTGACGGGGGCGTCAACCGCCGCACGCGAGGGCGTGTGCGCTCCCCAATGCAAAAAGAGTGAGGTGTCAAAAACGTGAGGTTGCGGAGATTCGTCGTGACCGGCAATATGCCAGGCAGTTCAGAACGAAGGACCAAACAGCATGTTTACAGGCATTGTCGAAGAGGCCGGCCGGATTGAAACCATCAAGCCCACTGCCAAGTCCATCCGACTGACGGTGCGGGCGAAGGTGTGCGGGCGTGGGTTGAAGCCGGGCGGGAGCGTGGCCGTGAATGGTTGCTGCCTGACTGCGGTCAGGATTGCCTCGCGCGGCAAGGACAAACTCATCCAGTTCGACCTGCTCCAGGAAACGTGGCGGCTTACCAACCTGCAATGCGCAAAAGCCGGTTCGCTGGTCAATCTCGAGCGTTCCTTGCGCGCCAGTGGCGAACTGGGCGGGCATTTCGTCACCGGCCACGTGGATGGGCTGGGTCAGATCACCAAATGGGAGCGCGCGGGTCGCGACCACGTGTTGGACATTGCCGCGCCACTGGAAGTGCGGCGCTATCTCGTTCACAAAGGCTCCGTGGCGGTGGACGGCATCAGCCTGACGGTCGCCGCCGTGACCCGGCGTGGGTTTCGCATCTGGATCATCCCCCACACCTACGAACTGACCGCGCTGCGCGAGCGCCGGGTGGGTGACCTGGTGAATCTGGAGGCCGATCTGCTCGGCAAATACGTGGAGAAATTCCTGACGGCGCGGGCTATTTGAGGAACTGCGAATTCGGTTCGCGGGCCATGGACGCGGGCGCAATCTCGCGCACGCGCCCCGAGGAAATCGCGCCGGGCTGCCCCTTGGTGTCTTTGAACACGTATTGACCGTCCTGAAGCTGCGGTTTGCCCACGGTGGTCACGCGCATCCCGTTCTGGAGCGTGATAACGTAGCGGCGGGCACAACCCGTCAGCAACACGGCGGACACCAGCAGCAGGCACAGGGTCGGTTTCATGTTGATCTGTTTGACCGCGGGGGATCAGGTTGATTTGGTGCGCATGGCAGGACTTGAACCTGCACGCCTTACGGCACTACCACCTCAAAGTAGCGCGTCTGCCAATTCCGCCACATGCGCAATTTCCGGGTATAATGAAGCAAGCCCCCGCGCGCCGCGCAAGGCAATTTCCTGGCGGTGATTCTCACTATGCGTTGGGAGGATAGGGGTAGGGACAAGGGATTGAACCTTGCCCCTCCCTCCGAACCGGACAGGCGGGTCTCCCGCATCCGGCTCTCCAGTCAGTGGGTTCGTATCGCTACGATTGTCCGCGTCCACGCGTGTTCCGCTGCCAAGGACAGCAGCCCACGGCGGGCAAACCATTCATTCGGCCAGCGGTGTTGGGCCGCTCCCAACCCTTGCCGCGTCCGGCCGCGCCGCTTTTCCAGCAGACTCCTCAAGCGTCTTCGCACATACCCGTCCACCGCGTCAAACGTGTTGGCCTTGCTGTGCTGGAAATACTCATACCAGCCGCGCAAACTCCGGTTCACGTCCGTCACAATGTCGCCCAGACTCCGCCCGCTCAGGCGCGGGGTCTTGGCTCGCAGCTTCGCTCTCAGCTTCTCAAGGCTCTTCTGCCGCGGCCATCTCATGCCCCGCTCGAAGTGATACCCCAGGAAGTCGAACCCGCCGCGTTGGGTCGCGTCCACCACCCGCGTCTTTTCCGGGTGCAACGTCAGCCCCGCTCCGCTCCCCCACGCCGCCACCGCCGCCAGCGCCGCTTGCGCTTCGGCTTCAGTGCGGCACAGGATCACGAAGTCGTCCGCGTAGCGCACCAGCTCCCAGCCCGCCGCCGCCATCCGGTGGTCGAGCGGATTGAGATACAGGTTCGCCAGCAGCGGGCTGATGACGCCGCCTTGGGGCGTGCCGCACTCGGTGGGTTGCCAACCTTTGGCCTCTTCCAGCACGCCGGCGCCAAGGAAACTTTCCACCAGCGCCAGCACCCGTCCGTCGGCCACGCGTTGTTTCAACAACGCCAGGAGCCGCTCGTGCGGAATCGTGTCGAAGTAGCTTTTCAGGTCGGCGTCCACCACCCAGTGCTGCCCCGCTTTCAGCAGCGTGTCCACGCGCCGCAGCGCGTCCTTGGCGCCTTTCCCCGGTCGGAAGCCGTAGCTGTGCTCGGCGAAGTCCGTCTCGAAGATCGGTTCCAGAACGTGCCGCAGCGCGCCTTGCACGATGCGGTCGCGCACCGCCGGAATGCCCAGCGGTCGCGGCTCGTGGCTCCCGGGCTTGGGTATCCAGGCCCGCCGTACCGGTTGCGGACGATACGTCCCGGTGCGCAGTTGTTCGTGCAGCCGCTGAAGTTCTCTCCCCGCGTGCCGCGCAAAGTGCGCCACCGTTTGGCCATCCGCTCCCGCGCTCCCGCCGTTGCGCCATGCCTTCGCGAAGGCGCTTTGCAGATTGGCGGGCGCATAGGTCTTGTCCATGAGGCTGAACCAGACCCGGTTTGCTGGCTCACTCGCCGTGAGCCGCGTCAACATGCGCTCCGTCCAGACGCTCCGTTCCACCCACCACCAGCGGTCGTGGGCTTCTCCGGCTTGTTTAGGCGGCGTTGCCACCGCCACTGCCGTCGGTTGTTGTTCGTTCGTCTGGGCTTTCACGCATCCACTTTCCTGCGTCCCTTCGCTCCACGGTCGTTACCCGCTTCCTCACTACTACGGACGCTCTGACTCCCACCGGGCGGTGCTTCGGGCCTTCCGGCCCTGAACGCCGCTTGACCCCGGCGGGGCTCCCTGATTATCGCGGGCGGACTTCCCACCCTTCCGACTCCAACCATCAGCGCGCCGACCGGGGACCGCCCGGCTGCCAGCGGGGTTTGCTCCGCTCCGACAGGCTTCGCCTTTCCCTAGCAGGCTCGCCCAGCCACACCGACCGAATCGAGTTCACGGCGGACGGCCCGGAGGCCACCCTGCGTTTCGGACGGGTCGTTCTCGTTCCGTTGCTCTCCACCCCGTGTTGCCACGACGCAGTTACAGTTCGATACCGCACGGTTCATCACCGCACAGGAGCGGACTCCCACCGCTCCGTCCTTCCGCCTTCTCAGGCGCACTAGGGCGCGTCACTCCGTGCGCGCCGCAACCCGGCCGCAAAACCTCGAAAGGTCCTGACGAACCCGTGCCGACGGCGCGCACGGAGTGACGCGCCCTACCCATAATGAGATTTGGTGATCGGTGATGCGCTTCTTCACGCCAAAAACCACGCGAGATACTTGGAGGGCGCAAGCATCACGGCGGCAAACAGCGCGCACCAGCCCAGCACGGCGGTCAGTACCTGCGTCCCGTGTTCCCGCGCCGACAGGCGGAAGGACCGGAAGCAAAGAAATACCAGCCACAGGGGCAGGGCCGCACCTCCAGCGAACAGGAGGGCGGCCTCCAAAACCAGTTGATGCAGCCGTAAGCGGAGATGCTCTTCAAAGTTGAAATGCAGGCTCTTCCATTCTGCGTCCGGCCACTCGCCACCAACCAGACGCAAATGCAATCCAAACGTGATGAAGGTCACCAACAGAATCCACGGAGCGAAGGCGCACAGCCACGTGAAGCCAGGGCGACGTGGGGCAGGTGAACCGTGGCCGTTGGCTTTCATCGCAACAGGAATGGGCGGCGCTTTGCAGTCATCGGCGGTGATTCCTGGCTTGCGTCACGGTTGCTTGAAGTACAGTTCGGCGATGTTCCACGTCAGGCGGAAGGGTGTGAATTCGGAGGGCCGCAAGTTGCCAAGGTCGGTCCGGGCGGCGGCAAACTGGAGCGGCGCCACGGTGTAAATCATCGGCAATTCCTCGGCGAGAATGGCCTGCACTTCGTCGAAGGCGCGTTTGCGCGCGGTGTAATCGAGCGTCCGCACCTGCGCGTCCATGAGCGCGTCAATCCGGGCTTCCCAGACCGTGGCGGGCGCGGGCTGCTGGGGAAACCATTGATGCAGCGGCCCGCTGGATTTGAGGACATGGATTTGTGCCGCCGGATCGGCGCCACCCCCGCCCAGCCCCATCAGGATGCAGTCGTAAGCGAAGGTCCGGCTGATGCGATCCAACAATTCGGTGAAGGGCAACAACTGCAGGTCCGCCTGCAAACCGAGCTTGCCAAGATCCTCGGCGATCAACGCCGCACAACGTTCGCGCAGGGGGTTGCCCGCATTGGAGTAAAACGTGAACTGCGCTTTCTTGCCGTTGGCGTCCTCCAACACACCATCGCCGTCGCGATCCGCGAAACCAATTTCGGCCAGCAGCGCACGGCCCTGCTCCGGATTGTATGCGAAAATCGGCACATCGGGATTGTTCCAGCGGTGGTCCTCGGTGGAAACGAACGTGTGAATCGCTCGGGCGCGTCCGCCATAGACCTCGCGTACGATCCGGTCGCGATCAATGGCACAGGAAACCGCCTGGCGGAATTTCCGGTTTTGAAACCAGTGCCGGCGGGCCGCGTTCACGTATGGTTGACCGGCGGCGTTCTGTCCAGGATTCAAGTTGAACCATAGGAAATCGCGCTCCGTACCACTGCCCAGTTCGGCCAAACGGATTTGTCCCACATCCGCCGCCGTTCTGAACGGACCGAAATTCTCCGGGCGGCCCGTTTCAAAGACATCGTTCCGCGCCTCGCCAGGCAGCTCCGCCGGATGCGGCAGCGCCGCGTGCGTGGCCAGAAAAAGTGCCGCTCCCGCCGCACCGCTGGCGGCGGTGAGCAAGACCTCATCGAAATACGGCAGGCGGCGGTTTTGCCGGTCCACCACCCAGTATTCGGGATTCCGCTCCAGCAGGACGGCGCGGCCAGGCTGAATTTCCTTCACGCTAAACGGGCCGGCGCCCACGATTTTTTCCGGGCGCGTTTGCAGACTGTAGGCCGAAAGCAACCGCCGTTCGCGCACAGCCGGCCCCAAGGTGTGGGCCGGCAGGACCGGCACCCCGCCGAACAATTCGAGAAACGGCGCGAACACCTCCGGCGTCACGAAGCGCACCGTTTGCTCGTCCAGCTTGGTCACGGAACAACGCGCGCCGCCTATCTCGAACAAGTCGTGGCTCCATGCGTTCACCTCCGGGTTGAACATCACATCGTTCCAGGTGAACACCACGTCATCCGCCGTGAGCGGGTGTCCGTCGCTCCAGCGCAATCCCGGACGCAGCCGGAAGGTCCAGGTTTTCTGGTCCGCTTCCACCGACCACGATTCGGCCAGACCGGGTGTCGGTTGTTGCGTGCTGAAATCAATTTGCACCAAAGGCGCGAACAACAACCGCACCACTGCGTGGGCCGCGCCTCCATCGCCGGCCAGCACCGGATTGAGAGTCTGCGGAGTACCGCTGGTCACCAGGTGCAACCGACCTCCCGGTTGGCCGGGTTCACATTGAGATACCAAAGGAGTGGGCAAGGGACGACCGACGTCAGGTTGACGGGCTGGCCGCTCGCCACAACCAGCCCCGAACCAGCCAAGGCTGGCGACGGTCATCAAAAGCAAAGGCGATAACTTCATGGCGTCTTTCCGGCAGCGATCATTCCACCGACCGGGGGCCGGCTCATATCCCCAGTAGGCGTTGCCAGCCCCGCCAACGATCCGGGTTCTCCGGGTTGAGCAACGCGCCGCGCGCCTGGTTCAAATCCACCTGCAACAACATACCGATGCTGTGCGCGCCGCGGTGGCCGTCGCGGATGGCATCCACGCCATAACCGTACATCACCATCACCTTGAGCGTGTCTGCGGGCGAGCGGTAGAGCAGGCCCGCGCCCACTCCGCTGTGTGAGTGTCCGGCCTGCGCCGTGCCCGGCAGATAGTCCACCAGGGCGGTGGCCGCGCCCACGCTCAAGCTCCACCGCTGTTTCGCATCCAGCGGCAGCAGATAATTGCCCCCTAGCAACACGAATTGCCGGGCGCTGAGTTCCTGATGGTAATAGCCCGGCAGCGAGAGCGGAAACTCCGAAGCCAGCGGCAGCAGCGCGCCGAGCCGGTAGGCACTGAACCGATCCGCGTGGATGCTGGTTCCCGCCGTGAGGCTCACGTAGAAGTTGTGCTGCAATTCCGGCAGGGTGTAGGCCAGCAGGGCCTGCGTCCAAAACCGGTGCGAGTGCGGTTCCACCCGGCGGTCACCATCAAAACCGTAGGCTTCGTGTTGAGTGGTGAATTCCCCTTCGTACCAGGCGGACAACTCCATCGCCAGCGAAGGGGCCAGCGTTGGTTCGCGCCCCCCCCAGCGCAATCCCGTGCGCACGCAAAACGAAGTCCGGTCCTCCGGCACTACGAAGTCATCGGCCGTGTCATTGTCCCGCTCATAGAACGCGTGATGCATGCTCCCGCGCAAGACGAAGTTCAGCGGGATTTGGCGCTCGGGATTGAAGAGGTGATACAGACTCAACGACCCCTCGGAGCTATGCCCCAGGAATGATTCCTTCCGCAAATACTTGCCCTCGCGCACTTCCGAGTAACTGTCCGCAAACCCGCCGCCCGCCAGGCCGATGCCTATGTCCGTTCGTTCGCCGAGGACACGGCTGACGCCCAGTTCGGAATCGAGATACACGGGTGCCACCGCCAGGCGAAGGGTCAGGTTGGTGCGGAGGAAACCCGGATCATTGCGATAGTAGAACGCATAACCCGCCAGGGGCGCGTGGCCCTGCAAGGCCGCATCGTAGCCTAGCTGCACCAAGTCCCGCTTCACCGGGTCAATTTGCGCCAGGGCCGCCACCGGCAGGAAACAAAGCCAGCCGGCGCTCCACCTAAATCTTGTCATCGCCGCGTTGCTAACGGAAAGCCCGTTGAGCGGCAAGCGCATTTCGCGGGGGACATCGCGTGAAAGCACACGGACGACAAGAGCCCGTGGGCTGGCTGCCTCAACCCGGCGGTTCGGACTGATGACGTTGCGCGTGGCTTGGTGCCCGATTTCTTGAGCGGAGGAGGCCGGGAGCCAAGGTGATTGGGCATACAAATCGCGGTGGCGACAGCGAGTCGCCCCCTTGAAGCGGCGTTGGTTTCGGATATCATCCCCGCAAATGAAACCTCACTTTCTCCTTGCGATGGCGCTGCTGATTTTCGGGACAGTGCAGGCGCAGGAATGGGAATTGGACACCAACGCGCTGCGGGAATGGCTCGTGGCGGCAGATGAGTGGGCGCAGGAGAATCTGAATGAAGACCTCCTGCAGGCGTTGCCGCAAGTGGACCGCGAGCGCGTGGAGCAGTTCCTTCGTAATCTCCAGCAACAACTGCAAGGCGAATATGTGCTCGATGTGGCGTTGCTCAAAGACGCCGCAAACGGTTTGCTGCCCCTGCTGCAACTGCACGAAGAAACGCAGCCCTACGCCGCCTGGCTCAAATCGCGGTTGGATTATTTCGACGTGGCGGAGGAACTGCGCCGTGCCGCGCCGCCGCCGAAGCACATCCCAGATCAACCGCCCAGACCGCTGCCGAATCCTCCGCCGGAAGCCGGGCGGAGAGTCTGGCAAAAAACGGTGGCGCCCCGGCCCATGCCGAAAGGCGCGGAAGCTCTCGTGAAGCAACTCAAGCCGGTGTTTATCAGCGAGCAGGTGCCGCCGGAACTGGTGTGGCTGGCGGAGGTGGAATCCTCGTTTGATCCGCGGGCGCGCAGTCCGGTTGGGGCGGCGGGTTTGTTTCAAATCATGCCCGCGACAGCCAAGCGATTCGGTTTGCGGCGCTGGCCTTGGGATCAACGTTATCAAGCGCAACCCAGCGCGCAGGCGGCGGCGAGATACCTGCGAATCCTGCACCGGCAATTCGGCGATTGGCGACTCGCGGTGGCGGCGTACAACGCGGGCGAGGGCCGCGTGCAGCGGTTGTTGGACAAGCACCAGACCCGCAGCTTTGATCGCATCGCGCCGCATCTACCCGCCGAGACGCAGATGTATGTGCCGAAAGTGGAAGCCACGCTGTTGCGACGGGAAGGCGTGGAACTGGCGAAACTGAGAGCGCCGGCGAGGTAGAAGGAGGAATTGAGCGAAATACCCAAGTACCCAATTACCCAAGACGTGAGGGTCACGAACTTTGGGTCATTGGGTGTTTGGGTATTTGGGTCATTTGCCGGCTTGCCGCGGTCGCCACTTGCCAAGGCGCCGGCACATTTGGTCTAATCCGCTCCGTGCTCAATCAGCAGACACTCAATCGCGCCGCGAGTTTTTCCGGGATCGGCTTGCACAGCGGCAGCCGCGTGAACATGACCCTGCTGCCCGCGCCGGCCAACTCCGGCGTCCGTTTCCGCCGCGTGGATCTCGAGGGCAAGCCGGAGATCGAAGCGCGCATTGAGAACGTTTCCGAAACCAACCGCTCCACTTCGCTGGCCAAAGGGAACATCAAAATCCACACGGTGGAACATGTCCTCGCCGCACTTGCAGGTTACGGCATTGACAATGCGATCATCGAACTGGATGCCAACGAACCACCCATCGCCGACGGCAGCGCGCGGGAGTTTTGCCGAGTGATCCAAGCCGCGGGGATGGTGCCGCTGCCGGAGAAGCGCGAGCCTTACACCGTCACCGAACCCCTCGAACTGGAAATGGGCGAAACCTTGATGACGCTGTTTCCCGATGCGGGGTTCAAGATTACCTGCACCAGCGCGGACAAAAACGGACGGTTCACGCAGTATTACAGTACCGAAGTGACGCCCAAGACCTGGGAAACCGATCTCGCCCACGCGCGCACGTTTTGTTTCTTCGAGGAGATTGAGTTTCTCATCCGCAACGGTTTGATCAAGGGTGGCAGCCTGGAGAACGCCGTGGTCATCCGGGATGACGCGGTGCTGACCACCGAACCCTTGCGCTATCCCGACGAGTTCGTCCGGCACAAGATGCTCGACATCGTGGGCGATTTGTCGCTGCTGGGCCGCCCGATCTGCGGCCATCTCATCGCGGTGAAGCCGAGCCATGCGGGGAATTGCGAGTTTGTGCGGCAGATTGCGGCGCAGATTCTGAAACCATTGCGGGCCGCGCAAACCTTCGCCCCGCCGCCCGCGCAAGCGCCACCGCTGCCGGAGGCCGAGCTGGTGGCGCAAACCGGGGCAATGAACACCGAGGAAGTGATGAAGCTGTTGCCGCATCGCTACCCGATGTTGATGGTGGATCGGATTCTCAAGATTGAAGGAAATCAAATCGTTGGTCTTAAAAACGTGACGAGCAACGAAGGTTTCTTCCAGGGCCATTTCCCCGGTCATCCCATCATGCCCGGCGTGCTGCAACTGGAAGCCATCGCCCAAGTGGCGGGGATTCTCTTGCTCAAAACCATTCAAGCCGCCAAACAAGTCGCGTATTTCATGTCGGCCGAGGACGTGAAATGGCGCAAGCCGGTGCTGCCCGGCGACACGCTGATCATTGAGGTGGAACTCACAAAAGTGCGCGGCAAGATCGGCAAGGCCAAGGGCGTGTGCAAGGTTGGCGGCGACACGGTGAGCGAAGCCGCCGTGACGTTCATGCTCCGCGAAGGGTGATACAATCTGGGGCTGGCATGATTCATCCCACTGCCATTGTGCATCCCGGAGCGCGCCTCGGCGCGAACTGCGAAATCGGTCCTTACTGCGTCGTTGGCGAACACGTCACTTTGGGGGAGGGCTGCAAACTTCATTCGCACGTCGTCGTGGACGGGCATACCACAGTGGGAAAGGCAAATGAGTTCTTCCCCTTCGCCAGCATCGGCTTGAAGACGCAGGATTTGAAGTGGCAGGGCGGCGTGACGCGCACGGTCATCGGCGACCACAACACGTTTCGCGAATACGTCACCATTCACAGCGCCACCAAAGACGGCGACGCCACGATGGTGGGTTCGCACAACAATTTCCTCGCCTATTCGCACGTGGCGCATGACGGGCGAATCGGCAATCACGTCATCATGTCCAACGCAGCCAACCTGGCGGGCCACGTCACGGTGGAGGATGGCGCGGTGATTGGCGGGTTGGCGGCGATTCATCAGTTCTGTCGGATTGGCCGGCTGGCAATGGTGGGAGGCTGCGCCCGCGTGCCGCAAGATATCCCGCCGTTCATGCTGGCGGAAGGCAGCCCGGCGGCGCCGCGCACGATCAACAAGGTCGGCTGCGAACGCAACGGCGTTACGGCCGAAGCCCTGGCGGCGTTGCGCGCGGCCTACAAGATCATTTTCCGCGAAGGACTAACTACCTCCAACGCATTGAGTAGAATCGAGGCGGAACTGCCCCCGTTGCCGGAGATTCAACATCTCGTCCAATTCATCCGCGGCAGCGAGCGCGGGATCAGCCGGTGATACCGCTGCCCTCGAATCTGCCTCCCTGGTACGATCCCCGCCATGCTACGAATGAGAGGCCAAATCTCTGGTTGACTCCCTTCGCGCCTTTGTTAAAGAATCCTTGCGTCTCGTTCAAAGAACGACCAGTGACGGTGTCAGAAAGACAGATTGTCGGTGAAAAGTGAAAGGCGACATTCAGTGAACCTGCCAGGGCGGTCCTCCCACCCGTTGTTTGAGCGGAGCACAACTCAATATGAACCCAACCAGGCTCTTCGTAGGCAATCTCTCCTATCAAACCGGTGAGAACGACCTCCAGGACTACTTCTCCCAGGCGGGCACGGTCACTTCGGTGAACCTCATGCTGGACAAGATGAGCGGAAAATCGCGCGGCTTTGCGTTCGTTGAATTTGCCAATGCCGACGACGCGAACCGCGCCATCGAGCAGTTTCACAACCAGGAATTTCAAGGTCGCTCGCTCACCGTCAACATCGCGCGGCCCCGCGAGGAGCGGCCGCCGCGCTGGAGTGGCGGGGACGACCGCCGGGCCCGTCCGTAGGTGGCATGCACATTCCGTTCCGGGCGGCCCGGAGCGCCCAATTCGGCCCGGGGATTTTCCGAATAAGAGTTTGACACACCCGGAGTGCCTCTTATCTTGGCCCCATAATTTTATGGCAGAGAACATTCCCAATATTCCGAGCGGGGCCGTGCCACCCAAGAAGGAAACCGGCAAGGTCCAGCCCAAGAAAGAAACCGTCCGTATCAATCTGCCGCCCAAACCTTCCGCGGCGCCCACCATCAAGTTGCCGACCTTGCCTCCGGGCGGGCCGACTGGCGCAGCCGCCGCGCCGGCAGGCACCCCAGCCCCGGCCGCGGCTCCCGCGGCTCCGGCGCCACGCGCGAGTGCCGCGCCCATGGCCCAACGACAGACTTCCACTCCCGCCCAGAGACCGGCTCCCAGCCGGCCAGCCGCCGCTACCGTGAGCGGCTTGGATACTGGCTTGGCGGTGGCCGCCGCAATCGTGGGTTTGATTGCGGTGGGCACGGTGGTGTACCTGGTCTGGTTCATACCGACCTGATGAATCTCAGGCCGACTGCGGTTTGCACGCAGTTGGCTGTGGCTTGTAACTCTTTGTTTGAAGTATGGCTTCACCTTTGATCGTTAATCTCACGCAAGAGAATTTTGCCGCCCAAGTGCTGCAGTCTGAGTCGCCGGTGCTGGTGGATTTTTGGGCCGAATGGTGCGGTCCCTGCAAGATGATCGCACCGGTGCTGGACGAACTGGCCGATGAATACGACGGTCGCGCCCGGATTGGCAAGGTGAACATTGATGAACAACAGGGTTTGGCCGCCGAGTACGGCGTCCGCGCGATTCCCACGCTGTTGTTGTTTCACAAAGGGCAGGTCGCCGACCAGATCGTTGGCGCGCGCAGCAAGCGCGACCTCAAAGCCAGCCTGGATCGCGTGGCGGCCTGAGCGGCGCTGACGCGCGGCGCCTATGCCGCTCATCGTCACGCCCGGCCAGCTTTCCCATCGGGCGGAACTGTACCACCAACTTGGCCAATTGACCGCCGCAGGTCTGGGTTTGGTCAACGCGCTCGAACAACTTCAACGCCATCCGCCCACCCGATCGTTCAGCGAACCGCTACGCCGCTTGCGCGAAGAACTCTTCAAGGGCTGCACGTTCACGGAAGCCCTGCAGCACACCGGCAATTGGATGCCCGCGTTCGACGTGGCGCTGCTGGAGGCGGGTGAGCAGAGCGGACGGCTGGATGTGTGCTTTCGGGTCCTGGCCGATTACTATGCCGACCGCGCCCGCATGGGCCGCCAGATGATGGCGGACCTGGCTTATCCGGCCGCCTTGCTGCACTTCGCGGTTTTCATCATTCCGTTCGCGCGGTTTTTCACTTCGGGCAATCTGCTCGGTTACCTGACGAAGACATTTGGGATTCTCATACCGCTTTACCTGGTCGTGTTTGTCTTCATCTACGCGGCGCAGGGACGACACGGTGAAGTGTGGCGCGGTTTCGTGGAGCGGCTCGTTCATCCGATTCCTTTGCTCGGCCAAGGGCGGCGCTCGTTGGCGTTGTCGCGACTGGCCATGGCGTTGGAGGCACTCATCAGCGCGGGTGTGTCCGTGATTGACGCCTGGGAACTGGCGGCAGCGGTGAGCGGTTCGCCTGCCCTGCGGCGAACGGTGCGTGCATGGCGCTCCAACGTGCTCGCCGGCCAAACGCCCTCCGAGGCGATCAATGATTCAGGAATATTCCCCGACCTGTTCGCCAATCAATATGCCGCCGGCGAGATCAGCGGCAAACAGGATGAAGTACTGCGGCGGTTGCACGCTTATTATCACGAAGAAGGCTCCCGAAAACTTCATGCGGTGGCTCAATGGACGCCCCGCGTGATCTACCTCATCATCGTCCTGGCCATTGCATACCACATCGTCAGTTTCTGGATGGGGCACTTTCAGCAGATTCAGGATGTCATGGGTGGGTTCTGAGCGGTCGCTTGGGGGGCCCGTTGGTGATCGTCGCCGGTTCAGGCGCGAGTATTTCTCACGGGTTCGCAGAAGCGCCGACCTGCAACCGGCTTCAGATGGTCCGAAAAGTCCAAGCCTGCCGCCGACCGTCGTTCCGTGCTGTTTACGGCGCGTTCGGAGTGTGAAATAGCCAGGTCAGGCGACGCTCGCAGTTTACAATCCGTCCGGGGAATTATAGATGCAGCCAAATACGATTCTGTGCTTCAGTGGGCCATGAACTTGAAGCACCACCTGACGGAAACGGCGCTGAACACGCGGCCAGCTTCGGGCGAGCGAGCACATGGAGCGTATGAATGGATGGATATTGCTTGGGGCGTGCTTGACGGGTTGCTTGATTTTCTGCTTTCGTGAGACAGAAAACTGGCTTGGCGCAAGTGGCCGGAAACCGCTCGGCTGGCGATGGCGGCCGACGCTTACAACCTCAACGATGATGCTATGAACTACTCTGAATTCGACGACGAACAAAAGCGCGCCCTGCTCGAACTACTGGCCCTGGGCATGTATGCGGACCATCACCTGGCCCTGTCCGAGGATGCTCGCCTCCGAACGGTGCTGGCCTCGCTACCGGCTGCTTCTGACGATGCCCGCGCGCGGCTGCTCGACGAAGTCATCACCCGGGCGGGTCGTCATGCGAGCACTGTGGAATCGCGGCAGGCAAGGACCGGAGAACTGGCAAAGCAATTCCCGGGGCGGGAACTGCGTCAACGGGCCTGCGCCGAAGTCGAAGCCCTGTTGCGCAGTGACCGCGACGTCAGCGGAGCCGAACAGGAGTTTCTTCTCCTAGTGAAGGAAGTATTCCGATGTTAATGCGACTCTCCAGAGGTCGCGAAAAAGAGAAAGGACAAATATGGAATTTGTTGCTGGCCTGGGCGTGCTATTGGTGATCCTTTTCCTGGTCGGGTTGAGCCTCGCCCTGACCGTATTTTGGATCTGGATGTTGGTGGACGCGATTCAAAACAAAGGGCTGAATGATGGTGAAAAGATCGGCTGGGTGCTCGCCATCGTGTTCTTCCATCTCATCGGTTCGTTGCTTTACTTGTTCATCGGGCGTCCCAAGCGGCACGTGCCCTTGAACGTCCACTGACGGCGGGGGGGGGGGAATTGACAGCCATGAAACTGAAACGTTCCACCCACGACGTGATGATCGCCGGAGTCTGCGCGGGTATCGCACACGCACTCGGCTGGCCCGCCGGCCGCACACGCCTGGCTTACGTGTTGTTGTCCATTCTGAGTGCCGCATTTCCTGGCATACTGGTGTACTTGCTGTTGTGGTTTGTGATGCCGAAGACTGAGGAGTGGTGAGTGCCACAGGATGAATGTTGACTCAAAAGTCTGTCCATTCTGCGCTGAAACGATCAAGGCCGCGGCCAGGATTTGCCCGTACTGCCAATCGCGATTCAGCCCGTTCGCGCGTTGGGGCGTGGAAGGCTCGCATGCGGTGGTCGGAATTCTTTTTGTGTTCATGTTTGTTTGGGTCATGTGGTATCTCGCGCCGGATGAGCCAACGGCCAACGAACGTCGTTTCGCGCGCGATCGCGACCGGCTTCACATCGTCCGCACGGTCTGGGATCGCCAAGGTTCATCCACCAGGCCGGAATTCTGGCTGACCGGTTACGTGACGAATGTCGCGCCGCGCGCCTGGCGCATCCACGAACTGGAAGTGCGGTTGCTCGGTTCGCAAAATGAGATCATTGATGTCCGCCAGGCTTCCGTGAAACCGCCGTTCGTCGTCCGCCCGGGCTGCGAACACGCGTTTCGGGCACGGTTTGGTGAGATCGTTGATACCAATCGGTTGGCCGATTATCGGGTCCGGGTACATCTTGCCTCGGACGGCAACCGTGAACTGAAGGAGGACTAGCCGCGCAAGACGAATCATGGAAGACCAGAAAACATGCCCTTTCTGCGCGGAACAAATCCGCCAAACCGCGAAACTCTGTCCGCGTTGCCGGCAGTGGTTGACATTGCGCTCAATCCGGCATCCGGTCATTTACATGCTGGCTGGGGTCCTGCCGTTACTCCTGGGTGCGGCGCTCGTCTTCGTGATGATATCGCGCGTGTTGGACACCATTGGCAACCCTGGGCCGTACTACTCAGAGTTCGCTTCGCCACTCAAGATTCTGGAGTCAAATATGAATTGGACGGAAACCAGTTCAGGGCTGCGCATATACCTCACAGGCGTGTTGACCAACGAAAGCTTACAGGCGTGGAAGGACGTGGAAGTGGAGTGTCGTTTCTTTGACCGAACCGGAAACCTGATTGACGCGGCCAATGGATTGGCGCGGTTGACCGTGCTGCCGGAGAGTGACTCCGCCTTTCGAGTGAGCGTGACGCCCTCACGCGCCACGAATGTTTACGCCGGCCACAGAGTTTCAGTGAGCAACGCGCGCAACACGAAGAGTTGGTTCTAGCTGTCATGGATTTCCACCCTGTCTGGGTAATGACAAGTTCGCACCACAGGGCAAGAGGTGAACAACCCAGGACGTCTAATTACTTCTTACCCACCGGCATAACGCCGTTTTCCGGCGTCAACCGGCAACTGAATACTGGTCCGAGGCCGAGAGTCAATTATAGTGAGACAGCCGACATGCAATGAAGTATGTTGAACCACCTGAAGACTATGAAAACCCAGCTTTTCACGCGATGCAGTTGCGGGCTGATTTTGGCGGCGCTCCCGTGGATGGGAGGATGCGCACAGCAGACTGGAGCGGAAACGCCAGACCTCGTCAGTCTCGCAATGACAGATGCGACCAATCCCGTGGCCACCACTGAGGAGGCCAGTCCCTTGCCCGCCGCCACCGAGCCGGCTGCTCCAGCGGCCCCGCTGTCTGGCGTGGATGATGCCCCGCCCGTCGTTGTGCCTGCTCCATCCACAGGCACCGTCCTGCCGCCGAATATCCGCCCAAGCAGTCCGCTTGCCGACGTGGTCAAGATGGCACAGTCGGGTGTGGACGAGGTCGTCATGCTCACTTTTATCACCAACGCGTCGGGTACGTTCAGCCTCGGTTCTGAGGAGATCATTTATCTCAATGACCTCGGCGTATCGAATGAGTTGATCACGGCCATGATGCAGAGGGATCAGAATAACAAGCAGTTTTGGGCCAGTAACGCCCAAGCCCAAGCCGTCGCTTCGGCACCGGCTGCAACCGAAGTCCCCGCAGAACCAGTTGAAGCGGCCGCGCCCAGTTATGTGGAAGCGCCGCAGGCCGCTCCTGCCGAGCCGCAACCGGTGATCACTTCCAACGATTACTTCTACGACACCCTCTCGCCCTATGGCACCTGGGTCAATGTTGAGGGCTACGGTCTGTGTTGGCAGCCCACGGTGGTGGTGGTCAATCGCCATTGGCAGCCATACTCGGATCGCGGGCGCTGGATTTACACGGATGCCGGTTGGTACTGGCTTTCCGACTACTCCTGGGGCTGGGCCACGTTCCATTATGGTCGGTGGTTCCAACATGCCCGGTGGGGTTGGTGCTGGTGGCCGGACCGGGTGTGGGCGCCGTCCTGGGTAACTTGGCGCTACAGCGGGGATTATTGCGGTTGGGCACCCCTGCCGCCAGCGGCCATCTATCGGCCGGGATTTGGCTTCAGTTATTATGGCCGTTCGGTCGGCTTCGGCTTTGACTTTGGCATTGCGGCGAGCTGGTACACCTTTGTTCCCGTCTCCCGTTTCTGCGATCCGCGACCGTATCGCTATCGGCTGCCCGGGCACCATGTGACGAAGATTTACCACAACACCACCGTGATCAACAACTACGGTTCGGGCAATCGGAACACCGTCATCAATCGTGGCATCGCCCCCGAACGCATCAGCGCAGTGACCAAGACGGAAATCCGCCCTGTTGCGTTGCGCGATAGTGCGCACGGTACTGGCCGGGTTGGTCGCGGAGAGCGGCTGGAGCAGGATGGGCGATCTCTGGTGGTGCGGCGTCCGCATTTCCCGGAAAGCTCGGGTGAAGTCCGTTCTGCGGCGGCGACTGGGCGTACACCGTCGCAGCCGGTGGCCGGACGCACCGAAGGATTTCGGAGCCATGTGAACCGCCCAAGTGAAGGTGCTGCCATGCACGACCCGCGAGAAGGACTGCGCTCGCCGAGAAGCGGTTCAAATCTGGAGAGCACTCGTCCTCGCACGCCGGTCACGACGATGGAGACACCGCAGCGTGACACGCCCAGAATCCAGAGCCCTGGAATCAGCGCCCCGCTTCGTCCGGCAACTCCGCCGGTTGCGGCGACCACTCCTCCGGCTGGGAATTCGCCGCGAGTCAGCCCGGGCTCGTCGCGTGGCGAGAGCGTGGCGGATCGCGAGCGGCCCACAGTCCAACGACCTGCCCAGCCGTCCCCCGGTCGCAGCATTGATCGGCCAACTCAAGCCGTTCCGTCCAAGCCTGCGCCTGCTCCCACCGCACCGAGGGCACAGGTGCAAACGACACCCGCGATCCCGGCGGCACCAACGAGGACTTCGTCGTCACCGGTGGTCATTGGCAGGCAAGATCGTCAAGCTCCCACCGTCTCGCGCAGCACACCGGCGGCGTCCATGGCCGGTTCGACCGGATCGCAGATTGGGTCAACCAGACCGTCCACCACTGACACCTGGTCATCGCGCCAGCAACCGCAGGCATCCCGCTCCGACGTCATGCGGATTCCGTCGAGCAACTCGCGTCCGACGTACTCCCCACCGACTGCACCGGCCCCCGTTCAGCGTTCCTGGACACCGCCCGCGCCCTCGTCGCGTACCACCATCGCACCGCCTCAAGTCAATCGAACACCCTCCTTTTCCCCGCCGCCCACCGCCGCCGCCAGACCACAGCCTGCCGCACCGGCAATGAGTGCGCCTCGTGCTCCAAGTGTGTCGCCTGCGCCGGTTGCACCGGCTCCCCGAGTTCAGGCTTCTCCGCCACCGTCGTCGCGATCGGGACCCACCGCGCCCTCTCGATCCGACTCCGGCTCGCGCGGTCGGGATCGTCGGTAGTCGTGCAGACGTGTGCGGTTACGAGTCTCCATCATGAATCCTAAAAGAATTCCTGCGTACATCGCCGGCTTCGGCGTGCTATTGAGCGCCTGGTTGGCTGTCACACATCCGACGATTGCCGCCACGACGAACATTTTCTCGACTCAGTTTGAGGCCACCGAAGGCTACGACATAGACTTTGAACTGATTGGCCAGGCGGAATGGTTGGGTGAAGGCTCCGGGGGAAATGGTTTGGTCACCAACTTCATCGCCGGCCAGGGCCAGCAGGCTTACATCGGTTTCTTTCCTCCCGCCGCCAATGACGATCTGCTCTTCGTGTGGCGCCCGCTGAACTTCGCTCCGCTCGCGGCCGGGCTGCCGGTCGTGCAGTTTTCGGTGCTGCTCAGTATCGTGGATTCGGCCAATGACGAGTACGACAATTTCCAATGGCGGGTTTACAACATTCAGGGCCACCGGCTCTTTACGCTGGATTTCGACAACTATTTCACCGACGTCAGTTACCAGCTTGATGGCACCAACAGGCTGGTTCAGACCGGCATCGCCTTCAACCACGATGTGGAGTATGTCTTCACGGTCACGATGAATTTCTCGGAGAATCGTTGGAGCGCCCGCCTGGGGAATTCGTTGCTCACCACCAACCAGCCGATCACCACAACCAATGCGGCCCTCACCCTCGGGGACGTGGATGCCGTGTGGTGGGTTTTTGATCCTGAACGCCCGGGCGACAACTTCATGCTATTCGACAATTATCGCGTCACGGCCGCACTTCCTTCGCCACCTCCGCCGCAGTTGCAGTTCCTGGGTCGCACCGGCGACGGCCAGACGCTGCTGCGCGTGTCCGGCCAGGAAAACGCGCGCTTCGCTCTGGAGGCCACCACTAACTGGATGCACTGGATCGCGCTTAAGACCAATCCTATCAGTGGAGGGTCCTTCGATTACGTGGACGTCGGCGCATCCGCTTTTCCGCAGCGCTTCTATCGCGCCCGCTGGGTGCCGTAGTCAGATTGTGCAACCGACGAGCAAGCTGATCAGGGAATTGCTCGCGACATCACCCTCGAACCGCCCTTCGCCGCGCGACGGATCAAATCGTGCTTTGGCGGAGTTGCCACAAGCCAAATTTCCCGCCGTGAAACGGGCGATGATGAAGCGAGCAGCTTGCCTACAGTGGGGTGCGCATCGAGCGCACGCTCCAGTCGAAATACAGATACTGTCGTAGCGCCGGTTTCTTGCTCCCGTGGACCGGTTCCAGCGGCACGTAATTCTGGTAGGTGGCGGAGGTAATCCCAAAACTGGTCAGCAGTTGCACATCGCAATCGGTCATCGCCCAGGAATCTGATGGACGTTTGATCGCCGAGGTCTTCTTGTTTGAGGCAAAAGGCGTGTTGGGCCGACCAAAAGGATACACCACCAGGTCATTGCCCACGGGCGGATCATTGGTGATGGTGCTGAGGGAGAAATAACTGACGGGTACGTACAACGGCGGGCTGGGCGCGGTCCTCGGTAAGACCCGATAGGAAGCGGGGCAAATGGCGACCGCGGCGGTGCGCAGGTTCGGGGCAATCGGAGGATCGGGGATGCCCAAATAGCGGGTGAGATAAGCGGCCAGCGATCCGTTGTAACGATTGGGATTGCTGGGACTGTTGGGCGAGGTGTCTTGATACGTGAAAAACATGCCCGTCCAACAGGGGCCGGGCAGAGTGTCGTTATGATCTCCGGCGTACATGGAAATGGCGAGCGCCAGTTGTCGGAGGTTGCTGGTGCAATTCGCCTGGAACGCCTTCTGTTTGGCTTTGGCCAGCGCCGGCAGCAACATGGCGGCCAGGATGGCGATGATGGCGATGACCACCAACAACTCAATGAGCGTGAACGCCCATCGGCCTCTGCGGCCCTTGGATCGGTTGTGGCTGTGCATACTCATAATCTGTCTCTCAATTATAGGTTGCTTCACAATCGCTGGGTCGCAAGCCGGAATTGGTCATTCTTGAGCTGTTCCTTGCCTTTTTGCCGTCACCCAAAGCTGGAATTGCGCGAGCACCCGGAATTGCCAATGGTGGGCTGAGGACTGGCTGCATTGAAACCGTACTGGCAGGGCTTGACGGTCTGGCAGCCGTGGCAAAGATCAGCGGCAGCGCAACGCACGGAGATTACTCGATTTCCTCAATTTCCAGGAAACCGTGCAGTTGCCGGATGCGGGTGGGATGCCGCATTTTGCGCAAGGCCTTGGCTTCAATCTGGCGGATGCGCTCTCGCGTGACGCGGAACTGCTTGCCAACTTCTTCCAAGGTCCGGGAATAGCCGTCGCCCAATCCGAAACGCAGTTCCAGCACCTTGCGCTCGCGTTCCGTCAAGCTGGACAGTACATCGCCCAGCTTGTCCTTGAGCAAGCTGAAGCTGGTCATGTCGGACGGGCTTTCCGAGGCCTTATCCTCAATGAAGTCGCCAAAACTGGTGTCCTCACCGTCGCCGACGGGCGATTGCAGGGAAACCGGCTGTTGGGCCATTTTCAGGACGGCGCGCACCCGGTCCACGGCCAGTTCGATTTCGTCGGCAATTTCCTCGGGCGTTGGCTCCCGACCGTAGTCCTGCAACAACTGCTTCTGAATCCGCATCAGTTTGTTGATCGTTTCAATCATGTGGACGGGAATGCGGATGGTGCGGGCTTGATCAGCGATGGAGCGCGTGATGGCCTGGCGGATCCACCAAGTGGCATAGGTGGAAAACTTGTAGCCGCGGCGATACTCGAATTTCTCAACCGCCTTCATCAGCCCCATGTTGCCCTCCTGAATCAGATCGAGAAACGAAAGCCCGCGATTGGTGTACTTCTTGGCGATGGAAATGACCAGGCGCAGGTTGGCCTCGACCATTTCCGACTTGGCCTGGTGCGCGCGGGCGGCGAAGAGCTTAAGCTGATCATAGGCTTTGAGGTATTCCTGCCAGGGCATGCGCACGAATTCTTCCAGCGCTTTGATCTTTCGCTCCTCGGACTGAATAATGGCCTGGGCTTGGGGCGACTTGCGGTGCGGCTCCCACTCCTTGATGACGCGCAGGCTTAACTGGATTCTATCGTGAATATTCTCCGCCACCAGCGCCATTTCCTCGATGACTTTCTGCTTGTAGCAAAATTTGCCAAACGTGGCTTGCAGTTTCTGGTCCTGATTCTTGAACGCCGTCAAGGCCCGGTCCCGCCGGATCCTGGTCGAAGCACTATGCCAGACGGCGAATTTCCCATCCACCTTGCGGTCCACTTCGCGCACGTGCTTGATCCACTTGCGCAGGACGCGCAAGTGTTGGCTCCGGCTGTCCACCTTCTTGTCTATGACCACCCGGTCAAAACGTTCCTTCGGCGGTTCGGAAATGAGCTTTTCCGCCAGCGCGATGTGTTCCTTGCCGGCGAATCCAAGACTATAAACAATCCGTTTGACTTCGTTCTCCGCGTCTTCAATCCGCTTGGAAATCTCGACCTCCTGTTCGCGGGTCAGCAAGGGTACCTGGCCCATTTGCTTGAGATACATGCGGACGGGATCGTCCAATATGTCCAGCCGCGTCTTGTCTTCGTCCTCCTCCGGTTCCGGTTGTTTGACGCGGTCCACCTCCGCCTGATCAACAATTTCGATCTCCAGGTTGCGGAGCTTCACGTAGATGTCGTCCATCTCCTCCGCGGTGATCAAGTTGTCCGGCAGGGCATCGTTGATGTCACCATAGGTGAGATAACCCTGCTCCTGCGCCAGGCGGACGAGTTCCTTCATCTTGTCCGCGATATCTACCGGCGAGGCCTGGCTTAATGGCAGGGTTTGGCCTGGCGCCGGCGTCGGGGAGGAAGCTGGCGCACCATTTGATCCGGGCGAACCCCGCTTAACCGGCGTCGCTTTCCGGCTTCCTTTCCGGGTCAAACGGGGCAGTGTCTCGGCCGCTGCTCGGCTGCTTTTCCGATTGGCGAATTTCGTCGCCGAACTGCGAACCTTCGACTTAGGCATAATGACTCAACACACTGGTTACACTCGCTCAAGTTGAGGGTGCAATATGGGAACCCAGTCCTCCAGCGTCAAGGGGCGAAAGCACGCCGAGGTTCTTGCTGTCACCTCACACCGCGGGTGCGGGTCTGGCGCAGTTGGCGCCGGGATTAACGTATGTGAAGTGACTTAAACTGTATCTGGGATGTAACGGTGAAGACATTGCATCCAAACGTCGCACTCCTGCTTGCGAGCGAGTTGCTTGCTTTCTCTGGCTCTTGTTCAATCCCACCGCATGCTGAGGTTGTGGCATGAACAAACCACAGACAGACAAAGCGCATCGCGTCGTTCTGAGGGTGCCGGCCAAATGGACTGAACCACGTGACCAGCCTCCGGGGAGTCGCTTAAACGAACCTGTCTGGAACTGGGGGCCGAGTTCGGTTGATAGAACCCAGCTCAATCAACGAAGTCCGTTTCACGAAACTTGAGCCGCACGCCTCCCTGCATCGTAGTGAGCCAAAGCTCGCCGGCCTCCGCTTCAAAGAGGTACGGATAGGACAACCATCCGCCGGGTTTGCGCGCAATGACGACCGGCTCCGTCCAGCTCTTACATTCGTCGTCCGAGAAGGCGATGGACAATTCACCGCGGTGGTTGCTGACCGGCGTGGCCGACCAGAGACGGTCGCCCCCAGACTTAGGGAAGGCGTCTTTGCCCTCGGGGAAAAGCCGATTCCAGATCAAAATGATGCGGCCGCTCGCCAGCCGTTGCAGCAACCCCGGCGCGCTGCTGGCGGGTACATCCGTCGGCCCCAACGGGTGCCACGTGAGTCCGCCGTCTTTGGATTCCGCCAGCCAGAACCGCTCCCAGTTCGTGCGGATGTATTTGATCAACCGGCCATTCTTGAGTTCAACCGCCGTCGCCTCACTCACGCCGCCATGATGGCCGGCGCCGCCCAAGTCAATCACGTTGCTGGCCTTCCACGTTTTCCCCTGGTCATCGGAACAATACGTCAGCACGGCGTGGCGCCCGGGATGGTGCAGCATCATCATGGCCGTAAAGACGACCTGGCCGGACTTAGTTTCCAAGATGTTGCGGACGCAACCGCTCCAATCGTCGTGCAGCTTTTGCGGCGCTTCCCAGGTCCTGCCTTCATCGGTGCTGCGCATGGCGTAAGTCGGCAGCACGGCGCCTGGCGCGTCGCCCAGTTTGTCCTGCCAGGTCCAATGTTTCTCCCGGTCATTCATAAACGCGAGAATCACGACGCCCTGGCTGGTGCGAATGAGCGCACGCTCGGGACGAACCTCGTACTTTGCGGAATCGGCAAATAGTGGATTCGTCTTCCAGGTTTTGCCTTTATCGGCGCTGGTCAAGGAGTTCGTACCTTCCACGGTGAGCAACCGCCCGTCGCCCAATCGCACGAATGGCCCCATCTTCAGGTCGGGCAGTTCTGTGGCGCGGGCATCAATTTCCATTCCGCCGGCTGCGGGCTTCATGCGTGGCTTGGGCGGCGGCGACGGCGCTTCAATTCTCATGGCCGCCAGTTGCCGTTTCAACAGGTCAACGATGAGCCGATGTCCTTTCTCATTGGGATGCATGCCGTCGAGCAGCAATTCGTCCACGGAATGACTCGCGTTGTCGCCCTGCGCGTGAAACGCGGCGTACACATCAACCAACGGTGTGCCAGTCTGCTTCGCCACTTCGCGCACGGCATCGGCGTACGACTTAAGCAACACGTTGAATCCATCGGCGTCATCAGGCAGGTACGGCGGTTTGCCATACATGGACCGCATCCGATCCGTCCAGCGCAGTGGATTAGGCGTCATGAGAATCGGCTGCGCGCCGCGCCTTTTCACTTCGGTGACAAAGAAAGACAGATTCGCGGCGTAATCGTCTCGCGACACGCGGGGCGCGGTGGCGGGTGGATTCTTCCAGACATCCACCGCGGCGTCATTGATGCCGAATTGGATGATGACCACCGCCGGTCGCCGCGCGAGCACATCTCTGCGAAATCGTGCCCGCGCATCGCTCGTGGTGTTGGCGGAAACTCCGGCATTGATGATCTTCACCCCGCGCTCACTCAGTCTCGCATCCGTGGCAAGCAAGTCCGCATAGACGGCCAGTTCCCTGCCCTCCACAGCGCGTGGTGCCGTGGTCGAATCACCGAACGCCACGATGTACATAGGCTTTGCCGCTTCCGCCCGCGCCCCGCCGGCCAAGGCCAGCAAGCAGATGGCCGCGAGCGAACCGGGAACGAGTCCTGTCGGAAACCAGGTATGCCGTTTGAATTTCATATAGATTCTGCTCCGTTATTCTCCTCCGATCACAATCTGGACCGATTCGATCAGGAAACCCGCCGGATCAATCTCTGTTGCTTGACTGCGCAGATGCAAATAGCTCAAGCCATTCAGAGGCGCGGCCATGAACCGCAGGCTCGTGGCGCGTTTTCCATCAATCTGCACACGGCATCGTTGGGTGTCCACGTCCCAGACAAATTCCAGCGTATGCCACTGATCGAAGGTCAGCCGTTCGTTTCGCCCGAGGTGTCCGTGCGCGTCAATCGGCAGATGAAAGGCGGCCTGGCTTGAAACCCGATCATCAGTCGGGTCAAGAAACCTTTCCAGCAACGAAATGCCCGCGCCGGCGAATCCCTCATTCAACTTGAGCCGCAACGTGAGCGTGCCTCTGGTGCCGCTCGGAAAATTCCACACCGCCCCATCGGCGGCTCTATCGTCTGGCTTGCGGAGATGCAAAACTTTTGCGCCTGGTTTCGTAGGATGATCCATGAGTCGCGCCCCGGGCACGCGGTCGCGCCACCAACCGCTGGCCGACCCAAAGCCTTTGAACACACTCCAAACCGCCAGACCATTCGAGAAATCATCCGCGGCCTGCGTTTCCAGCAGCCAGTCCGGATTCACCAGCACCAGGCCGCGACGACCACCGCCCTGGCCGCTGACCAACGCAATGCGGCCATCCTTGGTGTTCACCGCAAAGGGATACGCCGTGCCGCGGTCACCGCTTCGGGGCGGGGTGTGATTACGGAATGGATCGCGATAAACTTCACGGAAGCCGCGCCAGCTTCGGCCTTCGTCGTCGGAAATGGCGGCGTGCAACACGTCGCGTCCGCCATAGACACCCTGGCCATCCACGCGCGTGGATAATTCACAGTGGTTCCAGAACAGCGCAATCCGATCATCGGGCAGGCGCAGCAGAAAAGCCGGCCCGGTGGAGGATCGAAAACGCGAGGGTAGGGCTTCGGACCATTCCGCGCCGTCTTCGGAGTGGGATTCATAAAGAAAACCCGCTTGCGTGCGCATCAACATCCACACGCGGCCATCTTTGAGTTGCAGAACGGTCGGTTCGATTGCGCCATAGTTGCTGCCGTTGTAATTGGCTTCACAGGGCGCCGTGAGCTGCGCGGCGGATTGCCTCCAGGTTTGTCCCTCATCATCCGAGTAAACCACGGTGGTGATATTCGCGCCCGTGGGCGGGCCTTGCGGTCGGTCCGCCACCCAGTACGCGAAAGGCAGGATAATGCGACCGTTCCGCAACTGCAGCGCGCCCTGCACCGAACCGACGTAACCCTCGAAAATCCTTTGCGATTCGCTCCACTGACGGCGACTGCCCGAAGACTGCAACTGCCAGATGTCAATGAAGCGGTTAACGGCGATCCGTTTGCCGTCGCCCTCCGTGCGCAAGGCCTGCACAAACAACTGCACTTCGCCGCGACGATCCAGCAACGCCACCACGCCGCCGTGAATCGGAAGCTCACGCAGTGTTTCGGGTTCCGTCCAGGTCCGGCCGTGGTCGTTGGAGCGTGAGCGGATCAGCCGATTCACTCCCGCATCCGCCCGGATGTCGTAGAGTTCCCATGCGCCGTCGGGCAGCACGATCAGATTGAAGCCAGCTTGCGTCGGCCCCACCACCACGGGCGCGGCCGCGGCCGCCAGGTTGAAACGTCCCGCAGCAAGACCGAACTCCAGCAACAGGATGCCAACCAGGACGGCAAGCCGCCTGCCCTGAGAACTGGGCTTCACGGCCAGATGGCCGGTGCCGGCGGTGGCCATAAGCTGGCGGGCAGTCTGCGGGTCCATGGTGGGCATCCTTGGGAAAACCTTGCGCCAAGTCCAGCCCCGCGGACTTGTCTTGTTGCAGAATAAGTTCTCCGTGTCGGCGTTACGAACTGGTACGCGCTGCGTCCGGGCAAGCCAAAACCGGCGAAGCGCGTTATTTACCTGGCCTCCTCACCCCCTGCAAAAACGAAACAGGAGAAAGGCATCCCACTTAACCGCTGCAGCGCCGCCCCGCCGTGCCGTCGGACGGTTCAGATAATTTGTCAGTGATGATTGCAGCCGACCAGGGGTTTGCGTTCCAAACGTCGCCACAGTAGTCTTGCCCCAACCATCAACTCTGCGCTCCGCGCACCGTGGTCCGGCGGCGGTCGCTGGGTCGTTGGCTTTCGATTCAGATGACAACAAAACATCGCATTTTTACGACGAGCTTTGCGAGCGTCTATCCCCTCTATGTCGCAAAGGCCGAAAGAAAGGGGCGTAAGCAATCAGAAGTGGATGCCGTTATTCGCTGGCTGACCGGCTACAGTCAGCGGGAGTTGGCAGGACAACTCAAGAAACAGACGGACTTTGAGACCTTCTTCAAGGAAGCTCCCAGGCTGAATCCTTCCCGCGCTTTGATCAAAGGGGTCGTTTGCGGCGTCCGAGTGGAGGACATCCAAGAGCCAACCATGCGGGAAATACGCTACCTCGATAAACTGGTTGATGAATTGGCCAAGGGGAAGGCGATGGACAGGATTTTGAGGGGCTGACTCCCAAAGTCCGCCCCGTAAAGACCTGCGGTCCACCGGGCAAGCTCGTCGAGTTGCCGCCACGGTCCGTTCTCCCTGCCGCTGTCCATCCACCGCCATTGGATTCCCGGATTCTCTTCGATCCCAACCCACAACGTGGTACGCTCCCTGCCGAGAACGTTGCCCTGGTCCGTCCTCCCAAACCATGCTTCTGGGTCATCTCCCAGCCGCCCGATACGGCCCACCCTGTCTGGCACGATGTCCTGGCCCACCACCGCCTTTAACCGATCCTCCCAATTTCACTCTCCTTTTCATCCAACAATTATTCTCCTTGTGACCTACAAACTGTCCTCCTTTTGAACTGCTCCCGACGAATCTTTCAAGCTTTGTGGCGAGCGCGCTCCGATTGTGAAAACGTTGTGGCGTTCGATGGCGCTTCCGTTTTAACGTTTCAGCGCATTGACCATTCAACCAACATGAAAGTCATCATTCTCGCGGCGGGTTACGCCACGCGCCTGTATCCGCTCACGCTCACCCAACCGAAACCGCTGCTGCCCGTCGCCGGCAAGCCGATGATCGAGCACGTGCTCGACAACCTCGCCGCGATGGGCGGATTGGACCGCATTTACGTGGTCACGAACGCCAAGTTCGCCGGGCATTTTCAGAAGTGGTCGGATGATTACGCCGCCCGCGCTCACTTGCGTTTCACCGTGGTCAACGACGGCTCGACCGACGACAGCAACAAGCTGGGCGCCATTGGCGACATTCATTACGTCATCCAGACCCACGCCGTGGACGACGATTTGATTGTGGTCGCGGGCGACAACCTGTTCAGCGAGAAGCTGGACGGTTTTGGGAAATTCTGTCGCGACAAAAACGCCCCGGTGCTGGCGCTTTACGACGTGGGCAACCTCGAGGAGATCAAGAAATACAATGCCATCTCGCTCGACGGCGATGGGCGGATCAAGTTCTTCGAGGAGAAACCGAAGAATCCCACCAGCACGCTCACGGGGATTGCGCTTTATTTTTATCCCAAGAGTTCCATCCCGCTCATCAAGCAATACATCGCCGAGGGCAACAATCCCGACCAACCAGGCCGGCTGGTGCAGTGGCTCTATCCGCGCACGCCAGTTTACACCTGGCGCGTGCCGGGCATCTGGTACGACATCGGGTCGAAGGAAACCTTGGAGGAGGCGAACCGGATATTTGCCAATCCAGCTTGAGACGGAGCGACAGTCAACCTTCCGTGCGCGCCCATCGCGGCCGGTGGGCGCGGAAGCACACCGGCTTACTTCGCCAGCACTTCGTGAACGACCGTCAGCAGCTTCTCCACGGTGAATGGTTTTTCGATAAACGCGTCTGCTTTGATCTGCACGTCGGTTTCGGATTTTTTCACCCGCTGATGGCCACTGAAAAGAATGAGTTTCAATTCCGGCTGGAGTTTCCGTAACGCTTGCGCGGTGGCGGCGCCGTCCATCAACGGCATGGATTTGTCCGTCACGACGAGTTGGATCTCCTGGAAGGCACTTGCCATGAGCGCGACGGCTTCCGGACCGCTGGCGGCGGTGAACACGCGGTAGCCGTAGTGTTCCAGCGTGGTTTTGGCCAGTGCGCAGATGGAGGCTTCGTCGTCCACAATGAGGATGCCTTCGCCATTGCCGGCCGGGAGCGCCGCTGCGGCGGGTGCCTCCGCGGGGGCCGCGGTTTCAACGGCCGGCAAATACACCCTGAATTCCGCACCCACACCGGGCTGGCTTTCCACCTCCATAAAACCGCCGTGGTTTCGGACGATGGTCAACGAGGTGGAAAGACCGAGGCCGGTGCCGTGGCCGGGGGCCTTGGTGGTGAAGAACGGTTGGAAGATTTCGGCCATTTGCTGCGGTGGAATACCAGTGCCAGTGTCGGTAACACTCAGGCACAGGAAGCGTCCAGGAGACACGCCGGGGTGCCGTGCCGCCTGGGCTTCGGAGACCACGACATTCCGCGTCGCCAGCGTCAATAAGCCGCCTTTGGCCATGGCGTCGCGGGCGTTGATGCACAGATTCATCAGCACCTGATGCAGTTGGGTGGCCAGGCCGCTGACCGGCCAGGAGTCCTCACTCGCCCGCACCCGACACGTGATGGACTTGGGAAACGTATCGTTGATCAGCCTGGCCATTTCTTTGGCGAGTTGATCCACCCGGATCATCGTCTTGCTGGCATCTCCCCCGCGGGCAAACGTCAGGATCTGTTGCACCATGTCCGCCCCCCGCCGCGCGCTGTTGCTCATCGTATCGAGCACTTCGGCCGCCTCGGGCGGCAGCGGATGCAAACGCAGCAGACCCGCACCCATGATGACCGGCGCCAAGGCGTTGTTGAGATCGTGGGCGATGCCACCAACAAGGATTCCCAAGCTTTCCAGCCGCTGGGTGCGCAGGAATTTGGCCTCCAGTCTTTTGTGCTCGGAGACGTCCGTGTTGATGATCAACTCGGCGGAGGGCCGGCCTCCGGCGTCACGCACCAGTGTCCAACTGCTTTGCACGGTGATCGGCGTGCCGTCGCGCGCCGCCTGATGCAGTTCGCCCAGCCATTCACCGGTTTCCAGCAGACTGTGGCGCGCCTCAGTCAGAGCCAGGGGCAATTGCTGGAACAGCAGATCGCCCATGCGGCGCCCCTTGGCCTCGGATGCGCTCCAGCCGTACACGCGCTCGGCACTGTGATTCCAGTAAGTGATGCGCTCGTCCAGGTCGCAAACAATGATCGCATCGTGCGCCTTGTCCAACAGCGCCGCTTGTTCGCGGATTTTCTCCTCGGCTTGCTTGCGCTCGGTCATGTCAATGGCCACCCCGACCATGCGCACTGGCTGGCCGCCTGCGTCGTAGCTGATGAAGGCGCGGTCCAGTACGTGCGCGAAGGTACCGTCGGCGCGGCGGAACCGGTATTCGCCCCACCATACTTGCCCGCGCGCCGCCAGCAGCGCCGTGACGCTGTTGAGAATGCGCTCCCGGTCATCGGGATGCAGAAAGGCGGACCACAACTCGGTCAAGGACATGCCGGCGACCGGGCGCTGGCCGAACACCGAGGCAAAATTCTCGCTGTGCCAAAGCTCCTGCTTTTGAAGGTGCCATTCCCAAATCACATCGTTGGTGGCGCGGGCCACGATGCGAAAGCGCTCCTCGCTCTCTCGCAATGCGGTTCGCGCGGCCTCCAGCCGGGCGCGTTCCTCGGCTTCCTGCAAGGCGCGATGCACGGCAGCCACCAATCGCCGTGGGCGCTGTTTCACAACGTAGTCGGTGGCCCCGGTCTTGAGGCTTTCCACGGCGATCTCTTCGCCGATGGTGCCGGAAAAGAAGATAAATGGCACGCGGCTCTGATATTGGCGCATCAGAGCCAGAGCCTTCATTCCGTCATAGGACGGCAGGGTGTAGTCGGAAATGATGAGATCATACTGATTGGCGCGCAGGGCTTGCTCAAACTCCGACCGCGTGCGAGCCAGGGTCAATTCGCACGCCAACCCGTCGGCGGCCAGCATTTCCTTCACCAAGAGATAATCGTTCTCGTCGTCCTCCAGATGCAGGATGCGTACGGGCGTCCGGCCTGTGGGAGCGGTGTTCATCGTTTGATGGCGCCCGGAGGGGGTTCATTGATGACGGCCCAAAAAAGCCCGACCTGCTTGATGGACTCGGTGAATTGTTGAAAGTCCACCGGCTTGACGACATAAGCGTTGACGCCAAGTTCGTAACTGCGAATCAAATCCTGTTCCTCGCGGGAGGACGTGACTATGACCACGGGCACTTGCTTCAGCCGGGGATCGTGCTTCATGTGCCGCAGCACCTCCAGCCCGTCCACTTTCGGCATTTTGAGATCCAACAACACTACAACCGGCAGGCCGTTGGTGTGGGCGGCAAACTGGCCGCGCTGGTTGAGATAATCTAAGGCCTCAGCGCCGTCCCGCGCCACGACAACCTCATTGGCCAGGTTGAAACGCTCCAGTGCCCCCAATATCAGCTCAACGTCACGTTCGCTGTCCTCGGCCAGCAGTATGCGTTTGAGTGGTATCATAAACGCCGTCACGGCGACTGTTCATCCTCATTGTGATCTGGGAAGAGTGAAAAACAATGTCGCCCCGCTGTCAAGTTTTCCCTCCGCCCAGGTGCGGCCGCCGTGCCGGTGGATGATGCGCCGGACATTGGCCAGGCCGATCCCGGTGCCTTCAAATTCATCCGCATGGTGCAGGCGCTGAAACACGCCGAAGAGTTTGCCGACATACTGCATGTCGAAGCCCACGCCGTTGTCGCGCACGAAGAAAACTTGCTCCGTGGTCGTTTCTTCCGCGCAGCCGATTTCAATGCGCGCCGGGTTGCGGGGCCGGGTGTACTTGATGGCGTTGCCAATGAGATTGACGAGCACCTGGCGCAGCATGGCCGCGTCGCCCCGCACCCGCGGCAGTGTGCCTACCCGCCACTCCACCTCGCGGCCATCCAACTCCGTTTCCAGCCCGGCCACGGCTTCATGCACGAGCGACTTCAAATCCACTTCCTGCCAGCGCAGCTCCGCTCGTCCCATACGCGAGAACACCAGCAAGTCGTCAATCAAGGTGCCCATTTGCCGGGCGGCTTCCGCGATGATCCGCAGGTAACGGCGTCCGCCCTCGTCCAATTGCGCACCGCATTTCCGGTCCAGCAAATCCACAAATCCGTCAATGTGTCGCAACGGGGCGCGCAAGTCGTGCGACACGGAATAGGAGAACGCTTCGAGCTCCCGGTTGGCGGTTTCCAGCAGGGCCGCGCGCTGTTGCAGGTCCGCGTGGAGCCGGTTGATTTCTTCCTGGGCCCGCTTGATTCCGGTGATGTCGCGAGCGGTCGCGTAGATCAATTGTTGGGGTACCGAGGCGCGGGCTGCCCACGCCAACCAGCGATACGCGCCGTCCTTGCCGCGATAACGATTCTCGAAGTGGACGGTTTCACCGCCGCCGGCCAGCTTCTCCGTTTCCGCCACCGTGGCGGCGCGGTCATCTGGATGCACAAAATCAAGGAAGGGCCGGTTTGTGAACTCCGCGGCCGGGAATCCCAGGGTTTCCTGCCAGGCGGGATTGACCGTGCGAAAACGCCCGTCGAAGCCGGCGATGCACATCAGGTCGCGCGACAGATTGAAAATCCGGTCCCGTTCTTCTTCCGCTCGTTTGCGGCTGCTGATGTCAAACACGGTGGAGCGGCTCGCCACGTAACCGCCCGCGTCATCCCTGATCGCAGTGGCATTGAGCAACACCGGCAGCAGACTGCCGTCTTTGCGCACCATTTCAAATTCCAGGTCCTTGACCGACCCGCGCGCTTTGAAGCGCGGGAAATTCTCGATGAACACCCGGGCGCTTGCTGGCGTGAGCAGATCGGCGAAAGACCGCCGGCCGACCAGTTCCTCACGGGTGTAGCCCAGCCAGGTCAATTCGGTGTCGTTGACCGCGAGGAACACGCCGTTGGCGTCCAGCGAATGGTAGCCGCAAGGGGCCAGGTTGTAGAGGTCCTGAATCTGCCGGGCGGATTCCTGCAATTGGCGCTCCGCCGCTTCGCGCCGCAGGAGGTCGCGCTGGATGACTAGGATAGCCAGCACGCCGAGCGCACACGCGAGGATGCTGCTGGCCACAATAACGCCCAGACTGCGCCGGGTGCTGGCGCGCGAAGCCGCTTGGCGTTCCGCGAGCAGCCGGGCTTCTTCAGCCTGCATTTGCGCCATCAACGCTCGGCATTGGTCCATGGCCGTTTTGCCTTCGCGCTGCGCCACTGCGGCGGCGGCTTGATCCAATCCCTCCCGCTGGCGAACGCTGATGCGCTGATTCAGGATGGCCAACCGCTGCTTGATCAAGGCCGCCAACTCTTGACCGCGCCGGTGTTGCGCCGGGTTATCGGCAACCAAGCCCAGCAGTGTGACCACCCATTTACCCGCTTCCGCCTCTGCGCTCCGGCAATCGGCCAAAAACGTCTCTTCTCCCGTCAACAAAAAGCCGCGCTGGGCGGTTTCCGCTTCGGTCAACACCGCCAGTCCATCGGCCAGCGTCGCGATGACTTTGTGTGTTTGAATCACGCTTTCGGTCGCGTTGATGAGTTCGTTGGTCGTGCGCAAGGAGAGCCAGCCGACGCCCAGCAGCGCCAAGGCGGAAGCCGCAAATCCCAGGAGAAGTTTGTTCCTGATCGAAAAGATCATAGGCTTGAGTCAGATTCTAAGCGACATTGCCCTCACGTGCAATGGGCTGTGACGTCCGCTCAAGGCGCCGGTGGTTCGGATTGCCTCCGGCCAGCCAGCCGATAACCTTGCGCGCATGTCGGCAACATCACTTCAAGAAATCATCCCGGTGCTCCAAGTGGCCATCGGGCCGGTCATTCTCATTTCCGGCGTTGGCCTGCTGTTGTTGACCATGACGAACCGGTTGGGCCGGACCATTGACCGCTCGCGGTCGCTCGCACGCGAATTACGCGAAAGTCGGGAGGCGGAACGACAGCATTTGCTCGCGCAAGTCGCGATCATTTACCGCCGCGCGCGGCTCATCCGGCTCACGATCGCGCTGGCAGCAGCCAGTGTGCTGCTGGCCGCGGTGTTGATCATCGCGCTATTCCTGGCCGCGCTCATGCAATGGGCAGGTGGACTGTTGGTAAGTGTCCTGTTCATGCTTTGTCTCGCCTCGCTGATTGCTTCCCTGATCACGTTTATTTACGACATTCACCTGTCGCTGGTAGCCTTGAAGCTGGAACTCAAACAGGTGAAACCTGACCTGGTTTGACGCCGCGCAGGCGATGGGCTGGCCGCGAACCGGGGCTCAATGTGTCGCCCGTCGGCGCACGCAGAATTCTGTCACGCGCGCCCAATGTTCGGCGTCGGCCGGACCTTGGTAGAACTGAAGGCTGATTTGGGCTTTGGCCTTCTCCGGCACCGGCAAATCACATTCCCCCACCTCCAGCCAGGTAGCCGAACCTTCCGGCTGAAACTGACCGCGCAGCCGGTTGCCGCTGACAAGATAACGGAGTTTCACCCGGTCACTCGTCAGTGGGAGAATCTTCACGGTACGCGTGCGATCCGCTTCTTCCCGGCCCATGACGATGCAGAGTTTTCCGTCCACGAGTTCCTGCCCAAGTTTCACCATGTGGCTCTCGTCGTAATACCACGAGAGATTGACCTGTTCGTACTGGTTGGTGGGGCGGTTCTCAACGGTGACGGTGATGTCAAGTTCGCCGGGAGTGGTGTCCGGCGCGGGACGCACCAGAACATTCTTCGCATCGTTGGCTTTGCCCCACAGATTGCCTGGCTGGACGCGCACCTCCAAGCCGCGCTCCGACACCCGCCAACCCTCGCGGTCTTCGCGCACCCAGGACCAGCCCGCGCCCAGTTTTCCGTTAAAGTTATCTTGAAACAGAACCTCGTCCGCGACGACGGACAGGGGGAGCACCAGACCCAACGCCAGAAAGGTGAAGAATGTTTTCATAAGCAGTTTTCGCCAAGCCCATCATTCGTCCGCGGCCGTTCGCTGGCAAGCCATCTTTGCTTTTTGCGGTTTACAGTCCTGGCTGGGCACTCATACTCCGCCCCTGAACCTATGCGTCACATTCTCTGCTGCTCCTTGCTCGCGACCTTGGCGGTTGGGACACCCGTAGTCGTCCCGGCGGCGACTGCCGGCGACTCCATTCTGCCGGTGATCGGGGAGATCAATGATCGCCAAGTCACGGCCAATCTCACCGCGCGCATTAACCAGATGATCCAAGCCGGGCAAACCACGACGCGCGAAGAACTGGCGTCTCAGTTGAACCGCAAGGAATGTGAACTAAAATTGGTGCGCCCCGGGAAGCGGCGGTTGTCCGCGGCGGAGATCCATGAAAAGTACCGGGCCGGTGTCGTGGTGGTGGCGCAACCCTATCTATGCGGCAAGTGCGACCGGACGCATCTGCAACTGGCCTCCGGCTTCATGCTCACGAGCGATGGCGCCTTCTGCACCAGTCACCACATCATGAACAATCGCACCACCCAGACCATGGTCATCCTGACGGGCGATGGCCGCGTGGCGCCCGTGCGTGAAGTGCTGGCCGCCAATGCCAATACCGACCTGCTGATTCTGCGAGCCGAAGGTTCCGACTATCAACCGCTACCCCTGGCCACCCACGCCCCCGTTGGCAGCACCGTGCGGATCATCAGCCACCCGAACAACCGCTTTTACTCGCTCACCGAAGGCATCGTCTCGCGCCATTTCGCCCTGCCGCGGCGCCGCCAGGCGGTTTCGATGCTGGCGGTCACGGCCGATTTTGCCAAAGGCTCGAGCGGCGCGCCGGTTTTCAATGAGTCCGGCGCCGTCGTGGCGAGCGTCAACAGCACCATTTCCAGCTACTACGGCACCGACGACGATGGCCATCAGGAGAACCTCCAGATGGTGTTCAAGAACTGTGTTTCCGCGCGGCACGTGCTGGATCTGATCCGCACGGAGTGACAACCCGTGCCCGGCCCCAGCAGCGCCAACTTGCCGATGCATCAGGTGTTGGATCCAGAGACTCCTCGGTTGCTGAACGACGCTCTTGGGGATTCAAGGTTTCGAAGTGCGAGCAGAACTGGCGGTGATTACCCTCCGAATTCACCGGCCAGTTCGGCGGTGGGGTTGACCGAAATCAAAGTTGCCGGGGCAAAATAGGTTTAGCCTTTGCCAAAACCGCACAAGCGGCCGGCCGCGTGCGGGCGCAAGGTTTAAGCGAAGTCCGGGCTGATGCTTCTCGCCTAAACGCGAGGGGTGTTGGGTGTTGAGTTGAACCATCAACCGACCAACGATGATGAGTAAACAAACCCAGGAGACGCCCAATCGGCGTGAATTCTTCCGCGGCGGCGCGCGTTACGCGCTGCTGGCCGGATTGGCGGCGGTGTCGGCGGTGCTGCTGAAGAAGCCAGGCACACCGCTGGCGGGCCAGACCTGTGTCAACCGCGGATTCTGTCGCGGCTGCGGGGCGGTTACCGATTGCGGTTTGCCGCAAGCCCTCTCCTTCAAACAAGCCACGCAACGGAGGTCGTCATGAAGAAGGAATTCCAATTGCTGGATCGGCGGGAGTTTTTCCGCGATGCCGCCAAAGCCGCAGCCGTCGCTGCTACCGTCGGAGCGGCCGCCCGTGCATCCGCTCAAAGAGCCAGGCCGAATCCCTTTGCCTACGATGTTTCGCATTTGGAGAAGACCGATTCCAAGTTGATCTCGCATGAGGAAATCCAGCGCTGGCGCGCACCCTATTCCGAGGCTCGTCGCCTCGCACTCGCGCCGGGCGGCGAATTGCTGGTCGCCTCCGGCAATTATGTCACGACCTTCAGCGCCGAGGGCGAGCGCGGTTTGGAAATCGCTCTCACTGAGCCGGCGCGCGCTTTGACTGTCTCGGAAGAAGGTTTGATTTACATCGGCCTGCGCGATCACATCGAAGTTTTCGACGCCAAGGGGCAACGCCAGGCAACGTGGGATTCACCGGCGCGGAAAACCTGGTTCACGGGTCTCGCGCTGGTGAAGGATGAAGTGATCGCGGCCGATGCCGGCAATCGGGTGCTGCTGCGTTACGATCGCGCCGGCAAACTGCTGGACCGTCTGGGCGCGCGTGATCGCGAGCGCAACGTCCCCGGTTTCACCGTACCAAGCCCGCATCTGATCGTGAGACTCGCGCCGGATGGACTGTTGCGCGTGAACAATCCCGGACGCCATCGGGTGGAAGCCTACTCACTGGACGGCGATTTCGTGCTGGCGTGGGGTCAACCGGGTATGGGCATAAGAACATTCTGCGGCTGCTGTAATCCCATCAATTTCACGCTGTTGCCGGATGGACGGTTCGTCACTTGCGAGAAAGGATTGCCGCGCGTGAAAATTTACAGCTTGCAGGGTGAGTTCGAGTCGGTGGTGGCCGGCACTGAATCGTTCCCCGAAAACGCCAAGGCTTGCGCGAGTCGCGGTTTGGGCGATTGCACGCAGGGTGGTCTGGACGCGGTGGCGGATGCGCAAGGACGAATTTTCATTTTGGATTACGTCACCGGGGAGATCCGGGTGATGAAACAAAAAGCCTGAATCACGAATGGTCATTCGCGGTTAAACCATGACAGAGAACCCCACCAACGATCCCACCTCCCGTCGCACGTTCCTGCGCAATGGCGCGCGCATCGCGGCCATGACCGGCTTGGGCGCGCTGGGCGGCGTGCTGGCCGGGCGCAGCAATGCCGACGCGTGGGTCTGGCAGATTGATCCGCAGAAATGTGTGCGCTGCGGCAACTGCGCCACCGAATGCGTGCTCGAACAATCCGCGGTGAAGTGCGTTCACTCCTATGCGATCTGCGGGTACTGCAATCTTTGCACCGGTTATTTCGAGCCGGAGCCAAACGCGCTCACCACCGCTGCCGAGAATCAGCTTTGTCCCACCGCGGCCATCAGACGCACGTTCATCGAAGACCCGTATTACGAATACTCGATTGACGAAGACCTTTGCATCGGCTGCGCCAAATGCGTCGAGGGTTGCACCCGGTTCGGCAATGGCTCGCTCTTCCTGCAAATCCGCCACGATCGTTGCGTGCGCTGCAACGAATGTGCCATCGCCCGCACCTGTCCTGGCGACGCTTTCCGCCGCGTGCCGGCGAGTCAGCCTTACTTGCTCAAGGAGACGCATTGAGCATGAACCGCCTTCTCCAGCGCAGCCGACATGAGGAGGCTTTGTCTCAATCGGACGGATCAACGCGTCCCCCCTCACCCCAACCCGCTCGCTCGGGAAGAGGAAGAATCCCCCGCCGCTTTCAGAAGTGTCGTGAGTTGGAGACCATCGTTGAGGGCCCTGCCAATCAGAAACCCGCCATGCGCCATTCGCTCTCCCTTAACCTTCCGCTTGTAGCCGCCGACCTGAGGAGGCGGAGGGGCTTGGGAGTGAGCCGAGTCCGCCTCCTCACGTCGGCGGCTACGGCTCTGGGGTTCAAGGCGCGAACGGCAGTTTGGAGAAATTTCTCCTCGAGGGGGGGCAGTGTGCGGGCGAGTCTCGCAACGATCACTCTGCTATTTCTCTTGCTGTTCGCGTGCTCCGCGTTGGCTGATCAACGCTTCCCGCCGCCGGACTTCAGCGAAACCAATCACGAACTCCCGACCACCACCACGCCGCCGGTGCGGGCGTTGTGGTTGCATTATCTCGATGTCGCGGTGCTGCTCGGCGCCATGGGATTGGCCGTCTGGTTCATCTACCGGAAACGCTCGCGGCGCGGTTTGTTCTGGCTTTCGATCTTTTCGCTCGCCTATTTCGGTTTCTGGCGGAAAGGCTGCGTCTGCGCCATCGGCGCGCCGCAAAATGTCATTCTCGGTTTGTTCGATCCCAATTACACCGTACCGCTGGTGGTCACAGCGTTCTTCATCATTCCGCTCGTGTTTGCGCTGTTTGCCGGCCGGGCGTTCTGTTCGGGGGTCTGTCCGCACGGCGCGTTGCAGGATTTGGTGCTGGTCAAACCGGTCAAAGTCCCGGCCTGGCTGGAGCACACGCTGGGAGTGATTCCGTTTCTGTTTCTTGGATTCGGCCTCGCGTTCGCCGCCACGGGCACGGGCTTTCCGATTTGCCGTTATGATCCCATCGTGCCGATCTTCCGTCTGAATGGACCGTCGCTGCTGGTCGCGCTGGCTGCGGCCACGTTGCTCATCGGCATGTTCGTGGGCCGGCCCTACTGCCGATTTCTCTGTCCCTACGGGGCGTTGCTCAAAGTCGCCGCGCTCGCCTCGAAATGGCGCGTGCGCGTCACGCCCGACATCTGCACGCAATGTCAGCTTTGCGAACACTCTTGTCCCTTTGGCGCGATGCGCGAGCCAACACCGGGCACCGTCGAACCCAAGCTGCTGGTGCCCGAACGACGTCGCCTGGGGTGGTTGGTGTTGTTGGTGCCGGTGTTGATTGCGGGCGGTGTGTGGATCGGCGGCCAACTCGCCGTGCCGATGGCGAAATTGAATCCCACCGTTGAACTGGCCGAGCGTTATCTTGCCCAAAAAACCGCGCCGGTGGATTACGGGGTAATGACGCCGGAAGCATTGTCGCTGCAACGTGCCGAGCATGACCCGGAAGCCTTATTGCTTGCTGCCGCCAACTGGCGCGAGCGGTTCAAGCTGGCCTGCCTGTTGTTCGGCGGTTGGGTGGGATTGGTGCTGGGCATCAAATTGGTGAGTCTGTCGTTGCGCACGCGACGGACGGATTTTGAGCCGGATCGCGGCGCGTGCTTCGCTTGTGCGCGGTGTTTCCGTTCCTGTCCGCAGGAACTGGTCAGGATCGGCCAGATGCCGGCCAGTGAATTGCCGGGGACCGGGGTCGCTCCCCAAACTGCAAAAACATGACCGAGTCAAACGCCAGGACGCAAAGTTGCCCGGACGCACAGGTGGAATCACCTGACGCCTTGGCGCCTCGGCGTCTCGGCGCTTCATTGAGTCGGACCCTGTGGATTGCCGCGTTGTTCTGCGGGCTCGTGAGCGCGACGATGCTTTACCAGCACTGGTCTGCCGCCGAGCGCGATCCGTGGAAATCACCGCGGCTGCTCGCGCTCAAGGAGCAACTGCGCGAGTCGCCCACCGATGAAACGGTGAAGGCCGAAATCCGCCGGCTCGATCTGGAGTTTCGCGAACGCTACGTGCGCCGCCTTTCGCTCAATAAGACCGGCGGCTGGCTGTTGGTCGGTGGACTGGCCGCCCTGCTCATCGCCGCGCGCACCATCGTCAGGCAAACGGCGCAGCCCTACCTGCCGAAGCGCCGGGTCGCGGCGCCGCAGCACTGGTTTAACCTCGCCGCGCAATCCCGTTGGGGTGTGGCGGGAATCGGCGCGCTTGCCGTGGTCGGACTGGCGGCGCTGGCGTTCACGGCGCGATCACCGTTGCCGCAGTCCGCAGCCGAACTGGACCGCCTGCTGGGGCGTGCGCCGGACGCCGAAGCGGTTGCCGACTTGCCGACGCTCGCGGAGTTTCGCGCCAATTGGCCGCGCTTCCGCGGAGCCGATGGCAACGGGGTGGCGAGTGGCGAATGGAAACTCAGTTTCACCGAACCCGCCGCCGCGAATGTGCTCTGGAAATCGCCCGTGCCGGTGGGGGGCTTCAATTCCCCCATTGTCTGGGGCAACCGCGTGTTTCTTTCCGGCGGCGACGCGGATCGGCGAGAGGTGCTTTGTTACGACGCGATCAGCGGCCAGCTTCTCTGGCAACGCGTGGTGGAGAAAGTCCCCGGCAGCCCCGCGCGGCAGCCGGACATTCCCGAAATGACCGGCTTCGCCGCACCCACCATGGCCACGGACGGACGGCGCGCGTTCGTGATCTTTGCCAACGGCGACCTCGCGGCGTTCAACTTCGACGGTTCCATCGCGTGGGCCAAGAACATTGGCGTGCCGAAGAACATGTATGGTCACGCCTCGTCGCTCGCGGTGTGGCCAGGAAGGTTGATCGTCCAACTGGATCAGGACGACGGCGCACCCGGCGGCTCGAAGTTGCTGGCGTTTGACAGTGCCACGGGCCGATTGACCTGGGAACGAAAGCGCTCCGTGCATGATTCCTGGGCCTCGCCCATCATCATTGAGGCGGCGGGCAAAACTCAGATCATCACGCTGGCATTGCAGTGGGCCATCAGCCATTCGTTCGACGACGGCAATGAACTGTGGCGCGCAGAAATTATGGAAGGCGAAATCGCGCCGTCGCCCACGTTCGCCAGCGGCTGGGTGGTCATTGCCAGCCCGTCCGCGGGTCTGTTTGCCATTCGTCCCGACGGGGCGGGCGACGTGACGAAATCGCACGTGACCTGGGCTTCCGAAGAACCGGCGCCCGACATCACCAGCCCGGTCAGCAACGGGGAACTGGTCTTCACGGCGCTGACCATGGGCGCATTGCTTTGCTTCGACGTGAAGGACGGCAAGCTGCTCTGGGAACACGAGCTTGAACTGGAGATTCAATCCTCGCCGAGCATTGTCGGCGACCAATTGCTGCTGGCCAGCGCCAAAGGTCACGTCCTGCTCATCAAGGCGGCGCGTGAGTTCAACGAAACCGCACGGATCAAATTGGAGGACGCGTTCTACGCAAGTCCGGCGTTGGTGGATGGACGCATCTATCTGCGCGGCACAACCAATCTATGGTGTTTGGGAAACGCAAATGTCCCTTGACCTGACATACGCCGATGAAGCGGTGGTGCGTTGCGGGCGCCAGCCCGAAGCGTTGATCCCGATCTTGCAGTCGTTGCAGGATCGCTACGGCTATTTGCCGGAAGCAGCATTGCGGCGCGTGGCCGAGACCACCGATATCACACCGGCGGCCATCAGCGGCGTGGCGTCGTTCTATGACATGTTCCGGATGCAGCCCAGCGGCAAGCACATCGTGCGCGTTTGTCGCGGGACGGCGTGTCATGTCGCGGGCGCGGAGCGGATTGAGGACGCGTTGCGGCGGCATCTGAAGATTCCAGAACACGCGGACACGGATCACGACCGGCAGTTCACCATTGAGTCAGTCGCCTGTCTCGGCACCTGTACGCTCGCGCCGGTGGTGAAGATGGGGGAAACGACTTTTGGCCATTCCACCGCCGAGCGCATACCGGAAGCACTGCGGGAGTTTTTGGAATTGCAGCGGGTAGCAAAGTCGGTCCCGTCCACTGAGGAACTCCGCCCCCGTCACGGCAATGGCGGCATGGCGGAAATCCACGTGGGCCTCGGCTCGTGCTGCATGGCCAAGGGCAGCGACAAGCTGTTTCACGCACTGCACGAAAGCGCGGTCGCCACGGGCGCGAAGGTTTTGGTGAAGCGTACCGGTTGCGTGGGCATGTGCCATCGCACGCCGATGATCGAGGTCGCGGAAGCGGGCAAGCCGGGCACGTTTTACTCCGATTTGACGGCTGCGCAGGCCCAGGCATTGGTGCAACGGCATTTCAAACCGCGCGGCCTGGCGCATCGCGTGAGTCGCTGGTGGACACGCATCCTGGACGGTTTGCTGCTGGATGACCCTGGCGAGCAGCGAGGCGTGCAGCGTTTCTCGATGAGCAAACGTGATCCGAGTGTCCGCGCCTTTCTGGACAAGCAGGTCCACATCGCCACGGAGCATTTTGGAAAGCTCGATCCACTGGACTTGGATGAATATCTGGCAAGCGGCGGGTTTGAGGCGCTGGCGAAATGTTTGGGCGTGAATGAACCCCTCACCCCGGCCCTCTCCCCTTCCGAAGGGGAGAGGGAGAATCGTTCACAGGTTTTGAAGAAATCAGGAACCGGAGTTGGCGCGGAAGGCTTCAAGCTATCAAGGGACGGCCAAACGTTGTCCCCTCTCCCCGGGGGAGAGGGTCAGGGTGAGGGCGAGCGGCAAAACAAACTCGACGTCATCTCCACCATCGAAAAGTCCGGCTTGCGCGGACGCGGCGGTGCGGGATTTCCTTCGGGACAAAAGTGGCGCGTGGTTTCACAGCAGAGTAGTGAAACCAAATACGTCATCTGCAACGGGGATGAGGGCGACCCGGGCGCGTTCATGGACCGGATGATTCTGGAGTCCTTCCCATTTCGGGTGATTGAAGGATTGATGATCGCGGCGGTGGCCGTCGGGGCACGCGAAGGGATCTTTTATATCCGGCATGAGTATCCGCTGGCGGTGAAGCGCGTGCGCGCGGCCATCGCGCAACTGGAACAGCGCGGATGGCTGGGAGAAAAACTTCTCGGTGTGGGCGAATCCTTCACGTTGAGCGTGTTTGAAGGCGCCGGCGCGTTTGTGTGTGGCGAGGAAACGGCGTTGATCGCCTCGATTGAAGGGCAACGTGGGATGCCAAAGTTACGACCGCCGTTTCCCGCGCAAGAGGGTCTTTGGGGCAAGCCCACGCTGATCAACAACGTCGAGACCCTCGCAATGGTGCCGTGGATCATTCGGCATGGCGCGGACAACTTCGCTGCCATCGGCACTGCGAAGAGCAAAGGGACGAAGGTGTTCGCGCTCGCGGGAAAAATCCGGCGCGGCGGCCTCATCGAGGTGCCAATGGGCACAACGATTCGCGAAATCGTCGAGGAGATTGGCGGGGGCGCGGCGGAGGGACGCCGCTTCAAGGCCGTGCAAATCGGCGGGCCAAGCGGTGGTTGCGTGCCGGCGCGGCTGGCGGACACGCCGGTGGATTTCGAAAGCTTGCGCGACGTGGGCGCCATCATGGGCAGCGGCGGGTTGGTGGTGCTGGACGACTCGACCTGCATGGTGGACATCGCGCGCTACTTTCTTCAGTTCACGCAGGATCAGTCGTGCGGCAAATGCACGTTCTGCCGCATCGGCACGAAGCGCATGCTCGACATCCTGGAACGCCTTTGCACCGGCAAAGCGACACGACCGCATCTGGTGGAATTGGAGCGACTCGCCGTGCAGGTTGGCGCGGGCAGTTTGTGTGGGCTGGGCAAGACGGCGCCCAATCCGGTGCTCACGACCCTGCGCTATTTCCGCGACGAGTACGAAGCCCATTTGCAGGGTCGTTGTCCGGCCCGGAAATGCACCGCCCTGGTTCACTACACCATCAACCGGGACTGCACCGGTTGCACGATCTGCGCGCAGCATTGTCCGGTGGACGCGATTCCGATGACACCGTACGCGCAGCATGTGATTGACGACGCGAAATGCACGCGGTGCGACACTTGCCGGCAAGTGTGTCCGCACAACGCAGTGGAGGTGGGATGAAAAGGGCAATTACCCAAATACCCAAGCACCCAGAAGCGACGCGACTTCGCGCAACTACAGCGAAGCTTCCAGCTTGGGTCCGGGGGCGGTTTCCCTCCCCCGCCGGGAGAGGGAGAGTCTCCGCCAACGCCGGAACCATCTATGCCCTTCTGTGTGGCAGCGTTAGTTGCGCTGGCCTCATTCATGTCCCTTGGTGGTCATCCTTGTGAACGCTCCTTTCACCATCACGATTGACGGACGACCGGTCGAGGTTCAGGCCGGTGAGAGCGTGCTGGCGGCGGCGCGCAAGATCGGCCTGGAAATTCCCACGCTTTGTTACCTTGAGAAATGCGGGCCGCTGAACACTTGTCAGGTTTGTCTGGTGAAAACCAATGGCAAACTCGTGCCCTCGTGCGGGACGAAGGCAACGCCGGGCATGGTGATTGAAAGCGAAACAGAGGAAGTGCATGAAGCACGGCGCACGGCCTTGGAGTTGTTGTTCAGCGATCACGTCGGGGATTGCCTTTCGCCGTGTCATCGGTTGTGTCCGCTCCAACTCAACGTTCCGGTCATGCTGCGGCACGTTCAGGCCGGCCGAATTCAAGAGGCGGCGGCGGGTGTGCGGCAAGCGCTGGCCCTGCCGGCGGTGCTAGGGCGATTGTGTCATCATCCGTGCGAACAAGGATGTCGGCGCAATTCTCTGGACGATCCGGCGGCCATTCGCGAGATGGAGAAGTTTGTGGCCGACGAAGACCTCAAGTCCAACGTGCCCTACATTCCACCATGCAAACCGGCCAGCGGTAAATCAGTGGCCATCATCGGCGCTGGTCCCGCCGGCTTGGCGGCGGCGCACTATCTGGCGCGTGAAGGTCACGCTGTTACCGTGGCAGATCGTCAACCGCAAGCCGGCGGCACGCTGCGCACCAAAACCACCGAGGAGCAACTGCCGCGCGCAGTGCTGGACGCCGAGTTGGCGCAACTCGCACGGCTGGGAATTCAATTCAAGCCCGGCGTCGAGCTGGGTCGTGACTTGAGCCTGGAAGGGTTGCTGCGCGGTTTTGATGCGGTGTTGTTGACGGTTGGCGAAATCACCGCCCGTGAGTTGCCCAAGTTGGGCGTGCGTTTGGGGCCGCCGGGGATCGAAGCCGATCCAAACACCGGCCGCACCAACGTGACCGGTGTGTTTGCGGCCGGCAGCGCTGTGAAGCCGGTGAAGCAACTGGTCAAAGCGATGACCGAAGGTCGCGCCGTGGCGGAGTGCGTGCATCTGCATCTGCTGGGCCGGACACCGCGGCGCCCGGAGAAGGTGTTTTCGAGCGTGATGGGAAGGCTCGACCCCGGCGAGGTGCGCGAATTCCTGCGCCACGCCAGCAGCGTCGGTCGCGTCTCCCCTTGCGATCGCTGCCTCGGTCACAGCCCTGCGGAAGCGGCGCTGGAATCTTCGCGCTGTCTGCACTGCGACTGCCGTTCCTCGGGCAACTGCGTCTTCCAGCACTGGGCGCAGGTTTATGGTGCGGACGCCAATCGTTTCCGGTCCGAGCGCAAGAGATTCGAACAGCAAACCCAGCCCGGCGGAATCATTTTTGAACCGGGCAAGTGCATTGTGTGCGGCATCTGTGTGAAGCTGGCGGAAATGGCCGCCGAACCGCTGGGCTTGACCTTCATCGGACGCGGCTTCGACGTGCGGCTGGCCGCCCCGTTCAATCGCACGATCGAAGAAGGGCTGCAAAAAGTCGCGGCCGAATGTGTGGAGCACTGTCCGACGGGGGCGCTGGTTTTTCAGGAGAACGGCCGGCCCGAACCGAAACCACAGACGTTTCGCGCGTCGAAGCCCAAACCGTTGTCGGATCCGGCCTGAAAGCTGGTGCGGGTGACTCCGCGGGGCTGGTTCGGTTCAGAAGGAGTTCCCGCAGAAAACCGAATCAACTACGCTCACGGCGGCGCAGTGCCTGTTCTTGTCGCTTGATTTCGTCACCCAGCAATTCTTCCGCGGACCAGCCGTGGCGTTGAGCCTCCTGCGTGAGGACGAAAAGTTGTCGGGCAATCGCGGACTTGCGCGGCTTGCGGCGCGCCTTGGCCTTGGGCAGCAGGTCTGCTTTCCGCGCCTTCTTCACCAGCTTCTCGGCACGCAGCAGCGCGGGAAGATGCTTGGGAATGCCGTCCAGCGCTGAGGGCCGTTCGTGGCGCGTGCCTTTCTTCTCGGAATGTTTGATCTTTTCCCAGTTGGCCCAGACTTCGTCCACATCCTTGACTTTGGTGCTGCCGAACACATGGGGATGCCGGCGGATGAGTTTGTCCGCGATCATTCGGCAGACTTTCTCAAAATCAAACGCGCCGCGTTCCTTCGCCATCTGACAGTGGAAAACGACTTGCAGCAAAAGGTCCCCGAGTTCCTCGGCCATCTCGTGGTCGTCGCCCGCTTCGATGGCGTCAATCAACTCATACACCTCCTCAATGGCGTGGCGGCGCAGGGTCTGGTGATCTTGCTCACGATCCCACGGGCAGCCGTCCGGCGCGCGAAGGCGGGCCATGATGCGGAGCAGATCGTTGATGGCAGCGCGGCGTTTCATAGAGGTCACAGTTCAACGAACAACCTCGAACTCCGAACACCCAGGAGTCGGTGTCGTAAGCCGTTGAATCCATCTTCGGGCGTTGGGCGGGGATAGGTGGGGGTGAGTTTTTGCATTTAGAGAATCACCAGGTCATCGCGATGTACCAATTCCACGCGGGAGAGCTTTCGGCCGCGCACCTCCGCGGCATTGAATCGCGCGATGCCGCGCGCGAACTCCATCCCGTCCAGGTCGCAAATCCGCACCACGTCGCCGGCGGCAAACTCCCCCTCGCACCGCGCCACGCCCGGTGGCAACAAGCTCTTGCCGTTCTCCCGCAGCGCCCTTTTCGCGCCAGCGTCCACGAACAATGCGCCTTTGGGATGATGGAAAAAAGCGATCCAGCGCTTACGGCCTTTGAGCTTGGTTGGTTGGGGCACGAACAGAGTGCCCTCTTCCTCACCCGTCAGAATCCGATTCAGCACCTTCTTCTTTCGACCAGAAGCAATGACCAGCGGAATGCCCGAGCGCACGACGATCTTGGCGGCCTGGATTTTGGAACTCATCCCGCCCACGGCTGTGACGCTATCCGTGCCGCCTGCCAGCTTTTCGACAGTGGCATCAATGTGCTCAATCACCGGCAGCGTGCGCGGGTCGGCCTTGCCAAAGTTTTCAATCACGCCGTCCACGGTCGTGAGGATGACCAGCAAATCCGCCGGCAGCAGCGACGCGACGAGCGCGGAGAGTGTGTCGTTGTCGCCAAATTTGATTTCCGTGAACGAGATGGCGTCGTTCTCGTTGATGATGGGCACGACACCGCGGGCGAGCAGGGTAACCAGGGTATTCCGGGCATTGAGATGGCGTTCGTGATGCTCCAGGTCCGCGTGCGTAAGCAGAACCTGCCCAACGCGCAAATCGTGTTGCGCGAAGAGTTGCTCGTAGATCGCCATCAAACGCGTCTGGCCAACTGCGGCGCACGCCTGCAATTCCGCAAGGTCGCCGGGCCGTTTGTCGTAGCCCAGCACGCCCATGCCCGCGCCGACCGCACCCGAGGTGACGAGAACGAGTTCCCGCCCGGCGCGGCGTTGCTCGGCGATTTGCGCGACCAGTTGCGCCAGTTGCGCCGGGTCGGGCTGCTTGCGGCGATCCGTGAGCACACCGGTACCCAGCTTGAGGACGATCCGCGAGATGTTGGTCAACAATTCCGAACGCATGGCCACGACAAGCTAATGGCCCGGTCCAGTCAGCCGCAAGCAGAAGCCTCAAGCGGGGGAACTCGAACCCGTGCCTGAACTTTTTCATGTCTTTCCGCGCGATTCGCGGTTAAACCTTCTGCTGCATGAAACAACTAGAGAACCAGATTGCCGTCGTGACCGGCGCCGGTCGAGGGATTGGCCGCGCGATTGCGTTGAAATTTGCCGCCGAGGGCGCGGATGTCGTGTGTGTTTCGCGCACCGCCGAGAATTCCGAGAAAGTTGCCGCCGAAGTCCGCGCGCTGGGCCGCAGGGCTTGGGCTTATGCCGTGGACGTCGCGTCGGGTGAGTCGGTCAATGCCGCGGCGGAAAAGATTCTGGCGGAGTTGGGCCGCGTGGACATTCTGGTCAATAACGCCGGGGTGACACGCGACGGTTTGCTCATGCGGATGACTGATGCAGATTGGGACACGGTGCTGAATACCAACCTCAAAGGCGCGTTTAACGTCACGCGGGCCTTCAGCCGTGCGGTGCTCAAACAGCGCGCCGGTCGCGTCATCAACATCACGTCGGTGATCGGCCTCATTGGCAATGCGGGCCAGTGCAATTACGCAGCCAGCAAAGCGGGCTTGATCGGCTTCACCCAATCGGCGGCGCGGGAATTTGCCGCGCGCGGCGTTACCGTCAACGCCATCGCGCCCGGATTTACGGAGACGGACATGACGGCGGAGTTGAAACCCGAATTGAAGGAACAGGTGCTGAAACAGATCCCGCTGGGCAGCTTTGGCAAGGCCGAGGATATCGCTCATGCCGCGGTGTTTCTGGCCAGTCCGGGAGCGCGGTACGTCACCGGTCAAGTGCTGGCGGTGGACGGCGGCATGGTGATGTGACCCGGGTCGGAGGAAAGCGTGCGCGGAGCAGAAAAAAAGAGCGATTCGGGGCTTGACGCCCTTCTTTCCGTGGCATAGACACACGGCAAAAACAGAACTGGAGAGACCCAAATGGCTGAAAAAAGTATTGAGCAACGTGTAAAGGACATCATCGTCGAGCAACTCGGCGTGAACGCGGACCAAGTGACGCCCGAAGCCAAGTTCATCGAGGACTTGGGGGCGGATTCCTTGGATACCGTCGAACTGGTCATGGCGCTGGAAGAGGAATTCGGCAACGAAATCCCCGATGAACAGGCCGAAAAACTGCAAAGTGTCGGCGACGTCATCAAATACATCGAAGACCTGCAGCAGAAGTAATTGCGCGTGCAATGACTCCGGGGCAGTGCCGTCCCGCGCGGCGGGACTGAACTGCCCCCTTTGATTTTATGGCAAGCAACTGGACCGAACGCCGGGTGGTGGTAACCGGCCTTGGAGTGGTCACTCCGCTGGGGCATCAAGTCGAGGCCTTTTGGCAGAACCTGCTGGCCGGCCAGTGCGGCATCAACCGGATTACTGCGTTCGATGCGTCGGGTTTCGACACTCAGATCGCCGGCGAGGTCAGGAACTTCGACCCCACGCCTGCGTTGCCCTCGCCCAAGGAAATCCGACGCACCGACCGTTACTCGCAATTCGGCGTGTATGCCGCCTGGCAGGCGATGCAAGATTGCGGCGCGGATTTCAATCAACTGAACCGCGACGAGATCGGCGTCATCATCGGTTCCGGCATTGGCGGCCTCGAAACCACCACAGCCCAGGTAAAAGTTCTGCTCGAACGCGGCCCGGGCCGGCTTTCGCCGTTCATGATTCCGATGCTCATCAGCAACATGGCCTCGGGCCTGTTCTCGATGTATCACAATCTGCGCGGCCCCAATTTTGCCACCTGTTCCGCCTGCGCCACGGCCAATCACGCCATCGGCGAAGCCTGGCGCACCATCAAAATGGGTGAGGCGCAAATGATGTTCGCCGGCGGCGCGGAAGCCACCATCGTCCCCATCGGCATCGGCGGGTTCTGCGCCATGCGGGCCATGAGCACCCGCAACGACGATCCCCAGCGCGCCTCCCGTCCGTTCGACAAGGAACGCGACGGCTTCGTCATGGGCGAAGGCGCGGGCGTGCTGGTGCTGGAGGAACTGGAACACGCGAAGCAACGCGGCGGGAAGATTTACTGTGAAATCGTCGGTTACGGTAACACGGCGGACGCCTACCACCTCACCGCGCCCTCGCCCAACGGCGAAGGCGCGGCACGCTGCATGCAGATGGCGCTCCGCGGCGCGGGGCTGAGTCCCGCGGACATCTCCTATATCAATGCTCACGGTACGGCGACGCCACAGGGCGACGTTTGCGAAACCCAGGCCATCAAAACCGTGTTCGGCGAGCACTCCCGCAAACTGGCGGTGAGCTCCACCAAAGGTGCCACCGGTCACATGCTGGGCGCGGCGGGCGCGGTGGAAATGACCGTGTGCGCCCTCGCCATCAAGCACGGTGTCGTCCCGCCCACGATCAACCTGCTGGTGCCCGACCCCGAGTGCGATCTCGATTACGTGGCCAACACGGCGCGCGAAATGCCGGTGAACGCCATCATCAACAACTCATTTGGCTTCGGCGGCCACAACTCGAGCATCGCGGCGAGGAAGTTTGTGGGGTGAAGCGAGAACAAACTTTAGGCCATGCTCGAAGCGGTTATTCAACGAATGGATGAGTGGCGAAGGCTCGGCTTGAAAGAAGCGCCCGATGGTTCACGGATCATAGCACACACGCCCCGGGATTTTCCTGAAGCTTATCTTCATCGCTTCTTTGCGCCGAGACCGATGAAGGAGTGGGAGACTTATGGATTGAAACTCCTCCCGCAAATACGAGAGTTGTATTCCGAGTGCAACGGACTTTCGATCTTCGGCGGCGCACTGGAGATCTACGGAATCAGGGCGCACTACAGGAGGGATGATTCAGCTCAATTCCAGCCCTACGACTTACTCCTCCAAGATGAAGAACATCGCTGCAGCTGGCATCCATTGGTGAAGCGAAGCCCTGAACGCAGAGTATTTTTCGGCAGTTTCAGTGACGGATCGGGAATCTATGTCGAGGCCCAAAACCCAGCGGTTCGGCGTGTGCTGCGCGGAGCAAGTAATCCTGTGAACGAATGGCCAGATGTCAGAAGTTTCCTCGAAGCAGAATTTGACAGAATGAGCAAGCTGTTCACGCCAAGCGGATACTTGCTGCAGAAAGATCTCTCTACTGCGCCAGAACCCAAGCGCAGCAAATGAACTCATCTTCCCTAGTTGAGACCAATCATGATACCGGATTCCACAGCCAAGAGTGCATCTCACCGGCTCCTCGTAGTCTTGGTGATTACGTCCGTTGTTGTTGGCGCGTTGTACTGGGTTTCTTACTTCCACCACGTCTCGCGATACTGCTGGTAGCGCTCCGGCCCGAGCAACCGCTCGATATTGGCAAACACATGTTTGTTTCCCGGGTCGGGTTCACCACCCGCCCATAGGCCCGCAATTCTCACATCGTGAGCGCGCCATTCCCGGAAGATCGCCGTGAACTCCGCCTCGGTCGGTTGAAACCTCGCCATGGCCTGCCGCAGGTTGTCCCCGGTCCAGGAAATCCTCATGTCCATCTGCTCGTATTCCTCGGGGGTAAGTACCTGCAGCAATTCATTTCGGCGACGGTCGAATGTCGCCAGACGAAGTTGCAGTTCTTCCGCTTGTGCCGAGGTCAGGCGATTGCCGCTGATGCCACGCGGCAAGGCGACATCCAAATCGCCGTTATGAAACAGGATTTCGAGAGCCGCGCGGTGCTTGTCCTCCGGCAGAAATGCGAGTTGTTGTTCGAGGGCGGCAGCTTTCCATGCCCAGGCAGTTGAAGCTGGCAGGTCCTCGGTCCCGATCAATTCGCGCAACGCCGCCTTCATCGCCTCGTCCACTGCACGGCGGTTTCGCGCGAACCCTGCATCCGCGCCGTCATCGAACTCATGGAATCCGGACTCGCCGTAGCGGAGGGCGGCCACTTCTGCGCGCCGGGCTGCGAAGGCTTGCATCACGTCCGCCGTCACTATGTCGCGCACCGTCTCTTCCGGACAGCCAATGTCGCGCAAGTTCCTCACGTACGTGCGGTAGTCATCCGACTCCACCAATCGCCAGTCGAACTTTGGCCAGTTCGTCGTTTCTCCAGAGGCAGCGTGATCGCCGAGCGTTACGTCCTGCGGGAAGTCTCGTGCCGGCGAGTTGTGATCAGGCGCAAACCTCGAATCCTCGGATGTGCGCAGTGGATCAGAAGAGCTGGACGCAACCGAAGCGTCCCGGTCGGCAGATCCGGTTTCGACGTGCGCCAGCGTCGTTCGCTGTGCTCGCAACAGGCGCGCCTGCCAGACCACCACCGCAGTCAGGCTGAGGCTCAAGAACGCCAAACCCACGATGATGCCGCGTTGCTTCATGGAACTTTTCTACGCCACTGCCGCACGCTTCGCAAGTGTGGGACAAGGTTCAAGGTTGAGTTATCACCCCCCATTGTTAAGTTTGCACCGGTGAATTTCCTTGCCCTCATCGAAGCCAAACGCGACGGCGGCACCCTTTCGGCCAATCAACTCCGCGAAATCATCGCCGCAGTCGTTGCCCACAGGATTGCTGATTACCAACTCGCCGCCTTCCTCATGGCCGTCTTTTTTCGCGGCTTGAACGCGGAAGAAACCACCGCCCTCACGCTGGCCATGCGCGATTCCGGCGACGTGCTCAAATTTCCGAAAGACGCGCGTCCGCTCGTGGACAAGCACTCGACGGGTGGCGTGGGCGACAAAGTTTCGCTGCCCCTCGCTCCGTTGCTGGCGTGTCTCGGCTTTCGCGTGCCGATGATTTCCGGGCGCGGCCTGGGTATCACCGGTGGCACGCTCGACAAACTGGATTCCATCCCCGGATTCAAAACCCTTCTGCCCGCTGCGCGCATCGTGGAAATCGTGCAGCAACTCGGTTGCGTCATCTGCGGTCAGACCGACCGCATGGTACCGGCAGACAAGAAACTTTACGCCCTGCGCGACGTCACGGGCACCGTGCCCAGCATTCCACTGATCGTTGCCTCGATTCTTTCCAAGAAACTCGCCGAGAGTCTGGACGCGCTCATCCTTGACGTGAAGTTCGGGAGTGCCGCGTTCATGCAAACCAAGGCCGACGCCCGCAGACTCGCGAAAGCGATGGTTGCCCTCGGCAGAAAGTGCGGGGTGAACACGCGCGCCATTCTCACCGACATGAACACGCCGCTCGGCCACTCTGCTGGCAACTGGCTGGAAGTGAAGGAGAGCGTTGCTTGCCTCGATCCAGCGACGAGCGGCGACCCGGGATTGAGCGACTTGCGCGAACTCGTCCTCACGTGTGCCGCCCACCTGCTCGTCCAGACCGGCAAGGCCAAATCCCTCAACGACGCCTGCCAGCAAGCCGAGGGCTGCCTGAACTCCGGCGCACCACGCAAGAAGTGGGATGAAATGCTCGCCGCGCAGGGCGCCGAACTCGACACGTTCAATCACAAGCTGACTCTCGACCACACCGCCCCAGTGGTCCTCGAACTTAAAGCCCCCAGCAGCGGATTCATCACCAAGTGCGACGCGCGCCTCATTGGCGAAGTGATCCGCGATCTCGGTGGTGGCCGGCTGACGAAGGACTCCGCCGTCAACCCTGACGTGGGCCTGGATCGAATCGTCAAGGTCGGCGAACGGGTGCGATCCCGTGATATGCTCTGCCGGGTTCACGCCGCTGACTGTTCACAAGCGAAGGCCGCTGGCGCGCGACTTGAAGCGGCTTTTGGAATTTCGAGCCAGCGAGTGAAGAAGCCTTCGCTCCTTTCGGAAACCATTACCCACTGAGGGTGGCGATTGCTTCACGGAGGACCGCTTTCAATGATCGGTTCAGCCGGCACTACTCCGTGGGCCGCAATTCGCGCTTTCGCTGTTTCACCAATTCATGTTTAGTTGGCGGCCTGAATGAGCAAGACCGCACTACTCTTCGCCGGACAGGGCGCGCAGGTCGTAGGCATGGGCAAAGACCTGGCGGAGCATTTTCCCTCTGCCAGGATTTGGTTTGATCGCGCCAATGCCGCGCTCGGCTACGATTTGGCGGCAATCTGCTTCCACGGCCCCGAACCGGAATTGACCAAAACGGAGAATGCGCAGCCGAGTATCTTCCTCGTGAGTTGGGTCGCGTTTCAGTTGCTCAAGGAGCGCGTGCCGGCGCTGGAGTTTGCCGCCACGGCGGGTTTGTCGCTGGGCGAATTCACGGCGCTGACGGCGGCGGGCGCGCTGAGTTTCGAGAATGGCCTGCGCGTGGTGCGCCAGCGCGGACGCTTCATGCAGGAGGCCTGCGATGTCACCCAGGGCGGCATGGCAGCGGTGATTGGGCTGGACGAAGCCCCGACAAGTGAAGTGTGCGCCGAAGCCGGGGTGGCACTCGCGAATCTGAATTGCCCGGGCCAACTCGTCATTTCCGGCGAGGCAGACCGAATCGTGAAAGCCGTTGAACTGGCGAAAGCCAAAGGCGCGAAGCGGGCGATTCCACTGGTGGTGGCCGGGGCCTATCACTCGCCGCTGATGGCCAGCGCCCAACCGAAGTTGCGGGCCGAACTCACAACGGCCAGCATCAGCACGCCGGCCGCACCGGTGATTTCCAACGTGACCGCGCAACCACACGGCGGCCCGGCGGAGATCAGCGAGCGATTGGTGGAGCAAGTCACTTCGTCCGTGCGGTGGGAGGCTTCCATGCGGTACCTGCTGGCCCAGGGATTCACCCGCTTCATTGAACTCGGCCCCGGCACAGCGCTGAGTGGCTTCATGAAGCGCATTGATAAGACGGCGCAGATGCTAAATGTGGCGGATCGGGCAAGTTTGGAGGCCACCGCCAAGACGCTGGGCGCGTGAGCAACCACAAGGAGTTGGTGGGAGCACGATCCTGATATGAACCCGTAATTGTTGGAGAAGCTACGAGCCTTCGTCGAGGAACGTGATCTTCACTCCGCCCGCCTGCGGTTTGGCGATCCGATCCAGCAGGGTCGGCGCGGCGACGTTCGCGGGAGCTTCAGGCGGCGCCGTCGGCTTGGTGCAGGTTTCAGCCTGCGTACTCAGTGCCGAACGCAAAGCACCTTCCACGAGTTGGGCGCAGTGAATTTTCATCGGCGGTAGCGGGCCAAGTTCGCCCGCCAATTCCTCGGTCTTGAGTGACAAGGCTTCCTCCGCGGTCTTGCCGCGAATCAATTCCGTTGCCAGGCTGGCCACCGCAATCGCCGTTTCGCAACCGAACGACTGGAACGTGGCGCGGTCAATGACCTTGCGGCCATCCTGCTGTTTGAATTTCACCCATAACCGCAACATTTCGCCGCAATCTGAATTGCCCACCGTGCCGATGGCATCGGCGTTGGTCAGTTCGCCCATGTTGTGCGGATTGGCGAGCGCGGCTTGAATTCGTTTCTGTAAATCGTCGTTCATCATCACCGAACATAGCAGGGTAGAAGGTGGGCTTGGAAGTACTGGAGCGAGCGAAGCAACTTGAATTCTTTCGCACGAACCAGCCCGTCCCCATCAAAAATGGCAATTCCCCGCATGCCATCGGAGGATAATCGTAGTCCGATTTTTGGCGAGCGCGAAGTGGACTACCAGCGGCACGGGGGTTTTTGTCATGCAACTTCATACGGATTGGTTTCTCGCATGGCCGCTATTCATGCAGGAGACATGGCTTCCAGTTCCGGCTTGATGGAGTAATAGAAGACCGGAATCTCCCCGTTCCTCGTAGCAGCCGAAGTGAGTCGGCTCTGACTATTCTGTGCGGCAACGCCAGGGTGGACACTTTGGTCCGATTGAGCGGATTCACGTCCGCCGCTACGCCGCAGTTGCGTCTTCACGAAATCGCGCACCTCCATTCGCTGTGGCTTAGTCAACAAATCCGCCTTCGTGAGCAGCAACACGATCTTCGGCGTGTGCCGGCGCAAGTCTTCCAGCAAGGCCAGGTCGCGCTCGGAAAGCGGCGCGTCGGAACTCATCGCCACCAGCGCCGCACCGACCTGCGGCAGCCAGTTCAGCGCAACCTCCGTGTTGTGAGCGAATGCGCTGCCGAGGCCGGGAGTGTCAACGAATTGCAGCGGCGCGAGCGGCTTCAACTCCGGCAGGTCAACCTCGACCGCCGCGACGCGCTTGGCGTTGTTCGGATTCTCGTTCTCGCCGACGTATTGGCCAATCTCCGCGAGCGAAATCTCCCTCTTCGTGCCGTCGAGAAAACGCACTTCCGCGTGTTCTCGTTCGCCGAACCGCAGCCGCGTGATAACCGCTGTCAACGGCACCACGCCGAGGGGCAATACCGCGCGTCCGGTTAGGTGATTCAGAAATGAACTCTTGCCCGCCTTGAAACGCCCGAACACTGCCACATCAATGCCGTCGTTCCGCTGTAACAACTCCCGGCACGCGGAGATCTGCGGGATCAGCGCCCCAAGCCTCAATTCTGCCGCCACGCCGCTGATGTGATCCAAACTGCTGACTGATTCATTCATAACGCCCGCTCCTTCGAGACGGGGCGAGCCGCTACTGCCCGCCAGTAATTGGGGGAGTAAATGATCATGGTATTTCTGGCAGCGCCCGGGCAGCGCCGGGCTGTTCCTGCAACAGATGAATCAGGGATTGCACTGCCGCGTCGAGTTGCGCGATTTCACGCTCCAGATATTCGTCGGTGGTGGGCGCGACCTTGCCGTAACCGCTCAAGCCGTGTTCCGCACGACATTCGTAGAGATGGATGCTCGCGAATTCAAGTCCCACCACCAACGATTGCCGGACCGGTTCGGTGGTGGTCGGCAAAGCTAGGTCGTCGGCAATCTTGCGCAGGCGCGCTTCGACCTCGCGCACCTCCGGCAGTAACGCCGCGGCTTCATCTGTGCTTGGCGCATCCGCGTAGCGCGTCAGCCGCAGGTTCCGCGGGTCGCGCGCGAGCCGCTCTCGCAACTCGACCAGTTGCCGCTCCAGTGTCGCCAACGCCACGGCGATGTGCCGCTCCTGCGGCTCGTTCAACGGGAATTGCCGCCTTCTCTTCATGATGCTGGAATGAGTTGATGAATGCGCCGGTCCAGATCGAGCAATTTCAAATCAGAGCGTTTGCGCGGGTCGTAGTGTCCGCTGGCAAGGCCTTCCAGCAATTCAACCAGCACCCGGGCGTTGCCCTTGGCGACCTGATGCAATCGCTCGACCGCATCCAACGCACCGGCGGGGATTCGTCCCGCCGCCACGCCCGCCGCGACAAGTGTCCGCGAATCGGTCAGATGAAAAGGCCGAAGTTCGACGTGCGCGAATCGGCCCAGCACCGGCCAGATATGGCCGATATCCCACGAGTGCTCCGACCTTGCGCAAATCCAGACCGGGGTCCGCTCCTTGACGCCTTCAAGGAAAGAACTGAGCCTGGGCGTTGTCCAGCTTACGCCGTCAAATACAACTGGCCAGGCCGCATCGGTGAGTGACCGCAGCAACAGTCGCTTGCGTTGAATGAGCGTGAGACCACTCACATTCAAACCAAGCTGGTTCTCCAGTGCGTCAAAGATTTCGGTCCGCCGGACGGATTGCGGGCAAATCAACAGCGGGACTCGCCGGGTGAGGCGTTCGATCAATGCCGACTTCCCCACGCCCGCCGCGCCGAGAATGAGCACGTGTTGGCGCCGGGCGTGCAGATGCTCGAGTCGGAGCAACTCTCGCTGTCGTCCGATGAAGGGGAGGGTTGGCTTGGGATGCTCTGTTGGATTGTTCGTTTGCATGACTCGCTACCGATTTCATTTCTGCTTCGGTAGGAGTCATCATTCCCGCGTCGCGCGGGACGGTTTTCCTCGAAACCCATCGAGGTCCGGCAAACTCCATTGCCTGAATGGAATTTACCATTTTCTCCTTGGCCGGCAATCCCGCGTTTGCTCAACGTCCAATCTCCGTGATGTGCTTATGCGCCAGCCCCGGTTCAGAAAGGCGGCGAGCTTTACGCCAAGCCCTGGAACGTGATAAATTTCCGCTCATGCAAGCGACCCTTGCCGAACCCGAAATCGTGACGCGCCCGGGCCAACCCGTCTCCGTCATCATGCCCATTAAGGACTGCGAGGCTCATTCGGCGCGCGCCGGAGTCGCCGGTGATGAGATCTGGCTGAAGCGTGCCGCCCCCAACTCGAAACCTGCAACTTGGCACATGGAACTCCGTGCCGCGGCTGGCGCGAGCGAGGATGAAGCCCTCAAACGCGGCATGGAAGAAAAGTCGAAGGAGTTCGTGGAAAAGGGCGCGGATGTTTACATCAAATGAAACTGCTAATCCTGCACTTGAGCGACATCCACGTCCGTATCGGAGTTTTCCGGCGACGAAGTAGAGCATGGTGATCCGGTGTGTGGTGGAGCGGTAGCCGCGGGCCCTGCGTTTGGATGCACTGAAGACGCTGTTGCGTCCCTCCATGAACGCATGGGGCACGCCCCATTGCCAGTGCGTCAAGATACCCGCCAGATGGTTTTCCACCATCGTGGCCACTTTCACCGGATGCCCTGCAATTCATTTTGACTCGCCCGACGGCTTGGCTATGTTGGACGGCCTGATTGGGATTAACCGGGCTTTTAAGGGAATTTTTATTATGGCCAAATTGACAGTTCGCGATCTGAATGTTCATGGGAAGCGTGTGTTTCTACGCGTGGATTACAACGTGCCGCTCGAAGAAAAGGATGGCCAGATGGTCATCACCGACGAGACGCGAATCAAGGAAACCCTGCCCACGCTCCGGTTGTTGATCGAGCAGGGCGGGCGACTCATTCTCGCCGCGCACCTGGGCCGGCCCAAGGGCAAGCGGGAACCGTCCATGTCCTTACGGCCCGTGGCGGGAAGACTCGCGGAGCTGCTGGGCTGCAATGTGAATTTTGCGGACGATTGCATCGGGGAAAAGGTGGAACAACTTGCGAATGCCCTGCCGGCAGGCGGCGTTCTGCTGCTGGAAAATGTCCGTTATTACAGCGAGGAAGAAACCAACGATCCGGTCTTTGCCGAACAGCTGGCGAAGCTGGCGGACATTTACGTGAACGATGCGTTTGGCGCCGCGCATCGCGCCCATGCTTCCACGGAGGGCGTGGCGCGACTGGTGGCCAGGCGCGGCGGGCAATGCGCCGCGGGATTGCTGATGGAACGGGAGTTGAAATTCCTGGGCGACGAACTGGAGCAACCGGCGCGACCCTTTGTGGTGATCCTGGGCGGCGCGAAAGTGTCCGACAAGATCAAGGTCATTGATCGGCTGCTGGAGAAGGCGGACTCGATTTTGGTCGGCGGCGCAATGGCTTACACTTTCCGGCTGGCACAAGGTTTTAAGACCGGCAAATCACTGGTCGAGGCCGACAAAACCGACACTGCGCGGGCCGCGCTCGCGAAGGCCCAGGCGAAGAAGGTGCAGTTCCTCTTGCCGGTGGACGACGTGGTCGCCGTGCCCGTGAAGACCGACAAGCTGGACAAGAAGGGCAAGCCGGTCATGGAATGGCAGAACCCACGCGCGAGTTCCGACCTGAATTGTCCGGATGATGCCGCGGGGCTGGACATCGGCCCGGCCACCGTGAAGGCCTACAGCGACGTGATTGCCAGGGCAAAGACAATTTTGTGGAACGGCCCGATGGGCTTGTTCGAGAACAAGCAGTTTGCCGCCGGCACCAATGCCGTGGCAAAGGCGGTGGCCGAGGCGACCCAGCAGAACGGCGCCAAGAGCATCATCGGCGGTGGCGACAGTGTGAAGGCGCTGAACAAGGCCGGACTGGGCGGGCAGGTGACGTTTATGAGCACGGGCGGCGGCGCGAGCCTGGAGTTTTTGGAGGGCGCCGTGCTGCCCGGCGTGGCGGCGTTGAGCGACAAGTGAATTTGAAGGACCCGATCCTTAAAGCATCCCAAGGTGAAACCTGGATTTTAATCTAATTGGGCGTTTGGGTGCTCAGGTATTTTTACATTATGAACAAAGAACGAAAACTGATTGTTGCTGGTAACTGGAAGATGAACAAGACCGTCGCCGAGGCGCTGGCCCTCGTGAGCGACTTGAAGATCGAACTGGCCAACGTTAAGGAAGTGGACATCGTCGTCTGCCCACCCTTCACCGCTTTGGAATCAGTGTCGAAATCCGTCCTCGATTCGAACCTCCGTTTGGGCGCGCAGAACATGAGCGAGCACAACTTCGGCGCCTACACGGGTGAGATTTGCGCCGGGATGCTCAAGGAGTTCTCCGTGCGCTATGTGATCCTCGGCCATTCCGAACGGCGGCAGTATCAGAAGGAATCCGATGCCCTGATTGCCAAGAAGGCCCTGGCGGTTCACGGCGCTTCGCTCAAGCCAATTGTATGCATTGGCGAAACGCTTGCGGAGCGCGAAGGCGGCCAGACCGAGAAAGTGCTGGAGACGCAGGTACGCGGCAGCTTGGCGGGGCTGACCGCCGATCAAATGCTGGAAACCATCCTGGCTTACGAACCGGTTTGGGCGATCGGCACGGGCAAGACCGCGACCACGCAGCAAGCGCAGGACGCCCACGCGTTCATTCGTGGGGTATTGGTGAGCCTGTTTGACGAGGCGGTGGCCCGCAAGGTCCGCATCCAATACGGCGGCAGCGTCAAGCCGTCCAATGCACGCGAATTGATGAGCCAGCCGGACGTGGACGGGGCACTGGTGGGCGGCGCGGCCCTCGAGACAAGAAGTTTTGCTGACATTATCAAGAATTCCATATAGGCTACGACCATGAGCTTTTTGATTGGTTTATTGACGGTCATTCTGGTGCTGACGTGTCTGCTGTTGATTCTGCTGGTGCTGATTCAACTGCCAAAGAAGGAAGCCGGCGCCGGTCTGGCCTTTGGCGGCGCGGCCACGGACGCCTTGTTCGGGGCCGGTTCGGGTAATGTGCTGACCAAGATCACAAAGTATGCGGCGGTCACGTTCTTTGTGCTGGCCATGCTGGTGGCCAGTCTCCAAAGCAACTATCAGGGCCGCACGACACGCGATTTCGAGCGGCATTTGCAGCAGCAAGGCACGCAGCTCCCCGGGGCGGCGGCGCCAGCCACGACGCCGTCAGCCGGACCAACCGCCCCTGCCGGGCAGCCCGCGCCAATCACGCTCACCACCACGAATCCGGCTGATGTGCCCGCCGCACCCGAGCCGGCGGAAGCAAAGCCCGATTAAGCCCCGATGCTCTTTCGCAACACGCCCAGAGTGAAGTCCCAAGGGCGTGTCTTCGCGGGTGGGTGCCGATTTGTGCCTCACGCACGAACCGGTTCCCGAGCGTCGGAATTCGTTTTCGGAGGGGAGACTGGTGCGGTGAACAACTTTTTCGTCTTTACGATTGAAAAAAATCGTCTGCGTCCTACCGTTTGGTAGCTCCTGATCCTTTTTCATAGGCAGGGAGCTGTCGTAAAAGGGGCGGCAACGGAGCTCGTGCCGCCCCTTTTTCACTTTCCCGTCGCCAACCCGGACATTTCACACTCGGCACGAGCGGATGCCTTTCCGAAGCATAGGTCTGTGGCGGGCTTTGCGCCTTCCGACCGCGACCAGCCGGTCAGCAGGCCGGCGCTCTCCCCCACTGAGTGCAAGACGTCACGGCTAATCGTCCTGCCAGCCCGGACTTTTTCGCAGTTTAACTCGGACAAGCAACACTTGCGGGCAACACCGGTTGCGGGCTTGGCTTGGAGGTGGTCTGGGCTTAAGCTGCGCGGGTGAACGAAGGGCACAAGAACCGTGACAACTCACTCCACCGGGAGAATTCCGATCCGTTGCCCAAGCTGCGCCTCGTGCCGCCCGAACCCGCCGCGGACATTGCCCGCCGGATGGAGCACGAGCAACGGGCGGCCAATCGGGAGCGCGAGCACGGCTTGGAGCAATCCCTGGCGCCCTTCCGGGTCGGCACAGTACAAGCACTCAATGCCGTGCCGCTCACCCGTGGGTTGGAGGAAGAGGTCGTCTTCGCCACGCCGGCGAAGCTGGCGGAACTGTTGCGCCGCGATGAGTTGGATGCCGCCCTGGTCAGCGTGGTGGAAGTGCTGTTGACGGATCGCTACGATGTTCTGGACGGAATCGCCGTCGCTTCCTTGGGCGAAGTCAAAAGCGTGCTGCTGGCGCACCGCCGGCCGCTGGAGGAAGCGCGCGAGATATTTTGCGACCCTGCTTCTCTGACGAGCCGCCGGTTACTGGAGGTGCTGCTCGCGGAACGGGGACTCAAGCCCGAGTTCAAGCCGCTGCCCAACTACGACTTCGCGACCGCGCCCGATTACCTGATGTTGATTGGGGATCGCGCCCTGGATTTCGCACTGGGACAACACGAACACGAGATTTGGGACCTGGGTGCGGCGTGGTATGAACTGACCGGGTTGCCGTTTGTGTATGCGGTGTGGGCGTTGCGCCGCGGCCTCGAGAACGACGCCTTACGCCAGCAACTGCGCGAGGCCAAGGACTTTGGTCTGGACACGCTCGATTCCATTATCCGGGATCGTACCGAGTACACGTCCGAATTCCGCAAGGATTACCTGGGCTGGCACATTCACTACCATCTCGGCACGGATGAGAAACGCGGGCTGGCCAAGTTCATGGAACTGCTGCGTAAACACGGCATCGGGCCGGTTTATGAACCGCGGTTTGTGTTCTGATGGGATCCTCCGTTCACTGTCCGCCCACCGGCTTCGGTTGAGCCGCTTCCCATTCAGTCTGGTTGACTTTGCGGGCTTCGTGGCGCAGGTAAAACGTGCCTTTCTTGTTGCCGACGACCACGTCGGGATAATGCGGATTACTCACCGGTTTCGCCACGATCTGCGTACCCACGCCGGAATCGTCGTCAATTAGATACGGAATGAACTCCGCCGTGTGGCCGGGACCGCGCACGAGTTTGAACCAATACAGCACCGCCGGGCTGTTGCGGTCGGGATCACCCGTGCGGCCATGCGACCAATAGCGTTTGCCCGTCACAATGTCCAATAACCCGTCGTTGTCCATGTCCACCAGGTCAATGGCGTGCAGTTCGCAAAAGCAGACGCCGTATTGGTTTGGGATGCGTTTCTGCTCAATCGGCATGATCTCGTGCTGCTTGAACGTGATGTTGCTTCCGCTGCGGACCTGCTCGTACCAGACCAAACCGAATCCATGCGCGGCGAAGCTGGTGATGATGTCGTTCAGCCCGTCACCGTTCACGTCGTAGGCGTACATTTGCGCGCCGCCGTGGGAGTTCGCGTTGAAGGCAAATTCATGGAACTTCCAGACGGGATCGCCGGCCAGCGACTCGGGTTGTTCCCACCAACCATCCTTTTCCAACAGGTCCAACCGGCCATCGCCATTCACGTCGCCCACGCCGAGGCCATGGGTAAAACGCTGGTATTTTCGGTTGGGTGTGATGGCGCGGAACGGCCAGGGTTTGGTGGGATCGCTCCAGTCGGGTTCGGCGAACCCGTAGCGTCCGCCGGTAGCGCAAACCAACTCCGGCTTACCATCACCGGTGATGTCCGTGAACGTTGGCGACTCGTTGTCGGTGGCTTTGAACACCACGTGCCTGGTCCAATGACCGGACGCCCCTTTGGGATTCTGATACCATGCGGTTTCCTGGCCGGGAAACCCAATGATGAGAATGTCGTTCCAGCCGTCCTGGTTGAAATCATGCACGAAGGCAAAGAAATTGTCCGAGTATTTGTTGTTCACCCCCAGCGCCCCCTCGAAGCCGGCGATGGTTTCCTCGCTGCCGTCATCCTTCTTCAACTGGAAGGTCGCCGTGGCCGGGTAGTACTCGTGGCGTTTGGTGAAACCTGGCCCTTCATACCAATACGGACCGGAAATGATATCCGGCTTCCCGTCGCGATTCAGGTCGCCAAACGTCGCACCCTCCGACCAGAACTTGTCGGTGAGTTGCTGTCGCTTGAAGGTGTGGACGAGATAATCCTTGGCCGAAGAAACCAGGCTGCCACAGAGCAGCACGGCAAGAACGAGGGGTGCTTTGATCATGGCCCATGTCTGGCAGAATCCGCAGGTGCCGTCAAGCGCGATGCTGCTTCCGCCGCCGGTGTTGATTCGATCCACACGGCGTCGTTCATGTAGGCCCGCGCGTAGTCGTAGGGCATGAACCCGTCCCGTCCGCCGCGATTGGTGTTGCGAAAGATGAACACGCCACCGCCGGCCTGTGCCGGGTCGTCACGATAGCCGACCAGCAGGACGCTGTGGCCGTCGAACACCTCCTCAGGCGGACACATCTGCAGCACGTCGTTCTGCCACACTTCGCGCTGCGGCCAGCGCAAGCCGCTGCAAACGGGCCAGCCTTGGTGCAACCTGCGCTTGATGGTGAAGAATTCTTCATCGCTCAAACTCGTGCTCACGTTCCAACGCTTGATCCAGTGCAGTTTTAGTTCCAGCGCGAGCCGGGCCTTTGCCGCTCCCAGCACTTCGGCTTCCGGTTTTATCGTGGCGTCATATTCCGGTTGGTAAGGCATCTGGGGTTCGGTGCAGATTCCGTGCGCCTCAAACCCGCGCCACATGTCCGAGAAAAACCCGCCGTCGCGGTTTCCACGCCGTGTTTGGTTGGCTGCCCAGTTCAGGAATTCCACGCTCAACCGTTCGCCGCGGTTCTGCCGACGGGCCACGGCGAATTCCAGAGCGCCCGCAATGGTGAACACGGAACACGTCGGACGGCTGCCCTGGCTGCGCGGGAGCAAGCCCCACTGTTCAAACTCCGGGCGAAGATCCGCAGCGGCGGGAAGCTCGGCGGACACAGGCACACTAGGAGGAGTTGCATCATTCGCGGTTGCAGTACCAATGAGGAGACTGAGGCAGGATAACACTGACGCGAGGTAGAAACGAAGCTGACATGGCTTGGCGCGCATGGAAGGAGACTGCTGTAATCGGACTGGCGTTTGAAGGAAAAAGCGAGCGAGCGGTACGCGCGGCAATGGTGCTGATCCACTCGCCATGCGCGCAATTCAGCCATGCCGGGGAAACCGTCCTCATCACTCAGGCTGACTGTTGTTTGCGTTGAAACCAAATGGCGCCCCAGCCGCAAAACACCCCGCATCCCAGACCGAGTACAGCGCCGATCACGACCCCTAGCGCGATGTTCAACGGTTTGTTGGGCTTTGCTGGACGGAGGCTGGGTTGGGCCAGATCCACTATTTGAACGCGCAACCCACCGGTACTGGATGCGACGTGGTCGGCATACGCTTGGACGACAGCGTTGGCGAGTTTCGCAGTTTCCATTCGATCCTCGCTGTACGTGCGCACTTGAATCAGGGAGGTGTTGCGCACCGGACTCGCGTCCAGGCGCGCCTTCAACAACAGCACGGTTTCGGAGCTTTTCAATCTGCCGCCTTCACCCAAGTACCGCTTCCCCCACTGGGTATTGAGGTCCAACGCTTCAACGGCTTTTCCGAGGATCGAATCCGACAGCAGGACTTCAGCCTCGGTCCGTACGAGATACGGATCGAAAAGATGCGGCGGGAGACTGGTCGCTGCCGTGCCCGCATCACCACTCAACACCCGCTCCACCTTGATTCGGGCCGTGCTTGCGTAGGACTCCGGCAGAATGAACGTGACCAACATGGTCGTGATAACGACCAGGAAGAAGACAGCCAGGAACACCGGCAGGACAATCCCCAGCGCAATGACTGGATGCTTGAAACGCAAATATGCGCTCATGGTTCGTTCCACTGGTTTGCGTCGCGTTGTTGAAAACCGACGCGCCGTAATGACTTCACGCGCGCAGCCTGATGCAGGTTTGGATTAAACTGAAGCGAAAACCTCCAGTCGGTCACTCCTGCTGCGAGTGCTTCGATGCTGGATCGTTCGCGCGGGAATAAGTGTCCAGAGCTGCGCCTTTTGGTTTCCAATCGGGTCGAAGTCTGACGTCGCGCGCACCGGTGACCTCACCGGGCCGGCTGGGAGGCGCAGCATCGGTGGCGCGACGCATCTCCCACCAGCATTGCCCACAGTGGTTGTGCTGATGATCAATGACGAATCCCGCCCGCCGGAGCAGCGGCCCAATCCAACCGATGCAGTGATCGCAATAATCGCGGTGCTGCTGAAGTTGGTTGCGCATCAAGAAGCCTTTCGAGGGGCAATCGTGCATATCAATGCGAAAGACTGATTCGGTGGCCGTGGTGGCGTGAGTGCCGCCTTCCTGGTTCAGGGTGTGTCCCCAATACTCCTGCATGCCAGCAAACCCCTTCTGCCGGATCAACTCGGCCGCGTGGCTCTGCGAATCCTGGTGAATGGCCACGTCCCAATACTCGCGCAGCAATGGCGGGCCGCCCTCGGCTTCCAGCCAGGCAAAGGTCCATTCGTAATGGCCGTTGAAATCGTAAACGCCGATCATCCGGCCTCCTCGATTTGCGTCAGATCTTGTGTGGGCGTGGAATCATTCCGCCGGGCGAACGTCTGACAACAACTGCCATTGCCACCGGCAATCCGGACCGTGAGGCCAGCCGGACGAGCCATGGCTTCGCTCACGAAATAGCAATGCTGACAAAAAGTTGGCGCGATTTGACGGTGATGCTCACGGAGGTGACGGATGGCCGGACAGACCTTCACGTTCAGCGTGACCACGCTGGGCGACTCGGTCACTTCCACTTCCGCGCCGGGTTCGGCCGCGAAGAACGCGCGCCAGTATGCCGCCACTCCCGCCAGGCCGCGTTGCTTCCAGCTTGTGGCAACTGGCGCGAAGTACGTCGTCCCAAGGTCAGTCCAATACCGGCGCAGACCCGCCAAGCCAAGCCGGTCTTGAATGAAGCGGAACGTGGCGTTGATGGCAAAATAGAAGTCCGCCGCGCCTTGGGGTCTGCGGTCGCGATACGGAAGCGGCGAATCCATGACTTGGGACGCTACCCGAACCCGGAGCCCGCCGCAATGCGTTTGCCGACGCGGGGAGATGTCTGGCCGGGGGACAACTCGTCGGTTGGCAAGCGGTGCTGAAGTTACCGCACTCCAGACGCTGCGCGAATTCTGGACGGCATAGCGGGCGCGAAGCGGTTGGAGTGCGCGCGTGTTTACCGCCGCTCTTTGGCAGGCGCGATGGGGATGAACTGGCGGCTGGGGCATGAGTGGGCTGTCGGCAAGCGGTGCTGAAGGTACCGTACTCCAAGACGCTGCGCGTGGTCTGCGAATCTCGGCGGTACACCATGCGTTTTGCGCTGCGACCGGCTTTCGGCACAGTTGCTCTCCACTGCATCGTCCGGGACTCACGAAGCCACCCGGGACGGGAAGTATTCAATCGCCAACGGAGAACGCCGTGGCTTATTCTGAACCGAATCATTCATCTGTCCATTGCCGGAACGCATGAACCGCTTGCCGCAAAAAATGTCGCTGGTGGCGCAAACCACCGCCGTGCTGAAGGACGAAATCAGCGCAGGACGCTGGACCAAACGGCTGCCCGGAGAGCATGAACTCTGTGCCCTCCTCCACGTGGGGCGCGTCACGCTCCGCTCGGCGCTTGACCAGTTGAAACGGGAGGGCTGGGTGCGCAGCAGTCAGGGTCGGCGGCGCGAGATTGTGGGGCGTCGGCGCGTGCGCGTGGCCGGTCCCAGCGACCGGGTGGTCCTGCTGACCCCCGTGCGACTTGTGAATCTTCAGTCGTTCACCATCTTCTGGATTGATGGACTGCGGGAGCATCTGGCCGCGGAAGGGTATCATCTCGAAGTTCACGAACATCCCGCTTGTTATTCGGGCCGACCGGATCGGGCGTTGGCGGCATTGGCCTCGCGGCTGAATCCGGCGGCCTGGGTCTTGTCCCAATCCACCGCCCGGATGCAGCGGTGGTTTTCCCAGCGAATGGCGCCTTGCGTCCTCACCGGTTCGCGGCACGACGGCGTCCTGTTGCCCTCGGTGGACCGGGACTATCGGGCCATAAGCCGTCACGCTGCCGGGGTGTTTCTGGCCAGGGGGCACCGCCATCTGGCCTTTCTCAATCCCGGTCCCGAGCTGGCCGGGGATTACGAAAGCGAGGAAGGGTTCAAGGAAGGCGTGGAAAGATCGCAACGGTTGGACGCGGACTGTTTCATCAGCCGCCACAATGGGAGCGTCGCTGACATCTGCGCCAGACTGGACGCGTTGCTCAAACGTTCCCCGCCACCCACGGCCTTCTTGGTTTCCCGGCCCAACCACGTCCTGACCGTGATGAGCCATTTGCTGGGGCGCGGCTTGCGTTTTCCGTCCGACGTGGCGTTGATCTCGCGGGATCACGACTCATTCTTGGATAACATGGTCCCCTCGGTCGCGCGATACCGGGCGAATCCCTCCGTGTTTGCCCGGACCATCTCAACCCTCGTGGTCGAAGTGGTGCGCGACGGGATCGTCAATCCCAAGGAACACCGGATGATGGCGGAATTGGTGTCCGGTCAGACCCTCGGATAGGCGGTGGCCACCGCCGACCCTTCGGCCGGCACAGGTCCAACTCGTTCAACTCGTCAGAACCAATCACCGCTTTTCCCCAACGGAATGCTAATGGATGCTCGGTTCCGCAGCCGACGCTACTGCCAAAGACGCACTGTGCCTCCCGGAGTGGAGATAGTTCACACCGGTCAATCCCTTCCCGCCCCTTTTTTGCGTGAGTCGGACGTTCGCCCGGTTACAATCTGTTCGATGAATGATTGGGCGCGATTGACCAAAGCCGAACTGCTCGAGCGCCTGCGGGCGTTGGAATTGGCCTTGCCCGCCGCCACCGACAAGGCCGCCGCCGAGTTGCGGGATACCAACGAGCGGTTGCGCGCCATCCTGGAAACCGCCGTCGAAGGGATCATCACGATTGACGAGCGAGGGATCATTGAGTCATTCAACCGCGCGGCGGAACGGATTTTCGGTTACTCGGCTGCGGAAGTCATCGGCCGGAATGTGGATGTGCTGATGCCTTCACCCTACCGTCAGGAACACGACGGCTACATGGCCAACTACCGGCGCACGGGACACGCCCGGATCATCGGCACCGGCCGGGAAGTAGTGGGACAGCGCCGGGATGGCAGTGAGTTTCCCATGGACCTGGCCGTCAGTGAAGTCCGCCTGGCGGATCGGCGGATTTTCACGGGATTCGTGCGTGACGTAAGCGAGCGCAAACGGCTGGAAAGGGAAATTCTCGAAATCAGCGACCGGGAACAGCATCGCATTGGGCAGGACCTGCACGATGGTCTCTGCCAGCAGTTGGCGGGCATCGAGTTGATGAGCCAGGTGTTGGAGCGCAAACTGGCCGCCAGTTCACCGACGGACGCGGAGCGCGTTGCCGAGTTGGGCGGGCACGTGCGCGCGGCCATCGCCCAGGCCCGACAATTGGCGCATGGGTTGTCGCCGGTCACGCTTGAATCCGAGGGTTTGATGTCCGCGTTGCAGGAGTTGGCGAACAACTCGCACAAAATGTTCCGCGTGACCTGCAAATTCGTTTGCGATCCACCGGTGCTGGTCCACGATCAGACCGTGGCCACGCACCTCTATCGCATCGCTCAGGAGGCGGTTTCCAACGCCATCAAGCACGGCAAAGCCCAACACGTCACCCTCAGCCTGAAGAACGCCGGCGGGCGAAATGTCCTGATGATCAAGGATGATGGCGTTGGCCTGCCCAAGGTGCTGCCCAAGGGCAAAGGCATGGGCCTGCGCATCATGCAATACCGGGCGCGGATGATCGGCGGCGCCGCCATGGTTGAACGCGACCTGGACGGCGGCACCAGTGTCATCTGTTCCACCCCGGCCACCCATGGGAAGGATGGCCCAGCCGGAACATGAAATCCAAGACCGCGAATCTCCGAAAGCGTAAACACATTCTCATCGTGGATGACCACCCGATGATGCGGCAGGGATTGGCGCAGTTGATCAACAGCGAACCGGACCTCCTGGTGTGCCGCGAGGCCGACACGGCGCGGCAGGCGTTCGAGTTCGTGCGGCAGGAGCAACCGGATCTGGCGATTGTGGACATTTCGTTGCCCGACAAAAGCGGGCTGGAACTCATCAAGGATATGCACGCCCTGTATCCGGACCTGCTGATGCTGGTGGTCTCCATGCATGACGAATCGCTTTACGCCGAGCGGGTGCTCCGTGCCGGGGCGCGTGGTTACTTGATGAAGCAGGAGGGGGGAAAGAAACTGATGGAGGCCATCCGACAGGTGTTGGGCGGCCAGATTGCCGTGAGCGAGAAGATTGCGGCGCGCATCCTGGAAATTTTTTCCGGCAGTGGGCGCGATCCAGGCGGTTCGCCCATTGGCCGTTTGAGCGACCGGGAATTCGAGGTCTTTCAACTCATCGGCCACGGTCGGGGAACGCGTGAAATTGCCGCCCACCTCCGCTTAAGCGTGAAGACGGTGGAAGTCCATCGGGCCAACATCAAGGCCAAGCTCGATCTCAGGAGCGCGACCGACCTCGTGCGTTCCGCCGTGCGCTGGATCGAAAGCCAACCCCCAAGTTGAGCGTCTTGTCGGTCGTGGAGAACTCTTACCCGGGGCCGGCATTTCCCTTACGTCACAATCGGACAACTTTTCAGTTGCTTGGAACTCGAATGGGCCGATGTTAGCTTGTGCAAGCCAAACCGATGAACGCGGCACCGGTGGTTCCTGCGGAAGCCCTCGCTGTTTTTCAAGTGGTCTCGGTGTATGAAGATTACGCCGCCGGTTACCATGCCAATGAAACCTGCACCTTTCTGCTATCCCAAATCGGCGATGAGTTTGAAGGCCGTTGCGGTCGGTGGAGGTTCGATCTCCTGCGCCAGCCGCAGTTCCGAAAGATTGCCGCGGCCGAGGCGGCAATCGCCGACGTCGTGATCGTGGCCGGTCGTGGCACGTCGCCGTTGCCGCCGGAAGTCATGCAATGGATGGATGCCTGGGTGACGGGACGCCACAAGGACGGCGCGGCCTTGATCGCGCTTCTGGACATGGCGGCCAATCCTCTGTCAGTGGTGCCGCCTGCCTTCGCATATCTTCAGCAGGTCGCGACGACGGCCGAGATGGAGTTCTTCCCACACTTCACCGAGTTTCGGCGCAGCCATCTGCAGGGGGCCGATGCGTTTGTTCCACCGGAGGTCGCTGCGGCCCAACCGGCCAACCCACCGGCGCCGCCCTTGACGTACCAGCACTGGGGCATCAACGAATAACGGTTCGCATCGTTTCAAGCACGTTGGAGACGCGGCTTGACGGGGGCGCGGGTGGAATGAAAACATCCGCTTAGAAAGAACTTCCGCTACGACACAAATGTTAGCTCAAACCTGCTGGCCCATGATTTCCTTATCTCCAATCGCAGACACAAGAATTTCGTCTTCCGCTACCCGCGCGAATTCGCGCGTCCACTGAAGGTGTCTCAGTCACATCGCTGACGCCGCATGACCTGGTCGCAAGACTACACTCCGCTTGGTGGAATTGGCCTTTCGGCCCTGGTCGCCGCGCTGCCCGTGGTGACGTTGCTGGGTTTGCTCGCGTTCTGGCACGTTCGCGCACAATTCGCCGCGCTGGCGGGGTTGCTGGTCGCGGGCGTCATCGCGGTTGTTGTCTATCAAATGCCGGTACCGCTGGCGCTCGCTTCGGCCGGTTATGGGGCGGCCTTCGGCCTGTTTCCCATCGGCTGGATCATTCTCAATGCCATATTCATCTACCGTCTCTCCGTCGAATCCGGACAGTTCGCCGTGTTGCAGCATCAAGTGGCTGGGGTTTCAGGTGACCGGCGCATTCAGGCGTTGTTGATCGCGTTTGGTTTCGGCGCGTTCATTGAGGGCGCCGCTGGCTTTGGCGCACCCATCGCTATTTCGGGCGCGTTGATGATTGGTCTGGGCTTTCGCCCGCTGGAAGCCGCCAAACTGGCGCTCATCGGCAACACCGCGCCGGTGGCCTATGGCGCGTTGGGCACACCGCTGCTCACGCTCGCGCGGATCACCGATCTTGATTTGCACGACCTCAGCGCGATGGTTGGCCGCCAACTGCCTTTCTTCTCCATCATCGTGCCGTTCTGGTTGATCTGGGCGCAGGTGGGCTGGCGTGGCATGATCGCGGTCTGGCCTGCGTGCCTGGTGGCGGGCGGCAGTTTCGCTCTGACGCAATTCCTCGTGAGCAACTTTCACGGGCCGTGGTTGGTGGACATCATTGGCGCCTTCGTTTCCATGGGTTCGCTCGTGTTATTGATGAAGTTCTGGCAGCCCACCGACACTTCTGCGGCGCCCGCCCCGCGCGACCCGCCGGTCAATCCCGCCAACGAAACTCCGGCCGCCGGTTCCCCGGCCAAGGCCTGGTTGCCGTGGATCTTCCTGTCGGTGTTTGTTTTTCTCTGGGGCTTACCGGTGATAAAGGACTTGCTGAATAAGCTCTTCGCTCCGGCCCTGACCGTGCCATGGTTGCACCAGGCGGTTTTGCGCGTCCCTCCGGTCACGCCCCATCCGGAACCGGAGAACGCGGTTTTCCTCTTCAACCTCCTTTCGTCCACCGGCACCGCCCTGCTGCTGGCCGGCATCCTTGCGGGCGTTTGTCTGGGACTAAACCCGCGACGTATTTTGAACATCTATGGCCACACCCTCTGGCGCGTGCGTGTTTCGCTGCTGACCATCGCGCTGATGCTGGCACTCGGCTTCACCACGCGCTATAGCGGCACCGACACGACCATGGGCCTGGCCATGACGGCCACCGGTTGGTTCTTCCCGTTCTTCTCGCCCATGATCGGCTGGCTCGGCGTGGCTCTCACCGGCAGCGACACTTCCTCCAACGTGCTGTTTGGGAATCTGCAAAAAGTCACGGCCGAGCAACTGGGCCTCTCGCCGGTGTTGATGGCGGCGTCCAACAGCTCAGGCGGCGTCATGGGCAAGATGATTGATGCGCAAAGCATCGTCGTGGCCAGTGTCGCCACGGGCGGGCATCCTGATAGCCCGGATGCCGGCACCATCTTGCGCGCGGTCTTCTGGCACAGCCTGGTGCTGGCCATCCTGGTTGGCGTGTTGGTGATGGTTCAGGCCTACGTGTGGAAGAGCGTGGTGCCTTGAGGCTGAACCGGTGCCGCACAAAATGTTTCTTAACGCAGAACTCGATCTGTTGGCCTTTCCACAATCGCCCGGTTCGCGTCCGCCCGTACCCAGAAAAATCTTTTGCCTTGCGGGACCGGACCCTAACTTGCGCGCGTGAATTTATCGCCGGGAAACACCGTAACCCTCACGATTCAGGACATTGCTTTTGGCGGCGAGGGTGTGGCGCGATTGGAGGATTTTGTCGTATTCGTGCCATTTGTGCTCGTGGGCGAAGTGGTCGAGGCGGAGATCACCGAAGTCAAGAAGAGCTTTGCCCGCGCCCGTTTGCTTCGCGTCACGCAGGCGTCGCCAGAGCGGGTGGTGCCGGCGTGCCGCTATTTTGGCGCATGCGGCGGTTGCCAGTATCAACACATCCGCTACGAGGCGCAGCTTCGCATCAAGCACAAGCAGATTGCGGACTTGTTTCAGCGGATCGGCGGCTTTCTTCCGGAGGTGGTTTCGCCAGTGATCCCCTGTCCGCAGCCGTACGGCTATCGGAACCGGATCATGATCCGCAGCCAGTGGAACAAGCCGGCGCAAAAGCTGAACCTCGGATTCATTCGCTGGGATTGCGGTCTGGTGGAGGACATCGAGGAATGTAGAATCGCCGAGCCGGCCATCAATCAGCAGATCAAACATGTTTGGGCCAACCCGCCGCCTAAAGGCGGCATCAAGGTGGTGTTGCGCATTCCGCCCGAGGGCTGGGAGGTGCCGGAACATTCGTTCTTCCAGAACAACTTCTTCCTCCTGCCCGAACTGGTAGCCACCGTGCGCGAGTTTGTACGGCAGGGAGGCGCGCGGCATCTGGTGGACTTGTATTGCGGCGTCGGGTTCTTCGGCATTGAACTGGCGGACGCGGTCCAATCCTTCGTGGGGGTGGAATACGATCAGCCCGCCATCCGGGCAGCGCGGCGGAATGCAGCGGCGCGCGGCCGGACCAACGGCGAGTTCATTGCCGCGCAGGTGGAAGCGGCCCTGCCGGAACTGGTGCGGCGGTTTTCGTCCCGGGCGACAGCCGTGTTGCTCGACCCGCCGCGCAAGGGTTGTTTGCCGCAGACGCTGGATTTGCTGCGCCGGGAACGGCCCGCGCAAATCATCTACGTCTCGTGTCATCCGGCTACGATGGCGCGGGACTTGAACGTATTGTGCCGGGAAGGTGTCTTTGACTTGGCGACCGTAACGCCGCTGGATATGTTTCCGCAAACGCAGCACGTGGAATGTGTGGCGGACCTGCGGGCCGCGCCGATCCCGGATGAATAACTAGGCTTGCAAGCTTGCAGGCGTTGTTTCAATTTTGCGAACACATGACGATGGGCAAAGAGTCGGGCGATGAGCGAAGCATCGTTCGCGGCGTCCTGCCGTGGATTGTGGCTGGCGTGGCGCTGGCCGTTTACCTTCTAACCCTCAACCGGTGGGTTTCCTTGCTGAATCTAAACCAAGTCGCCAGTCTGGCGGGCTGGCGGTGGCAGCCGGAAGTGTTCAGTCCGGTGACTTACGTGCTGACCTTTCCTCTGCGCTGGCTGCCGGACGGGTGGATTCCCCTGGGGCTTAATCTGTTCGCGGCGGCGTGCGCGGCCCTGACGCTCGCGCTGTTGGCGCGTTCGGTGATGTTGCTGCCACACGACCGCACGCGTGACCAGCGGGAACGCGAGCGCAGCGAGTCCTCTCTCTTAACCATTCCCCTGGCGTGGCTGCCACCGGTAATGGCGGCGGTGATCTGTGGTTTGCAGCTCACATTCTGGGAACACGGCACCAATGGCACGGGCGCGATGCTCGATCTGCTCATGTTGGCTTACGTCATCCGGTGTCTGCTCGAATACCGCTTGGAGGAAAGAGAATCGTGGCTGACGCGCGCCGCATTCGTGTTTGGTCTGGGCATGACGAACAGCTTCGGGATGATCGGTTATCTGCCGTTGTTCGTCGCCGCAGTGATCTGGCTGCGCGGGTTGAGCTTCTTCAATTTGCAGTTTCTGGGCCGGATGACATTGTGCGGCCTAGCCGGGCTGTCGTTGTATTTGCTGCTACCGTTCCTGGCCACTTTCTCCGATCTGGCACCCATCGGTTTCTGGGAAGCGATGAAGGTCAATCTGCTCACGCAAAAGAACAACCTCCTGGCACTACCCTTCAACAAAGGCGTGGTGTTTTCCGGCGACCGCCCCTTGTGGATTCTGGCTCTGCCTTCCTTGATACCCCTGCTGATGATCAGCATCCGCTGGCCGTCGCGCTTCGGCGACACCACGGCCCTCGGGGTCACGCTCACTGCCTGGAGCTTTCGCGTCGCGCACGCGGCGTTCTTCCTGGCGGGACTGTGGGTGGTCTTTGATCCGCCGTTCAGCGGGCGGGGATTCGGCCTGCCGTTCCTGTCATTTTCCTACATCGGCGCGTTGTGCCTTGGCTATTTCGCTGGCTACTTTTTACTGATCTCCCGCCCGGCGCAATCGCGCCACCGCCGTCCTTCTCCCTCCGCTCCGCTGGTTCATCGAGCCGTAACCGCAGCCGTATGCATTCTGGCCGTCCTGGTACCGGCGGGATTGCTATATCGCAACCTGACTCAGATTCGCGCGACGAACGGTCCGCTCATCAAACAATTTGCCGACGGATTGGTTCAAGGCCTGCCCGAGCGGGGCGTGGTGCTCAGCGATGACGTCAACCGCCTGGTGATGGCGCGGGCGCGGCTCGCAGCATTGGGGCGCGACCAGGATTTCTTGATGATTCATACTGAGTCACTGAAACTGCCGGCCTACCATCGGTTCCTCCAGCGAAAGTACCCGCACGAATGGCCGCTGAAGCTGGAGCCGGATGAGATGCGGATTCTGGAAGACGCCGCAGCGCTCCAGACGATCCTGAAGCTGGGGGAGAAGGATAGCATCAGTTATCTGCACCCGAGCTTCGGCTACTACTTTGAGTTTCACTGGGACGAACCTCACGGTCTGGCTCACCGGCTCCATCGCTATGCGGGTGATTCGTTGCTGCCGCCGACGTTGTCGGCGGAGGTCATCGCTCGAAACGAGGCGTTCTGGAATGAAGCCAGTGAGCCGATACTCCGACCCCTCGAGCAGCTTCTGGCCAAGCCGGCCCCCCACCAAAAGCTGGGACTGATCGAGCGGCTGTTCAAAGCCATGAAGTTGCCCGCCCAGAAGAACCTCCAGACCATGTTGGTGGCCAATTACTATTCCCGCGGGCTGAACTATTGGGGGGTGGAGCTTCAGAAGGCCGGCGAGTTTGACAAGGCCGCGCCGCGTTTTGAACTCGCGCAAAGACTGAATCCGGACAACGTCGTGGCCAAAATCAATTTGCAGTATAACGAGGACTTTCGCGCCGGCCGACTGGGTACCGTGGCCTGGAATCAAGGCATTGAGCAGAGCTTTGGCAAGTACCGCACGTGGGAGCAGGTGCTCGGAGAGAACGGGCCCTATGATGAACCCACCTTGAGCTACGCGCAGGGCTACCGGTTCATGCAGGGTGGACTCTACCGCCAAGCCGCGCAGTGTTTCGACCGGGTACGCGCCCTGGCCACGAACGATCTGACCAGCCGGTTATGGCTGGCGCAATTGAACCTGATGGCCGGCCTGCCGGATCAGGCCCTGACCCTCACCAAGGAAATTCGCGCCAACCCCAAAGGTTTTACCCTGACCACCACCAACCGCAATGATCTGCTGGCGCTGGATGCCTCGGCGTATTTCGTCAAGAACGAGCCGGACAAAGCGGTGGAAGTGATCGAGGGCGAACTGAAACAGCAGCCGAGAGAGACGCTGTTGCTGGCCACCGCGGCGCGGCTTTATACGGATCGCGGCCTCTACTCCAATGCTCATGTCACGCTGGATCGTCATTTGAAGATCACGCCGAATGATCCGGTCACGCTCATCAACAAGGGCGTGGTTCATGTGCGGGCCAAGGAATACCCGGAAGGCATTCAGTTGTTCACCCGGCTGCTTGCCACCCAGACGAACAACTCGCTGGCGCGTTTCAACCGTGCCATTGCCTACCTGCAAAGCAACATGCTGGACGCCGCGCAAAAGGACTACGAACTTCTGCAACGGGAATTCCCCGAGTCGTTCCAGATCTATTTCGGCCTGGGTGAAATCGCCTATCGTCGGAAGGACACCAATGCCGCCATCCGGTATTATGAGTCGTATCTGAGCAACTCCGCGCCCACCACGGCTGAAGCACAGACCGTCATCAATCGCCTCAAGGAACTCAAGGGCGACTCTCCCTGACGACGCGTCGCCATGCGCGTCACGCATGTCATCACCCGTTTGATCGTCGGTGGCGCCCAGGAAAACACCATCGCCACCGTGCTGGGTTTGCGACAGAAACCCGGAGTGGAGGTGCGACTTATCACCGGTCCCACCGCGGGTCCGGAAGGTTCCCTGGAAGATTATTTCACCCGCACGCCGGAACTGCTGACGCGGTTACCGGAACTTGTGCGTCCTGTGCATCCGTGGAAAGACCTGCTCGCCTGGCGGCAACTGACCCGGCATTTTCGTCAGCAACATCCCGATTTGGTCCACACCCACAGTGGCAAAGCCGGCGTGTTGGGCCGACTGGCCGCGGCCCGCGCCGGCGTGCCCGTCATCGTTCACACCATTCACGGACCTTCGTTTGGTTCGTTTCAAGGCGCGCTGGCCAATGCGGCTTTTCGCGCCGCAGAACGTCGCGCCGCTCGCGTTACCACTCACTTTGTCACCGTGGCCGACGCGATGACGCGTCAGTACCTGGCCGCCGGTATCGGCCAGCCCGGGCAATACACCCGCGTCTTCAGCGGCTTTGAACTCCAGCCTTTCCTTGGCGCCCGCAACGACCTGCGATTACGGGATCGCTGGGGGCTGCGACCGGATGACATCGTAATTGGCAAGATTGCTCGGCTCTTCAAACTCAAGGGCCACGATGATCTGTTCCGGGTGGCGCGCCATCTGGTGACCATCTCTGCGCAAATCAAATTCCTCCTGGTGGGCGACGGCGAGTGGCGCAGCCGCTTTGAGGGCCTGGCGCGGGTGCTCGGATTGGAGAAGCACTTTATCTTCACCGGTCTGGTGCCGCCTGCGGAAATACCCCCGTTGGTCGGCATGATGGACCTCGTGGTTCATTTGTCGCGCCGCGAGGGCCTGCCGCGCGCCTTGCCCCAGGCACTGGCCGCTGCGCGCCCGGTCGTGGCTTACGATTGTGACGGTGCCCGGGAAGTCTGTTTCGACAATGTTACTGGTTTTCTCGTGCCCCCTGGCGACCTGGCTGGCCTGAGTGCGCGCCTGGCTGGATTGGCCGGCAATGCCCAAATGCGCACCCAGTTTGGCCAACGTGGTCAAGCCTTCGTGCGCGAACATTTTTCAGTCGGACACATGGTGGATCGCCTTTACACGCTGTACGTGAAACTGGCCAGCGATTGCGGGAAGCAACACCCATGAACTTCCCCTTCAACGCCTACCTGGCCGCGTTTGCCAGTGCATTTGCCACCACCTTGGTGACGCTACCGCTCTGGCGTAAATGGTGTTTGCGCACGGGACTGGTGGACGATCCCGGCCGCCGCAAAATCCATGAGTCGCCCATTCCGCTCGCGGGTGGGTTGGCGGTGTTGACGGGTTTGCTGCTGCCGATGCTCGCGGCGGCGCTGGTGCTGCAACTCCACGGCGGGAGAATTGCCGGTGCGGAAGCGCTGCTCTACGGCCTGGGCCGGCGGGTAGGGCAACTCGCCGCCATTCTCGGCGGCGCCATTGGCATCGTCCTGTTGGGCTGGCTGGACGACAAACACGAGTTGCGGCCCCTGCCAAAGTTTGCGGGTCAGTTGTTCATCGCCGCGCTTGTGGCCGCCACCGGCGTGCGTATCACGTTGTTCGTGCCCAGCGTTTTGTTCAGCTATGCCATCACCATCCTGTGGCTGTTGACCGTCATCAACGCCTTCAATTTCATGGACAACATGAACGGGCTGTGCGCGGGGTTGGGGGCAATTGCCGCGGGCCTGTTCGGCATTGTCGCCGCCACCCACGGCCAATACCTCGTGGCACTCATCGCCTTCCTGACAACGGGCGCCCTGCTGGGATTTCTGCCGCACAACTTTCCCCAAGCCTCCGCCTTCCTGGGCGACGCGGGCAGTCATCTGGTGGGTTATCTGCTCGCGGTGCTGGCGATCCTGCCGCACTTCTACTCCGAATTGAATCCCCGCCCGTGGGCGGTCATCACGCCGCTACTGGTGCTGGCGGTGCCGCTGGCGGACCTGGCCTGGGTGGTGATCCTGCGTTGGCGCAACGGCCAGCCGTTTTACGTGGGCGATACGAATCACCTCTCCCATCGCTTGGTGCGCGCGGGCTTGAGCCGGACAACGGCCGTGGCGCTGATCTGGCTGACTGCGGTCGCGTTGGGTGCGTTGGCGCTCCTCTGAGTGGATCAATGTCGTGTGGCTGCGAGGGTTTCACCGGGCGGTATTGCTTTGCCCCTGGCCTTCACCCGCCCGGTTGGCTTTTGGCGGCGATGGCTTCCGAGAGAATGGACAACACCTCGCCGCGAGCCAGATTCCCCACCAACCGGTTCTCCGTGAAACTGTTCACCACTGGCAAATTCCGCAATTCACTCTCCAGCACCACGGGCAGCACCTCCATCAAACGCTGATTGGGGGTGACGCATTTCGGCGGCGGTCGCATCACGTCGTAGGCAATCACGGCCAGCAATTCCACCCCGGCGCTGAGATGTTCCTTCAAGTCCTGCAAGGCCACGATACCGATCAACCGCCCCTGCGCATCCACCACCGGCAGAAAGTTGTTCGAGCAACTCAGAAATCGAGCGGCGATGTCCTTGAGCGGGGTGATTTCGCGGATCGGTTCCACCGGGACGCCCATCAGGTCGCCGACTTTCTGTTCGGTCACCACCCCCGGCTCGGTGCTGTCACCTTCGAGTTCAATGCCCTTGGCCTGTAGCGCCTCGGTGTAGATGGAAGCGCCATGCAGCCGGCCCGCCATGAGAATCGCCATCACACACCCCAGCATCAACGGCGGCATCAGCGAATAATCCAACGAGATTTCAAACACCATGATCATGGCCAGAAACGGGGAGCGCGTGGTCGCCGCCAGGACGCTGCCCATGCCCACCAACGCAAAAGTGCTCGTCGGCAGCGGCGAAGCCCAGCCCAACGTGTGGAGCACCGTGCCAAACAGCGCGCCGAGACTCGCTCCGATGAACAACGTGGGTGTGAACACGCCGCCGACCACGCCCGACCCCACGGTGGCCGCGGTGGCCAGCAGTTTGGCTAGAAACAAGCCGGCCAGGAACAACAACGCCTCCGTTCCCGGGGCGAACGCACCATACAACCATGGGGCCGCCAAGCGGTCGAATTCTTCGTGCAATATCCGGTTGGTGACGACGTAACCGTTGCCCCACACACCTGGAAAACTGAGGGCGATCAAGCCAACGATCAAACCGCTCAGGGCCAGCTTCGCGTAGATCGGCCATTGCAGATTGCCAAAGCGGACTTCGCAGCGGCGGATCATCTTCAGGAAGATGGCGCCCACCAGTCCTGCGATCACGCCCAGCAAGACGAACCACGGCAATTGCATGACGCTCGTGAATTCGTACGCCGGCACTTCATACCAGGGTTGGATGCCAAAAAAACTTCGCGACACCATCGTGGCAACGACTGAGGAAAACACCAGTGGTGCGAACAGGCTCATGGAGAAATTGCCAAAGACAATATGTGCCGCGAACACCGCTCCGGCGATGGGTGCGTTGTATGCCGCCGCGATGCCCGAGGCCGCCCCGCAACCCACCAGCAGGCGCAGCCGATAGGGCGGCCACTTCGCCAGTTGCCCCAGCTTGGATGCCAGCGTCGCGGTCAGTTGTGTAATACCGCCCTCGCGTCCGACTGAGGCCCCGGTGCCGATGCTCACCAGGGAGGAGGCCACCTTCACAAGATTGCCGCGGAACGGCAGACGGCCATCGCCGGCCACCACTGCCTCCAATAGATTGGTCGCGCCCTTCCTGCCCGCCAGGCGCAGCCCGAAGTGCAACACCAGTCCGGCCGCCAGTCCGCCCACAGCGGGAATCAGCATGCGTTCCAGCGGGCCGATCATTTCCGCAATTTCAACCGGATCGCCTGGCCGGCGCAGCAGAAACAGTTTCCCCTGCTCGATGGCGTAAAAGAAAAACAGGTTGACCAAGCCACCCAGCGCCCCCACGCCTCCGGCCAGGGCCAGATGCAAGGCCTCCTCGCGAAATTGCAATTTGTCGCGCCACCACAATGCCCGTTGCCAATGCGCGCGGGCAAACGCCAGCCCACGCTGCACCAGACGGGAATTCATCAACGACTGCACGCGGCCAGCTTAATCCCGCTCGTTCGCTTGACGAGTCTGGAGTTTGATGCCAGCCACGGCAGCCGCCGCGCTCGACCAGATACCGCGCAGCACGGCTGACAGGATTGTCAACCTGGCCAAAAACCATGGCGATCAATTTTGTTTCGCGCTCGACTCCCGGCCCGGACCTGACGCAGATTGTCGGGCGTGCAACCCCGACTTGGATCCAACTGCGCCCGGCTTGCGTTGTACTCGCTCGCGCCACTGGCCGTGTTGATGACCGCCACGATCAGTGGCGCCACCGAGCGGATGGACTTTGAAGAGCACATCAAACCAATCCTCGCGGAGAACTGTTTCAGTTGTCACGGCGCCGAAAAGCAACGTGGCAATCTCCGACTCGACCTCAAAGCGGAGGCGTTCAAAGGCGGGGACTCCGGCGGCGTGATGCTGGCCGGGAACGGTGCGGAAAGTCTGTTGGTTCAGGTGGTCAAAGGGACACATCCGGAGATCGAGCAGATGCCTTTGAAGCGCGATCCGTTGTCGGCGGAACAAATCGCCCGGCTCACGGCGTGGATAGATCAAGGCGCAGTCTGGCCGGATACTGCCGCCTCAATTCACGATGCGCGGCTGGACCATTGGGCGTTCAACGCCCCGCACCGGCCAACGGTGCCGGAAGTCAGCAACTCCAACTGGCCGCGCAACGCCCTTGATCGGTTTATTCTCAAACGGCTGGAGCAGGAAGAAATCCCGCCCGCGGCAGAAGCGGACAAAATCACCTTGTTGCGCCGGTTGAGCCTTGATCTCATCGGCCTGCCGCCAACGATTGCCGAAGTGGACGCGTATCTCGCCGACCATTCCCCGGATGCTTACGAGCGGCAGGTCGAGCGACTGCTGGCCTCACTGCATTACGGCGAACGTTGGGGACGCCACTGGCTCGATGCCGCGCGCTACGCGGATTCGGACGGGTTCGAGAAGGATAAACCGCGATTCATCTGGGCGTATCGCGACTGGGTCATCAACGCGCTCAATCGCGACCTGCCTTACGATCAGTTCATCATTGAACAAATCGCCGGCGATCAACTGCCCGGCGCCACGCAAGATCAGGTTGTCGCCACCGGTTTTCTGCGCAACGCGATGCTCAACGAGGAAGGCGGGATTGACCCGGAGCAGTTTCGCACGGAGGGATTGTTCGACCGCATGGATGCCATCGGCAAGAGCGTGCTCGGCCTGACCATCCAGTGCGCGCAATGCCACAATCACAAGTTCGATCCCATCAGCCAGGAGGAGTACTATCAACTGTTCGCCTTTCTGAACAACGATCACGAAGCCTCGACCATGGCTTACACGCCCGGCGAACAGATGCTGGCCGCCAATCTCCGTCGGCAGATCGGCGAACTGGAAGCGGGATTGCGCCACACGTCTCCGGATTGGGAAGAGCGCATGAACCAGTGGGAGGACAGGGTCAAAGATGATCAACCGGACTGGATCCCCGTACGCGTCGTCAACGCCGGTGACAACTCGGCGCGGTATTACTACTACGAGGACGGCTCGGTGCGCGCGGCGGGTTACGCGCCCACGAAATGGACGTCGCACTTCAAAGGCACGAGCCAACTCCCGTTCATTGGAGCGATTCAGCTCGAGCAGTTGGCAGATCCGAATCTTCCCTGCAACGGACCGGGCCGCTCGCTCCAGGGCATGGCTGCGCTCACGGAATTCAAGGTCGAAGCCACGGACGCGCAGAACCCGACCAACAAAATGACCGTGAAGTTCATTGCAGCCACCGCCGATTTCAGCAACGCGGAAAAAGAATTGGAGCCGGAATTCTCCGACCGATCCGGCAAGCGGCGGGTTTATGGTCCGGTGGCTTATGCGATAGACGGCAAGGACGATACGGCGTGGGGCATTGACGCGGGACCGGGGCGGCGCAATCAGTCCCGCAAGGCGGTGTTCATTCCGGAAACGCCGATCGCCTTCAGTCACGGTGTGGTGCTGGATTTTCGGCTTCAGCAGAATCACGGTGGCGCCAATTCCGATGATAACCAGAATCACAATCTGGGCCGCTTCCGCATCAGCGTGACCAGTGCAACCAATGCAGTCGCCGATCCGTTGCCCGCCAACGTCAGGGAGATTCTCCAGACTCCACGCGCGGAACGCAGTCCGGCACAGCTCGCGGCGGTGTTCAGTTACTGGCGCAGCACCGTGCCGGAGTTCAAGGAGGCCAACGACCAGATTGAGGCGTTGTGGCAGCAATGGCCGGAAGGCACGTCCACGTTGACGTTGCTGGCGCGTTCCGGCGAGACGCCCGACGATGCGCGGCGTGACACGCATTTGTTCCGGCGCGGCGACTGGCTCAAGCCGGCAAACAAGGTTGCGGCCGGAGTGCCCACGGTTTTGCATCGTTTGCCGGCGGAAGCCGACACCTCGCGTCTCACGCTGGCGCGTTGGTTGGTGGACAAGCAATCGCCCACCACCGCGCGCGCGCTGGTGAACCGGATCTGGCAGACTTACTTCGGCGCCGGATTGGTTGCCACGCCGGAAGATTTTGGCACACGCGCCGAACCACCTTCGCATCCTGAATTGCTCGACTGGCTGGCGTGTGAGTTCATGGAGCCGACGATCACCGTTGGCTCGTCCTCCCTTCAGCCCTGGTCCCTCAAACACCTGCACCGCCTGATCGTGACCAGCGCCACTTACCGCCAGTCCTCCCGCGTGACGCCGGAACTCTATGCACGTGACGCCTACAATCGGATGCTCGCGCGCGGCCCGCGCTTTCGTGTCGAGGGCGAGATCGTGCGCGATATCGCCCTGGCCGCGAGCGGATTGCTCAATCCGGCCGTGGGCGGACGCAGCATTTACCCGCCGTCGCCGGAGTTTCTTTATCAACCGCCCGCCAGTTATGGGCCGAAAACATGGAAGCAAGACTCCGTGCCCGAGCGCTATCGCCGCAGTCTTTACATCTTCAAGTTCCGCTCAGTGCCGTTTCCCATGCTGCACACGTTCGATGCGCCCAACGGCGATTTCTCCTGCGTGCAACGATTGCGCTCGAATACTCCCTTGCAGGCGCTGGTGACGTTGAACGAAACGGAATTCGTTGAGTGTGCCCAGGCGCTCGCGCGCTTGACGCTGACCGATGGTGGCCAAACGGACGTGGACCGGATTCGTTACGCGTTTCGGCGCATGCTTGCGCGTCAGCCGGCGGAGTCCGAACAACGGGAATTACTGGCGTTGCTTGACCGGATCAAAGGCCACATCAGCGACGGCTGGGTCAATCCCCACGAACTGGCCACCGGGCGAAATGAAAGTCCTGCCAACCTGCCCGCCGGGGTCACGCCCACGCAACTGGCCGCCTATACGGTGGTGTCGCGCGTGTTGCTGAATCTGGACGAGACGATCACGAAGGAATAGTCATGAACTGCCAATCCCATCTCTACCGCGGTTTTGATCCCAAAACCATCACCCGCCGCTGGTTCTTTCAGCAATGCGGCGTGGGTTTGGGGGCCATTGCGCTCGGCGCGCTGTTGCGGGAGAACGGTTGGGCCGCGCCGACGGCACTCGCGAATCCTTTGTCACCCAAGCAGCCGCATTTTCCCGGGAAGGCCAAGCGCGTCATATTTCTGTTCATGGCCGGAGCGCCAAGCCACCTGGAACTGTTTGACCACAAGCCGGAATTGACGAAGTGGAACGGCACGCCGCCGCCCGCCGAACTCGTCAAGGACTACCGCGCGGCGTTCATCAATCCCGATGCCGCGTTGCTGGGGCCAAAATTCAAATTCGCCCAACACGGCCAGTGCGGCGCGGAGCTGTCCGAATTGCTGCCGCACCTCGCGGAAATCGTGGATGACCTCGCCATCGTCAAGTCCATGCACACCGATGCGTTCAATCACGCGCCAGGACAGATTCTGATGAGCACCGGCTCGCAGCAGTTTGGCCGTCCCAGCCTGGGGGCGTGGACCACCTACGGGCTGGGCAATGAATCGCAGGACCTGCCCGCGTTCGTGGTGTTCAGCACCGGCAGCAAAGGACCGAGCGGCGGTGCGTCGAATTGGGGCGCGGGCTTTCTGCCTTCGGTGCATCAGGGTGTAATGTTTCGCAGCGTCGGCGATCCGGTGTTGTATCTCTCGAATCCCAAGGGCGTGGATCAGAAGATTCAGCGCGACACGCTCGCTACGATCAAGCGGCTCAATGAAAAGCGGCTGGATGTGGTGGGGGATCCGGAGATTGCCACGCGCATCAACTCGTTTGAACTGGCGCATCGAATGCAGCTCACCGCGCCGGAACTGATGGACATTTCCAAGGAATCAAAAGCGACGCTGGAACTTTATGGCGCCGAGCCAGGCAAAGGCACGTTCGCCAATGCCTGTCTGCTCGCGCGGCGGCTCGTGGAGAAGGGCGTGCGCTTCGTGGAGATCTTTCATGAAGCCTGGGATCAACACGGGAATCTGGTTGCCGACTTGAAGAAGAATTGTCGTGACACGGACCAGCCCGCCGCCGCGCTCATCAAAGACCTCAAACAACGGGGAATGTTGGACGACACGCTGGTGATCTGGGGCGGCGAGTTTGGCCGCACGCCCATGGTGCAGGGCGGCGACGACGGACGGGATCACCACCCCAATTGTTTTACCATGTGGCTGGCGGGCGGCGGCATAAAACGCGGCGTCACCCTCGGCGAGTCAGACGAATTCGGCTTCAACGTTACCCGCGACAAGGTCCATGTTCACGATTTGCACGCGACGATTCTCCATCTGTTGGGCTTCGATCACACGAAACTGACGTATCGCTTCCAAGGCCGCGACTTCCGTTTGACCGACGTGTTTGGGGAGCTCGTGCCGAAATTGTTGGCGTAGTGCTCGTGACCCTACCGAGGGTAGCCGACGACGCAAGGAGGCGGACTTTCTTGAACCGCTCTATTCTCCGCCTCCTCACGTCGGCGGCTACAACTCGCCGTTCCGGTCCAACGCACCGGCTCGGAAACCGCCGCTCCAATTCCGGCGGAAGATCACTTCGCTTCGGCCAGTTTCAAAATTGCCACGACGTTCAGCGCCGCTTTCGGGGCAATGCCGCTGACCTCGACGAACTCCGGCAGCTTCGAGCCGTCCGCGCTGCGTTCGGAACAATGATCGTTGTCGCCCCAGGGGCCGAGTCCGTCCAGGGTGGGAACGGCGTCCCAGATGAGATTGCCGTCGCTCAGGCCGCCGCGTTCCTGGAGATTGACCGGATAACCAATCTCCTCACCCGCCTGCCGCCAGCACTCATACAATTGATCGGTGGCGGCGTTGCGCGGCCACGGTCGGGTCTCACTGAGAATCTCGATCCGCACCTCGCAACGAAAACTGTCCACCGGACTGCGCACGTCGCCCGGTCCGGCCAGGGCCAGCAGCGCAGCCTTGGCGCGTTCGTAAACCTCCGGCGTAAACGCGCGAAACTCACCTTCGGCCACCGCCTCATGCGGCACGCGGTTCAATACCGTCCCGCCGGAAATGGTGCCCACATTGAACGTGAGTTGGCGCGAATAATCGGTCAGAGCCGCAATGCGGGGAATAATCTCCGCCAACTGAACCACGGCATTGGCGCCGTGCGAATGTTTTCCACCTGCGTGGGCACCGCGTCCACTCGCGGTCACGCGCCAGGAGGCCCGGCCTTTGCGCGCCACCACCATCAAGTGTTCCTCGCCCAGACGCCCTTCGGTTTCAAAGACCAGCGCCCCGAGCGTTTGTTCGTCGAAGTGCCGGCGACAGACTTCGCCAAAGTCGGGCGAGAACATCTCCTCCGCCGAATTCCAAATCAACTTCCAGGTGATGTCTTCAAACACCACCGGCGCGTGTTTTCGCAATGCCGACAGCACCAGCCACATCATCGCCGTGCCGCCTTTGATGTCCTGCGTCCCCGGTCCATAGATGCGATCACCCTCCGGTTGCCAATGGAAATTATTCCGAATTTCCTCCTCCGGCGGGAACACTGTGTCGAGATGCGAGATCAGCGCGATGCTTTTTGCCGAGCGGCCCCGGCGCGTGAGCACGAGGTGATCGCCAAACGCGGGGTTTCGGGACGACACAAACTCCGCGCTGAAGCCAAGCGGGGCGAAACTCTCCGCCGTGAAACGCGCCAGCCGGTTCACGCCCTCGCGATTCAGCGTGAAACTGTTGATGCCGACCATTTGCCGCAGCAGTTCCAGCGTGGCGGTCGTATTTTGATTCAGGAATTCCTTCAACGATTCAAGGTTCACCATCGCGCGAGAGTGAAATGATTTTGCCTCGCGGTCAACGCAACAGGACGGACGCTGCGCGCGGCACGGTGACACCCGAACCTCGCGCCAGCGTCTGGGGTGCGGTGGCTTCAGCACCGCTTTCCGACCGCGCCATCCGGCGTCAGCCACCAAATTCTCGTCTCCGCGCCTGCCCCAGAGCGGCGGTAAACACGCGCGCACTCCAGACGCTGCGCGCGGTACTGTGACACCCCAGGACCTCGCGCAGTGTGTTTGAATTCCGAAACCGCTTTGCGTAGGCTCACACCGCCATGAAGCAGTTAATACCGATTCCCCTGTTGTTCGGGTTGGTCGTTTCCACGATGCACGCCGCGGAGCCGTCCGTCCCCCAAACCTACCGCAATCCTTTGCTGCCGGAGGTGAACGCCGCGGACCCGCACGTCATCCGCGTGGACGGCAAATACTATCTTTACGCCACCACGCACACGCGCGGTTATGACGTGTATGTGTCCGAGGACTTGGTGAACTGGGAAAACCGGGGGCTGGCGTTTGACGACCCGCGGCGCGGCGTGTGGGCGCCGGACGTGTTTCACCACCGGCGCGGTGACGGAAAATTCTATCTCTACTACACCGACAACATGCCCGGCCACACCCGGCAACTGGACAAGCAGATTGGCGTGGCGGTGGCCGATAGTCCACTGGGACCCTTCGAAGACAAGGCGGTGCTCGTCCGCACCGCCATTGACGCGCACGTGTTCCAGGATGACGACGACCAATTGTATTTCTACTACGTGGACCTTGTTCAAGGTTTCAAAATCCGGGCGCAACGCATGAGCGATCCGCTCACGCCGACGGGGGAAACCACCGTGGTGATCCGTCCGACGGAAGCCTGGGAGAAGATCAGCGGCCACGTGACCGAAGGGCCATTCATGCTCAAGCGCAACGGGATCTATTATCTCATGTACTCGGGCACGGGCGCAGACTCGCCCAATTACGGCATCGGCTACGCCACGGCGAAATCACCGCTCGGGCCGTTCGAGAAATTCCCGGGCAACCCCATTGTGCAACGTGGCGGCAAGGTGCTGGGCCCGGGACATCACTGCGTCATTGCAGGCCCGGACGAAAAGCTCTGGCTGGTCTATCACCAGAAATGGGACGACAAGACCAACTTCCGGCGCTTCCTCGCCATTGACCCGATGTGGTTTGATGACCAGGGAGTGATTCACGCCCAGGCAACTCGGGAAACCGATCAGCCAGCCCCGGCGCGGAAAACTACCGGCGGCAAGTGATACTGCCAATGAAGAGGTGTTCCGGGCGGCAACGTCAGCCCCGTTCAGAGGTGCTACGGCTGGTTGCCGTCAGATGCAGGGCACGCTCCAGACAGTTGCGCGAGCCGCTGAACGCGGCTCCGCTTTGCTGGCAAGCTGGCGAAGCACCCAAAGCGTTGACAAATCACCAGACTCCAGAATCGCCGCCATTTGATATCTGTTTCTGCGCCCCCGCGCAGATAAGCTTTTGCCCCGCCTTCATGCTCGCGGGTTCATGCAAGGTGATTGACGCACTTGGGGCCGTTTCAAAGCGTCAGCATCGCTGCGGCCAGATATGCGTAATCCGCGGGTGCATTGTAGATTTGCGCGGAAATGCGCAGCCAACGTCGCTCCGGTGCGCCGAAGCGGGACAAGGGCACTTCGATGCCGAACTGGTCGTAGAGCCGTAGCTGGTCCGCGTCAATCTTGCCGGCGGCGGGCGCCGATTGAAATCGCTCCGGCAATGGGATCGTAGCCATGCTGCCCAGCAGGCTGGGCGGACAAGGAGGTTCGACCTCCAGTTGTTCGCACAGAATCTGCCGGGCCTGCACGGCGAGAGCGTGGTTGCGTCGTCGCAACTCCGCCCAACCGCCGGGCAACAGGTTTCCCATCCACTGGATGGCCTCGCCCACGCAGAACCATGGCGTGGGGTCCTGCGTGCCCGCCCAATCGAAACGGTCTTGAAACGGCGTGAAGCCGGATCGGGGCCGGTTATTGCCGTGGCTGATGACGGCGGGTTGCAGGTCGGCTTGTTTGTCTTCGCGCACCCAGAGGAACGCGGCACCTTTCGGCGCACAAACCCATTTGTGTAGATTGGCGGTGTAGTAAGCGGCGCGCAGTGCGGGCAGATTCAGCGGCAACATGCCGGGTGCGTGCGCGCCGTCCACGAGCGTGTCCACGCCACGCGGCTCCAATTCGCGGATGAGCCGTTGGAGGGGCAACACCAGCGCGGAATTGCTGGTCACATGATCGAGCATGGCCAGGCGGGTGCGGGGTGTCACGGCGCGCAAGACGGCTTCGACGATTTGGTCTGGCGTGCGCAGCGGGAAGGGAATGTGCGCTACCACCAGTCGCGCGCCTGCCCGATGCGCGGTCTCGACGAGCACGTTGCGGCAGGCGTTGTAGTCGAGGTTGGTGGTGAGGATTTCATCGCCACGCCGCAGCTTCAGGGAACGCACCACCGCGTTCACGCCCGCCGTGGCATTGGTAACGAAGACCAGGTCGCCTGGGCGGGCGTGGACGAAGCGGGCCAAAGCCCGGCGGGCGGGTTCCAGCCATTCTTCGTAGTGACGCCAGAGGAATTGCACCGGTTCCGCCTCCATCTCACATCGAAGCCGGTGCTGAAGTTCCAAGATGGGTTTGGGGCACGCGCCAAAGGAGCCGTGGTTGAGGAAGACGATGCCGGGTGACAAGGACCAGTGACGATGGAACGGCGATTTGGCAGGTTGGGCGATGCGTTGTCGGTGAGGCCCACGGACACTCATGCAGGCGGTTTCAGCGTTTTCGGCACCCGAGTTAGAATTCTGCATTGGATCAGCGGAGGATGCGATTTTGCTCCCGATAGGCGCTGGGAGTGAGGCCGACATTCTTCTGAAACATAACCGTCATGTATTCCACGTGATGAAAGCCGTTGCGTTCGGCGATGCGGGCGAGCGGCAGGTCGGTTTCCGTGAGCATGGCTTTGATGCGGTCAATCTTGACGCGCAACAACTGTTCGTGCGGTGTGCGACCGAGCATTTTGCGAAAACGGCTTTCCAAGGCGCGACGCGAGAGCGGCACTTGCTTGAGGATGTCCTCCAACCGCACTCCGGCGCAGGCGTTCTCGCGGATCAACCGGACGGCCTTTGAGACATGGGGATCGGTGACGGCCAGCACATCGGTGGATTGGCGGGTGGCAACACCCAGCGGCTCAAACAAATGTGGTTCGGGAGGAACGGATTCCCCGGACATCAGGCGATCCAACAACACTGCCGCCTCGTAACCGGTGCGGCGGGCGTTGGGAATGATGCTGGAGAGCGGCGGATCGGCGAGGTCGCAGAGGAGGTTGTCATTGTTGACGCCAAGCACCGCCACCTGGTCGGGCACGGCCACACCGATGCGACAGCAGGCTTCCAGCACTTCCACGGCGGGATTGTCGTAGCAAGCGAGCACCCCGGCCGGCTTGGGCAGCGTGGCAATCCATGCGGACAAGGTGGCCTGCTCCTGCTGCCAGTTTGAGCCCGGACGCACGCGGCTGGCGAATACACTGCACGCGTGGCCGGCTGCGGCAAGGTGCTGAATGAAAGCGTCGCGCCGCCACTTCGACCAGTTGAAGCGTTCGTCGTGGTAATAACCAAAGTGCCGGAAACCGCGCTCCAAAAAATGCTCCACTGCGATGCGCGCGATGGCGTCGTCGTTGGTCTCCAACCATGGAATGCCAGGCACGAGCCGGGCGGCGCTGACATCCACGGTCGGCAATTTGGTCCGGCGCACCGCCTCGGCAATGCGTTCGGTTTCGATCCGCGCGATGATGCCGTCACCCTGCCACTCGTGCAACCAAGGGGGCGGCGACTGGCCGCGTGATTTCTCAGCGAGATAGATGATCCAGGAACGGTGCTCGCGCCAGTAGTTGCGGATGCCATGGAGCAATTCACGGGCGTAGCTGTTGGAGGTTTCAATCAACAGGGCCACCTGGGGGAGTCGCGCGTCGCGCTTCAGGACGTGTCGTTGTTTGCGCATGGATCGCTGGTTGCGTTTGCCGGGCCGGGTTCACCCGGGGGAGCGAGTCTGGCAGGGCGGTCAAAAATCTAAAGAAAATTGCGTTTAATCTCATGGACAGAAAGTTTGAAAAGAGGAAGATACGCACCAAGCCCAGTAAACTTAAACCGCGAGCAACACATGACCAAACGCTGTGTCTCATCTACTGGCGACAATGGTTTGTCGTCTCCCAGTCGGCTCCACTCCCGCCTGGATTTCGTTTCGCCGCCCCGTCGCCGGGCCTTCACTTTGATTGAACTGCTGGTCGTGATCGCCATCATTGCCATCCTGGCCGCCATGCTGCTGCCCGCTTTGGCCAAAGCCAAGGAGAAGGGCGACCGGATTTCCTGTCTGAACAATCTTCGGCAAGTGGCGATCTTCATGCAGCTCTACACCGACGAGAACCGGGAGTACTTTCCGGCGCACCGCAATCAGAATGAAGGGAACAATACCACCACGGCGCTGACCAATTGGTGGGGCACGGCGATCATCGGGTATGCCCGAAACCAAACCAACTTGTTCCGGTGTTCGGGGATCAAAAGCCGGCGGAACGACAACGGTCTGACCTGGGACTGGGCGTTCGACTGCCATCGTGTGGGCTACGGCTACAACGGCTGGTTTCTGGGTGTGCATCCGTACAGTGAAGGCACGTTGACGGTGGGCGGAGTGCTGTTTACGGCACCGGTCCAATTCAAGCGCACCTCGATCAAGACGCCTTCGGATGCGTTGATGATTGGCGACTCGCGGCCCAAGAACGATCAATACTGGAGCAGCAGTCTCTGGTGGCCCGCAGCCTGCATGGATCCCCGGTTGAGTGGCGGCGGCTATGAGGGCATCGAACAGAACCGTCACCGCGGTCGCGGCGTGGTCGTGTTCGCCGACGGTCATTCAGAGGCGCGCCGCGACGCAGAAATCAATCCACCATCAGATCCGTATGCCGGTCGGCCGACCTCCCTGATCAATTCTCGTTACTGGGATCCGCTGAAACGAGCCGGTGACCGTTGATCCCTTCTTGCACTTTCAACTCAGCCAACCCCAACCCACTATGCACAAAACCTATCATACCCTCGCCACTGCGGCCCTGCTTGTTTGGGGCCTCACTACCAGCACCACCGCCGGCACCGTCCTGCAATTGTATTACGACGGAATCCCGGGCACGACGGTCAGTTCCCTCACCACGTCGGGTTTCTTTCCGGCCAGCCCGACGGATTACGATGTGCTCGTTGGCAATTTGGAGAAGGGCGCTTTCGGTGACAACTACGGCAGTTGGACGCGGGGCTTCCTTGAGGCGCCGCAAACCGGGAGTTATCTCTTCTGGATTGCGAGTGACGATGACAGCGAATTCTGGTTGAGCACCGACCACACACCGGCCAATCGCGTGAAGCGGGCGGAGAATGTGGGCGCGGTGGGGTTTCGTGAGTATTCGGTCAAGCCCGCCCAACAGTCCACAGCCGTGAACCTGGTGCGCGGACAGAAATACTATTTTGAGATTCTGCACAAAGAAGGGACCGGGGATGATCATGTGTCAGTGGGCTGGCAATTGCCGGATGGCACCCTGGAACGTCCAATCCCAGGAGCGCGGCTGATGCCGTTTCCGGTGGACGCCAACTACACTCCGCAGGACAAGGCCCCGCAGATTTTGACCGACTACTTCTTTGCCCTGGTGCCGCAGCTTGACGCCGTGACCAGCGTTGAAGAATCGCGCTCGGTGACGCTGGCGGTCACGATTGAAGCCACGCAGCCGGCGAGCCTCCAATGGTTCAGCAACAATGTGGCAATTCCCGATGCCATTCTCTCGACCTACACCATTGCCAGCGTGCCCCTCTCCGCCAACAACGCGGAATACCGCGTGGAGGTAAGCAATGCGCTGGGCGGACCGGTAAGCGCGTCCACCGTTTTGCAGGTGAGCGCGGATGTGACCCCGCCGGTGCTGCTCTCGGCCTTGAACCTTGGGCGCACGGTTGGCTCGGTGGTGGTCGTGTTTTCCGAACCGGTCGAACCCGTCAGTGCGACGACGGCGGGGAACTATTCCCTGGACAACGGGGCGACGATTTCGGAGGCAGTGATGGGCAGCAAGCCGGGCACGGTGATCCTGAAAACCTCACCCTTGGTGGCTGGCACAACTTACACGCTCACGGTGAGCAACGTGAAGGACGCCTCGGTGGCCCAACACGTGATTGCTCCCAATTCCACGGCGACCTTGGATGATCAAATGTTCTTTTGGTTGGGCTTCGACGAGGGCAGCAGCGCGACCGCAACCGATGCCTCCGGCAACGGGCACAACGGTACCATGGCGAATGGCGCCACGGCAGTTTTTTCCGGCAAGATTCATGGCGCCGCCGGCTTTGACGGGATTGACGACCACACCGTGGTTTCCGGTACCGGCTTCGATGACTGGACCGGCGGCATGACCGTGGCAGCCTGGCTGCGGCCGGCGAACATCGCCAATTGGAGCCGCATCATAGACTTCAGCAACGGCGCAGCCAACGACAACATCCTCTTTGCCCGCAGTGGCACGAGCAGCGGCATTACTTTCGAAGTCTATAATGGCGGTGTCACCGGCGGCAAAGTCACCGCCAACGGCGTGATCCAGTTGAATCACTGGCAGCACTTCGCCGCCACCATGGATGCCGCGGGGTTCGTCAAGATCTACAAGGATGGTGTAGTGATTGCGACCGGCACCACGGCGGTGCCAAACCTGGTGGCCCGCGCCAACAACTACGTGGCCCGCAGCGCCTGGAGCGGGGATGGATACTATGGCGGAAGGATGGATGACGTGCGCGTGTACAAACGCGTATTGAGCGATGAGGAAATCACGGCGATTTCGGGTGGTGATCCTTCCCTCCCGGAAGTCAGTCTGGTCGCCACGATTCCCACCGCCTCCGAGGAGGGCACGGTTCCGGGAGAAATCACCGCGACGCGCACCGGCAGCACGACGGGCGCACTCACCGTGAATTACTTGATTTCCGGCACCGCGGAAAACGGCGTGGACTACGTCGCGTTGCCGGGGTCGGTGACGATTCCCATCGGCGCGAGCACGGCCGCGATAGCTGTCACGCCCATTGACGATGCGGTGTTGGACCCGGTGGAAACGGTGATTCTTACGCTCACGGGCGATGCTAGCTATCAGGCCGGAGCTTCCGAATCCGGCACCGTGACCATCCTGGATAACGAAGACAACTTCCCGCCCACCGTGGTGGCAGTGACGGTGGATAATGAACTCCCGACCTTCGCCACCACCCGCGTGGACGTGTGGTTTGATGAGCCAGTACAGGCCGGTCAAGCCACCACCGTTGGTAACTACGTCTTCAGCCAGGCGGGCGTGACGATCAACAGCGCCACTTTGGACGCTCGCTCCCGCCGGGTGTTACTGGCTTTGAGCGGGCCGCTTGATGACGGCGGTACATTGACGGTTTCCAACGTGCAGGACCTGGGCGGAAATGCAATGGGAACAGTCGTGCGCCCCATCCAGTCCCGGCTGACGCCGGTTAACGTGATTGCGAATAGTTACAATTCGCCCGTGCCGCGCGACCAGGTGTTTGCTCTGACCAGCAATGGGGTGGTGGACAACACCGCCAACGCCGGCGGTTGGGACACCTTCTCCAGTGCACGGCGTGACCTGACTCACTTCGTCGGCATGTTGTATCCGAACGCGGAGTTGTTCAACGTCGTCAAGGTGGACTTGGGTATTCAGTTCGTTGACGGTGGCAGTTGGGCCTCCCAACCGCGGGTGTTTATTCTCAAGAACCAGGTGGACCCGATTCCCGGCCAACCGGAATTGGACCCCTTTAACTGGCTGGAAGTGCCAGCCCAGTTGATCAGCGGCAGTCTATTTGACCCGGCGGGCGATGGCAGTCCTTCCCCCAACACGCCGATCACGTTCGATCTTTCCAATGTTCCGGCGGCGGATCGCACCGGATACGGCTGGGCGGTCGGCGGCGCGCAGGGCGACAACTCCCTGCAGTTTCTCTCCATTACGGAAACGCGCGGCTACGGCGTGGCGGCGCCCAATCGTCCGATTCAAATTCAAACTCACCCGCAGGATCGCGTCGCCCTTCAGGGCCAGGAAGTCACCTTCTCCGTGGTTGCCAGCGGGTCCTGGCCGATTTCCTATCAATGGCTCCTAAACGACGTGGAAATCCCCGGTGCAACCGCTGCCGTTTACACCACCTCGCCGCTCACGCTGGGCGACACGGCCAGCCAGTACAAAGTGATCGTGACCAATCCCGAGGGCAGTGTGACCAGCAATGCCGGCAGCTTGACAGTGAACGCTGACAATGTCCCGCCGCAAGTCGTCGTCGTGACGGTGGATACCGCCATCAATGTCTGGTTTAACGAGGCGGTGGCACCAGCTTCCGCGACCACCGTGGGCAACTACACCTTGAGCGAGGCGGGTGTTACTATCACCGGCGCCACTGAGTTGGGGACCTACGGTCGCGGCGTGGCGCTGGAAATCTCTCAGCCCTTGGGCGCCAACCCTGTCACGCTTTCGGTGGCGAATGTCCAGGACTTGTTTGGCAATGCAATCGCTGCCCCGGTTGTGGTGCCGGTTGAGCGACGGTTGCCGCCGGTGAATGTGGTTGGTTTCAACTACAACTCTCCCACGGTTCGCAATGATTGTTTCATCCTCTCCAACAATGACATTGTGGACAACATCAACAACGCTGGCGGGTGGGACACCTGGGCTTCGCGCGACATTGGCACCCGTTTCTCCGGCATGTTATACGGAGCCAACCAACTGTTTTCGGCCATTAAGGTTGATCTCGGACGACAGTTTGGCGATGGCGGGAATTACGCCCAATCTCCGAAGGTATTCTTGCTCAAGAACAATGTGGATACTGACCGGGCACGGCCCGAGACGGACATCAACTGGGTGGAAGTACCCGCACATCTGGTGAGCGCCAGCCAGTTTGACCCGGCCGCCGATCCCACCGGAGAAGTCTCGCCGAGCACGCCGATTGTCTTCAGCTTGAATCATCTGCCGGCAGGGCAGCGCACTGGCTATGGCTGGGCGGTGGGTGGCGTTCAAGGGGACGGCTCCATCACCTTTACTTCGCTTTCGGAACTCCGGGCTTACGGCGTGCCCGCCCCGTCCGTTGAGCCGCCGTTGGAGATTGCCCTCGCGGGCAACAACCTCGTGATATCCTGGCCGGCGGAGGCTGTGGGTTTCGTGCTCAAGACCACCATCAATCTCACATCCCCGTCGTGGTCCACGGTTTCGGAAACGCCGCAACTGGTCGGCGACCGGCTGGTCGTCACGTTGCCAGTCAGCGGCAACAGTGGTTATTATCGTTTGGAGCAATGAGGGGTTGAGAAGGCTGACTGGGAGCCGGCAAACGCCTGCGAGTCCATCGCAGGCGTTTCGCTTTTTCGGCGTGCTGCGATGAACGCCAGCGCCTGACTTGCCGGTTCAGATTCTGCGACGGGACTTTGCATGGAAGCCCCATCTCGCTAGTCTGCGCCCGCAATGTCGTTGGCGGAAATTGTGGGATTGGTCCTTTCCGGAGCTGCGGCCGGTGCCATCAATGCGGTGGCCGGTGGCGGCACGCTGGTCACGTTTCCCACATTGCTCGCCTTTGGCACTTCGCCGGTGATGGCCAATGCCACCAGCACCTTGGCGTTGGTCATTGGCACGGCCGGCGGGGTGTTTGGGTATCGCCGTCATTTGGAATCCGCCAAAACCTGGCTGGGGCGGTTTGTGCCGGTGAGCATCGCGGGTGGCTGGATCGGAAGCTGGCTGCTCACGCACACCAGCGACCGGGTCTTCTCCAAGTTGGTGCCCTTTCTAATTCTTTTCGCGACCGCCCTGTTCGTGGCGCAGGGCACGTTTCGAGGTTGGGCGGGTGTGGATCAACGCGGCGAGATGCATGCACGACACCAGGCGGTGTCGGTCGCGATTGCCTTTCAATTCGGTGTGGCCATTTACGGTGGTTACTTCGGCGCCGGTATCGGCATTCTGATGTTGGCTTCGCTGGGATTCATCGGTTTGACCAACATTCACGAAATGAACGCGCTCAAAACCGTCCTGGGTTCGCTGATCAATCTCATCGCCGCCGTCTGGTTCATCTTCGCCGGCTTGATTCACTGGCCGCGGGCCGGGGTGATGACGGTGGGGGCACTGGCCGGTTACTTCATCGGTTCGCATTACTCGCAACGCATCCCGCAAGCCCGCGTACGGCAAATCATCACGGCCATCGGGTTCATCATCGCCGCCGTGACTTTCTACAAGGAATTCGTGGAGTAACGAGGTGACGACAGCTTGCGACATGTCGGCCAACGAAACCCGGCCGGCAGCGAAGGCATCGCAAATCAGTTAACGGCGAGCAGCCTCGACGTGCTTGCCGCGAATCTTCGGACTGTTGAAATCCCAAAGCAGCCAGTCGTCGTCGGGCACAAACCGGTTGAGCTTGTGATCCCACTTCCTGGGCAGGCGCTGATTCAACTGTTCCACAAAGGGCAGCAGTGGACGTTGTGGCGGAAACTTCCGTTCATGCCGGTCAATCGCCAGTTCGGTACGCCAGCCGAACCGCTTCCGATACCGGGCAAACCCGAAGCCGTCAAAAAAATTTCCGCCGCCCACCAGTGGCAGGTACCAAAGGCTGGGGATGCCGCGCGGGTTTTCCTTGATCGGGATCTCGCCCTCCAACTGGGCCAGCAACGCCGCGCCGACGGCATCGTTCTTCAGGTGGGCGCGCAATTCATGCAACGTGGGGAAGATGATGGGCGGGCTGACGAACAAGACGGGCTTGTGCTGCAAAGTGGCCATGATGATTTCATGCGGCGTGCCGACGCTGTAGATGTTAGTGGGACAGTACGAAATCATGAAATCGCTCGTGTCCACCATACGTAGATCAATATGCAGTGTTTCCCAGAATTGCCGGGCGCACCACGCGCGCGCCTGTGCGCCGGCTTTGTTGCCAGCATAGGTCCAACGCTCCTTGATGCGCTCACCGCTTTTGATGTCCTCGCGGCCGTACTCATGCAACCCGCGCACGTCCGGTTTGAACCACGGGTCAAACACGGTAACGCCCATCTCCTGGAGAAACTGGCTCACGCGATTGCGCCAGCCGAACTGTTTCTCCGCGGCGCGGGAGGCCACAAAGTCCATCGGGCCGGAGAGATAGACTCGGGCACCCTGCAACAACCGGTTCTTGGCTTTGGATCGCGGCATGACGCGATCCTAAGCGCCGCCGCCTGGTGGCTCAAGCCTGCATGCGGGCCTCCGCCCGCCGCCTGGTCCTCCAAACCTGTCAGGCAAGGCTCTGCGTCGCCGATCCAATGGAACGCCTGGCTTCGCTCCGCTCCATACTGCCCCGTCGAGGAACTCGAGGGCCCAGCCGACGGTTGATCACGGACGTCGTGATCGAGCGCGCTCAGGATGCCAGAGCTTGGAATCCAATGGCCAACCGAGAAGATCTAGCTTCCGATCGAGTTTCACGAAAACCGGCCAGGTATTATGACAATCCATGCAGTAGAACTTGCGCGGCATAATGCCCAATGCCATGAAGATGCTCAACAGACCCGGCATCACGGATTTTCGCGACAATTGCGGGAATTCGATCCGACTGGAGTGGCACTCCGGGCAACGCACGGCGTTGTGCAGCGCATGGTCGGTTTCATCCCACTCGCTGATCCGGCGACAGGATTCGAGGAAGTGCGGGGGCGAGACTTCGAGGTGAATGGCCGCTCGGGGCTCGGACATGAACCAGAAGCGTTCAAGCTTTGATTCATCGTGAATGATAGCCGGGATGCCGGTCTGCCGGAGCCGCTCCTGCAACCGCATGGCTGGCTCCAATTCGTCGAAGGTGGCAACAGGAACCGTCTTCATGCCAGAACGTACTCCCGGCAGGAAAAAACGCCAGCGCCATTTGGCGATGAACTCCGGTCTCGCCCTAAGGAGGAGAGGCGAGGATCAGACTTACAGAGAAGAAAACACGAGGGGCCGCCAAAGCGGCCCCTTGGGAAATCAATGGTCTGCCGGATTAGTACCGACCACGACCGCCGCCACCGCCGCCATAATCGCGGCGCGGTCCGCGGCCGCCACCGCCACCCCCACCGGGGCGTTCCTCACGCGGGCGGGCGATATTGACCGTGAGAGCGCGGCCATCCAGTTCCTTGCCGTTCAGGGCGGCGATTGCCTTCTGGGCCTCCTCGGGTGAACCCATGGTAACGAAGGCAAAGCCGCGCGGGCGGCCACTCATTCGATCCACCATCAGGTTCGTTTCCACGACGGAACCGTGCGCGGCAAACGCGTCCTGCAGGTCGTTTTCCGTGGTGTTGAAGGAAAGATTTCCAACAAACAGTTTCGTGCTCATGTGACGTTTTGCTGTCCTAGACTTAACTTTGCTTTCTCCGGACTGTTCCCGACTATCGGGTTTCAAATCATCACTGAACCGAGTTCACTTGAAGATTTACCATGCCGTTGAAGCGACAAGCCATCTATCAGACGCGGGCAGATTGCTCCTTTTGAGCGAAGACTGCAAGCAAGTTTCTTGGAAGAACGGGGAAGCACTCTATGCGCGTCGCGGGGAAACGTGGCACCCCCAACTGAATAGCGAGCGAATCCACGCCGCTCCGCGCGCAGTGCCTGGCGGCCAATTTGGCGTCCGCCCCGGTTCAACCCAGCCGCCACGTAATGCGCGCCTTGTTCAAATCGTAAGGCGACATCTCCATTTTCACCCGGTCCCCGACCGTGAGCCGCACCCAGCGCTTGCGCATCTTGCCGCAGATGGTGGCGAGCACGGTGTGTTGGTTGTCCAACTCCACGCGGAACATCGTTCCGGCCAGCACCGTCTGGATGCGTCCCTGTACTTCAATGGCCTCTTCTTTCATAAGCTGATATGACTCTCTTCTGATACCAGTCGGCGATGCGATTCCGCCAAGCCAACCCCGCAGATATGCGGCGAAAAAAGCGAGGCCCGGATCAACCGAACCTCGCCTCCTGAAAATCGGCGACGCTTAGTAACGCTCGCGACGTCCACCGCCGTAATCACGACGTCCACCACCGCCACCCCCGCCTGACCGCTCTTCCCGCGGCCGGGCTACGTTGACGGTGAGGGCGCGGCCATCAATGGACTTGCCGTTCAGCGCGTCAATCGCTTTTTGCGCTTCCTCGGCGCTGCTCATGGTCACAAAGCCAAAACCCCGCGGACGACCGCTCACGCGGTCCATCATCAGGTTGGCTTCCACGACGGTGCCGTGCGCCGCAAAGGCGTCCTGCAGGTCGTTTTCCGTGGTGTTGAAGGAAAGATTTCCAACAAACAGTTTATTGCTCATGTGAACTTCTACTGTCCGACTAACACTGTACTTACCAGACTGTTCCCGCTCATCGGGTTTCAAATCATCACTGAACCAGGTTCACCTGAGGATTCACCATGCCGTGGAAGAGACAAGCAATCTAACAGATGGCGCGAAGCATGGAGTCTTTGCGCCAAAAGGCAAACCATTTCTCGAAGAATTTCACCAACTGCGCGTGAGCCTGAACACTCAGGGGGCGGCGGCGGCGCGGGCCGGCAGCACGGGTAACGTCAACGACGAGGTTGCATTGGCGGCCCGATAAACCCGATGTGTCGCTTTCCGGTAATCCTCGGCGCTGGCAGTCGGAATGTTCACGAACGTCTGCGGATTGCGATCCACCAGGGGAAACCACGAGCTTTGCACCTGCACCATGACGCGATGACCGCTGCGGAACGTGTGGCAGACGTCCGGCATCGTGAATTCGATCTCCGCCAGTTGACCCGGCACGAACGGCTCGGGATGTTCGAAACTGTTCCGGAATTTGCCGCGAAACACGTCGCCGCGCACCAGTTGCTGGTAGCCCCCCAGTTTCACGTCCGCCGGATTGGGATCGGGGTTGGGAAAGTCGCCGGGATAAACATCAATCAACTTCACGATCCAGTCGGCGTCCGTGCCGGTGGTGCTGACCTGCAACGTCACGGCAATCGGACCGGCCAGGGTCAAATCCTCCTCCAGCGGTTCGGTTTCATACACCAGCACGTCCGTGCGC
>JAHCLO010000010.1 GCA_026125285.1 Verrucomicrobiia bacterium | reverse complement strand
GTGAAATCTGTTTGTGCGCTGCGCCGAGCCGGAACGCCCGCGCGAGGCGCTGACCAGCCGCCCCCTGCTGCTGTGCGCGGTGGGACGAGTGATCGAGAGCGGGCGGCAAATCACCCTGCGGCTGACGAGCACCCACGCCGAGGCCGCCCGGGCGCAGCGGCTGCTGACCGGCGTGAGCCTGTTCCTGAGCGGATTGCTGAACACTGCGGAGCAGTTGACGGCGGCGGCGCGCTGGGAACGGATTTGGGAGCGGATTTTGCGTCGGTGGCTGCGCCCGGCGGGGTTACTGCCCGGCCCCAGCGGCTGAAAGGCACCACCCCGCCGCGTGCCCAGCCGTTCCGATCGGTCCAGCGGGTGAATTTCCATCACCCCAGCGGCGGAGCCTCCCCTTCTACTGCCGTTTTCACGTTCATCGGACCACGACGTCCAAGGTCCAGAAGCGAGGAACTTTGCCTTTCTGTCCACCTAACCCGACCCAGATGCAGTTCAACATTAATCCTACCGGTGCGTTTACGTCGTTCGGTAGGAGTTATCAGCGCTGAAAACGGTTCAGGCGGTTTTCTGGCCGGGCCAGAACGCAAACCCCATTGCCAAAAACAGTCTATTGCGGGTTGGGAGGACGGCAATCCCAAATTCCGAACCGTGCAGGTTGTCTCATGCAGGCGGCTTGCAGTGGTTGTGACACAACTACACGCCCCAACTGAGCAGTTGAAAATCAATGCGAAGTATTGGAGCGAGCGAAGGGATTTGAACCCTCGACATTCACGTTGGCAACGTGACGCTCTACCAGGCTGAGCTACGCTCGCTTCCTCGAAGACGCGACCAAGCTACAAAAAACTTCAGTTAATGCAAGTATCTTTTGATGCCATTTAACGCCTGAGTTGCGCGCGTCAACCCTCGCCGCAGACGGGAGGTTCCTGCGCGGGGACCGAAAGCGGCCTGGGCTGCGCTATGGCGCGAGTCGGGCGCGATAGAGGTTTGGCAAGGCGTGATTCGAAGCCGGCTCCGACCAGAGGAACGGGAGTGTGGGCGAGAGATTGGTCGTGAGCGGCACCCAGTTGGCCGGCGCCGCCGCGTGCGCGCGTTCGAGGATGTAGTCCGGGCCTTCGTCACCGTGGACGACCAGACTGAAGCTGCCGTTGCTGAGGGCGGGAGACGACAGGAACGGCAACGCCGGCGCCAACACCGTGACCACGAAACTCTGGGTGTCGGCGAGGCTTGGTGTGCCATCGTCAGCAACGCGGACCACCACGGTGTTGGTGCTGCCGGATTGGGCGATCCGTGGACGCCAGGCCAGCCAGCCGGTGGCCGCATGAAGCGTCATTCCGGCCGGGGCGCTCAACAGTTGGAAGGTCAGGGTCTGGGGCGGCACATCGGGATCGGTGGCGACATTCGTGAGGTTCAACGTGCGGCCGGCCAGCAAGGCAACATCAGCCATCGGCGACAACTGCGGCGGCTGATTCGGCTGGCTGACGGTGTTGACGGTGATAGTGATGGTTTCCGCCGCGTTGAGCGGCGGCACGCCGTTATCGGTGGCGACGATGGTCACGGGATATACGCCAGGAGCTTGTTGCGCAGTGGGGGTCCAGGTGAAGACGCCGGTGTGGGGATCAATCACGGCGCCAGTGGGGGCACCTTCATCGAGGCCGAAGGTCAGCGCGTTTAGGGGCACGTCGGCGTCCGAAGCGAGCGCCGTGAAGGTCAACAAGGTTTCCTGATCCACGGTTTGGTTCCCAATCGGCTGTAACACCGGGGCTGTATTGACCTCGTTCACGGTGACCGTGATGGTTTCCGTGTCGCTCAAGTTTGGCGTGCCATTGTCCGTGACGCGGATGGTGAGGCCATAGACGCCGGGGCCTTGGGTCTCGGTGGGCGTCCAGGTGAACAGGCCGCTTTCGGGATTGATGGCGGCGCCTTCGGGGGCGCCTTCCTCCAGACCGAACATGAGCGACTGGCCTGGGTCGGGGTCGCTCGCCGTCACGAGGAAGCTCAGGAGCGCCAGTTCGTTGACGATGCGGTTGCCGATGGGGTTCAGGACCGGCGGCAGATTGGGCGGGTTGGGAATCTGGTTCGGCGCGCCGGGCGTGGGCACCGGCATGAAATAACGGTTTGCCCCGGCGTCCGGCCAGAAACCTTCGCTGATGTCGTTGGTCTGCGGGCCGAAGGTGAGGGTGTGGATGGGGAAACCGTTCGGCGCATACAGACCGAGCGCTTCGCCGCCGAGGCTGAGGGCGAAGTTCGCGTGCAAATGCGAGCCCTGACCATTCTGCTGCGGTTCGTTATCGGCCCACACCAGCAGGAAGCCGCCGGGTTCAATGACGAAGCCGTCCGGGATGAGCGATTTGGTGGGATTGGACAGGTTGTCGGTAATCGTGAAGCCGGAGAGGTCCACCGGTTCGCTGCCGTAGTTGTAGAGTTCAAACCAGTCGCTGAAGCTGCCGTCCAGCGGATCGTTGGTGGTGGAGGTGTTGCCCGCCATCCATTCGTTGATAACCACCGGCACTTCGGGATGGCCGTTGGTGTTGGGAGCCGCCGCCGTGGGAATGTAGAAACGCGTGCGCCGGGTGGGCGTGCCATCCGGGAAAGCACCGTAGGAACGATCGGCGACCGGCAGGTTGTAATTGAGATAGTCCACGATGGAAGTGTGATTGTTGATGACTTGCACCAGCGCGACCGAGCCGGTGGGTGAGGAAAGGGCAAAGCTGGCGTGCAACTCACCGGCGCCCGTCTGCGCCGGCTGGCCGTCGAGCCAGATGAGTTTGAATTCGCCGGCGCTCAGAGTTGTTCCGGCCGGGAACGCCCACTTTGTCAGGTTTGTGTAATTGTCCGTCAGGTAAAAGTCATTGAGACTGATCGAGCCGGCCCCGGAGTGGAACAGCTCAACCCACGGATCGCGTTCGCCGAAGCGGTCTTGTGGGCCGGTAACATTCTGCACCTGCACCTCGTTGAGCCAGAGCGGGGGCAGGGTGGTGAGCGTGGTGCCAACGGCGTTTGGCACGCCGGGGGTATAAGGGATGCCGGTGCTCGAACTGGCGTCGAGCGTCATGCCGAAGACGATGTCGCTGCTGCTGGCGTTGATTTGATGCACTTCGACGGCGAGAACGTTGACGCCCTCGACGAGCGCGGCACTGGGGAGATCGAACGGGCCTTCGTACAAGGCGTTGTCCACCGTGCGATTGGCAAAGGTGTTGTAAGCAATGGTGCCCGCGGGCAGGCCCAGGCGCAGCACTTCAACGCCGTTGAGGTACACCACGGCCCCGTCATCAATGACCAATTGGGCGGCGAGCGTCGTGGTGGCAGGATTGCCGCTGAAGTTGAAGCTCTTTCGGAAGTAATAGGTGGTGCGGCCCAACGTGAGCGGAGTGTTCTTGGGCGCGGGCAAGGCCGAGTTCTCCACGTAGAGCAGCGCGGCGCCGGCGGGCCACGCCGCGTCGTTGTAACCCGGCTGTCGCCAGGCGATGCCCAGATCGTTGCCGGATTGCTCGTATTTCCAGACGTCGGTGATGGCAATCAGGGAATTGGACAGGCTCGACCCGCCGTCCGCCACCGCGGCCCAGTTCGCCACGCGATTGTTGTCCAAGGCTGGATTGATGAGTTGCAGCGAAGGGCCGAAGCCGTCGGCCACAACCGGCCAGGGCGGGTCATCGTCATAGGTGACTTCGTCAATGAGCAGGTCTGCCTCGGGCGTGGCGCCGGGCCGGATCAACCGGAGCGTCTCGCCGCCATTGTCGAGCGCCCCCGAATAGACGCCGCCGACCGGCAGACCGGGGCCGTAGGCCGACAGGAACGCGGCGTAATTCTCAACGGCCAGCACGTATCCGTTGGGCGGAATGATGGTGCCCTCCGGGAAGTTGAACCCCACCCCGTTGAGTTGGTAGTTCGAGAGGTCGAACGCCGTGAGCGAGGAGCGATTATGAATCTCGATGTATTCGGCATCCGGGGCGGCGGGGTTGAACATGACCTCGTTGATCACCAGATGATCCTGCGGCGATTCGGCCGCGCCGGTGTAGGTAATCGCGATGCTGTCGGATAATCCGCCGATCAAATTGCCAGCAGAGTCGTAGGCCTGGAGGTTCAGCGCGTTGACTCCGGGGCCGAGGGCGTACTGCAGCGTCCATTGGGTGAGGGCGGTCCAGGAAACCGGATAGGCCACGCCGTTGATCTTGATGGTCTTGACCTGCACGGGCGCGGTGCCGGTGAGAGTGACGAGGTTCTGGCTGGTGCTGAAGTTGTTCCCGCCGTTGACGGTGAACTCGAAGCTGGCGGCCACGTTGGCCAGTTGGGTGTTGATGTAGTTCCGGCGCGCGTTGATCCAACTCTTGATCTCGTCGGGCGAGGCGGCGCTGATGGCGTTGGCCTGCAACGCGGCGTAAGTCGCATCCATGACCGGGCCTGAAATCGCGGCCGCCAACGGGCGGTTCGCGGCATCGTAAAACGCGCGGAGATAAGCGCGCCGGAAGGGCGGGTGTTGGTACATCCGGTCAACCGTCGGATCATTGACGGAGAACAGACTGGAGGTGGCGCTGTCACTGCCGCCTCCCAGGGAAAAGTCCAGGTCCCATAGCAGCATCTTCCAGCCCTCGGCCTGGGGTTTGTAGGTGAACTGGTTCTTGCCGCGGTTGTAACCGTAGCCGTCCCAATCGGCGACGACGCGCCGGGCCGCGAACACGCGCAGCCATTGTTCAACATCCACCAGCGCCTCGACCGCCTCGGTGTACGCAGTCGTGCCCGGAGTGTTCATGGCATCCACCAGAGCGAACAGCCGCGTGTAATCGTCGTCCAGACCGCGATTGGATTTCTTCTCCCAGTTCCAGCGGTAACGCGCCTGTTTCTTGGCGCCGCCAGTGGTGGTGAAGTTTTGCAGGGTCGCGTCCACGTTGAATTCCATGCTGACGCTGTCATTGAACTCGAACCAGTCGTCAATTTTGAAAATCTCCCCGCGGTCATCGTTGGGGAACCAACTGCGGATGAAGTCGGAGTTGGGTTGCTGGGAGTCCGCGTAAATGTCGCCCCGCTTGAAGCCATTGACGTAGAGGTGAACGTAACGCTGGTAGCTGAAGGGCACGCCCAGTTGCTCGGCGATCCAAAACGAGGTCTTTTCGCGCTGGCGGGTGTTGTCGCGTCCGGGTTCCAAGGTGTCGAGATTGAACTCGTCGGTCCCCAGCACCGCATCGTCTTTGGGCATGGTCCAAACGTAGGCGCACAAATTCCCGATCGGACTGTTATAGCCGGGACGGATGAACGGACTGCCGCGGTAACGGCCGCCGGCATTGTACACCACGCGGGAATTTCCATACACGAAAGTGCCGTCCATTGCTTCATTGCTCAGTTTCTCCCGCGCCGCCCAGGTGTTGATGTTGGCCTGGGTCATCCACAGGCGATACACGCCGAAGGTGCCGGCGGGACTGCTTTCGCCGAAACGAACCAGGCACTCGCGCGCCGGCGCGTCGTCGGGGAAACGGCTGGTGGCCGGCGCACTGGCGTGGGCGTCGGTGGCCCGGATATGGAAGGCGACCAACGTGCCGGAGGACTGGCCCGGAATGGTGGCACTGTAGAATCCGGCACCGTTGTACACCATACTGACAATGTTCAGATTCGTGGAGGGATCGGCGCGATAGACAAGCTGAAGGCTGGCCAGACCATCGGGATCGTGAACTTGGGCGACGACCTGCACGGCCTGGCCGCCGGTCGGCAGAACGGGCGTGTGGGCCACGCTGTGGATGGCAGGCCCGGCGTTGACGACGGCACGGCTGTTCGGAGCGCCGGGGGTGCCGAGGTTGACCGGCGGAGGCAGCGCGCCCACCGCTTCGAGGTAGTTCCCTTTGAGCCGTAGAAGCAAGTTGGTCTGGCCGGCCAGCCAACGGGCCTTGGCGCGGAGGGTCACCGTTTGCCCGTTGGAGAATCCGCTGGTGAGTTTGATCTTGATGCGATTGGCCCCGTTGTCGCCACCGGCGCTGGCCCGCAGATGGAGACTGCGGCTGCTGGAGAATCCTTCGCCGGTGTTCAGGCCGGAAGCCACGTGATTGCCTTGGAGCACCCAGCCGTCCAAGCCGGGCTCGAACGTGCCGTTGGATACGCGATTCGGGCCGCCGGCTTGGAATACCTCCACATTGTCAATCAGACATTCGCCGCCGCCCAGGAGCATGATGTGGAGTTCGTCACTGGCCCCGTTGCCGTTGTCCAACACGCCGGTGTGTTCCACCGTGACCCAACTGCTCTTGGCGGTCTCGTCGCTGTCGGCCCAGTTTGCTGCCAGCCGGTTATCGCTGCGCGCATCCACAAGTTCGAGACTGCTGCCGCCACGATCCGCCCACCGGCCCCAGCGTCCGCCGTCCTTGTAGGTCACTTCATCCACTACGACGTAGATGGTGTTGGTGACGGCGACGTTGTTATTGGTGGTAATGGTGTAATCCAATTTTGCCAGCGCGAGGCGTTCGCCGCCGTTGGCCAGGTTACCGCTGAAATTGCCGATGGCGTTGGCAGGATTCAGACCGGGGTAATTGGTCAACAACCGGTTCACATTCCGGGCCACGACCAGATAACCGTTGGCGGCGATGGTGGTATTCGGTGGGAATGTGAAGTTAATGCCTTCAGTGAAACGCCAGCCCCCGAGGTCCACCGGGGAGTCGCTGCGATTATGCAATTCCACGTATTCATCCAGATCGTTGTCCGTCATCGGGCTGAACATGAGTTCGTTGATGACCACGCTGCGGGCCAGGTGCTTGGCGTTGGCGGTGCCGGGCGTCGGCGCGGCCAACTCGTGGAAGTTCGGCGCGCCATCGGGGTAACGGCCGGTCGCAATCCCGTTGGCTTGAGCATCAAAGCGGAGGGCATCAATCACCCGCGTGCCGGTGGGATTCTTGAGGTAAATGTCCTCACCGAGGGTGCTCAGGGCAAAGCCCAGATGTGTTTCCGTGAACGAGACAAACCCTCCCGCCGGGATCACGGTCGAGCCGGGGATGACAAACTTGTTGGTATCTGGTCGGTCGCTCAGGGTGCAGCCGGAAACGTCCACCGCCTGACTCCCGTAGTTGTAGAGTTCGATGAAGTCCACCTGCGGGGCGTCCGTGTGGGCGAGGAACTCGTTGATCATGATGGTCCGATGAGGATCAGCGGTGGCGGTGTCTGCGTTGCCGGGCGAACCGCCCACGCGGTCACTGGCTGCCCAGGCGCGCACATCGCCTTCGCCATAGGAAGGCCGGGCGAGCACCAGCGAGTGTCCCGCGCCGTCCGCGGCCAGCGGCCAGGGCGGCGCATCGGAGTATTCAACTTCCAGCAGAATGGCGTTGCGCGGATTGCGCAGTCGAACCAGACCGGAGCTGTTGGGCAGATTGTTGGTGAACGGCCCGATGACGTTGCCGATGCCGTAAACGGCTTGAATATCGGCGGGCACGCTGGCCACGACCAGATAACTTCGCGCCGCCAGGGTGGTGCCGGGTGGAAACGTGTAATCCACCGCGCCGGTAATCCGGCAGCCGGCCAGCGGGTAAGGCTCGGCTTCGGAATTGAACAGTTCGATGAATTCCAGATTCCTGCCATCGGTACGATTGGTCGGGTGGTACATGATTTCCGTGATGGCCAGACCGGTGCGGCGCGAGGAGGGGCCGGGCGGTTCGGTCGCGCCTTTCACGAAGTTCATGTTGAGCGAGGTGAAGGTGAGCGAGAAGGTCTGTTGGCTGTTCGGCGAGATAGTGTTCGGCGAACTGGCCCGGTCGCGCACGTTGTTTACGGTCAAAGTATAAGTCGGCCCGACCGCCAAGGCGGAAGTTTCCAGCACAATGGTCCGGTCGTCACCGGCAAAGCGGGCCGCGCTGACGGTCGCGCCCTGATTGAGCGCATAGTTGGCCGCGTTGGCCGCGGTCGCCGCCTCGACCGGCTCGGAAAACAGCACCGTCACGCGGGTGCTGTCGCCGAGATTCACCACTGACACGAGCGTGGGAGGGGTGTTGTCCGCTTGCACGGTAAGGGTGGCCGTGGTGCTGTTGGTCCAGCCGGCTGAATTGGTGATCGCGCAGAAAAACGTGCTGCCGCTGTCGCTCAACGCCACCGGCGAGAGGGCGTACGAATTGGCGGTCGCGCCGGGGATGTTGGCCCCGTTGCGTTTCCACTGGAACGTCGCGCCCAACATGCGGGCTAGGCCCACGGTGAACGTGGCCGTGCCGCCTTCGGTGACGATGACGTTGCCCGGCTGACTGGTGATGACCGGCGGTCCCAGACCGTAGGGCACGCAACGGGACGCGGGAATCGGCTCTTCCATCGTACCGTTTGGCAGTTGCCAGCGCACGGCCAGGTTATCGCCGCCGCCGCCTTCCTTCATCATGGCCTCGATGTAGTAGCGCTGCCCGGCCACGAGGGGAATGAGGGCGGATTGTTGGTTGGCTTCCCGGGTCCATTCGCGCGAAGAAGTCCAACCTGATACCCAGGCGATGAGTTGTCGGTTGGCCGGGCTATCGGTAGTGCTCAGAAAAAGCTGCCCGCCGTCGTCGCTGGCCATCCAAAACCGGTAGTTGCCCGTACTGGGGGCCGTGATCAACGCGCGCAGCCGCTGGCCGTAGTCCTCATAGACATCCGTTGGCGACTCGAACAAGTCCGTCACCACGTTTTCCAGAGAAGGATTGTTGGGAAAGGCGGGGTTGTTGGTGAGATCGGCCACGGCCGTGCCGCCGATGTTCAACCACACCTCGCGCAAAATGCCGGCCGACTGGGCGTTGGCGGTCCCGGCCCATGGCCCCCAGGCCAGGAGTAAAAGCACCAGCAGTCCGGAGCGGATGGTGGATCGGAAACATTCTAACATGTTGTATGAGGGGAGGATTGGTTGAGCGGCTGATTGCCGGCCGGAGCGGAGGAAGGTAATCAGCCGTAACGCGCCGCTTTCGTAGCCTCGCGAGAAACCTCCTGACGCTGCCGGACAGGACCGTGTAACTGCATTTTCCAATTTCATCTTGCGTGACGCCCGCGACAAGATACATACCATGCCCGGACTTGGCTGTAAAAAGTTCCGAAAAAATTGCGAACCGAAGCTGGTGCTCACCCAAAGTTCACCCATTTATCGCTTGACTTTCGCGCGGTGGATTTGTTATCAGAATCGCCACACCGCAGGTGTTGTAACATGGGTTCCGTGAAACCAAACCTAGACTGTCTGCGAACCGGGTTCTCTCCAGGAGAATCATGTCCGGGACAGGAAAGCAGGGTTTTGCCCATCAGCACCGAACTCACCCATAACCGTTCAACCTCAAGCACCATGCCGGCGCGAAAGTGGCGGCTGGCCGTTCAGCTATGAAAAGAACCAAACCCATACTCCTACTCCTATCCTCACTGTCCCTGGCGGCTTCCGTCGGGGCGCAGACGTTCGTCGGCGCGAACGTCGGCACTCCGGCCCTAGCTGGGTCGGTCACGGGCACCGCTCCGGGAATGCAGACCATCACCGGCGGCGGCAACGACATCTGGGGCACCAGCGATAACTTCTACTTCGTTTACACCTCGGTCACTGGTCAGGTGTGGGAAGCGAAAGTTCGCGTCCATGACTTGGTACGTGCTGCCGGAGACGATGGATGGACGAAATGCGAACTCATGGTCCGCGTGCCGGATGCTTCTGGAATTCCCCAAGGACCAGATCGCTTTGTCGCAGCCATGACGACGGGTGCCACCGGGCAAAACGAAGTGGGACCGCAATATCGTGCGGTGCGTGGCGGCGACGCCGGTAATAACAACTTTGGCTTCACCGGCGGAATTATCCGGCCAGATTATCCCAATACGTGGCTGCGCCTAACCCGCCAAGGCAGTGTGTTTACCATCTGGTACGGCGCGGACGGCACCACTTGGAACAAGTACTGTGACATTGATACGGCAGGATCGCTCAATGGCTTTGGCAATCCGTTCCCCGACCCGGTCCTGGTCGGAGTGGCGGTTACCGCCCACAACGATGGCGATCCCACCGGCGGTATCGCAACGGTTTCGGACCTGAGTGTCACGGTGACGCCCTCGACGCCGATCTTGACGCCGGTCACGCAGGTGCAGGATGCCTCGACCTACGTGGGCAGTGACGCGCACTTCAGTTTCACGGTGACCAACAGCGCCATCGCCAATGGTTCCGCGGCCAATTACCAGTGGTACAAGAATGATCAACCGGTCACCGGTGCCAATGGCACGATCTTCTCCGTGTTTGCCTCCCCAGAGGACAACGGGGCCAAAGTGTATTGCACCGCCTCCTTGCCCGGCGCCTCCGTCAACAGCGCCACCGGCACGGTATCCGTGGCCACGGCCACCGAGTATCCTGGCTTTGTCAAATACCAGGTTTATCCAGGCCGCCAGCGCGCGGATGTGAACATCGGCAACTACGGCCCCGCCAACCGGGTATCGGCGATGCCGGGATTTGAAGCGCCCGTGAACTGGTCGGAGAACTTCGGCAGCCGCTTGAGTGGCTATTTCATTCCGCCAGCCAGCGGCGATTACGTGTTCTTCATTTCCGCCGACGACGACGCCGATCTCTTCCTCAGCACCGACAGCAGCCCGGCCAATATCCGATGGATCGCCCAACAAGAGGGATGGGCTGGCAACCGGCAGTGGCAGACTCACGGCGGCGGCGGCAGTTCTGTAGCCGCGTTCCAACGGCGCTCGGACAACTTCTCGCCGGACGAGGGAATCACCTATCCCTGGCTCGCGGGCATCCCGCTCGTCGCAGGACAGAAGTACTTCATCATGGCCACGCATCGCGAAGGCGGTGGCGGGGACAATTTGGGAGTCTATGCTTGGAACAAAGCCGACCCGGAACCGGCGGATGGCGATCCCTCGAATCTCACGGGCGACGCAGTCAGCATGCTCACCTGGCCACCCACCAGCTTGGAAATCACCACCCAACCGCAGGACGTGGATGTGTTTGAAGGTTTGAATGCCGTCATGCAGGTCGCGGTGACGACGGATGCCGAGTTGACTCCGGTCTATCAATGGCAACGGAACCAGGTGGACATGCCCGGTCGCACCGGCGCCACCTTGAATCTGTCGCCGGCCAGTCTGGCGGATAATGGCGCGCAGTACCGTTGTATCGTTACGCTGCCGCCCACCAGCCTGAGTGTTACCAGCGCCGAAGTCACGCTCACCGTACAGGCGTCGGTGTTCATCACCGGCATCGTGAAGCAGGAGATTTGGGGACCGAACAACGATAGCTTCACCCGCGACCAGGTGAACAATGGCACGGCTGGACTGCCCACTTCCACTGGGTTCATCACCATGTTTGACACGCCGGATTTTGCGGACAATTACGTGCAAAAACTGAGCACCTGGTTCGTCCCGGCGACGAGCGGCAACTATGTGTTCCTAGTCTCCTCTGATGACGACAGCGATCTGTTCGTCAGCACGAACGACGACCCGGCCAACAAGCGCCTCGTCGCGCAACAAACCGGTTGGAACGGCAACCGGGATTGGGCTGGTGCCACCGGCCAGCGCCGATCCGATCAGTTCTCCCCGGACGGCGGCGTGACCTTCCCGTTTGCCGCGGGCATCGCGATGACCGCCGGCCAGCGGTACTACATCGAAGGCGTCCATCACGAAGGCGGAGGTGGCGACAACTTTGCCGCCTACGTCCTGTTGACCACGGATAGCGTGCCGGCGAACGGCACACCGTCCAACCTCACCGGCGAGCGCGTCGGGGTGAAGCTGCCGGCGCCAACCACACTGGAGATCACCACGCAACCGCAGCCCGCGACAACGCATGGCTGGGATCCGGCGATCTTCACGATTGCCGCCACCACCGACGCCCTCTACCCACCGACTTACCAGTGGCGCCGAGGTGGGGTGAACATTCCGAATGCCAGAGGGCAGGTTTACTCGTTTGTCACCGGCACCAACGACAATGGCGCGGTGATTGACTGCGTGGTCAACCTCTCGCAGTACGGTTCGATCACCAGCGCTCCCGCCACGGTCACCGTGCTGGCGGACGCCGTCTTTACCCCCGGTACGGTCAAGGAGGAGTACTTCGCCGGAGCCGGCTTCCAAAACATGCTGGATGGCAGCGTCGGTGCGCCAACGCAGACCGATACCTGGACCAGCCTCGAATCACGGACGAACATTGCCGACAACTTCTCGCGGCGCGTGAGCGGTCTGTTCATCCCCGCAGTAACCGGCGACTATGTGATCTTCACGAGTTCGGATGACCAGAGCAACTTCTACATCAGCACGGACAACCAGCCGCAAAACAAGCGGTTGGTGGCCCAACAAAGCAATTGGAACGACCCCCGAACATGGGCGACGGGAACCGATGTTGGCCAACGCCGCTCCGATCAATGGACCCCGGATGGTGGCGCCACGTACCCTTATGCCACCGGCATACCGCTGGTCGCGGGGAACCACTACTACATTGAAGTCCTGTACCGGGAAGGCAGTGGCGGCGACAATCTCGCCGGCACCTTCAAGCTGTATGCGGATGCTGATCCGCTGGATGGTGACGCCTCGTTGTTCACAGGCAGTGTCATCGCCCACATGGCGGCGCCCACACCTGTGGTAGGCCCGACGCTGACGATCACGAGGTCAGGCAGCAACGTCGAGATCTCCTGGACCCCGACTGGCGGAACGCTGCAGTCGCGGACGTCGCTCACCAGCGGCACCTGGACCGATGTTGGCACGGCCAATCCGGCCATTGTGCCTATCGCCGGCGCGGCGCAGTACTTCCAGGTGGTGTCCCCGTAGGCTAATCACCGGCGGCCACGGCCGCTGAGTCCAAAATTCAACGCGCGGGATCGGGCCTTTCTTGGGCCGGTCCCGCGCGGTTTTTTTGGCGGCTGCTGATACCGGCCCCACGCATACATTGAGAGCCCTTGCCGTACCGGCCTCTCCATGAATCCGCCGCTCGGAGCGCGGACAGCCTTGTCCGCGTGAACCTCTGCCCATGAACCTCGCGATGTAGGGCAGACATTCTTGTCTGCTGGTTCGGGCGACATTCCTGTCGCCCGTCGGGACACCGGACTGGAAAGTCCGGCGAACCGGCAGGCTGGAAGCCTGCCCCACGGTTCCTGGCCCCGATGCGCGTCCATTGCTGGAGGTCGAAACTGCCCACGAACCCTGCGCTCGTAGCCGACGACGTGAGGAGGCGGAAGGGCTTGAGCGCGAGTCGAATCCGCCTCCTCACGTCGGCGGCTACGGTTCGGGGGTCAGAGCGCGAATCTGGATTCGGCGAAGTCTCCCCCAGAATCGTCGCTTCCGGCGATGGTACTCAGGTGCCGCAACAAAGAAGTTCCGTTCCATCCTGCGAGGCGCAGGCAGGGCACGTCACTCCCGTGCGCGCCGCAGCGTGCCCATTGCTTTCCCCACGGCGCGCACGGAGTGACGCGCCCTACCTTGGCTTGGGATTTGTTCGTCACGCTACTGTATGGGCGCGCACAAATCCTTCGACCTGCGCCCGGCGGCATCCGCCGTATAGCCGCATGAATGTCATGCTCCGGTGCGCGGGCTTCGGCCCGGGGTTGCCGCGAGTTTACGCACTCAGTATGAGCCTGCCCCCTTGATCCCACACCAGAAGTGGGTTGATTTTCGCCAAAAAATGGTTGGCTTACCCGGACGGGCTTGCATAGTTTCAACCCACAATTTTATGCAAATAAAATCACTTCGCTATTGGGTTGTCTTCCTGATTCTGGCCATGGGATTTACGTTCGGGGCGTGCGCCAGCGAGGCCAACATTCAAATCCCACCCTTGAAGTCCGTGACGTTCGATGGCCTCGGCGGGGTCAACGGGGTTCACTTGCTTTACCTCGGTTTGGTCATCTGCGTGATTGGCGCGGTCTTTGGCTGGGTCCAATACACGCAGACCAAGGCGCTCCAGGTCCACAAAACCATGAGCGACGTCTCGAACATCATTTGGGAAACCTGCAAAACCTACCTGATCCAGCAGGGGAAATTCCTCTCCATTTTGTGGGTGTTGATCGGCGGTTGCATGGTTTACTACTTCGGATTCCTCACGCACCACGAGGATGCGGCCACCGGCGCGCCGTTGGGCACCGGGCAGGTAATCTTCAAGGTGATCGTGATTCTGCTGGCTTCCATTCTGGGCATCCTGGGCAGTTACGGCGTGGCGTGGTTTGGCATTCGGATCAACACGGTGGCCAACTCCCGGGCGGCATTCTCCGCGCTCAAGGGCAACCCGTTGGCGACGCTGAACATTCCGTTGCGCTCGGGCATGAGCGTCGGCCTGTTGCTGGTGTGCGTGGAACTGTTTTTCATGATTTGCATCCTGGTGTTCCTGCCGCTGGAATTGGTGGGCCCGTGCTTCATTGGATTTGCCATTGGGGAATCGCTGGGCGCAAGCGCGTTGCGCATCTGCGGCGGTATTTTCACGAAGATCGCGGACATCGGCTCGGACTTGATGAAGATCGTGTTCAAACTGCCGGAGGATGATCCGAAGAATCCGGGCGTGATCGCCGACTGCACCGGGGATAACGCGGGCGATTCGGTGGGGCCGACGGCGGACGGATTCGAAACCTACGGTGTAACCGGTGTGGCGCTGGTGGTGTTCCTGGCGCTCGCCCTCGCCTCCAGCCCGGTGGCCTGTGCCACGTTGATCATTTGGTTGTTCGTCATGCGGTCCCTGATGATCGTGACCTCGTTGGTGTCGTATTTCCTCAATGGAATCATCAGTCAGGCCAAGTATGGCGGAAAGAAGGACTTCGATTTCGAAGCGCCGCTGACGCATCTGGTTTGGATCACTTCGGCGGTGTCCATCGGCATCACGTTTATCGCCAGTTATTTCCTGCTGGCGAAGCAGCCGGGCTTTGACAGTAATCTTTGGTGGGTGCTTTCGATCATCATCAGTTGCGGCACCGTGGCGGGGGCGTTGATCCCGGAGTTCACGAAGATTTTTGTGAGCACGACCTCGCGGCACGTGAAGGAAGTAACGAACTGCTCGAAGCACGGCGGGGCGTCGCTGAACATTCTCTCCGGTTTCGTGGCGGGCAACTTCTCCGCGTTCTGGATGGGCTTGGTGATCCTGTTCCTCATGTTCATTTCTTACTACTTCTCCAAGAATCCGGCCCTGATGGCGATCATGCCGGCGCACTTTGCGTTTGCCGCGCCGATCTTCGCGTTCGGCCTGGTGGCGTTCGGCTTCCTGAGCATGGGGCCGGTGACGATTGCCGTGGACAGCTACGGACCGGTGACGGACAACGCGCAGTCCGTGTATGAATTGAGCCAGATTGAAGCGCACCCCAATGTGCGCGGGGAAATCAAGCAGAGCTTCGGCTTCGAGCCGGACTTCGAGAACGCCAAGTATCAACTCGAGAAAGGCGACGGCGCGGGCAACACGTTCAAGGCCACCGCCAAGCCCGTGCTGATCGGCACGGCGGTCGTGGGCGCCACCACCATGATCTTCGGCATCATCATGCTGTTGATCGGCGTGCGCGTGAACGATTACTACGAACTGGCCAAGGGCGCCCTGCCCACCGTGGAACAACTCACCGCTGGCGCGCAATACGTGATGAGCGCCTTGAGTGTGCTGAATCCGCTGTTGCTGCTCGGGCTGCTCATGGGCGGCGCGGTGATCTACTGGTTCACGGGCGCTTCCACACAGGCAGTCGTGACCGGCGCCTATCGCGCGGTGGTTTACATCAAGGAACATATCAAACTCGACGCCGCGAAAGCTTCCGTCGCCGACAGCAAGGAAGTCGTCCGCATCTGCACGGTGTATGCGCAGAAAGGCATGTGGAACATCTTCATCGTGGTGTTCTGCTTTGCCCTGGCGCTGCCGTTTTTCAATCCCTACTTCTTCATCGGCTACCTGGTAGCCATTGCGTTCTTCGGCTTGTTCCAGGCCATCTTCATGGCCAACGCGGGCGGCGCGTGGGACAACGCCAAGAAGATCGTGGAGGTGGACCTGCGCCAGAAGGGAACGGACCTGCACGCCGCAACCGTCGTCGGTGATACCGTGGGCGATCCCTTCAAAGATACTTCGTCGGTCTCGCTCAATCCGGTGATCAAGTTCACCACGTTGTTCGGCCTGCTGGCGGTGGAAATCGCCGTCACGATGACCAACCAGAGTCTGAAGACCGGCATTGGCCTGGTATTCCTGGCAATCGCGCTTGTCTTCGTTTATCGCTCTTTCTACGGGATGCGGATTCCCGAGGAGAATTGATTCAGGGCCTTCAACCACGCCCTTCCGGTTTTCGAGCCGGAAGGGCGTTGTGCTTTCGGGAGACAATTGCACTGCCTGAATTCGGATCGCATGGCGCATGGGTTACGGAGGGCAGGAATTGTCGTGTGCAACGTCCGACGAATTCCATCCTTGCGCCCGGCGTCACGGTCGGGAGAATCCCGGCCAACAAACTCAACTCATGTTTTCACACGTTGTCATCTTTTGGACCGACCCGGCGCAGCCGGATGCGGTGGAGAAACTCATCGCTGGTGCGAACCAGTACTTGAAGGGGATTCCTGGGATGCTGCACTTTCACGTTGGCAAGATGGCGAGCAGCCATCGGCCGGTGGTGGATCAAAGCTACCAAGCGGGCCTGAACACAGTCTTTGCGAGCAAACAGGCGCAGGATGAGTATCAGGTGCATCCCCAGCACGTCGAGTTCGTTGAAAAGGTGTTCAAGCAAGTCTGCACCAAGGTGGTGATTTACGATTTTGAATAAGAAGCGCTGGGCGGCCCGCCTGCCCTACGGTCGCGGATGAAACTTCCGGTGAATGTCCCGCAGCCGGCTGCCGGTGACGTGCGTATAGACTTCCGTGGTGCTGATCGTCGCGTGGCCCAACAATTCCTGGATCACCCGCAGGTCCGCGCCGTGCTCCAGCAGATGCGTGGCGAAACTGTGCCGCAACATGTGCGGGGTGACGTTCCGGGAAACGCCCGCCCGGCGCACCCGGCGTTTGACGCGCAGCCACATCGTGACAGCGGCGAACGGCGTGCCGCGTTGGGTGAGAAAGACATTTCCAGGGGATCGGGGGGTGACTAGCTTGGGCCGGCCCGCCTGCAAGTACCGATTCAACGCTGCCACCGCCTTTTGGCCGACGGGCACCACGCGCTCTTTATTGCCCTTGCCCACGACGTTGAGGAATCCGGCTTCGAGGTGGAGCTGTTCCAACCGCAACCCCCGCAGTTCCGACAACCGCAGACCGGAGGCGTAGGCCAGTTCGAGGATGGCTTGATCGCACAGTGTGTGCGGCGTGGCCGGGGCTTCGGGCGCGAGCAGTTTCTCAATCTCCGGATTCGTCAGCGCTTTGGGTAAACGCTTCCACCGTCGCGGCAGCGAAAGATGTTCCGCCACATTGGCCGGCAGCAGCTTCTCCTGCTCGGCGAAACGGTAAAACGCCCGCAGCGCGGCAATTTCCAGATAAACGCTTTCGCTGCTAAGGCGGCGAGTTGATTCCTGGGGTTCGGTTTCCAGCGGACGCGCACGCTCGTGCTGGAGGAAGGCCATCAAGTGTTTCAGTTCCACCTGCTTCCAGTCGGTGAGATTCTGTGTCCCAGCCCAGGCGATGAACTTGTTCAGCAAGGCGGCGTAAGTTTTCTGCGTGTGCTCCGCCTGCCCGCGCTCGTGGCGGAGGTATTGGAGGAAATCTTCGACGAGGGTTTGCATGCTGAAACATTCAGGCTGGCTAATTGCTCATCAAGGCGCGAACCTCCGGCTTGAATCAACCTCTCGAACTCGCGGGCGCCATGCGGTACCGCCAAGGGGTGGGCTTGTTCCAGTCAAACACAACCTCAAGCCGCCAACGCTTCCGCGCGCGCGAGCGCAGCTTCAAATACCCGTAGCAGATGCTCTTTCTGACGAACCACGGCATCTGCCGGGGCGAGCTTCTTTTCAAGGGAAAGACCGGACTGGGGTTCCGTTAAACGTAACAGGCGCTCGCCGCCGCCGAGCTTGATGAGGTCAAACTGGATTTTATCGCGGTCAACCATGAGTCTATTGTTCATGAAATCCGTGGAATTGCAATAGGAGGTTGAGATTCGCCGGCGAGGCCACACCCCATCGCGAATGGGCTCCGCGGGCGGCGCGCTCAAAGTCTCCTTCGTTGAAATCCGCCAGGCTCTCCGGCGGATTAATACTTCCCACGGCCGCCGCTTCCAGGATTTCGTGGTAAAGCGTCACGGATGATTCTTCCTCGCTCAGACCTCCTTGGATGCGGAGACGGAATTCGTTGGCAACGATCCGGGTTTGAGCCATTGCTTGCCGTTTCAGCGCATCCACCAACGGCTCGTCGGTGAACTTGATTTCTTTGATGATGAACCCGCCATGAAGCTGGAGGTTTATGAATTGGTTGGGATCAATCACGCTCAATAGTTGTCAGCACAAACTCGAAATCTCCGGCGGTTTTCCAGTGCGTCCCGGGTCTTGTTGGTTCACAACTTCTTTCCCGTCAGCTTCTCGTACGCCTCCAAATACTTCGCCTGCGTTTTGGCGACGACTTCCACCGGCAGGGCGGGTGCCGGCGGGGTTTTGTCCCAGTCCAGCGTTTCGAGGTAGTCACGGACGAACTGTTTGTCGAAGCTGGGTTGGCCTTTGCCGGGCGCGTATTGGTCGGCGGGCCAGAAGCGCGAGGAGTCGGGCGTAAGTACTTCGTCAATCAGAATGAGCTTCCCATCGTGCAGACCAAACTCGAACTTCGTGTCGGCAATGATGATGCCGCGTTGGCGGGCATAGTCGCGGGCGAATCTGTAAATCTTGAGGCTCAGGTCACTTGCCTGTTTCGCGAGGTCGTCACCGAGGATTTTCTTCGCCTCGTCGAACGAAATGTTTTCATCGTGACCCGACTCCGCCTTGGTGGACGGCGTGAAGATGGGTTCGGGCAGTTCGGAAGATTCCTGCAAGCCCGCGGGCAACGGGATGCCGCATACGGTTTGCGATTTCCGATATTCCTTCCACCCTGATCCAGCCAGATAACCGCGCACGATACATTCCACGGTCAGCGGCTTCGCTTTCTTAACAATCATGGCGCGCTTGGCCAGCGAGGCTTTCAAATCGGCGGGGATGCCCGCCAGCGCAGGAACGTGGAACGATTCGCCGGCCTTCGCGAGGCGATGGTTGGGCACGAGGTTCTCGGTCTGGTCGAACCAGAAATGCGAAATCTGGGTGAGCACCTCGCCCTTGCGGGGAATGCCGTTGGGCATCACGCAGTCAAACGCGGAAATGCGGTCGCTCGCCACGAAGAGAAACGCGTCTCCGAGGTCGAAGATTTCTCGCACCTTGCCGCTCTTGAGCTTCTGGATGCCGGGCAGTTCGAGTTGCAGAACCGGGTCATTGTCATGATTTGCCATGCGCGGAGTATTATGCCCGAAGGGCCGGGTTCAAAGTTCAAATTCACGCCGACCAACAACGCAGGCGGTGAAGGATTCCTAGCCTGGCAGGAGTGCTGCCGTGCCTCTGGCCGGCAGTTCCAACCAAAACAGTCCTGCCGGCGGGACGCACGGCAGCATGCTACTTTGCACTCACGTCCAAGCAGACCAGCCGGGTGAGGTCGCGCACGAACAGTCGGGTGCCGGCCAGCGCCATTGGCCCCCAGGACTCGCGCCCTTGCAGGACCTGTGATTGGCCGAGCAGAGTGAAACGCGCCGGTGTGGCTTCGAGCAGACGCAGCCGGCCGGAATCGTTGACCGCGTAGATCAGATCGCTCGCCATCAGAAACGAACCAAGCCCGAAGGTTTCCCCCGGTCCGCTCGCCCAAACCACTTTGCCCTCCAAATCCAGGCAGACGAACCGGCCATCGGCGCGGGCGCCGTAAAGGTGATTGTCCTTGAGAATGGGCGTGTGCTGGGTGGCACCGAAGACTTCGGGCGGCAATCGGAACAACGTTTTCGCGGTGATCTTCCGTTCCTGCTCCTCCAGTTGCAGCATGAGGCTGCCCGCGTTATAGCCGCCCGTGAGAAAAATCCGTCCATCCGGGACCGGTACCGGCGAGGGCACGGTGGCAATGCTGATCTTCCAATCGCTGGTGTCCCACAGTAAAGCTCCGTCCGCGGCGTCCACACCCACGACTCCGCCGCTGGCGCAATAGACGTAAAGTCTCCGGCCGGCGAATTCCACCGGTGCCAGGGAGGAGTGCGTCATCTTCCAGCCGCGCGGATTCGGTGTTTGCCACAGCGGTTTGCCCGTGGCGAGGTCCACGGCGAGCAGCAACGCGTCCTTGCCGCCCGGCGCGAGGATCACTTGATCGCCGACCACCAGCGGACATTGGCCGGCGTACCACTCGGGCACGGTGGCGCCGAATTCACGGACGAGGCTGATAGTCCATTTGAGCTCGCCGTTGGTGGCGTCCAGGCAGAAGACATTACACTTGGAATCCAGCGCGACGAGATACGGGCCGTGGAGCGTCGGCACGGTGCGCGTCATGCCGTGATTGCGTTTGATGGTAAGCGGATAAGCGAAGCGCCAGATTTCTTTCCCGTCGGCCAGCGAGAGGCAACGGAGCACGCTGAGTTTGGCGTCGCGCTCGTAGTCGAGGAGATAGACCCGTCCGTCGCGCACCGCCACGCCGGCATAACCCTCGCCCACGTCCAGTCCCCAAAGCTCGCGTGGGGGCGAGGTTGTCCAGTCACGGGAAAACCCGCTCGCGTCCGGCGCGCTGCCATCGCGTTGCACGCCGCGGAATTGCGGCCAATGGCCGGGCAGGTCAGCGGGGCTGCCGCTGCCTTGAGACAACTTGCCGGCGAGCACGGGGTTGGCGCCGCCGGTTTCGCTGCCAGGCGCGGCATCTGTGCCGGGAATGCGGAGTTTCAATCCCTCGCCCGTGCCCGAGGCCCACCACAGCGCGAGCGCCGCGACCGCCGCCAATGCAATGAGCAGCGGCAGGTTCGACAGCAGTTTGTTCCAATGACCCTTCATCATCCCGGCGCTGACCCTAATTCATCTCTGCCCGCGAGACAACCTCGCATCCGAGTTTCGAGGCGGTTTGGCCACGAAATTATCAATCGAACGGCGCGGTTGCACTTGCGTCGTTGGTTGATACGCCGAAATACGAGTGACGATCCGAGGTGGATCACCGATTCAGATTGTCACGGAAGAACAACGGGATTATTCAACGGGGCACGCGGGCCGATTATGCTTACGATAAGGCTTGGAACTTGGATCGCCGCCAACAATGCACGCGCGCAGACGATTAGTGTGAACAACCGCGGCAGAATTAACAATGCGTGCCGAGAAGGTTTTGAAAGATGCAAAAGTGATCGCTGCCTGGAAACCCACAGGCGTCATCACTTGCTTCGCTAAAATATGCCCTTGAAAGCTATCTATAAGCTCTGCACTGATGCCGATGGTGGTGTCGCGCTGAATCCCCACGACCTTGAGTTTTTTCAAACTCACTTTATCGGGAAACCGATGGCATCCGAATGGAAGCCTCCAGCATTCGAGGTCATGAACAAGTCGAAACCGGTTCGCGATTTTATTTCTTGGATGCTTGCCGCGCCGGTTCTCTTAGAACGTGCGGTGGCTGCAATTAAGCCGCTCATCGAACGACACGTTGAGTTTCTGCCTTTAACTGAAATAGAGCGCAAACCACTGTATGCGGTCAATGTGTTGAACGTGATTGATTGCTTGGACACTGCAAAGTCGGACATTCTCTTTAGCCCTTCGGAACCTGGGCGAATTGTTAACGTTTTTCGTTTTGTATTCGACCCAACTAGACTTTCGGAGGATCCGCTTATCTTTAAGGTTCCAGATGACCTGGGGTGCGTGTTCGTATCCCAGACTTTTGTAAACGTTGTGATTTCCCAGCAGTTGAGAGGAAGCCTTCTCCTGAAGCCCAATGCAAGTCCGTTCAGCGCAGTATTACCTGCAAGCCCAGATGTGCTCAAACCTGTGCATACCCGAACTAGCCAGAAATGAACCTTTCGAATTTTGAATTGCGCGGTTCCACACAAGCAATCGAGATCGTCAGCGACGAACTCAACTGGGATTTGCACAATTTCGCGACCTTTGTGGGTTTTCGGTACGATGCAGCAGGCGGAGTGTTTGAGATCGAGTGGGTGGCCGATCAAGTGGAAAATCCCTGGGGTTGCCCAGCCAACCGATTTCGAGCCTGCCAGTTGCGTTTTCATGGTGTGACGTCGGTTCGTATTGCCCGAGATCCTGCAAATATGAGGAGTGATGACTCCTTTTGTCTCCATGGCGTGTCGAAAGTGTCACCGTCCAGCCAGGAATACCGCTTCAAAGCTGAGTGGCAGGATCACGAGCCTTTTAATCTTCTGTTTGAATTCGCCAGTGGTTGGGAAATTGAGGTTGATGCGTCAACTGCGGAGTTGATTCCTGTGGCAAGCGGGGCGGACAAGTCACGTGTCGAGTGAGTGGAATCGCCACCATCTCATGACCTGCAATGCGCTCGTACAAACATCTGAAGTGAATTGTTTGAATGCTGGCTGCTCCATGAAGGAAGAAAGCACTCAAGTTCATGGCGGCAATCGCCAGCGAAGTCCGTGACATGACGTTCAGGGAATACATTTCGATTCTCCTTGGTTTGCTATTCGTGGCGTACGTGACATTTCTATTTGTTCGAGCGGTTCGAAGCACGCGCGGCAAGAAATTCCTGGGCAAGTTGGTGAAGTGGCTGAAGGATGTATATGATGCGCTCTTGGGGGTCGGGCCATAGCGGTTTGACCTGAGCACTCTTCAGCCCGTGAGTTAAAGTCCAAGCTGTGTCAAAAGTATCAAAGATGAATGCGATGCGATCACGAATTCGAGTTATCCTTGTCCTCGCACTAGCCGGCCTCGTGTCAGGATGCTCTCCGGTGTATCATGCCATTTTCGTGAACAACACGAGGTTGCAGATTGTGGTCATCCTGCTTGATCACAATGGAGAGAATGTGCTGGCGAGCTGTGTGGTGTCTCCGGGGAAGACCGCCAAAATGGACGTCGGCGAAGGCCAATTGCTCGCCTTGGATGTTTCGAGATCTTATTTCTTTCGCAGGAATTTTACTTTGGTTGATCCAACCCATCGGTATCTAGGTGATGGAGAGCGGGTCATCCATCTTCTCCTATCAGATAGCGGGATCCATCGAATTCCCAAAGAGTTCAGGGATACTTGGCCGGATCACCTCTCCGAAATCGCGAAGGATACCGATGCGAATCCGAAGTTTAACCAGTAGAAAACCCAATCGAGACGGGCCAGTTTGCTGCCGAGAGGGTGATGGCAAGTACCGCCGCGTGCGGCATCTGGCTGCCATAAATGTTATGCAGGCAAAGCATATCGCGATCTATCCGGCTGGGACTTGGTTCAACCGCAGCCGTTCGGTGACGGGCCAGTTGTTTAGCACGGTCGGTTCACCCGGTTGACTTCTGTTCACCCCGCGCCAAACTAGTCCCATGAATCACCCTGGATGGTTGTTACGTTTGGCTATTGTCGCGATGATCGCGCCAGAGACGCGCGGGACTGATTGGCCGCAGTGGCGCGGTTCGCAACGGGACGGCGTTTGCCGCGAAACCGGCCTGCTCCAACAATGGCCAGAGGGCGGACCGAGTCTGCTCTGGTCGAGCAAGGACCTGGGGCGCGGCTACTCCGCACCCATCGTCGTTGGCGAAGGCATTTACCTCGCGGGCGATGCCAACGACGAGTTGCACATCATTGCGCTGGATCGCGAGGGGCGGCGGGTCTGGCGAACCCGAAACGGGCGCGCGTGGAAGCATCCTTACCCTGGTGCGCGGTCGAGTTGCACTTACAGCGAAGGGCGGTTGTATCATTTGAACGCGCATGGCCGCCTGGTCTGTCTGGACGCGGACACCGGCGCGGAACTCTGGGCGGTCAACATCCTCGAACGCTTCGACGGCAAGGTGATTCACTGGGGCTTGAGCGAAAACGTGCTGGTGGACGGCCCGCGCGTCATCGTCACGCCCGGCGGCAGCAAGGGCGTCATGGCCGCGCTCGACAAAAAATCCGGGGAAACCGTCTGGGCCAGCGAACCGTTGCGGTTGGTTGATTCCAGCGATCCGGCCCACCTGCGCCTGACGGATCCTTATGGCGAAGTGGACAGCACCAGTTACGCGTCACCCATTTTGTTCAAGCTGGGCGAGCGGCGGATGTTGGTGAACTGTTCGTTGCGCCACGTGTTCGGGGTGGACGCGGACACGGGCCGGCTGCTTTGGTCGCGTCCGCTGCCCACGCGTTATCAGGTGATCGCCACGACGCCGGTCCTGGTGGGCGATGCCGTGTTCGTCACGGCGCCGGACGGCGAGGGCGGCAAGCTTTATCGCCTGCATCCGGAAGGGGAGCGCGTGCGGGTGGAACAGCTCTGGCGGACGGAACTGGATGCCTGCCAAGGCGGTGTTGTGCATCACGATGGCGCGCTGTATGGCGCCTACTATCGCAAGCGCAAGGAATGGGTGAGCCTGGACGCGCACACCGGCGAAGTGCGAGCGCAATTCAGGGAAGACCTCGCGAAAGGCGCGGTGCTTTACGCGGACCGACGGCTCTATTGCTTGAGCGAGGAGGGCGAAGTGGCACTGTTGAAGCCCAGCCCAGACAATCTGGAAGCGGTAGGGCGTTTCCGTCTTGTGCCCGAACGCAAGAGTGACGCGTGGACGCATCCGGTGATCGTGGATGGCCGGCTGTATCTGCGCTATCACGAGACACTGTATTGCTACGACATTCGCGCCCGATAGACGTGGCAGATGCAACGGGGAGCAAATCGGCTCGTGGGGCTGCATGCCCCGCCCGTCGCAAGGGCGCATCGCCGAATGAAGGCGAACGCCAAATCCCGTAGCGCAGACTTGAAGTCTGCTGTATCGCCGAGTTCCACTCGGCTGGGCGTCCGGCGGCTGGCAGCGCGCTGGACAGGCAGGGGGACGCGGAATGTAATTCCGCGCTACGGCAGAGTAAACCTCTGCGCTACGGATTCGAACGCTGGTCCTTATTTGGGATGCGCCAACGTCGCATTTCTTCTGAGCATTTGCCTTTACGCTTTTGCCAGCGGGCTTAACTTGCTGACGTTATGAGCATGCCATTCAACCGCCGCCGTTTCCTGGATCTCTCCGCGCAATCCGCCCTGACGCTGGCCGGTACGAGCTTGATGTCAGGATTACGCGCGGAGGCGGTCGAGCCTCTGAATCGTCCCGGCAAGCCGCGGCTGCAACTCAGTCTGGCGGCCTATTCGTTCCGTGATTTTTTCAATCATGCCGACCCGGCCAAACGCATCACGCTTGAGAACTTTGTGGACTACTGCGCCGACCACGACTGCGCGGGCACGGAACTGACCAGTTACTATTTTCCGAAAGGGTTTAGCACCGAATACCTGCTTGGGCTCAAGCGCCAGGCGTTTCTCCGCGGCGTGGCCATCAGCGGCTCGGCGGTGGGCAACAACTTTGCACTGCCTCCAGGTCCGAAGCGCGACGCAGAAATTGCGCACGTCAAGAATTGGGTGGATTACTGCGCGGTGATGGGCGCACCGCACATTCGCGTTTTTGCCGGGCCGGCCCCGGACCAGGACGTGCCGGCGGCCAGGCGCCGCTGCATCGAGGCGCTCGAAGAATGTGGCACGTATGCCGGGCGGCGCGGCATTTTTCTGGGTCTGGAGAATCACGGCGGCGTTGTCGCGGAGCCGGAGGACCTGTTGGGAATCATCCGGGCCGTCAACTGTCCGTGGGTGGGCATCAACCTCGACACCGGCAATTTTCACACGGACGACCCTTACGCCAGTCTGGCTCAATGCGCGCCCTACGCCGTGAACGTGCAGGTCAAAGTCGAGATAAGGCGGCGCGGTCAGGCGACGGAACTGGCCGATCTCCAACGCCTGGTGGAAATCCTGCGCGACGCAAATTACCAGGGTTTCGTGGTGCTGGAGTACGAGGCCAAGGCCGACCCGTGGAAAGCCGTGCCGGAATGGCTGGAGAAGTTAAAGGCGGTGCTCGCGGCGTAGTCGGTGTTCGCCCGTTCCCCGCAAGTCCGACGACAAGGAAGTCGTCAGCAGTTCATGCAAGCCTACTTACGCGGGTGTCACTCGCCATTCCCAGCACCAGCCAGAATAACGTTCAGGTTAGTCATCCCGGTGCGGAAGTCAGCGCCGGCCTTTGTCATCCCAATTGGCGGCGAGTTCCTCCGGGGTCAAGGCAGAGGACACACCGTTGGGAGGTACGTCCGCTTTGGCCACCCAGAGAATGGCGTTCAAGACCACTTTCCGGAAATCATCGTGGCCCCAATTCCGGTGGAAGTGTGCGCCGGTGAAGCCGAAGCCGCGCCCGCCTCCAGGTCGCTCTGCCGCCCAAGCGACATGCACCGGCTCACCCCGCGCGACAATGCCACGCACGGCGGGATTGCCGGAATGGGGTCCGTCGTTGCGATTCGTGGTGCTGCCGTCGGGGATGGCGCTTAAGATCGGGGTCACGCCCTGCATGCCTTCGCGAAAACGCATATTGAAGTACCATTCGTCGCGGATTTTGAACGGGTTTACGCCCCGCGTGATGGGATGTTTGGGTAGCTCGGTGAAGTTGCCATCCCAGTGCGGATTCACGGACCAATGAATCTCAAACGCGCCCCCGATCCAATCAATGAACTCCTTCTGGCCTTTGTCCTTGGTGGGTTCACAAGCGTAGTGAATCGCCGCCAGACCCACACCCTTGTCCATCAATGCGCCGATGGTCTTGAGCCGGTCGCCCTGCAAAAACGGATGGCCGCCGCCGCCGTCTGCGTAAACCACCACCGCAGCGGCGCCTTCAAAAGCGGTGGTGGGATTGTCCGGCCATCCATTGCTGTACACCACGGAGGTGACGCCCGGTACTTTGTCGAGGCAGGACTTGAGCAGCAGGCAGCCGGCGCGGTGCTCATGTTCGCCGGGGCCGTGGCTGGGTCGGCCTGCTACAAAAACGATCTTCTTGTCCGCCGCCAGACCATCGGCAGCGAATAAGGCACTCAACAAACACAAACCAATCCATGTCCGTTTCATACTTCTCCCTTGGGGTTGTTGCTCTTCTTACTGTTTCTTCCGCCTGTAATTCACCACGAGCTTCCCGGAATCTGGCTCCGTGGTGAAGGCCGTCGGCCGGCCGAAGCCCGGCGCCGCGTAGCAAACGCGAAAACTGTCTCCGTCCACCGCGTAGATTGCCAGCAACGTTCTGCCTTCGTCACTCCCGGACTTCGGGCGAATGTCCAACTGTTTGGGCTGCTTCGTCGGATCAATGCTGAACTCCCCGCGGTCCGTTTCGCCGTCCCGATTCACGGTGTACGACTTGCCGGTTATGGTCACAACGAGCGATGGGAGATCGTATGACGCAACAACCGAACCGTTAAGCTCTGCGCCGGCGATTTCCCAGGCGCCCTGCAGTTTTTCCAGGTCTGCGACCGCACCTTCAGCCGCCAGCGTTTTCAGGCGCAGGTTTTTGAATTCCACTTTCATCGGTGGGCCCGCGTGAACCTGGAGGGCGATTACGCCGGACTTCACCCGTTTGGCTTCGCACTCGTCAACCACGTCCACCGTCGGCTTGCCGTTGATGAAATGCTGGAAGTGATTGCCCCGGGCGATGATAACATAATCGTTCCAATCGTCCTTCTTGATCGCGGCTTGAATGTCCTCCGACTTGCCAAGCGATCCGACCACTTGCTTCTGGCAGTCCTTGTCCCAGACGACTTTCTCGCCGCGACCCGCCATGATGCCGCGTCCGCCGGCTACACCACCTTCATCGTAGAGAATGCCGCTGTAGTTCGGGCCGGCCTCGAAGTCCGCCTGATACCCGCCGACGCTCCAGGTTTGCTGATTCATGACCTTGCTCCGGTATTGCACGCCGGAGTTTGCGCGGTCGTTGTTGGGCGCAAAACGGTAGGAGAAGCGCATTTCAAAATCGCTCACGTCGCCCCCCGTCCAGACCAGGAACGTATTGCCCTTGGTCGGGTTCTCCGGCGTGGTCTGACCTACGATGGCCCCATCCTTCACGGACCAGAATTGCTTGTTGCCGTCCCAGCCAGTGAGGTCTTTGCCGTTGAACATGGGCTTAAATCCCTCCTCCGCCGCAACGGCAGAAGAGCGGCCCATTGGAATAAGAGCCAGGGCGGCCAAGGCGAGTGAGCAAGCGAGTTGGTTATTCATAATCCTTGGGGTTGACGAATTACTTCAGGGTCCGCTTCAAAAACTGCACGCCTTTCACGGCGATTTCATTCCGCGTCGGCTCCATGCGCCGCCAGATGGCCGCCGCGCGCGCAATCACTTTCACGTCCGTGGTGAACGATTCAATGACCACGTCGCCCTTGTAACGAATTTCTTTGAGCGCCTTGGCAATGGGCTGCCAATCAATGTGGTCGTTGCCCGGTGTACCGCGGTCGCTGCCGCAGGCGTGGAAATGGCCGAGCAGCTTGCCCGCCTTGCGAATCGCCGCCGCTTGGTACTTTTCCTCGATGTTCATGTGGAAAGTGTCGAGATGCAATTTGAGCGCCGGGCTGCCGACCGCTTTTACCATCTTGAGCGCCTGATCGCAGGTGTTGATAAAGTCGGTCTCGAAACGGTTGAGCGGTTCGAGGCAAACCTGTTTGCCGCGTTTCTCCGCGTATTGGCAGAGCGCTTTGAGATGCTTCACCACCGTGGCCCATTGTTTCTTGTATTCCTCCGGCGGCACGGCGTCGGCGCGGCCCACGGCGGAATACACCGGGCCGATCAGCGACGGACAATCCAACACGACCATCTGGTCAATGATGGTGCGCAGGTATTTGAGGCCCGTGCGCTGTTGTTCCGGCGTGCCGCGCAAGTCCCGATCCGGCCCCATGCAGGCGCAGACCGAACCGCAGACCAGACCGTGCCGGTCCAACGCCCGCTTCACATGCGCGGGATCAATGTGCGACGGGTCCTCAATGGGAATCTCGACGGACTCAAAGCCCCAGCGTTTGAATTGTCCAAACAGCTTGGTGCTCGCGTTGGTAAACGGTGATGTGAAGAGAAACGAATTGATGCCAAATCTCATGTCGCGAAGCGTAGTCCGGCGGCACCGGCTGTCAAAAGCAAATTACGCCTCCCGGGAAACCAGACCGCCATCGCCCGCCAGTCTCCTCAGCGAAATGGACAAGATAGGTAAGCATTTTGCCAAAAAATGGTTGGCGTTTTCGCTCGATTGGTTGGCGAATAACTACTTGTGATGACTGGACTTTACAGCGGAGAGTCCAGGGACGATTCGCCTTGTCCGCAAAGAGGAGGTGTAACACAGGGAGACTGCCCGCTCCACTACCGTGGCTTCGCTACAGTCTTTCAAACTACCTCAGCCAGCTTCGCTCTCAAGCGGCGACTGGTGCGGTTAAGGCTTACTCCGGCCCACCGAGCCGGCAAAGTGCAACCTCGTGTTCCCTTTATCACAGCCTGCAAGCCTGAACTTTCAAATACCTGCGGAGGTCATCCATGAAGTTTCGCAATTCCACTCCGTTTCTCGGTGTCGTGTGGTTGATGGTGGGGTTGACCGTGCAAATCGGCTTCGTTCAAGCCAGCCCACGTTATGCCATTGATGCGACGGTCGTTTGGTCGCCAAACATCCAGATGGCTAGAACTTCCGCGCTTGATCCCACGGCCGCGCAAGGTAAAGCGACGGGAGCGGCAGAAGTCACCGCACAAGGGGATGTTGTGGGCTGGCTGGATTCCACTGTGGACGCCAATTACGATGACCGGTTCGTTCAGGAACTACTGGACGAAATCGGCCCCGGAGTGACCAACGCCTTCAACTTCGTGCGCAATCAGATCGGCTACGAAGCCTACGAAGGTTCGCTGCGCGGGGCGCGCGGGACGCTCTGGTCGGAAGCCGGCAACAGCCTTGATCAAGCAAGTCTGCTGATCGCGCTGCTGCGCGGGCAGGGCATTGGGGCGCGGTATGTGCGGGGCACGCTGTCGGCCCACGACGCTCGAATCCTCATCCGTTCGATGTTTGATCCGGTGGCGATGGCCAGCGCAGTGGGGTACATCCCGGAACGGTTCCCGCGCAACGATCCGGAGAACGACCCCGGGTTGATCCGCTGGATCGGCGACCACTGGTGGGTGGAACTGGAGGACGGCACGCAACTCGATCCCTGTTTTGCGGACTCCGCCATCGGCCAGGTGCGCGGCACGCCGACCGCCACGTTCTACGAAGTGCCGGATGAATTGCGGCACAAGGTCGTGGTGCGACTCAAGGCGGAGTTGCACAATCCGATGTCGCAATACACCCACCAGACGCCGCTGGAGGTCACGTTCTCCACACCCGAGGTGTATGGTCGGGCGCTGACGCTGGGCCACTTCATCAACGTCTATCAGCCATCTGCGCTGGTGACCGGCTGGAAGACTTATACTTATTCGCCTTACCTGATGGTGGACGACAATGACGCGGATTGGGGCAATAATCACTTGATCCGCGGCACGGATTACCAGGAATTCCTCACCGGCCTGTTTCCGCTGGCGAATTCCATGCTCACCCGGCTGACGCTGGAATTCGAGGTCCGCGATCCCGGCATGGAACCGGACGTTCGCACACGCAACATTCTGGACCGCGTGGGCTACGCCGCCCGGAAAGGACTCGCCCAGCCAGGGCCGGTGGACACAAGCCAGCCGGCCTTTACCGAACTGGACGTGACTACGTTCTTCATCACGCCGGGCTTCATCGCGCCGGACATGATCCCGCCGTTTCAGGAGACACTAGCGGAGATTGGTCCAGAATTGGAGGCGCTGGGGGATCGCGTGGCGTCGCTGACCAATCGTGCGCCGGATGCCTTCACCGCTGACGACACCGCTTCGGCCAATCGCTATGCCACGCTCAATCGCACGGCGGTGATCGCGGGCGGCAGCGTGGTGGCGGGGGCGTTCCTGTTGGACTCGGATTACTACCTCCGGATGATGCGGAATTCCCACCTGACCCTGGCTTACTACGACAGTCCGCGCATCACTCTGTTCCAATCGCTGACCGATCAGCGCACGGCGAACCCGGCCATGCGGATGGGGTTGGACCTGCGGCGCAACCACGTGTTCACGCTGCCGTATCCGGGACAAAACGCCTTCAACCGGTTCACGTTCAACATGGCCAAGGGCCGGGTGGACAGCATCCTCGAATACCTGACTGTGGAGCATTTCCTGGCGGAGGACTTCCCGGAGGTGCGGCAGGTGGCGTCGCCCATTCGCGTGTTGGAAGAAGCAAGAGCCACGGGGGTGCGGCTGGTGATATTGCGAGGTGAGTTTGACATCCCATCGCGAGTGGAGGCGTTGGACATCTCGGCGGAGGCCAAAGCGCGGATCGCCGATGCGCTACGATCCGGTCGGCAGGTCAATGTGCCGGTGCAAATGATCGAAGTGGATGGCCAACCGAGCATCGGCTGGTGGGAGATTGACATGAAGACCGGCGAGATCGTGGCCGTGGGTGAAGATGGCGGGAATCAGAACCTGATCGAGTTCGGCATCATTCTGGCCGTGGTCACACTTGCCGGGATAGCCGCCTTTACAGTGTTCAGCAACGTGATTTTCGATCTCTTCCCTCGGTCGCAATCAAAGGCGCAGGAATTCAAGCCAATGGATTTCGACGGGCAAAGCTCACTCAGCGACCCGGGCAGCGCGAATCCAGTTCAGACTGCCGCCGAGCTTGACGGAGTCGAAGTGAACTTGAACGCGGACGGTTCCGCGACGTTTTCTGTTAACGGCAATCCCGTGACACTCCCGAAGGAAGCCATGCAAGATCTCGACCAGCTTCACGAAGCCGTGGGTTCAGCCGGTAGCGTGATAGATTTCGCGGGAACACATCTTGAGGTCCTTTGCCGGTGCGCGCCAGGATTGTCCAGCCTCACCGGCCAGGTAGCAATCGCCGGTGGATTGAAGTCAGAGACTTGCGAAGATCCAGCCTTCGTCGTGGTGCAAGGCGCGAACCAGTTGCCCTCGAGTTTCCGCACGCGGATTGCCTACACCGGCGATCCCGCGCCCGCCAACATGGTCAATTACCGCGACCGCGTGGGCGAATCGTTCATTTTTCAACTCACCGGCGCTGTGAGCGGCAACATCTGGGGCACGGACATTTACACGTATGACTCGCCGCTGGCCAAGGCGGCGGTCCATGCCGGCGTGGTCACGAATGGGCAGACCGCCACGGTCAAAGTCACCATGCTGCCGAACCAGACGTCCTACACGGGAAGCACGCGCAACGGCGTCACCAGCGAGTCGTTTGGCGCCTATGGCCCGAGTTATCGTTTTGATCCCATCGTCACCGCAACAGACCAGGCCCTGATTGCCTTTAGCGGCACGGTGCCGGAGGGCTGGAACCTACTCATCGCGCGTGAGACCAATGCCATTCCCGCCGGGGTCACCAATCAGGTGAGCGTATTCCTCCAGCCCCAGGAACAAACCCCGTTGCCGTCGCCAGGCACCACACTGCCGTTCACGGTGCAAGTGGCTCGCGTTGACGTACCGGGCACGGTCATCAGCCAGCGGATGGACTATGTCATGCCGGACATTCACGGGTTGCTCGTGAAGGCGGAGCCGGAAACGCTCTACCTGTCGCCCGACGGTTCGCTGTCACTGGAGTTGGCTGTGCTGAACACGGGCAACGTGACCCAGGACGTTCACCTCATGCTCGAATTGGCGACTAACTTCACCGCCACGGCTTTGTCCACGCCGCTGCTGCTGGCGCCCGGCCAGTCTTCCACGCAGACGGTGACGGTCACGGCGCTCAACGCTCCGGTGGACCGCGATGACGACGGGATGTTCACCGCCACCTACGGCCCGACCAACGGCATGACGAAGCAAATCGAAGTGCTCCTGCACGTGGCCGCGCCCGGCTCGCTCCAGGCGCTCAACGCAGCCAACGATGCCCGGGTCATGGGTCGCCGAGGAATGGCAACGCTCCTTGAAGCGCTCGGCAAGGATTTGAGCCGGCTCTACGGCGAGCCGACGAACGAGCTTTATCGCAGCCGCGTGGTTGCTGATCTCGCGGGTCTAATCCCACAACTGGACGATCCCTTGTTGTCACCGTATGCGACGGGACTGGAAAGCTCGCGTCAGGGCATTGCTGCCGCAACGACAGCAGAATTGGCCGCCGCGCTGGAAGGTCTGGGCCAGGTCTTGACGCCGTTTCAGGAACGGCTTGCCCGGCTGGCCGATCACGATTTCGAGGTGGTGTTGCAGCCCAACACCGCGCAGACGCTGCCGGAGACACCCACCCCCTTCGGCGTTTCACTGAGAAACAAAGGCCGGCTCACCACGACCTACCAACTCAGTCTCTCCACGCTGCCGCCCGGCATCACCGGCGGGCTGAATACGACGAACATCACGTTGTCGTCGGGAGCGTTGAGCGCTCCAGGTGTCGCGGGGGCCGGCGAGACGGCCACGGTTACGCTTACCCAGCCGGCCCAGCAATTGACGGCGTTTGATTTCGCCGTGCAAGTGGTGGTGGAAGGTGACCCGGCGATCACGCGCGCGGCGCACGGTTCGTTCGTTGCGCGTCAAGAGTTGGTCAAGGTGCTCAACGTTGAAGCCGATCCGCCGTTTGTGGATCCGTCCCCCCGCACCGAGGTGCGGGCGTTCACCGGCGGGGATGCTGGCGAAGGTCTGGACCTGGACGGCGTGTTCCCGTATGCGGTTAGTTTTCGGGCCAGCGGCGCACTCGGGACGATCCGCGACGCGCTGTTCACGGGTGATGATGCGCCCGGGGTGCAAGTGCAGGCGCAAAACTGGAGCGACAACTGGCAGGTCCAAAACTACGGCGACACGGAGAATGACGATCTCCTGGAAACCGTGATGCGCACTGCGCGGTACAATGTCACGCCCACCATCCCCATCGAGATCAGCCTGGCCAATCTGGTGCCGGACCAGCGCTACCGCCTGCAATTGCTATTCACGGAAAACTCTTACGCCGCCCGCGAGTTCGACGTGCTCGTCGAAAACCAGCTCGTGGTGGATGACCTGAACGTGGCCGGGGTTCAAAGCGGCGTGGGTGTCACCAACCGGGGCGTGGTGGTGGTTCACGAATTCGTGGCGACGGATGAATCGTTGACCATCGCGCTCGACGCCAGCCACGTGGATCATCCCGATCCCAGCCAGCAAACCCCGTTCATTTGTGGGCTGACGCTGGAAGCCCTGCCCGGCGCGCAGGTGTTCGCCCGCGTGCTCAATGCGGTGAACCGTGACCGCGACGTGCGGCTGCAATACATGGTGAAGAATCCCGCCGGTTTCACCGTGTTCACTTCGCCGCCCCGGACGGCCACTTTGACCACGTTATCGTCGCTGGACACAATTCCGCTGGGCCCGTTCGACACCGCAGGACTGGCGTTGGGGGCGTACACCATCGAGGTCACGGTCAGCGAGGTGGACGGCACGCCCATTCCCGGCGCCGTGGGCAGCGGCACGCTGCTGGTGGGATCTCCCGTGGGTGCAACGATGCGCGTTTCGCCGGAGGCGCTTCCGCCCGGCGACTCGCGCGTGACAGTCACGCTGGAAGTTTCCAGCCTGTTGGACTACGGATCGCAGGGTTTGGCGTTGGTCGGTTTGCGGGAGACAACCGGCGCCGCCGAGAGCCTGGCGCTGCGTGGCGATTACGCCTACGTGGGCGGCTCGGAAAATGTCACGGTCCTCAACGTGGCCAATCCGCGGAATCCAACGTTCGTTTACGCCTTCGGCTCGGGACGACGCGGAGTGGCGTTGAGCGGGGAGCACCTGTTGGTGCAAAACGGTTCGGGTCTGGAGGTTTATGGCCTCGATAATCCCGCACAACCAAACCTCCTGGGCGCGGTGGCCAGCGGCGTTGTCAACGTGCTCATCCCCGACTTCCACGCACATGATGGGTTCGCGTTCATGGACACCCTCGTGGTCGGTTATGACGTCAACGGTGGCGCGGTGACCTTGGCGCGCGGCGATTTGCTATCGTTCGACATTCGTCATCCGTCGTCGCCGCAATCATTGGGGCTGCTTTTCAATACTCCCCACAACGAACAGCCAGATTGGCCGGGCAGCGATTACTTCATGGGGGTGCAGAGCGCGGCGAAGGACAATACGCTGTTCCTGCCCAGCACCACGGAGCCGGGGGCGGCAGTGAACGGTGGGGGCCGGCTGGTGTTGGTGGACCTGCAAACGCCCGGCGCCGTCAGCCCCAATGGCGAGTTCCAGATTCCCGACACGCGCACCTTGCTGGCCATGGCCGTGCAGGGAGATCGCGCGCTCGTCGTGGGGGATACCGGTTCACTGGGCAACTATGGCCAGGCGTTCACCGGCAACCTGACCTTGACGTTGTTGAGCGTCACGAATCCGACGCTGCCGGTGATCCTGGGCCACACCGTGCTCTCCAACGTCACCGAGCGCATTTATTATCGCGGTTCCACCCGCGTCGCGGCGGCGCAAGATGCGCGTTACCTCATCAGCGGAGTGGAGGTTGGCGGTCAGCCGGCGTTGTTGTTCGTGGATGCCTCTGCCCCAACGAACCTCCAGACCCGCGCGCTCCTCCTGCCGGCATTGGTCACTTGGGCAGAGGTGCGCAGCCACCTGCTGTTCGCGACCAGTGTGAACGGTCTGGCGATTTACGATCTGGGCGGACTGGTGGGCGTGCCCGTCGTGACTCAAGTGCGCGTGCCCAACAAGGGCAGCACGGTAATAGTACCCAACTCGTTCAACGTTTCACCGGACCAAATCACCCCCGGCGCAGACTTCGACACCTTGCTCTGGAACACGACCCTCTCCGCGGCGATCACCAACCAGGTGTTCACCTGGCAAATGGACGTGGCCAACTTGCAGCCGGGCGAGGCACGCGATGTCACCGATGGCGGCACGGTGGACTTCACCGCGTGGGGCGCTGAGTCCACCATTGCCATGCCGCCGTTGAGTGTGAGCGGTGAACAGATCCTCGCCTTGGAACCCGCCTCGCAAGCCGCACGGCCAGGCGAGCCGGTGGACTTTTCGCTGATCGTGAAGAATCTCAGTACTGCGCCGCTGACCTACAAACTTGCCCTCCAGGGATTGCCCGCGAATTGGGTTTCGCTTGCTTCGCCCGTCACGCTGCAACCCTCGAATCAGGTGTCGCAGAGCCTGCGGGTTCGGAGCGAAGCGTTCGCGGCATTGGGCGAGTATGGATTCACCGTCACCGCTCAGGTCGGCGGCGGGGCAACGTATGGCACAGTGCAAGGCGCGTTGATTCTGGCCGGCCTGCCCCAGGTAACAAATGAAACCCACGGCGTGGTGGTTTCACTGGAGCCAACGCAAGCCACCGCGGGCCAGGGCACACCGGCGCAGTATGCCGTCCGTTTGGTCAACACCGGCAACACCACCGCTCAATATGCGCTGTCCGCCCAGATGCCGGCAGGGTGTGCCGCACAGTTCAGCCACAGGACGGTGGAAGTCATGCCTGGGCTGGAGAACTACCGCGAGGTGGAGTTGACAGTTACTCCGTCGGAGGGCTTCACCGTGGGTGAGCGGGTCTTCACAGTGACGGCCAGTTCCCTCGGCGATGCGTCGGTGCAGCACCAGGCCACCGGCACGGTGAGTGTCGTGGACCTCGGCGTGGCGCTCATATTGTCGCCCACGAACGCGCCCCCAGGCAGCGTGCTTGTGCTCACCGTCGCCAACACCGGACAGCAGCGGCAGACATTTGATCTGTCGCTCGGCGGGCCGGCGGCGACGTCGGCCACCTTGCCAGGATACGCGCTGACGCTTGCGGCTGGCGACCACCGAACGATCCCCCTCAGCGTGGCTGATCTGGACTACGGTTATCCAGGGGAATTGTCACTCATGGTCCTTGCCACGGCACGCGACAACACCAACGTACAGGCGCGCGCCTCGGCGGTTGTATCTGTGCCATTGAGTTACGGTGTGACGGCTGCCTTCGAACCGCAAAGCGTTCGGTTGCCCGGAGCCGGTCAGGGTTACGCCTTGCTCGCCGTCCGAAACATCGGCAATGCGGAAGATGCCTTCAGCGCGCGCATCACTGGTGTGACCGGACCGCTCACCGCGCAACTCCAAGGTGTGGACGGACAACTCATGCCGCAGATTGATTCATTCCGACTGCCCGGACTGGCCAGCGGCGCCATCCTCCTTGCGGGCAATATGACCCAGGCCGGCACCGGCACGGTACACGTGGTCGTCAGTTCTCTGGGGAACAGCAACGTGACAGCGCTGGCGACGGTCACGTTCCGCAGCGGAGTCTGGCTGGCAATTGCCCCGGAACAGGTCATCGAATTGACGTTTGCTCCAATCCTCGGTGAAGACCATTTCATCGAGTATCGCGAAAGCCTGCAGCCGGATTCCGGGGATTGGATGGAGTTGCCGGGTGGCCCTTACAATCGCGAATTCTACTACCTGAGCACGCCCGCCAATGCGGCGGCCTTCACGCCGGATTTCACCGATAACAACCGGCTGTTCCTCGATGCGGGAAACCAGCCCAGCCGCTACTACCGGCTGCGGCTTGCCGGGAGCGCCGCGCCGCCATTGCGGATGCAGTTTCTCCACGTGCGGGTGCTGAAGTTCGATCCGGTGCCGGGATTCGATCATTCCGTGCAATACACGGATGCGCTCGGAGCGGATGCACACTGGATCCATCTGCCGCGCGGTCCGCACAATTATGGCCTGGCCTTCGACCCGCCCACCGAGCAGCAGCGGTTCTATCGTGTGTTGATTCAACCGCAGTAAGCCAATGGCCGAGGCGGCGACGAAATGATCTTGAAACCGGGATTTGGGGAGTCGCTGGTAACTCGCATCAAGCGCCTCGCACCCAGCGCTTCGCTTTCATTTCGTAGCGCGGCAACGCGCCCGGTGTCACGGCGCTTACCGGCACGCGCAAGGCAAGGGCGGTTTCAAACGCCTTCGTCACGCGCGCGGCCAGTTGCGTCGCGTCACGGCAATCCACGGTGGGTTCAATCTCGACGCGCATTTCCGTCAGCGCCATGGCTTCGGTGATCCGCACCTGGTATTCTGCGACGCCTTCGCAGGAACGCACGATCTCCTCCACCGCGCTCGGATAAACGTTCACCCCGCGAACGATGAGCATGTCGTCCACGCGGCCGAGGATGCCGCCGTCCAACGCCAGTTCGCGGCTGCCACAGGCGCACGGTGTTCCCCGGGTGCCGTTGCCAGTGCCGCGTCTCACCAAGTCGCCCGTGCGATAGCGTAACAGCGGCGAGCCGGTGCGGCCCAGCGTGGTTAAAACTAATTCGCCGGTCTCGCCCGGCGGAATGGGCCGGCAGGTGGCTGGGTCAATGATCTCGGCGTAGTAACCCGATTCCATGACATGCAAGACGCCCGGTTGGGCGGGACATTCAAACGTCACCGGGCCGACTTCCGTCATCCCGTGGTGATCGAACACCCGTGCGCCGGCCCACAACGATTCAATGCGCGCCCGCGTTGCCAGCACGCTGCCGCCCGGTTCGCCCGCGACGATGATTCTTCGCACCCGCGCCGCGCCGAGGTCCAGTTTTTCCTCCGCCGCGACTTCACCGAGGCGGATGGCATAGGTGGGCGTGCAGCAAAGCACGGTGGCGCCATTCTCCATGATGGCCCGCAGCCGGGCGGCACTGCTCATGCCCCCGCCAGGCAGACACAGGCAGCCAAGGCGGGCAGCGGATTCATAGGCCATCCAGAATCCGATGAACGGCCCGAACGAGAAGGCAAAATAGACCCGATCACCGGCAGCCACCCCGGCGGCGCGAAAGACGTTCATCCAGTCTTCCACCATGCCGTCCCAACTCTCCGGCGTGTCCAGCCAGCGCAACGGCGTGCCGCTGGTGCCGCTGGTTTGGTGGAAGCGCGTGTAGCGGTTGAGCGGATACGTCAGGTTCGTTCCGAACGGCGGATTCCGACGCTGGTCTTCCACCAATTCCGGTTTGGTGGTGAAGGGGAATCGCGCCGAGTAATCCTCCAACGACGCGACGTCGAAGGTCGCGCCGTGGCTCTGCAGTTTGCGCGTGTAAAAGACATTCGCGGGAATCAGCTCGGCGAGCAGGGAGCGGAGTTGGTCGAGTTGGTTCGCCATCATGGCCATCCGGTCAGGATGCGCGCCTTCGTTCATGGTGATTCAATGCCGACTGGCCGCTTCGGAAAGTGCCGGTGGCGTCGCCGCCGGTTTCGCTGGCGCCGGCGGTGGTTTGAAGTACATCACCATTCCCGCGCCGATTGCCGCCAGCAAGATGCCCAGAAAGAACTGGGGTTTGATCGCTCCCCACCCCCCGGCCGGCGGATGCTGGAGGATGGCCACCACCGCGTTCACAATCGGCGCCCCGGCGAAGATGATGGACATCACCACCGCGGGTTTGCCGCCGACTCCGAACGCCAGCAGCACGCCCAAGGCGCCCACTGCCCCCACAATGCCGGCCACCAGCGACCACCAGAGTCCTTTGGAGGGATAATTCCAGAACGAGACCTCCGCGCCCTTGGCCATCAGAATCGCGAGCGGCGCCAACACGGCCGTGAGAAAGTAGGCCACGCCGACCAACAGAAAGGCCTTGAGGCGGCCGTTCACGGGATCGGTCATGCCCAGGGTGCCGGTATGCAGGAAAATGCCGTACACACCCCAGCACGCCACAGTAAGGAGCGCATAAAGGAGCCAGTTCATGGGGCGGCAATGTAGTTGCGGCCTGGCCCCATCGCAAACCGTTTGTCGCTACCGACGGCGGGCGGTGGGTTAGGCCAGCAACTCTGCCGGCGCTACTTCAATCTTGTCCGCAATCTCCTTGGGAATCGTTGCCGCTGTCATCTTCGCGCCGTGATGGGTCACGCACACCACCGTGAGCGAACCGCGCGCAATCTCCACCGGCGGTTGGTCGTTCACGCGGCGAAAGCGAAACAAGTAGGTGAGAGACTTTGACCGCTTCCGGCTCACGAGCATGTGGACTTCCACTTCGTCTTCAAACCGCAACGGCTCGGAGTAATCGCACTCCGCATGCACCCGCGGCCAACCCACCGGCGGGTCCACCTGCCGGGTGACGACGGAAAATCCCAGCGACCGGAAGAACGCGTGCTCGGCCACCTCCATGTAGCGGAAGAAATTCGAGTAATGGACGATGCCCGCCATGTCGGTTTCGGCGAACTCCACGCGCCGGGTGATCTTGAACTCGTACGCCATGGCCGGAAAGGTAGGACTCTCATTCGCGGTTGGCGACGCAAAAACCGCGGTCGTTGCCGCGGCTGGACGGCCTGCCGTCGCCACGGTGGCCAGGATGCCAGATGTTGGAGGGCCATTTTTGAGTTGCGCCGCGCCACTTTTTGCGGAACTAGTTCCACCCATGAAATGCTTGATCCGACGGCAAAGCGTCTGGCCTCTCGCCATGCTCGGCGCGCTGACAATCATTGCGGCCGCGCCCCAATTTGCGGCCGCCCAGACTGCCGCGACAGAAAAGGCCACCCGCGAGCCGGATGTCATTTATGTACCGACCCCCCAGGCCGTGGTGGAGAAGATGCTCGAAATGGCCGAGGTCAAGAAAGGCGACGTGGTGTACGACCTGGGTTGCGGCGATGGACGGATTGTGGTAACGGCGGCCAAGAAGTACGGCGTCAAGGCCATCGGATTCGACATAGACCCGCAACGCGTCAAGGAAGCCCTGGCCAACGTCCGCTCCAACAAGGTCGAACACCTGGTGACCATCAAGCAGGAGGACATCTTCACGTTGGATCTGCGCGAGGCGAGTGTGGTGACACTTTACCTGCTGCCGGATCTGAACGTGCGGTTGATGCCGCAACTGGCCAAGCTGAAGAAAGGGTCGCGCATCGTCTCCCATGACTTCGATATGCGCGGGGCCAAACCTGTTCAGGTGCATCACATGAACAGCGATAATCGGGGCGGCAACGACGACGAATACCACGGTGGTTCGCACACCATTTACAAATGGGTCGTGCCGTGGGAACCGGAAAAGCCCGCAAAGGCGGACTAGGCTTCGGGTCTCAATCCCCGAATTCGCGCGCTTTCGGGAAGGAAGGTCAACCACGCTGCCGTGCGGCAGTGTGGGTGCAAGAGTTCCGGCCGCAGCTTCTTGATCGGATGCGTTGTTGACGCACCGTGGCCGTCGGCGGAAGCTTGGGCCATGAAAAGTTATGCCTTGTTTCCGTTGCTGCTGGGGTTGGCAATCCAAATGTCCGCCCAACCGACCACCCCGTCCACCAGCGTCATCGCGCCGGGGGCGAAACTTGAAAAGCTCGCCGGCGATTTCAAATTCACCGAAGGCCCAACCGCCGACAAGTTGGGCAATGTCTTCTTCACCGACCAGCCGAACAATCGCATCCTGAAGTGGAGCGTGGACGGACAACTCTCCACGTTTCTGCAGCCGGCCGGCCGTGCGAACGGAATGTTCTTCGATGCACAGGGCAACCTCATCGCCTGCGCGGATGAAAAAATGGAGTTATGGTCCATCACCCCCGACGGCAAACACACCGTGCTGGCGGGGGAATTCGAGGGCAAGCCGCTCAACGGCCCGAATGACGTATGGGTGCGCGCAGACGGCAGCCTGTATTTCACCGACCCGTTCTACAAGCGTCCGTGGTGGAATCACAACGACCCGCCCCAAGGCACGCAGCAGGTTTATTTCCTCAGCGCCGACCGCCAGCCACTCAAGCGCGTGACCACCGACCTCGAACAGCCCAACGGCATCATCGGCACCCCGGACGGCAAGACGCTCTACGTGGCGGACATTCGCGCGCGCAAGACTTACCGCTACGACATTCAACCCGACGGCTCGCTGGCCAACAAACATCTCCACTGCGAACTCGGCTCGGATGGCATGACGCTCGATACGGAGGGCAACCTGTATCTCACCGGACGGGGAGTGATCGTATTCGACAAGACCGGCAAACAGATTGCGCACATTGACGTGCCGGAGGGCTGGACGGCCAACGTCAGCTTCGGCGGCAAGGATCACAAAACGTTGTTCATCACTGCCAGCACCGGGCTGTACGCGATCCCAATGAAGTATCGCGGGGCCAATGCCGCCACATAGTGGGCGAGGCTTCATCTTCAAAATGATCTTCCCCGAGATCGTGGACATCGCGCTGCCGGCGGAAGGCGTCTTCCACAACCTCGTCTTCGTGACGCATCAGGAAGACCTACCCGATGCAAGCCTACAAGATCATGCACGGCCTCTGGGGCATGAGAAAAATGATGTTCACCAAATACATCGTGGTGGTGGACGCCGACGTGGACGTACGCAACACCAGCGAAGTCGTCTTCCGCCTCTGCGCCAACACCGATCCGCAACGCGACAGCATCTTCACGAAAGGCCCGTCCGACGTGCTCGACCATGCCACCAGCGAAATCGCCAGCGGCAGCAAACTCGGCATCGACGCGACAAGGGAACTGCCGGGCGAAGGTTTCAAACGTCCCTGGCCGCCGCTCATCCAGATGGATGAAAGCGTGAAGGCGCGCGTGGCGAAAATCCTTAACCTGTAGCAGCGGACGTGAGTCCGCTCTCACCAAATGAAACCACCCGATCAACCAGAAGCTGCAAATCATCTCAGCGGCTCAGGCACAAATCGGAGCTTCTACCTGCAACGTCTGCCGCGCGAATACTATCAAGCCGACGCGGTCGTTCATTGGACCATGCCCATCGCCATGCGCGCCGCGGGTTGGCTGGACGACGCATTCCACTCCCACTTCCGCGAAATCATGCTCCACGCCGCGGCCCGCGAAGGATTCTTCTGCCCGACTTATTGCCTGATGCCGGATCATACTCATCTCGTCTGGATGGGAGTGCGGCGCGACACCGACCAAAAGAATGGAATGAAATTCCTTCGTGAGCACCTCGCGCCAAAGTTGCGCCTGCATCGTTTCCAACACCAAGCGCACGACCACGTGCTGAGAACCGAGCAACGCAAGCGCAACGCTTTCGCCAAGGTCTGCTTCTACATCATCGACAATGCCCGGAAGGAAGGTCTGGTGGGGCATCCTAAAGAATGGAAGTTTTGCGGCGCGGTTGTTCCCGGCTATCCAGCCATGCACCCGCTGGAAGACGATTTCTGGCCGACGTTCTGGAAAACCTATGCCGCAAATTTGGCAGCAGATGCCGGGAAGATTGTCCGGCCGCCCTTTTGACCCGTAGCAGCGGACGTGAGTCCGCTCAAACTTTGCGATATGCTCGTGCTATTGAAACCAACCGAAGAAAGAATGAGCCGACTCACGTCGGCTGCTACAATGACCGACGACGTGCTCGACCACGCCACCAGCGAAATCGCCTCGCCCCGTGAGATAGGGCATTGGCAAAGTCCCAGTGCTACTCGCGGACGGATTATCTCACGGGGCAAGGCAGCAAACTCGGCATTGACGCGACGAAGAAACTGCCCGGCGAAGGCTTCAAAGGCCCCTGGCCGCCGCTCATCAAGATGGATGAAAGCACGGACCCCCGCTTGGGGGCTGATGATGGAAAAAACTCCGGAATCCTTAATCGCCTCACCAATAGCACTTTGCACAGGGAGTTTCTTAAGAGCGTGAAGGCGAAGGTGGAAAAACTTTTCAACTCGTAGCAGCCAGCGAAGGATGGAAGCGTGAATGGTTCAAATTGGAAAATTGGCGATGTGGTTCAAAGGCGCTGGGAAGTCCACCACATCTTACAGGGCGGGATGGGTGTGGTGTTTATCGTCTATGACCGCGAGTGGCGGGAGGCGTTCGCAGCCAAAACTTTTCAGGACGAAGTCTTCGCTCGAAACCCGAACATCAAAGACAGGTTTGAAAAGGAGGCATTGGCTTGGGTCAACCTCGACCTCCACGAAAACATCACCGAGGCGCGCCTTCTTCACGTCATCGGTGGCAAGCCTTTCTTGTTTCTTGAATACGTCAGTGGCGGCGACCTTGGACGGTGGATTGGAACGCCACGGCTCACTGACGACCTGCCGCAAGTGCTCAGATTCAGCATCCAGTTCTGCGACGGGATGCAGCACGTTGCTTCAAAAGGAATCAAGGCGCATCGGGACATCAAGCCTCAGAACTGCCTCATCACCAGCAGCGGCGTTCTCAAGATTACGGACTTCGGGTTGGCAAAGGTTTTCGACGACGCGATTCCGTGGGGAGAGGCTGATTCTCCCGCCGGGCACTTGAGCGTTGGCCTCAGCCAAACCGGCACGGCTGCGGGGACATGGACTCACATGTCACCAGAACAATTCGAGGACGCGAAGCGCGTGGACGTGCGTGCAGACATTTATTCGTTTGGCGTGATGTTGTTCCAGATGCTGACTGGGGAACTTCCGTTCATAGGCCGCACGTTCATGGAGTTCGCCGCGTTGCACATGAGAGGCACACCGCCAATCCACAAAATCTCAAACCATCGAGTCCGCTCCATCATTGAGAAGTGTCTTCGCAAGAATTCGAGCGAACGTTACCAGGATTTCGGCCAGTTGCGGCGTGATTTGGCGTCGCTCTATGAGGCGCAGACCGGGCTGTGTGTTCCAAAACCGATGGCCGGGGACGAGTTGACTGCATTTCATCTGGTCAACAAGGGGAACAGCCTCGGCAAGTTGGGGCGAGCCGATGATTCGCTTGAATGTTTCAACAGAGCGATTTCGCTCAATCCATCCCTCGCGGAAGCGTGGTTGAACAAAGGCGCGTCGCACTTCGAGGTTGGCCAGCACGCGGAAGCTCTTGATTGCTTTGGCCGAGCCTTGGCATTGAAGCCAGGCTTTGCAGTTGCCTGGTCGAACAAAGGCCAGGTGATGCTCGAACTGGAACGACATGATGAAGCCCTCACCTGTTTTCAGGAAGCGCACAAACTTGGCGATGCAACCGCCGCCAGATTCGTTGAGCAGTGCCGAACGCTCTTACACCTTGACCGAGGACGCGCAGCTTACGAGTTGCGCAATTATGAAGAGGCTATCCGATGCTGCGAGGCCGCGCTCGCCATAGACCCAACAAACGTTGACGCTTGGACTAACCGAGGCGCTGCATTGATGGGCGTGGGGCGTGCTTCAGACGCGATTGCCAGCTTTGAAAAAGCGATTTCCATCAATCCCAAAATGGTCTCGGCATGGAACAGCAAGGGCCGGATTTTGGAGAAACTTGGTCAACTCAGGGAGGCGATTGTGGCCTTCGATGGAGCGTTGACCGCAAATCCCAACTACGCGCAGGCATGGTTTTCTAAAGCCGCAGTTCTGGCGAAGTTGCAGCAACACGCCGACGCTGTCTCGTGTTACGAAAGCGGGCTGAAACTCGATTTAGGAAATGCGTTTGCGTGGTTCAACATGGGCCATTCAATCGGTTTCCTCGGGCGGCATCAGGATGTCGTCAAATGCTGCAACCGCGCGTTGAAAACCCATCCCAACTTCAGCCCGCTCTGGATCTTGAAAGGGCTTGGGTTCGTTTCTATGGAGCGTTTTCAGGACGCGATGAATTGCTTCCAACATGCGGAGAAGCTGGGCGACACGAGCGCCGCTGGCCACATGGCACGTTGCCGCGAGAGGCTGGGTAAGCGATGACCAGCCTTTCAGGGCGAGAGAGCCGTGCGATTCCATGCTCGCCACATTGCACGCCAACGTGGATGATTGCAGTATTGTGTGAAAAACATTGTCCCAGATTTTGACTGGTATTCGTCCCAGAGCGCCAAGGCCAAACTGCCGAAACGATGCCCAATCGCAAGCGCAGAACTTTGTCCTCGCTACTACGCGAGCATTTGGTTGCTGGGAAACGCCAGCATCACGACCAAGATTTCGGATGAAGACAAGGCACGGCTTGATAAGAAGTGGGCGTCTCTGAAGCCGACGATAGCCGAAGAAGAGCCAGGCATCGCTCACGCGGACGGCAAGTTCTCCTCCGTTTCCAACTTCTGCCCGGAAGTCTCAAAGAACATCTTCGGCCTGTTCGCCAGCGGTCTCTACCGCTACGCAGACGAAATTGACTCTGGTCTGGCCGCAGAACGCTTGGCCAAGGAGAGCGCTGACTCCAACGACCCTCAATGGCATTGGGCTGGGGTCACGCCGTGTCACTACACCGAATGTCGCGAATACTCCATTTTCTCGGAGTTAAGCTCCGGGAAGAAATCCAAGATGAAGTCGGCTCGCACAGCTTTGAATCCAAAATTGCGCTGGCAGGTGTTTGCCCGCGATTCCTTCACTTGCTGCTACTGTGGCAAACGTCCGCCTGATGTCATCCTTGAGGCGGACCACAAGATTTCCGTAGCTCAAGGTGGGAAAGACGAGTTGGAAAATCTCATCACTGCCTGCTTGGAATGCAATCGGGGCAAAGGTTCAAGCAACGCGCCGAGTTGAAGAGCGATTCTACCGCCCTCTCAGGGCTTGGAAATTTTGTGGACGGTTGACCCAGGGCGTCGCTCGGTGCTCGCGCACGGCCACCACTCGCTTTGCCCTGGGCTATTTTCTTTCGGGCTTTCAGCCCTTCCCAGTCAGCCAACCGCAGCACGATTGCCATGACCGATCTTTTGTTGCATATGCAACAAAAGGTTGTCCTGCGTCACGCGCGGGCTGCGCCGGTTTTTTCGGGGTTGAATCCCGAAAGCATTCGGGACAGTTGCCGGCCGGCGTCGCGCAGCACTTCCACCCGCCGCCGCCACGCCGGTTGCCCCAGATAATCCGACGGCAGGATCCGGCCGGGCAGCCCACGCTTCGCTGGATTGCAGATGCCAGATTTCAGATTTCAGAGCGCGCCGCCCGGTCGCTCCGCCAGCACCTTCAGATGCCGGGCATAGCGGCGGTTGATGCGCTCGAAGTCCCACGCGCCCGCGACGATTTCCGCGCAGCCTCAACCCCTCACCCGGCCTGGCGGCCACCCTCTCCCATCCGATGGGCGAGGGAACGTGCGCGCGGTCGCGCTTCCAGGAGGATCAGCGATTCAACATTGATCTTGCCGCCTCCGAGAATCTTGCGTTCCCGCGCCAGCGGATCGGGGCTGATCCACACGCTGCTTTGCAGGTAGCCGAAGCCTTTGTCGCGCAGGTAGCGGCGCAGCCGCTCGCGCTGGGCGTTCTGTCCGGTGGGCACGTCGATGAGCACCAGCCGCCACTGGCCATCCCAAGGCCGCGCCCATTGTGTCTCCGGGTCGCGCCCGCCGAGGCGTGCAATCGCCCCTGGGCCATGAGCCGCATAACCCGTTCAATCCCGCACCGTGTTCAGGCCCAGGCGCACAATGCGATCAATCAATTGCGGGTAGAGCAGGCTCGCCTTGGCGGCGGATTGCGCGAAATCTTCGTCCGCCGCGAGGATCGGATTGGGGTTGGCTTCGATGAAGTAAATCTCGTTGTTCGCGGTGAGGCGCAGGTCAATGCGCGCGTAGCCGTCAATGGTGAGCAACCGATAGATGCGCTTGCAGGTTTGCTCGATCTGGCGCACCACGGCGGGATCAAGCCCTTCGGCGAAACGGTTCTGCAAGCCCCAGCGTTTGCGGTATTCCTCGTCCCACTTGGCCTTGTAGGTGGCGATCTTGGGTTCGTCCGGCGGCACCTCCTGAAAGACGAGTTCGCGAATGGGAAATACCTGCAAACGGTGATTGCCCAGCAGGCTCACATAAAGTTCGCGGCCTTCGATGTATTCCTCGGCAATGACATCGTTGCCGGTCTTCTCGTGGAGAAACTGGACACGCTCTTTGAACTGTTCATCGGTCTCGACGAATGACGCCTGCGAAATGCCGTAGGACGCCTCCTCCTTCAAGGGTTTCACCAGGATGGGAAACTTGAGCCGTTTGGGCCGGGCCTGGCGTTTGCCGCGCGGAATCACCGTGAACTCGGGCACGCGAATGCGATGGTAGCCCAGGATTTTCTTCGAGATGCCCTTTTGTTTGCAGAGGGTCAGTCCGGTTGAACCGCAACCGGTAAACGGCACGCCGTGCAGTTCGAGATACGACACGATGTTCTGATCGAAGGCGCGGTTGTTCTTGAACTGATCCGCGAGGTTGAAAATCAGTTCCGGCTCGTAGCTCTGGATTTTTTGCCGCAACAGGTCGAGATCATCGAAAATGGCAAGGTGCTCGAAGGTGTGGCCAAGCTCGCCGAGGGCCGCAAGGATGTTCGCCTCGGTCTTCCAATCGTCGGTTTTCAACTCCGCGCTCAGGTCCTGATCCAGCGTGGTCGGGGCGATGGCGTCAAAGAGGGCGAGGATTTTGAGTTTGGGTTTCACGGGCTTACTTCGTGCGTTTGAATCGTCCGGTGAAGAGGTAATTCATCACCAGCGTGGTGATATAGGCAGACACCTGCAGGTTTTGCCTGGGGTCATAGCCTTTGATGTAAAGGTCCAACTGATCGCAACGCTCAATCAAGCGGGCCACCAGCTTGTTGACCCGGTATTTTTTCTCGTTCGTCCACTGGCAGACGGCGTCCATCAATTGCCGCCGGTGATGGCGCAGATAGACGGACGCTTGCACGCGGCCTGCCACGTCCGCGCCCGCCGCGAAGAGTTGTTTGAGGTCGTTGTCGTAAAAGTCGGGATAGGAATCCTCGTAGAGCTTGCGTTTGCGCGCGTAATAGGTCTTGAGCTTGATGTTGAGGCAGTCGTGCTCCGCCGGCTGGTACGCTGGCTGATGCACCGGCGGCTTGCCGGCCAGTGAACGCATCAATTCGTCCACGTACTCGAGTTTGTGCAGCGCCTTCCAATCCTTGTAGCGCGCGCGCCAATCCAGTCCCGGCGTGAGCCAGACCGCGAACGTCTCGGCAAAGTCCTCGTCGGGATGGCTCTGGGCGTACCAGTCGTCCAGATTCACCACGTAGGACCGGCTGTACGGACGGGGCCGATAAAACTGTGGCGTTTCCTCGTTGGAAGTGGCGCCAAAGACGCGCCGCCACTTGGTCTTTTTCTGAAACTGGTAAGCGTAGAAGTAGGCGTGCGCCGCCTCGTGCCGGATGAGTTTCATGAACCACTCGGCCGTTTCCCCTTCCACCTCCAGCATCAGCCTGCGTTCGAGCTTGCGCAACCGGTCATGCGCGAGAAAAAACGGAATGAAGATGGCGGGCACGCCAACCGGCACGAACCATTCATCGCCGACGTGGCAGGGCGGGTGAAACACCAGACCCTTCTGCGTCAATTCCTCGTAAAGCCGCAGGATGAGAGGGTGGACTTCCGTGCCGTCGAGTTTCAGGCCGAGTTGGGAGATGCGTTTCTCCAACAACTCGTCATCGCTGAGATTCACCCAGTCGCCGGCTTCCATCGGCGCGACCGTAGCAGGCGGGCAGAGAGTGGGCAAGTGTGACGAATGTCGCCTTGTTCAGCCGGGATCGTCCGGGGTAATCTGCGATGCATGGATGAGCCGATTCAACTGCCGATAGACGGTGTGCTGGACCTGCACACATTCCAGCCGCGCGAGATCAAAGACCTGGTGCCAGACTACCTGGCCGAGTGTTTGCAGCGCGGCATCCTTCGTGTGCGCATCATTCACGGCAAAGGCATTGGCAACTTGCGCCGCACCGTCCATTCCATCCTCGCGAAACATCCGGACGTGGCATCCTTCGCGCTGGCCAGCGAACCGTTCGGCGGCTGGGGCGCGACGATTGTGCATCTGCATCCGGCCAGCCCGCGCGCAACATGATACGACAAGCCATGGCATGGGAATTTTCCGTTCGGGAAGCCACCATGAGCAAGCCGCAGCCGCCGACGTGACAAAGTTGTGACTTTGTGTGGTGGCACCGAGTCCCGACGTGCTGGCGGTTTTGCACGTGCGTTGATCGAAGGCTCGAAGCGATAGAGCCAACGAACGCGAGTGGTAAATCGAGCACCATCAGCCGGCCCTAGACCGGCGGCAGAGGGAATTGCGATTCAATGGGATGAGTCGTGGAAAGCCGAATGTCGTTGTTCGGTTTTCGGTTCTTGAAGCGTAACCTCGGGCTGGGAAATCCTTTGTATAGGATGAGGGACAAGTATGGCGACGGAAACCACATGTCCGCATTGCGGGAAGCCGGTGCCGGCGACGGCACTCGAGGGCATCTGCCCGGAGTGCATGCTTCAAGCCGGACTGGCCGAAACCGGCGAAGTCGGCCCGGGTGGCATGGCAGCAGCCAAGCCAACCCGGCCCGTGCCAACAATTGAAGAAATCACGCCGCACTTTCCCCAACTGGAGATTCTCGAATGTCTCGGACGCGGTGGCATGGGCGTGGTCTATAAGGCCCGGCAGCCGAAGCTTGACCGGTTCGTGGCACTCAAGATCCTGATCCGCAGTCGGGACAGCGGCATCTCAGACACAGAATTCACGGCGCGTTTTCAACAGGAGGCCCGCGCGCTGGCGCGGCTGAGTCATCCGGACATTGTGGCGGTTTATGATTTCGGCGAGGCGGGCGGCTTTCATTATCTGCTGATGGAATACGTGGACGGCCTGGCGTTGCGGCAGTTGTTGCAGAGGAAAAAGTTGTCCCCCGAGGAGGCGCTGACCATTGTGCCGAAGATTTGCGAGGCGCTGCAATTCGCCCACGAACGCGGCATCGTCCATCGTGACATCAAGCCGGAGAACATTCTGCTCGACAAGCAGGGCCGGGTGAAGATTGCCGACTTCGGCATCGCCAAGATTCTCGGCGCGCAGGCCACGGGTGCATCGTTGACAGGTGCCAAAGACCGGCTCGGCACGCCGCATTACATGGCGCCGGAGCAGGTGGAAACTCCGCAAAAAGTGGATCATCGGGCGGACATTTATTCGTTGGGGGTGGTGTTTTACGAAATGCTGACCGGCGAATTGCCGTTGGGTAAATTTCAATCACCGTCAAAGAAGGTGCAGGTGGACGTGCGGCTGGATGAAGTGGTGCTGCACGCGCTGGAAAAGGAGCCGGAGCGTCGTTACCAGCATGCGAGCGAGGTAAAGACGGACGTGGAGACAATTGCCGCATCACCGCCAAACAAAACGGCAGGGGTGAGTGGGCCCGCCCCCGCGCCCGCCCCGCGCGCCTTCCAGCGCTGGTTTGCGCCGTTGGTCGTGGTGCGGGAAGGTCGGCGGGTGATCCATTGGCCGGGGGTCGCGCAGGACGCGTTCATGCTGGCCGGAATCTACTGCGTCGCCTGGCTGTTGGTCGTGACCCTTTTATCGCCGGTGATTGGGACGCTGCACGCCGGATTTCTTGTGGGTGGTCTGCTGGGCTTCCTTATTGCGATGTTTGCGTTTGGATTCTATCGCAGTTTCAAGCTGCCGGTGGCGCAGTTGAAAAAGCTGGATGTGCCGGCACCAGAGTCGTCCGCAGCCGCTCAACGGCCGCGATCCGCACTCCAGTCCTTGCTGGCGGCGATGTTGCTGATCGCCTCGCTGGGCGGCTGGGTACTCTGCGGATTCTGGGTCTATGTCCAACCGCTGATCGTGGAACGAGCAGCGGCGCAAAACACGGTTTTGACCGGGGGGCAAAGGGTGATGTTGCAACTGGGAGACCTGGCGCACACGTATGACTGGCTGCTGCTGCCGATGCTGGTTCTCGCAAGCGGAATCGCGCTGCTTTGGCTCATGCTCGCCGGGAGTCAGCGGCATTTTCGGCCTTGGGGAGCGGTGCGTGACGCGGCGCGGGCGGGGCTGTCAAGACGAGCGGCGGAACCGCAGCAGGCATCCTCACCGTGGGTCGTCGGGGCGCGCTGGATGGCGCGCATCCTTGGCACGTTGCTGCTCGCTTTCTTCGGCATGTTCATCCTGGCGGAAGGTTTGCCCCCGATCGCTTCGCAGCCGGAAGGCGTGCAACTGAACTTCGTCGCGCTGGGGCTGATCCTGGCCGGGTTCTTGGCCGGTTGGAAACGCGAGGGCACAGCGGCGCTGCTCATCGCGTCGGGTTGGACGCTGTGGCAGATCTCGGAAGGCCGGATCAAATGGAATCTCTTTCAGACACCCCTGCCGGTGGCGGCGCTTTACGGTTTCTGCTGGTGGGCGACGCGGGGGCGAAGAACGGGCGTGGTGGCGGGCACTGTCATTGCGCTGGCACTGGCGCTTGGATTGGGACAACTGTTCGTGCCGACGAGTGTTTTTGTTCGGGGTGCCGTTGTGGATGCTCAAACCGGCCAGCCCGTGGCCAATGCGGAATTGAGATTGTTGCCCCGCTCGGCGCGCGCCCGCGAGAAAGGCGATCCGGCCGACGCGCGGGCCGATCAGAACGGGCGTTTCACTCTTTACGTGGGTTGGTATGCCGAAGGCAAGCCAGTTGCAATCTCCGCGCCAGATCACACCACCTTGACCACCAATCTCGGTCCTCGCGCACTTGGCATCCGTAGTGTGAGCCGCGACTTCGCCTTGCAGCCCGCCGCAGGCGGGCGCCCGGCCAAAGTTGGATTCGATGAAATCCGCGCGGTCGCTTTGTTCAACCACATCGAAGACTTTGGACACGAGTTTGACGCGGCGTTTACTGCAACAAATCTGGCCGCCGCTCGGACGGGCACCCGGCGCTTGCTCGAATTGTTGACCAACTTCAATGCGGTGGTGCAGGGGACGGACCTGGAATTTCCGGTGGGCATATTCAATGACATTGCCAAGGTCCGGCGGGCGCTGGATGAAGGTGACTGGGAAAAGGTCCGGCGGCTCGCGCAACACAACGAGGAGTATGCCCGCGCGTTTCGGCGCATCGGCGAACGCATGGCGGACTTGGCGCGGGAACAGCAGCGTTCAGTCGCGCATTCATCCCCGGTGAACGGGAGCATGGAAATCCCGCCGCCCGTGGTCGTGAAAACCGTTCCAGAAGCAGGCGCGGCGGACGTGGATCCCGCGTTGAGCGAAATTCGGGTCACCTTCAGCAAAGACATGCTCACGAATCAAATGTGGGCGTTTTGTCAGGTATCCGAGGAAACCTTTCCCGAGCGGGTGGGCGAGATCCATTACGTGGATCTGCGCACCTGTGTCCTGCCGGTGAAACTGCGCCCGGGCCGGACGTATGCGTTGTGGATCAACCTCGAAAGATTCGACAGTTTCCGTGACGCACAGAATCATCCGGCCCTGCCGTATCCCCTGTTTTTTCAGACGCGCCCCCTCGCCTCCACAACCAAATGAAAGGAACCAAAATGAAAACCAAAATCGCAACCTCATTCGCCATCGTGCTCATCACCGCCTTGGGCGCCAACGTCATTGGCGCGGAGAAAACACCGGACGTATCCGTGAAGAACATGCCGCCGTCCGTGGTCAAGACCATTCCGGCTCCGGGCGAGACCGCAGTGGACCCGGCGCTAAAGGAAATCTGTGTCACCTTCAGCAAGGACATGCTGACGAACCGCATGTGGTCGGTCTGCCAAATCTCAAAGGAGACCTTTCCGGAGAGCGCCGGCCCGATTCGTTACGTGGACCAGCGTACGTGCGTCATGCCGGTGAAACTCGAACCCGGCCGGACCTACGTGCTGTGGTTCAATCGCGGCCAGTTCAACGCGTTTCGCGACGCGCAGAACCAGCCCTCCGTTCCCTATCTGCTGGTCTTTGAAACGCGAAATTGATTTTCCGCCACCACCTCCCCCCAACCATCCCCCGGCTTATGAAAACGATATTCCTGCTCACGCTTACCGCGGCCACGATCTGGCTCATTGAGCCGGCTGACGCCGCCGAAATCACCCTCGAATCCGCCCCGCCAGTTGTGGTGAAAACCGTGCCAGTGGCCGGCGCGACGGACGTGGATCCCGGCCTCACGGAACTGCGCGTCACTTTCAGCAAAGCGATGCAGGACGGCAGTTGGTCGTGGTCCACCTGGGGCGAGGAGAATTTTCCAGAAACGACCGGCGCACCGCGTTACTTGGGCGACGCGCGCACGTGTGTGCTGCCGGTGAAGTTGCAGCCGAACAAGTTCTACGCGACTTGGCTCAACAGCGACAAGTTCCAGAACTTTACTGATACGAACGGCCAGGCTGCCGTGCCGTACCTGCTGACTTTCTTCACGGGCGCGGGCGGAGCCGGGGCTGCCGTGATTGAGCGCCGGGTCAACCGGGCGGTGAGCGAATTCCCTGCCGGCGAGGATCTGTCATCGCCCGAGGGCGCGTGTGTGGCGTGGCAACGCGCCAACTTTCGCAGGGACGCGGCAGCGATCAGCCGATTGAGCCTTGTGCCCATCGAGGCAAAGCAGCAGGAGGACTGGTTTCGCCGCGAGGAGCAGCGCGCTGCCACGGGACTGGCGACCTACCTGAAGGCGCTGGAGGATTCCAAGATCGTCGTGGTGCAAACGTGGCGGGACGAGCTGGCGAACGTGATTACCTATCTGTCCTTTCCTGAAGGCAAGGGCAGGCATCCTTACAGTTCACGCTGTTTCGGCCTGGTCAACGGCGTTTGGAAGAATCTGGGTGAAGATCGCCTGCCCGACCTCGCCAGCGCCAAGGCAAACTTCGAGCGGAAGAAAGAGACCCTTTGGCAGCAGTTTCAGAGCTTGAAGTCGAAAGCCGTTTCCACTCCCGCCTCCGCTGTGCCGCCGTCGCCCGGCGGGGATCTTCTGAATGATGACCAGCGCGCAGTGCTCGCGTGGACGGACCGCCAGTTCCGCAGCTTCTTCGATGCACGCACCTTCGATGGCTGGTCGGACGAGGAGCGCGCCGCGCTGGAAGGGAAGTTGATAGACGCGCTCAACGGCCCGCGTTCCACGGAGTACTATCAGGCTATCAACACGCTTGCCGCCATGCGCTCCACCAGGGCGCTGCCGCGCTTGCGCGAGATCGCCTCCGAACGCGTGGATCGAAACAATCGCGACCGCTGGATGGCCATTCGCGCACTGGGCATCCTCGGCGACAAGGAATCCGTACCGGATTTGATTCACCTGGTTTATCACGGCAACGTCAACACGCGCTGGTGGGCGCAGATTTCGCTGGTCAGGATCACCGGCAAGAATTTCGCCAAGGACTGGAACGCGTGGGGCAAATGGTGGAACGACCAAGGCGGCCAGCCGGCTTACAAGGCGGAGATCATCCGCTGGTGGAACGGTCAGGTCGAGCCCGACAAACTCGCTGAAAGTCTGGACGAGAGCGACGAGAAGTTTCTGACGAGCGTGAGAGGAAAATCTGCGGCAACGGCGGCACCGTCCTCCGGGGAGTTGGCTCTTAAACTGCGCGACGCCGCGCCCACCACCCAAGGCATTCGCAGCAACTGGTCGGCCGCAGTGGCGGCGATCAATGCCAACGACGCTACGAACGCCTTGGTGTCACTCCGCCAACTCACGCCGCACATTCAGAAATTCTGCGAAGTGTTTAGAAATACACCACTCGAAGCAGGGGCGGTGGAATCGCTCGCATTGGTCGGATCGTTGGGCGCGGCGCTGGAGCGGGGTGACCAACCGGCGGTGCAGTTGGCCCTGGCAAAGATGCTGGCACTGGGGCGGGACATGGAGGAGCAGGTCAAGGCAATCAATGAACCGGTTGAGTCCGCAAGCAAGCCGTGAAACGGTGAATCCCGCGGCTCTTTCGTTTGCGCACGCACGACGAGGCTTACACACCTATGTACCGTGACCTTTTGCGGACGCGACCGCAATAACCTCGTCCACGCAAAGAATGTGTTCGGCACGACATCCAATGGCTGGATCAGCGGCCAGAAACTGGTGCCGCGACCGAGTAGTACGATTCATCCTGCGAGGCGTGGGTCGGGCGGGTCACGCCGTGCGCGCCGCAATTCACCCCTCGCTTTCCCGACGGCGCGCACGGAGTGACGCGCCCGACCTTGTGTGGGGATTTGTTTGTCACGACACCAGCCTGTTTCCGCAAGCAGCGAACCGCACCGCCGTGCCACGTCTGCGGGTGTTTCAGACCATGAGTGAGGCGGGGTTCAGACTTCAGAATTCCCGGGTGCAGCGGAACGCTCAACTCTGTGGAGTGTCGCCGTGGGAATGGGTAGTGACGGCCGGAGGGGTGCTGCGCGTTTGACATGGCGCAGGCTGCCCTCCATTCTGCATGGCAAAGGGCGCCAGAACAGGGGCGTGGATTCCTCTCTGCGGATGCGATGTGGGCCGTGCGGCGGGGGACCAGCCTTTTGAGCGCCATGCCCTATCGAGGTTGAACCGATGAATGATCTATTTGGCGGCACCCGTGCCGTGGTCCATGGCCGTTATGCCTTGCTGACGCCCGGCAGTTTCGTCCCGAGCAATCTGCCGGGCTGGAAGGGCGCTGTGTGCGTGGTGAACATCTCGCCGGCGTTGGGCGCGCGTTTCACACAATTGCTCGTCACCCTGGATCACGAGGGCCTGGGCGAAGGCAACACCGGACCCAATGAGTACTTCATCTACCTGGTGGCGGGTGCGGGGAGTATTGTGCTGCGCGAGCGGCGGCATCGGCTCGAAGCGGGCAGCTACGTTTTTCTGCCGCCGGATACGGATATCCAGATAAAAAGTGGCGGGGACAATTTGCGCCTGTTGATTTTTCAGAAGCGTTATGAGCCGCTGGCCGGTGCTCCGCGGCTCGATCCCATCATCGCCCACGAGCGCGACGTGAAGGGCCGCCCGTTTCTTGGCAATGAAGACATCCGATTGCAGGCGTTACTGCCGGGCGAACCGGCGTACGATCTGGCCGTGAATCTTCTCACGTATTTACCCGGGGCCGCGCATGCGTGCGTCACCGCGCAAGTCATGGAGCGTGGCGTGCTGTTGCTGGCTGGCCAAGGAATCTACCGCTTGGGGACGGAGTGGCATCCCGTGCGGGCAGGCGACGTCGTCTGGACCGCGCCGTATTGTCCGCAGTGGTTCGTGGCGATCGGCAGAACGCCGGCCAGTTGGATTTGCTTTGAGGATGTGAACCGCGATCCGATGTAAGCGAGAGCGTGAAACGGGCCCAAGCGTCGGTCGCCAACGCGGCCAAAGCAGATTCGCGGATCGGCAAAACAGGCGTTGATTCCGAGGATTGCGCCGCTATGATTTCGCTCGAACTGGAAGCCAATGCCTGCGCCCAAACCCAAGAACGATCGGCAACGCCTCAAAGTCCTGTGGCAGTACGATGTGCTCGACACGGTGCCGGAGGAGGTGTTCGACGATCTTACCGATCTGGCGGCGCATATCTGTGAAGCCCCGATAGCGTTGATCTCGCTGATTGATGAAGACCGGCAATGGTTCAAGTCCAAGGTGGGCATGACGATCGAGGAAACCTCGCGGGACATTTCCTTTTGCGCGCACGCGATCGCCAGTGACGGCCTGTTCATTGTGCCGGATGCGACCCAGGACCAGCGCTTCAAACGGAATCCGTTGGTCACCGGCGAACCCAAGATTCGGTTTTACGCCGGTGCGCCGTTGGTGACACCGGATGGTCATGCGTTGGGCACGCTTTGCGTGCTGGACAAGTCGCCCCGCAGGCTGACCACGGATCAACAACAGGCGTTGCGCGTGCTCGCCCATCACGTCATGACCCAGTTGGAATTGCGGCGGCACGCGCGCGAACTGGCCGGTGCCCGCGAGGACACGCATCAAACAAAGGTTGAATTGCAGCGTGCCCGGGCTGAAATCGCGCGGTTACGGGCGCAGGTGGAGCGGTTTTCCGCGGGCGCGCGTCCGGTCAAGACGGCCGTCAAGTCGCGTCCGCGCCGGTGAACTGAATTTGCCGCCTTCGGAAACGGCGCCTTCAACTTACTGCTTCCTGTGTGGACTGCCCCTCCTGCCACTGAGTTGACGGCGCAGGTTATGATGACAGCAGCCAGTGGAGCTCAGGCGAGCCAGCCAAATTCTCTGGGAGCACCACCGGGGTCACTTGGGCGAGCGGTAAAGCAAATACATGGCGAGTGCCAAAAGCCCGGAAACGAGCAGTCCCACGAATAGCGACCAGCGCAGAATGAGCAGTTGCTTGCGGTGATACGCCCGCCCGCCCTGTCCGGGCAGGAGGTAAAACCGCTTTTGTTCACGAGGATCTCTGGGGTCTCGAGGGCCTCTGGATCGGTGCCGGCGTGGCATGGTGGGATTCAATCAATTAGGTTGCGGTTGCCCCACGGCCCAATGGGAGACGACCACGCACCCGCGCCTCCGCCCTGCGACTGAGGCGAAGCTGGGTGTCGCAACGACCAAGGTTTGGCTGCGATCCTGGAATATGTGGAGCAAATTCATCTCAACGTCTTTCGGGCGGCTGCTCGTGAAGCCCTCGCACCAATGTTCATCCTGGGAGCAGATTACGGTGCTCCTCCGAAAAGGCGAGCGGGAAATTCTACCGCGCCGCCACGCGAAGCGGTGCCCGCCTGAGAATGCCCGAGCCTGGCGGCAGCGGACGAAATTCCACCGAGGTGCGGAATTCGAGGTTTCCTGATTTGCGGCGCCGACCATTGGCGTGTTAGCCTGCCGGCGCAGGACGTTGCCGGATGCGGATCAGATGAGAGATCCCCTGCGGGCGGCCCGCCCGCCATTGAAAGCAGTGCAAACCGCTGTCGGACGCAGATAGTTGAGCGCAGACGATTGTATTCAGACATGAACCTCTCGCCACTTGATTGGGGCATCATTCTGGTTTACCTGGCCGGCTGCATGATGGCCGGCATCTGGATGCGGCGCTACGTACGCGGGGTGGAGGATTTCGCGATTGCCGGTCGCGAGATGAACGTGAATCTCGGCATCGCCTCGCTGGCCGCCACCGAGATGGGGATCATCACCGTGATGTATGCCGCGCAGGCTGGTTATCAAAAAGGATTTGCCGGCGCGACGGTGGGAGTGCTGATGGCGCTGGCGATGTTCACGGTGGGAAGAACCGGTTTCATCATCCAACCCTTGCGCGCGGCGGGCGTGATGACCATTCCGGAGTTGTTTGAGAAGCGATTCAACAAGCAGGTCCGCTGGCTGGCGGGCCTGGTGGTGATTCTGGGCGGCCTGTTGAACATGGGCATCTTCCTCAAAATCGGCGGTCAGTTTCTTGTTCACGTCACCGGTCTGCCGGAGGTGCATCTCAAATGGGTGATGACCGCCCTGTTGGGCATCATCCTCCTCTACACGGCGCTGGGCGGGATGTTGTCCGTCCTGGTGACCGATTATCTGCAATTCCTCGTGATGGGGCTGGGCATCGTCGTGATCTCAGTGCTGGTGATTGCGCAGTGGGGTTGGACCGGGCTGCTGACGCAATTGTGGATTTGCTGGGACGGTTCACGCGCCGAGGTCGGACAGACGCTCACCTCACATCCGTTCAATCCGTTGCATCCGACGAGTTGGGGTTGGGCGTTCGTGCTGTGGCAATTGCTCTTTCAACTGGCCGCCGTAACCACTTGGCAGCCGAATGTGTCCCGCGTGCTCGCGGCCAAGGATGCGGCCACCGCCCGGAGAGTCTATATGCGGTCCTCCTTCTATTTTGTCGGACGATGGCTGCTCCCGGTATTGTGGGGCGTGGGAGCGCTGGTTTACTTCAGCCAGCACGGCGGCGCGCCGGCGGACAGCATCAATGCCATGCCGACCTACCTGGCGCACCTGTTACCGATTGGCCTGATCGGCATCGTGATCGCCGCCATGCTGGCGGCCGAGATGTCCACGGACAGCGGCTATCTCCTGACGTGGGCAACGGTGATTTACAATGACCTCATTCTGCCGTGCGTGAAGAAGCCGTTGTCGCAGAAAGCGCGCTTGCTCATCACGCGCATGATGGTGCTGGCGATTGGTGTCTTCCTGGTGTTTTGGGGCTTGTGGTACGAACTGCCCGGCGATGCGTGGAGCTATCTCGCAGTGACGGGGAACATCTACCTGGCCAGTGTCTTCACTTTGCTGGTGGCCGGATTGTATTGGCGCCGCGCAACTGCCGCCGGCGCTTATGCCGCAATAATTTTCGGCGCGATCGGGCCGGTGCTGTTTCTGGTGCTAAATCTGTTGGTGACCAAGGGCGTGCTGCCGGCATCCATGAAAATCTCGGCGGAACTGGCGGGCGTGTCATCCTTCGGGATGGCATTTGCCGGCATGATGGTCGGTTCCTGGTTGGCCCCGGACGCGAAGAACAATTCCCCAGCGGAGGTTTCCCAATGAACGGCATTGATCCCTTCATCATTCTCTGGACCATTCTGGTATTCGCCTCCATTGCCTGGTACGGCTTCCTGCTCTTCTACATCGGCGTGAAAGGCGGCATCGAAATCCGGCAGATGACCCGGACGCTCGAAAACCGCCCCAAGGACGAGAAAAAGAGTTGAGCAGATTGGGCATCGGGGCCAACCTTGCCGCATCGCCTCTGAACCACGCCAGAATGGAACCGGTTTCAGGGGTTGAATCAGTTTTGCTCCCGCTTGCCCGGGCGCCGCTAGACCTGCGGAACGGGTCAGCCTTTGCGGGCGGGGCGGATCAACCGGAACGCAACCTCAACACGAAAGGAAACATGTCAGAGAAAATTGGATTCGTCGGAGTCGGTCGCATGGGCGCCAACATGGCCCGCCGACTGAAGGAATGTGGCTACCCCATCGCCGCGGTATATGACGTGAACCCCACCGCCGCGCAATCGCTCGCCCAGGAACTCGGGTGCGTGGCTGCGGACCAGTTGAAAGTCGTTACGGCGCTCTCGGACGTCATCATCACCGTCGTCACCGACGACAAGGCGATGAAGCAAATCTTCGGTGGTGGATTGTTGTCGCGCGCCAAAGGCAAGCTCTTCCTCAACTGCGCCACCATCACGCCGGCGGTTCACGTCTGGGTCGAACAGAAATGCGAAGCCAAGGGCGCGAGTTCGCTCGAAGCCTGCATGGCCTCCAGCATCACGCAGGCGCGGCAGGGCACGCTTTATTTGATGATTGGCGGCAAGCCGGAAGCCTTCGAGCGAGCCAAACCGTTGCTGGAGAAAATGAGCGACGAGGGCAAGTTGCTCCGTTACATCGGCCCGGCCGGCCAGGCCGCGCAGGTCAAGGCGCTGGTCAACATGGTCATGAACATCAACACCGCCGGCCTCGCGGAAGGCTTGGGCCTCGGCGCGGCACTTGGACTCAATCTCGCCATGCTGCGCGAAGTCTTCTCTCAAACCGGCGCCAACTCGCGCGTGCTCCAAACCGACGGCGAAGACATGCAGAATCGCGACCACTCGTGTTTCTTCTCCGCCGCGCACGCCGCCAAGGATTCCGGCATCGCGCTCAAACTCTCGAAGGAACAGGGTCTGAACCTGCCGCTGGCCGCCGCCACCAAGAAGCAATACGACCGCATGGTGAAGGAAGGCTTTGGCGAACTGGACAAATCGGGCATTGCCGAACTCACGTTCAAGGGAAGGGGCAAGGCGCAGTTGCAATAGAACTCCAAATTCCAATCTCCAATAACCAAAGAAACTCCAAGCCCCAGGGCCGTGGTCTGGACGGCTCAAATCTTCCTGCTGGACAAGAAGAAACTTGGGGTTGCGCTCCCAGAACGGTGGCAAGCGACGAAGCATGTGAATACTTCCGATCAAGTTCACCGTGTGCGTTGCGGACTGTCAGCTTGGCCAAGAATCTAAGAAGTCCCTCAAGGTCGCCATTTAACCCATTAAGGCCGAGCAAATGGCCAACCCGCGGGGCGAGTCGAAACGATTACCGAGGTGGCGGCGGCCCAAGTCACTTTTCTGCAAGGGGAGCGCCCGCGCCCGCGCGTACGGCGGTTGACGCCTTCGTCAACCGCACGGGCGCGCCTTCGCGCCTGATTCAATGCCCGGCGTTGCCAGACCCGCGTGTTGATTGAGACTGTTGACCAGCACCGCCGATTGAAGCGGGCAGTGTGGGTGCGCAGAAAGCATCTCATCCCGGCCGCAAAATCACATTGGGGTGTTTCCAAGACCGGATGGAAATAATTCGGCATCAGGCAGAGTGCCTGAACCTGCCAGCTGGTCCTGATGCACGCCTCGCCCGGCCTGGTGAGAAACCGTGGGGGCGATCCGCGTCATCGCGGAAGATCGGCTCGCGCAGGTGCCCCGGTAAATTACGTGATTCACCTCGTGAGATAAGTGGCCCCAGGAACGTTGCGGTCAAAGCGGCAATTGGCGCGGGAGATTCAACCAAACGGTTTGTCGGTTATCTCACGGGGTAAATCACGTCGGGACATTCCACGCTCAACTCCCGCGCCATGCCGCCAGACGACACGTCCCCGCCCGAATATGTCCATAGCAAGACCCGTTTACGTTTACGCTTCGTCAAACGGGCAAAATGTCTCAAAGATCGAAGAACGGGGTTGACACCCGCTGGTACCAGGGGAAAATCAATGCCAATGAACCCGGCGCGCGAGCAATTCTTTCCCAGCGACCGATTTTCTTGATTCACCATCTCTCCCACTTATTTCGGTTCACAGCCCCCCCCATTATGTGTCTTCTCCAATCCAATCGTCGTCACGCGAAGACTGGCCCCGGTTTCGCCTGGCTCGCAATCGCTTTGCTGAGTAGCTGCGCTCCGTGCCTGCGGGTAGGCGCCGCGGAACTCGCCTACGCGGTGGTCGCATTGCCGCTTCCGCCTAAGGCTGGACGCTGCGCTGGCCCAGCCCGCCAAGGGGTCGGGCGGGCGGCCACCGCACGACGGGTTGAAGACGTTCAAGGCGCTGGTGGTGCAACGCTTTTACAATCGGCCCAACGAGTTGACAGAAACTCAGGCCAACGATCGGTTGAAGCTTCTCCGGCAGTTCATCGGCTGGCCGCCAAGAGACAAGGCCCCGGACGCCAACACGGTCTGGGATTTCCGGGAGGCGCTGACCCAGGCCGACGTGTTCGAGAGAATTTTCGACCGCTTTCGGCAGCGCTTGCGCGAGCGCGGGCTGTCGGCACTCCCGCGCAAACTGGTCAGTAGCCAGAACTGCCCTCCGCCCTGATGAAAAACCCTTTTATGAGCCTGCATACCGATTCGAAACCGCGAAACTCCATGTCCTCAACGTGGTGGTTCATCACCCTCTTCCTCCTGGCGGTCTTCGGACAGAGACAGGTGGTGGCCGCCTCGTGCGGGCCGACGATTGTCCTGGAGCACGGGTTTTCCAACCCCGACGGCGACTTCGAGACCGGGTTCGGATCAAGCATTGCACTTTCCGGGGACTTGGCCGTTGTGAGTGGCCGTAATTCCGATGGCGATGCCAGGGTGTATTGCTACACGCGCGAAAACAACGCTTGGGGACTTCGGCAAACGCTCGCCAGCCCGGCTAACAACTCCTATTTTGGCGCAAGTCTGGCGATTTCGACTGACACGCTGGTGGTCGGTACACCTGGATGGCCTTCCAATCCTGATCTGCCTGCAGTCTATATTTATGGGCGAAGTGGAACACAGTGGTCGCTTCAGCAATCCCTTCCCCTTCCCGCAGGGATCACCATCCATGATGGATTTGGGCGAACCGTGGCTTTTTCCGGAAACACCCTCGTTGTGGGAATCCCCGGTCTAAAAAGGGGAGGAACCCATTCGGAGGACGACCACGGTGCAGTCCTGGTTTACGAGAGAACTGGGGCTGTGTGGACCCAAACGCAGCAACTGGTGCCCGCGCGCGGGCCGACCTCTTTTGAGCTTTTCGGGGCAAGCCTCGCCTTTGACGGAAACACGATTGTCGTCGGCACGAGAGACTACTATTCACCCGGCGGCGGGTCGGTTTACGTTTTTGCCCGGCAAAACGAGGCGTGGCAGGAGCAGCAACGCATTGCGGCGCCGAACGGGGTGTATTTCACCTTTGGCAACAGCATTGCCCTCAGTGGTGACACGTTGTTTATCGGCAATCCCTTGTTTGCTGAGAACGGGTTGAACGTCACGGGCCCCGTCCAAGTCTTCGAACGTAACGGTGCCACCTGGAATCAGACCGGCAGCATCCGGCAAAGTGTCAGCCACCCCCAGGACGGCTTTGGCTCCACCATCGCCGTCGAAGGCAATCACCTGCTCATCAGCACTTTTCCATTTGAATCGATAGCGGCAAACCCGAGCGTGATCCATGTTTTCGAGCGCGAAGGCTCCGCGTGGATCGAGCAGGAAACGATCACGAACGGGGCACTGGGACCAGACTCGTTCGGCCGCAGTATTTCGATCTCCGGTGACCGGTTCCTGACGGGTGCCCAAGAGGCTCGCGATTACGTGGGCGCGGCGTATGCCTTCAAATTACGCTCGCGGCTGCGCATCACCGCTCCGGCCAGAGACGAAATTGTACGCCCCGATGAGCCCTACACGATCCGCTTCGAGGCGCCGACCAACATGGTGGCGGTGGATCTTTACCTCGTGCAGCGCTCGCTCTCTCCCTGTGTGACGCGAACGCTCATTGCTGAGAATGTGCCTGCCGCAGCCGGCATGTACGAATGGGACGTGCCCGCAGACCTCCTCTCCCCTTCAACCTTTGTGATCGCCGTAGACGCTGCCGACGCGACAACGGAAACAATTAGTGCCCACTTTCGGGTTCGCGATTCTTGGTGGCTACACCGTGTGGTGGGGAGCTTTCAGCAGCCGGAGTACGAACCCTTTTCTGCCGATGAACATGCCTTCAGCTTTCTTCCACAGGATCAAGAAGCAATGTGGAATGAAAATTACTGGCGCCGGGATAGTTATGCATACAACGACCCGATTCTTGGTTATGACCCTTTCGTAGGCGGGGAGTGGGAGGTTCGTTATCACCCTCTTTATTTTAGAAACGGAAGAATTTACTCTTATCCGCCGTGGGCGGCTGTGGTCCGGGCCTTCGGCGTTCAAGGCACTTATACCTCTTTGGAGCCGTGGACGCTCGGCGGAGTGGTTTGGAATCAACCCAATCCCGAGGCTGCCTTATGGTGGAATTGGCGTTTGATTGAGTCTCCGATTTACAATGGTGCGTGCTACGGACTGTCCATGGCAATGTTGGCGGCATTCCAGGATCCCGACCGATTCGACGAAAAATGGCTGCCCAGCGGCGGAAGTGCAACCCTCGGGGCACTTCTCAATTCCAACGAGGTTCTCGATGCGGTGCATGCTCTGCAACCTTACTGGCATGGGCGGTTGCAGCAAGCGGAGGCGGTGCTGAACCGCGCGTCTATGACACCGCGCGATGTGGTTGCCCGGCTGAAAGCCATGTTCGAGCGCGATGACCGCGACCGAGACCGGTTCCTTTTCTTCACAAGTGCTATACTTCGGCCCGGCCAAGCGCCTGGGCGGGGAGCTCACGCCGTAGTCCCGGTCTGGATGTACCGTGAAGGCGAGGAAGGGTCGGAAGAAGGATTGTATACCATCGGAATCATTGATCCCAACGACGGCCCTCCCGGCCCAAACGATGATGTAAACGCAGTACTTTACATTGATACTGAAGCGAACAAATGGTGGCACCATAATCCCAACTGGGTGGGAGACACCAACACTGGAATTTATCTCTCGATGGAAGTCTTGCGCGCATTTGAGACGGCCTCCACTCAATGGGCTCACGTTTTGGACGGGAATGGGAACCCCTTGCCAGCGATGGTGAAGGCGGCTGGGGACGCGGAGCCGGAGACGTTTTCAGTGAGTATCATCGGGCGCGGCGGGGCGGTAACATCCGGAGCGGGCGAACTGCGCTATGAGGGAGGCGTGTTGACCGAAACCCTCCCCGGCGGCTTCATCAGTTTTCCCATTACCGGCAGGCCATCCCAGCCGGACGCCTATGTCGTTCCCTCCGGTGTTTCTTACCGGGCGGAGGCCATTCCCCGCACCGACGGGATTGCGGGCGTGCGCGTCTCGGGCAGCGCGGTCAAGGCCTCCCTATTGCAGACGGGTGCGGCCTCCCCGACGCGCGCGGTGGTGGACCTGCTCGAAGATGGCTTGTCGGTTGTCAGCGGCGGTCCGGGAACATTCGAACTCACGGCGCTGACGCTCGCCAATGGCCGGGAGTTCCGCAGCCTGCGCGCCTCCGGCCTCGTGGCGACGAATCCCGCCAGCCTCGGCCTCACCGCCGACGCGGGGGGATTTCGTCTGGCCGGCACCGCTGAGGCATCCTCGTACCATCTCGAACTTAACAGTTCGACCGGCAACGTAAGTCGCGTGTTTCATCACCCCAACCTGCTTTTGGAAGCCGGCGCCACGCACTGGATCCGGCCCAACTGGGCCACGCTCGGCGAAGGGCCCGTGACCATTGACGTGGATCGCGACGGGGACGGCCAGACGGACGAGACGCTGGTGGTGGCCAACCAGGCGCCCAGCACGTCAATCTGGCCAGGTTGGGTAGGTGGAATCCCCCCCGGGAATCCGAATCTGCTCTCGCAGAACCACGGCTTCGAAAGTCAGCCGCTGGGCACCAGTGTGAGTTTGCCGCCGGTGATGGCGGATGGAGCCACCTTCACGGGTTGGCGCGTGTTCAATGTGGACACGAACAGCGTCGCTTTCAGCGCGACCCTCATCGCCAACGCCTCCATCGGCACCCGGGCCATGCGTCTCGGGGTGACGAATACGGGTGGCACGGCGGGCCATGCCCTGGATCAATGGATGCCCGCGATGCACACCCCGGTGCAGCCGGGGCAGCGGTATGTCGTTTCCTTCGATGCCGCCTGGATCGCCGGCCTCACCACCGGCAATCTGTTGTTCCAAGTGCAGGAATTCGACAGCGCGGGCGGCTACCTGGGTAATGGCCTCTCGACCCTCCGCTCGGTAGCCACCACCACCTACGAAAAGCACACCTTCATCTATCAACCGGTGAACCCGGCGACGGCCGGCATCGGCATGTTCTTCGGCCCGTTGCGGGGGGTGGTGGGCGCAACGACGATCAGCCTGGATAACGTCCGCATGGTGGTCGCTCCGCTGCTGGTGAACGGCGACTTCGAGTCCAGCCCACCCGCCACCAGCGCCGGAGGCAACGGAGTCTTCGTGGATACGACCACGTTCCTCGGCTGGCGGCTTTTCAGCGTGGGATCGCCGCCGATCACCAACCTGACCGCCACGATCGTGGACGCGGGCAGCTACACGGGCGGTCAACCGGGCAGCCGGGCGCTGCGCCTGGCGGTGACGAACACTGGCTCGCCGGCCGCGCACGATTATGGCTTGGACAATGACAACGCCCGCAGTCCAGTGGTGACGGGAAGGAAATACACCCTCTCGTTTGATGCGGCTTTGCTTCAGGTCAGCGGCGGTTCGCTGACACTGAACGTGTCGGTGGCCGAGTTCAATGCGGCCGGTTCATTCACCGGCACCCAGGGCAGCTTTGCTCCGGCATTGACTGCGGATCAGACCTTCCATCGTCACACCATGACCTATGTTGTGACGAACCCGGCCACCACCCAGGTGGTGATCGCCTTTCGCCCCGTCACCACGGGCCAGAGCGTGCTCGTGCTCGACAATGTGGAGTTCGCTCCGTTCGTGGCCGACACGCCGACCAGCCTGACAATTGACGTGAACGGAGCGACGCTCAGTCTCGCGTGGCCGGAATCACACCTGGGTTGGCGCGTCCAGTCCAACTCGGTGAACGTGGCGAATCCCAGCGCTTGGTTTGATATTCCCGGTTCACAATCGGTGACCAATCTGAGCCTTCCGATCAGTCCGACGACACCGGCGGTGTACTATCGTCTGCGCCGACCGTAGGTTTTCCCCAGGAAGAGATCATCCACTGACATTCAGGCTCCTTTGGCAGCGGGCAGCAGCAATGTCCAATCGAACCAAAAACGACACGTTGACTCGTAACCGAAATGTAAATGGGGCACATATTAGGGCGAGCGGTTCTTGGTTTTGACACATCACTTCCCTTTCGACTTTCGCCGACGAGAGAGCCAGTGATTCACATAACCCGGCGCACGCAGAGCCAACCGCTCCGTAATCCATTTCATCGTCACCGCCGTTCTCCGCGCGCAATCGCATCGCCGTCTTCACCTTTTGCTCGTTCCTCTGACTCGCCGACCCCGACCCAGCTCCGCCGTGACAGTTCCTCCGCCACGTTCGCTTCGGCGTGAGCCCGCAACCACATTCATCGCTTGACGGCCGCAGGGAGGCCGGGAGAAGGTCTGCCGAACCAATTATGGATTTCACCAACCTCGTCCGCCGGCAACGCGCGTTCTTCCATTCGAGCGCGACACGTCCGGCGGAGTTTCGCATCGGTCAACTGCGCCAACTGCATGACGCGCTGGTGGCACACGAACCGGCGCTGTTGGCCGCCTTGCACGCCGACCTGCACAAGTCCGCCTACGAGGCTTATGCGACCGAGCTTGGCTTTGTGCTCCACGAAGTCCGTCATGCCCTCCGCCATTGCCGCTCGTGGATGAAGCCGCGCCGCCGCCGCGCGCCGCCCATCGCCTGGCCCGGACGCGGTTTCATCCGCTCCGAACCTTACGGCGTGGCTTTGGTGATTGGGCCTTGGAATTATCCGCTCCAATTGCTTCTGTCTCCCCTGGTCGGCGCGATGGCCGCCGGGAATTGCGCGATCCTCAAGCCGTCGGAATTTGCGCCCCACACCGCCGCGGCGGTGGCGAAACTCGTCGCGGAGACCTTCGCGGAAGAGTACCTGGCGGTCGTGCTCGGCGAACGCGAGGCCGCCGAGGCGTTGTTGCTGGAGAAGTTCGACACGATCTTCTTCACCGGCAGCACGAATGTGGGCCGCGCGGTGATGACGGCGGCAGCCCGGCATCTCACGCCGGTCACACTGGAACTCGGTGGCAAATGTCCGTGTCTGGTTTGCGCCGACGCGCCTATCGAAGTGGCCGCGCGGCGGATTGCCTGGGGCAAATTCATGAACGCCGGGCAGACGTGCGTGGCCCCGGACTTCCTCCTCGTGGATCGCCGCATCCGCAAGGAACTGCTGGCATCGGTGAAGCAGGCCATCGGCGAGTTTTACGGTGCCGATCCAGCCACCAGCCCCGATTACGGACGCATCATCAACCGTCGCCATTTTGATCGCCTGACCAGCTACCTGGACAACGGCCAGATAGCGCACGGCGGACAGCACGACGCCGAGAGCCTCTACCTCGCGCCGACCATCCTGACCGACGTGCCGATGGACGCTCCCGTAATGGCTGAGGAAATCTTTGGACCAGTTCTGCCCGTGGTGGAATTTTCGCGCCTCGAAGAGGCACTGGCGTTGCTGCGCGACCGGCCCACGCCGCTGGCGTTGTATTTGTTCACCCGGAATCGGACGACACAGGAACAGGTGCTCGAACAAACCCGCTCCGGCGGGGTCGGCCTGAACGACGTGGTCACCCACATGATCGGCAATGATCTTCCCTTTGGCGGACTGGGCGACAGCGGTTTCGGAGCTTATCACGGGCAGGCCAGTTTTGAGTGCTTCAGTCACCGGCGCTCCGTGTTACGTGCTGCGCTCGGCTTTGACCCGCGATTGCGCTACCCACCGCCGCGAGTCAAGCTGGCGACGCTAAAGCGGGCGTTTCACTTCTTGCTGGGCCGTTGAGTTCTGGTTGAGTTCAGAACTCCGCACCGTGACGTGTGAACCGGCATCATACGATATCGAATCGCGGGGGGCGGAGGAGCGGCAGACTCACACCCACCCGCTGGCAGGGGCTCACCCACCGAGGTTACATGCCCATGATCTGGTAGCCGCTGTCCACGTAAATGACCTGTCCGGTGATGGCGCCCGCGCCGTCGCTGGCGAGGAAGGTGCCGGTGGCGCCGAGTTCCTCAGACAGCACGTTGCGTTTGAGCGGGGACTTGGCTTCGTAATGCTTGAGCATGTCGGTGAAGCCAGCAATGCCGCGCGCGGCCAGGGTGTTCACGGGGCCGGCGCTGATGCAGTTGACCCGGATTTTCTTCGGGCCGAGGTCGTAGGCCAGATAACGGGTGCTGGCCTCCAGTGCGGCCTTCGCCACGCCCATGACGTTGTAGTGGGGCACGACTTTTTCCGCGCCGTAATAACTCATGGCAATGATGCTGCCGCCGTCGGGCATGAGCGGTGCGGCGGCGCGGGACAGCGCGACGAGGGAATACGCGCTGACATCGTGCGCGATGCGGAACGCTTCCCGGCTGGTGTTCACGAATTCACCTTCCAGCGCATCCTTGGGCGCGAACGCCACGGAATGTAGCAATAGGTGCAACTTGCCGAACTTGGCGCCGACTTCGCTGAAGACGCGCGCGATGTCTTCATCCTTGGTTACATCACAGGGCAGGATGAGGGTATCGGCGCCGAAGGTGCCGGCGAGTTCCTCGACGTTCTCCTTGAGACGTTCCCCCTGGTAGGTGAAGGCAAGTTGGGCGCCGGACCGGGCCCAAGCCTGTGCGATGGCCCAAGCGATGGAGCGCTTGTTGGCGACCCCAAAGACGATGCCGAGTTTGCCTGCAAGTAATGACATGTTGGTTAAACGGGTTAGGATATCGGGCCATTCACCGTGAATCGTCCGCAAGCATGAAGGGAAACCGGGCAGTTATCAAGTTTTCGTCTTGAACCGGATGGTCAGCAAGCCGCCCAAACCGCAGAGCAACAGCGCGCTGACAGCCAGAGCGCCGCTGTTGGCATAGTGCGGCAGGAAGTGCAGGGAGGCCGCCCCCACGGCCGGGCCGGCGAAATTACCCAAACCGATGGCTGCCTCGTGGATGCCGCCGTGTTCACCCTTGGTTTCGCCCACGTCCATGGAATAGAACAGTGAGGAGTAATAGATCAACCCGATGGCCGCGCCCAAGACCAGTTGGGCGAGCACCAGCACCGGCAGGCTGGGGACGGTGAGAATCAAAACAAAGGTGCCGAGCAGCGCCAAGTACGACGTCACCAGCCAGCGGAACCGATAGTGCCAACCCGGCCAGAACCATAAACCCCAGAACGCCCCGAGCCGCGCAAAGCACCATACCGAGCAGAAGAACCCGGCCTGGGTCGTGGATAGTTCCAAGCGTTGCGCCACACCGGGCATCACTGCGACCAGTGTGTTGATCGCGATGTAGGCAAAGGGGTTGGCCAGCCAAGCCAGGCGCAGGAACATTTTCGTGCGCGCGATGGGCCGCGGGTTGGCGCGGGGCGCGTAGGGTTCGGGCGAAATCGTAGTGGGTGCGGACGGAACGGACCTGACGCCGCGTTCCAGCCAGAGCGTGAGCGCCAGTTGAATCCCAAACACGGTCGCGGGCACGAAGAACATGCTTCGCAGTCCCAACTGATCCAGCAGCGCGCCACCGATGAAGTACGCAATCGCGCCAGTCGCGGCCCACACGACATTGTAGATACCCACCATGCGCTGAAGGCCCAATGGCGTCTCGCCTTCGCTCACCAGGGCTTCCAGCGTCGGCCAGGTAAAGCACATGCCAATCACGGCGGCGACCATGACCATGATCTGGCCGGCAGCCGATTCAAGCTGCGCCCCCACCAGCAGCGCGCCGATCATGATGGCAAAGCCCACTTTAAGGGCGGTGAAGTATCCCGCGCGTTGCGCGAATCGTCCCCCCCACCACGCGGCGAAGACATAAATAAAGCCATTCAGCGCCGCCAGCAGCAGGTTGGCTTTGTCCCCAAACCCAAACTGCTGCTGCATGAAGAAGTAGAAGTAGTAGAAATAGTAGGTGGTCCCGAAGGAGTTCAAACCCTCGATCACGAAGTAGCCGGTTTTGAGCTGGCGCGGCATGGGGAGCGAGATGCGTGAGCCGTGCTTACTTCGTGCCCAGACAATTGCCGCTGGAGATTTCCTCAATGGCTTTGCGGCAGTACCACTTTACGGCATCGCTCATCGCTGGTTGAAGCGCCTCGAGGTCGGACGCCGCGCACCAACGGATATCGAGATGTTCCTCGGCGGCGAGCGTGAGGGTGCCGTTCCGCGGACGCGCCCAATAGATCATGCCAATGTGCTCATGGGTGTCGGTAATGCGATGGATGTCCAGGAAACGCGGCGCGATCAGGGCGCGGGTGCCGGGTTCGGTGGTCGGCGGACGCTCGCCGAGCAGTTCCACCTCCAGACCGCTTTCTTCCTTCGCCTCGCGCAGCGCGGCCTGCTCCGGGTTTTCGTCCAGTTCAATGTGGCCACCGAGTGGCAGCCATTTCTCCAGCCGGCGATGGTGGACGAGCAACACGCGTTGTTGGTGAACCACGAAGATCGCGACCGTGAAATCAATCTTCTCGTGAATGTGCGCCATGCGGGCGGAACTCTGCGGGTTGCCGCGGCGGGCGTCAAATCTTGCGTCACAGTTGTCGGGTCATGGTTGTGCCCCGGAGCAAGACGGCTTTGCGCCAGGCCGGGCCAACCATACTTATTACAGCAACAATCAATATCGGATTAAGGGTTTCACCGTATTCCACTTTCCGCGAGTTTGACTAAGGTTACGCGCAGTTCTTTGAATTGCCGGATTTGGTTTCGAATAAACCGAACCATCGCATCGCCGCACGCGAGACGTCTCGCCGAACTTCTTGAGTCAGGGAGGTTATTCTGGGTTCCGCTGTATACGGTCGGCGGGACGTCTCGCTTGCGCGATTGCGGTTGCCTCGAGCTCTGCCTGGCGGTGCCGGAGAAATCGGCCCGCAGGCTTCTGCAATCGCAATCCCGCTGGTGACCACATCCGCAGTTCAATTGTTCCCCCCGGCATCCCTCGCACGACATATTTTTCAGACCAAATGCGAGTCGCTCCAATTGGGACTCAAGCTACCGGCCCGCGACTCTGAGCCGCGTTCCACTTCGCGCTAGGGACGGACGGAATGACGGAACGAAAGCTGAAAAGAGCCGTTGACGGGAACCGACGAAGGAGTAGGATCGCAGAACATGATCCCGACGCAAAAGCAGTCTTCCCTGAACCGCGTAGCGTCCCAAAAGCAATTCCCTATGACTTGTGTTCTTTATGGGGTTTTGCTCTGCGCCTCGGATGTGGCGGCGGAGGTATTTAGAGCGGATGGGATCATCATGTATCGTGCATACAAGCAAGATGGGGAATTGGCTTTCTCAACGAAAAAGGCGTTTACATGCTGGGTTGATGGGCGTAATTGGTCAATCATTACTACAAATCTATCGCCGACCGGGAAACGGCCAGCTAAACTCTACTATGAGATTGGTTATGATGGCTCAAATGTGTTTTCGCTAGGAGCAACGTCCTCCGAGAGCCTTGAAAACTACTTTAAGTCCGTCAAGACCAAGCGAAAACCTCCAGAGCCTTTCTTCATTGATGGGGCTATGATTACTTCCGGCCCCGTACCATACTTTGCGGTGGACGGGGACATCGGGCCAATATGGTTTGCCTATTGTTCTTCTTGGTATCTTGATACGAGGGTTGGCCAACCCATCAAACCAATCTGGGCGATACCGCCGAGGTTGTCGAAGTCCACAAAGTTTTATTCTCAAGCAGAGATCACAAGACACCCCGATAGTCCCCGTTTGCCGGCCTATGCTGCATTTTTCTCGGACGGAACCGTTTACAGCGCGGAGACGGATAGTTTCTCTCCACGAACGGGCCCTTACAACGTCGGGTACACGAACGGCGTTTTCACTGCAACTGATTTCGTCAAGGCTGGGGATGGGGTACTCCCAAAGAACTTTTACTTTGCGCTTTTCAGACCCAAGCCAGGAGGCGCCGAAAACAGTCAGTTGGTCATCGCGGCCGATTGGACGGGAGTCGCGCAGAATGTCGGCTTGGATTCGGCGCGGCACATCAGTTTGCCTCAAATACGGACTAACACCTACGTGCGGGATTACCGCACAACCGCATCCATAACCTCGGGTTGTATAGAATACGGTATTACAAATGGGCAATGGCGCAACGTGGGCGATCCTGTCTTCCAAAAATCTGAATCCAAAGCATTAGAGTATGACCAGTATTTTCAAAAATCGAGTCGCAATAGACCCAAAAGCCAGCAAGCCAAAGCCTTCACTCGGTATGCCGTGTATGCTTTCTTACTGGCGAGCACACTCGTTTGCGGGATTTTAATGTTCACTCGCTGGAAAAACGATTTATGAGCTTCGGAGGTAGAAGAGGCGTGAATACCACGCTCCGGGCATGGAAGTATCGGCGACAGTCAAATTAGACCCCTCTGCTTGGTCAGTAGTCGTATAACCCGCTGTCGCGCGTGTAGTCAGCGCCGCTCCCGCCGCCTTCCGGGCCACCCATAAGATCACCCAGCACGTCGCCCATGTCAGCTTCAATCTTTTCCGGGTCTTCGCCAGCTTCAAGGCGTTTGATGGCCACGTCCAGTTCCTTGGGCATCGTCCCCGGCGGCATGAGGTCTTTCATCTTTCGCATCATGTGGGCCATGTGCCGGGGATTGTTCTCATCCAGGTGTTCCATGTCGCGCTCCATCTCCATCATGGCGCGCTCCATGCGCGGATCGTCCAGATCCGGCAGCGGTGGACCGTCTTCCACCCCCTCAGCCTTGGCGGCGGGTTCCTTCAAACCGCGGGTCATGGCGAAGCGGCTGATTTGCTTGGATAACTTCTTAAAGCCGCATTTCGGGCAAACCGGAGTGCGGTCCGGATTCACCCGTTTTGAGAGAAAACTGAAGATGCGTCGGCACTTCGGACAGCCAAATTCGTAGATGGGCATCGGGTGTTTCGATTTACAGATTCACGTTTCGCGGGGCGGAAGATTTTGCGAGTTGCGGAAAACGCCGCCGCCCCGCAGTTCGGAGAAATGAGGCCACCCAGGGCGACGGTCATTTCATCCGGTCAAAATTCTTCTGCAAAATCTGCCAGTCCTTCAAGCCAGTCACTTTGCCACGGAAATTCTGGATGATCTCAGCTTCCTTGGCGTTCTTGGTCGCTCGGGCGACTTTGTAGAAGATGCCAAAGTGGCCGGGAAACGGTTCGCCGGCCAGCTTGTAGGCTGCATCTTCATCCGTCACATCGTGGCTGCCGGGCACAAGGTTGAACACGCCGCCCTTGCGTGGATTGCTGGCATCGAAGGCGCCTTCGTAGAACTCTACACACTCGCTGAGACACTCAATGAAACTGAAGCCGTCATGATCCATGGCGGCTTCCATCATCTGGAGAACATGATTAGGGTTCGTGTGCGTGGTGCGGGCGACGAAGGTGGCCCCGGCGGAAATGGCCTGCTTCATCGGGTTGATGGGGTAATCCACGGCGCCCCATTGGTCGGTTTTGCTCTTGAAACCGAGCGGCGAGGTGGGCGAAGTCTGTTTCTTCGTCAGCCCGTAAACCCAGTTGTCCATGACCACATAGGTCATCTTAATGTTCTTACGCGCGGTGTGATTGAAATGATTGCCGCCGATGGAGAAAGCATCGCCGTCTCCGCCGAATGCAAACACGTGCAGGTCCGGGCGGCTCAACGAAATGCCGCTGGCAAAGGGGAGCGCGCGACCATGGATGTAGTGGGCGCCGTGCGCCTGCACGAAATATGGAAACCGGCTCGAACAGCCGATGCCGGCCACGGTGGTGATCTTCTCGTGATGCAGTTTGCGCTTCTCGATCAGCTTGAAATACAGCGCGAGCACGGAGAAATCGCCACAGCCGGGACACCAGGTCGGGTGATCGGCGGCAATTTCCTTCTTGGTCAAACCTTTGCGCTCGGTGGTCGAACCGGTGGCAGTTGACGGCCTGGCGACCACCGCCGGCGCGGTGGCACTTATGGGTTTGGGATTCTCGACAGTGGTTTGGCTCATGCAGGTAAAGCGGTTGGGGGTGGTTCAGGCTTGCTTGGCGGCGGCAACGTGCGTCTTGACGCGCTCCAGGATGTCTTTGACTTTCCACGTAAGACCGTCGCTCTTGTTGATGCCGCGAATGTGTGAATTGCAGAAGCGCGCGCGGAGCAGCATGCAGAGTTGCCCGCCGTATCCGTAAAGGCCCTCGTCGTTGTTTTCAACGACCAGCACATGATGAAATCCAGAGAAGATGTTCTCCAGCCCTTCCGGCAGCGGATTGAGATGGCGGATGGTCAGGCTGGAAATGCTATCCCCGGCAGCACGGGCGCGGTCCACGGCCTCGCGCATGGGTCCCTCGGTTGAACCCCAACCCACGAGCAAGGCATTGCCTTCCGGCGGACCGTAGATCTTCGGCAGCGGAAGGTTGGCCGCAAGAGCCTGCAGTTTCTTCCGACGCTTGGCGGTCATGGCCTGATGCAGCCTCGGAGAACCAGTTGGATGTCCCAATTCGTCGTGCTCCAAGCCTGTGGCGATGGGGTATTTGCCGCTGAGAATCTGTGTACCCGGCACGGCGCGTTTTACGATGCCATCGGTTGCCGCCAGATCATACGGCTTATGGTCCGCCACGGGCGTGAAATCGGGAGCGAGATCCTGACAAACCTGCTCCAGATTGGGTTCGGGGAAGGCCTCGATGCGCGTGGCAATGGCCTGGTCGCTCAGAATGATGACCGGAACGTTGTATCGGTTGGCGATTTGTGCAGCCTCGATGGCGGTGTAGAAACAATCCTCCACATTGGCGGGAGCGAGCACAACGCGCGGGGCGTCGCCGTGGCTCCCAAAACAGGCGATGAACAGGTCGGATTGTTCGATGTTGGTCGGCATGCCGGTGGACGGCCCGCCGCGCTGAACGTCACAAACGATCAACGGCACCTCGGCGTTGATTGCCCAACCCAAGGCTTCGCTCTTGAGCGAAATCCCCGGTCCGCTGGAGCCGGTGACGGCGAGCTTGCCGGCGTAACTTGCGCCCAAGGCCATGGAAATGGAGGCAATTTCGTCCTCGCACTGAATGAACGAGCCGCCGTACTTGGGCAATTCACGGCGCAGCAACTCCATGACATCGGTCCAGGGCGTAATGGGATAACCCGCCCCAAACCGCACCCCGGCGGCAATCAATCCATAAGCCAGAGCTTCGTTGCCGTTCATGACCACCTGCACGCCTTCCCGCTCGCGGCTGTCCATGAACCTGAACGTCTCCATCACGTTGCCCAACGAGTAGCCGTAGCCCGCGTGGAACGCCAACAACGCGTTCTTGACGATGCTGGGGTCCTTGCCGGTGAAACGTTCGGCCACCAACTTTTCCAACTTGGGTACGTTGAGATCGAACATTCGGGCGATAAGCCCCAGCGAAAAGATGTTCTTGCCCTTGTCCTTGGCGGTGCCGCCAATGGCCTCAACGGTCAGGCTCGAAATCTTGATGCCAACGTGGTGGTAATCCTTTTGCCATTCCGCCTTGGGTTCGACGTGGTCGGCATCGAACATGACGATGCCCCCCTTCTTCAGCGAGTCAATGTGCCCTTCGTAGGAGTGTTGGTAGAACGCCAGCAACACATCCGCCTCATCGCCGGCGCTAAGAACTTCGCCGGAGCCGATCCGGACTTGAAAGATGGAAGGACCGCCGGAAATGGTTGAGGGAATGGTCATGAAGGTCATGACCTCCTGCTCACTGCGCCCAGCCAGCCTCGCCAAGAAACCGCCGATGGCTTGAATGCCATCCTGTGAATTGCCGGCAATGCGGATCACCGCCTCGGAAACCCGCGTTAACTTGGGCGTGCCGCCCGCAGTTTGGGCGGTCAATGTTGAATCACTCATGAATCCTCTCGAATCAAGCCTGTGGCCAATGTCCCGCAAGGTGAGGTAGCACTGAAGCCATTTCAGTCCAAACACCGTTGCCCAGTCACACTAGCATTGTCGCTGGGTGTGTCAATTTCTAATCCTCAATTTATCCTGTTGTCCGATAGTTGGTTGCGCAACATCCGGGTCGTTCGCTACGCTGGCAAAAATTGGCCATAAGTGGTGGTGATTTATTGGCTTGTGGCAATCACGTTTGTTTTTGACTCGCCGCTTGCAGCAAATGGTGACGCAATCCGTCAGCCACTCCGCCGCCGTGCGGGAGTTGACTGACAAATCCATCCTGCCCGAGAACCGACTCAGCCACCGGGGTCACGGCGTTACTTGGCGCCGCAAGCCAGCGCGCATGAACCCGTGAGAGCATGGGCAAGTCGTTTAGATGATCGCCGGCAGCGAAAATCTGACCTGGCCCAATCTTGAGGCGTCTCGACAGTTCCGCGAGTGCCGTGCCCTTGTTGTAGGCCGCATGGCAGAATCGCGCATACACGTCGTTTCGCACCACGGTGAGTTGCGGAAAGCGGGTGCAGAATTCATCGAGAAAAGCGTGGATGACGTCCGCATCGCCGTTGTTACCAGCAATCAGGCAAAACGGGGAAAATGCATCCTCATAGACCGTGGCGCGAAATCGGGCGTTGATCCACGCCGTGAGCGCGGGGACTTCGGGCCGCACGCGAGCAAAAAGCTCGGCATGGTCGCGAGCACACGCAGTGTTCCACGCTTCAATTGGCGCGTAACGCACGCCATCGTGCTGATAAATCTCCCGCTCCACCAGCACCAGATAGTCCGGCTGAATTGAAATCCGGGCGCGACCGAGCGCCTCCATCAGACTGGACATGTCGCGCCCGGTGTTGATCACCCACTTTGCGCCTTGTGCCTGCAAATCGGCGATCAGGTTTTCGAGCGACACGGGGATCGGCGGTTTCTCGAACTCGGTGAAGATCGTTCCGTCAAAATCCGTTGAAATCAGTTTGATTGGCAGCGTCGCCGGCGATTCCCGCATGTTGCTTCCCTGAGACATTCTGGCGGCAGCATACCAGAACCATGACAACCGGTGCAACACGCATGGCAACACGCATGGCTTGCGTCGCCCGGCAATCGTGCGTTAGCGTGCTTCTGCCAGACATGACTTTGCAGGAGCAATATGACGACGCGCTGTTCGATTTCAGCCGGGGTGATTTCGACGGAGCCATTACCAAGTTGAAGGCCATTCTCGCGGAGAACCCGGAGCACTTCGACGCGCAGCTATCGCTCGGCATGGCCTACTACCGCAAGGGAGACTATGCTGCGGCCATTGAGGAGGGCCACCGGGCGGAGCAACTTCGTCCCCGCGAACAACTCGTCCACACCAATCTCTCCCTCTTTTACATGAAGCGCGGCGACAGGAAAACAGCCGAGCATCACGGTCTTCAGGCACGCATTGCCTCGTGGAAAGAAGACAAGACCTCGCCCGGCACCGGTTCGACGGGCGATCCTGAATTGGAGTTGGCCAAACCACCACCGCCACCCGTTAAACTGCCTGAGAAGTTCCCGGACATGCCTTGGAAGAAGACCGCTTCCAAGCCGGGGAACACACCGTAAGCATCGCATCCCACAGCCTTTTGTACATTTCTTTTCGCAACCTGAAATTCGGAGTATTGATCACCATGAAAACCGCCTACGAACTCGCCATGGAACGCCTCAATCAGGCGTCGCCGGTTGCCAAACTCAGCACCGCGCAAAAGAAACAGCTCGCTGCCCTGGATTCGATGTACAAGGCCAAAATTGCAGAGCGCGAGCTGGCGTTGCAGGAGGAACTCACCAAAACAAGCGCCGCCGGTGACTTCGAGAAGGCGGAGCAACTACAGCAACAATTCTTTAGCGAGCGTAAGGCCCTGCAAGCCGAACTGGAAGATCGCAAGGAGCAAGTCCGCACACCCACGGCCCAAACGTAGCCGGTTCCTGATTGCCGGGGCCGCAGCAATGATGGTGTAGGGTGTCCCTGGGGTATGCCCAGTCGTAGGCGCGCTTCCTGCTTTTTCAGCGCAAGCGGTCAATCAGAAGATACTTGCGGCTGAAATATGAACACTGTGAATGCGAACGGGACGGACTTTGCCTGTGAAGTTCGCGGGACAGGCGAGCCACTGGTTCTGGTGCATGGGGCACTGGGTGATTTCAGGACGTGGAGAACGCAAATGGCGACGTTCACCCGAAACTATCGCGTTCTGGCGTACAGTCGCCGTTGGCATTATCCCAGTCTGGCGGTTGTGCAGGGTGAGGACTACACCCCGGACGCGCAGCTAGCAGACTTGCTGGCCATTTTGGAGGTCACCGGGCCGGCCCACTTGGTGGGGCATTCTTATGGCGCTGCCATCGCCGCGGCGGCGGCGCTTCACCGTCCTGAACTGGTGCATAGTCTGGTGCTTGCTGAACCGTCGCTCTTTTCTCTGTTGACGGCCAATGGCGCTGGGGCAAGCGCCCTGGCCCATGCCGTTGCGGCAATCGCGCCCGTGGTCCCGCTCCTCCGCCAAGGAAGGAAGGCGGACGCCTTGCGGCAATACCTGGACGTCATTCTGGGAGCCGGTGGTTATGAGCGATTACCCGTGCGGGCGCGGATCGTCATGCACGACAATCTTCACACCTTGGAGCCGATGCTCAATGGTCTTAACGCTGGCACGCCGTTCACGCAGGATCATGCCGCCCGGATTTCCGTGCCGACCCTGCTATTGGAAGGTGAACACACTCCCGCCCCATTTGCTCTGACCCTTGACGAACTGGCTGGCGCCATCCCGGATGTGCAACGAGTTGTCCTGCCCGGCCTTTCCCACGGGTTGCATCTGGAGAATCCAACGGCTTTCAACCGCGCGGTGGCGGATTTTCTGGCGGGCGTGCAGGCAGCCGCTCTGGCGGCTTGAACTACTTCACAGCGGCTTTAAGCCCTCGGTGCCAGAGATCATAGTGGTACAGAGCCACCACCACCATGGCGTGAGTGATTCTCCCGTCCGCCACCAATCGCGGCACGTCTCCGACCGGGACCAGTCGCGTTATCAAGTCCTCCCCGTGATCGAACTCGACCGGGTGAACGCAGTGACAATTCTCCACCAGTACCGTGTAACACGTGTTGCTCATGATGGCCGGGTTCGGAAAAATCCTGCCGATTACTTGTGCCGGCGACCCCTCGTAACCGGTTTCCTCGCGCAGTTCGCGCAACCCGGCGGTCATCGGCGAAGACTCATGCGCGTCCATCATGCCACCGGGGATTTCCAGCTCGATCGTGTTGGAACCGTGGCGATACTGCTCGATCATCACAAGCTGTTGATCCGGAGTGACGGCGACGATGTTCACCCAATCCACACTTTCGATCACGTAAAAGTCATGTTCCGCCCCGGTGCGCGGTGAAACCTTGCGGTCGGTGCGCAGGGCGAAAACCTTGAAATCGCCGAGCGGCGTCGTGCCGAGTTTGGGCCAGGGTTTGATCATTTACGGGATTCTTTCCTTCGCGGCCCAGCCTTGCTGCATCAGTTTGAGCAAGTGTGCCATGGCTGCTTCGTAGCTCCGCCCCTTCCGTTCAGCCAATTGGCGCGCGCGTTTATCCAATTGCGCCGCCATTTCCGCCGTTCGTTGCACGGGGCAACCCAAGCGTTCAAGCAGCGCGGCGAGTTCGGGCAGGTTCATGGCAAAGGAAAACGCGAATGAAGCCAATCCTCATTCGCGTTTGGGCGGGAATAGTCACTGGATCGAACCCGCGGTCACAATCTTGATGCTCTCGACGTTTATCCGTTTGACTGGGCGGTCGCCGGGTTTGGTCGGCGTGGTGGCAATCTTTTCCAACACGTCGTCGCCTTGGATCAACTTGCCGAAAGCCGTGTACTGCTTGTCCAGAAACCGTGGGTCGCCGTGGCAGATGAAGAACTGCGAACCGGCGGAATTGGGATCTTGCGAACGGGCCATGGAGAGCACTCCACGCTCGTGCGCCTTGTCATTGAACTCGGCCTTAATCTGGTAACCCGGCCCGCCTGTGCCCCAACGGGACTGGTTCGCCTCATCCTTGGTCAGCGGGTCCCCGCCTTGGATCATGAAGCCTTTGATGACCCGATGAAAACAGGTCCCGTCGTAGAACCCCTGCTTGGCCAGTTTCTTGAAATTCTCCACGTGTCCGGGCGCGACCTCGGGCCAGAATTCGAGGACCATTTCGCCTTCAGAAGTGGCGATAAGTGCTTGTTCGCTCATGAGTGAATGGCTGATGAATTACTTGATGGAGTCGGCTGGCACGATCTTGACGCTTTCCACGGAGATGCGGGATTTGGGTTTGCTTCGTTCGCCGGTATTGGGATTCAGTTCCACGGGAATCTTCTCAATCTTGCCGAGCACGTCATCCCCTTTTATCACTTTGCCGAACGTGGTATAGCGGCCATCAAGCGTGGTGGTCGGTCCAAAGCAAATGAAGAACTGGCTGCCGGCGGTGTTAGCGTATTGAGGGCGAGGCATCGCGCCCGACCGTTCCATGGGATCGCCGCTTCGCGCCATGGACAGGACTCCGCGCACATGTTTGCGCTCATTGAATTCAGCATCGATCTTGTATCCGGGATCGCCTTGGCCATACACGGCCTCTTTTGTCGGGTCCTTGGTATTGGGATCGCCAAGTTGCACCATGAAGCCAGGGATCATGCGGTGCGAGGCCGTGCCGTCGTAAAACCCTTGCTTGGCCAATTTCTTGAAATTCTCCACCGTCTTAGGAGCCACATCCGACCACAACTCTACGACCAAATCGCCCTCGTTGGTCTTTATGACCGCAACCTCCTGCAGATTCGTGCCTGCGGGTTTGGCCTCGGCCTTTGGCTCCTCCTTCTTGGCTTCTGGGGTTTCCTGGCCGGGCGCGGAAACGAGTCCCACCGCCAGGCTGAACGCGCAAAACAGCATCGGTATTCTCATAAACGAGGCGCAATGTTCCATGCTCGCCCGGCAAAGTCACGCGCGGATTTTGCGATCGAAAGATTCAGCTTGGGCACGTACGCAGATCTCGTCGTCTGGCCTTGCGAACGTACCCAGCCAAAATCGGCGTAACCATTTTTCCCTGCCACCGTCTCAAGAACTGTAGTGGCCGTTCCTCGAAGGTGCGGCAAAGAAGAAACAAGAAACACGAGGTAACAGTTTATGAAAATCCATAAAGTTGGTTTGATCGCCGCACTGACGGTGATTGCTACGCTCGCCAGCGGTCCGATAGTGCTGGCTCAACAAAAAGAAGCCCCCAAACGCGAACGCCGTGAGGCCGGCCCGCGCGCCGGCGCGCTGCCCCCGCGGATGTTGGAGGAACTCAAGCTCACCGAAGCTCAAAAGCAAAAAGTGGAAGCCGCGCTGAAAGAACAGGCGGAAAAGACCCGCGCCTTGCGCGAGGATACCAGCCTGACCGCCGAACAGCGCCGGGAGAAAGGCCGCGCGCTTCGCGAAGGCATGGACAAAAAGATGAAAGAGCTTTTGACCACTGAGCAGTACGAGAAGTGGCAGAAACTCCGCGAGCAAGGCCGGCCCGGAGAGGGACGTCCCGGCGGTGAGACGAAGCGCGGCGAAAGACCACCACGAAACTGACGGTACCTTAGCGTTTGATTCGACGAGGGACGGCCACGAGTCGTCCCTCGTGTTTTCTATGCGAAAGGCATTCTTGCTTCTGGCGCGTTGAATTATCGCGGCGAAGCAAACGTCCGCTTGACAGGTTGCGTGAATTTGCAAACGCTCAAGCAACCGAACTGGCATGTCTCATAGCATCATGAAAAACTACCTCCTCGCCGCTTTGCGAAAACTCAACCAAACGAAAACCTCCCTGACACTCGTCGCCGGCATTTCCTTGATTGCCGCCTGTGCTGCCGCGCAACGTGACACCGGCTTCGTCAGCCTGTTTGACGGTCAAACCTTGAATGGCTGGCAACTCATCGGCAAAAGCGGCGATGGCTATGGCGTCAAGGATGGCGTGATTTATTGCGCGCGGGGTGGTGGCGGCAATTTGCTGACCGAAAAGGAATACAGCGATTTCATCCTGCGCTTTGAGTTCAAGCTGGAAGACGGCTCCAACAACGGCGTGGGCATCCGCGCACCCGCGGAGGGCGACGCCGCCTATCTGGGCATGGAGATTCAGATCCTTGACGAAGGCGCGGCGGACCGCGGCAAATGGGGCAAGCTCCGTCCGGCCCAGTATCACGGCTCCATCTATGATGTCGTCGCCGCCAGGAAAGGCGCGCTCAAGCCGGTGGGCGAGTGGAACGAACAAGAAATCACCGCCATTGGCCGTCGCATCAAGGTTGTGCTCAACGGCCAGACCATCACGGACACCGATCTCAATGAAATCACCGATCCAGCCATCATCCGCAAGCATCCGGGATTGTTCCGTGATCGCGGGCATATCGGCTTCCTGGGCCATAATGATTACCTCGAATTTCGCAACATCCGCATCAAGGAACTGGCTCGCTCCGAAAAGGACCACACTCCGCCCGATGGATTCACTGCCTTGTTCAATGGCAAAGACCTGACCGGTTGGAAGGGCCTGGTGGCGGATCCCAAGAAACGTGCCGCCATGACGCCGGCGCAACTCGCCGCGGAACAGGTGAAAGCGGATGAACTCATGCGCGCCAATTGGAAGATCGAGGACGGCGCGCTCGCCTATCGCGGCAAATCCTTTGACAACCTTTGCACGGTGAAAGACTACGGCAACTTCGAACTGCTGGTGGACTGGAAGATCGAGCCTTACAGCGACAGTGGTCTTTACCTCCGCGGCAGCCCGCAAGTCCAAATCTGGGATCCCCACACCAAGCCGACCAAGGCCGGGAGCGAAGTGGGTTCGGGCGGCTTCTACAACAACCAGAAAAATCCCAGCAAAGCGTTGAAGGTGGCGGACAAACCCATCGGCGAATGGAATCGCTTCCGCATCCTCATGGTCGGCGAGAAAGCCCACATCTTCCTCAATGGCGAATTGGTGGTCCGCGAGACGACGCTGGAGAATTATTGGGATCGCAGCCAGCCGATCTATCCCACGGGGCAGATCGAATTGCAGGCCCATAACACGCCGGTTTGGTTCAAGAACATCTACATCCGTGAACTTCCCGCCCAGTGAGCTTATGAAAAATCATTTCTCCCGTCGCGAGTTCCTGCGTCGCGCCACCTTTGCCGCGACCGCCGCGTTCTCGGCGCCGTTCATCGCGCGCAGCCTCCGCGCCGCGTCGCCCAGCAACACGATTCTGCACGCCTCCATCGGCGGCAGCGGGCAGGCCGGCAGCGACCTCCAGCTCGTCGCCCATCATCCGTTCGTCAAGCTGGTGGCCATTGCCGACGTGGACAGCACCAAATCCGCCCCGTGGAAGGAACGGTTCCCCGAAGTGCGGATTTACCATGATTGGCGCGAGCTGTTGGAAAAAGAAAAGCAACTCGACACAGTGAATGTGTCCACGCCCGACCACATGCACGCGCCCATCGCCATGGCCGCCATGCAACTGGGCAAACACGTTTACGTCCAGAAACCCCTCACGCACGACATTTACGAGACGCGCCAACTGACCCGCATGGCTCAACAGAAGAAACTGGTCACCCAAATGGGCATCCAGATCCACTCCGCGTCCGCCTACCGCCAGGGCGTCCAAATCGTGCGCGAAGGCGTCATCGGCAAAATCAAAGAAGTCCACTCCTGGTGCGGCAAGGGTTGGGGCGACCCGGCCCCTTTGCCTGCCCGCCAGGACACGCCGCCCGCGAACTTCGATTGGGACCTCTGGCTGGGCGTGGCAGCGGCGCGCCCGTTCATCGGCGGCGGCTATTATCATCCGGGCAACTGGCGCAAGCGGCTCGACTTCGGCACCGGCACCTTTGGCGACATGGGTTGCCACATTTTCGATCCCGTGTTCAACGCGCTCGAACTCACGGCGCCGATTTCCGTTCGCTCCGAAGGCCCAGCGCCCAATCAATGGAACTGGGCCAACGACGGCCGGGTGCATTATGTCTTCCCCGGCACGCCTCACACGGCGGAGATGACCGTCAATATCACCTGGTACGACGGCGACCAGCGGCCACCGGCACAAGTTGCTTCGCTCTTGGGCAGCGAGCCGTTGCCGGGAACGGGGTCCATCTTCGTCGGCACCAAAGGCGTCATGTTGCTGCCGCACATTGCGCGGCCCCGGCTGTTCCCCGACAGCGAATTCGCCGATCGGCCGCTGCCGAAAGTCGAGGATGGCAATCACTACACCCAGTTTCTCGAAGCCGTGCGCGGCAACGGCAAGACCACGGCGGGATTCGATTTTTCCGGCCCGCTCACCGAAGCCGTATTGCTTGGCGGCGTGGCCTCGCGCTTTCCCAGCACGACGCTGCAATGGAACGCGAAGTCGCTCAAGTTTACCAACCTTCGCGCCGCCAACGAATTCCTGCGCCGCAAGTATCGCAAGGGTTGGGAGGTCAAAGGCCTGTCGTGAACCGCCGGCGATTCCTTCAACGGAGCGCATTGGTCACTGCCGGCCTGTGGCTGACGGGATGTCGCACGGCACCCCGTCGCGCGTCCGCCAATGACAAACTCAATCTTGGGGTCATTGGCGTCGCCAATCGGGGCCGCGAGAATCTGAACGGCGTGGCCAGCGAGAACATCGTGGCCTTGTGCGATGTGGACGACGATGTTCTGACGGCGGCCGCCAGGCGATTTCCCCAAGCCAAGACCTACCACGATTTCCGCCATCTGCTGGATCGGAGTGATCTCGATGCCGTGGTCATCTCCACGCCGGATCACACCCACGCCGTGGCCGCTGCCGCCGCCTTGCGCAGCGGCTGTCACGTCTATTGTGAGAAGCCTCTCACCCGCACCATCTCCGAGTGTCGCATCGTCACGGACCTTGCCCGCAAGCACAGGCTCATCACCCAGATCGGCACGCAGATTCACGCCGGACAGAATTACCATCGCGTAGTGGCGACGATCCAACAGGGCGCGATCGGCACGGTGAAGGAAGTTCACGTGTGGGTCAATGCCACCTACGGCGGCAAAGACCTGCCGCGCGAAACTCCCGCCGTGCCGCCGAATCTGCACTACGACTTGTGGCTCGGCCCCTTGCCAGCGCACCCCTATCATCCCGACATAGTCCCGCGCTGGTGGCGACACTGGTGGGCGTTTGGCGGCGGCGCGCTGGCGGATTTCGGCTGCCATTATCTGGACCTGCCCCATTGGGCGCTGGGCCTGAACGCCCCTGCCAGCGTCGAGGTCGTGGACGGACCGCCGGTCCATCGGGAATCCACCCCGCCGTGGCTCGTCGTGCGCTACGAGTATCCCGCGTCGAAAGAATCGCGGAAGTTGAACCCAGTTTCCCGCCCAGGACCGGTTACGCTCACGTGGTATCACGGCGGTCGGAAACCTGCCTTGCTTCCGGCATCGCTCGCGAAGAACTGGTCCAGCGGAGTTTTGTTCATGGGCGAAACCGGCATGTTGTTGGCTGATTACACCCGCCATGCGGTCATGCGCCAGACCGACTTCACCGACTACGCCGCTCCGCAAGTACTGGCCGGCGACTTTGCCCGGCATCACCAGGAATGGATTCAAGCGGTCAAAACCGGCCAGCCTGCCAGTTGTGATTTCGCTTACTCTGGTCCGCTTACCGAAGCCGCCTTGCTGGGCAACGTGGCGTTCCGCGTGGGGCAAAAACTGGATTGGGATGCTCGGAATCTGCGCGCCCGGAATTGTGCGGCCGCGGATGCATTCATCCGGCATCAATATCGCGCCGGTTGGACCCTGTAGTCTGCCCGCCCAGCCGGACGCGTCTGCCCCGAAGCCGCGCGGTTCAATCCTGTTCCGGCTGACCGAGCCAGACCTCTACCGCTTCTGCCTGGCCGGTTATCGGAAACCGGGTGACCCATTGCGTTCCCGCCTGCCGGACCTGTGCCGACGGAATCTTACGGCTTGGACAGTATTTGTCCCACCGCGCCTGTTATGGTGCGGCCAATGATGTGAACAACTTGAACAACTAAGCCTTGTGAGAGAATGAGTTGAAGCTTAGAACCAATGAAGCACTCCCAAGTCGCTCCCGGGAAGAATTGAGGAAAATTGTCTGATGAAACCGTATCCGATCCAACTCGAAATCTCCGGCCCGACCGCGATATGGACGCGGCCCGACACCGGCTCGTCGCCCGTGTCGTATGTCGCGCCCACGTTCAGCGCGGTCAAGGGCATCTTTGAATCCGTGCTGCGCTGGAAATCGGTGAATGTGCGGCCTACAAGAGTCGAGATTTGCGCGCCGGTGCAATTCCATCGCTACACTACGAATTACGGCGGGCCGTTGCGCGCCAGCGACGCGATGAACAAGGGCGCGTCGTATTCCCTCGCCCGTCGGACGGGAGAGGGTGGCCGGAGGCCGGGTGAGGGTAGGTCTTACACCGTGGTGCTGGTCAACGTGTGCTACCGCCTTTACGCGCAAGCCGAGTTTGCCGGGCATCACGACGGCACTACCTGGCCGCCGCACGCCTATCACGACGTTTTCAATCGCGCCTTGGATCGCGGGCAATGGTTTTACACGCCCTGCCTGGGTTGGAAGGAATTCGCGCCTGACTATGTTGGTCCGTTTCGCCCGGAGACGCGCGTCTGCGAAACCGAGAACCACGAACTGCCCACCATGCTGCGGATGGTGTTCGACCAGATGCTGAATGGGATGAATTGAACCTAGCCCGCTGATGAAGTTCTACGCGCACACCGCTAATGATGGATTTGGCAGGCCACTGCCTGAACACTCCGGCAAGTGGCAGCCACTGGATGTGCATCTCCGAAACGTCGCGGAGTTGGCCCAAGAATTCGCCGTGCCGCTCGGCCTCGGGGCGGAAGCCGAGTTAGCCGGACTGCTGCACGATTTAGGGAAATATGCCGGGCGCTTTCAAGCGCGACTTCGCAATCCCGCCATTCACGGCATCAATCATTGGGCTGCGGGGACAGCTCATGCTGCCGCGCTGAAAGCTTGGGCGGTAGCATTCGCTGCGGACGGTCATCACACCGGAATTCCCGCGTTGAGCGAAGCCGATTTGGGAACGCCATTGCGTCAGACCGTTGCGAATTTTGCCGACTCCACCCGCCGGTTGGAGCTAACCGGCCAATGCCCTGAAGACATCGCCACTCTGCTGGCGCGATTCAATCACGACGGTCTGAGTCTGCCTTCATTAGCACCGCGCCCCATTGGGAAGCAACAGCGCTTTGAAGAAGCACTCCGCACTCGGATGCTTTTCAGTTGCTTGGTTGACGCGGACTTTCTCGACACCGAGGAACATTTTAACGCGAGCCAGACTGCCCAGCGAATCGTTCCCGAGCTTCAGCCGGAACGCGCTTTACAGCTCCTTCGCCAGTGCTTGGAGGCCAAGCCGGCGGACGGTTCGGTCAATGCGCTGCGCAAGCAACTGCTCCACGACTGCTTGAGTGTTGCCACAAAACCTTCCGGCCTGTTCACGCTCACCGCGCCCACCGGCAGCGGCAAAACGCTGGCTTCGCTCGCCTTCGCCTTGCAACACATCGTTCATCACAACGCCCGGTTGCCGGAAAACGATCCCCGCCGCTTCCGTCGGATCATTGTGGTGATTCCGTTCACGAGCATCATCGAGCAAACCGCCCGCGTTTATCGCGAACTGTTTGAGCCGGGGTTCGGCCCGGACTTTGTGCTGGAGCATCACAGCGCCGTCGCCCCGCGCGAACGGAAGGAGGATCAAGGCCGCGATGCCGAAGCCGAACGCCTGCGGCGCGCCCGGCTTGCTGCGGAAAACTGGGCGGCGCCGCTCGTGGTCACTACCAATGTGCAGTTCTTCCAAAGTCTGTTCAGCAATCGCCCGTCGGATTGTCGCAAACTTCACAACATTGGGCGTTCGGTGGTTCTGTTCGATGAAGTGCAAACGCTGCCGCCGCGGCTTGTTCCCTCGCTGTTGTCCGGCGTGAGCTTGCTGGTGCGGGATTATGGGGTGAGCGCGGTTTTCATGACTGCGACGCAACCCGCCTTTGCCACTGCCGGCAAAGCCTTGCCCTACGATTGGAAGCCGGTGGAAATTTCATCCAATCCGGGCGCAATGGCGGAAACTCTACGGCGCACGCACATCCAGCTTCCGCAACCGCATGAAGAAATCTCCTGGCCTGATCTCGCCGCAAAGCTGACCGCCGTTCCTCAATCGTTGTGCGTCGTGAACACCACCAAAGACGCGCGCGAACTATTCCGCCTGGTGCAACAGGTCGGGCCGCAATCCGCCTTCCACCTGTCCGCGCGCCTGTGTCCGGCGCATCGCCAGGAAAAACTGCAAGCTGTCCGCGTCCGCTTGGCGGATGGCAAACCTTGCCGCCTCGTTTCCACCCAACTCATCGAAGCGGGCGTGGACGTGGATTTTCCCATCGCGTTTCGCGCGCTTGGCCCGCTGGATTCCATCATCCAAAGCGACGGGCGCTGCAATCGCGAAGGCCACCACGCCGCACCCTGCCCGGTGATCGTGTTCCGGCCCAAGGACGGCGGGCATTTGCCCAAGGGCTATGAGCAGGTGATGAAGATTACGGAAAGTTTCCTCGCCCGCTTTGCCGGGGCGCAATCAAGGATTCACCAGCCGTCGTTCTATGCCGAATACTTTGCGGAACTCTACGGTTTGCTCGGCCCGGAATCGCGCCAGGACGATCCGGTGTTTGCCGCGAGCGAAGAATTTAATTTTCCCAAGGCCGCGCAAGCGTGCCAGTTGGTCGGCAACGAAACCCGCGCCGTCCTCGTGAAGTGGAGACGCGGCGCGGAACTGGCGGAAAAACTGGAGAAGCAAAAACACCTGACTGCCCCCGAATGTCGCGAAGCGCAGCGCTACTGCGTGAATCTGTATCAAAGCGAATTCTTCGAGGCGCAGGCCAGGGGCTACATCTACCAGCCCGCCGAGGATTGGAACTTCTGGGTCTGGAATTCGGATTACGATGACAACCTTGGCCTCGGGCATCTCGACGCCAGCGCCTTTTGCCAATGACTCGATAAAACTTATGACCATCCATCTCCGCACCTGGGGCGACCTCGCCTGTTTCACCCGGCCCGAAATGAAAGTGGAACGCGTGAGCTACGCCGTTATCACGCCCAGCGCCGCCCGCGGCTTGCTGGAAGCCATCCTCTACAAACCGCAATTCCGCTGGCGCATCCGGCGCATTGCCGTGAAGAAGCCCGTCCGCTTTCTCGCCTTCCGGCGCAACGAAGTGAAGTCCCGCCTCTCGCCCCGCAAACCCGAGCCATTGCTGGCCGACGATGACCGCACCCAGCGCAACACCCTCGCTCTCCGCGACGTGGAATACATAATCGAAGCCAGCCTCCACCTGACGCCGCTGGCCGGTCTGCCGCGCCGCGTTCCCGCCAATGACGAGGATCACGGCGACGATTCACTGGTGAAATATCTCGCCATGTTTCAGCGCCGCGCCGAGAAGGGCCAATGCTTTGCCCAGCCCTGCTTTGGCTGCCGCGAGTTCCCGGCGCACTTCGAACTGGCCGACGAATCCGCCATGCGCGTCGCCCCCGGCCTGAATCCCGACACTGACCTCGGCCTCATGCTTTACGACGTGTTCAATCTCGACGTGGCCCAGAACCAGCCGCCCGGCAAAGTGGAAAAGCCCGTGCCGCGCATCAGTTTTTTCCCCGCCAAACTCAAAGACGGCGTAGTGAACGTGCCCGATTGGAACGAAATGAAACCTCAACTCGGAGGTGCGGTGTGAAATCCCATTCCCCTGTAGCAGCGGACGTGAGTCCGCTCCAACGCACCGGTCTTCAGTCAGAGCCGACTCACGTCGGCTGCTACAACGAAAAGGAGAAACAGCCATGATGCTCCAAGCCCTCATTGCTTACGCGGAACGCGAAAACCTCGGGGACGCGAATTTTGAAGGCGTCGCCGTCCGCTGGCTCATCCCGCTGGATCGTTCCGGCAATCTCGCTGGCGGGCCAATTCCGCTGGTGGAGAATCCCGATGACAAAAAGCCGCGCCCCAAAGTGTTGATCCGCCCGTTCACTTCTCCGAACGAACTCAATCAAGGCACGAAGTCGCATTTTCTCTGCGATACATTGGAGCGCGCCACGCTGTGGCTGGATCCGAAGGCGGCGGAAAAGGCGGAAGCCCGGCGCGTTCAGCATGGCTATTTCCAGAAATTGCTGGAAGAAGCAGCCATCGCTTGCCCGGATGAGTCGGGCAAGTTGCAGGCCGTGCTTTCGTTTCTGCGCAACGCGCCGGGCGTGGCGGAACTTCACCGCCAACTATCCACGGCCAAGGCCAAGCCCTCCGATAACGCCACGTTCTCCGTGGATGGCAGGAATCTGTTGGACGCCGAAAGCCTCAAGAATTTCTGGCGCAAACGCCGCAGCCAATCCGCTGGAGGAACGAAGCCTCGCAGCCAGCGCATCTGCCTCGCCACGGGTGAATTCGCGGAAACCCTCGACACGACGGAGAAAATCAAGGGCGTGCCCGGCGGCCTCGCCACTGGCACAAACCTCATCAGCTTCGATAAAGACTCATTTTGCTCGTTCGGATTGGAGCAGGCGCAAAACGCCGCGTTGTCCGCGCCCGCCGAATTGAAGATTCGGTCCGCGCTCAACACCCTCATCGAAAAGAGCCGCGCCCAAAAACTGGTGTTCAATAACACGGTTCACCTCCACTGGACCCGCAAGCCGCTGGATTACGACCCGTTCGATATTCTGGCCACCGCCGATGAACAAGCCGTCGCCTCGCTCCTGAAATCCGTTCACACCGGGCAAACCCCAGCCGCTTTCGACGACAACGCCTATTACGCCCTCAGCCTCTCCGGCAACGGCGCACGCGTGATGGTGCGCGATTGGCTCGAAAGCACCGTGCCCGAAGTTCGGCAGCACGTCGCGGAATGGTTTGAAGACCTCGGTATCGTATCACCGGATGGGGTGGGGGTGAAACGCGATTTCAAATTCTATGCGCTGCTGTTCGGCATGGTGCGCAAAGAATTGGACGAACTTCCGCCGCAAGTTTCCACCCAATTGCTTCATGCGGCGTTGCGTGGGACGCCCTTGCCTCAATCGGCTCTGGCCGCAGCATTGAAGCGGCAACAAATCGAACCGAAAGGCGAGGATGCCCTCCGAAATGCGGTGATTGTCGCGCGCCTGGCTCTCATCAAAGCCTGCCTGCTCCGTACTCCCAATTCACAAAACAACAACATCCAAACGAAAGATGAAACCATGACTGAATGTCTGAATTCCGAATCCAGTGATCCCGCGTACCTATGCGGTCGCTTGTTTGCGGTCTTTGATGAACTTCAAAGCGCCGCACTCAACAACGTCAACGCTGGCGTCGTCGAACGATACTACGCCAGCGCCAGCACCACGCCCGCGTTGGTGATGGGCCGATTGTTCCGCAACGCTCAATTTCACAGTGCTAAAGCCGAGGGCGAGGGCGGGTGGAAAAAGGGCAAAGCAATCAACGCGCAAAAGGATTTCGAGGCGATTGCCACTGCGCTTGGTAATGAATTCCCCGCCACGCTCGACCTCGAAGGTCAGGGCCGTTTCGCGCTCGGCTACTACCACCAGAAGGCTGAATACCGCCGGCGCACAGCCGAGCGGAAGGAAGCCGAAGCCAAAGCCGAACAAACCGCCGCCGTTTGACCCTATCGAAAATCAGCGATTCCAAATCTCAAATCGAACAAATAACAAAATTATGAACAACCGCTACGACTTCGTTTATCTCTTCGACTGCAAAGACGGCAATCCCAACGGCGATCCCGATGCCGCCAATTCCCCGCGCATTGATCCCCAGGACATGCACGGCCTCGTCTCCGATGTCTGCCTCAAGCGCAAGATTCGGAACTTCGCGTTGCTCGCGAAAAACGGCCAACCGCCCTTCGACATTTTCGTGCAGCAAGGCTCGGTGTTGAACGACAAGATTCTCGACGGCCACAAAGCCGCTGGAAATGACGTGGATGGCAAAAAGAAAACCGCCGACCGCAAACAGGTTCAATCCGCTCGCGCCGAAATGTGCAAACGCTTCTACGATGTCCGCACCTTCGGCGCTGTCATGTCCACTGGCTCAAATGCGGGCCAGGTCCGCGGCCCGGTGCAACTCAGTTTTAGCCGCAGCATTGATCCCATTCTGCCGCTCGACTTGAGCATCACCCGCATGGCTGTGACCGAAGCCAAAGAAGCCGATGCGCCCAACCAAACCATGGGCCGCAAAAACCTCATCCCCTACGGCCTCTACCGCTGCCACGGCTTCATCAGCGCGCACCTCGCGAAAGAAACCGGCTTCAGCGAAGCCGACCTCGAACTGTTCTGGCAGGCACTCTCGCAAATGTTCGATCACGACCGCTCCGCCTCGCGCGGCACAATGTCACCGCAGAAGCTCATCGTTTTCAAACACCAGTCAATGCTCGGCAATGCCCCCGCGCACAAGCTGTTCGAGCGCGTGACCATCGAGCGGCCCAAAGACCTGCCGCCCGCGCGCGACTTCACCGATTACAGGCCGCACCTGAAAATCAATCGCGACGGGTTGCCGGCGGGAATCGAATTGCTGGAACTGTTGTGATACGTGGGGCTGTCACGACCGGGACGCCAGATTTCCGCCGGCCGGCGGAAATCTGGCCCGGCGGCAACCCTGCCGGGGATGGCAGATGCAGAATTTCACATTCCAGCTCAGGCGCGAGGGAGCGGACAACATTCAATTTCCTCCGCGCGGAGGAAATTCAATTCCCGGCCGCCGGGGGGCGGTCGTAAAGCGCAAATCGTGAATCCGTGACGCCAATCGAAAATTCAAAATCCCAGATTTCAGAGTCGCGCGAGCAACTCCCGCTCTCGCTCCTCAACGATTATCTCTACTGCCCACGTCGCGCGGCGTTGAAGCTCGTGGAAGGTTGGCGTTCAGCCAACGAGCACACTGCCCGTGGTGACATCGTCCACGAACATTCGGACCTGGCGGGCTACGAGGTGGTCAAAGGGGCGACGCTTTTGCGGGCGTTGCCCGTGTGGTCTGAGCGGATGGGATTGAACGGCAAGTGCGATATCGTGGAAGTTCGACCTCACCCGTCCTCCGGCCACCCTCTCCCATCCGATGGGCGAGGGATTGGCTCGTTGTTCCCCGTCGAGTTCAAAGTCGGCAAACGCCGCCAATGGGAGAATGACGACGTGCAACTCTGCGCCCATGCGCTTTGCCTGGAGGAGATGTTCAACGCTTCCATCCCGTGTGGCGCGGTGTTTCATGCGGACAGCAAGCGGCGCCGCGAAGTCGAGTTCACCGTTGCGTTGCGCCGGCGGACGGAGGCAACGGTGCGTGAGCTTCACGGGTTGATGAATGACCAACGCGTTCCGGCGGCGGTGTTCAAGCCGGCCTGCGAAGCATGTTCGCTCTACGAAATCTGTCTGCCCAAGGCGACCGCGGCGGACAGCCGGGCAGAGCGGCTGGCCCGCTCGCTATTTCAAATTTGAAATTCCAAATCTCAAATCCCAGACTCCACGCTACAGTGACCACCCACCAATCAACCATCAACTCTCAACCTGCTTATGACCTACAAATCGTTTGAAGACCTGCCCGTGTGGCAGAAGGCCGCCGAACTGTATGAATTGACCGAAGACCTGCTGGACAACGAGGCGTTCCAGGCCACGCGCGGCTTCCGCGACCAACTGGACCGCGCCAGCCTCTCCGTTTCCAACAACATCGCCGAGGGCTTCGAGCGTGGCACCACGAACGAACTGCTGGCGTTCATCTACATCGCGCGCGGCTCGGCCGGCGAAGTGCGCTCGCTGCTCACATTGAAATTGCGCCGGGCCGAGAAATCGCGGTGGCCGGCCAATCTGAAATCAGAAATCTCAAATCTCAAATCTGTGGCTGAGTCGTGCTCCCGCCAGTTGCGCGGCTGGGCGGACTCGCTGCAAAACTCCGATATCCAGGGCCAGCGGCATTTGACCGACAAGTCGCGCGCGGAGGACGACAGGAAGAAACGGGCAGCGGCGTTGAACGTGACGTTGCTCCGCCATCTGCCCGCCTGGCATCCCAAACGCAAGGAGGCCGAGGAAAAGGGCCTCATCTGAAATCGGTGATCTGAAATCTGAAACGTGAGATTCGAAGTTCCCACGAGCCATGAAACCCGATCTCGACAAGATTGATGATGCGGTGCTGGCGCTCCTGCATCTGACCAGCTTCACCGAGGGCCGCCCACCTTTCAAAGTCACTCGCGCCTGGAAGGGTCACGATTGGGACGCCTTGGCTCGCCTGCATGCCCAGGGCTACATCAGCGACCCGGTGGGCAAGGCCAAATCGGTCGTGCTCACGGAGGAAGGCGTGCGCCGGGCGGAGGAGTTGTTTGCGAAGCTGTTTTGCGCGCCGAACCTGCCGGGTGACAATCTCAAATCTCAAATCTGAAATTTCAAATCCCTGATGCCCGATATTGCCCAAAACACTCTCTACCTGACCACGCCGGGCACATACGTTGCGCGCGACCACCTGACCTTGCAGGTCAAGGTGCCGCTGCGGCCCGACGGCTCGCCCGCGACCGCGGAAGATCTGAAGTCTGAAATTTCAAATTTCAAATCCCTGAGCATCCCCATCCATCATCTCGAATCCATCTGTGTTTTCGGGCCAAGCACTATCAGTCCGCCGGCGCTGGATTTGTGCTGGGAGAACGGCGTGGCGGTGAATTTTCTGAGTGAGTCCGGTTACCTGCAAGCGCGCCTGACGGGGGTAGCCGACACCAGCGTGACCCTGCGCCGCGCCCAGTTCCGCGCGGCCGACGACCCGGCCAAGTGCGCCGCCATCACCCGGCAGATCATCGCGGGCAAACTCCAGAACAGCCGCAACAGTCTCTTGCGCGGCGCGCGCGAATCTGAAAGCTCAAATCGGCGAAGCCACCGACGCGCTCGCCCGGCAAATCCGCCGGCTGGCGGAATTTGAAATCTCAGACCGTACATCTCAGATTGATGAACTGCGCGGTGCGGAAGGCATGGGTGGCGCCACCTACTTTGGGGTGTTTGCCCTCTTGCTCAAACAGCAGCGTGACGATTTCAGCTTCACCACGCGGAGCCGCCGCCCGCCCCGCGACCGCATCAACTGTCTGCTCAGTTTCCTTTACGCTTTGGTCCGGCACGATTGCATTGCCGCGCTGACGAGCATCGGCTTGGACCCGTTTGTCGGTTATCTCCATGCCGAGCGCCCGAATCGTCCCGCATTGGCGCTGGACATGATGGAGGAGTTTCGCCCCTGGCTGGCTGACCGCCTGGCCGTCACTTTGATCAACCGGCAGCAAATTGGCCCGGACGATTTCAAGTTGCGCGAGGGTGGCGCGGTCGAGTTTACCGATGCGGGACGCAAGCGCGTCATCAAGGCGTATCAGGAACGCAAGCAGGAACGGCTCACGCACCCGCTCCTCGAGCAGGAATTCCGCGTCGCGCAATTACCATTCGTGCAAGCGCGCGTGTTGGCGCGCTACCTGCGCGGGGATTTGGCGGACTACCTTCCGTTCGTCCCCAAGTGAATTTGGAATCTCAAATCTCCAATAGCAATAAACGCCATGCTTATCCTTGTCACCTACGATGTTTCCACCGTTGAGAAGGCCGGTCAGCGCCGGTTGCGCCGCGTCGCCCGCGCGTGCGAAGACTACGGCGTGCGCGTCCAGAAAAGCGTTTTTGAGTGCCAGGTCGGCCAGACCGAGTGGGTGCAACTCAAGGACCGGTTGCTCCGGGAAATCAAGGCTGATGAAGACTCGTTGCGCTTCTACCATCTGGACGAAACGGCCAAAAGTAAAATCGAACATCATGGCAATCAGAAACCCGTGGACCTCACCGAGCCTTTAATCTTGTGAACCGTTCTCCGCGAACCTCCAGTGCCGGACGGGCACGCATGACTTCGCGCTGTGGCCCGAAGGCAATGCGGGCGCACATTTTCTCTCGTTCATTGACAATCCAAACCATTGGCGGGCAGGAAAAACTGGCAGGTTCGCGCAAATGGGCTACAAAGTCGTTGCGGCTCAGTCGGAAGGCAGGGCCGCAGTCGCCCCGCTCACGTGAGCGGGGCGCGGATTGAAACCTGCGGTCCGCTCAGATTCGGGCGTGAGACAGTGGTCGCCCCGCTCACGTGAGCGGGGCGCGGATTGAAACGTTCATCCTTCGCGAGATCGGTCAATCCGTGGCCGCGTCGCCCCGCTCACGTGAGCGGGGCGCGGATTGAAACGGCCTTTGCGTGGACACCAAAGACCCGGCCGACGCGTCGCCCCGCTCACGTGAGCGGGGCGCGGATTGAAACAGTTTCAGTTGCGGCTTGGGTCCTATCCGGCGTGGTCACTTCGGAAAGTCGGTGGCGCAGCAGCCATCCGGTCATCGCCACGAGCAGGAGGGCCCGGAAGAAAGCAAAGGCGGCGGACTCGAAGAAACTCATGGCATTGCCGGCTGGTTTGACCACCCCAAGAATTCTGAAGTCCAGGCAACCGCAGGAGATGTCCAGCCCGCGCAGCCAGGCCTGACCCGTGGCCAGCACAAAAACCACGCACAAGCCCAGCACGAGCGTCAGGGCCGATTCCGTCCATTTGTCGGCCATCAAAGCGAGTCCGCAAAGCAGTTCCAACCACGGCAGCACCACGGCCGCGGCTTGCAGCCACGCTTGCGGCAGCGGCAGTTGGTAGGAGTAAATCGCGCCGAGGAATTCCGTCGGCGCGGCCAGCTTGGACACGGCCGCCCAGAGCATCAATCCGCCGAGCAACCAGCGCAGGGCGGTACGGCAGCGGAGGAGGGTGTCGGGCTTCATCGCGGGACAGCGGATTGACGGTTGACGAGTTCTTCCTGTTGATACTCCAGATAGCCGCCGGTCATGAACTTCACCGAGGGATAACGGTAACTCTGGACCAGGCGGGTGGCCATGCGTTGGGATTGCGAGCAACTGGTGCTACTACAGTAAACAATCAAGGTCAGGTTAGTCGGATGCTGCTGCACAAATGCGGCGAATTCCTCGGGCGAACTGCTTTCCGGCAGCGACAGCGCCCCCGGAATATGGCCGGCGTCATAAGCCGGCCGGGCGCGCACGTCCACCAGGACCGCCTGGCCGGCGGTCACCAGCGGCTTGGCTTCGCGCCAGTGAATGGGGGCGGGATTGAGATGTGTCGGCGGCAGTGCGGACGCGTTGGGTGAAACCGTGTCCCCGGACGGAAGGTTGGGGAACGGCATAACTGAGACGTGAGGCGATTGCGACGGCACGGTGGCGGGAAACGGCGGAGTATGCACGTGCGCCATCGCCGGTGGTGCGGGCGGGAGAACAGGACGGGGAATCGGCGGCAGCATGGGCGGCGCGGTGACGGGAGTGGCCGGGACGACCTTGCCGGCCTCGCTGACCGGTGGTACCGGAGCGGGATCAGTCGTAACCGCCGTGGCCGGCTTTACCACGACGACGCTGCTGGTCAGGGCCAGGTTGAAGTTGGTGGGCGTTGCGTCTGTGCCCAGCGCCGGAGTGCGTTTATTAAACCGCACGCCGATGGGATTCGCCGTATTGAACGCCAACCCCAACACGGCGCTCAAGGCGGCGATTGCCACACACTGCCAAAGGATGCGCCGCGCCAAGCCCGTCGCCGGGGTGGCAAACATTGCAGCCGAAGTTTTCACGCTCCGGGCGGCAGGTGCGGGCGGCGGAGTCATTCCCGGCTGGGATTTCTGGCTTTTTCGGTGCTTGCCCATGGACCAGAGCCTAGCACCCGCACAAACCAAGAGCAATGGGCTGATACATGCACGGCGCTACAAAGCCAAGTGTCGTGCTCTGGTCAACGGGGCGCAAGGCGGGTCGGGGACTCCTCATCCCCAAATCTGCCGGTCCAGGGAGCGGTATTGAATCGCTTCGGAGATATGATCGGACAAGACGTTTCCCGTTCCGGCCAGGTCCGCAATCGTGCGCGCGACTTTCAGGATGCGATCATAGGCGCGGGCGCTGAAGTTCATGTCGCTCATCGCAAACTTGAGCAGTTCCTTGGCTGATTCATCGAGCACGCAGAAGTCCTTCAGTTCTTTCGGTCCCATGCGCGCGTTGCAGGTGATCTTCGGTTTGTGCGCGAAGCGCGTCTGCTGCCGCTGGCGCGCGGCCACCACGCGTTCGCGGATTTGGTCGGAGGTTTCACCGGTGCGGTCGCCGGAAATCTCGCGGAACTTTACCGGCGGCACCTCCACGTGCAAATCCACGCGGTCGAGCAACGGGCCGGAGATGCGGCCAAGGTAATTTTGAATCTCGCGCGGCGAGCTTTTGGACTCGTGCGGCATTTTTCCGTCCGGCGTAGGGTTCATGGCTGCTACCAACATGAATTGCGAAGGGAAAGTCATCGTACCCGCCGCGCGGGAGATGGTAACACGACCTTCCTCCAGTGGTTGGCGCATCGTTTCCAGCACGCTGCGCTTGAACTCGGGCAACTCGTCCAGGAACAAAATGCCGTGATGGGCCAGGGAAATCTCACCGGGCGTAGGATTGATGTTGCCGCCGAGCAACCCGGCGTCGCTGGCCGTGTGATGCGGCGCGCGGAACGGACGGCGCGTGACCAGCGCCTGGCCCGGACCCAGCAGGCCGACGATGCTGTGAATCTTCGTGGTTTCCAGTGCTTCCTCCAAGGTCAACGGCGGCAGAATGGTGGGCAGCCGTTTGGCGAGCATGGATTTGCCCGTACCCGGCGGACCGATGAGCAGCAAGTTATGTCCGCCGGCGGCGGCGATCTCCAACGCGCGCTTCACGGATTCCTGGCCTTTCACCTCCGCAAAATCCACGTCGTCCTCCAGCGGTTGATCGAACAGGCGAGCGAGGTCCACCTTCGTGGGTGCAATTTTGATCTCACCTTCCAGAAAACTCGCGGCTTCGCGCAGGTTCTGCACCGGGATGACTTGCAGGCCCTCCACGACGGCGGCTTCGGCGGCGTTTTCCGGTGGCACCAGCACGCCGGTTTTGCCGTCTGCTTTGGCGCGAATCGCAACGGGCAACACGCCTTTGCACGAACGCACCGCACCGGTCAGCGCGAGTTCACCGACGGCGATGAAGTTGTCGAGCTGGTCGGTTTCAATTTGTTCGCTGGCGGACAACATGCCCAGCGCGATCGGCAGATCAAAGCTCGGCCCTTCCTTCTTCACATCGGCGGGCGCGAGGTTGATCGTGGTGCGGCCCATGGGAAATTTGAATCCAGAATTGGTTAGGGCCGTGGTCACGCGGTCGCGCGATTCCTTCACGGCGGCATCTGGCAAACCCACAATGACGATGATCGTTTCGCCCCAGCCGGCGTTGACTTCGACCTCGACGGGATAGGCTTCGATGCCATTGACGGCGGCGGAACAAACCCTGGAAAGCATGGCCCAACCCTACCAAGGGCGGCAAACGCATGGCAAATTGAGAATCGGATGCGACCTCGCGCGGAGGGTGAGATAAAGTCCTGCCCGCCTTCTGAACATTTCCGGGCCAGACGCTTTGCTTGCCTTGGCCACGCGAGCATCCAGAGGTTGACCGTCCAAGGTCAGGCGCGGAGCGCCGGCAGACCGTAGCCCACAGCGTAAGCTGTGGGTGGACGGGCAGCAGAAAGAAGCCCCGGCAGGGGCGACAGAACTTGTCTCACATCATTCGCGGGGAGACTCCGTCTGGCGCAGCGTGATCCCGAGACGACCTTACGCCCCAACCGCGCAGGTGTTGAAACGCGCGGATTCAGGGCGATGGCGGAGTTGGCTGACGAATATCCGTTGGCCAGCGTCACTTTTGCACGGTATGAATCTTCAAGGACAAGTTTCAACTGATGGGCAAACGCAAATGGAAACGACTTCGCACGCTGGGGCTGCTCGCCTTCGGCGCAGCTTCGCTGCTCGTTGTGGCCATGCCACTCTGGTGGCCGTGGCTGTTGCGCCCGTTGCTGGCATCTCAAGGCCTCCGCTTCGGCGATTACGAACGGATGGGTTACACGCGCGGCGCGTTGCGTGAGGTTCGCGGGGACCGATTGGGAGTGAGCTTCACTGCGGGGCGAGTCGAATCCGCGTTGCCGGGCGCGTGGCTCTGGCGGAAATGCTTTGGCGCCGGCGACGGTCAGTCGCTGGTGAAAGTTCAAGATTGGGAATTGGAGTTTTCCTTGAGCGCCTCGAGTCAGGAAGCGGAAGGTTCCTTGCACCAGACATCGTCGGACGTGGACACGACGTTACGCGCGTTACACCGCTGGCTGCCCTCGGCCAGTGCCACCAACGGCGTGGTGCGCGTTGGGACGAATGAGTTTCACGTCCGCGAAGTGGGGTGGCGGGACAGCCAGGTGGCGGTAGCCGCGGCCTGGCCGCCGCATTTGCCGGAGACGCAAGTGCGGGCGCAATTTCGTCCCGCCAAAGCTGATCACCGGTTCGCTATGATCGCGCTTCAGTCCATGGCGCTCGGACTGAAACTGGAAGTCAATCTCACGCGCTCGGTGGACGAGATGACCGCAGCGGGATTCGTCGTGTGGCACAGCAACCGCGCTGAACTGGCGGCGACCTTCAATCAAGAGGGTTGGTTGCCGCAAACCGCCTCGGTGCGCGGCGCTGACCTTGAGTTACCCGGCGTAGCGAAGGTGCTCCCTGGTTATCAGTCCATCCGCGGCGAGCTTGACGCGCAGTGGCAGTCGGATCGTTTCGAGGTCGAGCTGACCGCCCGCGCCGAACCGATATCCACCAACACCCTGCCTTGGCCATCGCTCAACGCGCGATTACGGGCAGTGGGCGATTCGCAAACCGTGCGCCTGGAGAACGCCCAACTCACCGCCCCGGGACTGGACGCCAGACTCGCGCAGCCGGTGGATGGCGGCTTCACGCTCGCATCTTGGCGCCAATCGTCTGCCGCGTGGCAGGTATCGGCCTCGCTCACGCAGTTGCCGTGGCTTGGACTCACCGGTGATCTCGTCGGCAATGTCATCGTAGGTTTGTCCAATCCACCTTCGCCAGAGGTGCGCTTCGAGTTGTCCGGTATTGATGCCAACGGGCACGGATTGGCCGCAACAAATCTGGAACTGCGGGGTGACTTTCACTGGCCGGTGCTCCAGTTCGATGACTTCCGCGCACAACTGGCGGATGGGCCGGTGGTGACCGTGCGCGGCGCGGCCGACTTTGAAAAAGGCCGCATTATCGGAGCTGCAGTCGAAGCGCGTGGATCGGTGTTGCCCGCTTTTTTGTCCGCCGGCGTCGCTGCCGATTCACTGGTGTTGACAGGGCGCGTGAGCGGACCTTTCGGTGGACTGGCTCACACCGGACGTCTGGCAGTCGGAAATGGCGTCATTCACTCGAATCTGCCGCCCGTGAGCGGTGAAGCCAATTGGCGCGGCACGGCACTCGTGTTTGAGGAAGCCGCAGCAGCGTTGAACACACCGGCATGGTCGCTGGCGCTTGGTGGTGCGTTGGATGCGACCGATGGAAAGTTTGCGGTGCAATTGGCGCGGGCTGCCATTGTGCGGAGCAACCTTCCGCTCACCACGCTGGTGTCCCCGGCACGAATTCAGATTCACCCACCGCGTGACGATGCGGACTGGCAGGTGCAAGTGGAGGATTTACACGCGCGCGGACCGGGTGGTGAGATCAATATCAGCGGCGAAACAACGTGGCCGCGCACGGGTCGCCTGCGGGTCACTGCGTCCGGCATTGAACTGCATCGCTGGTGGGAAATGGGCGAACCCTGGCGCGATACACGAATGGAGCGGTGCGACTTGGAAGCTGCGTGGGACAACGGACCGATGGACTTCAACCTCCTCACCCAGGCACGATTGCTCGATCCCACCAATGCCTTGCGCGCCGAAGTGAAGCTTCGCGGCGGAAGCACCGGCGTGCAGATCGAGCAGGCGCAGGTGTTCGATTCCGCCGGGCCGGCATTGACCGCGCGCGGCACCGTGCCCGTTACATTTGACCTGCCCCACGCAGACGGTTGGTGGCGACCGCATACCGAGGCAGCGCTGGACTTTGAAATGAATGCCGGGCAAAGCGCCCAGTTTTGGGCGGCGCTGGCGAAGTTGACCGGAGTGAATTTGCACTCACCGCACGGCACGCTGTCGCTGCACGGCACGCTGGCCAATCCCCAAGGACGATTGCACGCCCGCGCCGCGTCCGCCGAGTTTCCGGTCACGCACCTGCCGGTGCCCCGCGTGGAAGAGTTGGATGCGCAGGTTGAATTGAATCGCACCAACGTTGCGCTCACGCAATTCACCGCGCGCGTGGAAGGTCAACCGTTGACCGTAACCGGCGACCTGCCTTGGATGCCGGATTTCTGGCAGCGCCCCGCTGAACGCGCGCACTGGCTCGATTGGGAACAGGCGCGCGGGCGCCTCCTGGTGCCCGCCGCGAATGTGTCGGCTTTCGCGCGTTTCCTGCCGGACCTGCTCAGTCCACAAGGAACGGTCAACCTCGATCTGGAAGTGAAACCTGGTGCGCGGTTGAGCGGAGAGCTGACGCTCGCCGACGCCGCCACCCGCGGCTGGCTGCCCATGGGACCGATTCGTGACGTCAAAGCGCGGCTGCGGTTCGCGGATCGGACCGCGCTGGTGGAGGAATTCACCGGTCAACTCGCGGGCCGCACCGTCAGCGTCACCGGGCAGCTTGACTGGCCCGAGTGGGACAAACCCGGTTTCGCCTTGCGCCTGGCGGGCGAGCGCGTGCCGCTGGCCCGCGAACCCGGCCTGATTCTGCGCGGCGACGTGAACCTGTTACTGGCATCCACCAACGGCGCGCCGCCGGCCCTCACGGGCACGGTGCGGTTGCGAGACAGTTTTTATCTGACGGAACTGCGCACGTTGCTGCCGGGCCGCGCGGAATCGCCGCAACTGCGCCCGCCTTATTTCAGCATCACGGAGCAACCGTTCGCCGGCTGGAAGCTGGACGTGAAACTGACCGGGGAGCGCGGCTTGCGCGTGCGCACGCCGTTGTTCCGCGGTGAACTGTCGCCCGACCTGCGGCTGGGCGGCACGTTGCGCGAACCCCGGGCCGTCGGGGAAGTGCGAATCAACGAAGGCCGCGCGCAGTTTCCCTTCGCCGGCATCGCCATCAGCCAAAGCCGCATCCTGCTCGCGTCGGACAATCCTTACCGGCCCGAGTTGTTCATCGAGGGCACCTCGCGCGCGTTCGATTATGACGTGCAACTCAACGTCACGGGTTTCGTGGACGCGCCGGTGTGGGAGATGTCGTCCAATCCGCCGCTCAGTCCCGAGGCCATTGTCCTCATGGTCACGGCGGGCGAAGTGCCGCGCGACCGCGTCACCTTCACGGAGCGCCAGCGCGCCGGGCGCTTGATGTTTTTTCTGGGCAAGAGCCTGTTCTCCGAGTTGTGGCTCAACGACACGGCCGCCGACCGGCTCATCGTGCGCTCGGGTGAATCCGTCACCTCTGACGGTCGCGAGACTTACTCGGTGGAATACATTCTGACGGATCGCTGGTCGGTGGTGGGGGAATACGACCAGTTCAATGCGCTCAATGCCGGCATCAAATGGAAGGTCTATTCCAAATGAAGATCCGGCCCGCTATCCGCTTGATTCTGATTCTGCTGGCCAGCGCGGGTTCCGTCATGGCCGTTGAGGATGCCAATGATGACACCGACCAGGTTCAGGTGCGCGTCCGCGGCTGCGGTCCCGTGGTGAATCGGCAACTGGTCCAAACCCTCCGTCTGCTCAAAAGCGATGCCGCCCAACGGCCATACTATGACGCCGCGGACGTGGAAGACGCGGCGCTCATCCTGCTGGCGCGCTTGAAGGACGAGGGCTACCTGGTGCCCGCCGTAACGATCCGGCTCACTTTGGCGGATGGCAGTACGCAAGCGCTGGAAGGGGATGAGCAACTGTATGCCCGGCTGCCGCGCGACCTTCGCGCCACACGGGTGCAGTTTCAGATCCGCCGCGGGGTGCGGTTCTACTTTAGCGAGGTGTCCTTCGCGGGATTGACCGCGTTGCGCGAACGCGAGGCGCATCGGTTCTTTATGGGAACGGATTTCTTGCTGCGGCAAAAGAGCACGCGCCTCTATACCCCCGGACGGCTGGCCAGCGCCTTGCGCGCGCTGACCGATGCCCTCCTGCAACAAGGTTACGAGGATGCGGAAGTAACGACCGCGAGCCTGGAGCGCGACGACGAACGCGGCGCCGTGAGGCTCGTGGTGAGCGTCCACGAGGGGCGTCGCTCGGTGGTCCGAACGGTGCGGCAGGAAATTCATCCGCCCGAAACAACGACCCCGGTCAAATTGCCACTGCCGGAGCCGGCCACACCTTACTCACGACTCTGGGAACAAAACTACGCGCAGTCCCTGCAACGGGAGCTGTATCGCCAGGGTTTTCCCGATGCCGAAGTCGCCATGACGCCGGACGCCCGCGACGCCGCGGGCGACCTGAACCAGGTGGACCTGTTGGCGCGAGTTGAGCCGGGTGAACGCGTGCGGCTGGGCGCGGTGCGCTTCGAGGGCGAGGAACGCACCCGGCGTTCCGTGCTCGAACGGCGCGCCGCCCTCGAACCGGGCGAATGGCTGGACCGCGTGGACGTGGAGCGGGCGCGTTTCCGCCTGGCGCGGCTGGGCGTGTTCAATCGCGTGGAGCTGGACTACGACCCGCCCGAGGGGCCGGAGCGGGACGCGGTGTTCACGCTGGAAGAAGGCAAACGCACAGACATCAGCCTGCTGCTGGGCTATGGCAGTTACGAAATGCTGCGCGGCGGGGTGGAAGTCGAACAGCGCAATCTCTTCGGACTGGCCCATCGTTCTCGCCTGCGCGCAGTGCAATCGTTCAAATCCACCAGCGCCGATTTTGCTTATACGATGCCCGATTTGATTGGGGGCGAGACCGACGTGTTTGTGCGCGGTTCGTATTTGCGGCGCGAAGAGATTGATTTTCTCCGGCGGGAGTACGGCGGCGGTGTGGGGGCGCAACGCTTCCTGCCCGTGCTGCAAACTCACGCGGGTTTGCGCTTCAACTACCAGCGCGTTCAGGCCACCCAGTCGGAAATCAACCCGGAGATCGGCCTCCGGGATGCCACGGTGTCCGCGTGGGTGCTCGACCTCGCCCGCGAACGCCGGGACAGTCCCATTGATCCGCGGCGCGGCTATCATCTGGCGTTGAGCCAGGAACTGGCCGCGGAAGTTTTTGGCGGCAATGTAAATTACTACCGCGTCGAACTGGGCGGCTCGTATCATCTTGATCTGGGCGGCGGGCGGCGGATTCATCTGGGCGCGACCCACGGCGCGGCGTTGACGCTGGGGAAAGCGGGCGATGATCTCCCGCTCGCGAAACGATTCTTTCCCGGCGGCGAGAACTCTGTGCGCGGCTATCAATACGGCGAGGCCGCGCCGCGCGACGACGAAGGCCGCATCGTGGGCGCGGAGGCGTTTCTGCTGGGCAACGTGGAATTAGAGCAGGCCTTGACCCCCGCGTGGTCCCTCGTGGCGTTCTGTGATGCGGTGGGTTTGGCCGGTCGCCTGGCCGATTACCCGTTCAACGAAGGCCTGTATTCCGTGGGCGGTGGCATCCGTTGGAAAACGGTCATCGGCCCCGTGCGACTCGAATACGGCCACAACCTGAATCGCCGCCCGCGCGATCCCGCCGGGACACTGCATTTTTCGATAGGCTTTCCGTTCTGACCGTGGCGCGTTCCTGACGTGGGCAGTTGCAGCTCTTCACTCCAAGACTCCAGTGGGACCGAAGATTGAATTGGAGGAAGGACAGTGCGGAGAGGGCGAATGGGCAGTTGGGTACTACTCGAGCCTGAGAGCATCAACGCCCGCGCACAGGCCGTGATCCGGACGTGGCAGGCGGCCAAGCATCAGCGCGGCCCAACCCCGCAGGGCGAAAGAGAATAGCCCAGCGTTTCAACGCTGGGGCGCCGTGGCGACGGAGGAACGAGTCCCGTCAGGGACGAAAGAAAGGATTCGCATTTTGCGCCAGTTCTTTCGCCCCTCCGGGGCTTGGACGAGTTTGGTGATTGTTGTCCCAGCGATGAATCGCTGGGCTATTTTCAAGCGTCCCTGACGGGACTTTTCAGATGCGGCGTTCGCAGCGGTGCCGGCGGACCAGAGCAAAGAACGCGCGTTGGTCGGCGAGGTCATCTCCACCGTGACGCTGGCGGACCAGTTCACCCGGAAGTTCAATGTCAGGGATCAGGGCATGGACATGGAGATCGAACCTGAACGTCGAAGTTGTGGAAGCACGAAGTACACGAACCACACGAAGAAGAGACAAAGGGGTGGCTGGCAGATGCGCCGGTATCGCAAAGCGGCGGCCAAGTAGCTTGCCTCTTCAGTCGCTTCTCTGCTTGCGGTTCGCTTTCGTGTGTTTGGTGTATTTCGTGGTTCCCTCAGTTTGATTTCTCCACGATCCAGGACAAGCGGCGGGCCCGCAACCGGTGGGGCAATCGCCCGCGGGCGCCGGCTCGTCAGTAGCCTCGCTCCACCTGCTGCGGCTGGTCTTTCAGACACAGCCGCGCTCCGTTCCAGCGCGCCGTCGTGCGCTTCATGGTCACCGTCGCCGACCTGCGTCTCGACGAGACCGTGCTCGACCCCGCCAACGGGTTCTGTTTCATCTTGCTGAATTTAGGTCCGCCTCCTCGCGTCGGCGGCTACGACATTTGTGAAAATGCTCTAATCCGTTTAGCCGGCCGGGCGTTTGGCGCCGCGTGCCAGCCAGCGCAGCCCCGCCATGAGCAAGGCCGCGCCAAGCAGGAGGCACAGTTTTGCTTTCCACGATACCACCCGCATGACGCTGGCTTCGAGCGCGATCCGCAGGTCGGCCTCGCGGTCCACCACCACCGCGCGTTTGAAGGTCAGCACCTGACCCTGTTCGGGAATGTTCGCCCGAATGACGGCGGGACTGCTCACGGCCGCGTCCTGTTGTTGAATCAGTTTTTCGGCCAGACGCATGAACGCCGCGTTCTCCTCCGCCGTGTTGCGGTCAATGATTTCCTTCGCGTCGCGTTGCGTGTAATTCGCATCCTTGCGGCCGCGCAGTTCGCGCAATCGTCCGGCCACGCCCCCCTCCTCCCCCGCCACGGCCGCCTGCCGCACGTTGAATCCGACCAGGGCTTGTTGAAGTTTGAGGTTGTTCAACTGCACGCGGGCGTCCTCGTTGAAGGCGAGATCGTGCTGGCTCAGGCCAAAGGCCGCTTGGAAGGCGCGGCGTGCCTGTTGCGGATCACCGCGTTCGAGGGCCGTGTTGGCCACGGCCAGCATCTCCTCGGCTGTCCGGGTCTTTTCGCGTTGGAGGGTCACCTCGTTCTGCAAGTAAGTCTGCACGTCCAGGGTTGCGCCGCGGGCGACGGATTGGGTCGCTTGAAATTCCAGCGTGCCCGTGTGCCGCCCGACCTGCCACTTCTCGTTCAGATGGATGTGCCACGTCACGTTCTCGAGGGGCAGATCGAACTTCGGCGCCAGCAAATTGAGATCGAGTGACCGCGTGCCCGGCGACCCAGCCTGACGGCTGTAAAACAATTCCACCGGCACGGTCTTGCCGCTGCGCGATTCCTGCTCCAACGGAATGAGAATCCGATCCTGTTCGCGCCAGGGCCAGGCGCCGTTCTGGTTCACAAAGGCGAACCAGAATTCCGCGCCCGGCGGCAGCGTGAGTTGCAGGAGGCGTTTGTCTCCCGGCAGCATTTCCAACCGGACGTGGGTGAGCATCACCCCGGCGTCGGAAACCACGGAATTCAGCGTCACACTGTTCACCCGCGCCGGGAGCAATCGGGCCGCTTCATGGCGATCGAGCGCCAGCGCCAGTTGAAAGTCCGGTTCGATGAGCCGCCAGGCAAAGTTGGCGGTGGCGGCCGGGAGGTCCTGCTGCAACGCGCGCGGAATGCTCTGCCACTCGGTGGCTTGCAGCGCCTCGGGCAGTGTCTCCAGGCGCACCTGCAAACGGCCGGCAGCCTGCACGGTGACAAATCCGCGCTGCAAATTCACGTCCGCCGCCCGCACCCCGCGCAGCACGGTCTGGGGTGCGTCCGCCGCGACGGGGGTCTGCCAAAACACTTGCAGGAAGTATCGGCCAATCACCCGGCGATGCAGTTTGACCTCCCACTCCTGCAATCCATTGGTAATGGCGCCGGGCGTGGCGAGGGAATCGGCCACTTGATCCCCCTGAAACCGCACGCTCCCGGCATTCTCGGGCAACCAGACGCGAAAGGCCTTCAGCCCTGTATTCTCGATTTGATATTGCAGATTGGCGGCCACCTTCACCTGCGCCTCGCTCACCGTCGCGTGTTGCAGACTCGTCACCTGAATCCACGGTTCGACCTGCTCCAGCTTGAGCGCCAGTTGCCAGGTGTTTTGCAGAACGCGAAAAGCCAGCACGCCCTTCTGCCGGATGCCCGATTTCTGCGGGTCCAGTTGCGTCAGTCCCTCGCTAACGGCCACCTGCGCCAACAAGCCTTGCTCCGGCACGACCACCAACGTGCCCGTGAGTTTGTTGGCTTCGCGCAGAACCAGCCGCGGCACTGTCCAATCGCCCGCCGACTTCACGCCCGGTCCGGTGAGGCTGACGGCGAATTGTTGCCGTCCCTCGGTCTTGCCTTTCAAATGCAGCGTGATGATCCGTTCGGTGTCCGTCTTCAACTCGGTCCAATGACTCAACGCCGCGCCGCTGATGGATTCCACTTCCAATCCTGGTGGCAGTTCAAAACTGAGCCGGAAGACCCCCGCCCGGGTGATGTCCGCCACGAGGTTGGCGGCCAGCACCAACCGGTCTTCGCCCAAAGACAGAGTGTCCTGTGACTCGACGCGCACGTCGGGTTCGACCGGCGAAGCTTTCACCAAAGCCGTCGTTTGCGGGTCGGCATAACGAAACGCGCGGCGCACTGTGAGTCCGGGAATCTGGGCCGCGAGCGATTGCGCCACCGGGCCCGGAAAATCCTCAAGGTTGATGGGCGAAAGCGCCGCGGCGTCCACCGTATCGAGTTGCACTTCGTTGCCCGTGGCCACGCCCAGCAACCCGATCTGGCTGGCGGCGCTCTCCACCGACACGAGGCCCACCGACTGTTCGAATGGCAAGGTGCCCGTGGCAACCTGCGAGCGGATGATCAGCATAAACGGACGCGATTGCGACGGATTCAACGTGACCCGCAGTTTCCGTGTGTCCGGATCGAACCGCCAGAGCGAGACCATGGAACCTGGTTGGGAGTTTTCGGATTTGGGGTTTGGGTTTGCATCGCTCACGTCCGTAATGGTCGCTCCGCGCGGCACATTGAAAAGCAACTCCCCCAGTTCGCCTTGGGCGGGGCGGATTGCCGCCTGATGCACCCCTTCAATCACACCCGCCGCGGGCACGTAGAGTTGCGTCCATTCCGCGTAAAACACCGGCTTCTCCCGTTTCACATCGCGGCTGCGCGGCTGCCAGCCGATCCAGGCGTCGTGCGTCGGCGCGAGCACCAGGGTCGCGACGGTGTTGCCGTCGGCCAGGTCTCGTTGCACCGACACGGCCGCCGGTGAACGCACGTCCACGTCCAGGTTCACCAACGTGAGAGTGAGCCGGTTAACCAGACCGGCTTGCGTGGGCAGAATGAATCCACTCTCGCCCTCGCGTCGGGTGAACTGCAATTGATACTGCGCTTCCACCTCGAAGACGCCGCTCTCCAGTGCGAGTAGTTGTCGGGCGGTTCGGTCGCCAACGGGCGCCTGCACCAGCTTGAGTGAGTTGGTGGGATAGGCGATGCGGGTCAGCACCGCCGGGGGAAAGAGTACCGGCAACAGTTGGCCCTGGGTGGCCTGCCAGCGAAGCCTGGTTGTGGCCAGCGCGAATTGATCTTCGACGCGAATCTGTTGCGTGACCGCCGCAGCCAGCGGAGGCTCATCGCGGCGTAGCGCAGATTTGGAATCTGCTGGATCGCCGATTTTCAAACGGCTGGCAGTGCGAACTGCGGAAGCCTCGCTGGGTGGAGTGGCTTGTGCCAGTTGGAGGACGGGCTGATCGGAAATCTGCGACACCGCAGAATGTAATTCGGCGCTACCAGGTTGCAGCGTTGCCATGACCAGGAACGCCGCCGCTGCCGAAGCCATGCCGCCCGGTGAAACCGTGGGCGGACCGGACTGCGGTTTGCGCGGGAGTTGCCCCAGGCGTCGCAGCAACGGAAGCACAACGTGCAGCAGCAGGAAAGTCACCATCACCCATAGGAACAGAACGGCTCCGTTCGGCCAGCGGAGCGTGGTCCACGCCAGCAACAGCCAGCCCAACAACGCAGCAGCCAGCTTAGTCTCCCGTTCCGGCCTTACCCAACCATAAACCCAGACCAGCAGGGCCAGCAGGGCCGGCCATCCATATCCAAGGTTGTCCCAGAACGACACCTCGTGGGTCACATTCGCCACTTCCACCGCCAGGGCGCTGTTGGATTGCTGGACGGGCGCCAGGATGGTGATGTCACCTGGCAATGAACGCGCCTGTTCCCGAAGCAGGTCGCCGAAACTCACGAGGAGCAGCAGGGCGACGAGGAACGCAACCGTGCCGACCACCATGCAAACCCAATGTCGCGCGCTAAACCGGTAAACACCTTCACCGCCGGCCAAGCGCCAGAGCGCACCAGCCACTCCCACGAGCACCAGCACCGCCAGCACCGAGAGCGATGCCACGTCGCCCTGAGCGCCCCTGAACGTGCGGGCAAACTGGGCGAATCCAGAAACGTCCGCACCGCCCTGCACCGGAGTGAGCGAGCCTTTGCGGAAGACCAACCGCCGGCCCGCGTCCGGTTCGAGCTTCCACTCCGCCAGCATCACCGGCGCGCCTGGCATCGGTGCGGCCACACTCACGCGTGACGGTACGGAAGAAGTGGCGGCCAGTTTCAAATCGAGCGTCAGCACCGCGTTCGGATCGGTTTGTTGCGGCAGCGGAATCAGATTCGTCCGCAGGTCGGTCACTGGCACGACTGCGGCCCCGTTCACCTGTGCCGACCAGAGTTGCACACCCGCCGGCAACGCCAGCCGGAAGTGTGAATTCCCGCGGTTCTTCACAAAGTAACGCACGTCCGTCACCACCTGGCCGGCTTTCGAGATGCGCGTGGTGAGCAATGCGCGATCCACCACCTGGCTCAGGGTTTCACCCTGGGCGAGCGGGCTGAGGGCGAGCCGCAAGTTGAACGGGCGGGCCGTGTAACGATACGCCTTCAGAATGGGTGCGTCGAAGAACAAGCGATACTCGGGCGGCACTTCGCCGGTTTCCAATGCCAGCAATCCGCTCGAAACATCCACCGGCTCCACGCGGAACTGGTAGGCGCTGATGACGAGCGTGTGACCCTGCTCTGATTGCGCATCGAGTGGACGCGCACCCGTGAACGCGAGCGTGTCGCCCTGCGCCTTGAACGGCCGTTCGTAGGTCGCCAGCAACGTGTAGGCGCCCGCCACCGGCGTGTGCAGTTTCACGAGGAATCCATTGGTCGTCTTCTCCCAATTGCGGACGTCCTTGCCGGTGAACTCGACGTTGAAGTATTCCTCGGACAACTCGATGCGAAACGCCGACACCGGCGCGCCGGAGATGTGAAAGTTCAGCACGCTGCTGCCATACGCGATGCCTTCGCCGATGGAGAAAAGATGGAACGCATCCGCCTGCACCGTTTGTGGCAAACGCTCGACGCGCATCGTCGCCTGCCACGCGGGTTCGCTCAGGCGGAACGCCGATTGAATCCCCGCCACCTTGCGTGGGAAGAACGCCGTGGCGATTTCCGTCAACGCCTGCGTCCGTTCCGGCGTCAGGCGGAAGCCTGCATCCGCCGACACGCCCACGTGGCCGCGGGTGGATTTCGCCTTGCTGACTTCGAGTTTGGGCAAAGCCCAGTTCGTTTCGCCGAGCGGTTTGTTGCGTTCGAGGCGCAACTGCACCACCTGGCGGGCCGCCACCGGTTGACCGTAAACGATGCGCAGTTCCGCCTCGGCTTCATCCGCCGGGTCGCGCAGGAAATAATCACTCATCCCGGAAGCGCTGAGTCGCGCGAGGGCAAAGCCCTTGGGCACGCGCAGCAGCAACTCGCGCAACGGCGCTTCGCGGATGTCCAGTTCGAGTTCGGCGTCAATCGCCAGTTCGTTTTCGCCGAGGTGATACGCGAGCACTTGCGAAACCGCCAGTTCGGGCAGGATTTGGTCGGCTTGAATCCGCAACGCGAACTCCGCGCCGGAGAAGCGATAGGCAAAACGCTGGCCGCCGGTCACGCGCAACGCCGCCTTGGTCGCATCGGTTTCGGGAAACTGCTCGGGCGAAATCTGCGAAAGCCCGCCGGCCTGAACCACTTCAAGCCGCACGGCGCCGTCGTTGACAATGCGGAAATAACCGGCAAAGCGGGTCGCACCTTCCGGGCGGAGTTGCAGCGGGTCGGCGGATTGCGGAAACGCGCCCAGTGGCGTTTGCGTTTGCACCTGCAAGGTGAACTGGTCCTTTTGCGGTTGATTGAACTGGATCACGAGCCGGCGTTCGCCAGGGAATCGTTCCGACTCTCCCGGTTCGACTGTCCAGGCGAGAACTTGATCGCCGAGAACGCGCGTGACCTCGCCTGCTCCCCGCAACAACAGCGTCACGCGGTTCATCTCGCCCTGCATCACCTTGCCCTCCAGCAACGCGACCTGGCGCATGAGGCCGGGGCTGACGGTGATTTGGGAAAGCATTTCCGCCGCGTAGAACAACCGGCCCTCCTGCTCTTTCCGCGTTTCCTTCCACGCCAGCTTCACCGCGCCGTCGGCGGGCAGGTGACTGAGAAAATCGCTGCCCGCACGTTCGGGTCGCGCGGCGTTGGCGAATTGAAACTGCGTGTCCGCCGCCAACCCTTGCAGGACGATGGGTTGGAGGGCGCTGGGTGCAACCTGAAAGTTCACCGAGTTCCACCCTTCCGCCTGACGCACCGTGGCGTGGAACTGAAGCTTGAGGGGAAATTCACCGGGCTGGTCGCACACCAGAACGAATCGGCCATCCTCGAGTTTCATGCGCCAACCGGGATGAGCCTCCAGGTCGGTGAGGGCGACTCCGCCGGACAGCAGTGGCAGCGAGCCACCTTGCGGATTCTTTACCCTCGCAGTGGCGGTGAACGTGAAGGCGGCGGACTCATCACCAAGCCGTCCGGCAAGCCGGGTGTTATGGAGGACCACCCGGCGCAATTCCGGGTCCGCCAGCGAAAGCGTCATGGGCAGGGCGTAGCTGGCGTCGTGAATTCGGAACGCCAGAGGCTCGGCTCCGGTCGTGACCGGAGCCTGGCGCATGGATTCCGGCAGATACTTCCACTCGACCGGGACGGCGCCGACCGGCGCCGGCACGGAGACCAGCAATGCCGCGTCGGCATCCACCCGCACGAAACCCTGAAACAAGCCCGGCAAAGGCGAGGCCAGAGTGAGCGGTGTGACGGTGTGGGGAAGGTCTTTGAACTCGGTTTCCGCCGTGACGGTGATCAGCCAGTTGGTGAGCGGTGTCGCGCCGGGTTGGGGCCGGAGCACCAGAAAGCGACTGCCACCGGCTTCTTCACGGAGGCTCCAATCCAGCAACCGATCGCCTGTCACGGAGCGAAGTTCGCCTTCGCCGGACAAGACCAGCGCAATTTCCTTCGGCTCGCCTTGGATGACGTCAATCTTGAGGAGCAAGGAGTGGCTGAACTTTTCGAGGGTCGCGCGGAGCGAGTGTTGCAGCGCGGTGGCATAAATGGGTTTGGCGCGGGCGGCGTCCAGGCCTTGGAGATCCGCTTCAATAATGAGCTTTGCCCTGCCGTCATCCAAGCCGCCGGTGAGGGAGAGGTTCTTGACCTCGGCCTGGGTGGCGGCGGGGGCATCGGCTGCGACGGCTTGTAGCAAAAACAACAAACAGCAGGAAAAACGTGCGAATGAGGTGTTCATAGGGCGGATGATTTGTGGGTGGATGGGTGGGAGGCGCTTGGAAAGCTGGGGCTGGCCTGATGCAATGGCGCGGCGCTCGGCTCGTAGCGCGGATCTTGGTCGTAGCGCAGATTTTCAATCTGCTGTATCGCCGAATTGCATTCGGCAAGCCGTCCGGTCCTTACAGCGCTCTCAAATCTTCGTGACGGACGCAGATTGCAAATCTGCGATACAGCAGAGTGCAACTCTGCGCTACCGTTCGCCCGCGTGCGGCGGCGTTTGTAGCGCAGATTTTCAATCTGCTGTATCGCCGAATTGTATTCGGCAAGCCGTCCGGTCCTTGCAGTGCTCTCAAATCCTCGTGACGGACGCAGATTGCAAATCTGCGATACAGCAGAGTGCAAATCTGCGCTACCGCCCAAAGCCGAACGCAAGTGTTGCGCACAGCGCCAGGTTAGCCCTACTGTCGAACCATGTTTCCGGAAGAGAAGAACCCCCGCATCGAACGCGTTGCGCATGAACTCCGCGCGACGGGTGTGAAGCCGGAAGCCGCGAATCCTCTGCGTTCCGGCATTCACACGCGCGGCTACCTGCCGCACGTCAAACGCGAGGGTGCGCGTTACTTCGTCACTTTCCGGCTGGCCGATTCGTTGCCCAAGGAGGCGTTGCTGAAATACCAGGCCGAACGCGCGGAACGGCTGCATCGCTTCCACGCCGCAGCGACGGGCGCAAACCGAACCGGCGCGCGGGCCCGGGTGGAAACAGTGGAGGACATCGAGCGCGATTACTTTCGCAAACTGGAGGCGTATCTGGACAAGGGCGCGGGCGAATGTTCGTTGAAGCAGCCGGAACTGGCTGCCGTTGTGGCGGACGCTTTGCGTTTCTTCAATGGACAGCGGTACCGGCTCGATGTCTGGGTGGTGATGCCCAACCACGTTCACCTTGTGCTCTGGCCGATGCCCAATCACACGTTGAGCAAAATCGCGCAAAGTCTGAAGCGTCACATCGCGCGCGAAGCCAACCGCATTCTCGGCCGCACCGGCCAGGGTTTCTGGCAGCCGGAGGCTTACGATCACTGGATTCGCAACGATGAGGAACATGCGCGGTGTTGTCGCTACGTGGAGAACAATCCGGTGAAGGCGCGCTTGTGCGTCGCGCCGGAAGATTGGCCGTGGAGCAGCGCGGGGCGGGGTCGAGCGGCAGCGGCGGCGGCTCCGTAGCGCAGATTTTCAATCTGCCGTACCGCCGAGTTGCACTCGGCAGGACGCGGGATTATTCCAACGCTCTCGATCTCTACCACCGGACGCAGATTACAAATCTGCGATACGGCAGAGTGCAACTCTGCGCTACGATTTCTGACCGCCACGCCACCGTGATCGGCTTGGCTTCGGACTTCGATTGCTTTTCGGATTTCGGATTTCGGATTTCGGAATTGCATATCAACGCCCGGCCAGGCTCTTCGCCTGACGGATCATCCATTCCAGTTTCTTCGGTCGCGCGTCGGCGCCATAGACCTCCGGCACGCCGTTCAAGTACCCGAGCAGCGCATCCGGCGTGACTTCGGCGGCGAACGGGCTCACCACCAGCCACTCGGCAAACGCGCTGGCACTCGCGGCGAGGCGCATCGCGGGACTGGCCTGCTCCAGCGTTGCGGCGTTCCCGGTGTAGGGCACGGCCCACTCGTGTTCGCGATAATCGGTCGTGCCGGGAATCTTGAACCGGCAGCGCACGATGCAAAGCGGCCCTTCGCCGGCGGGATTTACCGCCACGGTGTAAAGCGCGTTGCCGGCTTCCTGCGCGGCAATCTCGGCGGCGTCCACCGTGTTGTCGCGGAATTGCTCCTTGGTGAGTTGATGCTTCGCGTAACCGATCTGGCGATACGCCGTGACGCGCCTTGGATTGAACTCCACCTGCACCTTCACGTCTGACGCAGCCACTTGCAGCGCGCCCGCCAGTTGTCCGGCAAAGTCCGTGGCCGCATCTTCCGGCGAATTGAGAAACCCATAACGGCCATCGCCGTTGCGTGAGAGCACTTCCAGCAAGTCGTCGTTGAACCCTTCCCAGCCGATGCCGAAGCAATCCAGCGCCACACCTTGCTTGCGATGCGTCTCGACCGCGTGCTTGAGCGATTCCGGTTCGACGTTTCCCAGATTCGCCGCACCGTCGGTGAGCAACACAACGCGGTTGAGACCGTGGGCGAGGTAGTGGCGCAACGCCGTCGCGTAGGCGAGATTCATCGCCTCTTCGAGATTCGTGCCGCCTTGCGGCGCGAGACCGCTCACTTGATCAAGCACTTCGCCGGCTTGGTCACCGGAGCGTCCGTCCGCAACCAACCGCGCGCTGCGGGCGAAAGTAATGACACTCAATTTGTCCTGGGGCTGCAACTGCCCGGCGAGCACGCGCAACGCTTCGCGGATGATCTGCACCCGATCGGCGCGTTCCATCGAGCCGGAATTGTCGAGCAGCAGCACAAGATTCAGCGGGCGCCCCGCCTGCCGCCCTGCCGCGCCGGTCTTAAGTGAGAAGCGCAGCAGATCGCGATTGTGTGCGAACGGATACCGCGCCCGCTCCCACGCGAACGCAACCGGCACACCCGGCGGCGGTTCGGGATCGCGGTAATCGAAGGCATTGATGAATTCCTCGGCGCGCACGGAAGCCGCATCCGGCATCTGGCCCTGCTCCAGACTGGCCGCCGCCAGCTTGAACGCCACATCGCTGACGTTGAGCGAAAAGGTGGAGAAGGCGTTTTCGGTCGTCTGGATTTCTGGCTGAGGAATGGGAGCGTTGGTGGCAGGCTTGCGGCTGGGGGCGATGTCCGCATCAACGCTGGCTTGACGCCCGAGGCGTTCCAATTCCGCTTTGGTCTGAAGTATCCTCTGCTCCTGCTCGCCCAACCGGTCTTGGAGAGCACTCACGTTTCTGGCTGCCAACTCCCGCCCTTGTGCGGAGCGGTAATCGCGATAAGCCTCGGCCACCGCATTGGCAATTCTGGCCGCCTCTTCGGGCTTGTCGCTTTTCGCGCGGATTTCCACCACGCCGGTGTCGCGTGCCGGTCGCAGATCGAGTTGCTGCTTGAGCATGGCGATGGCTTCTTCCGTCTTCAACGATTCACCGCCGCGTTTCTCCGCCCAGGCTTCGTCCAGCTTCAGGCCGTTTACAACTTTGCCGAGCACCGCCTCGGACTGAATGGCTTCAAACTCAGTCTGGATGAAATACGGATCGTACACGTGCTGGTCCGGCGATTGCCTCGCACTCAAACTCAATCCCGAGATTTCGGAAGCGCCAGGTTCAATTTTGATACGCGCTACGGCATCGCTTTCACGGCTTAAACCACGGCGAAGGCGTGACCAAAGCCCTTGGCCATCCGAAGGTGTGGCTTCCGCGCGGTCCACAATTACAACCCCAGTGTCTTTGGGCAGGGTCTGGTCAATTCCTTCTGAAGCGTTCTTTTCGGCAAGCAACTGCTGGAAACGCTCGGCTTCCGCCAACTCACGTTTCTTGTCGAAATAGGCACGGGACTTGTCTGCTTTTTCCCGATCCAATTCCTTGGCTTCTTCCACCACGTTGGCCCAGCTATCGGCTTCGCCTTTTGCGATGGCAACCTGACTTTCCAGGTTGGACATCACGCTGACAGCGAGATCATCGGTTCTCCTTCGCAGTTCATCCACCTGGGCCTTCGCACGCTTGCCTTCGGGGTGTTCCTGTCCGTAAACCTTTTCGACTTCTACCAACCGTTGTTCAGCCCGTCCAAGTTGAACTCGTTGCTCACTTAGTCCGGCCCCGGGCACAATTTGGGGAAGCGCTTCCATCAACTGTTCCTTGTTGTAGGCCCTTAACTGGTCAAGTTGCTTCTGCTCTCTGAGGTATCGGGCTGCGCTTTCGACGCGGGCAGCCTCAATGTTGCGCAACGCGCCAGTTTCGAGCATTGGTGCTGGAGTTGCCCCCGCAGCGTCAGTTTCTGAAACCGCCAAACCCAATCGAAGGCTTTCCAGCTCTTGTCGCAGAAGCGCAGTTTGCACAACGCCCTTTTTCGACTCGTGTTCGCCCAGTTTTCTGGCATTGGCCAGTTGTTGCTCCCTGGCCAGGTTCAGGTAGTAGCCTGCCGCGCGATTGTCGGGTTCGCGCTGGAGGACTTCCCGCAACTTGACTTCCGCGTCAGCGGGTCTGCCGAATTCCATTGAGATTCTGGCGTCCTGAAGGGCATCGCCTGCTCTCGCCACGCCTGCGTTCACTACACCTGCACCGGCCGAGGTTGGTGGCAGCACGATGCTGCTTTGACTCCGGCCCAACGGCTGCTTGGCGGCCTCAAGCGCCACGGGTGAAGACTCCAATGGAACCACCGTGTAGCCTACAACGTTAGTGGAATAAATGACCTGCGGAGTCGGCGAACCTGGGATTGGCAGGGAAGCAGCCCCGGCTACGTTGACGCGCGGGACTGGTTGGGGCGAACTCGCTGGAACGCGACCAGTCGCGGGCGACTGCGGGGCAGTTCGTCCGAGCGTGTCAAAGGCGTACCGCTCTGTTGCCGCCACTTGCGGTTCTGGCTGCGCCGCCGGAGCAACCGGCCCAAGCAGGGAGAAGCCGCGTGGCCGGGCTTCAGCAGTTGGCCTCTCCATTTGAAGCGCACCACCCACCGCGGGCAAATCGCCCAGCACGGGCACTTTGTCGGCCTCCGGTTTGGCCACAGGTTTGCGCCCCACTGACAACTCACCAAATGCCGCATAGCCAGGTGGGGCTGATACCGACTCCACCGTTGGATCCGCAGGCGCGGCGCCGGCGATTCCTGCGGTGATCTCCCGGGGTGATGGGGGCGGTGCCAAGGCCGGCAATGGCGCAACCTTGCTCTCAACAGATTCCGCGAGTCGGCCACGCACGACTCCTTGCGCCGGAGCGGCGGGTAGTCCGTAACGATTTTGAAATTCACCCGCCATCGTTCCGGCGGCGGGTCGGCCGACACTCGGAGAGAGTCCCAACCTCCGCTCACTATCGGAGTCAGCAAATGCCAAAGGAATCCCGGCCGCTGCCTTACCTTCGGCGGCTACCTCCGGCAAAATGCCGGCAGCCGGCAAGGGCAGGCCGGTGGTTGGTGATGCGCCACGGTCCTCTGTGTGATCGTAACGGGTAACGAAACGATCGTCAGTGGAGTGGGGCAATGCCGGTCGCTCCAGCGCTCCCGCCCATTCCGGGTCGCTCACACTCTGCGCCACGACCGCCGCGCCAGCTTTCCTGCCTTCGGCAACGCTGCTGGGACGTCCGCCACTCCCCCAAGTCCGAAATTGGAGACCGAATTCCGAAGCATCGTGAACCGCTCTCGCGGACACCTCAGCCTCAGGCTCGGTCGGCGTGGGTAGGACAATTTGATTGCGGTATGTCACGGTGTTGTCATATCGCTCCGACAACTGATCGCCCCGCGCACGCTCAGGCTGCGGTGGAGGAACCGGTTTAGGTCGAATCGCAGAACTGATCGCCTCATCCAGGCGCTTGCTCACAGGATCCAATTCTTTGGCAAGCCTCGTTACCTGCTGCGGGGTGCTGGCAGATCGCCCGAAAAACCAAGTCCGAGGTGTAGCCTTGGCGGACTCGACTGTGGGCGGAAGTCCCACCGGGCCGAGAACGTATGTTTCGCCGGCGACTGACGCGGGCAATTCACCGCCTTTCATGTAAGGCTTCAAATCCTCCATCGTGGGCACGGCATTGGCAAGTTTGTTATGGTCCACAGCCCACTGTTGCTTGGCGGCTTCGATCTGCCGGAGGTTGTTCATCATGGCATTCGAGGCGGAAGTGTTCCGCGCACGGATGAAATTGGGCAGCGTAATGGCCGCCAGGAGAAGGAGGATCGCGGCGGCGGCAACGGGCACAAGCCACCTCTGTCGGCGCGGGAGCGGTGGGAGCAGTGGTTGCGCCTTGATGGTTTTGAACTCGGCCAAGAGCTGCTCACGCCGTTCCTCGGAAAGTGTGAGCGGCGCGGCTTGGGCAGTTGCCGGCTCGCTCTGACGGACACTGACCTCGCGCACGAGACCGATGGTTTGTTTCAGCCGTTTGTGCAGAGCGGCGAGTTCCGGGTCTTGTGCGAGTTGGACGCGCAACGCGGCGGCTTCCTCGGCTGACAATTCACCCAGCAGCAGCGCGGTCAGGCGCGCCTCGAGTTCCTCGCGTGGCGTTTGGGGAGAGTCCGGGTTCATGGGCAGGAGCGCGGACAGCTTTGTCCGCGAGTTTCTATTGCCCGCTGGGATTCGCGCGGACATGGCTGTCCGTGCTCCGCAGGCGTAGCGCAGAATTGAATTCTGCCGTATCGCCGAGTTGCACTCGGCCAGGCGTTCCACTTGTCTGGGTGCGCCATGATAACGAACGGTTCGCAGATTGAAAATCTGCGATACAGCAGGTTGGAAACCTGCGCTACGGCGTCGCGGGCGGCCTGGCAATTGCGAAAAGATACATTCATGGGATAACTCCGCTTTTGGCGAGTTCAGCGGCGAGGGCTTTGAGCGCGTGATGCAGCAGATAGCCGACGTGGCCGCTCTTCAGGCCGGTGCGTTCGCCGATTTGTTGGTAGGAAAGGTCTTCGTTGAACTTGAGCCGGATGAGTTCACGGCTGCGTGCATCGAGCGTTTCGAGACTGAGCCGCACCAGGCCGATGCCTTCCAGGCGGGCGATTTGTTCATCGGGGAGAGGGGACTCATCGGTCGCCTCCGTCGCATGGGACTCAGGCGACTCGTGCGACGGAAGGGGATCGAAGGTGACCAACTTCGCCGAGTCGCGCCGGTGGTTCAGGGCCAGGTTATGGACGGTGCGATAAAGCCAGCGTCTTGGCTCGCGCACCTCCTCGAACTGGGCGTGTAGTTTCATGAATGCTTCCTGAACGAGGTCCTCGGCCAGTTCGCGCGCGCCCGCCAGACGCACGGCGTAATTGAGCAGGGGCGTTTCAAGGGCTGCAAACAGCTCCTGAATCGTTTCCGCTCCGGGCGGTTCGGCACTGGCTGCTTCTGGTCGCATTACGGCCCTGTTTGGCGCGTTTTCACGATCGGTTTCCGTGGCGCGAATCTTCCCGGCGTGCTGGTCCGTGAAGGACATCGTGTTCCATTAGAGTGACACCTGACGGCGTGGTTTATTAGACGAAATGTCCGCAGCAATGCTCCCGCATGCCGGATGCGCCGGCGGCACGATCAAGACTGGGGGAAGAAACCCTTGGCCGGCCAGTACGAACTCTGGTTGCAGGTGCGGCCAAAGTTCGTTGCCTCGGCCTCCGTCCCGCTGGTTCAAAATCTCAAGGACCAGGCAGTGCCTGGTAGAACCGCAGCGGTGTATTCGTGGATGTGTGATCTTCGTAAACCCAGTCGCCGTTGAAATCGGCAAAGTTGGTTCGCAGGGCCGTCCAGGCGTTGAGGTTGGTGGAAGCGGTCAGTAGGTAGCGGTGGCCGGGAACACCAGTGATGCGCAATTGAACCGGCCAGACCTCCGGGATTACCGCAATGGCCGGGCGATCCACCGCCTTGCGCACATTCAACCGTCCACCCGACCGGCAGCGGCCCGCGAAGGCGGGCAGGGCATCCACCGAGGTGAGCAACCGTTCGATCAACTGCGGGGCAGGGGCCTGCGGGTGTTGTTCGCGCAACAGCGCCAGTGCGCCCGCGACAACCGCCGCCGCCATGGACGTGCCGTTGCGGCTGGCATAGTGGAAGTCATTGGTGAACCCCGTTGAGTAAATGGCGGCGCCGGGCGCGAACAACGCCACATTGGTCGCGCCATAGTTGGAGAAGCTCCAACTCGCGTCGGTGCGCGTGGAGGCGCCGACGGCCACGAGGTTGTCCAGCGCCAGGCTCGCCGGATAGAACGGCAACACGTCGGTGTTCTGAGCATTGTTACCGGCAGCGGCAGTAAATAGAATACCGTCAGCACGCGCCGACCAGATCACATTCGACACGATTGCGGAGAACTCAGAGCCACCCCAGCTCAGATTGATGATGTGGGCGCCGTTGGTGCGCGCGAACTCGATGCTGGCCATGGCATCAGAATTGAAACCGTTCCCGGCCGCATCGAGGAATTTGCACGCCATCAACCGCACCCGCCACGCCAAGCCGGCAACACCTTTGGCATTGTCTGTCACCGCGCCGATGATTCCGGCCAGATGCGAGCCGTGACCGTTGTCATCCCAGGGATCGTGATTGCCGGTGAGCGCGTTGAAACCGTGCGTCCCATCCAGCGGATTGGTCCAGAGGTTGGCGGCGAGGTCCTCGTGGGTGTGGCGGATGCCACTGTCCACGATGGCCACAATCACGTTGCTGGCATTGCGGACGATGTCCCAGGCTTCCGGCGCGTCAATGTCCGCATCTGGCAGGCCACCGTTTTGACCGTAGTTGTTCAACCACCATTGCGTGCCGTCCTGGAAACGCGGGTCATTGGGCAGCGTGCTGGCGGCTGACACCGCATAATCCGGCTCGGCAAAGAGCACGAGTCCGCTGGCTTGATAACGCGCCACAGCAACCGGTACCGTTTCGCCGTCCGCAAGTTGGACGACCTGAACATGGCTTGGCTCTGGAAGTGAGCGAACGACCCGGTGTTGGTGCGCCGCGTGTAATTGTGCGAGCGCGTCGAGACGGGAAGCATCTCGTGGCAATACCAGAATCCGTTCCGGATGATAGGAACTGAGGGCTGTGCCCGCATCTGCCCCGAACACCAGCGCCAGCCAGATGGCGGTGACCAACCAGCATCGGGTTGCCCGATGGTGAAAGGGTGGGCGGAATGTTGGGGCCGGCTTCAAAGGACGTCGGGGGCAATCATAAAGCAACTGCGCTCGAAACGCAAAGAGCCGTACACACTTTGGGGACCACAGGGTAATGCCGAATTACTTCGCCAGGTTGGCCCCAGGAGCGAGCGGAGAATGGGGGCCCTCACGATTGGTCTTCCGGCAGCTTTGGGTTCTCCCATTCGGGATACACTTCCGCTTTCAACTGGCCGCGACGGATCAATTCTTCGAGGTCCCGGATGATGGTGCGGCGGGCCACTTTGAATTGCCGCGCCAGCGCAGAAATGTTGGGACGTTCGCGTGATTGGCTGACGATTTCCAGAATTTGATTTTGGCGGCTGAGACGGTCGGTCGAGCGGCTTAATAACTCCAGTGCATCCACGCGGTGCGAGCGTTCCAGCGCTTCAAACTGGCGCACCACCTCGGCCTCGCCACATTCCTTCAACGCGGTGGCCACGGTGCGCTGGAGTTCATGCACATCCACCGGTTTGGGCAAACAGTAATGGGCGCGGCGCGGTCCTTGCAGCGCCTCCAGTTGTTGCTGCACTTCGAGCGCGCCGGAAACGATGACGATGGGCACGAACGGTAGCAGTTCTTTGAATTCGGGCAGGAAATCCAGGCCCAGTTCGCCGGCCTCAAGCACGTGGTCCAGGATCAATACGTGCGGCGCACACTGGGCGATACCGGCGAGCGCTTCGCTGCCGCTTTTCACGCGGACCAGTTGATATTGTGCCAACGCCTCCTCGTAGATCTCGTATTGCAGATCGTCGTCTTCAACAATCAGGATCATGGGACGGTTCGAGTTCATACAATTCTCATTCGCGCTCCGCTTACTCTTGATCTTAATCCTAATCTTAATCTCAACCCGCTCAGATCGTACCAGGGATCAGGATTAGGATTACAATCAAGATTAAGATTATGGAGCGTGGTGAACATGGGTTTCAGATTCTGGTACAGCGGGCAGATCGCGCACCGGCAAAATCAGCGTTACCAGGCTGCCTTGGTTGACAACTGATTCCACCGCCAGGCCGGCCTCCATTTTTTTTGCCAGCTCGTAAGCCATCGAAAGTCCCAGGCCGGTGCCGCGCCGGGTGGAGAGGGCCTTGGTGGTAAAGAACGGCTCAAAGATGCGCGGGAGATGCTCCGGGGAAATGCCGCAGCCGAAATCCTGGACGGAGATGGTGACGTAGTTCTTGGTTGTCGCGGGCGCCAGCACCGTGCCCGCGGGCAGGGAATCCAACCGCCGCGTCGTGACGACCACCCGTTTGCGGTCGGTCATGGACTCGGCGGCGTTGAAAATGAAGTTAAGCAGAATCTGCTGAACACAGTCGCGGATGACCGTTACCTCCGGCAAATCCGGCGCGCGTTCAAAACGGATTTCCACCTCGCGCAGGAACCGGTCACCGAGCAGCTTAAGCGTGTCGTCCACCACGGCGTTCAGGTCGCACGCTGCCGGGGAGCGGGCAGAATCGCGACTGAAGCCGAGCAACGCCTTCACGACGCCCGCGCCCTGGTCGGCCACCATCTTGATGCGGTCCACGCGGGTGTGAATCTTCTCCGGCTTGTCCAGGTTGTCCTCGATGATCTGCGCCGAGCCTTTGACGATGGAGAGGATGTTGTTGAAATCGTGGGCGAGGCCGGCGGCAAGCGTGCCGAGGGCGTTCATCTTCTGGCTATGCAACAGTTCGCGCCCGGCCCGTTCCAGTTCTTGCGTGCGTTCGGCGACCTTCCGTTCGACTTCAGCGTAGCTGCGCAACAACTGCCGGTGACGATTGAAGGCGAGACCGGCAAAGAACAGCGCCACCGCGAGGCCGGCGAGCGAAATGTAGAGCAAGCGGGGCTCTTTGAACCAGGGCAGCGCGACGGCGAATTCCAGCTTCGCGGGTTTGGGGTCAACGTTGCCGTTGCGGTCCATGGCGCGAACCTGAAAGTAATGTTTGCCCGGCGGCAGATCCGTGAAGGAAACGGTGGTGGCTTCCTGGAAGGGCGACCAATCGCGCTCGTCCAGCCAGTAGGAGTACAACAACCGATTGCGGGGCGTATGCTTCCACTTGTCCTGGCCGCTGAAATTGATCGTGATGGTGCCGCCTTCCGGGATCAGGTTTTCCAGTTCGGTGCGCGATTGAATCTGGGTCTGCGGGGGGTCGGGGTCGGCGTCCGCATGGTAGAGACTCAGGCCGTGAGTCGTGCCCGCCCACAAGCGTCCACGCCGGTCTTCGTACACCTCGCGCACATTCGCGCCGGGCAGACCCTCTTCCAATCCGTTCTCGATCCAGGCTCCTTGACGAAACCGGTGCAGCCCGCTGTTGGTGGCCACCCACACGCTGCCGTCGCGGCCGCGCAGCAGATGGTTGACGTGATCGAAACCGCTCCGCACCGTCAGCCAGTCTTTACCGTCAAATTCCCAGACGCGATCCGGCGAAGCGCACCAGATTCGACCATCGGGCATTTCCATGAAGCCTTGCGCGTCTTCGGGCACGGTGCTGTCCCCGACCGGAAAACTCCGCCATTTTCGCTCGTGACACCACGCGATCCCCGCCTCGCCGTACAGCCACAGGTCCCCATTGCGGGCCATGAACAGGCGGAGTGGGCGGGCGAAATCCACTGCCTCCGGCAACGAATACGGCAGCGTCTCGAAATTCCGGCCATCAAACGCCTCCAACCGGGCGTCCACCGATTCGGCTGCGCGGCCCGGATTCAGAACGCAAAGGCGACCATCCGTCAGCACACCCAAAGGACGGAACAGACGTTGGCCCGGAGTCGGCGCGAGGACTGTGAATGTTCCCGTACCCGGCTGGAATTGGAGCAACTGATCGCCCGCATCCAACAGCAGACTTCCGTCCTTGAGCGGAAACAGCGTCTGGACAGTTGCGCCAATCCCGGCGGCGCTCGCCGGCAGCGGATGTTCGCGGTGAAGGTCATTATCGAGGAGGTGCAGGCTGGGACCGGCAAGGAAAGAAAGTCGTCCGGCGACGTCCTCCACGAAATTGTGAACCAAGGAATTGATTCTTTGGGCCGGCTCCGGGCTGCGCCACAGCGGTAACGCATACCGGAACAAACCGTCGGAAGTCGCCAGCCAGAAGGCGCCGCTCGGTTCGACGGCCAGATCAAAATAACTTCGCGCTGCCAGTTCACTGGTTTCGGTCAATTCCATCTCGCCTGCGCCGCGTTGAAACAGGGAATTGATACTGGCGGCCCACAGACTTCGGTCCGGGCCGGACCAGGCAAACCGAAGGCGCTCGCTGCCCATCGGAATGGCCGTCCAATGCTGTCCGTCAAATCGCACCACCAGCTTGCGGCCGGTTTCCGAAGTCTCCGCCAGCAACGTGATGCCGCCGTCCGGGTCTTCCCACGGCTCTTGCAGGTTGCGGAACCCGGCCGACGCCGGTGGCAGCCATTCTTGCCAATCACTCTCGAGTCGCAAGTTACGCACCGGCCCCGCTACCTTGGTCAAACCGTGCCGTCCCGCGATCCAGAGTCCGCCATCACGCGCCAACGTCATGCCGGAGAAACTCCCCATCCCGGTCTGCGCCGCCGTGCGTAGCACCCGGGTCTGCGGCTTGTCCGGCGTTTCCGCATTGAACTCCAGCAACCGGTCAGGCAGCAAAACCAACACGATGCCTTGCCGAACCGGACAAAGCGGCACGGCCCGCACCGGAGGTGAAATCCCGGCCCGAAGCGCTTCCCCAATCTCGGCCACGGGATGAACCATCCAGTTGCCGTCCCGAAACTCGCGCAAGCCTTGGGCAGTAACCGTCCATAGTTGGCCTGCCGGGCTGCCATAAACGCGGTGGGGCATGGCTGCGTCCGGGGCCGGGATGACATTCACCGAGTAACCGTCCAGTTCGCTGACGAAATCGAGGTTGGGATGTTTGACGAGTACTTTACCCTGTTGACTGAAGGTAACCGCCAGCCCCACTGATTCGGGCAGGCCGTCTGCCCGCTTGAAGACGCGCCAGTTCGCGGCTGGTTGGCTCCAACCGGTTTCTGCCAGCGCCAACACCGCTGCTCCGATGAGAAGGTGCCATCCCTTCGGCGTCATGGCGGGATTATTCTCGGTCCACCGCGGCAACGCAACCAGAAGCCGGAGGGTGTGCGGCCAAACGCACAGTTCCCGCCACCGATAAAGTGACGTAAGAATAGCGCAAAGACTTGGGAGAATCCTGGATGGCCAGACACGCGCAATCAAGAGACCGGCGAACCGTGACGCAGATGCTTCGGCGGAACGGAGTTTTTTGCGTCGGGCGCGGCGGGTTCACCCTGATCGAGGTGTTGGTGGTGATCGCCATCATTGCCATCCTCGCCGCACTGCTGCTACCGGCGCTCAGTAAAGCCAAAGCCCGCGGGCAGCAAGCCGGTTGCCTCAACAATCTCAGACAACTGGCGTTCGCCACCCAAATGTATGCCGCCGACAACCAGGGCAGACTGGCGGAGAACCTGCCGACACCCCACAACGGCGATTCCTGGGTCACCGGGAATCTGAAGGTTGCTGCCGAAGCCACCAACACCACGTTGCTCCGCCAGGGCAAACTGTATCCCTACGCCAGCCAGACCGGCACCTATCGGTGTCCCGCTGATTCCGCGCACACCAGTGGCGTGCCGTGCGTGCGCAGTTACGCCATGAATTCCTGGATGGGCAGCCGCCACATGGAGTCCTATCCTCGGCAAACTGGCTTCCGCACGTTCGTCCGCGACACCGAAACCGCCGTTGCCGGACCGTCCACCTTGTGGGTGATGTCCGACGAACATGCCGCGAGCATTGATGACGGGTGGTTTCTCGTGACCATGGACGACAGCCGGCCCTTCGCCAGTTTTCCCGGCACCCAGCATCAACACGGATACGGCCTGAACTTCGCGGATGGCCACGCGGAAGTCTTCAAGCTGCGCGATCCCAAAACCCAATCACCCGAAGTGCGCATCAGCCATTACAACGCAGACTGGCTCCGTCTGAAACAAGTCACCACCAGCCGATGAAGATACCACGAAACCGTCTCCAACTCCTTCCGCAGGGGCTTCCCTGCTGTGCGCGCCACTCCCGGTGGGAGGGATCGCTTTTCCCCGCCGGCGCCCGTCTCAAGGGTTCGAAGTTGCCCTTCCGGCGACAACAAATTCCGGTGGTGAGTTGGCGGGCAGATTCGTTCCCGATCAAAGTGATCGTAAAGCCTTGACCGGCTGGCTCGCCCGAAACGGTCAGCGCGGAAACCTTCAGCAAATCCGCGGCAATTGTTCGCCGCTGGGCATGTCCAGGATCCGGTTCGCCCCAATCCGGCTCTTCAGAACGACCAGCGGGTTTCCCTTGTCGGTAACCGTCCCGATGCGCGTGGCCCCGGCGGCAACTTCATGCTCGCGGACGATGGCTAGAGCCTGCTCCGCCGCCGGCGCCGGCATAAACGCCACGAAACGCCCTTCATTGGCGACCTGCAGTGGATCCAGCCCCAACATTTCGCAGGCGGCATGCACCGCTTCGCACACGGGAATCAACTTCTCCTCAATGGCAATACGCACTCCCGCGGCTTCGGCGATTTCATTCAGCGCACTCGCCAAGCCACCGCGGGTGAGATCGCGCAGGCAGTGGATTTCAATTCCCGCCTTCAGCAAGGCCCGCACCGGTTCATGCACCGGGGCGGAGTCGCTTTCGATGGTGCTCTCGAATTGCAGGCCCTCGCGCACGGCCATGATCGCCATACCGTGCCGGCCCAAATCGCCGCTCACGATGACCGCGTCCCCGGGCTGCACCGTTTGCGGGGCGATGTTCATCGGGTGTTCGATAACACCAATCCCGCTGGTGTTGATGAACAAGCCATCGCCCTTGCCTTTGTCCACCACCTTGGTGTCACCGGTGATGATTTGCACGCCACAGCGTTGCGCCGCGTCGCGCATCGAACAGACCACCCGCCAGAGCGTTTCCATCGGCAACCCTTCTTCGATGATGAACCCGCAGCTCAGGTAAAGCGGACGCGCGCCGCTCATGGCGAGATCGTTCACTGTGCCATGAATCGCCATTGAGCCGATGTCGCCCCCGGGAAAGAAAAGCGGTCGCACCACGTAGGAGTCTGTCGTCAGCGCCAGCTTGCCTGGGGGAACTGCGAATTGTGCCGCGTCGTGCCGCGCATCGAGGATCGGATTGCTGAACGCCGTGCCGAACACGGTTTCCAGCAATTGATGCATTAACCTTCCGCCGCCGCCGTGCGCCATCAGCACGTGCGGGTATTGCTGGATTGGAATGGGGCAACTCGTCGTCATGGCCGGATTCTCCAATGAATGAACAGTTCCAAAGGTTGAAGATATTCAAAATCAAACCCATCGGCACATGGCATCGGTTGAGGAGGTTGTTTCGTCATTGAGGTGCGCGGACGCCGCGAATGTGCAGAGCTCGCTTGCCGAAGTTCACAGTCAAACCCACAGGCAACCCGAGCGCCCGCAGGTAGGCTTGTGCCTTGCCAAGTTCATAGGGACCGATGTCATCCTTCAACGCGCTGATGCAACACAGGATCTGATCCGCAACCAACATCGCATCCACGGGAAAATCGCCCACATTGGTTTCCTCAAACCTGACCGTGCTGAACAATCCACGGCGCGTTGTCAGGCCAAGATGCCGCCATTCGACCGCCAGCAGTTTGGAACACACATTTTCGCCGTAGCCCAACCCGTGCTGCTTTGCCACGGTAAGAATCCCGGCCCGCATTGGCCGCAACACCGCTCGGGCACTTTTCGTCAGCAACGAACGGACGTGCTCGTAGTCCTCGCGAACCACGAGGGGCTTCGGCTCAAACGGCACGCGCTCCACTTCCACCCGGTCCTGGCCGAAATTGACGAGCAGGCCGAGGGACTTTCGCCAGAACTTCAGATAGGAGATGATCTGGAAAAAATTCTCCTGCGCAAACCCGCCCGGCAGGGACTTGAGCTCCAACAGGACTTCCTCCAATGCCAGCGCGTCGTACTGAAACGTATGAACCCGTTGGTCGCGATGATAGAGCTGGCCAGCCTGTTTCGAGACGACGGCAATCCCGCGCTTGGCGCAGCAGATCAAGAACGCCACGTGATATGCCTCCTCCGGATAACCAACGCCAACTTCGTTGTGAACGTCGAAAAGGCAACGCCGCACGACTCGCGTTTGCTCTTCAAAGAGAAGCGGCATGCGGAGTTTATATTCCAACGGATGAAACGTGCCAACGGATTTTGTCCCCAAGTTCTTCATCCGTTGGCTCGCTTCATCCGTTGGAGCAATGATGCCGCCGATACCGATAATACGCCGCGCACGCGCCTTCGCTCGAAACCATCGTCGCGCCCAGCGGGTGCTCCGGCGTGCATTTCCCGCCGAAAGCCGGACATTCGTGCGGTTTCTTCAAGCCCTGCAAAACCAATCCACTCAGGCACTCCGCTGGTTCTTCGACGGTATGGCTCGTCAGGTCAAACCTCTTTTCGGCATCAAAACCCGCGTATTCGTCATTCAACCCCAAACCACTTTGCGGTATCTCCCCTACGCCCCGCCATTTCCGCGGTACGACCTTGAACACCTTGCGGATCAGGTCTTGCGCCGGACGATTGCCTTCCGGGCGCACCGAGCGGGCATACTGATTCTCGACTTCGGCGCGGCCGGATTCCAATTGCCGCACGCACATGAGGATGCCCTGCAAAATGTCCAGCGGCTCGAAGCCCGTCACCACGATGGGCACGCGATACTTCGCCGCCAGCGGTGGATATTCCTCGTAGCCCATTACCGTGCAAACGTGGCCTGCCGCCAGAAACGCCTGCACACGGCACTCCGGCGAAGACATCAGGGCCTCAATTGCCGGCGGCACGAGCACGTGCGAGATGAGCATGGAGAAATTCTTCAATCCTTTCTGCGCGGCTTGATACACCGCCATCGCCGTCGCGGGCGCGGTCGTTTCAAAGCCCACGCCGAAGAACACTACTTCCCTGGCAGGATTTTGCTCCGCGAGCTTCACGGCGTCCAAGGGCGAGTAAACGATCCGCACGTCGCCGCCCCTGGCTTTGACCGACAGCAAATCCGTCGTGCTGCCCGGCACCCGTAACATGTCGCCGAACGAGGTGAAAATGACGTTCGGCTTCGCGGCAATTTCCAGGGCCTTGTCAATCATCTCCAACGGCGTGACGCACACCGGGCAACCTGGACCGTGAATGAGCGTGATGGCTTTCGGCAAAAGTTCATCAATGCCAAACTTCACAATGGCGTGGGTCTGCCCGCCGCAAACCTCCATAATGTTCCATGGCCGGGTTGTTAGGCGATGAATCTCAAGGGCCAGTTTCCGGGCCAGGTCGCCGTCGCGATATTCATCGAGATACTTCACGGCAAAGGTGGGCGAGGCAAGGCTGCCGAAGAGTTGTTGCCCGACTCGCGAGGGCGCTCGCCCCCCCGGTCCTCCGCAAAGTCGTCGAGTTCGTCCATCTCTTTCAGGTATTCGAAGATCTGTTGAGCTTCGGCCTCGTCCACTTTGCTCAACGCGAAGCCGACATGCACGATTACGTAATCACCCACCTTGGCCTCCGGCACGTATGCCAGGCAGGCTTCTTTGAGAATGCCGCCGAAATTGACCTTGCCCAGGCGCGTGAGCAAATCATCGCCCTGGATGCTTTCGATCTTACCTGGAATGGCGAGACACATGCGACGTGAAGTTAGCGGGTGGCACGGCGGGCAGCAACGATTTGCCCCAGGGAAATTCCCCCGTCATTTGGCGGCACGCGTTGATGCCAGTAAGGCTGGAAACCCTCGGCGCGTAGTCGCTTTACCGTCCGCTCCGTCAGATAGCGATTCTGAAAACAGCCGCCGCTTAACGCGATGCGCGATTCGCCGAGGCGTTTTGCCATGACGACGATTGCCTCAGCCAGCGCGTTGTGGAACCGGGCGGAAACTGCGCCGACGGAGTTCCCGCGCTCCACGTCCCTGATGATTGCCTCAATCATCGGTGACCAATCGAGCACAATTCCGGATCTCGGACTTCGAACCTCGGATTTCCCCACGGCGGATGCCGCCGTTTGCAGTTCGCTGTTCTCCAACCCCACGGGGTAGGCTTCCTCCAGCTCAACGCCCTCCAGCGCGAACTCCAAATCCATGGCCGCCTGGCCCTCAAACCGCATTGTCTGGCGCAGACCCACGAGCGAGGCGACCGCATCAAACAATCGGCCAACGCTGCTGCACCACGGCGAATTCACCTCCCGCGCCAGCATCCCCGTCAGCGCCGCCAATTCGATCGCAGAAAACCAGCCCGCACATCTTTGTCCCAGGTGGGACAAAGATCTGTCATGTCCGGCGTTCATTTCATACAGCAGTCCCAGCGCGGCCCGGCGCGGTTCCTTCGCCGCCGCGTCGCCGCCGGGCAATCGGAATGGCCGCCAGTGCCCGACGCGCTCGACGGAGTCCTGAGTCACCCGGAAGAACTCGCCACCCCAAATTGTGCCGTCCGTGCCGTAGCCCGTGCCGTCCCACGCGACGCCCAGGACCGGGGGCTTCAATTCGTTTTCTGCCATGCAGGAGAGCACGTGGGCGATGTGGTGTTGGACGCTGATGCTGGCAGGGCGCGCAATGCGTTGGTCGCCTTCGGCGGGCTGTTGGTTGCCCGACCCGCCGGTCAAATCATCTGCGAACCGGGTCGAGAGATAATCTGGATGCAAATCGGCGGCGACAAATTCCGGTTTCGCATCGTAAAGCTCTTGTAGGTCGGCTACCACCCGGCGAAAAGCCCGGTTCGCCTGTTCGGTTTCCAAATCGCCGATGTGCTGGCTAAGGAACACCTGGTCGCCCAAGGCGAGCGCCACTGCGTTCTTCAAATGTGCGCCCACGGCGAGCACAGTTTCGGATTTCGGATTTCGGATTTCGGATTTTAGAACGACCGGCAGTGGCGCGTAGCCACGGGCGCGGCGCAACACCATTTCGCGATCCAGCACGACGCGCACAATTGAGTCGTCCACGTGACGGACGATGGGGCGGTTGTGAACAAGGAACACGTCCGCGACGTCAGCCAGGCGTTCCAGGGCCTCGTGTTCGTCCGTGCAAATTGGCTCATCGCTCAAGTTGCCGCTGGTGGCGACAACCGGAAACCTTAGCTCGGCCATCAGGAGGTGGTGCAACGGATTGGAGGGCAGCATGACGCCGAGATTGGGATTGTGTGGTGCAATCGAGTCCGCCATCGGATGAAAAGTGCCAACGGATTCGATCTTCGATTCCTTCATCCGTTGGAACCTTTCATCCGTTGGCGAATGGAAGAGCTTACGTCGCAGCAGGACAATAGGCGCCTCCGGTGAACGCAGAAGGCGCTCCTCCAGCGGCGAGATTTCACAAACGGCTTTCACGCTGTCGAGCGACGGGAACAGCAGCGCCAGCGGCTTTTCTTCGCGGTGCTTTCGCTCGCGGAGTCGGCGGACAGCGTCCTCGTTTCGTGCGTCCACCATCAGGTGGAAGCCGCCGATGCCTTTGACAGCCACAATCTGGCCGTGGCGAATGGCCTCGGCAGCGGCCAGCAACGCGTCGTGACCCGTAGGACAGGCGTCGCGCCTGTCTCCATTCAGCCGCTCCGCTTGAGCGGCAGGTTCTTTGCGATCAGAGACAGGCGGGACGCCTGTCCTACGTTCCCAAAACTCCAGCCGCGGCCCACACACCGGACAAGCGTTCGGTTGCGCGTGGAAGCGGCGGTCGACCGGATCGTCGTATTCCGCCTGGCAGGCGGGGCATAGGCGGAATGACTTCATTGAGGTGTTCGCGCGGTCGTAGGGCAGCGATTCGATAATGCTGAAGCGTGGGCCGCAATTCGTGCAATTGGTGAATGGATAGCGGTGACGCCGATTCGCCGGATCGAAGATCTCGCGCAGGCAATCCGGGCAAGTGGCGATGTCAGGCAGAACAAGAGCCGTCTTGCCCCCGCCGGTTTCGCTGGCACGAATTTCAAACGCCTTGAAGCCGACGGGATCGAGCCACAACGATTCCTGGCTTTGGATGAAGCTGCGCGGCGGCTTCTCGGCTTCGAGGCGCAGGAGGAATTGTTCCAACAACGCGTGAGTTCCTTCAACCTCGATGAACACGCCCTGCGGTGAGTTGTTGACCCAGCCGGTCAGACCCAGCCCGGTTGCCAGCCGATGAACAAAGGGACGGAAGCCCACGCCCTGAACCGCACCGCGGACGGTGAGTTTCAGGCGTGAGGTCGTTTCGCTCAGGGCGCAATTCACGCTCGAATTCTGCCTGACACGTTTCTAACTTCAATGCGCTGCATGCACGAAGTGGCAATCATGGACGAAGCCGTCCGGATGGCGGTGGATACGGCGAAGTCGTCCGGCGCGAGCCGTGTGCTCGGGCTGCGCCTGCGCATCGGCACGTTGAGCGGTGTGGTGCCGGAGGCGATGCGCTTTGCCTTCGACGTCGTCTGCCGCGGCACGATGGCCGAGGGCGCGAGCCTGGAAATCGAATCGGTGCCGGCGTCCTGCTGGTGCGCGCAGTGCCGGAAGGAATTCGAGTGCGCGGACCTGTTGAATGAATGTCCGCGTTGCCTTAATGTGAGCGGCGAACTGCGGCGCGGGCGCGAACTGGAAATCGCCAGTGTGGAGCTAGAATGATATGTGCAAAGAATGTGGATGCGGAATGGGCGGCGAGAACGTTGTGATCGGGGATCATTCACATGACCACGAGCACGATCATCATCACGAGCATGGGCACGACCACGAACACGCGCACGGCGGCAAGACCGTCAGCTTGAACCGCTCGCTGCTGGAGAAAAACGACCGTCTGGCAGAGCGCAATCGTGGTTTTTTCAAAGCGAAGAGACTGCTCGTGCTCAATGTCGTTTCTTCCCCCGGCTCGGGCAAAACCACCTTCATCCGTGAAACTGCCAAAAAGCTTGGGAAAAAACTGCGTGTTGGCGTAATCGTGGGCGATCTCGCCACCGACAATGACGCTGCCGAATTGCGCAAAGCAAAAATCCCCGTCGTGCAAATCACCACCGGCACGGTCTGCCACCTCGATGCCGAGATGGTTTCCAAAGCCGCGGCGCAACTTGATCTCGACAAACTGGACGTGCTCGTCATCGAAAACGTCGGCAACCTGGTTTGCCCGGCGGACTATGACCTGGGCGAAGATTTGCGCGTGGTGTTGCTCTCCACGACCGAGGGGGAGGACAAACCGCTCAAGTATCCGCCGATGTTTCATTCAGCCAACGTTGTCATCGTGGCCAAAAACGATCTGGCGGCAGCCGCAGGTTTCAATCGCCAACAAGCACTAGCCAATCTGAAACGCATCAGTCATCACGCGGAGATTTTTGAGCTATCGTCCAAGACGGGCGAGGGGATGGAGGCGTGGCTGGACTTTCTGGCGAAGCAGCGCGAGGAACGATCCAACGGATGACCAGTGGCGACGGATTGTCTCAACCTGCTTGGCGCGGACGACCAACTTTGTGTTGCATATGCAACACGAAGCTGGTCGTGGTGAATCTGGCGGCTTCGGCCTATCTGCTGGGCCATCTCATCCGTTGGCGATTTCTTGGATCACCCGACCTTCCGGGTTGATAAGCCGGACCACTAACGGCACCAGACCAGCCGCGTGCGTGGCGCAGCCGAAGCAGGGATCGTAGGCGCGGAAAGCCATCTCCACCATGTTTAGCAGGCCATCGTTGACAACGCCCTTCTTGATCAAACCCTTTGCCGCCTTGTCCACGCTCATGGCGATGCGGGCGGCGTTGTTCTGCGTGGCGACGATGAGGTTGGCCATCTTGATGAGGCCGTTCTCGTCGGTCTCGTAGTGATGGAACAGCGTGCCGCGCGGGGCTTCGACCACGCCGATGCCGACGGTTGGTTTTGCCGTTGGGATATTGCGGATGTTGGTGCTGGTGATCTCAGGATCGTTGACCAGCTCGACCATGCGTTCAGCAGCCTGGATGATTTCCACCACGCGCGCCCAGTGCGTGGCGAGAGTGTGATGAACCGGCTTTCCCCCGAGAGTGTTGAAGAATTCCTCACAGGCTTTTTGCGCGAGCGGCGTGGCCATGCCATCGGCGGCGTTGAGGCGAGCAAGCGGCGCGACCGCATAGACGCTGCTTTGCGGGCCTTCCTCGAAACCGTGCCAGCCCAGCGGCTTGAGGTAGCAGAACTTGATGTAGCTCCACGGCTCGACGTGCTCGGCCACAAACTCGCGGTAGCGTTGCACCGGGAACTTCGCGTATTCCCTGCCGGTCGGGTCCACGACGCGGAGGAGGCCGTCGTAGAAATTAACTTTGTTCTGCGCGTCCAAGAGGCCCATGTAATACGTCCGGTGCGTGTAAGTGTCGCCGGTGATGAGTTTCACGTACTCGGGATTCTTGAGCACGATGTCCTTGAAGACTTGCAGCGTGAATTGGGCGAACTCCAGCGTGTCCTTCGCCAACTCCTTGAATTGCGGCAGGTCTTCTGGCTTCAGCGGTTTGGAAACGCCGCCGGGCAGACCAAGGACGGGATGAATCACTTTGCCGCCGAAATACGCGATCAACTCGCGCACGCGCCGGCGCATCGAAATCACCTTCTTGCCGACTTCGACACCAACCTTGCCGATGACACCGACAACGTTGCGCTGCTCTTTTGGTGCGTCTGGGCCCACGATAAAGTCCGGTCCACCGAGGATGTAAAAATGGAGAGCGTGATCCTCGAACATGAAAGCGTTATAGACCAGCTCGCGGATTTTTCGTGCGGCGGAAGTGGGTTCAACCTTGTAAAGATCGTCCAGCGCCTTGGTCGCGGCCACGTGGTGCGCCGTGGGACAGACGCCGCAAATGCGACTCGTGATTTGCGGCATGTCCTCCGCCGGCCGGCCGATACTGAAAACCTCGAAGCCGCGGAGCTCCGGGATCTGCAAGTAAGCGCGTTCGACATCGCCGGCTTCGTCGAGGAACACGTCAATCTTGCCGTGGCCTTCGAGGCGCGTGATGGGGTCAATGGTCACGCGGCGGCGCGTTTCGTTGGCGGCGGCGTGGGCGCGGTCGTGGGCTTTATTCCAGACTTCTTGCGTGGCGGTATTCATGACGGCTCTGACGTTGAAACGGGCAAATCCACCTTTCGCCGCAGCAGACTCTTCGCGAGGCCGTAGCGGTAAAACGTGCCGACGGGGTCGGGAATACCGGATTCGATTTTCCGAATTTCCTTCTCGTCCTTGGAGGCCACATTGGCGCACAGCGACGACAGGATCTTCGCACCCTGATCGCGCACGCGCGAAGTCGGACCGAAGCAGCCGGTGCAGGGCATGTTGCCGCATGTGCAGGCGGCCTCGCAGCCGCCGCGCGTGGCCGGGCCCATGCAAACAAGCCCCTGCGCGAGGAAACAAAGTTCAGGATCAAGCTGCGTCAGGTGCGGGCGCTTGAATTCGGTGAAGCTGACGTTTGTGGGCTTCGTGGCTTTCCGCGGGCATTCATCGCACAACGCAATGTCCGGTGCGAGCACGCTGCCTTTAGGAGGCAGTCTGCTCTCCAGAATCGCGCCGATAGCGGCTTTGGTGATCTTGGGGGTCGGCGGGCAGCCGGGGATGTAATAGTCAACGTCCACGACCTGATCAAGGGCGCGAACGACGTTGCGGAACTCCGGCAGCGTGACGCGATGGCCGTTATTCTGGTGCGCCGAACACGGATGCGTCCTGGCCTCGTTTGCGGTGCTGGGCGAATCCTCGTAAACGAACTTCAACAGTTGTTCGCGCGGGAACTGGTTGGCCAGCCCGGGAATGCCACCCAGATGCGCGCACGCGCCGTAAGCAATAATGAACTGGCTCTTGCGCCGGAGCAGGTGCGCCATTTCCTCCTGCTCGCTCGTGCGAATGGCGCCGTTGATGAGCGTGGCCACGATGGATTGGTCCGGCATCGCTTGCACATCTTTCTTTTTGAAGTCCATTGCCACGGGCCAAAGAACGATGTCCACCGCCTCAACGACGCCGAGGATGTCTTCAGCCAGATCAACCACGGCCTCCTCACAACCGCCGCACGAGGCGCACCAGTAAATACCGATTTTGGGTTTAGGCATGAGCCACCTCGGCTTCCTCGCGTTTTGCACCCCGTTCGCTCTCGCGCATATCAACTTCCAGCGCGGCCACTTCGCGATCCCAATCCGCGAAGCGCCCCGGCAAGTTAAGCGGCCCGAGCGCACGGACTTGTTCGACCATTTCGTTGATGACTGTTTTGACTCGCTCGCCTTCGGACGCGGAAATCCATTCCATGCGGACGCGTTGGTCTTCGACGCCCAAGTCGGCGAGCATTCGCTTCAGCAGGGTGAAACGCCGAAGCGTCTTGTAGTTGCCCTCAACGTAATGGCAATCGCCCAAATGACAGCCGCCGATCAGCACGCCGTCCGCGCCGCGGGCCAGGGCGTCGAGGATGAACTGCGGGTCCACGCGGCCCGAACACATGAGCCGGATCACGCGGACGTTGGAGGCATACTTGAGCCGCGAAACGCCCGCAAGATCTGCGGCGGTGTAGGTACACCAGTTGCAGAAGAACGCGACGAGGCGTGGCTGCCAAGCGGCACCGAGGAGCGGCTTGGCACCGGCTTCTTTGCTGGGGGAACCGATCATATTCATGGCGACTGAATTGCGCGATAGAAGTGAGATGGGTTGGTGGCTTGAACATCCAAGATCGGGAACGAACTGCTAGGGGCGTTGGTCGTCAGAATCGGGAACCAATTTGTCACGGCCAAATTCGTTGAGACTTGTATGGCGTAATTCTCTCCGGCTAATCCGTTGAGCCGAAACTGGAATTGGCTCGGTGAAAGGCGGATCGGATCGCTAAGAAATGGCGATCTTGGAGGTGTGACCCAGTGTGCAAATCCTTGCGATGGGTGAGCATCGGCTAGCGTAAAGTCGCCGCCTACGTACAAATCGTTGCCACTAACTGCGAGAGCCGTGGCTTCACCGGCAATAAAACCCGGCCCCCACCATCCGGGCCGTTCGACGCCCCTGCCCAAAGCCTGCCAACTGAAACCATCCCACTTGGCGATCCCATTCGCGGGGCTCCCACCAGCGTTGGAGAAGCGCCCGCCGACAAAGAGCTCCGTGTCGTTGAGCGCCAGAGCGTAAACACCATCGTCCACGCCGCTGCCCAATGCCGACCACTCGGACCCATTCCATTGAGCGATGTTGTTTGCAGTGGTTGAGCCTGCGGTTGTGAAACTACCCCCGACATAGACGCTGCTGCCTCTGACAGCAATCGCGTGAACGCTTCCGTTCACCCCGTCACCCAAGGGCCCCCAACTGGTGCCGTTCCAGCGCGCGATGTGGTTGGCAAACAAGCCGCCTGCAGTCGTGAAGTCTCCGCCGACATAGGCATCAGAGCCGGTCACGGCAATGGCCCGTACCGAACCGTTCATGCCGCTGCCGAGTGGAAACCAACTCGAACCGTTCCACCGGGCAAAGTGGTTGGCACTTGCACCGCCCGCAGTTGTGAAATCTCCGCCCGCATAAAGGTCGGTGCCGCTGACAGCAATCGCTCTGACGGGTAGATTCAGGCCGCTACCCAAGTTTACCCAAGTGGAGCCGTTCCATCGGGCGATAAACCATACGTACTCGCCGGTGTAGCTCCAACTGAATGAACCTCCCGCGTAGAGTTCGGTGCCCGCCATGGCCAAGGCGTAAACCGGGCCGTCGAATCCCCTCCCCACATCCCACCAGGAATTGCCGTCCCAGCGAGCTACGGAGCGTGCGGATGCACTGCCCGCGCCGAAGAAACCGCCCCCCACATATACATCTTCTCCAGACACGGCGATGGCTGCGGCCGTCGGGGAGGCACCACCAAGACCCTCGCCCAATACCGTCCAACCACTGGGTGTGAAACGCGCGATATGATTCGCCGGAGTTTCGCTTGCCGTGGTGAAGGTTCCTCCAACGTAGCCCTCCGCCGGACCCGCCGCGATGGCTTGAACACTAGAAGATTCATTCCCCACGCCGATTCCAGATGGCAACCAACTGCTCCCGTTCCAAATGGCCGTATTGGTCGAACTTAAGCCGGCCACCGAACTAAAACGACCACCCACATACAAGTTCGTCCCCACTGCAAGCATCGCCGAGACGGAGGAGTTCGTGTCCCCCACGCCGCTTCCCAAGGCGAGCCAGTTGCCCCCGTTCCACCTGGCGATGTTCAGGGCGCTGACGCTGCCCGCCGACGTGAATGTGCCGCTCGCGTAAACATCGGTTCCAGTTGCCGCCAGCGCCAGCACATTCCCGTTGCAGCCATTGCCGAGAGCGGACCAGTCCGCGCCGCTCCATTTCGCCACATGGCTTGCGGTTGATCCGCCCGCGGTTGTAAAAGCACCGCCCGCGTACAGGTCGGTTCCACTGGCAACCAACGCCAGCACCGTGTCGTTCACGCCATCGCCCAAGGCCGACCAGCTGGCGCCATTCCATTGTGCAATACGGCTGGCGCTCACGCCGCTGGCCATTGTAAACGAACCAGCCGCAAACAATCGTCCATCGCCGGTGGCAGCCAGCGCATAGACGCTGCCGTTCATACCGCTGCCCAACCCAGACCAACTCAATCCGTTCCATGTCGCGATGCCGGGAGCGCTGGCTCCGCCGGCGCTGACAAACTGGCCGCCTACGTACACCTCCGCTCCGTTCACGAAAATGGCGTTCACCTGCCCGTCCACTCCACTGCCTAACGCAGACCAACTTCGGCCGTTCCAAACCGCGATGTTGTTGGCGGCAACTCCCCCCGCGATGGAAAACGCGCCTCCGACATAAATGTTGTTCCCGCTAACTGCAATGGCATAGACGGGGCCATTCACACCATTGGGCACGAACCGGTCATCCCATTGCATTGGTGGCGTGCCTGCGTCGCGTGGCAAGACCACGAGTGTCAAGGGTTGATCCGCGATGAACGCGCTGGTGTCGGTGGCGCGTACCACAATGCTGGACATACCTGCGCTTGAAGCCACACCAGAAATGACGCCGTTCGCGGAGAGTGCCAATCCCTCCGGCAACGGGCTCGACGCAGGGGCAAGCGACCAAGTATAAGGCGGCTGTCCGTAAGCGGCGGTGAGTTGGACGGAGTAAAGCGAGCCTTCCGTGCAGGAAGGTAGGAAAAGCAACGTGACTTGGAGACGGTAGGCGGTGAAATCCACCCGCATCGCTTGACCGTTGGTAACGGTAACAAGCGTGTCGGAAGTGGACAAACCCAACTGAGACAACTCGTCCTCCTCTGCCCGGACCCACCACGTGCCTGCCTTGACTCCGAGCGCATAGCTCCCATCGGCTGGAAAGCTTCTGCCACGGGCTTCGAACGAGTTGGTGTTATAGTCATTCGCACGGAACTCAATGCCCACGACTGGATTCATGAAATTGTCCGTAATCCGTCCATAGATCAACGCTGTCGCTTTCGTTACCGGGAAATTGAGATTGGAAACGTCGCTGCTGACGTTGGTGACTGCTTTACTGCTCAATCTAAGGTAACCCACCTGCGCGAGTTGACTTTCATTTGGCCCGAAACGCCATTCTCCCGGAGTCACCTTAAGGGTGTAGTTGCCATTGGTGTCGGTGAAAGTGCCGGTGAAAAACCCGCTGGAGCTGTTTGCCTCAATGAACAATCCTGCCAAGCCCGTGCCGCTGGCGCTGTCCCTCAACTGACCTGAAACCGTCCAAGGTGTGGTGTTGTTGGTAAGGTTTTTCACCGCGAACGCATTGGAACTAACGGACACAAGCCCTTCGTTTGGGTCCAGGACGTAGCCGCTGTGTATCACGATCAACACGTAGTTCCCCGGTGGACTGTAGAGAGTGTAATTCCCGTCAGCGTCTGCGACTGCGGCCAACCCGCCCGGTTGTTTCTGGAAAATTGCAACGACAACTGCGTTTGTCAACGGAAGCCCCGTGCCACCGGCCACTACCTTGCCCATGACACCTTGCGGGTACACCCGCTGCCGGACCTCGAAGGAATTCGTGATCGGCGTGAAGGATCCAATCGGATCCGAAACGCGAACGAGGTATTTCGCAGCAATGCGGTCGAGAACCGAATCAACTCCCGGGAAAAGTAATTCTGTGCGTATTTGCCCGTTGGTCAGCGCATCTTCATCTCCTGGGACGTTCAGATTGGTGCAGCCTGCCAGCAAGGGTATCTGACCATCCGTTACCGTGAAGCTTCGCATAACATAATCCACCTCGTTGACCACGCCGTTAGCGTTGAGATCCCCATAATTCTCCACGCGGATGGTCTGGCCCGCCGTCAATCCGGTGACAGAGATCGAAATCTTGCCGACGAAATCATTAGTGATGATCGCGGGGCTGACGGTAACTGCAACTGCACCGCGGGCATGGACAGACAAGAGCAGACTCGCGCCGAGCACAACCGGGCATACCCAGGTCAACACGAGCCGTTTAAATTCCGTGCTTTTCATGGTTTTTCTTTCGCTTTCGCGTTTCGGATTTTCACATCGCCAGCACTCCTTCGATCTCGCTGAAAATCTCCTCGTCCTCGAACAGGTTTTGTTTGATCGAACCGCTCGGGCATGAGGCGACACACGTGCCGCAGCCTTTGCAGAGCGCGGCGTGGATGACGGCTTTTTGCTTCGATTCGTCGAACAGGATTGCGGTGTAGGGGCAGAGCGGGATGCACGACTTGCAGCCGGAGCAATCTGCTTCCTCGATGTAAGCCGTGTTCGGCTCCTGCTCGATGTAGCCCTTGTCAATCAGCGACAGCGCCTCCGCCGCCGCGGCCCCTGCCTGCGCGATGCTGTCCGGAATATCCTTCGGCCCCTGGCAACAGCCGGCGATGAAAATACCGTCGGTGAACGTGGCCACAGGGGCGAGCTTGGGATGTCGTTCAAGAAACCAGCCTTCCGAACTGCAGCTCATGTTCAGCAACCGCCGCACGTCCTGCGCGTCAGCCTGCGGCTCCATGCCTGTCGCCAGCACGATCATGTCCACCGGGATGCGGCGGACGAAACCGGCCAGCGTGTCTTCGACGCGGATGACGAGTTTGCCCTCCTCCTCCGGCGAGAGCGCCCAATCCGTGACCTCAGCCACGCGTCCGCGCACGAACTGGATGCCGTCCCGAAGCGACTTGTCGTAGAACTCCTCACAGCCCTTGCCTGGCGCGCGAATGTCCATGTAGAAAATCGTCACGTCGGCGTCGGTGTGCTCGCGGATGAGCTGGGCGAGCTTCATCGAGTGCATGCAGCAGGTGCGCGAACACCAGCGGTTCGTCTTCAGGTCGCGCGAGCCGACGCAGAGGATGAAGCCCACCGACTTGGGATGCTGTCCGTTGCGCAAGAGGATTTCGCCGGTCGTCGGCCCGCTGCTGTTGACGAGGCGCTCCAGTTCCAGCGAAGTGAACACGTTCGGGTAACGTCCGTAACCGTATTGCGGAATGCGCGTGGCGTCGAAGAGCTTGTAGCCTGTGGCGACGATGATGTTTCCTACCTTGATTTCGACGAGTTCTTGTTTCTGCGCAAAATCAATCGCGTGTCGGTCGGCGCAGGCCTCCACACAGGTCTGCTTGCACTTGCCGGTCTTGACCTGGATGCAGCGCTCGGGATCAATCAGCACGACCTGTGGCACAGCTTGTGGAAACGGAATGTAAATTGGTTTGCGTTTGCCGAGGCCGACGTTGAATTCATCCGGGAACTTCGGCTCTTTGAACACGCACGCCTTGATGCACTCCTGGCAGCCGACGCACAATTCCTCGTCAATGAACCGCGGCTTGCGTTTCACGGTGACGGTGTAATTGCCCACGTAGCCGTCCACCTTCGCGACCTCCGAGTAAGTCCACAGCGTGATGTTCGGATGCGAACGGATGGCGGACATTTTGGGGGTGAGGATGCAGGCCGAGCAATCGAGCGTGGGGAAGGTCTTGTCCAGTTGTGCCATGTGGCCGCCGATGCTCGGCTCGCGTTCCACCAAGAACACCTTCTTGCCCGCGTTGGCCAATAGCAGCGCCGCGTGGATGCCCGCAATCCCGCCGCCGATGATGAGCGTGTCGGGATGGATGTTGACGCGCGTCGGCTCCAGCGCGCGGTGGAAACGCACGCGACGGATGGCGGCGTGCGCGAGCGCCTTCGCCTTGGCCGTCGCCTCCGTGCGGTCACTGTGAACCCACGAGTCGTGCTCGCGGATGTTCACCATCTGGAAATAGAACGGGTTCAACCCACCCGCCGCGCAGGCGTTGCGGAAGGTGTGTTCGTGCAACAGCGGCGAACACGACGCCACGACCACGCGATTCAATTGGTGCTCCTTGATGTCCTGCTGAATCAACTCCTGGCCCGGATCAGAGCACATGTACTTGTAGTCGCGCGAGACGACAACGCCGGGAAGTTTGGCGACATATTCCGAGACGGCCGGGCAATCCACCATCGCCGCGATGTTGCTGCCGCAGTGGCAGACGTAGAAGCCGATGCGAACGTCGCCGTTGCCATTGGTTGTGCTCATACCGTCGCCGTTGCGGTTTGCAGGGGTTTCATGGGAATAAAGTTCCGGTCCAGACCCAGCTCTTTCTCCGAAAAGCCGAAGGCCAGTCCCATCAGTTGTGTGAAATAAACCGTCGCGATGCGTGTCTGGCCCCAGCGCCGGTCAATCTGGTCGTGGTAGGCGTCCAGGTTGAACTGGCAGAGCGGGCAGATGGTGGCGATCACGTCCGCGCCGCGGCGCACGGCTTCCTTCAGTAAAATGTAAGTCAGGCGCAGTCCGGCCTCCGGCAACGTGCCGGTCAGGCTGCCGCCGCAGCATTTGGTTTTGAGCGGATAATGAACCACCTCCGCGCCGAGCGTGGCCAGCAGGCGATCCATGGTTGTCGGGTTCCACGCGTCGTCGAAGGTCGAGTAGGGCCGCACCACCTGGCAGCCGTAGTAGGGCGCAACCTTCAGGCCCTTGAGCGGTCGCACGACTTTTTCCTTGATGACATCCAGCCCCACGTCATGCACCAGCACATCGAGCGGATGGCGGACCTTGGTGGCGCCCGTGTAGGTGAGATGGGCGCTGCGGAGCGCGCGGTGGACGGTGTCACGGATGTCAGGGAAGTCATCCACGTTGTGTTTGGTTTTGTTAAGCACGAGGTAGCAGGCGCTGCACGGGGTGAGCAGATCCTGTGGGCCTTGTTTTTCGGCGATGGCGAGGTTGCGCGCCGCCAGCACGCCCGCCTTGGCCTCATCCACGGACATGTAGGCGGTGGCGCCGCAGCAGTTCCAATCGTCCAACTCCTGAAGCTCGACGCCCAGGTGTTTCATCACCGGAAGCAGTGACTCTTCATAAGCGCGGCCCAGACCTTTGAGGGAACAACCGGGAAAGTAGCTATATTTCATGCAGCCTCCTTTGGTCTGGCATTATTGTTACCAGCCGCGGCGAGCATGTTCTGTAGCTCGGCCTGACGTTCGATTCGTTCGGCCCTGACCACGAAGCGCCCGGTCTTAATCAAACCCAACCCCAGCCGCCAGGAACTGAGCACGGCGCGCCAGTTGGCCTTGAGGAACAGCCGCATCACCAGCAAGGTCTCGGTGATGCGCCCCTTGCGTCGAACCATGTCGGAGAATTCTTTTGCCAGAATTGGAATCGGGAACCGCTTCGGATAAATGCCTTCCTTGATGGCGCGCTGCTTGAGCGCATACATGATGTCCGTGATGCGAATCTCGCGCGGACATTCGACCGTGCAGGCGTAACAGGAGGCACAAAGCCAGACGGTCTTGCTGCTCAAGACCTCGTTCTTGAAGTCAGCCCGCACCAGGGCCATGACCTGGCGTGGGGAGAAATCCATGTAGATGCTGAGCGGGCAGGTCCCGGAACACGTGCCGCACTGGATGCAACTCTTGAGCTGCTCGCAGCCCGAGACGCTCATGATCTCGTCTGAAAATCCTCGTACTCGGTCGGCTTCGTATTTGATCGTGCGGGGGATTTCCATCATATCCAGGATCCTTTCAGGTGATGGGCCAGGCGCTCGGCAGGAATTGAAAACAAAAATCGGCTTACGGGGAAGGCGTGACCGCCTTTCGTCGAGAACCGCCGTCTGGTCGGCTTGTTTCTCACAGCGATTCAGTAGCGTTGTCGTCCCGGCTCATTCGCCGACACTTCCTGCTACCTCAGGGTGGAGAATGGTGCCGCAAACACCAGCTTTCCTCACGCCTTTTGCCATTTGCTAACCATTTCTTGCCCTGCCAAACCGGGGTCAGCCGTTCAAGAGGCGGGGCCAATCGCACAGTGCGATCCGCCGCTAGTTGGAATTCAGTGCCGCCGATGTCACCGCCGATGGCGTCAATTGACACCCTTCCTGCCGGTTGTTACCGTCTGGCGCTCCTGAGCAACCATCATGGATTACAAGAACACACTGAATCTGCCCCGCACCGATTTCGCCATGAAGGCGGACCTCGTCACCCGCGAACCGGAGCGACTCAAGAAGTGGGAAGCGGACGGCCTGTATGCCAGAATACAGTCTGGTCGGGCACGGGCGGAGAAGTTCGTTTTGCACGACGGTCCACCCTTTGCCAACGGCGAGGTCCACATCGGCACCGCGCTGAACAAGATTCTCAAGGACATCATCATCAAGTATAAGACGCTTCGCGGTTTCAGCGCGCCGTACATCCCGGGCTGGGACTGTCACGGACTCCCGATTGAGTTCAAGGTTTCGCAGGAACTGCGCAAGGGAAGCGCAACCGCCCCGGCTGCGGGAGTGGACGGCTCGTCCACGACCTTCGACGCCGCGACGATCCGCAAAGCCTGTGAGGCGTACGCCCGCAAGTACATTGACCTCCAGCGCACGCAATTCAAGCGCCTGGGCGTGCTGGGCGATTGGGACCATCCCTATCTTACGTTCAACCAGGAATACGAAGCGGACGAGTTGCGGCTGTTTGCGGATATTGTCGAACAGGGTTTTGTCTATCGCGGCAAGAAGCCGGTTTACTGGAGCATCCCGTGCCGCACCGCGCTCGCCGAAGCGGAAGTGGAATATCAGGATCACGTCAGCCAAAGCGTGTTCGTGAAATTCCCGGTCGTTGGTCGGCCCAGCGTGAACATCATCATCTGGACCACCACGCCCTGGACGCTGCCTGCGAATCTGGCCGTGGCGTACAATAACACCTTCAGCTACTCGCTGGTGCAGGTGGGTGAGGAACAGTTCATCGTGTCCGCGTTCCTGCTCTCGGCGGTGGCGCAGAAATGCGGCTGGGAGGATTACCAGATCGTCCGCAGCCTGGATGGCGGACACCTGAGTCAACTCGAATATCAGCATCCGTTCTGCAACCGCACCGGGAAGCTGTTGGCCGGTGACAACTTCGTGACGAACGACACCGGCACGGGGTTTGTGCATATCGCGCCGGGTCATGGTTTGGACGACTATAATCTTGGCCGGCAGAACGGTCTGCGGATTTACTCGCCGGTGGACGACGATGGGCGTTTCACACACACGACCGATCTGCCAGTCGAACAACAGATGCCGGCGGAAATGGTGGGCAAGTCCATTCTCGAAAAGCATGGCAAGAGCGACGCCAACGAAGCCGTGCTGCACGAACTGCGCGTGCGTCAGGCACTGTTGCATCAGGAGAATTATCATCACAGCTACCCGCACTGCTGGCGCAGCAAGACGCCGATCATTTTCCGGGCGATGGATCAGTGGTTCATCAAGATAGACCACGTAGCCGCCGAGGTCTCGAGGCGGTCGGGCGCAACGGAAGCCAACCGCCTCACGTCGGCGGCAACCTTCCGCCAGCAAGCCCTGGCCGAGATTGATCTGGTGCAATGGATTCCCGACTGGGGCGTCGCCCGCATCAAAAGCGCCGTGCAATCGCGCCCCGACTGGTGCATCTCGCGCCAACGCACCTGGGGCGTGCCGATTCCCGCTTTCTACGACGCGGCGGGCGAACCGATTCTGGACGCACAAATCGTGCGCAACGCAGCGGCCTTGATTGAGCAGCACGGATCGAATGTGTGGTTCGAGAAGTCCACCGCAGACCTTTGGTCACTCCTCAAACCCCGGAATTGGTCCGGCGCGGAAGCCGTGGCCAAATCCCAGGACACGCTGGACGTGTGGATTGATTCCGGCAGTTCCTCGCGGGCGGTCATTGCACGCCGCCCGGAAATCGCCGGCAAGGAGCATCCCTTCCAATGCGACATGTATCTCGAAGGCAGCGACCAGCATCGCGGCTGGTTTCAATCCTCCCTGCTGCTCTCGCTGGCCGGCAACGGCGCGGCGCCTTACCGAACCGTGCTCACGCACGGCTTCATGGTGGACGCCGATCGCGAGAAAATCTCCAAGAGCAAACAGGGGCAGGCTGGTTACGAGAAACCGCAAACCTCCGAGGCTTACATCAAGAAATGGGGCGCGGACGTGGTGCGGCTCTGGGTTTCGTCGCAGGATTTCCGCAACGACATCATCGTGAGCGAGGAACGCATCGGCAAAGTGTCCGAAACCTATCGCGGCATCCGCAACGCCCTGCGTTATCAACTCTCGAACCTGTACGACTTTGATCCCGCAGAACACGCCGTGCCGGACGATCAACTGACCGGACTCGATCGCTGGGTACTCGGCGAGTTCGCGAGTCTCACCAAAGATGTGCTCGCGGCGTATGACAAATGCGAGTTCCACGTCGTTTACCAGCAGGTGAGTCAATTCATCGCCGTGGAACTCTCCGCGATTTATCACGACGTGATCAAAGACCGACTCTACACCGATGCTGCGAATTCGGCTCGCCGCCGTTCCACCCAGACCACCTTGCACCGTTTGGTGACCGGTTTGTGCCAGATGCTGTCGCCGATTCTGGCGTTCACCGCGGACGAAGCCTGGGAGTTGGTGCCCGGCCGAAAGACGGAAACCGTTCACGAAACCACACTGAAGCCGCAGGATTTCGAGCGTCCGGCAGCGGAAGTCGAAGCCTGGAAAAGCCTGTTTCTGCTGCGCGAACTGGCGCTGCCCGTGCTGGAGACGGCCCGCCAGGCCAAGGCAATCGGCAAGGCCCTGGAAGCCAGGTTGACCTTCACCGGCGACGGGCCGCTCATGCTCGATGCCCGGTTGAACCTGGATTCGCTGCGCGAACTGTTGAACGTCTCGCAGGTGCAGCTTGCGGAAGAAGCCGGCGCCGCCGTGGTCGCTTCCGTTGCCCGAGCCGAGGGCCAGAAATGCGAGCGCTGCTGGCACTGGGAGACGGACGTGGGCCGACATGCGGAGCATCCCACGCTCTGCGGACGGTGTGTGGGAGCGGTGAGCTGAAGCAACAACGGGTGCAGGCCCCTGCAGGCCCGGATCACTAGATCGTCCTTCAGCCACCGGGTTTGTAGCAGTGGCTCACCGCGCATCCAACGCGCGGGCGCTTTGACTTGAATCATGGTTTTCCCGCGGCAAGTGTACCAGACTGAATCCACCTTATGAGAGACGGTTTATCCCGCTCAAAAGAAGTCTGGACCGGTGGAACCATGTTCATGGTCCTCGCGGCATCGGCCTTCGCGCAGGCAAAGCCATTTTCACTGCCGGGCACCGGCCAGCCGCCGGCGCCACCGACCCCGCCAACTGTGGCAGCACCCGCGACACCGGTAGCGGCGGCGGAAAAAGGGACGCTGGACAGCTTCTTCAATGGCAAACTCCCCGATGCGATTGCCCAGGGCAAGTTCAGCCTCAATGCCCGCCTGCGCTACGAATTCGCCGAGGACGACCGCTTCGCCAAGGACTCGAACGCGGCGACGCTCCGCACGCGGTTCGGATTCACCACCGCGCCGCTTTACGGCTTCACCGCCATGCTGGAGGGCGAGAACATCGCCGTGCTGGGGCCGGAGCATAACTTCAATGCCGCCGGCTCGAACGGACAAGGGACGCGCCCGCCCGTGGCCGACCCGCCCACCACCGAACTCAACCAGGCCTGGCTTGCCTACAACTACGATAATCAAGTCGGCGCCAAGATCGGCCGGCAGCGCATCGCGTTGGACAACCACCGCTTCATCGGCGACGTCGGCTGGCGGCAAAACATGCAGACCTTCGACGCGGTCAGCGCGACGTTCACGCCCGTGAAGGAGTTGGACCTTTACTACGGATATTTGTGGGAGGTGAACCGCGTGTTCGGTGACGTGTCGGGCCTGCCCGTGGCCAACCGAGATTTCGACTCGGATTCGCACCTGCTCAACATTTCGTACGCACCGTTCGAGTACGGCCGGTTCGTGGGTTACGCCTACCTGCTGGACCTGGACCTCGGCGCGGGCGCGACGCGCTTCGACAATTCCTGCGCGACCTACGGCGGCTACTTTGCCGGCAGCGCACCGGTCACGGACACGCTCGCGCTCGGCTACCGCGCAGAGGTTGCGTGGCAGACGGACTACGCCGACAGCGCGCTGGACTACGACGCGCTCTACTACAACTTCGAGTTGTCAGGCAACGTGAAGCCGTTTGCGTTCGGCGTCGGCTACGAGGTGCTCGGCAGCGGGCGCAATGACAGCGCGCCCGGGCGGGTCGGCTTCAAGACGCCGCTGGCCACGTTGCACGCCTTCAACGGCTGGGCGGATATGTACCTGGCCACCCCCAACGCCGGCTTGCGCGACTTGTACGCTTATGTCCAAGTCACACTCCCCGGGCAGATGCCACTGCGGTTCGTCTATCACAAACTGGATGCCGACAAAGGCGGCGCGGATTTTGGCCACGAGTATGACGTGGTGCTTTCCAAAAAACTCGGCAAGCACTCGAGCGCCATGTTGAAGTACTCCTACTACCACGGCCGAGACGCCGCGCCGCCCGCCATCGCCGCCGCCAACGTGGACGCCCACAAATTCTGGGCGCAGATCGAGTTCAACTACTGAGGCCTGAGGCGAACAGACTGTTCCTGACCGAACTGGGGCACGCCGTCCGGTTTGTCCCTCACGCCACCGGGCGGTTGCTTTCCAAATCCAACGCCAGCGGCAAGGTGCTGCAATGCACCTACCCCCACACCGCGCGGCGGCGGGCGGGAATGTCCGTGCGCCAACCCAATGCCTCGCCCTGGACACAAAGCTACGGTTACGATCATCTGAACCGCCTCACCAACGTCACCTCGGCGGCGGGGACGTTCCGCTATAGCTACTTTGCCGGCGCGTCCGCCCAGGTCCATGAACTGGAACTGCCGAGCGTCTGGTATGCCGATGAGAGCACCGATTACCATCTTTACCTGACCCACGCCTACGACGCGTTGGCCCGGCTGACGGGCACCATGTTGCACAATCAATACCTCAACGTGCTCAACCAGCACGAATACCAGGTGAACGCCGCCAACCAGCGCACGCGGCAGACCTTCACCGGGGGCAACTACGTGGATTACACTTACGACAACATCGGCCAGTTGCAGACGGCCAAGGGCTGGGAAGCGAACACGACAACGCCACGGTTGCAGGAGCAGTTTGGGTATGCGTATGATAAAGCCTGGAACTTGCAGCACCGGACCAACAACGCACTCGTGCAAACCTTTGGCGTGAACAATCGGAATGAACTGACCAACGCCACGCTCGGGATAGCCCCGGCCGTAGCGCGGAGTTGCACTCCGCTGTATCGCCGAATTCCATTCGGCAGACCGCCTGAACGCTTCGTGACGTTGCTGCCTGGCGACGCCTGCGGATTGCAAATCCGCGATACAGCAGGTTGGAAACCCGCGCTACGAGCCCGCACCGATCACTCAACCCTCAACCTTCAACCTTCAACCGCTCACGCCTACTACCACGCCGATGGCAACGGCAACATCACGGCGTTGATGAACACGAATGGGGCGGTGGTGGCGCGGTATCAGTATGATCCTTACGGCAACCTGCTGGGCATGGCCGGCCCGCTGGCGGAGGCGAACACCTACCGTTTCAGCAGCAAGGAATGGCACGCCAACGCGGGGCTGTATTACTACGGCTTCCGCTATTACGAGCCGAATTTGCAGCGGTGGCTAAATCGGGATCCGATTGAGGAAGCAGGCGGGTTGCACTTGTATAAGTTCCTTGGCAACGACGCTGTGAACGCCTTTGACCCGTTCGGACTGGCCAAATGGCGTTGCGAGCCAGGACACGGCGGAATGCACATCCAAACTGGCAACTTGAGGTGGGATGCCGAGACACTTCGCCCAATTCCGCATAAGGGTGTCACTCCACAGCCTCTTACTCCCAGCCAATTAGAGGAGTTGCGGAAGGCTGGAATACTCGACAAGATCGTTAAGCAGTTCCCTAATGGCGTGGTAGCTCAAAGCGTGCGGGAAGCTGGTTTGACTGCGAAATTGATGAAGCTTTCGACGACGGCTGCGAAGCCGCTGAGGGGAATCCTTGGTCGAGTTGCTGTGCCGGTTGCGATCGTCACAGCCCCTTCAGACGTCAAGGCAATTGGGCAAACCGTCGTCACGGGCGCAAAAGCAATCGGGGCAAAAGGGGAACAGTTGAAGTCCACTGCTGACATGCAGAAGAAAATGAACGAACACCTCCACTCTGCGGAAGACTTGTCGGACGACGACATCACGCACTTTATGAGTCGCCGATGCCCAATTCAATGGTAGGTCTATGGAACAGAAATGGAAATTGGTGGGTGTCTATCCAATCAAACACTACGCGTGTGGTTTGGTTGCTGGTCAAATGGTTCGCCTGCTGAAAGACGTCGTGGCGAGGGACACAGTTGGTCAGGAGACCGGCACCGTCTTCAGGGCCGGTGAGATCTGGGAAGTGGTATCGGGTTCTGATGAACCCCCTATTGTTGTGTGGCTGCGGCGATCTGATGGTGAGCGGCAAACTTGGGATGATACGCCTTCAATCTACGACTATTTTGAGATTGTGACAGGGCAATCAAGCTGAAAGTCCCCCAACGCACTCGTGCAAACCTTTGGCGTGAACAACCGGAATGAACTGACCAATGCCACCCGCAGCGGCACGCTCACGGTGGCGGGCCTGGCCAGTCAGCCGGGAGCGAATCTGGATCACGTAGCCGTCAGCGGCACCGGCCTGAGCGCCGGCAACGCGAACGTGTATGCCGACGGCAGTTGGGCGCGGGCCGGCGCCACCCTGGCCAGCGGCAACAACAGCTACACGGCCACCACCGAGGACACCTACGGTCGCACCGCGCAGGACAGCGTGAGCGTATTCAGGCGCAGGGCGTCGGCGGTGCCTTGCTATGACAAACCCCCAACAACTGGCGCCAAGTCTCGTGAGAAACAAATGGCGCAACGTGGTAGGGCGCGTCACTCCGTGCGCGCCGCAACTGGCCCCTCGCTTTCCCAACGGCGCGCACGGAGTGACGCGCCCTACCCGTGCCCCGCAGTATCTATCGAGACTTCTTCGTCGCAGTGTTGGGTTGGGTGGGGGTAAGCCGTCAGAAGGGACTTTGAGCTTCGCAAACTTCGCCCGTTCGGCGACGGTTGGAGGAATTTGGTTTCGCTCCCATAAGCCGACTCGTTCGGGTGAAACACCCGCTTTGGCGGCCAATAGCCGCTGACGCAGGTGCAAAATCAACCGACTGGCCCGCAGCCAATGGGAGCCTCTTGATCACCGCTGACCGGTCGCCAAAGGTGACACGTCTTATGATTACGATCCCCTCGGCAACCTGACCAATGTAGATGGGACGCGCGTTGTGGTTGAGTTGCCACGGCGGCTGGATTTGACTCTGCTTTCCCGCTTGCCGTGGTTGGAGGCTTGCAGTTAAACCTTGGGCCGCCGTCACGAAGGGTGGCGCGTGTTCCAAAGGCATCGCATGGCTGACGCAAAACCGACTTACCGAAATCCCTGGGCCTGGATTCCCACGCTTTATCTGGCGCAAGGGTTGCCGTTCGCGGTGGTCAATTTCGTTTCGGTCATTCTGTACAAAAGCCTCGGCGTGTCGAACACCGACATCGCGTTCTACACGGCGTGGCTGTACCTGCCCTGGGTCATCAAGCCGTTATGGAGTCCGGTGGTGGATATTCTGCGCACGCGGCGCTGGTGGATTTGGGTGACGCAACTGCTCATGGGCACGGCGTTCGCGGCCGTCGGTTTGACGTTGCCGCTGCCCGTCTTTTTTCAGGCCACGCTGACGGTGTTTTATCTGGTGGCGTTCAGTTCGGCCACGCACGACATCGCGGCGGACGGCTTCTACATGCTGGCGTTGAATGAAAAACAACAGGCTTTTTTTGTCGGCATCCGCAGCACGTTCTTCCGTATTTCCATGATCACGGGGCAGGGCTTGCTCGTGATGCTGGCGGGTTACATTCAGACCCACACTGGCTTGCCGAAAATGGAACTAGATGTGGCGGGCCGACCGGGGGCGGCGATCCTCGAAACCTTGAATCTGGAATCCCGTGCAATCGCGGTTGCCGCGGAAGGGGAACTGCGCCTGATCGCCAATCCTGCGACGCTGGAAATCAATCCCCAGGCGCGTTCCCGGGCCGAGGTCAGCGCGCTGATTGCCTCGGCGAAGGACTGGAACACGACGAATAATTTCATCCGCACGCAACAGCGGGCCAAATTTGCCGAGCAGAAAAGCGAAGGTCCCTCTTGGTGGACGCGAACCATCAGCGAGCCGTTGGGTAAATTTCTGCGGGAGCGGTTCGGACCGGAAATCCAGGCCAAGAGCGATGTCGCCGGCAACCTCGGCATCGTGTCGCTGCAACTTTCCAAGCCGCCCGGCAAAGAGATTGTGGTGACGCCGGTGTTCAAGTCCGGCGACAAGAGCGTGTCGCTGATTGAAGGTTCGCGGCTGGTGTTTGACGATTCAAACTGGCAGCAGCCGGCGCGGTTGGTCATTCAACTGGATCCCAAACTCAAGGGCGAAACCTCTGCCCAGTTTGAGATTCGTTCCGGCAACATTGTGCTGTCCTGGACCCTCACCTTCGCGGTGTTGGTGGCGCTGTTCGTGTGCTTTGGGATTTATCATCGGTTCATCCTGCCGCATCCGACGGGCGATCAACCGGGCGACGTCCAGGGCATCCCCGTTTTCATCAAGGAATTCTTCAAGACTTTTGGTTCGTTCTTTCGCAAGGACCACATCGGCGTGTTTCTGCTCTTCCTGCTGCTCTATCGGTTCGCGGAGGCGCAACTGGTAAAACTGGCCGCGCCGTTCCTGCTCGACGCACTCGAAGTCGGCGGATTGGCGCTCACGACCGGCCAGGTGGGATTCGTTTATGGCACGGTGGGCACGCTTGCTTTGACGCTGGGCGGTCTGCTCGGCGGGTTCGTGGCGTCGCGCAACGGATTGCGCGCGTGGCTCTGGCCGATGGTGCTGGCGATTCAGTTGCCGAACCTGGTGTATGTGTATCTCTCCTACGCCCAGCCGGACGCGTTCCTGATCGTCAACGCCTGCGTGGCCATCGAGCAATTCGGTTACGGCTTTGGCTTCGCGGCATATCTGTTGGTGATGATTTACATTGCGCGCGGCGCGCACAAGACCGCGCACTACGCCATCTGCACCGGCTTCATGGCGTTGGGCATGATGCTGCCCGGGATGTTCAGCGGCTGGCTGCAGGAACTCATCGGTTACCAGCATTTCTTCGTTTGGGTGCTGCTGGCTACGATCCCCGGATTCATTGTGGTGAAGTTGGTTCCGCTCGATCCGGAGTTTGGGAAGAAGACGGACTGAAGCAGCACCCCTGCGCTTGCCCGGGGCTCACGGCTTCTCGGGTCGAACCCGGACGGCCAACTACTTCTTCACAAACAGCGCCAATGACGCAGTGTAGCCGTGGAGAAAATTCTTTTTCCCTACGGGTCCGATCTCGCCGTTGCAAAAGAAACCCGCCAAACCCAGCGGACCGAACTGTTGCTGCACGGTTTGCGCGTCGTGATTTGGCGCGCCGAAGAGATGCTTGCCCCGGCCGTTGCAACTGCACAGGCAGCCGCCGTAGATGGTCGCTCCGGCCAGTTCGCGTTTGGTGCGGGCCAGCAACTCGTGCATATCCTCATTGGCGGCCGTCGCATCGCGCCGCTGGAACTGCACGGTCTGCCCCGCGCGTGGCAGGGCGCCCACGGCGATGATGCCGGAGTTGGGATCGCCGCCCAGCAGGTTGCGCACAAGGAAATCGCCGCGATGAAAATCCTCGAGATACTCGTTCACCACCAGGCCGATGAACAGATTGCCGCGGGTTTTGCGTTGCTCCTCAGCGGACAATTGGTTCACGGTTTCGACCAGCACCTCGTAGGCAGGCCGGTTGCCGATTTCGTGGATGAGATTCTGTTCGACGCGCGTGAGGGTCCACGTTTCGCCGATGGGCGTGCAGCCCTGGGAAATGACGCCGAGCAGTTTAACGTCGCCGCCCACGGAAATCGCCACGCCGCCCTCTTCAAACACCTCGCCATTGAGATAAACCTGCGTGCGTTGCTCGTTCGATTCCCCGCTGGCGAGACCCCCGAGTACCGGCAAAGGCGCGTAGGCCTCGTTCCAGGAGCGCATCCAGGATTCGGAGTCGAGATGGAAAGGATCGGCAAAGACGAGCCAGCCATTGGTCTGTTGCGGTCCCACGCCGGTTTCCGTGGGCCAGTAAGCCGCTTCGTCGGCGCTCTCCACTTGTTCCTGGTTGAAATGAATCCCGCGCAGTTGGCCGCCGGGCAAGGCGTAGAGCGCCAGCACCAGACCTGCGTCCTCCTCGATCTCATGCGCCCCGGCCACCAGACTGTTGCTTGAACAACCCGCCAACAGCGGAATGCGCGCGTGAACTCGCAGGATTTCCAGGACTTGTTGGGCGTGCGGAAAGAAGCGCGGCGACATGAACACCAACCCCAGCGAAACCTGCGGCGCCGTCAATTGCTGGCGCAGCCCCTCCGCCCAAGCCTGCAGCCCGGATTCGTCGAATCCGCCCGGCCAATGCGCGGCAATGGAATAATCACTGTTCACGCCCGCAACTTACGGACGCGCCCGAGGATTGCAAACGCCAACTTGTATCCTACGCCATGCGCCCGCCAACCGCCGTCCCACCTGACATCGGCCCATGAACCTCGACGTAGCAGCGGCTCGGCAGCGCCGCCATTTCAACAACAGCCGGTACGCGGCGCTCTACCAACACGCCGCTACGGGGTCATGGTCCAAATGGGCGAATTGGAATTCGCAGAGGTCTTCCACGAACCGCAGCCTGGTATCGCCGACTTTCCAGCCGGGCCGCTCGCCGGTTGGAAAACCGGCGTTACACCCGTACGCTTCACGTTCCCGAGGTGCGACTCGAAGATCGTGTCCCCACAGCCGTCAGATTTGCGGCGTGTGAACGAACTTGCGCACGCGGCCAAAGTCCACCCATTCCAAGAGGTAGAAATCGCCGCGTGAATCCACGCACAGGGCATGCGGTGCCGCGAAGAGCGCGGGGTTGGTCTTGTTGTTCGGACGGTCGGTTTTGGCATCGGCTTCCTTGCCGTCGCCCAGCATGGCCACCGGATGGTCTTCCACGTCCGTGATCGCGACCATGGCCGCGAGGTCCGGGACGTAGAGATGGTCATTGTGTTGATAGAAGCAGCAGGGATTGCGCACAAACCTGCCCGCGACGGTGCGTTTGTATTCCAATTCCAGCGAAAAGATTTCGTAGCGCCCATTGGCGCGGTCGGCGATGTACACTTCCGGCTCGTGGTTTTTCACCGTCTTGATCCAGATGCCGTGACAAGTGTTGAACTGGCCGTGCTCAGTTCCCCGACCGCCGATGGTTCTGAGGTGGCGGAAGTTCTTGTCGAATCGGCTCACGCGTTGGCTGCCGTAGCCGTCCACCACATAAATGTCGCCGTTGGGCGCCACGGCCACGTCGGTGGGGTTGGTCCAGTCGAACTTCTGCGAGGTCGAATCCTCCCGCGCCACGTTGCCAATAGTGTAGAGAATCCGGCCTTGCAGGTCGGTCTTATAGACGCGTTTGCCCAACTTCGGCCCCTCGCGATTCGTGCTGGCGTTTTCAGTGAAATAAAGGAATTCACGACGCCCCTCTTTGCTCCAATAAAGACCGTGAGCGGTATCCTTCACTTGATCAAGGGTGTAGCCGACTTTTCCGGCAAAGTCGTTGCTCCAGGTTTCCAGCAGCTTGCCCTTGCGGTTGAACACGGCCACGCACGGGTCCATCGAGCGCGTGGTGACATAGACGCGATCCTTGGAATCCACCACGATGCCGCAACCGTAGCCGTATTTCATGCCTTCGGGCAGCCGGCCCCAGTTTTCGTCGAGCGTGTAGGTCCAATGTCCGCTGCCGATGCGCACCGGGGCGGTTTTCTCCGGCTTGTCTTTGGCGCCCGCCAGATTCGGGAGCGAGAGCGCCAGACCGGCCGCGGCGAGTGCGCCGGAGCGGATGAAATCACGGCGGGTGTAACGATTGGGAAACAGGTATTGGTTCATAGCATTGGCTCGATTGTTGGTGGAGACGCACGCAGGTGTAGAAGCCGCATCGCCCGTTGTCGAGCGCGAAAAAGCAGACGCCGGCGTGAAACCTTGCGTTGCACGCCGGCGGTGAGGCGGAGGAACGATTATTTCAGCTCGGCCTGGTGGAACTCGTACCAGTCGTCGAGGTTGTTCAAATTGATCGCGTCCGGACAGGTCGAGCCGTCGTCGGGCAGGCCATTGGCGCCCAGGATGTTCTTCCGGGTTTGATCGTCATGAATGTAACCTTGAATCGCGACGTTGAGCTTGTGAATCGTGGCCTTGTCAAGTTTCACGCCGGGTTGCTGCTTGATCCACGCCTCGAACTGCGCATAAGTGGGTTTGGAATCCGTGATGAACTTCTTCACCGCGTCGGGATTCAGCCCCAAGGCGTTGCAGACCATCATGTCGTAGCCCTGACCGATGCCCGGGTAGCCTTCGGCCAGCTTGCCGCGGGCTTCGAGCGAGACTTTGAGCCAGAGACGGGGCAAATGCAGCACGCCGAGCGGACCGGCCGTGCCTGAACTGATAAGCGGAACAATTTTAGCCATAGAATTTGGTACGTTTGTGTTTCTTGTGACCGTGCGAGCTTAGGCAAAATGGCCAGTGGGTCAACGCGTTTTTAGGGCGCACCCACTCCTGGTTCGTGGGCACATCGCCTCGTTACTCAGCTTCAGCTTCGCAACTTCACATTCGGTTGAGGACGATAAACCGACCGGCAACGAGAGCGGGTCGCCAGCCCGTAGGACTCCCACGGACCTGAGGGCTGCCCGCTCCGGTCGGTGCTCTCCAGGCGTGTTGGCCCAACTGGCACCGTGTTTAGCGTTGACCCGACGCATCAAGGCTGGTTAGGGTGCGCCCCCTGTGCTGAGTTGATGTTATGTTTGGAACATTTAGAAAACACTCGAAATGGCTGTGGATGGTCATCATCGTTGCCATTATCATTACCTTCGTCTTTTGGGGCGCGCAAACGCCTCAGAGCGGCGGGGGCCGCGGCAACGTAAACTTCGGCGCCATCAATGGCGAAACCGTGACCCCGTTGATGTTCGACCAGGCGCGGCGCGAGGTGTATCTGCGTTACTTTCTGAATTCCGGCGAATGGCCGGATTCCGGCGCCCGCCAAACCGGGTTCGATGAGAATCGTGAAACCTACTATCGCTTGTTACTGATTCAGAAACAGGAGGAGATGGGCGTCCATGTGAGCAGTGAGTCCATCGCCAAACTAGCCACGGGCGTGTTGCGCTCGGTGAATCGGGGCAATCCGCTACCGCTGGCAGAGTTTGAGCAGGGAGTACTGCGCCAGCGCGGACTGACCAAGGTGGACTTCGAGCGCTTTCTCCGCCATGAACTGGGCATTCAACAACTCATCTCCGTCGCCGGACTGGGTGGCAAACTCATCACGCCCCAGGAGGCCCGGTCACTCTACGCCCGCGAGCATCAGGAAGTGACCGTGCAGGCGGTGTTCTTCTCGGCCACCAATTACCTGGCGGATATTGCCACTCCGCCCGAGGCCATCTCGCAATTCTACAGCAACCAGATGGCGCGTTACCGCCTCCCCGAACGCGTGCAGGTGAGTTACGTCCGGTTCGGGCTTTCAAACTTTCTGGCCGAAGCCACCCAGCAATACAGCGAGTTGACCAACCTGAATGAGATCGTCGAAGCGCAGTACGAGCGCCTGGGCCCGAACTTTTTCCTTGAAGCGAAGACCCCCGAGGAAAAGAAGGAAAAAATCCGGGAAATCCTGTTCAAGAACCAGTTGCTGCTGAACGCCCGGCGGGCGGCGAATGAATTTGGCCGGACGCTGTTCGACCTGACGCCCGTCCTGCCGGAGAACCTCAATTCGCTGGCCCAGGCCAGCAATCTCACCGTGGAAGTCACCCAACCGTTCGAGCGCAGCGCAGGACCGTCCGACATCATCGTTGGCGAGGATTTTGTCAAGGCGTCGTTTGCATTGACGACGCAAGACCCGTTTGCCGGACCGATTATCGGTGACGACGGCGTGTATATGATTGCCCTCAAGCAGCGGCTGCCCAGCGAGAATCCGCCGTTTGAGAGCGTCAAGGAACGGGTGACCAGCGACTACAAATTCACCCAGGCAGCGCGCCAGGCACGGCAGATGGGCGAGGTGTTTCATACCACGCTGACGAACGGCCTCGCCAGCGGCAAGAATTTCACGGTGCTTTGCAGCGAATCGGGCTTGCGGCCCGTTCTGCCGCCACCCTTGGCCATCAGCACACGATCACTACCGGAAATCGAAAGTCACGTGAACCTGTACCAATTCAAGCAGGCGGTTTTCACCACTCAGCCGGGCGAGGCCAGTGTGTTTACGCCGACCGCCGACGGTGGGTTCATCGTGTTTGTGCAAGCCAAATTGCCGCTGGATGAAGTTAAACTGAACGCCGAACTGCCCAACTTCTTGAACTCCCTGCGGCAGGCCCGGCAGGGGGAAGCGTTTCAAGATTGGTTCCGCCGCGAAGCCGAACGCGCGCTTCGCGACCTGCCCCTGTTCCAAGCACCGCCTCAACTCGGTGGTCCGCCCACGGGGTAGGATCCCTGGCTGTGGGAACGCCGGGCGACCAACTCGCGTGCCGGTTGTCGGCCTTTGCACTCGATGAACGCCGCCGTCAAACTTTCCTCGCCGGCCACGCGCGAATTTTGGGAAGTCCCCGTTCGGTTCGAGGACGCCCACCTGCTGGCGCTCGACAAACCCGCCGGCCTCGCGGTTTCACCTGATCGCGTTGAACCCGACCGTCCCAATCTGATGGGGCTGCTGCACGCGGGCATAGCCGCCGGCAGGCCGTGGGCCACTGCATGCGGCTTCAGCTACCTCAGCCTGGCCCATCGTCGCGACGCCGACGTCAGCGGAATCGTTCTTTTGGCAAAATCGAAACCGGTGCTCGTAGCGCTGGCGAATTGGTTTGGCTCGGCCAAGGGCGGCCAAAAGTACGTGGCGCTCGTGCGCGGCACACCGACGGCAGAAGTGTTTGAGATCAACGCCAGGCTCACGCCCCACCCAACCAGACCCGGCCGGCTTTGCGTTGATGCGAAACGTGGCAAATTCTCCCGCACTCGATTTACCGTGGCGGAGAGATTCTCGGGGTACTCCCTCGTCCGCGGTGAACCGCTGACTGACCGCGCCCAGCAAGTGCGCGCGCATCTGCGTCATGCCGGACTGCCGGTCGTGGGCGACGATGACTACGGCGGACATCCGCTGTGGCTCTCGCGGCTGAAACCGTCGTATCGGCTGAAAGCAGGTCGCACGGAACGGCCGCTGATTGCGCGCCCCGCCCTGCACGTGGAGGAAATGACGCTGCCCCATCCCGTCACCGGCACCCCGCTGATCATTCACGCCCCCTGGCCGAAGGACCTTTGCGTGGCGGTGAAGTATCTGCGCCAGTATGCAACGGTTGGCGCGAATTCCGAGTCGGCTGGGTTGACCAATGAATGAAGGCGCCGATGCGGTCGCGCTCTAAACCGCCAGCAGCAGCGGTTTGAATTCCTTCAAGATTGAACAGGCGGCCGAAGTGATCGGTGTTTCCAGAGCCATTGCCAAACACTGGTGGGTTTACGCGCAGATGTGGCTTGACGAAGAAGTTCGAAAAATCACGTGAAGCGGCGCGATCCAAGCAGCGGGGAGGATACATAGGGCGCTCAATCGAACTCAATTGCGTCTTGAAAACTGTGCCTATCCGCGAAACCTTGCCGGATGGATTACGCAGGGTCCCGTTTGAACCAAGGCTCGCCCGCCAACCCGCTGAAACGGTTTGGCAACGCGCGGAGATGGTGTGTCGCGATCTTGTGGTTGGCTGTCTCGCTCGTGCTCGCGGCCATGACCGTGCCCGTTGCGGCGCAGAACCTGGACCTCATTCCCGCCAACAGTTCCTGGCGCTGGCTCAAAGGCACGAATGAAGCATCCTTGCCCAACGTCACGGCCTGGCGGCATCTGGGCTTCGACGATTCCGCGTGGCTCAACAGCAACGCGCCGTTCTGGTATGGCGACGTCCAACCGGCGCCGGGCACGCAACTCACGGACATGCGCAACAATTACACCTGCATCTTCCTGCGGCGCACTTTCACGGTTTCCAATCCGGCGGCCATCGGGGAATTGCGGCTTTCTGCCCTGAGCGACGATGGCTTCATCGCGTGGCTCAACGGCGTGGAGATTGCGCGGTTCAACATGCCCCCGGGCGAGATTCCATTCAGCGGCAGTTCCTCGCCCGCCCTGACCGAGCCCATCCCGTGGGTCACCAACACACTGGCCAATCCCGGGAGCCTTCTTCAGTCCGGTGACAATGTGTTGGCGGTTCAGGGTTTCAACAGTTCCATCGGCAGTTCCTCGGATTTTGTCCTCAACGTGGCGCTCGCGGCGGACAGTGACGTGACACCGCCAATGCTGTCATTGATCTGGCCGCCAGCGGGCATGACCGTGCGCGACCTGCCCAGTGTTGAAGTCGCCTTCACCGAACCGGTCTCCGGTGTGGACGCCGGCGACCTGCTCCTCAACGGCCTGCCGGCGACGAATGTAATCATGGTGGCGGCGGACCAGTATGTGTTCGAGTTTTCCCCACCGCCCGAGGGGCCGGTCGCCGTGGCGTGGTCGGCCACCCACGGAATTCAGGATGGCGCGGGCAATCCCTTTGCCGGGGGGAACTGGACGTACACGCTCAATCCGAATCTGACTTTCGCGGGAGTGTACATTTCCGAATTCCTGGCCTCGAACAGCGGCAACCAGCCGAATTCACTCAAGGATGACTTGGGCAACAGTCCGGACTGGATCGAAATTGAGAATCGGTCCGAGGAACTCGTTGACCTCAGCGGCTGCCACTTGACGGACAACGCCAACAGTCTGCAGAAGTGGCGCATCCCGAACGGTACCATTCTCCCGGCCGGCGGTTTCCTTGTGGTGTTTGCCTCGGATCGCAACACGAATGTGAACGGGCAATTGCACACCAACTTCAAGCTCTCCGCCAGTCCGGCTTTCCTGGCGTTGACGGATCCGGGCGGCCAGATCATTTCCGCCTTCGCCCCAACCTATCCGTCGCAAACCACGGACGTTTCCTATGGCCGCGACCGGCTGGATGCCTCGGTGCTGGGTTACTTCGCGCAGCCGACCCCCGGTGCGCCCAACGCCACCAGCGGAACCGGTTTTGGTCCGGAGATCACTGGCTCGCGGGTAAGTGGCACGTTCATGGAACCGTTTTCGCTCACATTGAGTGTTCCGAACCCGGCGGCGTGGGAAATCCGTTACCTGCTCATTGCCACCAACGTTCCCTCCAGTTCGCCGGCGCCGACGAACATCCCGACTGCCACGTCGCCGCTTTACACCGGTCCCATCACGATCACTAACACCGTGCAGGTGCGGATGCGCGCCTTTCCCAAACAACCCGGCTCGCTGCCCGGCCCGCCTTCGTCCCTGCTGTTTGTGCGACTGTCGGCCCAGGCCACCAACTTCACCTCGCCCTTGCCGGTCATTCTCATTCACAACCTGGCGGGAGGCAACTTCCCCTCCAGCCACCCGCGTCTCGATCGTGATTGCATCGTGATGGTGTTCCACCCGATCAACGGGGTCACCTCGTTGACCAATCCACCGGCCCTGGTCACCCGTGCCGGGGTGAATGTCCGCGGCAGCAGTTCGGCCGGACTGGAGCAGAAGAGTTACGCGCTCGAAACCTGGGACGAGTTCAACGACGATCTGGACGTGGAGTTCCTTGGGCTGCCGGCGGAATCCGACTGGGTGCTCTACGGGCAGAACCTGTTTGATACATCGTTCCTGCATAATCCATTGGTCCATCAACTGAGCCGCGATGCGGGGCGGTATTCCCCGCGCACCCGCTTCGCCGAGGTCTTTGTGAACACCAGTGGAGGCACGGTGGCGTTTCCGGGATTCACGTGGGGCGACTACCACGGACTATACACAGTGGAGGAGAAGATCAAGCGCGATGATCGGCGGGTGGACATTCCGAAACTCAATCTTGGCGTCACCAATCTGCCCACCATCACCGGCGGCTACATTCTGAAGGTGGATCGCGCGGATTCGGATGAGCGGACTTTTTATGATTCCGCCTTGGAATCCAGCGTCGTGTACGTTGACCCGCCGGGACTCGAAATGGTCAGTGCTGCGCGCGCCGCGCAAGCGCAGTACATTCGCAACTACCTCTCCGGTTTTGGCACGGCGCTTTACTCGTCGTCCTATACCAATCCCACCACGGGTTATGCCGCCTGGATTGACGTGGATTCCTGGATTGATCATCACCTGCTGAACGTGTTCACCCTGAACGTGGATGCGCTTCGCCTGAGCGGGTATTTCTTCAAGAACCGGGACGGCAAGTTGGAAATGGGGCCGCTCTGGGACTTTGATCGGGCGATGGGCACTTCCGGCGGTGGCGACCTGCGACCATTCAGTCCGCGGGCCTGGATGAGTGCCTTGGCGCCACCTTCCGTTGGCGGCGATTACGGCACTGATTTCTTCAATGCGGACAGCGCGGTGTTTCGGAACGGGTGGTATCGGCGACTCTTTACCGCACCGGATTTCTGGCAGGCTTGGATTGATCGCTGGACCGACTTGCGCCGCGGGCCGTTGAGCACGAATGCACTCTTCGCCCAAGTGGACGCGTTGGCCGCGGAAGTGCAACCCGTTCACAGCCGGCAGGTCGGCCGTTGGTCCAGCACCGCGCCGCGCTCGGGGACCGTCTCCGCCGCAGGTTATTCGCACTCCTTTTTGGCCACCTACCGCAGCGAGCGGGATTTCCTGAAACGCTGGCTGGCGGATCGCGTGCAATTCATTGACACGAATTTTCTGGCCGCGCCGGCCTTGAGCCATCCCGGCGGCGCCATTTCAAATGGAACAGTGGTAGAAATCCGCCCTAACAGTTCCAAGGCCGGCACCATGACTTACTTCACGCTGGATGGAGCCGATCCCCGCCTGCCGGGTGGAGGCGTTTCGCCGTCCGCGTTCACAGCCTTGAACAACATCCCGGTGACGTTGGCGCAAAACGCCCGTATCGTGGCGCGCAACCGCAACACGTCGCATCAGAACCTGACCGGCCCGCGCAATCCGCCAATCTCCAGTCCGTGGTCTGGGCGCACCGAAGCCACTTTTGTCGTGGCTGCTCCCCCGCTGGTCGTCACGGAAATCATGTACAATCCGGCAGCCGGGAGCGGCGCCGCCGACGCCAACGACTTTGAATTTCTCGAACTGAAGAACCTCGGGACGGCGCCCTTGAGCTTGCCGGGCTTTCGATTCACGCGCGGAATCAAATTCCTGTTCACAGCCACCAATGCCATCACCGTCGTGCCACCTGGCGGATACCTCGTGTTGGTGCGCAATCTCGCGGCTTTCCAGTCCCGATACCCAGGTGTGACCAACGTCGCCGGCGTGTACTCGGGCGCGTTGGACAACGACGGTGAACGCCTCACGCTCGAAGGTCCGTTGGGCGAGCCGGTGTTTGATTTCATCTACAACGACGTCTGGTATCGCACCACGGACGGCCCGGGCTTCTCCCTGGTGCCGATGGTTGAAACCTGGCCTGAAGGCGTCGCTTCGTCCTGGCGGCCCAGCAGCAATTGGCTCGGTTCGCCCGGCGAAGCGGACCCCGCGCCACCCGACATTCCGCGGGTCGTGGTCAACGAACTGCTCTCGCACACCGATCTGCCGGAGGTGGATGCCGTGGAATTGTTCAATCCCTGGCTCCAGACGGTGGACATCAGTGGCTGGTTTCTCACAGACAGCCGCGGACGCCCCACCAAGTTCACCTTTCCACCGGGCACGACCATTCAGGGGCTCGGGTATCTGGTGGTGGACGCCCACGCCTTTGACGCGGGCGGGAATGGCTTCAACTTCAGTTCGCTCGGTGAGGAGGTCTGGCTCTTCTCCGGCGACGGCACCAATCTCACCGGCTATGCGCACGGCTTCAGTTTCGGCGCCGCCGCCAACGGCGTGAGCTTCGGTCGCCACCTGGACAGCCTCGGGCGTGAGCAGTTCGTGGCGCAGACGGTGAACACGATGCCCGGCCCCAACACCGGTCCGCTCGTTGGCCCGGTGGTGATCAGCGAACTGATGTTCCATCCGCCATCGCATCCGCTCTACAATGACACCCTGCACGAGTTCATCGAACTGCGGAATCTGACGGATCAATCCGTGCCGCTCTACGATCCGGCACATCCGACCAACGGTTGGCGGTTGGCCGGGGTGGATTACACCTTCCCCACCGGCGCGGCACTTTCCCCAACCGGGTACGCGGTGGTGGTGACATTTGATCCCATCGCCGATCCCGTATCAGCGCAGGTGTTCCGCAACCGTTACCTGCTGTCGCCGTCGGTGCCGTTATTCGGTCCCATGAACGGACGGTTGGCCAACGAAGGTGAAGAAGTCGCACTGTTGCGTCCCGACGCGCCGCAGACCGTGGCCAATCCGTACATCGGCTACGTGCCCTATATTGTAGTGGACGCGGTGAACTATCTGCCCGACGCTCCGTGGCCGGCCGGTGCCGCCGACACGGGCTGGTCGCTGCAGCGCCTGACGAGTCTGGCGTTTGGCAACGATCCCATTAACTGGGAAGCCGCCCCGCCGACGCCGGGCGCGCTCAACTACACCGCCGCCCTCACCGACGCCGATGAAGACGGCCTGCCGGACGCGTGGGAGATTGCACACGGGTTGGACCCAACCATCGGCACCGGCATTCACGGGCCGGACGGCGACTTTGACGATGACGGCATGACCAACTGGGAGGAATACCTCGCCGGCACACGGCCCAATGATCCGAACAGCGTTTTGCGACTCGTTCTGGATGGGCTGACAAATGAAGAAACCTCGCTGAGTTTTGAAGCCGTGGCGGGCCGCTCCTACACCGTGCTGGTGACAACGGATCTGGCCGTGGGCTGGGAACGGCTGATCCATGTGCCCGTCGTGGCCGAATCAGGCGTGATCATCGTGCGCGACGAGAATGGCGGCGATACTCAGCGCTATTACCGCCTGGTAACACCGGCACTGCCATAGCGCCAAAGCGAACCGCGCACACCGCTGCGCCGCTGCGTTGTGGCTTGCGCCGTGGAGATGCTTGAGTAGTCTCCCGCAGAACCGACGCATCTTATGATCTGCCTCGCGCTTGCTGAAGCGTCTCAAGTCTGGCCATTTGTCGTCCTCGCTCTCTGCGTTGCGGCGATTGTTCTGTTGATCACAAAGCTGCGGGTCCATGCGTTCCTTGCCCTGTTGCTGGCCGCCTTGCTCGCCGGTTGGCTCACTCCGTCTGGCAGTCTGCCCGGTGAACTCACCGACTCGGAGCTCGCCGTTTTTCGGATCGTGGGGGAACGACCCACGGATCTCGCAGGCGTGCAAAGGCAGCTTGCCGACGCTGGCCTTTCCACCGGGCGTGTCTCTCGCACGCTCGACCGCCTGGTGGCCAAGGGGGGTTTGCTGGTGGAGGGCAACGGTGAAGCCCGAACGTATCGCGCGATCATTACCGAAGCGGAGGCGAAACGATTTCACGGACGGAACCACTTCGTACATGTGTTGGATCAGGTGGCGCGAGATTTCGGGACGGCCGCCGGGAGCATTGGCATCGTCATCGCGTTGGCTTCCATCATTGGCGTGTCGTTAATGGAGAGCGGCGCGGCGGACGTGATTGTGCGGCGCTTCATGCGGTTGTTCGGCGAAAAACGCGCGGGTATCGCGCTGCTGGCCAGTGGGTTCTTTCTCTCCATTCCGGTTTTTTTCGACACGGTTTTCTTTCTCCTCATCCCGCTGGCGCGCGCACTGGGACTGCGCACGGGCAAAAACTATATGCTCTACGTGCTCGCCATGGCGGGCGGCGGTGCCATCACCCATTCCATGGTGCCGCCCACGCCCGGCCCGTTGCTCGTGGCCGACGCCTTGAAGCTGGACCTTGGGGCGGCAATCGTCGCCGGGTTGCTTTCCGGTATTCTCCCGGCCCTGGGCGTGTTGTATCTGGCGAAATGGCTGGATCGCGTTTCGCCAGTGCCGCTGCGCGAAACCTCGGGCGCGTCACTTGCGGACCTGAACACCATCGTCAACCGGCGGGATGACGAGTTGCCGTCCTTCAGCCTTGCCGTGCTGCCGGTGGTGCTTCCGGCGGTGCTGATCGCACTGGCATCCTTTCTGGACATGGCCGGGAAGAAACTGCCCGGGGTGGTGACGGCGCTCGGTGGCCTGGAGAGTTTCACGATGCTCAATGCCATTGTGCAGTTTCTGGGCAACAAAACCCTGGCATTGCTCCTCGGCGCGCTCATTGCCATGGCGCTACACTTGAAGCAATGCCGGCTGACCTTCGCGGCGTTGGCGCAAAAGATCGCCCCGTCGCTGGAGACGGCGGGCGTGATCATTCTCATCACCAGCGCGGGGGGTGCCTTCGGGGCGATGATTCGCCACAGCGGTGTGGGCGAGGCGATCAAGGAGCTGGCCGAAGGCCGTTCCGTCAATTACGTCTTGCTCGCATGGTTGGTCACCGCCGTCGTCCGGGTGGCGCAAGGCTCGGCCACGGTGGCGATGATTACGGGTTCGGCGCTGATGTTCGCCATCGTCGGCGACGGCTCAAGCCTGCCTTACCACATCGTTTACATCTACTTGGCCGTTGGTTTCGGGTCGGTCATTTTGTCGTGGATGAACGATAGCGGGTTTTGGGTCGTTGCCAAATTGAGCGGTTTTACTGAGCAGGAAACCTTAAAGAGTTGGACCGTGGTGGCCACCGCTATTTCGGTGATCGGACTTATTGAGACGCTGGTGTTTAGTTCGATTCTGCCGCTGACTGGCGGAAGGTGATCAGCCCACCGCCCGACCCTTTGATCTCGCTGACACGCCGAGAGTGCGGAGGACTTCCCGTCCCTGGAAACTTTCTGGATGCTTTCTGGCTTGAATTCAGACTGCGCCGGCGTAGAACAGCGGTAGTGAGACAGAACTTCTCGATGCTTATGAAAACATCATTCAGCTTCCTGGTTGCCGCGCTTGGTTTGGCCGGTTTATCCATTCACGCTGCACCGCTTGTCGTTGTCACTCAGGGTGAGGAGGAAGACTTGCCGGTCTTGTATGAGGCGACGGATCTGATTCAGGGTTTGATTCCGATCGAGTTGCCGGGTGACCGCGGCTGGCACTCGGCGAACACGGATCCGCTGGACCAACTGCCGGCTTTCACCGATGGGCAAGGCATCCGGGCGACGGGATTGACCGGTTTGCTCAATGATTTTCCCGGCATGGGCTTGCCGGCCAAGCTCATTCAGTATGAGTTGACCTGTGCCGCCGACATCACGGAGATCCGGGTGTTTACCGGCAACAACGGTCGTGATGGCCGGGTGTTTCACACCTACACGGTGCGGTTCTCCTCCGATGGCGCGCAAACATTCACCGAGCCGATCTATGTCCAGTCGCACGCCTCGGGCACGATCAACAATGCCTCCGTCAATAACTGGCGCGTGGCGCTCTCGCAGTTGACGGACACCGAAGGTCCGCTGGCGACGGGAGTAACCCACGTGGAATTTGAGTTCTATGCGGTGGACAACACCCAGGGGCAAATGCGCGATCCGTTCGATGAGGTGAATCCCTTCGTGGGATTTGACGATGGTTTGACACCCGCCTTTGTGTCGCCCCTGGTTTGGGAAATTGACGTGCTGGACCATCCCAGCGGCAGCGCACCGGTGCTGTCCGTCTCGCTCGGTGACGACGCGCTGATTGTCTCGTGGGAAGGATCGGCTGCGGGTGCGGTTTTTCAATCCACGACCAGCTTGAGCGCGCCGGAATGGCAGGACTTAAACCCGCAACCAGGCATCAACTCGGATGGGAACCGCCACTCGGCGCAGTTGCCCATTGGCACGGGGCCGGAGTTCCTCCGTTTGAAGTTCTGAACGGCAACGAATAGAAGTCGCCGCGATTACCGCGACAGATAAGCCTCCATGGAGGCTGGCCCCGCGTCCTTTTTGAAGTGCCGGTCATGGAGCAGGATGAACCAGAGCGCGCGAGCGGCGCGGAAGGGATTCGCGTGTTTCGGCCAGAGGCGGTTCTTCAGTCCGTAAGGAAGATTGCAGAAATGGACGCGATCCAACCCGAGGTTGATGAGCGTGGCCATGCGCGGTGAGAGTTGGCGACACCGCGACCAACCGTGGTAAAACGCCCAGGTATATTGCAGCCAGTATTGCCAGCGGTCTTTCTTGATCAGGCGTTCGGTCAGGCTGTTGGGCGTGGAGCGCGCGACCACCAGGGGATCGCCCACCTGCACCAGTTCACCCGAGCGCAGGCCCATTTCGCTCAGGAACGCCACGTCGTTACCGTAGGCCATTCGGGAGTAGTCGAAGCCAAAGGGATTTTCCAGGTGGATGTAATGGTCAAAAACCTCTTTCACGGCTGAGGTCTTGAACAAGTTGCACATTTGCGTGACGGGATAAACCTTCGCAAATATGCCCAGGGCGTACGCGTCCCCCTTGAGGGTGGCCGTCGGGTAAAGCTCGTTCAACAAGCCCCAACTCGGATCCGGCTGATCCAAGTTGGCCGGCGGCACGGGAATGTTTGGATCGGTGGGATAGTAATAGCGGTAGGCGTTGCAGCCCGCGAGCAGGTGGGACGGGTTTTGCTCCAGGGCACCGCGCAGCACCTCGACGTAGCGCGGCAGGATCAGGTCGTCCGACCAGACCCAGGTGCAGTAGCGGCCCCGAGCCTCGTACAGCAATTTGCGCCACGCCATCAGCGGCCCGGAATTTTCCTCGCTGGTCAGGACCCGGATGCGTGAATCGCGGGCGGCCGCGGCCGCGATGATCTCCCGGGTGGGGTCCTTGCTCGCCTCGTCATAAATGATGATCTCGAGGTCGCGAAAGGTCTGGCGCGTGCAGGACTCGATGGTTTCCGCAACGGTGCGCGCGTTGTTGTGCGTTGGGATGAGCAGGCTGACCGAAGGCGAGGAGGCCATGTCCAGCATCATGCGCCGGGCTGGCGCGGAGTCAGCAACGAGTGCGTCTCGTCAATGGTCTGAATTGTCCAATGCAGGAGTTCGGTGGGAATTTCGCGATGCCATTCGATGAGCAAGGTCAGGTCGAACAACAGTTCGCATTTGAGCATCTCGTATTCACCGCCTTCGATATCTATCTTGATCACGCCCGGCCGGCCAAATTTTTGGAGGGCCTCGGCGATGGAGAGGGTGGCCACCTGCGGACCGGTGGGCGGTTTGAGAAAATCCGGGTCCACCGTGCCTTTCATCGGCTGGCCATCCACCGTCAAACCACAGGGGACGATCACGACGTTTTGAAGGTCTTTCAGGTTGTAACCCAGAAACTGCAATGCGTTCAAATTCGGTTCGAAGGCATAGACCCGATGAAATTTGGCCACCCGATAGGCGTGCCGACCCACAAATGCGCCCACATCCCAGACGGGGCCATCCCATTTCGTCTCGCAAAGGCATTTGAGCACTTTGGGCTCCCAGCCTTCGGGATAGAGCATTTCATTGCCCCGGTTGGAATGGAGCAACCTGCCAATGCGGTTCTTCGTAAGTCCCAGCCGGACAAAGTGGATGATTGAGCCGATGTTCACAGCGGCGCGGAGCGTAATCCGCCGTTTCAGCACAGGTCAAACTCCAATTCACTCCAGTTCATGCCTCTCGCGCTGCCGCCGCCGACTGTTGCTCGTCCACGCGCCAACTGACAGCCGGCGTGCCCTTGGTGCTTATGTGCTCCCATACTATCACTAATACTTTAGCTAAATGATTTGACAGTCATGTGTGCTTATGATTAACTCTCCCCAGTTAGCAAAAATTTTCGGGCTGTAAAGCCCACGCTCTTTGAAGTCAAAACGCTTTCGGTGTGCATCCTGGTACAGATGCATGCCGGAATTCTACGTGATCCTACTGAGTACTATTCGAAAATTCCCCGGGCTTCTCGGCCATCCCCTGGTCGCTTAGCCCGGTTTTTTTATTGCCTCAGACCGCCGGCCAACCGACCTGCTGTTGGGCGGCCAGCGCAGCAGATTCTGGATTCGGGTAAAACTCTCCGCGGGGAAACCCATCGCCCGTTTGAGTTGATAATCGCGCTCCAAGATGTTGGGGTGCTTTTCCCAGCGCCGGAAGTCCCTCCATTTCAGGAAGCCATTCAGCCACGCAAAATGCCCATGCACAGGCACCGGGAAATCACTCCCATGCACGATGCGTGAAACCAGTGGTTCGCGCAGGCACTGGGGAATGTGCCTTCCGCGAATCGGCACATTGAAGGCGCTGGTGTCGCCGTAAAGGTTTGGGAAACGTTGCGTCATTTCGGCAAACACATGAAAGTACTCCGACGTGAAAACTCCGCTCTTCGTGCCGCAATGTGCGGCGATAACTGTGACGCCACATTCCAGTGGCAAGGTCAGAATCCGCGGGTCAGCGTAGTCGGGACGGATCACCGGCAGTGTGTGCTCGTCGCCGGTATGGGCAAGCAGGGGTAGTCCGGCCTCGGCCATGCGCTCCCAGAGTCTGCGGTAGCGCCGGTCGTTGCAGTTGATGTTCTGGCAGTTCGGCAGGCACTTCATCATCACGGCGCCAGCCTCCAGGCAGCGTTTGAGTTCGTCGAGCGCGTCAGGACGAGCCGGATGAATGGACACCGCCGGCAGAAATTCCTTGTGCTCACGGGCCAGTGCCAACACGTAATCATTGGGCACGTAGAATGAGCCGGCTCCCTCCATAACGAGCCCGTGTTCGTCATGGACGTCGTCTTGCGCCAGGATGACGACCGCGCGCAAAGATGATCCACGGACCAACTCCAACAGACGTTCCACATAAAGCCGGTCCAACTCCCCGCGCATCGCTCCGCGAGGCAAGCCGATGTGGTGTGTCATCAAAGCGGCCAGTGGCCGGTGCCAACCGCGCACCCGCAACCAGCATCCGGTGCCGCCGCTGCCATTCCCCACGATATGAACGTGCATGTCAATGGGGCGCTCTTCAGGGGGATTGGCGGTCATAATAGAATTGCCGGTCGTGCGCGTTGTGCTTTACTCCCTCGCATTACACGCAACGTCCATTCCATGCAAGCAACTCTAACCATCCCACTCCGCACACACCAGAGTGACTTCTGCCTGATGCGCATAGCGGCCATGATATTGATGGGGCTCGTCCTCCCGGCATCCAGCCAGGACGATCCCTTTGCGGATTTCATCCGGAAGACCGAGGCCCTTGCACCGGAGGAGGCGCAGAAGTCATTTCACCTGCCTCCGGGGTTTGAAATCCAACTGGTCGCTGCCGAACCGGATATCAGCAAACCGATGAATCTGGCCTTCGACGAGCGCGGACGGTTGTGGATGACGCAGTCTCGCGAATATCCCTTTCCCGTCCCCACCAACAGCCCGGGCCGCGACGAAATCAAAATCCTCTCTGACTTCGACGAGTCGGGTCGCGCACGGCGCGTCACCACCTTTGCTGACGGGCTTAACATCCCCATTGGTCTCTATCCGTATCGCGGTGGGGCGATTGCCTTCAGTATTCCAGCGATCTACCACTTTGAAGACACCGATGGCGATGGTCGTGCCGACCGGCGCACGGTGCTTTATAGCGGGCAGGGCTACGATCTCGACACCCACGGGCTGACCAGCAGTTTCCGTCGCGGCTACGACGGTTGGCTCTACGCCTGTCACGGGTATCGCAACACTTCCACCCTTCGAGGCACGGATGGTCACGCCATCACCATGAACTCCGGCAACACCTACCGCATGCGCCTCGACGGCTCGCGCGTGGAGCAGTTTACCTGGGGACAAGTCAATCCATTCGGCCTCCAGTTCGATCCCTTGGGCGACCTGTTCTCCGCGGATTGCCACAGCTCGCCAGTGTATCAACTGCTGCGCGGCGCCTACTACCCGAGTTTTGGCAAGCCGCACGATGGACTTGGCTTCGGCCCGAACATCTGCCCGCACACGCACGGCTCGACCGCGATTTGCGGTATTGTGGTTTATCACGACGACCGTTTTCCGCCGGAATACCGGGGCAACAGTCTCATTGGCAACGTGATGACCTGCCGTATAAATCGTGATTCCTATCCGGGCCGAAACTCCACCCGTAACGCTCGGCAGGAACCGGACTTCCTTCGCAGCGACGATCCTTGGTTCCGCCCCGTGGATTTGACCCTCGGTCCAGATGGCGCGATTTACGTCGCGGATTTCTACAATCGTATCATCGGCCATTATGAAGTGCCGCTCGATCATCCGGGCCGCGACCGTGAACGCGGGCGCATCTGGCGCATCATCTATCGTGGCGACGGAAAGAGACATCCGGTGCCGCAGGACTTCGATCTGTCCCAATCCACGGCAGCGGAATTGGGGAAACAACTGGCGCATCCCAACCTCACCGTCCGCATGCTCGCCACGGAGCAACTCACCGACCGAATCGGGCCCGCGGCCATTCGACCGGTGGAGAAATTATTGAGCGACAAAAAATCCACCGCCGAGCAAAAAGTCCATGGTTTATGGGTGCTGCATCGGCTCCGTGCTCTGAACTCAAAAATGCTCGCCCATGCCGCACGCGATTCAGACCACACGGTCCGCACCCATGCCATGCGGGTCGTTTCGGAAACCGCAGATTGGACACCCACGATGCGCGATCTCGCGGTCACCGGTTTGCGCGATGCCGATCCGTTCGTGCAACGCGCCGCAGCCGATGCCTTCGTCACCCACCCGCGCCCGGCGCACCTTGCTCCCCTGCTCGAAGCGCGCCGCCGGGTGCCACCGGATGATCCCGCTTTGCTGCACACGGTGCGGATGGCGTTGCGCAACCAACTACAGGCCCCGGGCGCTTTTCAGTTCCTGAACTCCCTGCCCCTCGAGGAAACCCATTTGCGCGCGATCGCGGATGTCACCGTGGGTGTGAAATCGCCCGATGCCGGAAGCTACGCCCTGGCGCACGCTTACAAAGTCGCCCCGTCGCGCACCAGCCTCATGACCTGCCTGCGCCATGCGGCCCGTTACGCGCCCGAATCGGAGGTGGATGCGCTTGTGATCATCGCGCAGGAAAAGTTCCTTGATGATCTGGACGCCCAATTCGACTTGTTCAAGTCTGTGCAGGAGGCCTTTGCCCAACGCGGGGCAAGCCTCAGCGCCGCGCACACCGCTTGGGCGGCGGAACTGGCCGGCCAACTCCTGGCGCCAACGGATGCAGCGAACACGCCGTGGATTGTCGTGCCGCTTTCGGGAACGGAAAGCTCGAGCAACCCCTGGATGCTCCAGCAGCGGCCTTCCGCCGATGGTGACCAGGCATCTGCTTTCTTCTCCAGCCTGCCGGCGGGAGAATCGCTCACCGGTATTCTGCGTTCGCGCACTTTCGCCATCCCCCCGCAACTCAGTTTCTATCTTGCCGGTCACGATGGCCATCCAGAGCGGCCACCCCAGCGGCGGAATCTGGTCCGCCTGATCGCTGCCGACACGCGCGAGGTGCTGGCCCAGGCGGCGCCACCGCGCAACGATGAAGCGCAACGCATTGCCTGGGATCTCCGCAAACACACAGGCCGCCAGGGCATTCTCGAAATCGTGGATGGCCACGCCGGCACAGCCTTCGCATGGCTGGCCGCGGGCCGGTTTGAACCTGCCGTGGTCGCGATGCCGGAGGCGATTCCCAACGGTCCCAGTCAGCGGCAGCAAGACGCCGCGCACTTGGTGCGCACAGTGCCACTGCCGGAATTCGAGTCGCAGATGACCCAAGTTTTCTCGGAGAAGTCCAACCCCCTTGAAGCCCGTGCCGCCGCCGCCGCCGCCCTGGTGGCGCTCAAACCGGAAACCTACATTCCCGATCTGGCGCGCAGCCTTGGTGACACCAACGCCAGTCCCGCCTTTCGCGAAACCATGGCCGGCGTGCTGGCAGGTTTGAATTCCTCGCTGGCGCGTGAAGCGGTTTTGGAGGCATTGCTGACCGCGCCACATCGGCTGCAACTCAAACTCGCGCAATCATTGGCCGGCAACCCGGCGGGTGCGGAAGCGCTGCTCCAATTGGCGGAAAGCCGGAAAATTTCGCCTCAACTCCTGCTGGACCGCGCCGTGCGCGAGCGGCTCGCGGCGGCCCGGTTGCCGCAATATCGCGCGCGCTATGCCAAACTGACCGCCGGACTTTCGCCCGTGAATGCCGAAATGCAGAAACTCATCGCCACGCGGCTGGCTGGATTCCTCCCCGGGCGGTCCTCGGCGGAAAGGGGGGCGTTGGTTTACGAGAAGAGTTGCGCGGCGTGTCATCAGATTGCGGGCAAGGGAGCGATCATTGGACCGCAACTCGATGGCGTGGGCAGCCGCGGGTTGGAGCGCCTGATTGAGGATGTGATTGACGCGAACCGCAACGTGGACCCCGCGTTCCGCACCAGCAACCTGACATTGCGCGATGACACAGCGATTACCGGCCTGCTGCGACGTGAGGAGGGCGAGGTGTTGGTCTTTGCCGACGCTACTGGCAGGGAGATCGCCGTGCCCAAGCGCGAGATTGTCGAAAACCGCGAGTCCGAGCTTTCGCTCATGCCCTCCAATTTTGGCGACATTCTGACCGTCGAGGAGTTCAACGACCTCATGGCGTATTTGCTGGCGCAGGGCGCAAAGTGAACTTCGGGCCGCTGGTTTTGGGGATTTCCGTCCGGCCCAAGAAGAATTTTGCGTTGACAGTTGCGGCGCGGGCGGGTGTATTGCGCCCATTGTCGCCGGTTTCAGTTGTCCTCGGATGGGCTATACCTGTGGCAGACCAAAACCACTGATTTCAGAATGAGCGCAAAAAAAATCAACGTCGCCATTGTCGGACTAGGTTTCGGCGCGGAGTTCATCCCTCTCTGGCAGAAGCATCCCCACACCTCCTGCTACGCCATTTGTCAGCGCAATGAGGACAAACTCCATGCCGTGGGCAACTACTTCGGCGTGGAGGTCCGTTACAACGATTTCGACAAGCTCCTGAAAGACAAGAACGTGGACGTGGTCCACATCAACTCGCCCATTCCTGATCACGCTTGGATGAGCCTCGCGGCGCTGAAGGCGGGGAAACACGTCGCCTGCACCGTGCCCATGGCCACGAACGTCGCGGATTGCAGGAAGATCGTGGACCTCGCCAAACGCACGGGGCTGAAATACATGATGATGGAAACCGTCGTGTATGCCCGCGAGTACCTGTTCATGAAGGAACTGCTCGACCAGGGTGAGCTGGGGAAGCTCCAATTTGTGCAATCGAGCCACCAGCAGGACATGGATGGCTGGCCCAATTACTGGCCAGGCTTGCCGCCGATGTGGTACGCCACGCACTGCGTTGGACCGGTCGCCGGCCTCATTGGCAAACCGGCGGAATATGTTTCCTGTTTCGGTTCGGGCACGATTCGCAAGGAGTTGATCAAGAAATACGGTTCTCCGTTCGCCGTGGAAACGGCCCACATCAAATTCAAGGGCACCGACGTGAATGCCCGTATCATCCGCAGCCTGTTTGACACCGCGCGGCAATATCGCGAGAGCATTGACGTTTACGGCAGCAAGAAAGCCGTCGAGTGGCCGTTGATCGAACATGAGCCGCTCGTGATGCACACGGCCAAATTGCCTGAGCCGAAGATTCCCAAGCGGGTCAAGTGCCCGGACTTTGCGAAGCGCCTGCCTCGGAGCATCGCCAAATACACCACGCAGGGCGTTTACGATTCCTCCAAGAAAACCCACCTGAGCTTCACCCAAGGCAGCGGGCATGGCGGCAGCCACCCACATCTGGCGCATGAATTCGCCATGGCGCTCGTCGAAGACCGCGACCCGTTTCCGAACGCGAAGCAATCCGCCAACTGGACCTGTGTCGGCCTTTGCGCGCACGAATCCGCGCTCAAAGGTGGCGCGATTATCAAACTGCCGGCGTTTACGATTTGAGAAGTACCCAAACACCTAAACACCCAAGCAACCAACCTCAACAACTATGAACATCAAACAAGATGGTATCGCTCCCAATGCGGGCCGCCTGTTATGGGCGGGTTTTTTTGCAATCCTGGCGGCCGGGATCGGCTTCGGCGTCCGCGGCGGCATTCTCGCCAACTGGGGCGCGGAGTTCGGCTTCACCGGCGCGGAACTCGGGGCCATCACCGGCGCGGGTTTCACCGGCTTCTGTTTCGGCATCATCATCGGCGGGGTGGTGTGCGACAAATTGGGCTACGGCAAGCTGGTGATTGCGGCCTTCGCCTTCCACGTGCTTTCGGCGTTTGTCACGTTCGCCGCGATGGAGGGACAGGCCAAAGCGGTGGCTTACAATTTTCTTTACTGGGGGACGTTCATCTTTGCCGTGGCGAACGGCACGCTGGAGGCGGTGGCCAATCCGCTGGTTTCGACCCTGTTCCCGAAGAATCGCACGCACTACCTCAACATCCTCCACGCCAGTTGGCCGGCGGGCTTGGTGATCGGTGGGGCGATCGGCTGGGTGCTCGGCGAGAAATTCGGCTGGCATTGGAAGATGCAACTCGGCTTGTTCCTGATCCCGACGCTGTTTTACGGCGTGTTGTTCCTCGCTCAACACATGCCCAAGTCCGAAGCCTCGCAGAAAGGTCTGAGTATTGGCGAAATGTTCAAGGATGTCGGCATCCTCGGAGCGTTGGTCGTCTGCTTCCTGCTGGCGTTGTTCTTTAATGGTGCACTGGGCATTCCGCAAGCCGGAGCCTATGCGATCGCGGGTGTGCTGCTCATTGTCGTCGGTGTCATGACGAAATTCTCGATGGGGGCCGTGCTGCTGTTTGTGCTGTTCATCGCCCACGCACTCGTAGGCGCGGTCGAACTGGGCACGGACGGCTGGATTCAAAACATCACCGGCAACATCCTGACGCCCGCCGAGGGCAAAATTTTGTTCGTGTTCACCTCAATGATCATGTTCCTGCTGCGCTTCTGCGCGGACTTCATCGAGAAGAAGCTTGGTCTTTCGCCCGTGGGGATTCTGCTGGTGTGCGCGTCGCTGGCAGTGGTCGGGCTGTTGCTCACGAGCCGCATCGAAACGTTCATGGGCGCGATGTTTGCCCTGGCGGTCTATGCCGTGGGCAAGACGTTTTTCTGGCCGACCATGCTCGCGTTGGTGGGCGACCGCTTTCCACGCACCGGCGCGGTGGCCATGTCCATCATGGGCGGCATCGGGATGATGTCCGCCGGGATGATTGGTGGTCCGGGCCTGGGTTATGCCAAGGACCGGTTTGCGAGCGCCGCCCTGGAGCAGGCGGACGCGGCGGTGTACTCGGAATACAAGGTAGCGGAGACCTCCGGCTGGTTGTTGTTCAAGCCGGTCAGCGCCATTGACGGCGCCAAGTTGGGCGAAGTGCAGGGCCGCCTGGCGGCCGCCCGTACCGAGTTGCTGGCGGAAGGCAACAAAGACCCCAAAGCCGCCCTGGCCCGGCTGACCGACCAGGAGCGGACGGTAATCGAGTCCAGCATCGCCGGGGACCGCAAGACACTCAAGGCCGACGCGTTCATCCCGGCCACCATGGCCGTGATCTATTTGTTGTTGTTCCTCTACTTCAAGGCTATCGGCGGTTACAAGGCCGTGCATATCGTGCCCTTGGAGGAACAGGCCAAAGCCGCGAAATGACCGGCCATAGCCGCTAAGTTCTGTCGCTCACATCGAACGGCGGTTGCCCCGGCAACCGCCGTTTGGCTTTCAACGGGCGCTCAGGGCCCGCCAAATCTCGTCCTGGGCGGGATTCCACGCCGCATCGAGCGTCGTGCATTGGCTCAAGGCGGCATTGAACCGGGCGCGCTTCACCCAGCCGACGCTTCCGTCATTGCCTGTGGCGTTTACGCCGTCGCGATGGCGTGAATCCACGCGGGCGGGCAGGCCGACAATATCGGCCAGCACCGCAGTCGGGCGAAGCGCTTCCAGCTTTGGCCAGTGCGGGGGTGTGTCGGCCTCGGCCCAGTCCACCACCGGATTGCTCCCATACCCGCCTTGCAGGCTCACGCCGTTGGTGCGGGGCGGCCAGGGATTCTCGGGAGTGTTGAACGCGCGCAAAGGATCGCGCTCCGCCGGACAATACAGTATGCCTGGCTCCGCCAGCAGTCCCTCGCTGTGCAAACGTCCCAACAGGACGCCGTGGCCGGGCGGCACGACGTAAATCGTCGTGTTGAATTGTTTCCGTCCCAGCCGGTAACCCAACGGCACCGCGCCGTCGTGGTCGAGCGCATGGGCCTGAAGCAGCAGGTAGAGCTGGCGCTGATTGTTCATGCAGGCCGCGCGTTGGGCACGGGGTTTCGCGCGAGACATTACGGGAAGTAACAACGCTGCGAGCAGCGCCAGAATGGCCACCACCAGAAGCAACTCAACCAGGGTGAAGCCCGGCTTGCTGCGCGGCTGGAGGTGGACATTCATCGTTTCAGTCAGAACAACGCTGCGCCAGAGAATGGCACGAGGCCGCGTTACCCGAAAGCCTGGAAACGACTCCTGGCTTGCCTAACGGGATGGGTGCCGCATAGTAAGGGCGCTTGATTCTTGGGCGCTTGGCGCAGTGGCTAGCGCGTCTCGTTTACACCGAGTAGGTCGGGGGTTCGAATCCCTCAGCGCCCACCATTTCGGAACCAGACTCGTGTTGGACGAGTAGTAACCAAGACTCCCGGCGTTTCGGTTGCGTTGGCAGATATTATTCCGCAGCTTGGGGCCAGGCGATCTTTCATGGGACCAACCGCACCAATCGAAGTCCTGCCGACCCACACCCGGCCGCTTTTCCAAGAAGCCGTCCGGCGCGCCGCCGAGTTGTTACGGGCCGGCGAAGTCGTGGCGTTGCCGACGGAAACGGTTTATGGACTGGCGGCCAACGCGCTCGACACGGCGGCCGTCGCCCGCATTTATGAAATCAAGGGCCGCCCCGCGCACAATCCCATCATTGTGCATGTCGCGAATCAGGAAATGGCCCGAAGTTGCGTCGCGCACTGGCCGCCACCGGCAGACTCCCTGGCCCGGTCGTTCTGGCCGGGACCGCTGACGCTGGTATTGCCCAGAAGCCGCACCATTCCCGACATCGTCACTGCGGGCGGCCCGACCGTGGGCATCCGCTGGCCGTCGCATCCTTTGATTCAGGCCGTGATTCAGGAATGTGGCTTTCCGCTGGCGGCCCCGAGCGCGAACTTGTCGAACCATTTGTCCCCGACGAACGCGCAACACGTCCGCGAGCAACTCGGTGACCGTCTGCGGCTGATTGTGGATGGCGGTCAAGCTCAAGTGGGTCTGGAGTCCACCGTGCTGGACCTGACCGGCACGCCGCCCCAGATTCTGCGGCCTGGCATGATTCACGCCGAATCTTTGGCGGCAGTGACCGGGGAAATCTCGGACGCGACCAACCTCCGCCCGGCGACCGAGGCGTTGCGCAGTCCAGGCTTGTTGCCCAAACATTATGCCCCCAAGGCCAGGCTCCTGGTGCTGTGCTGGCAGGATGAAACCGACTTGCGCTCACAGCTTGGCAGCCGCTTCTCATCCGGGATCAAAGCTCACGTCATCGCGCACAGCAGAATTCCGTCGCCCGGCACCTTTGCTGAGGTGAGCGTGATTCCGCATGATGCCGAAGCTTTCGCCCGCGCGCTTTACGCCGAGTTGCATCGGTGCGATGCGGCGGGCGCGGAGTTGATCGTGGTGGAAGCGCCGCCACAAACAGTCGAATGGCGGGCCATTGAGGATCGTCTGAACCGGGCGGCGGCGAGTTGACGAACCCGAACGGATGCCGCAAGCTTCGCCCGTTATGAAAAAGAGATTGTTCCTGGGCTGGTTTCTTCTTATGGGGCTGCTGGTGTCGGCGCGGGGCGCCGAATCCACCGTCCGCGCTTTGTCGTTGCAGGACTGCATTCAAGCGGCCTTGGAACACAACCTGGACCTGCGGATTGAACGCTACAATCCGCAACTGTCGCTCTTCGACCTCAACGCCGTTTATGCCGGATACGATCCGCAATTCAGCATTGAAGGCCAGCACGATTACAGCAAGGCGGGCCGGTCCATCTTCCAAGGAGGTCTTGAGGCGCCAGGCTCGGAAACCGACACGGATTCTTTCCGGTCCAGCCTCGGTGGTTTGCTGCCGTTCGGAACGCGCTACACCCTGCAAGGCAGCGCCAGCGATCAGTATGGCCAGAGTTTCTTTCTGGATACCAATCTCGTGGTGCAGCCGCGTTCCTTTGAGAACAGCCGCGCCTCGGCCTCCATCAACCTGACCCAGCCACTGCTCAAGGATTTCTGGATAGACGCCACGCGCTTGAACATTCGTTTGGGCAAAAGCCGACTGGAGCAATCGGAGCACGGGCTGCGGTCGCAAATCATGTCGGTGATCAACGAAGTCGAGCAGGCTTATTACGACCTGATCTACGCGCGCGAGTCGGTGAAAGTGCAGGAGAAGGCGCTGGAACTGGCCACGCGGCTGTTGCAGGAAAACAAGCGCCGCGTCGAGGTGGGCGCCATGGCGCCGCTGGATGAGAAACAGGCGGAAGCCCAGGCGGCATCCAGTCGAGCGGACTTGCTCCAGGCCCAGAACGCGCTGTCGCTCGCGGAGAACGCCTTGAAGCGACTGATGAGCGACGATTTTGCGACCATGACCCGCATGGTGCTGATACCGTCCGGCACGCTCGACGCCAGCCGGCAATTGTTCAACCTTCACGACAGTTGGGGCAAAGGTCTGACGCAGCGGCCGGACTACCTGCAAGCCAAGCTCACCGTAGAACAGTATGGCATCCGTTTGAAATACGATCACAACCAGCTTTTCCCGCAACTCGAAGTCTTCGGCGGTTACGGTTTGGGGGGCACGGGCAACGAGTTCAGCGATGCGTTCGGGGAAGTGCGGAACCGCACGCAGCCGTTCCACTATTACGGTGGCCGGCTCGTCATTCCGCTGGCCAACACCGGCGCCCGCAACCGTTACAAGTCCACCAAAGCGCAGCAGGAACAAACCGTTCTGCAACTCAAGAAGCTGGAACAGGAAATCATGATCCAGATAGACAACGCCATTAAAGTCGCGCAGTCGAACTTCGAGCGCGTCGAAGCCACGCGCGCCGCCCGCCAGTTCGCCGAAGCCGCGCTCGATGCCGAACAGAAGAAACTCGAGAGCGGCAAGAGCACCAGCTTCTTCGTGCTCCAATTACAGCGCGATCTCACGTCCGCAAGTTCCGAAGAAATCCGGGCGCTGACCGTTTACAAGAAGTCCCTGGCGCAGCTCGCTTTCCTGGAAGGCAGCACGCTGGAACGCAACGCGGTGAGCGTGGCGGCGAGATGAACGGCGTCAGTCGCGCGCCTCATTCGGCGATCGTTCCGACTCCAGGAGCCACCGGGTGTCCCCAACAAAATCTCCGGCCATTTCCGCGGCGGCGTCCGTCTTGAGCGGCAGGTATTTGCCCGTTGCCCGGGAACGGACGACTCCGGTTTCGTCCCGCAATACGGCTTGGGCGTGAAATACCTTGTTCCTTCGATTCTCAGCCATTTCCGCCTCTACGATCACCAATTCACCCGGTTGTACGGGAACCAAGAATCGCACTGTCAATTCGGCGCAGTAGGCAAATCGCCGCGTACCCACGGCACAAGCCCAGACCATGACTTCATCGAGCACTGTGGCAATCAGTCCGCCATGCATGACCTGCTTGAATCCGATGTGCTCGGGGCGCACCGTGAAACGCGTTTGCACGAGGCGGCCATCGGTTTCAAACCGCAGGCGCAGGCCGGAGGCGTTCGCTTCGCCACAGACGAAACAGGAATGGGTGTGGGGTAATTCTCGCATTGCCCGCCAATAGATTCCGGGCCGGGGGTCGCCGGCAAGCCCAATTTTGCGCACGCGCCGTGACCATTTGAAATTCGCTTTGTTTGGCGCCGGCGTACCTCTAAACTTCGCCCATGCCAGAAATCGTCAAGTTTGTGAACAGCGGGGCGGCGAGCATCACCCCGGCCATCGCCGAAAAGGCGTTGCGCCAGCTTCCGCAATGGAAACTGGAGTTCACGCAGATTCACGCGCCGCTGTTCCCCCACTTGGTGGACCAGCTTGAATTCCTGGCCGACGCCGTTGAAGACGCCGCCGAGGGGGCGTACAAGGAACTGCCCTACTATGCGATCGCCCAAGCGGTTTTTGCCCTGATTTACTCGCACAAAAAGGTGGGCGTCATTCCCGACAGCGTTCTGAATCTGGGCTATGCCGACGATTCCAGCGTCGTGCGTGCGGTGTTGATCCAGAACGAAAAAGCTTTCGCCACTTATGCTGAATCCCAGGGCGCGAACTGGCAGAAGATCACCAGCCAACCATAGGTTGAACTTCAGGGAGAAAGGCTCGGTAGCGGTTTGCCGCACCGCTACTCCACCACCCCAGTTTCCCGTGCCCCGTTTTTCGACTCTTCGGTCCTGATTCCCGCCAGTCCGCTTGAGGTTAGAAATCGCCCAAAGGTGCGCCGCCGCTCCAACACCTCGTTGTGCGTCAGGTCCGTGTGCAGAAAAATCAATCGGTTGCCGCGCAACTCGTCCTCCGAAACCGAACGCTCGCTGCCTTGCCAGAATGAATCGCCACGCTGCTTGAGCGCCGCCATCATGGCCTCGGTCACGCTTTTCGTGCCGCCCTGCTCCGTGTAAATGACGATCAGCCGGCCCCTTTCCCGCTGCCACCACGTCAAGAACTTGTCCGTCTCGGCGTAGAGCGCGTCAAACAGCCAAACCTCCTTCACCTTAGACGACAATCCGCCCCGCTCCAAAATTGCGGCGATGACGCGGTACCCGCCACTGTGTCCGGACAACACGATTCGACCAGTGGCCGAGTTGCTTTCCTGAAACCCCGCCTGCTGGTGCAAGACGGTCATGGCTTCCTCCACGAAGCGTTTGAAACCATCTGCATCCTCCAGTTTGCCGCCGAAGGAATCCGACGCATTGCGCGGTCCTTCTGGCACGATGAGCACAGCGTTCCTGCCGCTGGCGGCGAATTGCTCGATCAACTTGAACGTTTCCAGGGTGCCCGCCACGCTGTTGTCCCAGCCATGAAAATGCACCACGAGATCAATGTTTGTCGTTTCCCGAAAGCCTCTGGGAATGAATAGTGCCACCGTGCTGTCCGAGTAATGTTCGGAAGCGGGAAAGAACCGGTCGCGGTATCGGTGTCCGGCGGCGCGTTGCGGATGCGGGAACGGTGCGGCGGCAAAAGGCTGGACGATGACGCGCCCATAAGCCGCGTAAGTTTGTTCCAACGTTTCCGACGCCCAAGCACCGGTGGTGGCGAACAGTAAAGCGGCAAGGATCGCTTTCATGAGCGCCAACATGCCGCGGCGGCCCGGCAAGTGACAGTAGATTTGTGCGCGGTTTTGGGGGTGGCTTAACTCCCGGCGGGACGCGGGTTTTGGGTCTGGAGCTCCGTGCGGAGGCGATGTTTCTCGAGCACGAGGTTGTAAACGGCGATGGAGGCGGGGAAAAGGTTGGAAAGAATTCCGACGGAATCATTTTTGTCGCTGAACGTGAAATAACTCAGCAAAAGCGCGCTGCCGCTAAGCGACATGTACCAAAACAAGAGCGGCAGATGCGAGCGGCGCTCGCGATGGGAAGCGACGAGCTGGACCAGCCAGCGTCCGGCAAAGAGCAGAACTCCGGCATAGCCGATCAGCTTCCAAGGCGTCACCACCAGAATATGGTTCAGCAACTTCATTTGAAACAACACTTCATTCATCGCTTTTCCTCCATTGGCACAACCGGCAGCCTGCGTTTGAGCAGCCAGTTCACCCCAATCAAATCATAAACTCCGACCATGGCCCGCGACCAATTGGTGTATTTTGACACCCCGGCCCGCCGCGGCCGATGGTTCACGGGAATCTCGGCGATGCGCAGGCCAGCGCGTCGGAAAAAGGCCGGGAGATAGCGGTGCAGTCCGTGGAATGGGACGAGTACATCAATGGCTTCGCGCCGGAAGACCTTCTGCGAACACCCCGTGTCGCGCACCCCGTCGTCCAGGAGAAAGCGGCGGATGGCGTTGGCGACGCGGGAAGCGATCCGGCGATTCCATGAATCGCGGCGGCGTTCCCGGTAGCCGCAGACCACGTCGGCACCACCGCGAGCGTATTCCTCCAATAACCGCTGGAAATTGGCGGGATCATTTTGCCCGTCGCCATCCATCATGCCGCAGACTTGTCCGGTGCTGGCGCGCAAGCCATGATAGATTGCTGCGCTCTGGCCGAGGTTTCGCTCCAGCCGCAGGCCGCGGACGCCGGCCACCGATTTGATCAGCCACCATGTGTTGTCCACGCTGCCGTCGTCCACGGCGATGATTTCCGCGTGCGGGAGAACCGCCCGCAGTTCCTCCAACACCGTGCGGACATTCTCGGCCTCATTGTAGAACGGAACAACGACGGAGAATGATTGGTCGGGAGAGCTCATCCGAATCGGCTGCTCACGCCAACGAAGAGAATCTGTCACTTCTTGCCTTGGAAGCGGCCTCAGGGTTGTCTGCCAGCGGGCGTGGGATCGCAACATCCAGACCAGCGGGCGACTGCAGGATCTGATGGCCCGACCGCCGGAGTTCTGCTTTTGCACAATCATTCACAGGAACAGGCTGCGCATGGGACATGAGTCCTGCATGAAGAGAAGATGACGGTTTTTTCATCTCCAAGAGCGCGCCAAGGCAGGCCAGCGAACGGCCGTCACCCGGAAGGCCGCGAGGCCGCAGTCAGGCGTTCGGACACAATGCCTAATTTGGCTCCGTCGCAGTGAGCGACTTTCCGGCTGGCCTCTCCCGTTTGAAATCGCCGGACCTCATAGGCAGCATGACGTGAACGCTCGTGTGTTTCTCCAGCCCGGATTCCAGGCGAATCGTACCACCGTGTGCCTTGACAATGCTTTCTGCAATGCTCAAACCGAGGCCGGAACCTTCCACTGGGTTGCTCCGCGCGGCGCTGCCGCGATAAAAACGCTCGAACACCCGCGGTACTTCAGAGGGCGGCATACCGGGACCGGTGTTAATCACCGCGAGCTCCGCCCGGCCATTCCGCGCCACCAGTGCCATCCTCACCCAGCCACCCGGCTGATTGTACTTGATCGCATTGTCGGCCAGATTAAGCAGCAATTGACGCAAACGATGGGGATCGCCGCGCACGGTGATTTCGTCGCAGTCCGTCAATTCCACTCGCACAGCCACGGCGTGGGCAAGCATTTGGGCGTCGGCAAAACTTTCCCGCACCAGTTCATCCAGCCGGACTGGTTCCCAATCCAGCGCCAAGGCACCCGCATCCGCCTTGGTAAGCAGAGTCAGCGAATCCACGATCTTGGTGAGCCGGGAGATTTCTTCGAGTTGAGCGGCAAAGAACTCGCGTTCCACGTCAGGCAGGGCCGGGTCGCGGACGCGGCTCTCAATCTCGCCCCGCAGAATGGTCAACGGGGTTTTCAATTCATGGGAGGCATGCAGCGTGAAATCACGGACGTGGGTGAAGGAATCATTCAACCGGCGCATCATCGAGGCCAGGACCTCGTTGAGGTGGTCCAGTTCGCGACCTTTGCCCAGGCGCGGCAAGGGTTGTCCCAGATTGCTGGCGTGAACTTGCTCCACCGTGCGGCTAATGACCGCGATGGGATTCAAGGCTCGGCGGATCAGAATCCATCCGCCGCCCAGCGCCAGTACTAAAGCCGGCAGGCCTCCGTAGAGCATGATCTCGAGAAACTCCTCACGGGCGGACTGCCCTTGCAGTGCCAGCGCCGCATCCACAACGGGGTGTTCCACCACCAACTCGTAGTACGTCCATCCGCCCACCAATAAGAAGCCAACTGACAGAATGGCGAAATAGCTCCAAGTCAGTTGGGTGCGCAGCGTCACGATGGCTCCTTCAGCACGTAGCCGACTCCCCGTACGGTGTGGAGCAATTTGGGCTCAAAGTTGGAGTCAATTTTTTCACGCAATCGCTTGATGTAAACATCCACAAGATTGCTGCCGGGATCGAAATCGTAGTCCCAGACTTTCTCGACGATGGCCATGCGGCCACAAATCCGCCCGGTGGAACGCATCAAGTACTCCAGCAACAGATACTCCCGGCGCGTCAATTCCATGATCTGGCCAAGCCGGCTGGCCTGTCGGCTGATTGTGTCCAGCACGAGATCGCCTACGCGCAAAGTGGGCGATTTAACCGGGTCGTTACGCCGGCCCAGCGCACGCACGCGGGCGATCAGTTCATCCAGGGCAAAAGGCTTGGGCAGGTAGTCGTCGGCGCCCGCGTTCAGACCCGCCACCCTTTCATCCACTGCGCCGCGCGCCGACAACAGGAGCACGGGAGTGGCGATGCGGCGGTCACGCATTTGCCGAACCAGGCTCAAGCCGTCACACCCCGGCAACATCACATCCAGAACCACTACGTCGAAGGGCGTATTGGCCACCGCCGTCAACGCGGAGGCACCGTCGGGCAACACGTCCACGGCGTGGCCTTCCGCCTGCAGCGCCTTGCGCACAAAGGCAGCGGTCTTCTTCTCATCTTCGACCACGAGGACACGCATAGTAGTGGTATCTGCCATTTCAGAGGATGCGTCAGGGGTTGTCAATTCCGGTGGTTTGCCGGGGCGTCAGGCGTCCGGGGCGATGCTCCAGATTTCCTGTGGCGCCAGCCGGCGGCGTTTGATTGTGTCGCCTGGCTTTCCAGTTGAAGAAAGAACCCGGATGCCGACTGTTTGCTGCTCTGATGACTGGTTTTGAATCGAGATTCGGCCGGCGCTTTCCGGCACGCGGAAGGTGAAATCGTGGCGGTAAACGCCGACCAGTTGCACTTGGTCCATCCGGATTGCAAATGGGCCGTGAAGCATCGCCAGCCGGGAGGTTGCCTCAGTGACAGGTTGATTGCCCACGACTCTCACGGTGGGGGTGCCGGTCTGTGGCCAGCGCGCGATTTCAAGAAGCTCCAAACCGTTTTCAAATTGGTCCGCATGTTTGCCATAACCCGTGACCGCCACGTACGCCGGATAATCGCCCCGCAGTAATTCAGCCGCGCGCTCCACGGAAGCCAGCGGCTGTGCGGAATTAAGGTAGAACTGGAGCGCAAAGGAGGTGTCGGAATCCGAAGCGCCTACATGCACCAATGGAAACTGATCTCCCAAAGTCCGGCGCACCACCTCCGCCGTTTCGCGCATGCCCAAGGTGACTTGAACCTCCCTGGTCCATGCCCGTGCAACATGGTGATACAAAGCGACCGCGACCAGCATGATCGCCACGAACGCGGTGGCCAGCTTCAACAATGGACGGGGTCGGAGCCAACCGGCCAGTTCGCGGCCCGCCAAAAGTGCAACAGCGGGCACCAGCGGCACGATCAACCGGCCGCGCTGGTGGGCCGCCAGGCTAAACACCAGCAAGCCTACGAAAAACCAGCAGCTCAGGAATCGCTCCAAACGGCGCTCGTCCGGCGAGGTCGCAGGCCGTCGCCAGACCCGCCAGAGGCCCAGCACGGCGAACACACTCCACGGGGCATAGCCGGCAAGGACATTCCCAGTGGGCTTGTAGAACCCCAGTAGCAGCCTATCCGATGATCCTTCACCGGCGACGTGTCCCGCGAGTTCCCGCCCCAGCATTTTATCCACCAGCGGCTGCCCCAGGTCCGCGTAGGCCAGCAAGAACCAGCCGCCACACAAAGCCAGATAGCACAATCCGCCCCACCAGTGACTGCCCCGAAGTTGTGCTTCATGGCCCGTCCGTTTTTCCCAGATGACCGCCAGCAAACCGGCCGCTCCCAGCAGGAGCGCCAACGGTCCTTTTACCAGGGTGCCCCAGGCCGCCGCCAGCCAGAACCATGTCCAACTGGTCCGTAACGTCCAAGCCCGGAACGCCGCCAGCGCGGCCAGCGTTACCGGCAATGCGAGCAAACCATCGTACCGAACCGACATCATCTGATTGAAGCCGACCGGTGAAAACAGATAGCTCACTGCGCTCAACAACCCAGCCTCCCAGCCAAAATACCGCTTCCCCCATGCCAGCAAAACCAAGGCGACGACGATCGTCGCCGCCGCGGTAGGCCAGTACAATGCGAGCCGTGTGAGTTCGCCGCAACCGAGCGTCGCCAGTGCCACCAACCATGTCAGCACCGGCGGTTTGGAAGCCACGTCCCCGCCGAAGCCCCGCTGCACCAGCCAATGCCCATTGCGGATGGCGTCCATGACATAGGCGCCGATGCGATGCTCGTTGCCCGTGAGTTCGGGGAGACCGGTGAGGGTGATCAGGAAAAGGCACAGGCCTGCCAGTGCAACAAACCAGTACAGCTTGCCGGAGCCGGGCGGGACATGGCGGCCGCCCTCGTGACATTCGGCAGGAATCCTTTGTGCCGGATCGGCCATGGCTGGCTCGGCTTGAGTTCGAGCCTCGGACTTTGAATCATTCACAAACAAGAGCTTGGTTTCGCCCAATGAACCCGAAATGAACCCTTAATGACAAAAACTTAACCCAATGACATTCGTAGCCGGTTGGACAACCAGCCCTGCTACGCGGAGACCTTCCTGGGCTGACAATGAACACCAGACTGACTAAACTCCGCCGACATTGAAGACCAGCTCCACTTTCTGGCCCTTGGTTCGCGCCAACCTGCGTTTCTTTTTCGCTCGTGACGCGCGCGACCCCGTCAGCCACTTGCCGCGTCCGCCGGTGAAACTGCCGGCCAATTTCTTTGGCGTGTGCGTAGCCAGTTCGGAGGACCCGGCTTGTGACGACTACGCGGTGGCGCGCTTGAAAAACTTGGGCGTCCGTTGTGTACGTTTGGATTACGGCAGCGGCGCTACGGGGACGTTTGCCGAACGGTTCGTAGAGCGCTTGGCGCGGGAGGGCTTTCAGGTGGGGCTGCATCTCGTGGCAACGCGACAGGAAATGGAGGCGCTGCCGGGGTCGGAGGGCGCGGAACGTTGGCGGCAGTTTGTGCGCGAAACGTTTGCCCGCTTTGCCGGATGCGTGGAGTTCTTCGAAATCGGCAGTACGGTGAATCGCCGCCGCTGGTCCGGCTTCACGCTGCCGTTGTTTCTCCGGGCCTGGGACATCGCCTGGGAAGAAGCGCAGGCGCGGCAAGTGGTGCTGGCCGGTCCGAACATCACTGACTTCGAGCCGTTCTACAACACGGTGTTTCTCGATGAATTGCGGCGGCGCGGTCGTTTGCCGGCCATCCATACCAATAATCTCTTTGTGGAGCGCGCAACGGAGCCGGAAGCGTTCGATCACAAGATTTTGGGCCACGCGCTCGCGCCTTGGCTCAAATTCAACACCCTTAAGAAAGCCTCGTTGTTGGGCGCCATAGGCCGTTGGGCGGGCGCGACGCGGAACTTCAGTACCCACGTCTCCTGGAGTCTGCGGCGGATTCGTCGCGTGCTGGAGGATGTCGAGGAGCAACAGGCGGACTACGTGGCGCGTTATTGCTGTCTGATGGCGGCGTCTGGTGGATTCAATCGCGTTTACTGGGGACCACTCATCGGACAGCGCGAGGGGTTGATAGACGACGGCACGGACTTTTTTCCCGACGTGTTCCACGTCACGTTTTACGGCCAGGCTAACGGAGATGTGAGTCGCTATCGTTTGCGTCCGGCATTCGACGCGTTTCGCACGGTCAATGAATTTCTGGCGGACACCATCTTCACCCGTCGGTTGGAGACAACTGGCGAACTGGAAATTTACGAATTTCAGTCCGCCACGCGAACAATCCATGTCGTTTGGTGCCGGAATGGCGCGTGCGCCGCAGTGAACGCTTGCTACGGACGCGACGTATTGAATGTCGCGGAAGTGCATGATCGGGATGGCTGGAAGCTGTCCCGCGCGCCGGAGCTTTTCACGCAAAGCCCGGTTTATCTAAGCTGGCCGCAGGGCACACCGGTTCTACTCCAGGCTCATCCCGGCGCCATGCCGCAGGTCCGGCTTTCGTCGAGTCGCGCTGTGGAGTACGCGCCAGTTGAGCACGCGGAGTGGCGCGGTTTGGCGGTCGCGCGCATGGGCCGAACGCCCGTGGAAGCCGATGCGCTGCTGCCCGGACGCTTCGCGCCAATGGACGCCGCCGGCGTCAGCGTGTTGCGTAACAAACGCAATCGCGTCTGGGCGGTGCCAGCGCCGTGGGAGGAAACGCGCAAGATTGTAGTAAAACACTTCCGGCCCGCACGTGGGCTGCGCGGGTGGTTGCAGCGGTTCAAGCCCAACAAGGCCCTGCGCAGTTGGAACGGCGCGCACGAACTGCTGCGCCGCGGCATTCCAACGCCGCGGCCCATCGCCTGGCTGGAACATCCCCAGACACCGCGGCAGGCCGAGTGCTATTATCTTTGCGAAGCATTCGAGGGCGGCGCTTCCGCAAGGCACGCTTTCTACGCGTTCAATCGAGGGGAAACGGAGTTTCTCGGCATCCCGCGCGTGGAACTTTACGCCGCCATCGCGGCGTTGCTGGTCAGGATGCATGGCCGAGGTGTGTTCTTCCGCGATCTCTCCGCCGGCAATCTGCTGCTGCGCCGCGCGGAAGGCGGCCAGATTGAATTTACCCTGATTGACACCGCCCGCGCCCGCATTGGCGTGAAGGGTCTTTCCATCCGTCAGCGACTGGCCGACCTGATGCGGCTCTGTCATCCGCTGGCCTGGGAAGGGCGCGAGCTGTTGCTGCACGAGTATTTCACCACCATCAATGTCCACTTTGTGCCGTGGATGCGGCTGGCATTCCACTATTACGACTGGAAGCACCGGATCAAGAAGCCGCTACGCCGACTGTGGTGGAAGCGTAGCCGTGCCACCCCGTTGCCATGAGCAACGACCCGAACCTCGACTCAGAATTCAAAGGAGATACCGGCGAGAACGTGTCGCGGGGCCGGCTCGAGGTAGAAACTGAAGCGACCGTCTTCAGGCAGGTTCATGAAGGCGTCGTGAATGAAAGTTGTCACCAAGTTACCGAGGCAGGCCCCGGCCAGCACATCACTTGGATAATGTCGCTTGCCTTCGACCCGCGACCAGGCTGAACCGCTGGCCGCGATCAGGTTGCCCGTCTTGATCGAAGTGCGCAGCCATGGTGGCATTTCGATTGAGTCCAGGTTGCGATTGGAGAGGCGGGCGGCAGCGAACGCTTTGGTGGCAGAGCGCGAAGGAAAACTCCTACGGTTGGTTTCGTCGGGCCGTAACCGGTCGGTCGCGCTCTTCCCGAAGCTCGTCAGTGCCCGCACTGATTCCATGGCTCCGTACTCGACTGCCCCGCCACGAATTTTGGCAAGGCCCCATTGGGGCACCTCGCTGCCGCTGGGTGTCAACCACACTGTGGCCAGCACTTCAGCTTCCAGCACGGAGTTGATGTCGTCGCTTATGGAAGCGGCGCGGCTGACGGACCCGAAGATGGGGGTATGCTTTGTCGCCCAGTCGGATGTCTTTTCATCGAAGTCATCAATCGCAAAGACGGCGGCGGCGCCCGCCGAAATCCAAGTGACCGGGTCCAACACCGCGTTCTTCGCCGCCCGCCCAACCCGACCCCATCCTATCGGGTAAATGGCGTCTTGCCCCCAACCGCGCTCATTCTGGAGCGTACCACAACTTGTGGTGAAGATCACGACCGGGAGAAGTCCAAGCCCCAGCCGACGAAGGCACCACGAAGTGATGCAAGTTCCGTTCATGATGGGTGCTGCAGCAAGCGCAGCAGACAGTTTACATTAAGCCTCCCGATTAGGTTCTGCAACTTTAGAAACTGTTCCAATTCCCTACGATCGGTTAGGCCGTTAAGCGGGATAACGATGACCCCGAATCGAATCACCCCGGCGTTGAACAGCAATCTGCCTTCGTCCTGGAAGTTAGTTAAGAGCATTGCCATACTTCAGGTAGCGCAGTCCGTCCCGGCTGCGAGTTAACGTTCCGTGCCGGTGCGGTGGCGGGCTTGGCGGCGACACGCCGCCGCCACTCGCTGGCGAGGACGCCTGCGCTACATCCTCATGGGAAAAGGTGCGGTGGTTGTCGCTAAAC
>JAHCLO010000001.1 GCA_026125285.1 Verrucomicrobiia bacterium | reverse complement strand
ACTCAACCTCTCTGTTGGGGAATAACAATAGGAACGAACCCAGACCACCCCGCCCACCCTGTCCGTGGTCCCAACTATTCGTACATTGGGTTGTTTTGTGAACGCCCGCGTCGTCGTCCCGCTCGCGGCGGCAGGCGGCCAAGCAGCGCTGCTTGCGGCGAGCGGAACAAGCACACGTCAGCGGCGCGGTATCGGAGAAGGATGCGCCCTTCGTATTGCGGCGTGTCCGGTGCCACCGCATAAACGAAACTGCGCCGAACGAGGTAAACCGGGAGCACCTGACCGCCCGGCACGATTACCGGGGTAAAGCGGGTGACGCGCCGCCCGTGGAGCCAACCTGTCAGTTTCCTGCCCCTGCGCGGCTGTTGGGCCAATGCCCGCGCCGCCTGAGTAATCTCGGCTGGCGTCGGCGTAGCGCTTTTCGGCTCCGGCGCAGCGGGCGGCGTGCTCTGGTTTACAGCGACAAATTCCGGTTCAGGGGTTTGCGGAGGATTCGGCTCCTTTTCCACCACTGCCGCCACCCGGTTGCTGCCGCCGATTTCGCTGGTCGTTGCCCCGACAGACGGTGACAGACGCTTTGGTGATTTCGGCCTTGGCCGCGTTGCAAAGTTCGATGTGGCGATATGCCCGCCGTGCCGGTAGATGACTTTGAATCTGAGAAGCTCGCGACAGGCGCACAGATACCGGAGCCGCCAGCTTCGTCGGAGGGCGCGGGAGGCTGGGTTCTGGGCATTGGCCAACAAGTTTACAATCTTCCAGAGGCCCACGGGCCTGTTGCCGTATCGGAGCATGGCGTTCATGACCTCCGGGGCGAGCGGGTGCTCAACGCCATTCAGCGGCGGCACATAGACCTGCGGCGCGTTCAGGGGCGCGATGACGATCATGGTATAAATACGCGACCAGTTTCTTCGGGCGCATCGCCACCCACTCGCTCCGCCGTTTTGACGCCCACGATTGTCTAAATCGACACGTCTCGCCACGCCCCACGCACCACACGCACGTCACGCCACGTTGCACTCGTAGTTAAGGCATGAAACCGTCAGAAGAACAAACCATCCGCCGCGCCATCGCGCTGCTGTCCTCCATGATTGACACGCCGCAAGAATGCCTGCCCGCGCCTTGGCACAGTCCGGTGCGGCAGTTTGTGGAAAAATACCTTTGCCCCGATCCGCAAGCTGAACTTGCCAGCGAGGAGGCGTGGACGTTCTTTCAGGAGATTGTTCAGGCTGGTGAACTGGCAGCGATACGCAGGGCGGTCTTTCTGCGGCAGTTGCCAACCATCGTCGAGGCCGTGTACGGGCTGCGCAAAAGTCATCACGTCGAGCGATCCGGTCGACGGGTGCGCGGATTCAAGGGCATCGCGATTCGTGGCGGTGAATGATGCCGCTGGTGGGTGCAGAAGTCACCGTCTACCGGGCTTCACGCCGAACCGCCTCCGGCCCGTTTCAGTCTCACAGCCAGCCGGGCCACGCGTTCGCCCAGCCGCCGGGCGCTGTCCAGTTCGCCCTCGCTCACGCCCGCATCCAGAGGCCCAGTCATCGCCGCCGCGCCGACCTCGGCCCAGACGCTGCCGGTCCTGTCGTTCTGGTACAGCGGCCCCGCTACCACCATCCGGTTGTTGAGCATGAACATCACCAGCGACACCAACACAAACTCCTTGCCGCCCGCCTGCCCGCCTCCGGTCGCAAACGCACCGCCCACCTTGTCGGTGAAGTCCACCTTCAGCTTCCACGACCAGTCATCAATCACCACCTTCATCCGGCCCGGTATCGTACCGTAGTACGTCGGGCAGCCGTGGTTGCCTGAAGTTTCCTGCCTTCTTCGTACTTCGCCCTGAAACCGTTAAGCAGGCGACCGGCAACCTGAATCAGATCACGACCGCTGGCCGGTTCTTCAGCGCAGTAGCCATCGAGTAGTGCCTTGAAGCGGGCTTTGTCACCTGCCATACAGGGGCAGTTTGCCCGCTGATGAAAGTACGTGCAACATTGCGTCTTTGGTTGACGGTCGCATGAAAACGCAACAGGGATACCTGCGTCAGGTGTAGCCGGTCGTCACCAGAGGATGTAAACATTCGCACCGGCTTGCTGGCGGGACGAGCCAAGGAATAACCTCTGGTCAAGCGATGCACAGGTTCCGACCTCACATCCACACCATCAGCCTCAATATGCCCGCAGATGAGAAGGGCATGGTCGGGGCGCGTAATCGTTGACGCCTCATCTCCCTCGCCTTAGCGTCAGGCTTGTATGACCACCGCTTTGTTCATCAATGGTATTTACGATGGAGTTTTGAAAGACATCCTCGCGGCACAAATCGCTCAAGGTGGCGGCGAGTCTTTTCTCCAACCTTACAAGGGAAGTGTCATTTCCATGTTCAGGGCGAAGCCACCAACCCCAGACACGCCGGTCACGCTCTACGCTTCAACGACGGAGAACCTGTCAAAGATTTGCTACACAGCGGAAATTGTTAAATGGGAGGACAAGCGGGAACTTTCTGAATCCCGCCGTCAGATTGTCCTGCGTCATCTGGAAACCTACCAGCCCGGTGAATGCGATTTGTTTCGCGGGACAGCTTTGGGTGGAGGCAAGGCAGTGAACCTCATCACCATTCGCAATCTTCGGTGTCTGGCCATCTGGCCACCGACGAACCTGCTGACCAAAAGACGCGACGGATTACCGCTGAAGGAGCGAACACGAGCCGGAGGCTGGAGCGAAGTTTACGAGCGCAGTGATATGTCGGTTTTCACGATTTCCTCAGCGGAGACAGAAGAAGCCAACACTCGCAAGCTCACAGCAGAAATTGAAGGGGCAAGAACTCTTGACGCTGATACACTTCAGCGGAGGTTGGCCGCCGCTCCAAAGCTTCCAGAGCGCGTGCAGATTATTTCGGTTGGCTATCGCAGGAATGCCGATGTCATCGTCGCAGTACTGAATCGTGCAAATGGAATTTGCGAGCGGTGTCGGAAAGATGCCCCTTTCGTGAGAAGGTCGGACGGAACTCCATTTCTGGAAGTTCACCATCGGACACCACTGGCTGAAGGCGGAGAGGATACGATTGAAAACGCTTTAGCTCTCTGCCCCAACTGCCACCGTGAAGTGCATCACGGCTGAAGCGGTCCACGGGCGACTGTGCGCAAGTCGGGCCAGTCGATGTCTGCAATTGCAGACATCCTGTCCACTCGCCGTGGCGGGCAGTTTCCAAACCTGCTCTCCGGCTGTAATGGCCGTGGAAGCCTCGAAGTGCCACATTCCGGCATGGCGACCACGCGAATCCGAATCCGAGAAGATTTCCCCGCCGCGCCGGTCTGTCCGCACTGCGGCAAGGAAATCCACGAAATCGCCGCCCGTCGGGTGGAATCCGTCTTGGGCGTGCGGTTCCTGTACTTTTGCTGCGACTGCCGCAAGGTGCTGGGTGTCTCGCATCGCAAGGGGTTCTGGATGGGTTGACCGGAGCGCTGCGCGGGGCAAAGATTGAATGAGCTAAAAGACAGGTGAGTGCAGCCGCCGTCATCATCGTGCGCCGCAAGCGCTTGATCCGCCGGTTCAGGGAGCGGGGCGCGACCTCCCCGGATCGCGCCATCCCTTTTGCGGATGTGGGCGTGCGCCGCTCGTGGATTTTCGAGCAGATGGTATCACGCGGCGTGTTCGTGCCCGTGGGCGAGGACCGGTACTACATGAATGAGCAGGCCGCCGGGGAGTTTCTTCATGCCCAGCGGCGGCGGGCGCTGGTCGTCACGGCCATTCTGTTCGTGGTGTTCATGATCGTAGTCCTCATGTCCGCCCGCTGGTGATGCGGGAATCTCAGGAGCCGCCAAGTAACCCCAGACACCAGCACGTCAATCAGGACATGCTGGTCGGGCGCACGCAGGTCATGTGGTCTTTGGTCGGTGGCGAATTCAGGTGTGATTGGCGATCTGGCAGCGTTGCCGTTGGCATTTCATACCTGACGCGCCGCCAGCGCTGCTGCACCCTCCCGGCAGCACATGGGCCTAACCATCCATTACCAACTGGCGGCCACGGGCGACGAAGCCCGCGCCCGTGAACTGGTGCGCCAGCTTCGTCAGGCGGCGCTCGACCTGCCCTTCCAGCATGTCGGCGAGATGCTAAAGGCGCTGGCACGATCCAACCTGCTCCGAGGCGACGCGGGCTGAAGCCAAAAGACGGCTGGACTGCACCCCGGCGTTGCATCCGAAGGCCGACCGCCAGCGGGTGCGAGCAACTATTGAAACTCAATAACTCCAATTCTCATTTGCCAACGGTTCTGAATTTAATTCCTTCCGGCTCATGCGCCATGTGGGCAGGTGTCTGTCCATGATGGCCGTGAATCGTTCGGTGTGGTTTCGCTCCACGAGGTGTGCCAGTTCGTGGACGACGATGTATTCCAGACACGACACCGGTTTCTTAGCCAGTTCCAAATTCACCCAGATGCGACGGGCTTCAACGTTGCAAGTGCCCCACTTGGTTTTCATTTTCTTGATGCCAAACTCATTGGCCTGAACACCCAAGACGGCCTGCCATTTTTCCAACAGCGGTGGAATCAAAGTCCGCAAATGCTGGCGATACCACTGCTGCAAAATCCGCCGACGCTGTTCAACCGTGGTTTCTGGACGCACCTGAAGTTCAAGGGTGGAGTTATTCCGGCGAACAACTTTGGCCGTGCCGCCGACTTTGACAACCCGTAGCCGATAGCGCCGACCTTGAAAATAATGGCTCTCCCCGCTGACCATCTCCCGCGCCGACTGGCGCGGCTGCGCTTCAAACCGTGCCCTCTGGCGCTTTATCCAGCCCAGCTTGCCCACCACCGCCAACCGGACGGCGTCGTCGCTCACGCGCAACGGCGCAGCAACCCGCACGCGGCCATGCGGAGGATAAACTCCGAGGTGAAGGTTCTTGATCCGCTTGCGGACAACCTGAACCGTCACGCCGCTGACGATGATCTGGTGCGCGTCAGTATTCACTTTGGTTCTTCACCAACTCAAGAAGCCGGTCGATCTCGGAGTCGGTGGGCGCAATGTAGGGAACAGGTTCGGTCTGCATGTTTCCGCCGTACCCTTCTTCGGGCGCGGGCTGAGGCGGGACAGTCCATTCCTGTAGCGCGGTTTTGATGGCATTTCTGACCCTCTTGACCTTGAAATTATTCCCACGCCAATCGTCCTGCCGACTGGCCCGTACGGCGGTGTCCACCGCGAGCGCCAGAACGTGATTCTTGGCAAGGTTGTCGTAAAGAGCGCGTCGGGCTGGGGTGTTCATGGTTATCGGATACGCCGCTCCACCCGCCCCGGTCTTCACCTGCTTGGTCAGTTCGACGACCTTGGCCAAATAATCGGCATAGGCCAGCGCCCCAGCCCGGCGCTCCTTGATGAGCGCGTCCAGCAGTTCGGACATGCGCTCGTAATACTTCGGGTTGATCGGCGATTCGTCGATGATGAGCTTGCGGACGTTGTTCTCAATCGTCTCAGCCACGGCTTTCTCGCTTTTCTGGATGCCCTTGGGCAGCGCCTTCACCGCGTCCACACCGCGCTCCACGATCAGTTGAATCAACGAGAAATCGTCGAACTCGGACACCACCTCGCTGGGTTCAGCCCGGATGTAAGCGTCGATCAGATGCCGCATCGCCGGTTCGTACTGCTTCAGGTCAATGGCGTCGCCGCTGTGCAACTTCACCTCGTTGCGGAGGTTCTCGTAGAACGCCACCTCCTGTTTGATCGAGTCCACCTCCGGCGCGGTGTAGCCCGCCTCGGCCATCTCGCTGGCCAGATTGGCGTAGGCCCGGATCAGCGCCGCCGTGAGCTTGTAGAGCGATAGCCGCTGCGGTTCGCTGGCTTTCAACTGGTCTGCGTTGCCGGAGTCCTTGGACGAAAAATAGCGCAGGTAGGCGGCCTGATCCGTGGGCGCGTCCACCGGCTCACACAGGGCACGTATCTCCTCCAGCGCATCGTCCAGTCGTTCCTTGGCCTTTTCCAAGCGGTTTTCCAGCAGGCCCGCCACGTCTTCCTTGTCATAGGCGTCGAACGCCCCGGACGTGTAATCGTTAACCGCACCCTCCAGACTCTGGAACAGGTCTTTGTAGTCCACGACGTACCCGAACTCCTTGTCCTCGCCGTCGAGCCGGTTCACCCGGCAGATGGCTTGGAACAGGCCGTGATCCTGCATCTTCTTGTCGATGTACAGATACGTGGCCGGTGGCGCGTCAAAACCGGTGAGGAGTTTGTCTACAACGATCAGCAGCTTCATCTGGCCGGGTTCGTTGATGAACTTCTTCTTCACCACCTTCTCAAACTCCTCGACCCGATTCACGCCCTGTTCGGGCGGCACGTCGAACCAGTCAGCCAGCATTTTCTGGTAAATGCCGTACTGCTCCAGTTTCTCGGTCTGACCTTCGCCGGATTCCTCGCCTTTGATGGCTGCCACCGTGGGTGTATACGAAGTCACAATGGCGCATTTGCCGTGCAGGTCGGTCTTGTCGAACAAATCGAAATACTTGCACGCCTCGTAGATGCTGCCTGCCACCAAAATGGCGTTGCCCTTGCCGCTCTTGAGCCGGTCGCACTTCTCCATGTCCATCAAGATGTCGGCGGCGATGATTTCCAGCCGCGACTTGCTGGACAGCACCTTCTGCATCGTCCCCCAGCGCTGCTTGAGTTGCGCCTTGGCCAGATCGGTCAGCCCCTTGGTCTTCAGTTCAAACCACTCATCAATCTTTTTCTGCGACGTGATCCGCTGATCCACCTCCCGCGCTTCATAGCGCAAATCCAGTACTACGCCGTCTGCCACGGCTTCGTCGAACTTGTAGGTGTGGATGTAGCCGCCGAAGACTTCGATGGTCGTTTCCTTGTCGAGCTTCAGCAGTGGCGTGCCGGTGAAGCCGATGAAGACGGCCTCCGGCAGGATTTCTTTCATCGCCTCGTGCAGCTTGCCCGACTGCGTACGGTGACACTCGTCCACCATCACGAAAAGGTTGCCTTTGGCCTTGAAGTCGGCGGGCAACGCCTGCTTCATCTGCTTGATGAAATCCTCCGTGTCCGCGTCGCCGTCGTTGGTGCTCTTGCTGCCGAACTTGTGGATGAGCGAGCAGATCAACCACGGCTTGGTCGCGTTCAGGTTGGCGATCAAGTCCGCGCCGCTCTGGGTGCGGTAGATTTCCTCGCCCGCCGGTTTGAACACCCGTTCGTGGATTTGTTCGTCCAGTTCCTCCCGGTCGGTGACGATGAGCACGCGGGCATCATTTACATTTTCCCGTATCCACTTGGTCAACCAGACCATGACCATGCTTTTGCCGCTTCCCTGCGTCTGCCAGATAATGCCGCCCTCGCGCCGCTTGACGAACGCCTGCGCAGCCCGGACGCCGAAGTACTGGTTGTGGCGGCACAGCTTTTTCGTGCCGCCGTCGAACACCACGAAGTTGTGGATCAAATCCAGCAGCCGGGCCTTGTTGCACATCTGGATCAACGTCACGTCCAGCGGACTGTTTACACCGGGGTAGTCCGACTCCGTCAGGTATTTGGATTCAGTGTCTACGCCGGGCTTCCAGTCTGGATGCTCCTCCTTCCATTTCAGGTAATACTTCTCCTTGGTTTCCGTCGTGCCGTACCGAAAGCCCTCCGTGTCATTGCCCGCCATGACCAACTGCATGGTCGAGAAGAACGGCTGGATGAACTCCTTTTTCTGGTTGTCGAGATTCTGCCGGATGCCTTCGGCCACGGACACCGTGGATCGCTTTAGTTCCAGCACACCGATGGCGATGCCGTTTACATACAGCACCACATCCGGGCGCTTGCCGTGCGCCTTGGCGTTGGCAGCCGCCACAGTCACTTCCTCAGCCACGCCGAAGTCGTTCTGCTCTGGATGCTCCCAGTCGATCAGTTGAACGGTCTGCTTGTTCTGCCCGGCTTCCAGCCGGACGGTCACGCCGTAGCGCAGCAAACTGTAAACATCCTTGTTACGGTCGTAGAGCGTCTTGCTGGTGTCGGCGGCGGCCTTCTCCAATTCGTAGAGCACCTTGCCGATCAGCGCATCGCTGTGGCCGCGTTTCTTCAGCCACGCCCGCAGCAGTTCCGGCTCGATGTTGCGATTGCCTTTGCCCTCGAAGCCCTCGCGCTCCTCCCAGTCGCCGAGATACGTGTAGCCAAGGCAGAACGGATACGCCTTGTCTGTAAACAATCGCACGACCCGCTGCTGGGTCTTCCGTTCTTTCTGGCCGACGGTGCTCATTTGCTTTGGTAGCGGTCACGCAAGCGGGCCTGCAATGCCGCGCCCTTGGCCGTCAGCCGGTACTTCTGACGGCTGCTCTTGGGCTTGTCTGGTATGGTCATCTCCACGAATCCGGCTTGCAGTGAGGGCACGAGGTAAGCCTCGCGGAAATAGTCTTCATGCCGCAGACCCAGAGCGCCCTGAATGGCCGTCCTTTTCATCTCCCCTTGCAGCACCAGCACCACTCTTTCGACTTCCCCGGTGACTACCCCGGTAACTTCCCCGGCGACTACCCCGGTGACTGGTGGCGTCACTTCACCCGTGACTGCACCTGCGACTTCACCCGCAACCACCCCGGTGACTTCCCCGGCCACTTGTCCGCTGACCTGTCCGGTGACTTGTCCGCCAGCCTTCGCCCGCCGCCTCACCGTGGTCACAAACCCATCGCTGACGGCAAATTCCGGCTCAGGCAGGCCCGCCTCCCGGCAGCGGCGGATCATGTCCCGCGTACCCGTGCCCATGCGCTCGATATAGCGGGTCAGGTAGAGCGGCTCGGCCAGCAGCGGATTGCCCGGCACTGAACCGTGTGGCAGCCGCAGCATCTCCAGCGTCAACGACGGCGGCAACGCGCCCGGATTCCACACCTCCAGCCGGTCGGCGAACAGCATCACCTGCACGCTGCCGTTGCTGGTGTAATCCCGGTGCGCCACGGCGTTGACGATGGCCTCCGCCACCACCTCGCGGGGAATCTCGTAGCTTACCGGCGCTTGCGGCCCGGCGGCGCGAGTGCCCACGCTCAGGTTGATTTTCGACAACACGAAGTCCACCGCCTGATCCACCAACTCGAATACCGTGCCTTTGTAAACCTGATACGACGGAATCGGTTTGGCCACCTCCGTCCCGTGGAAATGGGCGCACTTCACCTCCGAGGCGATCAGGAAACGCTGCGGTTGCTTGCCGAACAGCAGCACGGCGGCATTGGTGGGACGACCATCGTCCAGCAGGTTCAAATGCGTGAGCAACTCCTCCGGCGTGGCAGCCTCGCTCAACGGAAAACCTCGTGCCCGGCGGGCCTCACGGATGAAGCGCGACATCCTGTCCGCATCCAAATCCGCGAGGGTGGCCTTGGGGCAAGGCGCGGCGTCGAACGGCCCGGTGCGGATCAATTCCCGGTCTTCCAGATAATGCACCAGCGCGGCATACACCGCCGCCAGCAACTCCGCCGGAGTGCCGAACCGGCGGCGGATGAGTTCATTGCCCGCCTGCCGAATCAACGCCTGCATCTTGGGATGCTTTGTCTTGTCGTCGCCGCCTTTGACAAAAATCAGGCGGAGCTTGTGCTGGCGTGTCGCCAGTTCAAATTCCCGTTGCGTGGGCGAAACTCCCTGCGCGTCCTCGAAACCGTAATCGTTTCCAAGCAGGCCGAGGTAAACATCGCAACGCTCGACCTCATCGAGATACACCTCGTCTGCCCGGCGGTCGGCGGCGGGGACTTCTTCAAAGAGAAACGGCTCGAAAAACCGGCGCATCAAGGCATCACCGCGCAGGTAATCGCGCAGGGCCGCCCGCTCCCCGGCGAACTCCTTCTGCACGCTGCTGATGAAAATCCGCAAGCTCATCGTGTTCTATTGGCGGTCTTGCGTCATCAACCTTCCCGGTTCTGACTCAATCGAGGTATTTCGGATCATATTCAACTCCAGCCTTGTTGAGCATCTCAATCAATTCCTCCCGAAACGATTTCACGCGATGATGCTCCTCTTGGTTGGCGATGTAGCGTTTCACGCCTTCTCGCGCGGTTGCGCTGACGGTGAAGGCCGCGTAGCCCTCCTGCCACGCGAACGCGCGCAGCCCAATCTCCTCATGCACCCACGTCGAGGATGCCTTTTTCAATTCCCGCATGAAGTCCGAAAGGCAGTGCGTGGCTTTCAAGCCGACGAGCAAATGGACGTGATCGGCCACGCCGCCGATTCCTTCGGGGAAGCCGCCCAAACCGCGAACCGTTCCGCCGAGATACTCGTGCAGCCGCGCCCGCCATTCCGGCGCGATGAGGGCCTCGCGGTTCTTGGTGGAGAACACGAGGTGGTAATGCAGGCTTAGGTAGGTGGAGGACATGGGATTATGGTCGTCAGGAGAACAGGATTGCGGACGGGGCGCAAAGGAGGCTGGCATCCCTCCGGGATGCGGATGAATGGGGACGGTAATCCGGTGGTGTCGGCGCTCCACGCCTCGACCACCGGCTAATGGCTCTGAACCCTCCGGGTTCGCTCCGATTCGGCGTCATCCCGAAGGGATGCCAGCAATTAGCCGGGGGTTGAGCGAAGCGACACCCCCGGTAACCAGCACGCACCAACACGACCTCGGCAGGGGTCGCAGCCAGCCACGAATTCAAGAAGCGATTCGGTTTCATACGAGTCTGGTTTTGCCAGTCAGCAGTTCCTGCATCATGGCCTGCTTGAAGTCGCGGGTCTTTTCCCGCCGCTGCTCCAACGCCGCCAGTTCCTCGTCCATCTCCGTCAGCACCTCGGCGATGGCGGTTTGTTCGGCATATTTCGGGAGCGGAATCTCTAAGGCCCGTACATCGCCGCCATTGATCGAAGGGTAGTTCGATCCGGTCAGGAGGGCGTCGATCTGGCGGTTCACGCAACCGGCAAACAAATGCTGGAAGATGAAAGCCGGGTTTGTGATCTCCTCGCGGCATCGAAGCACGCAGAAACCTGTCGAGCATACCCAGTCGCCGATCCCACCCGTGAAAAGAAGATGCGATTGGAGGTTGGGGCGAACCGTTGAGACGAGAACGTCATTCGGTCGCAACTTTCTTCTGGCGCGAGACGGGGCGCTGGCAAAAACATGCTCAGCGTGGCTTCTGAGGATACCCTGCTCAATGTCCTCCAGAGCGATGTACCTGAATGCGAAGTCTGGCCGTGTGCTGCTGCCGAGGTTTTCTGGATCAGTGTCTAACACATCACCAAGTCGCTTCATTTCCCACTCACCGTGGAAACCGGGGAGGCGGGTTTGGCCGGTGAGGAGTTGCTGCATGGCGGCCTGTTTGAGGTCGCGCTTCTTGGCGATGAGCCGATCCAACGAACCCAGCAGCGCAACCACATCGCCCACCCCCTCCGCAATGGTGCGTTGTTCAGGAAGCGGTGGAAGCGGTAGTCCATAATCCCTCAGCGCTGGCATTTCAACGCCCGTTTGGCCAGATGATCTGCGTGAAAGTGAATCAATCAGTTGGAACAGCCGCTCCTGTTGAAGAACGAGGTAGAAGAACTCCCGGTCTATCTTGGCGTTCGGCGTCGCCTTTATCAGGGCTACATTGTATGCCCCTTCAATCCCGCGTAGAATTTGGAAAATGGGAGGGCCATATCGCCCGATCATTATGTCCGTGGCAGTGCAACGCTTGCGAGCCATCGCCTCTGGAATATAGGAAGCATATTCGTCGGTCTTGTAGTCTCTAATCTGGATCAGCCTGATGTATCCCTCAGTCGGGGAGAATCTGAACGTCGACCTTGGTGGCTGTGAGCCACCTGAGAATGAAGCAACAGCGCCAATCGTAGTAGCATCCCACTCCGCCGGGATTTCGCCCACTTCGCTCTGCTTGTAGCCGGGTTTTACTGCCATGTTGCCCCCATCTTCTTGAGGTGTCCCTTCACACGAGCCGCCAGCGCGTCCACTTCCTCGGTCAGTTGCGGCAGCGGCATGGCGTAGCGCTCGGCCAGTTGGCGGATGCGCCCGGTGAGCGTTTGAGAAACCCGGTCGAGTTCGCCCCGCACAGCAGCCGCCAGCGTCGCCAGCCATTTGTCCTCCACTACCAACGTCTTGATCTCGTCCTCGCCAAGCTTACCATATTGCGCCGCTACCTTGGCCGTCAGCATGTCCTGCGCTTCACCCAGCTTGTCGCTGGCCGTAGCCTCCTTCTCGGCTAGCGCCAGATAATCGTTCAGCGCCTTGCGCTCGTCCGCCGCGTCGGCATCGCCCTTGATGGCCTTCAGCCGGGTCGTCGCTGAAGCCTTCGTCAGCTTGTCCTTGTCGCTCTTGGCATCTTCCAGCAGGCCGCCTTCGCCGCCGTGTTCCTCGGCCATTTCCTCCATCTCCTGCGTGATGGCCGCCACCTCGGCTTCCAGTTTCTCGATGGCAGCCTGTTCGGCGGCAAAGTACCGGGCGATCACCAGCGCAGGCGGGATCAACTCGGCCTTGTATTTCATCTTCCCGAGCGCGAAGTCGGGTTTCTCCTTCGTCTTCTTGGCCTTGTCCTCGACGATGAGCCGGGGCTTGGCCGCGTCGCGCCAGCCGTCGCTGACGATGAGGTAAGCGTCGTCCTGCATCGTCTCAGCCCAGTAATCCATCAGGCGCTGGTAAACATCGTAGGCATCCAGCAATGGCGCGTGGTCGAAGGTGTCGAGCAGGTTCTCGGACAGCGTCTCGATCAGTGCCTTGGGTTTGCCGCCCTGCTTCAGCCCCGTGAGGTGCGGCGTGTTGGCCTTGCGCCATTTTGTAAACAGCTTCGTGGCCGTCTCGTTGAACGTGGTGAACTCCGCGTGGCCGAAGATGGCGGGCTTGATGTCCGCTACGGCGACCTTGAGTTGGCAGTAACCGGTGCGGTCGGCTTTTTTGAACAGCGCGGCCCGCACGCCGGGGATGACCTGCCAGTAGCGTTCGAGCGCGTCAATGTCGCGGTTGGGGATGCCGCCGCGCAGGTGGCCGTCAATGTCCTGCAAGTCTTCCGGTTCGGTGCTGTCAATGTAGCGCGGGAGGTTGAGGTTGAAATCGTTTTTGGTTTCGCTGATCTCGGTGAGCGGCACGAGGCGGGCGTAACGCGGGTCGCTGGTATCCTGCCGTGTGAACGTGTCCACGATCTTGTGGATGTCCTGCTCGCGCAGCCGGTTCTTGTTGCCGTCCTTGATGAAGCCCTTGCTGGCATCAATCATGAAGATGCCTTTGCGCGTGGCGGCTTCTTCCTTGTCGAGGACGAGGATGCACGCTGGAATGCCCGTGCCGTAAAACAAATTAGCAGGCAGCCCAATGATGCCTTTGATGTAACCACGCCGGACAATCTCCTTGCGGATGGTTGCTTCAGCGCCGCCGCGAAACAGAACGCCATGCGGCAGATTCACGGCGGCTTTGCCTGTGCTCTTGAGGCAGGTCAGGATGTGGAGCACGAAGGCAAGGTCGCCATTCTTCGTCGGTGGTACGCCGAATTCAAAACGTTTGAACGCGTCGTTGTTGGGATTCAATCCGTTGCTCCATGCCTTGAAGGAAAACGGGGGATTGGCGACAACGAAATCGAAGGTTTTGAGCAGGCCGGTTTTGGCGTCCTTAAAATGGGGACTGGCGAGAACGTTGTCGTTCCAGATTTCAGCGGTCGGGCAATCGTGGAGGATCATGTTCATCTTCGCCAGCGCGGTGGTGGCGTTGTCCATTTCCTGCCCGTACAGCGCAAGGTCGTGACCCGTACGCGATTTGGCTTCGTCGTGCGCTTTCAGCAGGAGCGAGCCTGATCCCACCGTGGGGTCGTGGATGGTCTGGCTGGCATTTTTGGCGCTGCCGACACCGACCACCTTGGCCATGATGCGCGAGACTTCTGCCGGGGTGTAGAACTGCCCCTTGCTTTTGCCGGACTCGGTGGCGAAGTGCCGCATGAGGTATTCATAGGCATCGCCCAGCAGGTCGTCACCGTCTGCGCGATTGCCGCCAAAATCCAAGCCCTCAAAAATCGCGACGAGATTGGTGAGGCGATCCACCATATCTTTGCCCTTGCCGAGCTTGGCGTCGTCGTTGAAGTCGGCTTCCTTGATGATGGTCAGGTCATTCGCCTCGGCGAGCTTGGCGATGATCTTGTTCATCTTGTCGCCGATCTCCTTGTCGCCCTTCAGCGCCAACATGTCGGCGAAGCTGCCGCCCTTCGGCACGTCCAGCAGGTAGCCCGGCTGGCTGGCGGCCTTGTCGGACACGTACTTCATGAACAGCAGCACGAGGACGTAGTCCTTGTACTGGGACGCGTCCATCCCGCCGCGCAGTTCATCGCACGATTGCCAGAGCGAGGAGTAGAGTTCGGATTTCTTGAGCGCCATGATGGAGGGGATCGGCTAGAAGGGTGTTTCCGCCGGGTGCAACCACCGGCTGCCATGCCGACTGGAGATGAACAGTGTCATGGCGCAAATCGTGGCAAAATCGCGCCGTGGCCGCGATGCAAATTTTGCGAGCAATACCGAGTGGTGAGAGGTCACCGAATTGCGCGCAGGTGGGAGGGCTACCGAAAAATGAAGTGGACGGGTATCCTGCATTGACGATCATGACCACGGCTCAAACTAGAATCAGCATTATGTCGGTGCCGCCACATACATTTCGGAACCCCGGACGTTCCTTCTGGACGCATTCGTCGGTCGTCGCTTTCGCCGCAAACCGCGACCCTGTGCAACGCATGATTTCGAGTGCTTCTTCTTTGACTCTCGATGCCATGCAGGCGGGGTGGAGTGGGCCGCCATACGATCCGTTTCAACTGGCCCAACACCTGAAGGTGAGAGCAATTCCATCAGAGAACATTTCGGATGCTCAGATCACGCAAGCTGCTGACGGACGGTTTCAGATCGAATTCAATCCAAACCGCCCCAGAGGTCGAGTGCGTTACTCCGTAGCTCACGAACTAGCCCATACCATCTTTCCTGATTGCGGCGAGGTTGTTCGCCACCGCCTTGCCCGCCAAGAGCAGAAAGGGGATGAGTGGCAATTAGAGATGCTCTGCAATATCGGAGCGGCGGAGTTTCTGATGCCGGTGGGCAGCTTCGACGCTTTGAAAAAGCAAGTGACCGACATCGACCAACTCCTGCGCTTGCGCTCAGAATTCGATGTGTCAATGGAGGCGCTGCTGTTGCGGGTGATCCGGCTGACCGAACAGCCTTGCGCCATGTTCACCGCGTCACGGCGAGAAGACGGGGCTACGAAGGGCCGCTATCAACTCGATTACACGGTGTCCTCCCGGTCGTGGCCGGTGAAACTGACCAGCGGTACTCCCTTGCCGAAGACAAAATCGTTGCCGGAGATTACCGCCATTGGATTCACGGCCAAAGCTGACGAGGGTTGGCCGGAGCCTGCTGGGCAAGTTCATGTTGAGTGTGTTGGGATCGCACCCTATCCATCGAGAAGCTATCCCCGTGTGGTAGGCATGGTGCGACCGTTGGCAGCGCCGACGGCAACGACTGCCGGGATTGAATTCATCAAAGGCGACGCGACGCAGCCGCGTGGTGAAGGCCGCCGCATTCTCGCCCACGTCGTGAACGACAAGACGGCACTCTGGGGTGCTGGATTCGGCCTTGCAGTCAGGAAGAAGTGGCCACAAGTCCAAACGACGTTTCAGAACTGGGCCGCTGCCGAGCGGGACAATCTCCGTCTTGGGAAAGTCTTCATGTCGGCAGTTGACCAACAGACGACTGCGTTTCAAATGATTTGCCAGCATGGCTATGGGCCTTCGCCAAAGCCGCGCATCCGCTACTCCGCTTTGCGCTCATGCTTGGAGCAGTTGGCGCAATTCGCCGTTGAGCAACGTGCGAGCGTCCACATGCCACGGATTGGTTCGGGTTACGCTGGTGGAGCTTGGGGATTGATTGGCCAGCTTATAGACGAGACGCTCTGCGCACGGGGGCTGCGGGTAACTGTGTACGATCTTCCAGAGTCGCCGGGGCAGTTCAACCCAAAACAAAGTAGCCTCTTTGACCGGAGGGCTTAACCACAGAGGAGCGCTCGCGTATCATGCCAAAACTCATTGTGCTCTTATCAGGGAGGGTGTGCGCTGGGAAGACGACGCTGGCCCGGCGGCTCGGTCAAACGTTCGCGGATAAGTACAAGCTCAAACACGTCAAGACCTTTGACTTTCTCAAGAGGTTGGGTGACGGAATCGAACTACAGCGCGACACGATGCAGGAGTTTGGGGAACGACTCGACCGTCGGTCAGGCGGAGCATGGGTCTGTGAAGAACTGTTGCGCGAGGTACAGAATCACGACGAGGATGCGATTGTCGTTCTGGATTCGGTGCGAATTCTGGGGCAGATCGAAGCAATCCGAAAGGCATTCGGCAAGCGGGTCATTCACATTCATCTTGATGCACGGCTTACTGAACTGGAGAAACGGTACAAGCGGCGAAATAACGCGGAGATAAAAGAATTAGCATCGTACGCTGACGTGCAGAGGAACAAGACGGAGCGCAATGTTCCCAAGCTCGCCAAGATCGCCGATGTCGTGATCCTGACAGATCGCTGCACCGAGGATGACGTGTTGATTCGGGCGGCAAGCCACGTCGGGCTATTCGGTCGGGAGTACCTGCGGCTCGTAGATGTTGTGGTAGGCGGCCAGTTCGGAAGCGAAGGGAAAGGTCAAATCGCTTCCTTCCTGTCCCGTGAGTATGAATTGCTCGTCCGTGTCGGCGGCCCCAATGCTGGCCACACCGTCTATCAAGAGCCTGATCCGTACACATTCCATCACCTTCCCTCCGGTACGAATTCTTCGCAGGCGAAATTACTGATTGTCGCTGGTGCAGTTTTGTACGTGCCGACGCTGATGAAGGAGATCGCGGAGTGCCAAGTTGACCGCGAGCGCTTAATCATCGACCCGCAGGCGATGATAATCACCGACGCGGATCGGCGGCGGGAAACCAATCTCGTGGCCAACATTGGTTCGACTGGCCAAGGAGTGGGGCAAGCAACCGCCCGACGCGTGCTGCGGGGGAAAACCGTGAAGCTGGCGAAAGACATTCCTGAACTCAAACCCTACATCGGCGAAGGCTTGGCGGTGCTCGAACACGCATTCGCCCACCGCCATCGAGTGCTGCTTGAAGGAACGCAAGGCACGGGCTTGAGCCTGTACCACGGTTACTATCCACATGTGACCTCACGCGATACCACGGTTGCGGGATGTCTTGCTGAGGCCGGGATTTCACCTAACAGAGTTCAGCGCGTCGTGATGGTGTGTCGCACATATCCGATTCGCGTCCAGTCCCCGAAGGGTGCAACATCGGGAGAGATGTCGCAGGAAATCTCATGGGAGGAAGTGGCCCAGCGAAGCAGGCACGACGCCGTGGATTTGCGAAGCAAAGAACTAACCTCAACAACCAAACGGCAGCGGCGCGTATCGGAATTCGACTGGGCGCTGTTGAGACGGGCGGCGACTCTCAATGCGCCCACTGATATTGCGCTCACGTTCGTTGACTACATCGCGAAGGCGAACGAGAAGGCGCGACGGTTTGAGCAGTTGACCCCGGATACCATACGCTTCATCGAGGAAGTTGAGCGGGTTGCCGCCGCGCCCGTGTCGTTGGTTTCAACGCGATTTCATTCGCGCAGCATTATCGACCGCAGGATGTGGTGATAGAGCGTATGGATTCCGAGGTTCTAATTGCTACTTTCCCCCGGCTTTATCACATGGCCGAGCACGACTCTTGGCCCTCCATTCAAAAGCATGGGCTGTTGAGCACGTCGGCGTTGCTTGATCTGTTTGAGGTTTCCGGCGAACCACGGGAGAAACTGGAAGCCGCACACCGTCCAAACTCAGTCGCCATTCATCATCCCCGTCACGGGAGAGCAGTGATCCGTGACCAAAAGCCGATGAGTGACGGCGGCCTCAAGCGGTGCCTAAACGGCGTGACGCCGCGAGAGTGGTACGTAATTCTGAATGCCAAGGTGTTCTTCTGGCCACACGAGGAAAGACTGAAGACCCTTCTGGGTGCGCAGGCGTATCGGAATGATCGTCATTGTGTACTGACAGTTGATTCTCGGAAATTGGTTGAAAGGCACTCTGAGCGAATACTTTTGTCACCCATGAATTCTGGCGCGACAAAGCCTATGCCTCATCCGCGCAGTCGGGAGACGTTCCTACCGATTGCGGCGTACCCTTTTGACCAGTGGCTAGAAAAGCGAAAGCAGCGTCACAAAGCGGTCGCTGAAATCGCAGTCACACATTCCGTTCCCGACATCGCTCAGATCGTAGTAGAGGTTGCGATATGGCAAGGTGGTCGCGTCTTACAGAGACTGTTTCCCGCCTGATTCAACACTTGCATCGAAGCGTCGGCCTCAACCCGGTATTACAACAACGCAAGCTGGCCGTTGCCCGGCTTGCCCTCACGATGGTTGGCCGTGAAGTCTGCGATTTCTTCCAAGTCCGTCAGCAGCGCCGTCCGCTCAAAAGCAGGAAGGTGGTCACCGACGCAAGCCAACACCCAAACTGGAAATGACTCCGCCTGCCCCCAGAACAGATTCTCCAACGCCAGCCGCACTTCCGCTTCGCGTGTGCCGCACGCCAGCGCGACCGGCAGCGTGAAACGATTATGCGCCCAGCCGTGCGGCAATCGGCTGAACCCGGCCTGCGGATGCAGCGCCAGCCAGAGCAAGCGCGCGATTGCGCCGTGCAAGTAGGGCGCGTAGCCGCCAAGCGAACCAAATCTTTCCCAACCCACTGGCGGAGTTTCATGCACCGAAAACTGTACGCACTCACCCGTCAACCGCCACGTCAGGAACTGTGCCTTGCCGGGCCAGACACCAGCGCGATTGAACTTGGGTTTCAGTCGCCGCAACAATCTGGCCTCGTGCGCGAGCGCGGCGGATTCGTTCGGGCAGAGATCAAAATCAATCCGGGCGACTTCGCGCACCAAGCGCAGATGTCGCCGGGGCATCCGCTCCGGGTTGGCGACGCGATAACTGCGCAATCGCTGGCGCAGGTTCTTCGCCTTGCCGACATAAAGCAGATTGCCGGTGGCGTCGTGCATCTTGTACACACCGGGCCGCGCTGGTATCTTGCGGAAGAATTTCTTCCCCAGCCGCTCGACGAGCGGTTTGGCGGGCGCAAACAACCATTGTTGACCGGCGGCCATGCGGTGATCTCAGCAGGTTTTCTCCATGACGGAAAGCGCAAGTTCATCTGACTGCACCTTGCGCTGGAGCCGTGGCTGACCCGCCCGAAGCACGCGCAGCGAAAAGCCCCGGCCATTCTCAAATGGTTCAACGGTCGCGGTGACTTCCAGCACCGGATAACGAATCGTCGCCAGTCCGTAGTTGCGATAGGTGGTCGCAAACAATTCCGTTTCCACCATGCCCGTCCAGTCTGCAAGCGTGAGAAACTTCATCGGCTCACCGGTGATCTGATGGTGCGTCCGCTGTTCGACCACCAACCCGCACGTCACGACTGTTTCCCCGATGTGCTGCCCCAGCCGGGACACCGGACAGTAAGTATCCCAAGCCACATCAGCGTACCGTTCCAACGGGTGGCCGCTGACCGTGAAGCCGAACAGTTCGTTTTCGCTTTCGAGCCGCTCGCGGCGGGTCGGCTCCCGCAGCGGCACTGTGGAAAATGTTTCCAACGACGGCGGCGGCAAAAGCCAGCCCTGATCGCCTGCGCCACCACCACCGAAAGTGCGACACAGATACTGTGCCTCCCAAAACTGCCGGGTGCGCGTCTGGCCGAACTCATCGAAACCACCGGCGCGGATCATGGCTTCCAGTTCTTCGGGCAGCGGCTGCACGCGCCATGACGACCTTGGCGAGCGCGGTGCCCGGCAGGTTGGGATCGGGTGCAACGTGGACGGGGATGCCCGACCGCGTTTCGACCATCCGCAGCACCTTCTGGGTTGTTTCGCTGAGACTCATTTGAACGTCACCGGGGTCGTTGATATAGAATTCCACGGCAAAAGGCGAGCGGCGAGTTGCAGAAGCACACTGCCGCCCGTAGTTTAACTGCGTTGTCCTCCGCCTCCCAATGTGATATACGACCTCCGTGCTGCAAAAGAAACTTGGCCAACGCATCGCTGACTTGCGTAAGACGCGGGGACTGACGCAAGTGGAGCTTGGAAAAAAGGTAGGCTGTTCGGTGGAGTTCATCAGTCTGGTTGAACGCGGCGTGAACGCGCCGTCGGTGGCGGGATTGGAGAAGTTTGCCAGAGTGCTCAAAGTGGAGGTCATTGACCTGTTCACCTTCGCAGCCCGCAAAGCTAAATCCAAACATCGGAGGGCCGCGTGAGTCGCGACTTGATCTTCTATCAGTTCAGCCGCTCGAAGGTGGAGCAGTGCGACTTCAGCCACTTCCTCAGCTTGTACGCGCCGGACAAATTGCCGGAGGGCCGGGCGCTACAGGAGATGATGAACCTGATGATGTTCGGCATCGAGGGGTGGGATGACGATCCACGCGAGATTCACATGGTGCCGGAAATCCGGCGGTTCTATACCGCATTCCACGACGCATGGCCCTACTGGCTCTACTTCTGCAACCTCGACGTGGACACGCTGCGAGCGATGACGATGTGCTGCCTGCCATCCATCAGCACGATGCAGGTGGACGGGCAGGTTCAGGTGAAGGTGACTTGTGATCCACTCGACCTGATAAAGTTCATCAAGCGGGATTTCCTGCCCATGAACCTCATGTGTGAGCGGGCCGGGATTTCCGAGCGCGGGATTTACGACCGGACGAAGGCGGTGTTCGAGTATTTCAACCTTCCCTTCGATGCCGAGCCGCCTGCGCCGGTCGGCTACATGGCACCGTCGTCGGTGCGGGGCACGATTAGGATCGGACGCAATGATCCGTGTCCCTGCGGCAGCGGCAAGAAATACAAGAAGTGCTGTGGCATGGGCTGAGTGAGAGCGATGAACATAGAAAACAAAGTTCAGACAGGCAGCGGGGGGCTGAGTTGAGCAGTCGGCGACACCTATGAATCAAGAGCAAAGGACAGCGGTTGATGCGTACTTAGGTGCGGCGTTGCTTCCTTCCGATTCCGGCGCTGGAGGCGACGCGGCTACGGCGACCACTACCTGATACTGGCCAAGGACTGGCTGACGCGCAACGGCTATCTCGACGGCTTGATCGACGACGAGCGCGATCCGCTCTGGTACCTGCGTGACAAGCATGGCATTGATTTGCAGTATGGCGTAACTGACGTTAAACGGGAACGCGACCTGTGAAAGCCAAAGAGCTATTTGAAGCTGATCCCTTGGTACATCCGCATGTCTTGGCGGCGTACACAGCGGCGGCGCGAGTACTCAAGAAGGCGCGGATTGCCTTCCGCGAAACCGGCGGCATCGCTCTGAATCTCTACGGAGCCGGGCGTCCCACCAAGGACGTTAATCTGATTGTGCGCCGCGCCGACTGGCAGCGGGCAGTTCAAGCGCTGGGCGCGATTGCGGACGATCCGCAGGGTATTCGTTTTGAATTGCCGGGCGAGCCGGAAAATGGCTTGGCGGTGATCGGCCCGCACGGTGTTCCCATTGAATTATGGCCGGAAGGAACCACCCACAATGACATTGCCCGGATTCGAGGGAAACAGCGCCGCCATCCCGCTGGCAAACTGGCGTTCACCCTGCAAGGTGAGGCGCTGGCCACTCTTATCAACGACAAGCTGGCTTCTCATCTTTCGGCCAAAGACCGGCTGCGCGACGCCGCCGACGTGGAGGATTTGATAAAGCGCCTGAAACTGACTCTGGCCTTCGCCAGCAAGCTGGCTCCCTCCGTCCGGTCAACTTATCGACGCCTCTGGCTTCAGCAGTTTTAGCCTCATGAACAACGCCACGATCATTGTAAACAAACTCTTGGAGGCGGAGGACGACTTGGACCCCAAAGCCTACATGATGTCGTTGCGGCGCAAGCGCGCCGTGGTGCAGGAACGTATTCGCACCGGAACAGTTGGCTCAGGTTAGAGAGGAACACACAGCCTTCGGTCGCCACGCTAGTCGTGAAATTCGGTTCCGGCAGCCTTGCATCCGGCCCGTTTTGGTCCCGTTTGGATCAAGGTAGTAGCGTTCTGACATGACGGCTTAAATTTTAGCATCACCGAACGGCAGGCAGCAAGGTGCATGGTTTGAGGGCGTCGGATTGTCCTGCGCCGTGTGTTTACAGGCAGGCTTGCCGAAAAGAAAATCAAGGCGTATAACCGGGTCGAAGTTGATCGGAAACGAACAAACTAGAACCAGAAAAAACAAACACAATTTAGCGTAGCTCGGCTACGGTCTTCGTCGAAAACCGCGAATTTTCATTGTGATGACCCAAGCCCAAGCACGCGCCACCCGACGCGGCTTGGAGCATTCATCACAAGGGCGCTTCGCGGTGCCTCGACGAAGGGTGCGACAGGTCCGCGCCCTTTCTTTTTTGGCTGTATCTGGCTTTGCGCTGAAAATCGAAAGCCAACACTATGAAATCAAGAAAAAGCCACACCATTGCCACACTCACCGTGCTCCTTGGGACTGCCAGCTTGCTGTTGCACCCTCTTGCGTCAACGGCGCAGACTGCCAACCAAGTCTTGTCGCTGAACGGCACGACGGCTTACGCCAGTATTCCGAGCGCGCCCGAATTGCAGAACCCCACAGAGATCACGGTTGAAGCGTGGATTTATCCGGGCGGTGGAGGCAGCAGTAAGCAGACTTTTCTTTGCAAGGGTGATGGGATCAACGGAAACTCGGATCGCAGCTACGAAATCGTTTGGTTCTCCACCGGCGGGCAAACTGGGCCCGGCAACCGGATCGAAGTCAGCTTTTTTGTTGGAACGGACACCTACGGTACAGTCGGCGCACCCGTATCCACAGGCCAGTGGGTTCATGTTGCGGCCACGTATCGCAGCAGTGACGGTCTGCAACGACTTTACATCAACGGAGTGCTGGCTGCCGAGACGACTGACAATGCTTCCGGCTGGCCAGTAATGGCAGGGGAGAGCTTGAGGCAGAGCGCGCAGCCAATCTATTTCGGCAAGTTGGGCCATCCCTCCATATTCAATTTTGCTACAGGGAACATGGACGAGGTTCGCGTTTGGAACAGAGTCCGCACGCAGTCCGAAATCAGGAATGCGATGTCCTGCCGGTTGACGGGAAGCGAACCCAATCTGACGGCTTACTGGAATTTCGATGACGGCACGGCTGCGGACCTGACGGGCAACGGTCACAACGGAACGCTTTTTGGGAACGCCGCGATTTTGCCGCTGGAGGGGGAGGACGTGGTTCATGCGGGCTGTGGCAGGCCGTTGCTGAACATCCGCGTTTCACAGGTCGAGTTGTGCTGGGACACAATGACGACCAATTGGTATCAGTTGCAGTATCGGTCCTCTCTGACAACCAACCAGTGGGTTTCATTCATGGCGTGGCTTGAGGGTGACGGGAATCGCTTCTGCACCAACGATGTTGTTCCGGCAGATCAAGCCCAACGGTTTTACCGCGTCAGCGTCACCAATGCACCGCCGCAATAAGCGGGCTGAGGGAGGACACCATGCCAAAGAAACGCAAGATGCAGGCACGCAAGAAGCAACCGACCAAGAAAGCGCGTCCCCTCCGCCACCGCACGAAGTCGGGTGATCCTCTGACCGAACACGCGGTCAAAGAGGACATCAATCGCTACTTCGGAGGGAGTGACTCGGCATCGTTGAAATAACGAACAGCCACAAAGGGCAAAACGCCCCGACACAGGAAGTCGTCGCGTTAATCGGAGCAAAACCAATGCTGCCGTTGCGCGCTTGCTGCCAGGACGATCCGAGTCCTGAACCTGTCCGATCTCGAACGGCAATTCCGCAACCGGGCCGCGCATCTGTACAGCCCAGACGCACAGGCATGGCTCACGACCGTCCCAAAGCACCACTTGCTGAACGTTGACGGCACCTTGGATGAAACGGACAAGCGGGAGAATTTCATTTAGTACCACCGAGGCTGGAAGCAACACGCGCTGGACGGGGTGCCGGAAGTGCTGCCAGATTGGGTGGAGGAAGCGTTGAAGCGTGGTGAGCCGGTCTAGCCTACGATCCTGTTCAACCCACGCGGCGGGCATTCTGGAGTCGAAAAGTCCAGCGGATCGTAAACTGATTCAACAGCAAGCCGCCGCCAGAGATCGACTGGAAAACTCTATCGTTTGAAACCGCGTTGCGCAGGGCTGACACATGGTATGACCGCCGTGCGGCTCCGCCTGACGCCCCCGCCCGCAGCGTCGGGCTAAAAATTCGGCGGAAAGCGATCACTCACCCCGGCCCGCCACTTCTTCATCTCCGCGCTGATGGCCTCGTTCACCGCAAGGTGGGCCTTCAGGTCGCTCGCGGGAATGCCTTCCAGCAGTATGGCCGACATGGAACAATACTTTTCCCAGACGGGAGCAATCCACTTCATGCCATCCTTGGTGATCCGCACGCGTTTGGCGTTGAAATGCTGGCCGGCGGCGAGATCGGCTTCGCCAACCTCCACCAGCGGGGGCTTAGCGTCCGCCAGCTTGCGGATGCGACGGGAAAGCAAGCTGGCGCTGTGGACAAGGTATCGCTCCAGTTCGTTGAAGGGCACGTAACCGTCCTTGTCGTGATCCAGATCGCCCCAGTTCAGTGCCCGCACCCCGTAGAGTGAAATCAACAGGTCAGCTTCCTCGACCGAAAAACCTGAGCCTTTGACCACCCGGTTGGCTCCATAAACCAGATCGCGGCGGGTGGTGAAAATCCCGCTGATGACATCGGTCGCGTCCACCGGGCTGGTCGGCTGGTCTTTCTTCACAGGGAGAGGGTAAACCGGTCTTGGCTGGTGTCAATGCCTCTGTGCTTGACTTAGTAAAGAACTAAGTAGATAATCGTCCTTGATGCGTGATCCTCGACTCCATCCCCGTCCCGGCGACGTGCTCGCAAGGGTATTGACCAACCGGGTTGGTGTCTCCGGGGTGTTCAGCCGTCGCGTGCTCGCGGTGGAAACACAATTCCCCGGCGTAACGGTGGTCGTCTGGACGCGCAAACAGACCAATCGCCCCTGTCGCTCCACCCTGAAGGAATGGCGGGCATGGGCCAGACATGCTGGCAAGAAAGCGAAATAGCGGTGTGACGATGAACAGCAATCTGCTCAAACAAATCTTGGCGGTGCCGACCTGCTCCCGGCAGGAGGATCACATGGTCGCTTTCCTTGCGGAGCACGTCCGCCAGCGCGGTGTGGATCGGTGCGGCAAGGTTGTGACCGATGAATGGAACAATGTTTACATCCGCAAGGGCGATTCAGGAACTGTCCCCTGTGTGGCGGCACACATTGACACAGTGCAGCCGCTCCGGCTCGTCCAGATCATTCAGCAGAACGGCCTCCTGTTCGGCGTTGATGAACAGGAGCAGCGCACTGGTATCGGCGCGGATGACAAGGCGGGCGTGTTCGTCTGTTTGGAACTCTTGGAGCGGTTCGACCAAATCGCCGTAGCCCTGTTCGCCGCCGAGGAAATCGGCTGTATGGGCGCAAAGCACGCTCCGGCTGCGTGGTTCGAGGACGTGGGTTGTGTGATCGAATTCGACTGCCCCGGTCGAGGTTTGGCGTCCTACACATCCAGCGGCTCGCGCTTGTTTGCCAATGACGGCGAGTTCATTCACACGGCAATGCCCGCATTACAGGCCCACGGCTTGACCCGGTTTCAGCATCATCCGTTTTCAGATGTCATGGCGTTGCGCCAGCGGTTCAGCTTCTCCTGTCTGAACCTCTCCTGCGGTTACCACAACTGGCATCGCTCCGTGGAGTACATCGTCATCGAGGAAGTCGAGGCCGCCATCAACGCGGGCGAAGCCCTGATTTCAGCACTGGGCTGCCGGGCTTACCCGTTCGCGGGTGAAGCGGAGGACTCCGCCGCGCCGATGTTTGAGGTCACGGACTTACAACTGACTTAGAAAGAGAGGTCGAATGCAAAGTCGCACTGCCACAAACTCCCCGCTCCTGCCGGAGGTCGAACCCACGCCGGATGTCCTGTTCGGTGAGTGCGAGGGATTCGATGCCGATTCGCTGTTCCGCAAAATGATGCCGGAAAGCATCAAGTTCTTCGACCTGCCGCTCATGGAGCGGCTGCACCAGCGAAACTACCACATGGTCCGGCTCCGAGGTTCCTTCCGGCTGGCCAAGCTGGTGCGGGACTACCGGGCGCAACTCCTGCGCAGCGAGTCATGCCAGAACCCGCGAGGCCGGACGAGCATCGACCGCCTGATGTTTAGCTTGGGCGGCGAGGTTTACGTGGTGTACGACATGCCCGAACTCTTGGTGTATGCGCCGACAACAGAGGCCGCCGCCGAGGCGGTCGCGCAGTTGAAGGAGTACCGAAGGCCGGAGGCCCGGAAACCCAACTTCAAGCTCATCAGCATCAGCGGCAACCATCCGAGCACACAGCCGGTGAAGCTGGAACAGGCTGCGCCCCTGAGTGAACAGGAACTGGCGCTGCATTACGGTGACGGCTTCGACGACTGGGAAAGGGCATGGCTGGAACGGCTCCGGCAGCGCTCCAGCGGCCTGAGCATCTTCCACGGGCCGCCGGGGTGCGGCAAAACCAGCTACGTGCGCCATCTGATGGCCCGGCTGCTCGACACGTTCGAGTTCTACTTCATGCCGGTGTCCACATTCGACTCGCTGGACAGCCCACGGTTCGTCCGCTTCTGGCTGGATGAGGCGGAGGGCGGTAAGCGTAGAATCGCGGTCGTGGAGGATGCCGAGTCGCTCTTGCTGCCGCGCAACGAGGGCAGCCAGTCCAGCGTCAGCAGCCTGCTCAACGCCACGGACGGCCTCTTGGGCGACCACCTGCGCCTGCAAATCATCGCCACCACCAACGCGCCGGTTCGGGAACTCGACCCCGCGCTGACCCGACCGGGCAGGCTGGTCGGCGTTCGCGAATTTGGCCGTCTTGCGCCCTCGCAGGCGCGGCGGCTGGCGGAGGCCAAGGGCTTGATTCTACCGGAGCAACCGGACTATTCCCTTGGAGAAATCTACTGCGGAGCGGTCAGCGGCCCCGTGCTGAACGCTGACCGGCACATCGGCTTCGCACCGTGAGGGCAACCGGCCATGTTCGAGTTCATCGCCACTGCCATCATCTGCTATTTTTTCGGCAGTTGGCTCATGCAGAAACTGGCCAAGCGGCCCGACGCCGCATTCCGGGGCGCGTCGTTCGGCTGTGGGGTGTTCCTCGTCGTGAGCATGACGGTGACGGGAATCGTCATGTGGAATACACCCGGATTGCGGGATGGCTTCACAGTGTACTTCTTCCTGTGGGCTATGCTCGGCGTTGTGCTCATGGTCAAGGGGATCAAAGGACGTTGAGCCGCATCGGCGACTGCTGCGCCTTGGTCGCCTGCCGGAGCACCACGCTGCATTTGAGGGCCTCCGCCTCGCCCGCACACTCTGCCAGCAGAGGCTCGGTAATTGAGGCGCAGGTCCGTAGTTAGGCTGTGAGCAATCACCCGCGTCCAGTTCAGGATCAGGTGCAATCGGAGCGCTGGCAAAGATTGATCGCCGCCGTGCGCAACCGCGCGTTTGTAAGAGTCTGGTACCAGTTCCGGCACCCGACATCCGGCAGCCCCCGCCTGCGAGGCACCCGGCAATTCGACCGAACTCCCGTCGTCTCCCGACCTCAATAAGTGAACAGGTCGCGCAGCGTGTAGGTTTTGCCGGTGGCCCGGTTCAGCGCCGCGAGCACTTTCGACTGGGTATTCAACGTCAGCCGTCGGCCTTTGCAGGCCCGTGCCACCATCTTGTGCGTCATCTCCACGGGTGAGGCGGCCACAAGATCGTGCGGCTTGAGGTTGTGCTCGCGCATGATCTCAGCAATCGGTTGCTCGCCGAGGTTACGCTCGATTTCCGGGTTCATCATACGGTGCTGATTCTTTGCAGGGCGCTCCGCTTATCCTATGCTGGAACTGAAACGGCCCTGCCGACCAGAGCCGCGCCCATCACGGTGGGCCACGGCGGCGGCGTGGGCAATCTGATTTGCGAAAGGAACTTCTACATGGCGTACGTGCATGGCTATTCGGAGCGGGAAACGCAGCGGTTGTACGAGCAGGCCGACATTCTGGAGGACATCCTCCACACCGGCACGGCCTATCCTGCGGGTGCGAGGGTGCTGGAGGCCGGGTGCGGAGTGGGCGGGCAGACGCGGTTCTTGGTCAAGCGCAGTCCCGACGCGCTGTTCACCTGTATCGACGTATCCGAAAAGTCGCTGGCCACGGCCCAGCGGCTCAAGGCGCAGGCGGGATTCAGTCATGTCTTCTTTCAGCGGGAGGACATCCAGCGTCTCGGCTTTGCGAACCAGTCCTTCGATCATGTCTTTGTCTGCTTTGTCTTGGAACACTTGGACGATCCCGTAGGCGCATTGGTGGAACTGAAGCGGGTGCTGGCTCCCGGCGGAACCATCACCGTCATCGAAGGCGACCACGGATCGTGCTTCTGGCACCCGGAAACCCCGGCCTCCCTCGCGGCGTGGAACGGCCTCATTACCGCCCAACGCAAGATCGGCCACGACCCGAACATCGGACGGCGGTTGACGCCGCTGCTGACCGAAGCTGGTTACGACGTGCAAAGCTGCCAACCTGCGTGGCTCTATGCCGACCGCCTGAAACCCGCTCTGCGCGACGGCATGGTGAACCACATCATCGTTCCGATGGTGCAGTCTGCCGAACCGCAGATACTGACAGACCATCTCGTACCCAAGGACGTTTACGAGCAGGGCATTCGCGACCTGTCCCACGTGGACGTGGTGGACGAAGGAACCTTCTTTTACACGTGGTTCAAGGCGGTGGCAACGAAGCGTCAGGGATGACACGGTGGCGGAGTGGTGACAGGGAACATCCGCCTGCATCAGCGGGCACGCGCTTGAGGTTCAGCCAGCGGCCTCCACTGCTTCAATCGGTCAGCCGCCGCAGGGCATCCACGATCCAGATCATGCCTTCGGTGTCCTGCCCGCAGTAGCGTTCAAGCTGCCCGCGCACCTTCTGGCGCTCCGCCTCCGGCAGGTCGCCAAAGTGGACGCGCAGGAATTCAAGGCTGGCCTGTCCGCCCTCCTGAATTTCCAGATCGGCGTAGCTGCGCCCCGTCAACACCGGCAGGACGGCCTTGATGGAGGCCGAGCCGTGCTGCGCCGGGTGGTAATAGTCGAATGCCTGAAACGGTTGCAGCAGGTCGATGATCCGGGGTTTCACCGCCTCAATCCAGAATGCGTGTTCAGGGAAGGCGTCGGCCAGCGCATGGAGCACCCCGGCCTCAAACTTGGCGTTGTACACAACGATACTGCCCTTGTCCCCGATGCAGTCGCGCAGCCTGTGCAGGAATTTCGGCCTTGGATCGCCGCGCCCGTCGGCAAGGAAGGCATGGTGCTCCGCCTCCACGCCCGGCGCGGCCTGCCGATGGAGGCTGAATTGAAAGGGCACCTGCTGCCACGGCGACAGGCCGTCAAACAGCGGGATCGCCGCGTTGATGGTTTCAAAGTCGAGGAAACTGGCCGTGTACCGTATGCGCTTCAGAAAGCTGGCCAGCGCCTTGCGGTCGATATGCGGCTGGCCGGTCCCGGCAACCTTGCGTTGGATGGCCTGCCGGTCGGTCAAATCGACTTCGTCGGGAATGTCTTTCAGGTTGACGACACCCTCCTGAAGTAAACGCCAGCACTTTTTTCCGCCGTAGTACAGATTGAGCACGCTGTCCGGCGGCAGAAACGCCCAGCACTCGTCAGTCAGCGGACAGTCGTAAGGGTCGCTGCAATGCGGGCCGATCTTGATTTCCGGCTCCTGTTTCAACCGGATCACGCTGAACATGTCTTCCAGTTGCGATTCGATCTTCCGGCTCAGACCCGACACGACCTTGGTGACATCTGCCAGCTTGAAGAACTTCTTGGGATCGACCGCACCGCGCCGGACGTAGTTCCGGTCAACGTGCATGACGAAGCAGCGCCGGACGTTCAGCCCAGCGCCGCTGTAAACAAAAGCCTGAAAGGCGAGGTCCAGTAGGTTCACGTCCTTGACCTCAGTGCTGCTTTTGACCTCGATGATGTCCCACGCGCCGCCGCTGACCGGATTCAGGATGTCGGCGCGGGCGAACCCGCCGTTGTAAACAAAACCCGGCTCGAACAGCGGCTTCCTCAGCTTGACGGCCTCCAGCGATTTCTGGAGCACCTGCTCGAAGTCCGTCACGTCGGCGCTGACCTCGATGCCGCCGGGGAAAAGCTGCTTGGCCAGAGCGCCAACCTCGTGGCCTTGATCGAAGATGGCCTGCTGGGCGGCATCCGGTTCAGGAATCCGGTCTTTGGCATTGTAGGCGACCCACAAGAGCTTCCGGCACTGCTGGCCCCAGAGGAACTTGCTCTTGCTGACGTAGGGCCGCTCCGACATGGCGGTGAAACTGGAAGCGGCGCGGCCCATGACGCAATGTGTGCCAAGTTTGAACCGTCAGTTCAAGACGCCGGGTGCGCCCAGTTGCAAAACAAAGGCACAACTGATCCAATCTCGGTTGCGGCTGACGATGCTCAGTTCGTTCCGGCGGATTTTGACCCCGCCCTTGCAGAGGATTTTCCTGATCTGCTTGGCCGCCGTGGGATTATCGGCGGCCAGATCGAACGACGTGCGCGTCAGGTGCATGATCCAGACGGGGTGGGCTTCTTCCTGTTCGATGCGGCGCAAGGTGAAACCGGCGGTGGCAAGCAAGCGCCGGATGCGGTCGTGCCAGTAGTGGTCGCCGTGAAGCATTTCAATGATCCGGCTGGTCGATGCGTCGTCGAGGACTTCGAGTGGCACGCTGGTCTTTTTCTTTCGCGTGGGCATGGGATTACGGGTCGATTACGACTTTGGAGCGAACGCGCTTGCCGTTCCGGTCGTTCTGGTCGGGTTCTGGAGCCGCCGCTGAGCCAGCAACGCGCTCCAACAGGTTCTTTACACTCTGTGCCTTGAACGCTTTGCCGTGGGGAGTTTTATACCCACGAGCATTCAGGCACTGGGCGATTTGTCGCAAGGCTGTGACGTGCGCGGCCCGGATTTCCTTCACAACAGGAAGCAGTCGCCGGGCGTAGGCATCCGCAGATGCCAAATTTGCGGCCTGAGCGACCTTCAAAGCCTGTGCGGGGCGGGGATTGCCAAGTTTGATCCCACGCCGTCGGGCAGCGGCCAGCCCATCGCGGGTCCGCTGCGAGATCATGTCGCGCTCCTTCTCGGCTACCAGCGCCATGATCCCGACCGTGAACTTGTCGGCGTGGGGCATGTCTGCGGCCACAAAAGCCACCCCGCTGTCACGGAGGTTCAGCAGAAAGGCTGCGTTGCGGGCCAAACGGTCGAGCTTGGCGATCAGCAGGGTCGCGCCTTCCTTGCGGCAGAGGGCAATGGCCTTTTCCATTTCCTGCCGGTCATTGCGTTTGCCACTTTCAACCTCCGCAAACTCGGCAATCAACTTCCAGTCTCCGCCATTGAGGTATCTGGCCACGGCGTCCCGCTGGGCATCCATGCCAAGGCCGTTGATCCCCTGTTTGGTTGTGCTGACCCGGTAGTAGGCGACGAATTTCCCAGTCATTGCCCCTACAATACCCGGCTGGATGGGTATTGTCAAATCCTTAAACGAGCGTTTGGAGATTTGACAGAGCCTCGAATCCTGCACTTTTCTGGGTTCGGCAGGACTGGTGTGGCGTGCCCTCTGGGTCACTCGAACGCTTGCCAACTGAAACGTGACGATGACTGGTGAGTCGGCGATACTGAACTCGAATGAGCAAATTGAAATGTCCGAAGTGCGGAGCCGACATCAGTGCTGTTCTGGCATCGCTCGGCGGTCGGGCCACCAGCCCCGCCAAGGCGGCGGCGGCGCGGCGCAACGCCAAGAAGGGCGGTTGGCCGAAAGGCAGGCCGAGAAAGAAGACCTCGGCATGATTGAGCAGCGCCTTCGCGGTATCACTGTTCGAGTTGACGATGTGCCGCTAGCAGCCTGTCGGACTTAGCTCCGGGCGCAGGGTCAGTTCGTGGTGGTAGCCATCGGTGCGGTTGAGAAAACGGGGTCTGGACCAGGGCTAAAGTCTGGTTCCGAGGCGGGCCGCAGCGACTCCCACCGGGAGCAGGCTGATTTTGCGGCGCTCCGCCCGCTTTTTCAGGCCGCTCCCGCCAGTTTCAGGCCCGCGCCCAGCCGGTGCAGCCGTTTGAGGTTGTAGGCCAGGCAGACCAGCGTCCATTCCAACGACACTCTCTGTCGTCCGCGCAACCGAAACTGCCGGAACCCCAGCACCGACTTGATAATGCCGAACACCGGCTCCACGGTTTGCTGGCGCAGCTTGTAGAGTTGCTTGCCGCCGCTGGTCTTCAGCCGGTGGCGCATCACTTCGATCATACTCGCACCGGGCGCGGGCGCTTCGGGGTCCGGTTGTTTTTCCAAGTCAGCCACGCTCCGATGATGCCCCGTTTTCTCCACCGCCGCATACACCGTCGTGCCGGTGGCTTTTCCAGCCGCGGTTTGTTCGATCTGCTGCACCGCCGCGGCGCTGAAGAAGCCGCTGTCCACCAGCGCCACCGCCAGGTCGCCCGCTTCGGCGGGCACGCTCGCCAGCGTCGGCACCAGTTCCGCTTTGTCATTGGGCGACTGGCTCACGCGTTCGCCCACGATCAAACGGCTCTCCACTTCCACCGCCGCCTGCGCATTGTAGCTCTGCTCGAAATGATTCCCGCTGCCCGCCTTCATGATCCGGCTTTCCGCATCGGTGAAGTTGTATTGTTCCTTCGCGTCGGGTTCCGGGGTCGGGGCTTGGGGCGGTTGGCCCCCGACCTTTTCACCGCGTTCCTTTTTGGCCGCCCGTTCAGCCAGCTTCGCTTCGTGTTCGGCCAGTTGGGCCGCATACCGGGCTTGGGCACGCGCCTCAATCTCCGCCCGGGCCTGCGCCAGGGCGGCCTTGCGTTCCTGGCGACGGATGATTTCCCCGGGGATCGTCAGTCCGTCCTGCAACGGCGTCGCATCGGCTTGCTCGGCTTTGGCCAGGAGTTGTTTCACCTCCAATTCGAGCTGTTCGATCATTTCCCCGGCGCGTTGGTAGCTGACGGCGCTGTGCTTGCTGGCGTTGGCCAGAACCTTGGTGCCGTCGGCGGCCACGGTGAGCTGGCCGAACTTGAGCACTTTGAGTTGTCGGGCCAGTTGCAGCACTTTCACGAAGCTCTCGGTGAGCAGGGCCTGATTTTCGCGGCGGAAGGTGCAGAGCGTGTCGTGGTCGGGATGGGTGTCGGCGGTGAGCAGGCGCACGGGCACGCTGTCGTAAGTGCTCTGCTCGATGCGACGGCTGCCGAACGTGCCGGTGGCGTAACTGTAGATCAGCAATCCCAGCAGCAGGTGCGGCGGGTATTGTTCGCTGCCGGTGCCACGGGTGTTGACCCTGACCTGGCGCAGATCGAGGGCGTCAACGGCATCGAGGATGAAGTGAACGAGGTGATCGGCGGGCACCCAGTCGCGCAGGTTGGGCGGGAGTAGCAGCGGGGTGTCGCGATCAATGGGAACGAAGCGGGTGGCCATGTGTTTCAGACGCGCACGCCGCACACCTGTTCAATCCGCCCGCAAAAAATCGCGTTTCCTAAGTCCGACAGGCTGCTAGGGCTGACGCCGGTCGAATTTCCGATCTGGAGTCGGAACACCTGAAAAATGACTTGCTCAAAGACTTGCTCAAAAACCGGGTTTTCGGTGCCTTTCCGTGCATCTTCTTGCATCTCGGTGTCGGTTGCTCTACGCTGCAAGAAATCGCGGGAATGCCTGATATTGTTGGGTTTCCTCGACTTTGCAGCCTGTGGACACCAAAGTAGCTCAGTGGCAGAGCAACGGTTTCGTAAACCGTAGGTCGTCGGTTCAATCCCGACCATTGGCTCCACTTCCAAGAGGAGGCATTCCAACAGGTTGTGATTCGAGGAAGCTCGTGGAGCAGGAACCTCAAAGTTTTTTGTCCCCATCGGCTCGCATCCGTGGTAAACGGAATTCATGAAAATCGAGTTGCTTCATCTCGGCATGAGTGTCCGCCATCCGCAATATGGGCTGGGCACTGTGAAGTCCATTTCGGAAACCACGGCGGAGATTCTGTTCACCGACGGCAAACGTACGGTTGCACCGGAGGCGGCGGGTCTGGAGCCGGCGGAGGCGCAGGCGAACATCACAGGTTTGGGGATGCCGTTGAAACAGTTTCTGGAAACAACCGTTGAGACCACCATCCACAGACTTGGTCTGGCAAATCCCGAGGCAGAGGTAACGCAACTGGGCGCACGCTGGCACGGCGGAAAACTGGTCCTGCATCCGGCCGATCCAACGCTGCAAACCAAGGAAGTGCCCCTGGAAACCTTCTTTCACAAGATCGTTATGGTGCGCAACAATCTCCGCGTGCTGGAACAGAAGATCAACGCGCACGAAAAACTAACGGATGGCGAGAAGGTTGAGATGCAGCAATACGTTACCCGCTGCTATGGTTCCCTGACCACTTTCAACGTGTTGTTCAAGGAGAAGGAAGACCAATTCTGAGCGCAGCCGTACAGTTGGAACTTGGAATCCGTCCATTGCAGTCACATGATGACCCCGCGCCATACGAGCCACTCCGGGATTTCGATTCGACTGACGGCGAGCGACGCACGATGGCAAAGCATAGCTTTGAAAGTCCTACTCTGTATCATGGGTTGCCTTGGTCTGGGCTTGCCGGGAGTGACCGTCATGTCCGCTGAATCGGGCCGCCTGTACCAGATTGGCGTCGCCCGGAAGGACATCACGCCCGCCTATCCGGTTCGCCTCAGCGGCTATGCTGTGCGCAAAACAGAATCCATTGAAGTGACCCAGTGGTTGTGGACCAAAGCTCTGGCGATTGGCTCCGACAAGGAAGGTCCCGCCCTGTTGATCACGGTGGATAGCATCGGCGTGCCACGCCACGTCCGCGACGAAGTGGTGAGGCGTCTCCAACGGAAGAAGCGCATCGCGCCGGAACGGGTCGCGATTTGCTCGACGCACAGTCATACCACGCCGTGTCTGGGGGGTAATCTGGAAACCCTTTTTGGCGAACCGTTGCCGCCGGACCAGCTCGCGCGCGTCGAACGATACACGCGTGAACTGGTGGATGCCATTGAGCAGGTCGCCTTGGAGGCGTTGCGCCAGCGCAAACCCGGCAGGTTGAATTGGGGCCGGAGCAAGGCGGGTTTTGCCGCCAATCGCCGCACCCCGGGCGGGCCGGTGGATCACGATTTGCCCGTGCTTACGGTCACGGATCGCCGGGCCAGACTTCGCGCCTTGTTCACCAGTTACGCCTGTCACTGCACGACGCTGGGCGGAGATTTCAACCAGGTCTGCGGTGACTGGGCGGGCTACGCTCAGGAAATTCTGGAGCGCGATCATCCGGGCGCGGTGGTGCTCGTGGGCATCGGCTGCGGAGCGGACGCCAATCCACATCCTCGCACCGGACTGAAACTGGCCCGGCAGCACGGACAGGAAATTACCGCAAACATCAATGCCCTGCTCGCTCGACCTTTGACACCGGTCAACGGCGCGCTTACCTGCCGCACCCGGCAGGTGGAACTGCCTTTTGAACCGCTGCCCACGCGCGCCGAATGGGAGCAACGCGCGCTGGACCAGGGTTACTCCGGCTATCACGCGCGCTGGACGCTGGCCAAGTTGGACAGGGGCGAATCTCTTCCCACCCACCTGCCTTACCTGGTGCAGACTTGGAATTTCGACAACGAACTTGCCATGGTTTTTCTACCGGGCGAAGTGGTGGTGGATTATTCGCTGCGATTAAAACGGGAGTTTGACTCCGCCAGATTGTGGGTCAACGCTTACGCCAACGACGTGCCCTGCTACATTCCCTCGGAACGGATACTCCGGGAGGGCGGCTACGAAGGCAGCGGCGCGATGATCTTTTATGGATTGCCTGCGCGGCTTGCGATGGAGACGGAAGGGTTAATTATCGGCGCGGTTCACGACTTGCTCCCCCAACCTTTCGTTAAGCCGACCGAGCAGGTCAGCGAACCCTGATCATGATGTCGGCCATTCTCCTTACGGTGTTGGCCACGCGTTGCGACTTCGTGGGCGGGGAGAGTTCCTGGCCGAGGCCCGGTGGGCGACGCTTCCAAGTAATTCAATGGCCTCCGCGTGAAGACCCGCGCGGGCGAGGTCGTGGGTGAGATCCAGCGCGGTCTGCAAATCGCCAGTTGGCCTTTCCCCGTTGAGCCAGCGTGCCCACGAGTCCATCGGGTCCAGCGCCAACGTTTCCCGCAGGAGAGCCGTCGCGGCTTCTTCCAGCTTCATTCTTGTCATTTGAATCCGGCGTGCCGCGCGGCCAACGCGGGTGAGTTTCCGCAAGACCAGGACTTTCAGATTTCGCGCGCGCAGATTGTCCGGGTTGAAACGGAGCGAGCGATTCAGATGATCCAGCGCGGTGGCCCAATCCCGGCGGGTGCAGTCAATTTCTGCCAGCGCATGATAACCCGCAGCGGCCCAGGCTTGATTCCAGGTTGATTTGTAGAACGCAGCATAGGCCTCATCTTCGCGACCGAGATAACGCAGGCAGAGGCCGAGGTTGTAATACGCTTCGCCGTCATGCGGATTCGCATTGCGCTGAGTTAGACGTTCGATGGCGCGGCGGAAATGCGTTTCGGCCAGGGCAAATTCACCGCGTTTGAGATGCCAAAGCCCCAGCGCATTGTTGCAGCGGGCGTCGCAGGGGTCGCGCCGCAACGCCTCGCGCCAGTAGAGCGTCGGACAGCGGGTGGCGTGGCGGTATTGATCCAGATGGAGTCCGATGACGAAAAGCTCGTCAGCGCTGGCGATGTCCTCCGGTGCGGGCGGTTCGCTGGCGGGTGCGGGCACTTTGGCTTTCACGGGCAATCTGGGTCGGTAGGCAATGATCTCACTGCCGGAACGGTCCAGCACCCGCAATACGGTTTCCCCAATCCTCCAAGGCTTGATTGCTTGGGGGCTGCTGAGGATAAATGGTTTTCCTGGAGACAGGTTGACGTTCCATTCAGCCGCAGAGGAATGGTTGGCGCGTTCGAGCCGGACCACGGCCCGGGGAATAGCCCGCGTCACTGCGATGCCGATCCGGAAATCTTTTTTCCTGAGCACCAAGCTCACGGCAGCGTCCAGATTCGCGTGTTGAGCCGGGCCAATTTTCTGAATCGGATACCAATACTGACTCCACGACTTGGTTTCGCCCGGTTGCAGGCAGCTGAAGTCGGGTTGGTTGTCGGTATAAACGCCAGCCATGATCTCGATGTAAGGCCAGCAAATCCCGTCCGCATCCGGCTCGGTCAAGTTGCGATCCCACGCGTAGCCGAATTCGTGGTTGCCCCAGGTCCATTGTTTCTTGCCCGGCGAAATGTGGTGGTTGGCAATGTGAATGATGCCAGCCTGCGCCTTGAAATCGTAGCCGCCGAAAAAATCCTGCTTGCTGCCCACGGCCATGTAGGAGGTGGGCACGGGAATGTTGGCGTAGAAGGACAGATCGTTGGGTGCGTAGTGGGGAAGTGTTGAGCGCCGAGAGCCAATTGCCGATTTCTCGCGGCAGTGCCGAGGCACGAATTGCGCCGGCCCTTCACTAGCCGGAACACCCTTTTCTCCACGTTGGCCGTAATTCACGCCGTAATAATGTCCCTGGGCCAGCGGATATCCGCTCATTGAACGGCGCGCATGGTCGGCAACGCAATGTACGTCCGGCGGAAAGAAGCTCTGATACGCCTCGTGAACCTGCGTCGCGACGTTGGCCCACCAGAGAAACGTTTGCACGTGTGGCGTACGATTGTAGGCGCGCACTTTGAGTTCCAGACAGGCCCGATTCGGATGCAGGCAAATGCCGTGCATCCCTTTCATGCGCTGCAACGGGTCGTGATCACTGCACCAGATCGTTTTCGCGCCGTCGGCGTGGGATTGGATTTCCCAATCCACTGGCAGGAATGTCGCGGGCCGATGATGCTGCGGCCAGTTGAATTCGATGCCGCCGGAAAGCCACGGCCCGGCCAGGCCGACGAGCGCGGGCTTAATGACGGGCTGATTGTAGATCAGGTCGTAACCATTGGTCTTGTCCAGCATCGCATGAATGCGGCCGCCGATCTCCGGCAACACCAGCACGCGAAGAAACTCATTCTCAATCCAGACGGCCTTCCAACTCCGGGCCACGGGCTGCTCGGCAATACGATCGGTAAACGGCAGCGGATAGACCTTGCCGCTGCTCCCTTGATAGATCCGCTTTTCGAGAAACATCGGATTCTTGTCCGGCGCGGCGGGCAGGTAGGTTGGCAGGATCAGTTCCTCGACGCGGACGGTAACGCGGGTGGCCGCAGGAGTTCGCCGGCGGGATTGTGCTCGACCCTGCATCCGGGGTTGGGCGAGAGAGGGTAATGATTTCATATCGCCGGGCAGCCGGGTGGCATCCGGTTTCAGTTGCCCACCGACTTCCCGGCCATTCTGCCAGATGCGGCGGGGGAAGCAATTGACCGATTTTGTCATTCCCTGGACCATTCTTTTCATTGTGCGGCGCCAGGCGAAGCAGCAAATTGCGGCCCGGCCATTGTGAATACGCTGCACGGATACCTCACTCGTCAAGTCGTCGCTTCGCTGTTGATGACCGTGGCTGTGTTTACCTTTGTGTTGCTGGTGGGCAACGTCCTCAAGGAGATTTTGACGCTCTTGGTCAATCGCCAGGCCTCGTTGGCGACGGTGGCGGAAGCGGTGGGGTTATTAATTCCATTCGTGTGGGTGTTTGCCCTGCCGATGGCGCTGTTGACGGCTACGTTGCTGGTGTTCGGCCGGTTCAGTGCGGATCAGGAACTCACGGCGGTGCGCGCGAGCGGTATCAGTCTGCTTTCGCTTATCACCCCGATTCTGCTGTTGAGCCTGTTGCTTTGTGGCCTAAGCGCTATCGTGAACCTGGAGATTGCGCCCCGCTGTCGGGTGGCCTATCGGAGTCTCCTTTACAGTTTGGGGGCGGAACTGACCGCCGCCCAATTGCCGGCGGGCCGTTTTCTCAAAGAACGCGGGCACATCATTTATGTCGGCAAGAATGACGGCGGAAACCTGCAAGACGTGATGATCCTCAAGCAGGAAGAGGACCCGCGCGATACCACCACGATCCGGTCGCCGCGCGGTAAACTGCTCCTCGATGCCACCAACAACACCATCACCCTGCAACTCTTTGATGCCCGGAGTATCAAAATCCAGGATGGCCGGGTGATGCTCAGTTCGGGTGACGTCACCTTGCCCGAGTTTGAATTGAATCCGGGCAGAAAGGGGCGACGGCCCCGCCTGAGCGACATGACTTATGCGGAATTGCGGGAGGAATTGCGGGAACTGGAAGAGCGCATCAGTTTGCCGCTGTCCGTGAACTTGGACCCTGAAACCACGCCCCAAATTCAACGGCGGGAACTCGAAAAACAACTAGGGGATCTGACCTCGCCGGTTCGCGTGCAGATTCACCGGCAGGCCGCGTTCTCGCTGGCTTGCTTTGGCTTCGCACTGATCGGCATCCCGTTGGGCATTCGGATGCACCGCCGCGAAACGAACGTCGGCGTGGGTGTGGCCCTGGTGCTGGTGGCCGTTTATTACAGCTTCATCCTCGTCGGCGAATCGCTGGCCACGCGGCCGGAATTCGCGCCGCACTTGATTGTGTGGATCCCCAACCTCCTGTTTCAGGCGGCGGGCGTCGTGCTGCTGTGGCGGGCGAATCGGGGCGTGTAAGTTCCCGCACATTCCGCCACATTTCCGTTGACGCCTGCGTGGGGTTGCGATGCACTACCGCCCATGATGAAGGCAAAACTACTTCGAGGGTGGATCAGTCTGTTTTCAATGGCGCTGGTACTGCCGCTGCACGCGGAACTCAAGCTGCCGGCATTGTTCTCCGACAACATGGTCTTGCAGCGCAACGTCTCTGTGCCGGTCTGGGGTTGGGCGGATGACGGCGAAATCATCACAGTCCAATTCCGCGGACAGAAAGTCACGACCACGGCCCAAAACGGTGCCTGGTCGCTGCGGCTGCGCCGCCTCAGTGCGGGCGGGCCGGACGTGCTGACAATCTCGTCTCCGTCGCGCACGCTGCAATTCACCAATGTGCTGGTGGGCGAAGTCTGGATCGCCAGCGGTCAATCCAACATGGAATGGCCGCTCACACAAACCGATGATTCGGCGGCGGCCATTGCGTCAGCCACGAATTCGCAGATTCGTTTCTTTATGGTGCCAAACGTAAAAGCCGACGCCCCCACCACGCGCATCAATTCCTCCTGGAAAGTCTGTTCGCCCGACATGATCGGTGGCTACAGCGCGGTGGGGTATTATTTTGCACGGGACCTGGTCGCCGCCCGCAAGGTGCCTGTCGGCATCATTCAGTCCGATTGGGGCGGTTCGCCAGCGGAAGTCTGGATGAACCGCGAATCGCTGGAGATCAATCCGCGCTACCAAAGTGAAATACTCGATGCCCATGCCGAAGCCTGGAAGAACCATCAAGCGGCGGTCATTGAGTATGAAAAGGAAAAGGCGGTTGCCGCGAGCAAGGGCGAGGAGTTCAAGAAGCAAGCCCCGCGGTTTGGCTGGCGACCCACCGAGTTGTACAACGGCATGATCGCTCCGCTCATTCCCTATGCCTTCAAGGGCGCGATCTGGTACCAGGGCGAATCCAACGCCGGTCGCGCCGAGCAGTACCGCACCTTGTTTCCGGACATGATCCGCAACTGGCGGCGCGACTGGAGGCAGGGCGACTTCACGTTCCTCGCGGTGCAACTGGCGCCGTTCATGGCCGTCAAGGAAGAGCCGCAGGAAAGTGCCTGGGCGGAACTGCGCGAAGCTCAATGGCTCGCCACGACAGTGCTGCCAAACGTTGGCATGGTGGTCATCACCGATGTGGGCGATCCCAAGGACATCCATCCGCGCAACAAACAACCCGTCGGCGCGCGGCTGGCGCTGGCGGCGCGAGGCATAGCTTACGGCGAAAAGATCACCTACTCCGGCCCGTTGTATCGCAGCCTGAAGATTCAGGACGCCAGCGTTGTGCTATCCTTCGACCACGTGGGCAAAGGACTGGAAGCGCGCGATGGCGATTTGAAGGGATTCGCGATCTGCGGCGAGGACCGTAAATTTTTCTGGGCCAAGGCCCAGATCGTGGGCGACACCGTCGTGGTCAGCAGCCCGCAAGTCCCGAAGCCGGTGGCGGTACGCTATGGTTGGGCGGATTGCCCGGTGGTCAATTTGTGGAACAAGGACGGCTTGCCGGCCTCGCCGTTTCGCACGGATGATTTTCCGATGATCACTGCGGCGAAGAAGTGAGTTCTGGGGCCAGAGCCACGAGCAGTTAAAGAAGGTCGGTCGTAAGGTCCGGGCCGGTGCGGCGCACTCAGGAGCACAACCTGTTTAGATTTGAGCCCCACCACTCGTCCGCCCGGTGTAAATGGGTCGCCGACCAGCGCTCCGTGAGAGAAAGTAGATCAGCGCCTCAAGTGATAAGACTTTGCCCCGCCGGAAACCGCCTTCTGCGACGGAACGCCGACCTGTTGTCGGCCTAAATCGCGGTTGAATCGTTCCGTTGATGTTCCGGCGGACGACTTGATGCCAGACGATGTGGACTTGCTCGGTCAAAATTGGCCCTTTGCGCTGAGTCCTCGAATTCCAGAAGCTCCGCCAATACCGCGCTGACATCGGAATCGGAGCGCTCGGTCGCAAACGAGCCGCATCAGTCTGGAGTATTCTCCGACTGGATTTCAGCCCAGTTGACCTCCAGTTTGTGGGACATCGTGGAACGCCACTCCGCGCTCTGAACCGCAGAAGCGGAATGACGGGCTTGCGGTTTTTAACAGCGACGCGTAGCGTGAGAGGCATGAAGAATGGCAAACGCACGGGTTTCGGCGGCTCGCGAAAGCGCGTCGAGTTGGGGTGTCACATCGTGGCGGATCCCGAGGTTTGTCACGGCAAACCGACCTTCAAAGGAACGCGCATCATGGTATGGCAGGTGTTGGAGGACGTCGCCGATGGGCGGTCATGGGATTTCATCTGCAACACGCGTTGGGGCGGAAAGATTCCTTTGGCGGCGGTGGCCGAGGCGGTGCGGCTCGCGCGCGACGCCTAGTTGCATGAAGGCGGCAGTCACCATCGTCCAAAGGCGCACAAAGCGCCTGAACTCGTCGCCGCTTGAATCTGCTCGACGAGAACTTTCCGGAGGATCAACGGCCACTCTTGAAGGATTGGCACATTGCGTTCCGGCAGATTGGTCGGGAGTTGGCCTCGTCTGGCACGAAGGATACAGACATCATTCCGCTGCTGCATCGTCAGCGGCGCGTGACTTTTTTCACGTTGGACAGGGATTTTTTCCAGCCGTCGCTTTGCCACACGAGTTATGGCCTGGTGTTTTTGGACGTGCGGGCGGATGACGCCGCGTATTTCGCGCGCCGGTTTCTGCGGCATGCCAGGTTCAGCAACACGGCGCGGCGAATGGGTGTCGTGGCCCGCGTGCATCACGAGGGTATTCACTTCTGGCTGCGGAATCGCGACGCGATTCAGTCGGTGGGCTGGCCCGCGTGAGGTGACACGGGGGGCCTTGAAAACAGTCAGTCTTCGCCCGCTCAAACACGACACTACGTCGGCGCTCCCGGCTAACGGAGTTCCTGCGGCAGTCCGTCATCTCCACACGGCGCGAATTCGGAGAGGTTTCACCCAAATGGAAGTCCGCGCGTTGAAACCGCTGAACCGTGAACCGTAGCGGCATCCGGGTTGAGCGCCGCCAATTTAGATGAGGATGGTTTGCGGCGCCCTGTTGAGACACCTTCACGCCGAGGGTCATGAATAGCCTCCACGATGCTCGAATAGCGCATCACGGCCATGAACTGTGGCTGCGACGCCCTGTCGCAGGGAGCGGCCGCAGCGCCCCCGCAGCGGCCGACGGCGGGAGAAAGGCGACGCGGGCGTCACCTCCACCCGCTACGCCGAGGCGTCGCAGTCACGGGAGGCCCATGGACAGGCTCAAGGGGCACTTGAGTCGTCAAACAATTCTCACGCAGATCGCCGGAAGACCTTGTGGATCGCCGCCTGATCTACAGGCTTGACGAGCAGTTCGTCAATGTTCACGTGCGCCGGGCGGCTGGCGACCCACACGAGAATCTCGGCGATGTCTTCCGCAGTGAGCGGTTTCACCCCTTCGTATGGCTTCTTGGCGCGCTCGGTATCGCCTTTGAAGCGCACGAGTGAAAACTCCGTTTCCGCCAGGCCGGGATCAACGGAACTGACGCGGATGCCCGTGCCGCAAAGTTCCAACCGGAGTGCCCGCGTGATTTGCAGTTCGGCCGCTTTGGCAGCGCAGTAGGCCGAACCGCCTTCGTACGCGGTGCGTCCGGCGAGCGAGCCGATGTTGATGATGGACGCGCCGACGTCGTGCGGCATGAGGGGCAGCGCGGCACGCGTCATCCGCAGGATGCCCAAGGCGTTGCTTTGGAACATGCCTTCCCAGTCCTCGTCTTTGCCTTCGGCAACGGTATCCAGGCCGAGCGCGCCGCCGGCGTTGTTGATCAGAATGTGTAAATTTCGGATTTCGGATTTCGGATTTTGAGTTTTCTCCCGCGCCCACGCGACAAACGTTTCTACGCTGGCCGTCCGACTGACATCGAGGGCGTGAGGATGTGCCTCGCCGGCGCCGGCTTGACGCGCTGCGTTGGCGACCTGTTCCAAGCGATCAACCCGCCGTGCGCCGAGCAATAATTTTGCGCCGACCGCGCCGAACGCGTGTGCTGCTGCCGCACCAAAACCGCTGGATGCACCGGTGATCAATACCCATTTATCTTTCAATGGTGATGACATGCCGGAACCAATAACCGAGAAGGGCAGGGGAGGGGAGAACATTTCGGGCATACGCCTGAATTCCTTGTAACGAGTCAAGGCCGTGAAGAGCGGCGGCTCAGATTTTGATTGGCCTGACCCGCAGTCCGTCGCGCACGCGGTCGCCGGGATACACCACCACTTCATCACCCGCCTTCAGTCCATCCAGGATTTCGGTTTCCGTTCCGCTGGAAGGGCCAACGGTGACTGTACGCAATCGCACTCGACCGCCCTCCAGGACAAATGTTTCCCATTGCGGGCCGCGCCGAAACAACGCCCCGGCGGGTACTTTCAAAGTCTGTTCCGTTTCCCAGGTTATGATGCGGGCCTCGACGCGGAAGTTGTCGCCCAGATTCTGACGTTCCTCCGGCGGGGTCACGAGGTCGGCAACCACGTTCACGCGTTGTTCCTCGACGCCCAGCGCGGAAATTTTGGTAAAACCGGCAGGTTCAACCAGCCGCACCCGCGCCGCCAAGGGCTGGCTGCCGCCCCAGTGCTCCAGTTCCACTTTTGTGCCCGGCGCGATCCTGGCCCCGTCCCGCGAGAGCACCTCGATGACGACTTCCAGATCCGTCGGGTCGCCGACTTCGATCAACGGCAATCCGGAACTGACGGCGCGCGCGCTTTCTTCGAACACACGCAGCACGCGACCCGTGACCGGCGAGCGCACTTCCGTCGGGGGCACGCTGGCGTTTGCCCCGTCCATGAGGGGGAGGGAAAAATCGGCCAATTCGGCTTCCGCCTGGCGCAACGCGCTTTCCGCCGCGCTGAGTTCGCGGGCTGCGGCGGTTTCGCGCCATTGAGCCGTTTCAAACTCCTGTTCCGAGACGGTGGCTTCGGCGCGCAGTTTCTCCACGCGCCGCAGTTCACTGGCCGCAAACGTCAGCGCGGCTCGGGCTTTTTCCGCGTTGGCGGCGGCGACATCTCGCCGCGCTTGCGCGGTGACACGCGAGCGCAGGTCCAAGGGCGACGAAGCTAGAGGATCAATGACCGCCACCACGGTTTGCTCCGCGAGCACTTCCGCACCCGGCTTGAAGGGGATGCGCCGGAGTTGCCCGGTGACCGGGGCGGATACTACAAATCGGTGTTTGATGCGCGTTTTGCCCTCCTCGTTGACGGTGGTTCGGAGCGATCCCTGACTGACGGTGGCGGTCTCCACTGGGACTGCTTCCGGCCACAGACCAACCACGATCAACCCCAGCAACACCACCGCGCCGGTGTAAGGGATCCAGCGGTGCGGGCGGCGCGGGCGATTGACGCGCGGTGTGGAAGCGCCGCCGGGTCGGGGTGCGTTGGACTTTTCTATCATCTGCGTGTGGTAGGACTTCGAAGTCAATGGTCACCGGCGGGATAGAAACGCCCGATAGTCATTGCGCCCGTACGCGCCGACGCAGTGTCCGCCTGCATGCCCCAGCGGAGAGAAAGCCCAAGCCGTCAAGTGGACGCTGTAAAGCGATCCTAGAAAGGAGGCTGACCGGCTGGTTGGTAAACCATGGAGTATGTTTGCTTCGCACTGCCACATGACATTGAAGCGTAAACCGGGGATGCCGATTCGGACAATGCTGAAATCGTTCGTGCCGAAGCCGTTCAGCGGATGGGAGGTCGCAGTGAACCGTCCGTCACGAGTCATTCAGTTCTGCAACTGTTTTACACAGGCAATGGGCCGGGTATAGTGTCCGCCTTGTGAACAATGAGAAACGCATCCGGGTGGTGGTGGGCATGAGCGGCGGAGTGGATTCCTCCGCCACGGCGGCGTTGTTGCAGGAACAGGGTTACGACGTGGTCGGCATTACGCTCAAGCTCTGGCCGCAAGACTGCGTGAACCGCGCTGAGGACAAGTGTTGCGGACCGCAGGCGGTCACCGACGCACGGGCCGTCTGCCACAAGCTGGGCGTACCCTACTACCTCATTGACGAGGCGGCGGATTTTCAGAAATACGTCATCCAGTACTTCGCCGATGAATACAAGGCCGGGCGCACGCCGAATCCCTGCGTGATGTGCAACCAGAACTTGAAATTTGGGCGGCTGATTGAGCGGGCGAATCAACTTGGAGCGGAGTTCATCGCCACCGGCCATTTCGCGCGGCTCGAACGGCAGAACGGGCGGGTGCTGCTCAAGCGGGGGCGTGATCTGCGGAAGGACCAGAGTTATTTCCTGTTCTCGTTGCGACAGGATCAACTCGCGCGGGCAATGTTTCCGCTGGGTGAAAAGACCAAGAGTGACACGCGCGACGTGGCGCGGCACTGTAGGCTCAAGACTGCGGAGAAGGAAGAAAGCATGGAGATTTGCTTCGTGCCGGACAACGACTACGGCGACTTTCTCGAACAGGCGAAGCTGGTGCAGAAGCATCGCGGCGAGATCGTGGATGAAAGAGGGAAGGTGCTGGGCTATCACGACGGCATCGAGTTTTACACCATTGGCCAACGGCGAGGGCTGGGGATTTCTTCCGCGCGACCGCTTTACGTGGTGGAATTGGATGCGGAAAACAACCGTGTTGTAGTGGGTGATGAATCGTTGTTAAACCGCGATGAATTCACAGTGCAGAACTGCAACTGGATTCCGTGGGACAATCTACCCGCGAGTCTCGAAGTGACGGCGAAAATTCGCTACAATCATCCCGGCACCCCCGCCACCGTGCTGCCACTAGCCGATGGACGCGCGCGAGTGCGGCTGCACACGCCGCAACGCGCCATTACTCCGGGTCAGGCGGTGGTGTTCTATCAGGATGATCTGGTGGTCGGTGGCGGCTGGATCGCGCGGTGAATCGAGTTTCAGCTTGCGCCGGCGGGTTTGATTGCTAGAGTCCCCAAGCTTTTTCGCCCGGCTCAGGGGCGTTTTCCATTTAATCGGGCAGTGAACTGAATTGTGAAAGTATTTAGCGGCACAGCGAATGAGCCTTTGGCACGGGCGATCTGCGAGTACATCGGGATTGAGTTGGGCAAATGCAGCATCCGCCCTTTCCCCGATGGCGAGACGTTCGTCAAGATCGAGGAGAACGTGCGTGGCGAAGATGTGTTCGTGGTGCAGCCGACCTCGCCGCCGACGAATCATCACCTGATGGAGTTGTTCATCATGATGGACGCGTTGCGGCGTTCCAGCGCGAGCCGGATCACTGCGGTGGTGCCGTTCTACGGTTATGCCCGGCAGGATCGCAAGGACCAGCCACGAGTGCCCATCACGGCCAAGTTGGTGGCCAATTTGCTCATCGCCGCCGGCGCGAATCGGATTCTGACCATGGACCTCCACGCGCAGCAGATTCAAGGTTTCTTCGACATTCCCGTGGATCATCTCTACGCGGCGCCGGTGATGTATGAGTATTTGCGGAAAAAGAATTTGCCGGATTTGGTGGTGGTCAGTCCCGACGTGGGGGGATTGAAAATGGCGTATGCGTATTCCCAAACCTTGGAGTCGGGTCTGGCGATTGTGGCCAAACGCCGCAAGAACGCTTCGGAGGTCGAGTCAATGGCGGTGATTGGCGAAGTGCGCGACAAAAACGTGCTGTTGGTTGACGACTTGACCGAAACGGCGGGGACTTTGGTGACGGCAGCTGCGTTGCTTAAACGCAAGAAAGCTAGAAAGATAACCGCCTGTGTGTCGCACGCCATTTTGAACGACGTCGGCGTGAGCCGGTTGCGAAAATCGGCGATTGACGAATTAATCACAACTGATACCGTCCTGCGCCCTGTCATCAGCGGCGTGAACATTACCACGCTGCCGGTTGCGGGACTTTTGGGCGAAGCCATCAAGCGAATTCATAGTAATTCGTCGGTGACTTCCTTGTTTGAATTCAAAGGCGGGCGCACCAGTTGAGCGTGCTTGGCCTGGGTAGCGAGTTTTTTTTAACCATGAAATCAGTACCATTGAACGCGGTCGTCCGCACCTCGATCCGGGGACGCGCCGTGAAGAAGTTGCGCGGCACCGGTCGTGTGCCGGCGGTTGTTTACGGACGGCTGGCCGAGCCGCAAAGCCTCGAAATCAACGCCAAGGAAATCAGCGATCTCATTCACCATTCGGTTTCGGAAAACGTCCTGGTGGATCTTTCCGTCAAGGATGATCCCCGCCCCAAGCGCCTCGCCTTGGTGCAGGATGTCCAACATCATCCCTTCAGTGGTGAAGTGTTGCACGTGGATTTGCACGAAGTGGCCGAAACTGAGAAGGTGACCATTATGGTGCCGGTGGAAACGGTGGGCGAAGCAGTCGGGGTGAAATCCGGGGGAGGAGTGCTGGAGCACGTGTTGTTCAAGATCAAAGTGCGCGCCCTGCCCAAGGACCTGCCGGAACAGATTACGGTGGACGTGACGTCGTTGGAGTTGGGTAAGTCCATTCACCTGGGTGAAATTCAAGCTCCCGAAGGGGTGGAGATCTTGGGGGACAAGAAGGTTTCGGTGATCTCGGTGGCGGCGCCGCGCACCGAGGCCGAGGAGGCGGCTGCAGCCGAAGCCGCACCCGTGACCGCAGGCGACGTGGAAATGCTCAAAGAGAAGAAGGAAGAGGGAGCAGAAGCGGCTCCGGCCAAGGGAGACAAAGGCGCGGAGAAAGCTCCAGCCAAGGCGGCAGAGAAAGCTCCGGCCAAGTCGGCGGCTTCAGCCGAGAAGAAGAAATAGTCTTGGCGGCGCTCCTGCCGGACCGGACGCGCCGTGCCTTCCCCGCGTATGGAGGACTGTCATCTCATCGTGGGTTTGGGCAATCCCGGCGCGGAATATGCGCAGACGCGGCACAACGCCGGCTTTCGGGTGGTCGAGCGGTTGGCCGAGCGTTGGCAGGCTGACTGGAGCGACGCCAGAAAATTCCGTTCGCGGGTGGCCAAAGTCAGCCGGGATGACAAGCGAGTATTGTTGTGCGAACCGCTGACCTTCATGAACGCCAGCGGCGAGGCGGTGGGATCGCTGGCGGAGTTTTACCGGGTGACATTGGACCGTTTGGTGGTGGTGGTGGACGATGCGGATTTGCCGCTGGGGGAAATCCGCTTGCGGATGCGTGGGGGCAGTGGCGGGCATCACGGGCTGGAATCCATTGAACAGCGCCTGGGCACGCAGGAATTTGCGCGACTGCGGGTGGGGATTGGCCGGCGCAACGGCGCGCGGGAAATCACGGGCCACGTGCTGGGGCGATTTGGTTCGACCGAAACGGTGCTGGTGGATAAGGTTTTGACGGCGGCGTGCGACCAGTTGGACTGTTGGTTGCGGGCTGGAATACAGAAAGCAATGAATCAATTTAACGGGGTCGTGGATGACCCCGACAACGAAGGACAAAAGCAGTGAAACGATACGAAGGTCTGTTTGTGCTGAATACCGCGGGCAAGGAAGAGGGCATCAAGGAAGCCATTGACAAGATCTCCGCCGAGATTGTGTCGGCGGGCGGCCAGGTGGAAACGGTCCAGAAGATGGACCGCAAGAGCTTCTCGCGCGTGGCCGACAAGAAGCACACGGCCGGCTATTATGTGAATGTGATTTTCACCCTTGCTCCCGCCGCGATTGCACAGGTACGCAATCGCTTTGCGGCGAACGAAGATGTGTTCCGCGTCCTGTTCACCCTTGCTCAGGAAACCAAACCCGCGACGTAAACCCAACGCACTGGAGGCCCCATGGCCAGCTTCAACAAAGTCATCCTCGCTGGAAATCTGACGCGTGATCCGGAGTTGCGTTACACGCCCAAGGGAACTGCGGTGGCGCGTTTCACGCTCGCGGTCAGCCGCACCTGGACGGGCGAGGATGGCCAGAAGAAAGATGAAGTCAGCTTCATTGATATAGACGCCTGGGGGCGACAAGGGGAGGTCATCGCGCAATACATGAAGAAGGGCCGACCGTTTCTCATCGAAGGCCGTCTCAAACAAGACACTTGGGAAGACAAGAACACTAAACAGAAGCAGAGCAAGCTTAAAGTGGTGCTCGAAAGTTTTTCCTTTATTGATTCGAATCGCGGCGACGTTCCCGGTGCATCCGGGCCGTCCCGCCCTACCGGTGCCGCTGCGGCGCCGGCTGCCGCTGCCGTTGAGCCCGTCGAAGGCGACGGGCCGCCCGAGAGCGACGACGTTCCGTTCTGATTTCACATTTCACGCCTTACATTTTATGAAGACTGAAGTAATTCTCACCAGCAACATTGTCGGTTTGGGCGGCGAGTCGGACCAAGTCAAGGTTGCGGCCGGTTATGCCCGCAATTATCTGCTTCCGCAGGGTCTGGCCATTCCGCTCACGCACGCCAACAAACGCCGCCTCGAAGTGCTTGGTCAGCGCCGGGCCGAACGCGAAGCCCATGAGTACAATGCCATGTCGGAACTGGCCAAGAGCCTGTCCAAGCTGGTTTGTCAGGTCAAAGTGAAGACCGGTGAGGACGGCAAACTCTTTGGCGCGGTTACCACGGGCATGATTGCTGACGAACTCAAGCACCAGTTCGACGTGTCCCTCGACAAGAAGAAGATTTACATTGAGAATCCAATCCGGACGCTTGGCGATCATGAGATCGAATTGCATCTGCACCCCGAGGTTAAGGGCAAGCTCCAGGTCCGGGTCGAGAGCACCACGCCTGTGACGGTCCCTCCGCCGGAAGCGGTTTCGCTGGAACCAAAGAAGGAGGAAGGCCGACCGGATCGTCGGGGCCGACGTGACGGCGACAAAGGTGAAGCCAGCGAAGCCAAAAGCCGAATGGCCAAAGGCGAAAAGACCTCCAAGGCCGATAAGCCCGGCAAAGTTGAGAAAGTCAAAGCTGGCAGAGCCGGATAAACATTCAGGCGCAATGTGCTTTGTGCGGGCAGGCTTTTGCGAGAGCCTGCCTTTTTTCATGGGCCGGCCGGCGCGCACTGACTGGTCGCGTTGAAGCCCAATGCAACTGCCGCAATTGGGAACTCCTGGAGCAACAAAACCTGATGGAAAGAACTATGAAGATGATGAAACCCTGGCTGGCGGATTACGTTCTCTCCCACCATGCCGACCGTGTAACTCAAATTGTTCCGCAGTGCCTGGCTGCGCCGCTCGTCGCCTCCGCGATGGCTTTGGGTTTATGCATCGCCCCATGCCAGGAGCGCGCCACGCCGCTCCCGCCCACCGAACTGGCCGGCCTGCGTTGGACCAACGCTTTTTTTCCGGACGCCACGTATCGCGCAACGGTGCCAACCGGTGAATCGTTACTCGGTTATCCCATCGGCCACCGGGCGGCGAACTCGACTGAAATTGAGAAGTGCCTCAAGGCCTGGGCTGCCGCCGCGCCCGACCGCGCGCGATTCGTCGAATACGCGCGCAGCTACGAAGAACGTCCGCTGCACTACCTCATCGTGACTGCGCCGAAGAATCTCTCGCGACTGGAAGAAATCCAGAGCGGCATGGCGAAGTTGGAAGATCCCCGGAAGCTTTCCGAAGCCGAAGCGAAGAAGCTCATTGAAACCCTGGTGCCTGTGGCATGGCTGGGTTACACCATTCACGGTGACGAAACGGAAGGCTCAGACGCAGCGCTGGCGGTGCTTTATCATCTCATCGCCGCCGAAAATCCGGACGTGACAAAGCTGCTCGAAGAAGTCGTGGTCATCATTGACCCGCTGCAAAATCCCGATGGGCGCGACCGTTTCCTCAAGATGATAGCCGAGAGCCGCGGCACCACACCGAGTGTGGATGATCAGTCGTTGCAACACACCGGTTACGACGCCCGGGGCCGGGGCAATCACTATTTCTTCGACCTGAACCGCGATCCGCTTTTCGGCGTCCACCCGGAAACGCGCGGGCGCATGAACGCGGTGGCCCGCTGGAATCCCGTGCTGGTCGTGGACGCGCACGGCATGGGCCCGCAGGAAACGCATCTGTTTTCGCCGCCCCGCGAGCCGGTCAACCTCCATTTCCCGGCCAGCGACGCGCAGTGGGGCCGCCTGTTCGCCCGTGATCAGGCCGCCGCTTTCGATCGGCACGGCCTGGTCTATTACCATGGAGAATGGAATGAAGGCTGGTATCCCGGCTACACGGACTCGTGGCCGGTATTTCGCGGTGCGGTGGGCATTCTTTACGAACAGGCGCGCATCGCGGAGGACGGTGTGCGCCGGCCGGAAGGGCGCATTCTGAGCTATCGCGAATCCGTGTTCCACCACGTCATCGGCTCGATGGCCAATCTCAAGACGGTTCAAGCCAACGGAAAGCATTTGCTGGAAAATTTCTACAATACTCGCCAGCGCGCCTGCGCCGCGGATGGTCCTTACGCAAACCGAACCTTCGCCGTGCTGCCCACGGCCAATCGCTCCCGGCTGGACAAGTTCGTCAAGCTCTCGCAGTTGCACGGCTTTGAATTGTTCCAAGTGAGCAGTGAATTCACCGCCGCAAATGCCACCGACCAGTTGGGCAGCGAACTCAAGGATCCAAAAATCCCCGCCGGCACAATCCTGATCCCGAACCGGCAGCCGCTCGGCCATCTCGTCGCCGCCGCGCTCGAATTCGACACCCGGATTCCAGACAAGGCGCTTGAAGACGAGCGTCAGGAAATCCTTCGCAATGGCGGATCGCGCATTTACGACACCACCGCCTGGAATCTGACGATGATGTTCGGGTTGGAGGCTTTGACGTTGCCGATGGAATTGCCCGACGCGGCCCAACCTTTTAAGCCCGCTGAACGCGAGGAAATCGGAGCGGTCGGCGTGGTGAAATCGCCCGTGGCTTACGCAATTGACGGTGCGGACGACCTGTCCGTGACGGCGGCGGCGCGCATGATGGAGCGCGGCCTGCAAGTGCGCGCGGCCGAAAAGGCATTTGAGTTTGACGGGCAGCAGTTCGCGCGCGGTTCGGTCGTGATCACACGGTTGGACAATCGAAGCTTTGCGGGCGACTGGCGAACTACAATTGACGCGACTGTACGCGAACTGCGTCTTCGCGCCGTCGCCATCCGCAGTGGTTTGGGTGAGGGCGATCTACCTGATCTCGGTGGCGAGCACTTTAAGCGGCTCGAACCGCCGCGCATCGCCTTGTTGAGCCGCGGTGGATCGAGTCCGCTCGCGCTGGGCGAGGCGTGGTTCTTCCTCGATCACGAACTGGGCATCCGCCACGCGCGCATCAACGTCGAGGGCTCGCCGGATTTGTCCCGCTACAACGTCGTGGTTGTGCCCGAACGATTTGGCGGTCCGTTGCCCGGCTCGTGGACCAATCGGCTCAAGGACTGGGTACGAGCCGGCGGGACGCTCATCGCTATGGGCAGTTCCGCCGCGCAATTCGCCGACGAGAAGGCCGACTTGAGCAAAGTGCGCGTGTTGCCCGAGGTTTTGAACAAACTGGGCGATTACGAACTGGCGGTGTTCCGCGAATGGCTGGCGCGCGACGGCGATTTGCCGCCCGCCGACGCGGTGTGGTCCCACAAAGCCACACCCGGCCTGAAATACCCCTGGCAATCAATTGACGGCGCGCACGCGGAAGAAAAGGAACTCAAGAAACGCGACGCGTGGTTGAACCTGTTCATGCCGCAAGGCGCGCTGGTGGCCGCGCGCGTGGATGCGAAACACTGGTTGACATTTGGCTGCGAAGAACCGCTGCCCGTGCTCGCCCTTCGCAATCCGGTGCTCATGGCCGGCGAAGGTGTCGAGGTTCCGGTGCGTCTCGGCTACCTCACCAAAGTGGAAGGCAAACCCGCCGACGCCGCGAAAACGGATGCCCCAATCAAGTCCGACTCCTCCGACAAACCGGATGCCGACAAAAAGGAAAAGAAGGAGCCGCCGCGCGTTGGTTGGAGCGCGCTCCCGCCTGACACTGAAATGCACCTGCGCATGAGCGGTCTGCTCTGGCCCGAAGCCACGCATCGCCTGGCCAATTCCGCTTATGTCACCCGTGAGTCGGTGGGACGGGGGCAGATCATTCTGTTTGCGACCCGGCCGACGTTCCGCGCGGCGACACTTGGCCCCGCGCGGATCATTCTCAACGCGATGATCTACGGTCCCGGTTACGGCGCCGCGCAACCGATCCGACCGTAGGGTAGAGGAAAGTCCGTTGCCTTCAGCCAGCGTCTCGTCGCCGATGGTCCAGGATCACCGCTGCCCAAACGCATAGAGATTCTCCGCCGTCCGGACGACGAGGGTGTTTTCCACAATTGCCGGCGTGGCCATGATGGGTTCGCGCAGGTTATTCCGGGCGAGGATTTCCGGCGCGGATTCGCCCGGTTTGATCACAATGACCGTTCCAGATTGGGAGGCGACATAGATCCGTTCCGCCGCCGCCACGGGCGAAGCGGCGTATTGTCCGCCAACACCAAGTCGCTCCTGGTATCGCACCGAGCCATCCTTGGCGGCAACGCAGGTCAGTAATCCACCGTCGCGCACCATGTAGATCGCGCCTTGAAAGAAGAGCGGCGATGGAATCTCCGCGATGCCGCGGCGCATTTCCCAAACGACGTTATGCTTGGCGTCCTCCTTGCCGCCGGGCCGGATGGCCATGAGCACCGGTTTCGTAAAGGTTTCAAATCGGCCCATGCTGACTTTCATCTCCTCCTCGCTCAAGGCGCCGTCCTTGTCCGTGTCGGCGTTCTTGTACATGGCTTTGAACGGAGCCGGGAACGCATAACCGGGATGGTCTTTCGGCAGGTCCGACCGGAGGACGAGCTGGTACTCGTTGGGAATTTCATCGAACTGGAGCTTGCCGTCGCTGTTACGATCCATCTTGAGAAGTTCCGGCCAGAAGTTCGGGTCCAACTTCTCGTTGCCGCGGCCCCCCAGCGCCGCCGAACTGGCGAACAACATGCCGTCACCGGCCACGGGCGAGTTGACCGTTTCCTGCGGGAAGCCATCCACCCACCAACGCGGCGCACCCGTCAGTGGATCGTACGCCATGAGGCGGCTGATGCCCAACGCGACCAGATCGTCCTGCCCGTCGTGCGACCAGATCAACGGTGTGGGCCAGCCGGCGGTGAATTGCGTCCGCTCCTGCATCCAAAGCGGTTTACCGGTCTTGCGATTAAACGCCAGCAACCGGGAATCACCGCCGTCAGTGTCAATCAGTTGAATTAGAGCGTCCCTGTAAAGAATGGGAGAGGAGGCCATGCCATACTTGCTTTTCGGAGTGGGAATTGGTTTGCGCCAAGCTTCCTGCCCATCGTGTCCATAAGCCATCAGGCCAAACGAACCGAAATACGCATACACCCGTTCCCCATCCGCGGCCGGCGTCGCGGTGACCGGGCTGCTGGTGGGGTGATGTTCCTCGAGTTTCTCCACGGATACTGCTTTGCGCCAGAGTTCCCTTCCTGTCGAACGGTCAATCGCGAGGGTGATCAGCTTCTTCTCTTCCACTCCCGTTACAAAAATCCGATCTCCCCAAACGCACGGCGAGGAGTGGCCTGCTGGCGCAGCCGTCTTCCAGGTCACGTTCTGGTCAACGCCAAATTGAATCGGCGGCCGGCCATCGTGGGAAATGCCCGTGCCGTTCGGCCCGCGGAACTGGGGCCAGTGTGGTTGAGCAAAGATCGCCGCCAGCGCGGCGCCCGGCAGATCATCCTCTGAATCAGCTTGGGTGCGACTCTCTGAGAAAGCTTGCTCCGGCATGAGGCGAGGATCGCCAGCGTCCTTTGGAGCGGCAAGGGGAAATCTCAATCAGCACATTGAACCGCGTTGGCACATGAAATCCTAGCTGAGTTGCGGTGATGGTGGGGAGCGATTGAGCCTGAACGTCGCTGACGAACCCATTGGGTAGCGCGTCATGGCTCGGGTGCCAGACTGTCCAATTCCCGCAGTAGCCCATGCAACGATCTGTCCAATTCCGGTGGTTCCGCCAGCGAGGATGGTCGCTTTGGTCACGGCACCGGTTCTGCTTGGACAAGTGGAAGTCAAGGAGCTCGAGCATGATCATTCGGTGTAGGACATCCATTCACCCAGGACAATCAGGCATGACGTTGGCTGAAGTGGTCATGTCCATTGCGATTGGCAGCATGATTTTTGGTGGAGTATTGATGGGCTATGTTCAATCCGCGAACCACGCCGAATGGTCCGCCTATCGTTTTGCCGCCCAAGCGATGGCGACACAGCGGCTCGAAGCGGCCCGTGCGGCGAAATGGGATACGCAATCCGCGCCGCCCGTGGATCTGTTGGTGACTACGAACTTCCCGGTCACCGTGGAGGTGCTGGATGTGCCCGTGTCCGGCGGCAATGCCGTGCTGGCGACCAACACGGTCTTCATCACGACGGTTTCATCCAATCCACCGCTGAAAATGATCCGGGTGGAAACTGTCTGGGCTTTTCAGCGAAGAGGCTTGTTCACGAACACGACGGCGACGTACCGCGCCCCCGATCAATGAAACTGTTTTCTCCTTTACTTTCGGGCCGTCGGCGGGAGCGCGGCATGACTCTGCCGGAGGTCATGGTGACAAGCGCCATTTTCGGCATGGCCCTGGCCGGATTCATGGGGCTGCAATTGTTTGCGCTGCGCTATGACCAGACGGTCAAGATGAAATTGAAGGCCTGCAATGATGCCCGCAATGCTCAGAACCGGGTGGCGGCTGATATCCGATCCGCCGGGCGAGTCCGAATCGGAAACGGGGACTCCGCAGTCTTCATTGAAGCACCGTTTGGCCAGCGCCAAGAGGGCAATGCCATCGAGATTTATCCCAACAAGGCGGACACGAACAACTTCATCCGCTACTTCTGCGACCCCAGCGATGACCTGCTGAAGCGCTACGTCAACAACGGCACCGAAGTGATCCTGGCCCGCTCGGTAACCAACCAACTCGTGTTCACCTCGGAGGACGGTTTTGGGCGGATTCTGTCGAACAACTTCAACAATCGTGTCATTGGGATGACGCTCCAGTTTTCTCAGGATCAGTCTGGAGGCCCCGCGGCCCAGAACGGATTTCTCTACGATTACTACCAGTTACAGACCAAGGTGACCCGCCGCGCCCTGGAATAACTTCAAACACCTATGAAAATTTCCACTCGTTGCACGTCCCAGGATGCCTCTACGTTGGTGATCGTGTTGCTGCTGGGCGCCGTCAGCCTGTTCATTCTGGCGTCCACCATGCGCTGGACCGCCGGTACCGCGGCGTTGACCGACAGCGCCGTCCGCCATTCGATCACCGTCGCGGCAGCGGAAGCCGCCACGGAGAAAGTGGTTGCCGAACTGGCGGTGGACTTTTCCCAACAAGGCGCGGCGGTGGTGAACAGTAAAGTGCCTGCCTACAAGTTGCGACTGCCGCAGGCAGCCGAGCATGCCCACTGGGCGAAGTTCAAGTTCAGCAACGGCCAGCGCAAGAATGACGAGTTGTCGGTCGAGATGATTACGGCGTGGTCCAACGGGGTGCCGCTCATTTCGCAGTACCAGGGCCTCAAGGGTTACGCCGCAACCTACCGCATCAAAGCCAACGCCCGGGACCTGGGGGCCACGCGAGAGTTGATTGGCGCGGTGCAGCAAGATGTGCAACTGGCGATGATCCCCATCTTCCAGTTTGCGATCTTTTACAATCTGGACTTGGAGATTAACCCCGGCGCCCCCATGACCATTGGCGGGCGCACGCATGGCAACGCCTTCATCTATCTTCAACCCGCCGCCGCCTTGACTTTCAACGGCGACGTGACCAGCGCCGGGGAAATCATCCCGGACAAAAAGCCAGGCGACCCCTCCATCCGGGGCGGCGGCAGCGTCACGTTTCGGGCGGAGCACGACAGCGGGGTGATGAGCCTCAACCTGCCGATCGGCACCGCGAACACACCCGAAGCGGTACGCCAGATCGTGGAAATCCCCCCCAACAATGAGTCCGTTAACTCCGAGTTGGGCCGGCAGCGGTTTTACAACAACGCCGATCTGGTGATCCTGGTGGAGAACAACAAAGTGAGCGTGCGCGGCGGCGGGATTGCCAACGGCAACGGCCCCAACCTCCAGTGGTCTTCCGTCAGCAATTTTATCAACCTCGGCAAATCGTTTTACGATGCGCGTGAGCAGAAGACCATCCGGGTCACGGAGATTGACATCGCCAAGTTTGTCACTTGGAACGCAACGGCCAACAACGCCTTGAAGAACGCGCTGAAGCGCGACATTAACTCCATTTACGTGGCCGACTTGCGGACGCAACCCGCTGGCACCATCCCCGGGGTCCGGCTGGTCAACGGCGCAACGCTGCCACCGCTTGGGCTGACAGTGGCCACCCCGGTGCCGCTCTATGTCAAGGGTCATTACAATGCGACCGGTGTTTCAGTTGGCGGCAACAACACCTCCAACACCAAACCCGCCGCGCTCATTGCCGATGCCATCAACGTGCTCTCGGGCAGTTGGAGCGATGCTAACAGCACCAAATCACTTTCTTCGCGGGTGGCGGCCAACACCACGGTCAACGCCGCGTTCCTAGCCGGCATCGTCGAAACCGGCAATGGCTATTACAGCGGCGGTGTCGAGAACTTTCCGCGCTTTCTGGAAAACTGGAGCGGCAAGACTTTTACCTACAACGGCTCCATGATCGTGCTCTACCGGAGCCAGTTCGCCACGGGGCCGTGGCGTGGTACCGGTACCACTTACAACATCTACAATCCCCCCAACCGCAACTGGTACTTTGATACCAACTTTCTCGACCCCACCAAATTGCCTCCGTTGTGTCCCTCCGTCCGCGCCTTCATCCGCGGCAAATGGGCGATGATCGCACCCAATACCTGAGCCGGGAGGATTCGACCCGGCCCGGAAAGTCCAATCTAATGCGGGGACTCAGTAGTCTGGAAGCATGCGATCGAGTTCGGTGGGGCGTGTCACTCCCTGCGCGCCGCAGTCCTCTACTCGCTGGTTAAACGGCGTGCGCGGAGTGACGCGCCCGACCACGTTGCGCCAATTGTCTGTCGCAGTACTGCGTGCTTCGCGGTCTTTTCGGGTTTCATCTGCTTGCCGTCTGCTTTGCTTCGGCGATGCAGTAGAGCGCGGCGTGCGTGCGCAGGAAGATTTCGCCTTCCGACAGTGCGGGGGTCGAGTTGGACAATTCGCCCAGTGGATTGGTGGCAATGACCTCGAAGCTGGGCACGGCGCGGAGCACAAAAGTGTCGCCGGATTGATTGCTTACATAAATTCTGTCGGCCGCCAGGACGCCGGAACCCCAGATCTGCCCGCTGGCCCCCGTGGCCGGCAGTCGTTCCTCCCAGAGCAGTTTGCCGGTCGCCAGTTCATAACATTGCGCAAAGCCATCGGTCACGCAGAGATACACGTGGTCGTCCTTGATGAGGGGCGAGCCGATGGTGTGTTTGCGCATCCGGCGCTCGTGGAAAAGGCGTTTGGCCGTCACGTCGCCATCTCCGCCGGGTGGCACGTAGGTTACGCTGCCGAAGAAGCCGGCATACATGACCAGCCTGCCTTCGCCGAAAGTGGGCGACCCATAGACGAGCGGACTGAGGCCGTCAGCGCTCCATAGTTCGCGGCCGGTGGCTGGCGCAAAGGCGCGGAGTTTGTTCACTACCGGCAGGATGATTTCCTCGCGCCCGCCCGTCGCAATGACGAGTGGCGTGCTAAACGTGCCTAACATGGCCTCGCGCTGACCGGCGAAGCCATCGAAGCGCTCCGGCGGGTCCACTTCCGGGAGCGGCACCGACCATCGCTTTTGGCCCGTGCGCTTGTCCAACGCGTGGAGCGCGGAAAATTCACCGGGGCCATGATAAACGATCACCAGATCGTCGTGGATAATGGGTGAAGACCCTTGCCCCCATTCGTGCTTTTGCGGGCCGAGGTCGGTTTTCCAAAGCTGCTTGCCGCGGAAGTCGTACGCGACAATCCCGGCGGAAGCGAAGCTGGCAATGACGCGTTCACCGTCCGTCACCGGCGAGGCGGCGCAATGCGGATTGCTTTTGTGGCGCGGATCGGTCGCGGTGTAGGTGACGCCCTGTTGCCAGCGCGTTTTTCCGGTGGCGCGGTCAAACGCCATCAACGTGCGCTCGCGGCCATCCCGCACGGCTTGCGTCACAAATACCGTGTCGCCCCAGACAATGGGCGACGAGTTGCCGGCCTCGGGCAGGGGCGTGCGCCATTTTGCATTGGTTGACCGCGACCAAGTCGTGGGGAACTTCGACTCGGGCGAAGTGTTGTCCTGATTCGGCCCGCGCCACGAAGGCCAGTTGGCGGCGGAGACTGAAATGGCGGAAACACCAAGCAAAACGGCAGTGAACAGTCGGGCGTACATGTTGCCAGACTAAGCCTCGCAATCGGTTTGGCAAGACCTCAACCGGCCTCAACCAGCGATGCTGGCCTTGATCTGGGCCAGCAGGTCCGCATAAGTGTCCACGGCGGGGAACTGCGGGAACTGTTGTTTCACATTGTCTGGCGCGTGAAACAGGAAGCCGGCGTGGGCTTCGATCAACATGGCGGTGTCGTTGAAGGAATCGCCCGCGGCAATGACGTGATAATTGAGCAGCTTGAACGCGGCCACGGCGCGCTGCTTCTGTTCCGGCACGCGCAGTTTGTAATCCACGATGCGGTCGTGCTCGACGACGAGGCGATGGCACAGGAGCGTGGGCCAGTTCAGTTGCTGGAGCAAGGGAGCGGCGAATTGTTCAAACGTATCCGAGAGAATGACGACCTGCACCAGCGAGCGGAGTTCATCCAGGAACGCCTTCCCCCCCGGCAAAGGACGCAACGTGCCGATCACATTCTGAATGTCCGTGAGTTTGATGCCGTGCCGGTCGAGGATGTCGAGTCGGTAGCGCATGAGCTTGTCGTAATCCGGTTCATCGCGCGTGGTGCGGCGCAATTCCGGGAGGCCGGTTTTCTCGGCAACGGCGATCCAGATTTCGGGAGTGAGCACTCCTTCCATGTCGAGAGTCACAAGGCATTGTTTCACGGGCGCGGAGTTTTTCAGAAGGTGATGGGGGTGTCCAGTGGTTCATGCAAATTCTCGCGAAGCGCCAGCAAGCGTGATTCCGAGGGTGATTTGTGGAAGTATCCAGGGTGGATGGCATCGCGGCGGACCAGGTGTGCAACGCAAAGAAAAACATTGCTCATGCCTTAGCCACGGCGCTATACGGAACTCTTCCAGATACGCGGATGTGATTGATTGAAGCTGGTAAAGCACCGCGCGCTCTAGTTTCCGAGCAGTTGTGGAACAACGAATCTGCGCTAATCTGCTGACAAATGAACATGACGACCAAACAAACCTATATCCTGGCGGGAACCCTGCTGACGGGGCTGGCGTTGACAGCCGGACTGCTCGCCAGTCGCGACTCTCGTCACGAAGAATCAAACGCCGCCGCCGTGGTGGCCAGCCCCGCCAAAAAAACGGATGGCGCTGCTACGGTCGAGTCAGTGGTTACGACGCCGACAGCGGCGGCCAGTGCGGGGCGGAGAGTTTACATGGATCCCGCCACCGGCCGCCCAAGTTCAGGCCCGCCGCCGATCCCGCCGGGACTGGCCCGGTTTCCCGAGGTGGCCAATGCCTTGAGTACTTCCAGCGAAGGCTTGCGTGAACTGCCGGTGCCGATACCCGGGGGCGGTGTCATGGTGGATTTGCAGGGGCGCTTTCGCAGTCTGGTCACGGCCACGGTGAATGCGGATGGCACGGTTGGGTTGAACTGTGGGCGAGGAATGGATGGGTGTGGCGAGGCGGATTGCTCCACAGCGGGACATAAATCCCCGGACGGCAATCCGGCCGACCAATCCGATAAGCGCAATCCGTGAATCTCCACTGCCAGTATTTTCGCATGCAATTTCGCCTGCTTCTGCCAGCACTCTGGCTTTGCCTCGCGTCGGCGGCGTCCGCCGCGACGATCACCATTGTCAACCTGGATGGTGTCAACGAAGGTTTCAATGACCCGACTCCGGCCACACCGGTTGGCGGGAATAACGGTACCACCGTCGGTCTGCAGCGGCTCAATGTGTTTGGCCGAGCGGCTGAGATTTGGGGCACTCGATTGGTCAGCAACGTGCCGATCCTGGTGGCGGCCAAATTCGATCCGCTATCCTGCTCCGACACTTCTGGCGTACTTGGATCGGCCGGGCCAAACACCGTTCATCGCGATTTTGCTGGCGCACCCGTGGCCAATACGTGGTACACGGCGGCTCAGGCGAATGCTCTGTCAGGCACAGACCTTTCCCCCGCCAATTATGATATTTCAGCCACTTTCAATAGTGAGTTAGGCAAGCCGGGCTGCTTGTCCTCCCTCAGTTGGTATTATGGATTCGATGGCAACACGCCGGCCAATGGAATTGATCTCCTAGACACGGTGTTGCATGAGATCGCCCACGGGCTGGGATTCCTTTCCCTGGTCAACCTTTCAACCGGGGCGAAGTTTTCAGGTCTGGATGGTGTGCCGCGGGATGATGCTTACATGCGCCATTTGGAGAATCATTCCACTGGCAAGACGTATCCAGCGATGACCAACACCGAGCGCCTCACGGCCAGCACCAACACCGGCAACCTCCATTGGGTCGGCCCCAATGTGCTGGCGAACATCGGCATCCTGAGTTCCGGCACAGGTGGCGGTCATGTGCGCATGTACGCGCCAAACCCCGCGCAGCCGGGTTCCTCAGTCAGTCACTGGGATACGGTTTTGTCCCCGGATGAATTGATGGAGCCGTTTCTGACGCCGACAACCGATTACCGGTTGACCACCGAACTCCTCAAGGACATTGGCTGGACGGTCATCCCGCCGCCCGTGGCAAATTTCACCGCTTCTCCCACCAGCGGCGTGTCTCCCTTGGCGGTGTATTTTACCAACCTAAGTACCGGTGCAACGACGTATATGTGGGACTTTGGCGACGGCCAGACCAGCACCAGCACCCATCCGGTCAACACGTATAGCAACGCTGGAAGCTACACGGTCAGCCTCACCGCGATTGGTCCGTTGACCAGCAATGTTATGGTCAGGAGTGGTTATGTGGGGTTGAGCAATGCCCCGCCGGTTTTGGCCCCCATTTCGGACGAGGAGGTGGTGGAAAACGCGTCCTTGGTTTTCATCGTCGGCGCCCAAGACCCGGATGTGTTGCAGAATCTCACGTTCAGTCTGGAGGTCGGCGCCCCCGCCGGGGCCGCCATCAATCCCACCAGTGGAGAGTTTACCTGGACGCCGACCAGCGAGTATGCCGCGACTACCAGCAGCATCACGGTACGCGTGACCGACAACGCCGTGCCGCCGGCCAGCGATACCGAGTCGTTCGCTGTAATCGTCGTGACGCAGCCGCGATTTTTAAGCATCGCGGAGTCGCCGGAAGGCGACTTCACCCTGACTTGGCGCGTTCAACCGGGCCGGGAATATCAATACCAAACCAAGACGGCGATCACGAACGCCATCTGGACTGACTTGGGGACAAGTTTCAATGCTGATTCGACCTATGCCGTATTGGTGGACGATGCCGGATTAAGTCAGACGCGGTTCTACCGGGTGCTGGATGTGACGCCGTGAAGATGTGAAGGCAGTACGGTGGCGTGCTGCGATCTTCTCTCGCCAAGGTCGCTGCAAAGTTAGAGTTGTTCCGGTCGGCTCATCAAGTCCGCCACGCGCGTAAGCAGCCGGCCTGCGGCGCCGCCGTCCAGCACGCGGTGATCGAAGCTCAAGGTGAGATTGGCCTCCACCACCGGGACGAACTGGCCGGTGGTTTCATTCCAATGCGGCGCCTTGCGGCCTGCGCCCATGCCCAGCACCAGTGTCTGCTCCGGCAAGGGGATCGGCGTGGCCCAGATCAATCCGAACGTGCCGTAGTTGGTCACGGTGGCAATGCTGCCGCCCGTGGCGTCGGCGGGGAGTTTGCGCTGGCGGGCAAGGTCCACCAACTCGTTGTACCGTCCGACCAGTTCCTTCAGCGGGCGTTTGTCCACGTTGCGAATCACAGGAACGAGCACGCCATCTTCGGCTTCCACCGCGAAGCCAACGTCTATGGCGGTGGGATGCACGATCTTGCTGCCCACCAATCGGCCCGCGGGGGCGCTGTTTTCGGCAAGCGCAATCGCCAGGGCGCGCAGGGCGTAGAGCGCGGGGCCGGGTTTGGGATCGCATTGTTTGCGATGCGCCAACACCGGGTCGAGAATGACCGGCAGGCCAACGGTGGCGAGGGGCCGCGTCCAACTGCGGCGCATGGCGTCGGCCACGGCCACGCGCATGGTGGAAGCCTGCGTGAGTTTCTGTTTTTCCAGGTTGCTGAGGTATTTCTCAAAATCCTCAATCGTCACCCGCCCCGCCGCGCCGCTGCCGGCAATGCCCGACAAGTCGGCGGCGTGGAGGCCCAGTTCGGTCATGCGCGCCTTCATGCGCGGAGACATGTAACTGGCGCCCGCGGCGTGCGCCGGCACGGGCAGACCGCGGATGGTGGGTTGCACGCGGCGATTCGCTCCACCTGGGGCAGAATCGTCGGCGGTAATGCGGGCTTCTTCGGCGGCAGCCCGGGCCAGGTGGGCGGTGTCGAGCCCGAGTCGGACGGCTTCTTCCTTGCTGACTTCAATTTGGCCCAAGGTGGCGCCCACGGGATAGCTTTCCTGCAATTGCACCGTGAAGTTCACAATGCGCCCGCTGCAGGGTGCAGCCACGTTCATGCTGGCTTTGTTGGTTTCAACTTCGAGGATGTCCTGATCGGCTTCCACCTGATCGCCCGGTTGCACGAGAAAACTGACGATGGTGGCCTCGGCAATGGATTCACCGAGCTGTGGCATGATGATGGGAATGGTGGCCATGTTATGAAAGCGGTGGATTCATTGGCGCAGAAGTTTTCGCGCCGCCTCGGCAATGCTGCGGGCGGTCGGCCGATGCGCGGCCCACAGATTCGGATGATACGGCACGGGAGTATCCTTGGCGTTCAACCTTTGGGGCGGCGCATCCAGCAAATCAAGTCCTTCCGTGGCAACGCGGGCAATGACTTCCGCCGTTACGCCGCCCCAGGGCCAGGCTTCGCCGACGCACAACAACCGGCCCGTGCGCGCCACCGAAGCCATGACCGTGTCGGTGTCGAGCGGTTTGACGGAGCGCAGGTCCACGACCTCGATTTCCCAACCTTCGCCCTGGAGTTCTTCCGCGACGGCCAGCGCCTCATGCACCATGGCGCTGTAGGCCACGAGGGTGAGGTCGCGTCCTTCGCGCGCCAGACGGGCCTTGCCCACGGGCAACGCCTCGGACGGCAGCCGCTCGGCCTTGAGATGGTAATAGAGCAACTTGTGCTCGCAAAAGATCACGGGGTCATCAATGGCCACGGCTTCGAGCAACATGCTGTAGGCGTCTTCGACGGTTGCGGGGGTCAGCACAATCAAGCCGGGGTAATGCGCGTAGATGGCTTCCATCGTCTGGCTGTGAAACGGGCCACTGCCCGACGTGCCGCCACACGGCAAACGAAACGTGACCGGGCAGGACACCTGGGTCCGCCAATACAACGTCGCGGCTTGATTCACGATCTGGTTGAACGCGACGGTCGAAAAGTCCGCGAACTGGATTTCGATGATGGGCCGCAGGCCCTCGATTGCCGCGCCCACCGCCAAGCCGGCCATGGCGTCCTCACTGATGGGCGCGTCGAGCACGCGCCCGGGAAATTCATTGGCCAGGTTCTTGGTGGCTTTGAACGCGCCACCGAATGCTCCGACGTCCTGCCCATAGATGAACACGCGCGGGTCTTCCGCCAGTGCGCGGGCTTGGGCCGCGCGAATGGCTTCAAGATAGGTGACGCTCATGGGCAACTCGCTGAATCAAATGTCAACCGGTCCGGGCTGAGGTTCGTCGTGCAACTCGACCAAGTGCGTTGAGGCGCAGGCAACCCAGTTTTCGGCGAACGGGTCGGGCGTGGGTTCGCGCTGCACCGTGGCCACTGCCTCATCAATTTGCTGCACGATCTCGCCGCGCCACGCCGTAAGCATGGCCGCATCCGCCCATTCCTTAGCCAGCACAGTCTCCTCGGCCAGCTTCAGACAATCGCGTCCCAGCGGTGACGTCTTCAAACTGGCCGCCACATAGCCCGCGTCGTCATGTTCTCCGTGACCGCAGAGGCGCAGCAATTGCGCGACGACCAACTGCGGTCCTTGACCTTCGCGGGCGCGCCCGGTTGCACTCCTCAGCACCTGGAGACACGCGGCCAGGTCGGTACCGTTCACGGTATGGGCCGTGACACCGTAGCCGGCGGCTTTGTCCGCCAGCGAACGGCAGACGAACTGACGCGAGTTAGGTGTCGAGTAGGCGTATTGGTTGTCCGCCAGCACCAACACCAACGGGAGTTTCTCCACCGCCGCCTGATTCAGGGCTTCGTGGAACGCGCCGGTGGAGGTGGCGCCATCACCAATGCAGGCCGCCCCAACACAATCCGTTACGCCCTTGAATCGCCGCGCCAGCAACACACCGTTCACCACCGAGATCATCGCGCCCAAGTGGCTGATCATGGTCAACAGCCCTTCCCGGGGCCGGCCACGATGCACGTTGCCATCGCGTCCGCGCATCGGCCCCAGCGCGGAGCCAAGATAGGTCCGCACCGCATCGAGCACCGATTCTCCGAAAGCCAGCCGCCCCGCTTGGTCGCGAATCAGCGGTGCGAAGACGTCGCCCTTCCGCAATGCCAGCCCGACGGCCACGCTGAGGGCCTCCTGCCCCCGACCGAGAAACACGCCGCCATGAATTTTTCCGGCGCGATAGAGGCTGGCGAATTTGTCGTCCAGGAGGCGGGCGAGCAGCATGAGGCGGTAAGCTTTCAGGTAAGCCTCGCGCTCCGTGAAGATGTCGCCCAATGCGCCGGGCTCGGGCACCGTCTGAACCATGCGGAAACTGTACGCAGAGTTGCCCCACGCGCGCAACGATTCTTTGGCCGATGCGAACAGGCAGGTGCAATCGGCGGTGTTCGTGGTGGGCGAGTTGTCGCACGGGGCTGAGAGTTGTCTCACTTCAAGTCACCCGCTCGCCCGCAGGAGTAAGGGGATTTCCGAATGAAATCACTCCTGGCTTGCCACCCGTCCGCATCAGCCTGTGGCACCGGCTGTCACCGTGCGCAAAAATCGCATTGGCCTTTGGAAACCCTTTGGTGTTGAATATGCTGAAACAAACAACAAATCAGCAGCACCCCGCGGATTGAAAACAGTTTCGAGAGTAGCAGATTTGGCAGCGTATGAATCTACCTCCGTCGCAAGTATTGTTGGTGGAAGACGACCTGAAGATGCCCGAGGTCCTGGCGGGTTTGCTCCAGGAAGCCAACATTTCGCTGATGCATGCGGCCAATGGAGCCGAAGCGCTACGGCAGGTGCGCGATACGCGCATTGATCTGGTGTTGCTGGACCTGGGGTTACCGGACATGAGCGGGTTTGAAGTGTTGCGGCAAATCAAGGAGGCGGTCGAGACCCGGAGCATCCCGGTGATGGTACTCACCGCGTGGAACAGCACGAAAGACAAGTTGCGTGGGTTTGAACTGGGCGCCACTGATTATCTCACCAAACCGTTTGAAACGGCGGAATTGCGGGCCCGGGTGTGCGCCGTGTTGCGGGCCAAACGGCTGCAAGATGAATTGACACGGACAAACCGGGAATTGACCGCCGCCCGGCTGGCGGCGGAAAGCGCGGGTCGCGCCAAGGCGGAATTTCTCGCCAACATGAGCCACGAAATTCGCACGCCCATGAACGGCGTCATTGCCATGTCGGGTCTGCTGCTCGAAACTCAATTGACGCCGGAACAACGCGGCTATGTGGACACCATCTACGCCAGCAGCGAATCATTACTGACCATCGTCAATGATATTCTTGACTTCTCCAAGATCGAGTCCGGCAAGCTGGAACTGGAAGCGCAAACGTTCGACTTGCGCGGGTGCATTGAAGAAGCTTTGGATTTGTTGGCTCCCAAGGCCAGCGAGAAGAAGCTGGAACTGGTCTATCAACTCGAAGACGGCATCCCAGCCATGCTGGTGGGCGATGTCACGCGTTTGCGGCAAGTGCTGGTCAACCTCCTCAGCAACGGCATCAAATTTACCGAGCAAGGCGAGGTGGTGACTCAGGTGAGAATTCTCTCCACTCCAAAGACGCCGGTCGGCACCAATCCGTGGCAGCTTCACTTCTCTGTACGGGATACGGGCATCGGGATTCCGGTGGACCAACTCGCACGATTGTTCAAACCGTTTACTCAGGCGGACGCGTCCACGGCCCGCCACTTTGGCGGTACGGGTCTGGGTTTGACGATCAGCCGGCGGCTGGTGGAGTTGATGGGTGGCAAGATGTGGGTGGAAAGTGTCCCGGGCAAAGGCTCGACTTTTCATTTCACCCTCACCTTGCCGGCAGCTCCGCAAAACGTCCGGTCGCCGTTGGAGGGCCCGCAACCGCAGCTTCAGGGTTTGCGCCTGCTGATTGTGGATGACAACCCGACCAACTGTCGCATCCTGACTCTGCAATCTGGCAAATGGGGCATGACCGCCCGGGCGGCACAAAACGCTCAACAAGCGCTAGAGTGGTTGCGGGCCGGGGAAGCGTTCGACCTGGCCATCCTGGATATGCAGATGCCTGGCATGGATGGTTTGATGCTGGCCGCCGAGATCCGAAAACTCCCCAGTTGCGTGATGTTGCCGCTGGTGCTGCTGACCTCCATGGGCGTGCGGGCCGACACGCCGGATTTCGCAACAGCGGCGTTTGCCAGTTGTCTGACCAAACCGATCAAACCCACGCAACTCTACGAATCGCTCATACGCGTGGTTTCCGGCAGCCGGCCGGCCGCGCGCCGGTCAGCCGGCCCAGGCAAGCTGGACCCGACCATGGCCGCGCGGCTGCCGTTGCGCGTGCTTTTGTGTGACGACAACGTCATCAACCAGAAAGTTGCCCTGCGACTGCTTCAGCAAATGGGCTACCGCCCGACGCTCGCCGCCAACGGCGTCGAAGCGCTCGCGGCGCTGGATCGCGAGCCTTACGACATGATTTTTATGGACGTGATGATGCCGCAAATGGACGGTTTGGAGGCCACGCGGATCATCCGCCAGCGGCAGCAGGACCGCGCCCAGTTCCCCAATTACAAATCGCCGATCTGCATCGTGGCGATGACGGCCAGTGCCATGCCGGGCGATCGCGAGAAATGCCTGGCGGCCGGCATGGATGATTACATGGCGAAGCCGGTGCGGCCCGAGGAGGTCCGCGCCATTGTTGAGCGCTGGGCTGTCTCGGCCACGATCAACCGGCCTGCGGAACCCCAAACTGGCGCGCGAACCACCATGAACCCAAACTCCAACCCCGAACACCAAGCCGCCCAAGAACCGCCCGTGGACATGGCGCGGCTGATGAAATTCACTGAAGGCAACCCGGAAAACCTGCGCGAATTGGTGAGCCTCTACCTGACGCAAACCCGCGAACAAGTGGCGCAACTGGGCGACGCAGTGCAGGCTGGCAACGCTGCCGAAGTGCGGCGGGTGGCCCACAGTTGCGCGGGTGCCAGCGCCACGTGCGGAATCACGAAACTCGTCGCCCCGCTGCGCGAATTGGAACATCGGGGACAGGAGGGCAATCTGACCGGCGCATCGGAACTCCAGACGCAGATTGCCACGGAGTTCGAGCGGGTCAGCCAGTTCTTGGCACCGTATCTCAAGTCGTCTGCCGACCTGCCCGCTGAAGTCTCTTCATGAAGAAGGTCTTAATCATTGAAGACGACCAGATCGTCGCCAATATCTATCGCAACCGTTTTGTGCTCGAAGGCTACTCGGTGGAAGTAGCCCACGAAGGCGAGCCGGGGCTTGCCTTGGTCAAGAGTTTCCAACCGGATGCTGTCATTCTCGATATGATGCTATCGGGCCTTTCCGGGGTGGAATTGATGAAAATGATTCGGGCCGAACCCGGCTGCGAAAAATTACCGCTCATCGTCTTCTCCAATACTTATCTGTCGAACATGGTCCAGGATGCCTGGGCTGCGGGGGCGACCAATTGTCTCTCCAAGGCCAGTTCCACACCCCGGCAGGTCATTGACCTGGTTCGTAGCCTCATCGGAGCGAGCAGTCTGCCGGCGGCCGCGGTTGCGCCGGTGGCAAAAGCCGCACCTGTCAGTGTGACCACTTGGGCCGAGCCGCGGTCGGTCCCGACCATGCCGCCGCCCCGCCCGCCGACTCGCGAAGCGGAGGCCGCGTTTGAGGCCGATCTAAGCAAGTCTTTCGTGGAGAGCCTGCCGGCTACCCTCGTCACGTTGCGGACATTATTGCAGGGCATGATCAAGGCGGAGAACGAGACTGTCCGCCTGCACCAGATCAAGGAACTGCTTAGGCGAATTCGCGCGTTGACCGGTAACGCGGGCATCACCGGCATGCTGCAGATTGCGCAGATGTCGGATGCGCTGGAGGCGCTCCTCAAGGAGCTTCAGGACAAGCCGGCCAACGTGAACGCCTCGACGATGCGCACCGTGGCCAACGCTATTGACTTTCTGGGTTTCCTCTTCACCCACGCCACCGTGCCAGGACGCGAAACACCGGCGGCCAACATTCTCGTCGTTGACGATGAGGCCATTTCCCGGCGCGCCATCACTCACGCGCTGGAAAGAGCCAGACTGAAATCCGTCAACGAGGAAGATCCCCTCGTGGCGTTCCAGATGGTGTCGGAACAATGCTTTGAGTTGATTTTTCTCGACGTGGATATGCCGGGTATGAACGGCTTTGAGCTTTGCACGAAGGTGCGCGCGCTGCCGGCGTACAAGACCGTTCCGATTGTCTTCGTCACCAGCCTCAATGATCTGGAGAGCCGCGCCAGTTCCATGATGAGCGGGGGGAATGATTTCATCGCCAAACCCTTCCTCTTCAGCGAACTCGCGGTCAAGGCGCTGGTGTACGTGCTGAGAGGCAAGTTGGGGCCCGGCGCAAAAGCGCCCGCCTGACAGTGCTCCCCGGGATTGGACGTTCCCCAAGATGCCGCATCGGTTTTTGACTTTCAGCGTGGTGCTCACTAGGGTGAACGCATGGAAACACTCCATGCTCCTTGGCGCATCGAATACATTCTGGCGCCCAAGCCGCAGCTTGACGAAAGCCTGTTCACTCGAATTGCGCAGTCGAGTGACGACGGGGCCAATCTGGTGATTGTGCGGGAGCGTACCTGTTATGCCCTCCTCAATCGCTACCCTTACAATGGCGGACACCTGATGATTGTCCCCTACAAGCAAACCGCGGATATGAACGATTTGACTGAGGAAGAATTGACCGATTTGTGGAAACTTACGCGCCGGTGTGTCAACGCGCTCACCGCGCTGATGCGGCCCGAGGGCTTCAACATTGGAATCAACCTGGGCCGGGTGGCTGGCGCGGGCATCACGGAACATTTGCACGTTCATGTGGTGCCGCGGTGGAATGGGGATACCAATTTCATGCCGGTCATCGCTAACACCAGTGTCCTGCCGCAAGCCCTTGAGGATTTGGCCGCACAGTTGCGAGGCGTCTTGGCGCCGTGAACTGACGGGTTGCTTCATTTTACACGCCATGCCTACCGAAACGCTCCACTTTGAGAACGCCCGCGTGGCCCAGCAATTGTTCAATCATGAACCCCGCAACCTCCAGGCGCTGGAGGAGCAACTTGGCGTCAAAGCCACTGCCCGCGAGGGCTGGATCAAGCTCGAGGGAAACGCGGAGGCGCTGGAACGTGCCAAGCACCTCTTCCTCTCACTGGAAGGTTCACTCAAAGCCGGATCGCCGGTGCGCAACCGCGAATTCACGCACGCCCTCAACGTCGTCAAGCACGAGGGTGTAACGACGCTGAAGGATTTGATGAGCGACCGCGTGCTGACGCATGAAAAGAAACCCGGCGTCACGGCCAAGACCGTGGGGCAGAAAAAGTATCTCGATGCCATTCGCAAAAACGACATTACATTTGGGGTGGGCCCGGCAGGCACGGGCAAGACTTACCTGGCGGTGGCCATGGCACTGACCACCCTCCGCGAGGGGAAGGTTTCGCGAATCATTCTCACCCGGCCGGCGGTCGAGGCCGGCGAAGCGCTGGGGTTTTTGCCGGGTGACCTCTACGAGAAAATCACACCTTACTTGCGGCCCCTGCACGATGCCTTGCACGACATGCTGCCTGCCGAGGAGATTCAAAAGCACACCGAGCGCGGCACCATTGAGATCGCGCCGCTGGCCTACATGCGGGGGCGCACGCTGAACAATGCCTTCATCATCCTGGACGAGGCCCAGAATTCCACCACCGAGCAAATGCTGATGTTTCTCACGCGCCTGGGCCACGGCTCGAAGGCCGTGGTCACCGGCGATGAAACTCAGATAGACCTGCCGCCCCACAAACACTCCGGTCTGCTGGAAGCCCATCGTGTGCTGAAGAACGTGGAAGGCATTGCCGTGATCGAATTTGGCAAACGCGACGTGGTACGGCATCCGCTGGTCCAACGCATCATCAGTGCCTACGAACAGCACCGCGGCACGGCCCGATGAACCGCGAACTCTGCCTGCGCAACCGCCAGCGCGTGCGTCGCATCAACCGGCGACAGCTCCGCAAAGTCATCGCCACCACCCTGCACGAGGAGTTCGGTCTGGTCGCGTACCAACTCGGCGTCCATCTGGTGGCGGCGCCGGAAATGACGCGCGTGAACGAACGGTATTTGCGGCACGCCGGTTCCACGGATGTCATCACGTTTGATCACCGGCCGGGGGCGTCATCTGTTGATCAGGAAAGTCCCCTTGCTTGCGAGAATCAGTCACCGATTATGCTCCACGGCGAGGTGTTCGTTTGCGTGGAGGAAGCCGTGGCACAGGCCCGGCGTTTCCGCACGACATGGCAGGCGGAAGTCCTCCGCTACATTCTGCACGGACTGCTGCATTTGCGCGGTTATGACGACACCCGCCCCGCGGCGCGCCGGGCCATGAAGCGGGCGGAGAACCGGCTGTTGCGGCGGGTGGCCCGCCGCTTTGCCTTGAGCAATCTCTGAACCTGCTTTAACCTCCGGTCATGGAACACAAAGGTTTGATTGTCCGTTGGCGCGCCAATTTCCTGGCGGGGCTGGCGATTATTCTGCCAGCGGTTGTTTCCATCGCGGTGATTGTGTGGCTGTTTGGCAGCGTGTCGAACATCACGGACGCGCTCCTGTTCTTCCTGAAATACATTCTGAATCCAGAGCGGATTTACCTCAACGGCAAGTCCGGCCAGATGTTTTGGTATTGGAGTCTGCTCGCGCTGCTCTTGGCCCTGGGGTTGGTATCCATCGTGGGCCGTCTGGCGCGGAATTACATCGGGAAGAAGCTGATTCAGTGGATGGACAATGTCCTCATGCGGGTCCCGTTGGTGAACAAAATCTATTCCACCATCAAGCAAGTCAACGAGGCATTCTCCACCGGCAAGAAGAGCGCCTTCCAAACCGTGGTGCTCATCCAGTTTCCCCGGGCCGGCATTTATTCCCTGGGGTTCATCACCGGCGAACAGCACGACGAGGTGCAACAGAAAACCAAGGAAAAAGTCGTCTGCATCTTTGTGCCCACCACTCCCAATCCCACCTCCGGCTGGCTGGTTCTCGTCCCGGAACAGGACGTGACCCGGCTCCAGATGTCCGTGGCCGACGCCATCAAGTTCATCATCAGCCTTGGCTCCGTGTCCCCCGAATACGCGGCGCCGGCCGAACTGCCGCCCATCAGCCAGCCACGCACCGGGGTCAACCTGCCCGCATGATCGAAACCGCCTCCGGTTTGATTTTGCGCGCGCGGACCCTGACCGAAACGAGCCTCATTGTGAACTGGCTCACGCCGCAGTTTGGACGCATCGCCACCGTGGCCAAAGGCGCCCGCCGGCTCAAGTCACCGTTTCTCGGCAAGCTGGATTTGTTCTACGAAGCCGATTTCACTTTCCATCGCAGCCGCCGTTCGGAGTTGCACACGTTGCGCGAAGTCGCCGTGCGCGAAACTCACGCCGCGTTGCGACAGGAACTTGGCTGGTTGCAGCAAGCCAGCTATGGCGCCGCGTTGATCGAGCAAACAACCGAGGCGGACACACCCTTGCCAGACATCCACCCCTTGTTCACCGCTTTCTTGAATCACCTGCCCCGGCAACCGCCCAAGCCTAGGACTGTTTTCGCCTTTGAGTTGAAACTGCTCCGCGTACTCGGCCTTGAACCCAATGTACCGCAAACGCAACTGTCCCTGCCGACCCAGAACCTGGTCGCCGCTCTTACTGACACATCGTGGGAAAAGCTGGGTGAACTGCGCGCGACCGCTGAACAGGCGCGGGCAGTTCAGCAATTCCTGCACGGCTTCTTGATTTATCACCTGGGAATGATTCCGAAGGGTCGGAGCAGCGCGCTAATTCAATAGGTTCGCAGCCGGAAACAATTCACCGGCCTGTGGCTGTTCTGAATCTGCTCCTCGAATCCGGCGGCTTTGACTTTGCTGTGGCACTCAGCGACGCAGCCAAGCGGATCCGCCGGAACGTTCCGCCCCAGACGGAGGGCCTCGAAGCCAACTTTGATCATTTCTTGTTCGCCGTCCAACTCCCGCTCCACCGCATCCTGGAGACTTTGCTGCTCGCCGCCCCTTATCCAGAGTGGCTTTCGGATTCGGCGTCTCTCGGTAGTTGTTATTCATTTTCGACCAATCGCTCAACCAAGAACGCATGGAGACCCTCCTTCAGTCGGTTATTTTGGAAAGCTCTTTGTGGAAGCCAATTCGCAGTTCCATCTGTGAAATATATCAGCAGTCCCGTTTTGGCATTCATCGCGGCAGCAAGTTCATCCCAAGTGCGCTTGAGAGGTCCCAATCCTGCCGCTTGAATTTGAATTCCATCACTCATGATGATGAACCGTACCATTTCTGAGGCTGGATTGTTGGCTCGAATTTGCCTTTTCTGCAAAAAGGGCTTGGCGAGATTATGCCACAAAAGACCTCCGCCCAGAGTCAGAGGAAGCAGTGGCTGCCACCATTTGTGTGGTCGGATCTGTCGGAAGACTTCTAGCCAAGCAAGGATTGCCAGTAGGAACCACCCCCAGCCCATGATGATAAGCACCCAACGATCGGCTCGACTCCTCCTGCTGATTCTTTCTGCTTCAAATGCCTGAATCAGATCATCCCAAGTGTTTGTAAACTCAATCGAAAAGGGTAGCGAAGGAGGAACGGCCGGATTGGAATTCAGCGATTTCGCTGCGGATCGTCGGCGTTTGAACCAGTCAATCGCGAACAGCACTGACCCTCCCAGGACGAGCACCACACAGAAGGTGAAGACTGTCTCGCTCCTCACGTTACCGCAGGGGCCGGCTTCGCATCTGGCTCCACCCACTTCCCGTGCTCACGGATCAAGTCCACGAGCCGCTCCACGGCTTCGGCTTCGGGGATGTTGAATTTGACCGGCGTTTTGCCGACGTAGAGATTGACCTTGCCGGGCGCGCCGCCCACGTAACCGAAGTCCGCATCGGCCATTTCGCCGGGGCCGTTTACGATGCAACCCATGATGGCGATCTTCACGCCTTTGAGATGCTCCGTGCGCGCCTTGATGCGCGCGGTCACCGTCTGGAGATTGAATAGAGTGCGACCGCAACTCGGACATGCCACGTAATCCGTCTTGAAACTCCGGCAGCCCGCCGCCTGCAAAATGTTGTAGGCCAGCCGCAGGCTTTGACCCGCGCCGGGTTCGCCTCGAACAAGAATCGCGTCGCCAATGCCATCCGCCAGTAAGGCACCGATGACCACTGAGGCGCGGAGCAAGGCGATCTTGGGTTCCAAGACGTCGTAGCCGCCGATGTGAGGAGGCGGATTCCCGGCTTTTGCTGATTCCGCCTCGCTACCTCGGTGGCTACCATCAGCGAACAACGTGTCTTTGAGCAAAATCGGATTCTTACGACCGAGGTGCTTTAGCCTGGCAGCCAGCATACGGAAGGCGGCGACGGCCGGCAGGTTCACGCCGTCTTTCACTGTGACGAGTTGCGTGTCGCAGTTGATGTCGAAATCGTGCGTCGGGTCAATCTCCGCAACGTTCAGGTCTTCGTAAACCGCCTCGGGTTTAACGTCGTCTTTCGGGCGAATCTTCGGTGCCACCTTGTCGAACGTGGCGCGGGTGACGACGACGCGGATGAGTTCTTCGCCGCCGCACTTGACCTGATCGTTCAATTCGATGTCCGGCGTTTCGCGGCGTTCAAACCGGAAAGGGTCGAAAGGGAAATCGTGAAGCGTGATGCGTGATGCGTGAAGGGGTGTCGTCAGGCCGGGAATCTGCGCGAGCAAATCGCGGCACACTTCGATCTCACGCGGTGAATCTTCCGTGAGCGAAACGCGAATCGTATCGCCCAAGCCATCGCCCAACAGCGAGCCGATGCCGATGGCGGACTTGATGCGGCCATCCTCGCCTTCACCCGCTTCAGTCACGCCGAGGTGAATCGGGTAATTCCAGTCCGGCCCTTCCTGATCGAGCCGCGCAACCAGCAGGCGATAACACGCGATCATCACCTTGGGGTTGCTCGACTTCATGGAAAACTTGAAATTGTGGAAGTCGTGCGCGCGGCAGATGCGGGCGAATTCCAGCGCGCTTTCAACCATGCCCAACGGCGTGTCGCCGTAGCGGTTCATGATGCGGTCGGAGAGCGAACCGTGGTTCGTGCCGATGCGCAGAGCGCGCTGGCGACGTTTACATTCGAGCACGAGCGGCGTGAACTTCTCTTCGATGCGCTTCAACTCCGCGGCGTATTGTTCGTCCGTGTATTCCTTGATGGCGAATTTCTTGGAGTCGGCGTAGTTGCCGGGGTTGACGCGCACGACTTCCACCCATTTGACGGCTTCCATCGCGGCTTCCGGTTTGAAATGGATGTCCGCCACGATCGGCACGGTGCAACCGCGGGCGCGCAATTCGGCGACAATGTTCTGCAGATTGGCGGCGTCTTTCACCGTGGGGGCGGTGATGCGCACAAGCTGGCAACCGACGGCCACCAGATCCAGAGTCTGCTGCACGCTCGCCGCCGTGTCCATCGTGTCGCAGGTGATCATGGACTGCACGACGATTGGGTGGTCGCCGCCAATGATCACACCGCCGCGCGCGGGGTCGCCAATGACCACCTCGCGGGTCCGGCGGCGCTTAAAGGCGTAGGGCGATTCGCAGTAGCGCATGGCCGGCGCAGGGCTAAGGTGTTTGCGGCGCGGCTTGCTTTTGCTGTTCCTCAATTTGGTGCCCGCCCTTGAACATGGACTTGAAAACGGAAAACCGTTTCACGTCAAAGAACGTCACGTACAGCATGAACGAGATCAGCAGCAAGGCAAACGCCGTGGTGGTGTACTCCACAAACTTTTGGCTGAGGGGACGACGGCGAATCTTCTCAATGATCGCCATCATGATGTGGCCGCCGTCCAGCACCGGAATGGGCAGAAGGTTGAGAATGGCCAAATTGACGTTGAGCAAAACGAGAAAGCTCAGAGCCAGCCGATAATCGGTGTTCACCTGGGCCGCGAGAATCGTGAGAATGCCGACCGGTCCGCTCAAATCCTTAGCGCCCACGCCGGTCTGTTTGGAATGAATCAGCGCACTGATGGTCTTGATGGTCTTGTCGAACACGTCACTAACCTGTTCCCACGGAGAGGGGCCGGGCCTTTGCACCACGTAGTTGAACGTAAGAATCTTATCGCCCGCCTTCAGTCCGGCCGCTTCCGCCGCGCTGTCGGATTGCACTTCGATGACTTCCGGATGATCGCGCGGATCAAGGTTCAGCAGCTTGAGGCCCACCGCCTCGTGGACTTTGGCGGTAAGATGATAGGTCGTTTGCACCCCGTCACGCTCAATGACCACGGGCAACACATTCGTGCGTGCCAGAATGGTGAACATGTTCACGTCCTGCCACGACTTCACGCGCTCGCCGTTGACGGAGACAATGCGGTCCCCTTCCTGAATGCCGAATTTTGCCTCCTCGGAGCCGGGTTCAACGTAGCCGATGATCGAAGGATTGACCGCCACCGGCAGGCCGACGAAATAGATCACTCCTGCCAGGACGAACGCGAAAACGATGTTCATGAATGGTCCGGCGAACGCGACCAGGATTTTTGACCACGGCGACGCGGGTGGAATGACCTCCTCCTTGTTGGTCTCACCTTCCAACGACTCGGAAGTGATCATTTGCGGCAGCTTCACGTAGCCACCGGCGGGAATCCATCGCCAAGCGTACTCGATACCGTCACGCTTCCACGAGAAAATCTTGGGGCCAAAGCCGATGGCAAACGCCTCCACCTTCATGCCCCGCTTGCGTGCCATCCAGAAATGTCCCCATTCATGGACGAAGACCGCCGCTCCGAACAGCAGGAGCATCACCAGCACCACGTAAACAATGTTTAGAACAGTCATGTAATGTAATCATGCCGATTATCGGCACTCGTTGAATCTAGCGACCTTGCGACCTTCTGACAACCGGCGAATGGAGTCAGGACCGGCAATCAATTCACCGCCTAATTGCCGCCTCGCGCCGCGCCCAGGCGTCGGCTTCGAGGATTTGCGGCAGCGTCGGATGAGATACGACACGATGCTGTTGCATCGTTCGCCGCACGATATCGGTGATTTGCGGAAAATTGATCTGCCCATTCACGAACCCTTCGACCGCGACTTCATTGGCGGCGTTCAATACAGCAGGCAGAGTGCCTCCGGCTTCGCCGGCCTGCCGCGCGAGAGTCAAGGCGGGAAAGCGCTCCAAATCCGGGGACTCGAAGGTCAGGCTGCCCAATTTCGGGAAATCCGTCTGGACGCGATCACTCACCACGCGGTCCGGATAGGTCAGGGCGTATTGAATGGGCAGGCACATGTCCGGGATGGAAAGCTGCGCCAACAGCGAGCCGTCCACAAACTCCACCATCGAATGAATCACACTCTGCGGATGCACCAATACGTCCACGCGGGCCATCTCGATGTCGAACAGCCAGCGCGCCTCGATCATTTCGAGGCCTTTGTTGAACAGCGTCGCCGAATCAATCGTGATCTTCCGGCCCATGACCCAGGAGGGATGTTTGAGCGCGCGTTCGACGGTGATCGCGGGGAACTCCGCCATCGGCGTGTTGCGGAACGGACCGCCCGAGGCCGTGAGCCAGAGCTTGCGCACGGAGGCGGAGGGCTTGCCGTCGAGGCACTGAAAGATCGCTGAGTGTTCGCTATCCACGGCCAGCACCCGCACGCCCTGTTTGCGCGCTTCGGTCATGACGATCTCGCCGGCCATTACGAGAATTTCCTTGGACGCCACGGCAATGTCTTTGCCGGCGCGAATCGCCGCCAGTGCGGGCTGCAATCCCGCCGTGCCGACAATCGCGATCAAGACAATGTCCGCTTCTGGCAGCGTGGCGAGTTTCAACAATCCTTCCGGGCCGGAGAAAACGTCGCACCCCGTGCTGAAGGTGTCGGCCAGGTCCTTTGCTTTCGCCGGATCCGAAATGGAAATTGCCTGCGGCTGGTGTTTGCGCGTTTGTTCGAGCAGCAACTCGGCATTGTTGCCGGCCGCCAGGCCCAGCAGGCGGATGCGATCCGGCAGGTCTTCCGCAACCTTCAAGGTGCTGGTGCCGATGGAACCGGTTGAACCGAGGACGACGACGTTCTTCATGGTCAGGTCAGCACATACCGCAAATACAAGTACATGATCGGGGCGTTAAACAAAAGGCTGTCCAACAAATCGAGGATGCCACCAATACCAGGAAACAGCCTGCCTGAATCCTTGACGCCGGCCTCGCGTTTGAAGAGAGATTCAATCAGGTCGCCAATGACCGCCGTGGAACTCAGCAGCACGCCGAGCACCACCGCATGCAGCAGTGTCATGCCCGGCATTTGGCCGGCAAAGCAGTGCGCGAAGGCCACGCTCGCCGCGGTGGAAACCACAATCGCTCCGCCGAAGCCCTCCCATGTTTTTCCCGGACTGATGCGCGGAATCATCTTGTGTTTGCCGATCAGCGAGCCGACCGCATAAGCGCCGGTATCGCTGAGTTTGGTCACCAACATGAAATAGAGCACGTAGTATTTGCCGTGGTCGCCGATGCCGGGGAAAAAGTTGATCTTCTGGATGAAGTTCAGCAACCACGGCACGTACATCAGCCCAAACAAAGTTGTCGAGATGGCAAGCAGGCCGTGCGCGTTGCGACGGGAAACGAACTGCCGCACACACAGGCCCAGCACGAACAGAATCAGGAAGCTGGTTTCAAAATCGTTTACGTGCCCGGGGTCGCCATGCGTGCCGAGACGACCGGTGACATTGAGGAACGTCCCCACCATCAACAGGACACCTCCCGTCAGCCCACACCAACGGAAGCAAGCCAGTTCGCGCTTCGCCACCAAACCGTAAAATTCCGCCAGCCCAAAGCCCGCCAGGAAAACGATGATCAGCAGGAAGACCGAGTCGGACAGCAGTCGGTGGCCGGAGAACAACGCCCCGATAATTACCGCCCAGAGCACCAGCGTGCTGGATAGCCGTCGCAGGAAGATTATTGCCTTCGAGGGTTGGGATGGAGCAGCCGGCGTCACTGACATTCGCCAAAAGCTAACCGCCGGCGGGGAAAATGCCAATTTCCAATTCCGGGCGGCGGGGCGGGAGAATTCAACTCGTTTGCGCTGCCGCTCGTTGGCCTTCCCGTTCCACACTGCGCGCATAACTGACCACGCGCCGGATCAGGCTGTTGTAGTGCGAATGGGCACCCGTGCCCAGGCGGGCCTCCAGGCGTGAATAGAGTTGGTGTTCAAACGGCTCCACCGAGTCTTGCGGCGGCACCGGTACCCCGAGATTTCGCAAGCGGGGCGCGGCGATGAGGATCAACAGCGAGAAGTCCGTTACGCGAGCCTGCGCCAGATCATTCAATCCCTGCCGGACCAGGTCTTCGCCCGGCAATGATGCCTCATCTGAAATCATGCCGACTGCTCCGTGAGGAATGTTTCGACGCGTTGCCGGAACCGTTGCGGATCCACCGCCGGGTAACGCAGCAATTGCGGTTCGATCTCCGCAAAGACCGCACGCAACTCCGCCGCGGTGACGTAACCGCCGCGGAGAAAACTGGCAACGTCCTCCAGGTCCTGCGCGTGACCGCGCTCCAGTTTGGCCAGGGCCTGAAGGGAAAAATCGTAATGAAAGAATTCCACGGCACCGTGCGCGGCAATGGGCCGGCTGCGTTCCCGCCAAGACCGCGAAGGCGGAATGAAATCGTCCGGCGACGCCAGTTCGACATTCAAGTCCAGCTTGTTCTTCAACCTGGCGATGGCTTCGAATGCTCCCTGGGGTTCCGGCTCCAATTTCAAATCCACGTCCACGGTTTGCTCACGAAAGCCGAGCAGCAAAGCGGTTGCGCCGCCCGTGAAGTAAACCTTGCCCGGACTCCGGGCGGCTGCGCCGAGTTCGCGCATGAACTGCTGAAGGCTTGCTTTGGTGACTTTGCGTCTCATGCCTTTGGAGAACCTGCCACGGAGACTATGAACGAGGGCGGGCATTGGCAAGCTCGCCACTCAAACGCCGCCAAATCGCCGGTGCCGCCGGGCGTAATCTTCGAGCGCTTCGTAGAACTGCGGCTTGCGGAAATCCGGCCAGAGCGTGGGCGTGATGACCAGTTCCGCGTAGGAAATCTGCCAGAGCAGAAAATTGCTGATCCGCATCTCGCCGCTGGTGCGGATCAAGACGTCCGGGTCGGGAATGTTGCGCGTCCACAGATGCTGTGAAATCACCTGCTCCGTAACGTCGGCCGGATCGAGTTGCCCGCGGCGCACTTTCTCCGCAATCGCCCGCACGGCTTCCACAATTTCGTTCCGGCCGCCGTAGCTCAATGCCATGATCAGCGTCAGGCCGTTGTTCTTGGTCAACGTGTGAATGGACTTTTTCAGGTGTTCCTGAACATTCTCCGGCAGGCGGTAAATCTGGCCAATGACTTCGAGCTTCACGTTGCTCTTGTTCAACTCGGAAGTCTCGGTCTTGAGATAGTGGACCAGATACTTCATCAGGGCGTCCACTTCATCCTTGGGCCGGTTCCAATTCTCGACTGAAAAGGCGTAAAGCGTAAGGTACTTGATGCCCAGTTCGCCGGCGGCCCGAATGATGGCGCGCGCGGACTCCGCGCCCTGGCGATGCCCCTCGATGCGCGGCAACCCGCGCTGCTTCGCCCATCGTCCGTTGCCATCCATGATGACGGCGACGTGCTGGGGCACCGTGGCTTTCGCTTCCGGGCTTAAATGCGGGGTGGTGCTCATGTGGCACAGCCGAGAATGGAGTAATGGGGTGCCGGGATGGTGGAGGGCTGCATTAACAAAACCCGGCGCACTTTAACGCTCCCACACTCCCACACTCCGCCACTCCGTTTCATAACAAGATCGTCTGCTCACGTGCCGGGCCAACCGAGGCAATCGCCAGCTTCGCGCCCGTCAATTCCGCAATCGCCTTGAGATACATGCGCGCTTTCGCCGGCAGGTCCTTCCACTTGCGCGCTTTGGTGGTGGGCGTGCGCCAGCCGTCAAACTCCGCATAGATCGGTTCGCATTGCGCCAGTAACTGTACGTCGTTAGGCGCGTAATCATAACGCTTCCGGCCGATGCGATAAGCGATGCAAACTTTGATTGTCTCCACCGTGTCCAACCCGTCGAGATTCGTCACGGCCAGGTCGTCGAGGCCATTCACCATCGCGGCGTGGCGGGTGGCCACAGAATCGAACCACCCGCAACGGCGTGCGCGACCGGTCGTGGCGCCAAACTCGCGGCCCATGGCGTGCAGCATGTCGGCGATCTCGGCGCTCTCCGTGGGCAATGGGCCTTCGCCCACGCGCGTCGTGTAAGCTTTCATGACGCCCACCACGCGATCCATGCGGTGCGGCGGCACGCCCGAACCGGTGCAGGCGCCGCCCGCCGTGGTGTTTGACGAGGTCACATAAGGATAGGTGCCGTGATCGAGGTCGAGGAACGTGCCCTGCGCGCCTTCGAACAAAATGTCATCGCCCCGCCGCATTGCGTCGTGCAACAGCACCACTGTGTTGGCCACAAACGGCTTCAGGAAATCACCCGCCGCGCGGTACTCCGCGTGAACCTGCTTCAAGGAAAGCGGCCTGGCGCCCAACGCCTTGAGCACTTCGTTGTTCTCTTTGAGCCGGCGCTGCAGCTTTTCCGCGAACTGCTCCGGGTTCACGAGATCAATCATCCGCAGACCCACGCGCGCCGCCTTGTCGCCGTAAGCCGGGCCGATGCCGCGCTTGGTGGTGCCAATCTTGTGTTTGCCTTTGAGCACTTCGCGCTGGGCATCCAGTTCGCGATGGTAGGGAAACACCACGTGCGCCGTTTCGCTGACCACCAGGTTCCGGCCAATCTTGACCCCGAGCTTTTGCAGCCCCTGGATTTCGTTCACGAGACCGACCGGATCAATCACCACGCCGTTGCCGATAACACAGAGCTTTTGCCGGCGAAGAATGCCCGAAGGGATCAGGTGCAGGACATACTTTTTTTGGCCAAGAAAAACCGTGTGACCTGCGTTGTTGCCGCCCTGTGTGCGAACGACCACGTCGGCGCGCTCAGTTAGCACGTCAATGATTTTGCCCTTGCCCTCGTCGCCCCACTGGGCGCCGACCAGAATTGTGTTTGCCATAAATAAAGTGGAGCAGGCTCCAGCCCGTTACTTTGACTGCCTCGGACAGGCAAGCTGCCCATCTCCCAATAAAAATCCCCGAACTCACATTCGGGGCAAAGCTGGCTGTCTTTGCGGGTTGAAGCTAGGAAAGCCAGATGAGGGTGTCAATCTTGGAAGTTTTTGTTCGACTCGCCTCCCGCGAGTCTCAACACTCCAAGGCATGCCGTTGCCGCCCGATTACCACATGCACACGCCGCTTTGCAAACACGCGAACGATGAAGTGGTGAATGGGGCGAAGCAGATTTGCAGATCAGCTTGACTGTAGGTGCTCTTTACCGCCAATTCTTGCGGGTCAAATGGATATTGATAGCTGCATGCTCAACGGTTCGGATGAGGAGGTGGAAGCCGTCATGCAGAGCGACGACGTACCGGGGGTTGACCATCGTTCGCTTGAGGAAGAAACTCTGCGCGGGTTTGCGCGTTTTCTTCCAGGTTTGAGTTGGAAGGCAACCATGGACAGCGAAGGGCAGTGCCACGTCGATTTGTTCTTTGATGGTCGCAAACTTTCGCGCTGTTATGAGAACATCCCACATAATTGCTTTCGTGTCGTCCGGGATATCAATGACCTAATCTCACCCAAATATTCCATCCGTGTCTATGCGCCGACAATGGGCGATGACACGCATACCTTTGTCGTACGTCCGACCAGGTTTTGGCGGAGGTTCGATTCGTCTGCCTCTCCAGAACGAAAAGCGCTCTTTCAGGATATTGACTTCCTGAACGAGGCTTGGGGTTTATCGCAGTCGATTGCGCGGGTTTCTGGGTTCTCCCTGTTTTGGCGCAAGCACGTGCGCCACTTGATTATCGGCGAATTGATCGGTTTGAGTGTAGCGACGGTTTGCTCAATCATTGCTTTCGGAATTAGTCTTCTGACAAACACGTGGTATTTCGAGAAACTCCACGCGAGCACATGGAAGATCGTTGGCACATATTTTGTCGGGTTCGCGGTGGCTTCCGTTCCGGTCGGCTTACTCCTTCCGTATGCTCGTCACCTCATTGTGGCGGTGCTAGTTGGTATCCTAGGTGGAATCACGGTTTACACGGCGGTTGGTTATTCCATGGGCGAAGTGAACTACTTTATAGGAGTCCCGCTCGGAACAATGATCGGTAGTGCAGTAGCCGTCATTTTGTGGAGAGAGGTACAAAGATGTTCATGATGCAGAATCACAATCAAGTTTGTTGGACGGGACAGGAGGCGCGCAACAATTGACCGTTGAACGTATGCAGTCGCCACCGGATTACCACATGCACACGCCGCTCTGCAAACACGCCAGCGGCGAACCGGTTGACTATGCCCGTCACGCGCTGGCGCTCGGCCTCACGGAGATCGGTTTTTCCGATCATTCACCGATGCGCCGCGACGACTTCGACGACTGGCGCATGTTGAACCAGCAACTGGATGAATACGTGGAGAACGTGCGCCGCGCCCAAAGCGAGTTTCCGCAACTCACCATCCGCTTGGCGCTCGAAGTGGACTACCTGCCGGGCCACGAGGAGTGGATTCGTGATCTCGCCGCGCGCCACCCATGGGATTATTTCATCGGCTCGGTCCATTACGTCTCGGATGATTGGGCGGTGGACAATCCTCACAAGCTCGCCGAATGGAAGCACCGCGACCCCTTCGAGGTTTGGTCGGTGTATTTCGAGCGGCTGACGATGGCGGCCGCCAGCGGCTTGTTTCAAATCATCGGCCACGCAGACCTGCCGAAGAAATTCGGCCATCGTCCCACGCGCGACTGCACGCCGCTTTACGAGCAGTTCCTGACGGCGGCGCGGCAGAATCATTGCGCCATGGAACTCAACACCGCTGGCCTGCGCAAAGATTGCCAGGAAATATATCCGAGCCGAGCACTGCTGGAACTTGCGTTTCAGCACAACCTGCCAATCACATTCGGTTCGGATGCCCACGCCCCGACGGAAGTGGGGCTGAATTTCGCCGAAGCCATCCAACTTGCGCACGCAGTCGGCTACCGTGAGTCCGGGCGGTTCCGCCAACGCCGTTGTGAACTGGTGAAATTCTGAGGTCGAACCGCTACCCGATATTGACAACGGGGTTTGGGCTTAGGATGCTCCGGGCGCTTGATTGGTGGCCTCGGTAGCTCAGTTGGTAGAGCAGTTGACTCTTAATCAATTGGTCCCAGGTTCGAGTCCTGGCCGGGGCACCACTTCTAAATCACCGACTTACACAATTGAACAACCCAGGAAAGGTTCTAATATCCTGACAAATCCGTAACAAATTCGGTGGGGACTGATCTGGTCGGAGGGCGTTATGAGAACACAAAAATCCTTCGCGGTTCTCAGAAACACACCGCTCTGCTGACGCGCAATTCGGTTGTGCGTGGCCGTTGGAACTTCGTGGGGATTGATGTTGCAGCGCTTGAATCAGCACTTCCCGTTCACGTTCCACGGCGCGGTGGATGATCCGGCGATATACACGACGCTGGCCGAACTTACGAGTTCGTGAGGGGCCGAAAGTCGCCGGCCCGTATCACTGTGCCATGGCGCGCCAGAAGTGCCTCCCGCCGGGCGGCAATGGCAGTGACACGGTTTGCGGATCATTCGTCAGGGTTACGGACAACACGGTTTGCCAAAGTGGAGCAGCGGCATTGGTCGCTTCCTGGATGTGGTGCAGGTGGCCCACGTCGCCGCTGACCGTGAGGAGCAGATTGGTTGGGCTTTGGCTGAGGGATAAGTGTGGCGGCCGCGGCAGCGTCACCGTATGCGGGTCGTCGCTGAAGTCCGGGATGCCGTCCTTGTCGCTGTCGTTCAGATCATCAATCGAGAGTTCCCAACTGTAATAATCTTCCTCCATCGTGGTCGGATCGCCGTCATTGAATTCCATGGGGCCAAAGTAATTTGTTCCGAGCGACAAATCCCGGGACAGCGGCGTCGGCTCGTAGAGGTCCAGCCACTGGGCAATGGCATTGGTCAGGAACGCGCTCTCCAGGGTCAGTTCATCGTAGGGGGCGGTGGCGGTCTTGGTGAACGTGACTGGCCCTTGCAGAGTGCTGGCGGGATTGCCGGTTTGCACGAGGTCCAAGTGGCCGGAAACTGCGCTGGCCCCGGGCGTGTAGGAGAGTGTGCCGGTGTATTCCAAAACCTCGAAGGTATGACGGAAATTGCCGAGGTCGCCGAACGTGCTGTCCACGAGCCGCAGCACACAGGTACCGGCGCTCGACCCGGCGGGGCGGGTCCAGGTGGCGGTAATCGTCCCGCTCCCGATTGCCGTCGTGTATTGGCCGGAAGACGTGCCGCTGATTCCTTGCGCGACTTCGTAGGAATCGTCGAAGCCGTTTCCGTTTGCGTCTTGAAAAGCCGGCAGGTTCAGAAGCAGCGTCCCTGTGATGGGGAATCCGCTGAAATCCAGCGAGAAACCACTGCGATGCGTGTGGGAAGCATACCACGGCGCCAATTCCCCGTTCAGTCCGCCGGCAATGGTGGTCAAATCCAGGGTTTCATCAAACGAACCCGTGCCTTGGTGGAAACGCAACGACCAGCAGAACAGGGTGGCGCTCGCGGTATGCGTCGCTTGAACGGGAAAGGCCAGCGCGAGTAGAAACGTTGTCAGGAGAATCCAGCGGGCTGTCGTCATGGCCTTGTCCTGAGAGGCAGGCATCAGGTGGGGCGACCCGGTAAGAGACTTGTCATCCATGCGGATGATTCCACTGCGAAGCCGGTGCGCGGTCAAGCGGGAACTCTGGCAGCTTTTTCGTGCTCGCGACGGGGGAATGTGCTGGAACAGCGAACGAAAGTTTACAGCACTGGCGCTACCCCTGTGATGGTTCGTCAAGCGGGTTGTAAGTCTTCCGGCAGGCTTTTTCAGTGAACTGTCCAATGCGCGGAGCGGAGGGCTGGAGTGGGGTCGCTCGGCGCGTGTGGTAAGTCCCCGTCATGGATGGCCGGTAATTCACTGTCTATCTCACGGGCCAAATGGCAGCGGTGTGGCCACCCACTGTTTCATTTGGGTCACGAGTGCTTGCCGGTGGAACTTGCGGGACGACTGCGGATGGGCGTGAACTTTCAAGACGACGGCCATGGTGAATTCCAGAGGCACATCCAGCCCCAGCTTGAGCATCGACAGGGCGGGATCAATGGTGGCGGTGAGCGAGGGCTGGCGGGACGGAGACAGGCGCGAGTGGGGACTTGTCGCCGCGCACCTTGGGGTTTAGGGTCGCGGGTGTGATGGTAGGTTTGAAGATGTATTCTCTCATTGATGCGTTTGGTTTAGTGGACCGACCCAGCTTGGCACTGAGTGGTGCGGCGTCTCAACCCATCATGACAGCGAACCGCCGCCCCGCTGGGCAGTCGGACGGTTCGGGTAATTTGTTCGCGACTGTTGCAGCCGACCGGGCGTTTCCGGCGGCGGTCGCTGAACTCGTTAGGCGCACTCGCGATGCATTTCATCCTCGAACCCATATTCAATCTTTTCGGTAAGCGGGCGATTGGGCAGCTTGTCGGTGGCACGGTTATCGGCGCGATTGTTCCAGCACTGACTTTTTTGCGGGACGGAGAGCGACCGCCGGGCGGTATTGTAGGCTGGACCATCGGCGGAACAGTTGCAGGTTTTGTTGCGGGTCTTTTCTTATTATCTCCCAAGCGTTTCTTTGGGAGCATTTTCACGATTCTTGGTCTTGCCATCATCGCATTGCCGATGAGTCGTGCGGATGGTTCGCCTGCGGGCCTTCAGGCGCATCTCATCAAGTTGAGCGTCGGTATCATCTTTGTCAGCCTCGGCGCTTTCCTTCTTGTTCGAGCATGGAGGCGATTGAGATCATGATTGTTGCGCCTAACCAGTGCTCTGCGAACCGCCGCCCCGCTGGGCAGTCGGACGGTTCGGATAATTTGTTCGCGATTGTTGCAGTCGTCCGGGCGTTTCCGGCGGCGGTCGCTGAGTCCGTTGGGGGACTTCGGAAGCCATGCACCGACTCACGCCATTCAAGCTCGCGCTGATACTCGGCTGCGCTACCGAGGGCGTGCTCATCGCATTGGGTCTCGCGTTCGCTCAGTGCGGCCCATGCACGCCGGCGAACATAATCACGGGTGTGCTCATGCTGCTGCATCTTCCGGGCATATTGCTTGCATCTCCCATCGCTGCGATGGAGAGCATCCGCCCCGGTGCCGAGGCCATGAGAGATACTCTGGCGTGGGCGATTGTCGTCGTCACAAGTGTGCTGGTCTTCACGGGAGTCGCATACCTTTTCACCAAGCGATTCAAATGTCTCAGGAGTCAATGACTGAGCCGCCCAACCACCAAAGGATCAGAATAGACTAAGGCGCGGAGAGCGCGTGAGCTTGCGTGAGCGCGGGATCGTGCCAGACGTCCTTTCCATGCGACTTGCCCCGGGGGCATGCACAACCAGGATTCCCGAGGCCAGCAACCGGTGACTTTTCCTCCACAACGGCCAGTGTCCGCGGCTTTTTCCCACACAGTGAATTGAACCCGCCCCGTAAAAGCCTGCGGCTCACGGGGCAGGCCCGTCGAACTTCCACGGGCCGTCCGCCCGCAGTCTGGTCTGCGGTTCAGGTAATGTGTCAGCGACTGTTGCAGCCGACTGGGCGTTTCCGGCGGCGGTCGCTGGACGCTTGGAGTAAAGACAAACTCACCTTGCCTTTAAGCCCGGCACTCGCGCAATCCCAACCCCGCCTCACCTAAACGCCATCCGCTGCCACTCCGCTGGCAACGCGTTGGGAATTAAACTTGGCGCCCCGGCCCGTCGGCCTATGATCGGCCATCATGAGAAGTCAGACTACCCCTTGGCTTTTGCCCCTGACTTTGTCACCTTCAGAATGTTTGGCCGGTTCGTTCACGCCATGACTTTCGCTGCGATAGATTGGATTCCGCTGACGATAGGATGCGTCTTCGCGGCGTTCGCTGTGGGGACGGCCTTTGAGTCCATTCGCATTCTTATTCGTGGAGTGACCGTCTCTGGCACTGTTATCGGCTACAAGGAGGTAGAGGACTGCTTCTGCCCGATTGTTGAATTTACCGACCGTAGTGGCAGCACGCGCCGGTTTACGTCTTCGTCCGGTCATGGGGTTCGAAAGTATGCCGAGGGCGCGCGAGTCACAGTTGTTTATGACCCGATGCATCCGCGTCGAACGCAGATTCGTGCATTTTGGTCGTTGTGGATTTTCCCAGCGTTCATGTCTTTGTTCGCCATGCTGCTCGTAGCCGCAGGTTTTGGATTGTTCAGCCAGGAGTAGCAATCGGCCTAAAAGCCGGGTCTTGCCCGCGCAAGGCCGGACGTGGTCCCAGTCGCCAACGTTCCACCCGCACCGCACCCCGCCGCGGCGCGGGTATTTGGTCATGCGGGCAACTTCGGCGATTTCCTCTCCTTCCGGCAACTGCTTTACATTCCCATCCCACTCCGGGCGGTCTGCCGGATGGCGCGTCAGCGGATGAAAATCTTCTCCGGCTTCCACTTCCCAGCTTGTTCCGCGCAGAGATACCAGCCGGACTGATCATTCATCGGGATCCACCGCTTCTCCTCCGTGCGATAGTGCCAGTCCTTGTCCACTTGAAAGAAGACCTGGCGGCCGACCAGTTCGAGGATGTTGCAGATCTCGCCGTTGTGATAATTCTGGGTATCGTAATCAGTATTCCTGGCATGGGCCATTTCGGAATAGACATGGTTGAGGTCGCGCAACAACTCATCTGCCGTCGGGTTCAGGTCTTGCACATTAAGTCCTAGTTTCCGCGCTTCCCGGGCCGTGATCGGATACGAATGGGAGGGATAGTCGTAGTTCAACGCCCGGCTGATCTTCAACGCCTTCGCGCGGTTGGGCACATGATAGCTCAACAGCTCCTGACAAATTCGCATGGAGAGCGAACTCGACCGGTCCAAGGCCCCGAGCACCAGTGGATGCAGATATTTGTAAACCTCCGGAAACGGATTGTCGCCGCACTTTTGCTCGCGCCAGAGCCGCAGGATGCGCATCACCTCGTCCTGGCTGACGGACACGAGATAATTGTGATGATCCACCGGCGAGAGATCGTGTTTCAGCGAGGAATCCACGGCCGTCAGATACGAGGTTGGTCCCATGTGAATTTCGTTCGCGCCCAGCGCCACCATCGTCGCCGCGGAAGCGCACTCGAACGGGGCGAGCAAAGTGAGGCGTTCAAACTTCTGTCGCAACAAATGCACAAAGCGCAAGGCCGCCTCGGGATTGCCGCCATCGGACTTCAGGAACAACGCCACCTGGGGACGGCGTCTGGCTTGGCCGAGCAGTCGCGACATCGCAATGACATCGTTTTGGCAAATGGACCCTCCGGTGGACACCCAGTACACGAGGACCGGCAATTTCAATTGAAGCTGCAATGCGGTCACCAACTTCTGTGTTTTCGCGGTCAGAATCGGGGGACGCTGAATTTTCACCTTGGATTTGGTCGAGGGCTTCATGTTCTGATTGGACTTAGGTTCGCGGCTCTGGAATCACCGCATGGAAATTCGCCGCCGGCTCTGACTTTGGGATCGCGCCATGCGGATCGTAGCAGTAGGGGCGGACTTTTGTGCATCAGCAGCGCCATTATCCTGAGAACGGCCGGCCGCTCAACGATTTCTTTTGCCCGGAACTGCGCGTCAGTGCATTTGCCAAACATTGAGCCTAAGGCACCGTGACGACGCCAACATCTGTGTTGGGCTCGCCGCTAAATGGGCCGCAGCCACCCGTAAGCGATGGCGGGAGGCGGCGTTTCGTTTTACCCACGATGATGCCTGCACCATCTCGGTGGGGTGCTATCACGCAGGCAGCGATCTATTGACGAAATTTATGAGCGTGTTTCACGTAAAATGTCCTTGTCGCTCGCGTCGCTTCCGTTCAATTTCCGCCGCCATGTTCAACTCAATCGTAAACTGCGGTACTACAGTTGTGTCGCCATTGTCACTTTTGAACCCCAGCACCGGGGTGCAAAGGTTGCTCGCCGGTTTCATTGTGCCAATGGTCTTGGGGATGGCTGGTACTGCCTTCGGCCAATCAGGGCCTCAGATCGTTTCAGTCACGCCCACCAACGGCGCCGTGGATGTGGCAACCAACAGCACGATCGTCATTTTGTTCGATCGCGACATGGACACCACCGTCATACCCATTGGGACGATCTCCGGGGCATTCATCGGGAATTTTGAAATCCAACCCTCGACGGTGTTTTTTACCGGTTCATGGGGGCTGGACAAGCGAACGCTCACATTGCAGAGCGCGGCGGCACTGCCGTTCAACACGACGATTTCGTGGACCTTGAATCCGCCGGGAGGGACACTTTTCTCGCCGCTGGCCAGCGCCGCGAACGAACCGGTTGAAACGGTTTCGGGCAGTTTTCAAACCGGAGCAAACGTGGCGGCCGGTCCCGCGCCCAAAGTGGAATCGGTGATACCGGCCAACGGTGCGGTAAATGTATCGCCGAACAGCGAATTGGTGATCATGTTTGACCTGGCAATGGACACGAACGTGATCCTGAATGCGAGTTTTCCGCCCGCGTTTGTGGGGAACTACGAAATGCAACCGGGCACGATCAGTTTCTCGTTTCAGGGTTCGTGGGGGGCGGATGCGCGCACACTTACCTTCAAGCCATTCGGGCCTTTGCCGCAAAACACCTTGGTCAACTGGACCCTTAATCCGGCGGGCACCGCCACTCCGCTGAAAAGCGCGGCCGGCCAGCCGCTCCTCACGACGAACGGCAGCTTTCGCATCCTCGCAAATACGGGCGGCAACACGAACGAGGTCTGCAATCCCGACCCCACCAACCTGGGTTATTACGGCCTGACAAAAAGCTTCGCGCACACGCAGATTTCGGCGACGGAAGTGATTTCGACCGCGCCGGTCCCAGGCGCGTTCACCGCCCTGGTTCAGAATCATTTCACTTCGCCCGCTCCGGTGACCAATGCCTCGCTGACTCTCCCCAACGAAACGGAAGCGACGCTCACCAACCAGTTCGGCAATTTTCTGCATGCGTTTTATCCCGCATCGGAGGCGCAGGTGGATCCCGCGTATCCGCCCGGCACTTACACCTTGCGGATGAAGCTGTCGGGAGGACAGGAGCAGGTGATCCCGATGAACATGCCGCCGACCATGGCGAGCATTCCGATGATTCAGAATTACGCCGAGGCGCAGGCGATCAACACGACGGAGAGCTTCACCTTGCGCTGGTACCCGTTCACCCCGTTGCCCGCCAACGCCTACATTACTCTGTTCATCACTGACGAATTCGGGAATACCATCTTTCAGGCGCCGAATGTCTGCCTGCCCCGCGAGTTGTTGCCCAGCGACACGTCGGTGGTGATCCCCGCACACTATTTCAAACCGGGCCAGCGGTACAACTGCACGCTCGCCTTTGGACTGAACTTCTACCACTCGACCAACGCAGTGCCGCAGATGCAGGGCAATGCCGTCATCGTGCGATCCACCACGTTCACGCTCGAGGCGGCGGGCGGGGGAGGCGTGGTCACCCTGGCGCCGGCAACCTTCCTGACGCATCGGCTTCTGCCCAATGGAAATCCTGAAATGACGATGTCAGGAACGCCCGGCGAATCCTACACTGTTCAACGCTCATCGGCAGTCACGGGCGCGGCCTGGGTAAACGTGGGCAGCGTGACCATGGATGTCACAGGGACCGCGACATTCGAGGACACGACGGAGCCACTGCTGTTCCCGGCCTTCTATCGCGTGTTGGGCGAACAGCCCTGAGCGCTACCAATCCTTCGTCCGAGCACAACCAATGGAATCGCTCCCGCAGGACCGCACTTCCCAAAGCGCCAAGCCGAAGGGGGAGGGCCATCGCGAAGAAGCTTGCGGACATTCTGAGTAGAGCGGGATACATTGGCAGGCAAGATGGCTGTGGCGTTGAAAGAATTCTCATCAAATGCCTCGCGAGCATGGCGAGTGGTATGCCTGCTCTCATTTGGGCTTGCGGTTTCGGGTCGTGGTGATGACCTCCAAATTGGCACCAACGTCCTGGTTCGATTTGCGACCGTGGCAGAGGGCCGCGTCATCTTGGAGCGAAAGGATGAGTTCATCGCAGCGTTGACGCCGTTCGATCGGCGCGTGCGCCTGAAGTCTGACGCAGAGGTTTCCGAGAGGGACTTTCTGGCTGGCGTCCGTCAAAGCGTGAGGTCGTGGGAAGCCGCTGAGGCCAGCCAAATAAGGGACATTTTGCGTGCTGACCTGGACAAACTGGCGGGCTGTGAACGTTTGTTCCCGACCAACATCTGGCTCATCAGGACCTCCGGCGAGGAGGAGTTTGACAACGCCTACACCCGACAGAACGCGATAGTGTTTCCGGCTGCCGTCACGGGCTGGCGTCCAGCCGCCTTGCGGCACCTCGTCTTGCACGAGTTGTTTCACATCATGTCCCGGCATGACCCGGAATTTCGCCGGGAAATCTACGCCATCATTGGTTTTCGGAAGGTTAACGAAGTCGAACTGCCCGACGGACTGCGCGAACGCAAGATTACCAACCCGGACGGCATCGAGAACGGCTGGGCCATCACCCTGACCAACCGGCTGGAGGTGATCCAAGCTGTGCCCATCCTCCTGGCAACCGGCCCGACGTTCGAACCGAACCAGGGCGGCGATTATTTTCGGCTGTTGGCGGTGCAGCACGATGGCGGACGCTGGACGCCGCAATTGGTGGACGGCAATCCGCGTCTGCTGCGCGTCTCTCAAGTCGCCGGATGGTTCGAGCAAATCGGTCGGAATACCCGCTACACGATTCACCCGGATGAAATCCTCGCAGACAATTTCGTCGCGTGGGTTGAAGGTGCGACCAACCTTCGGACGCCACGGATTGTGACCGGGATGGCAGAAGTGCTCACACGGTACGGAACGTGGAAGTAGCAGGCGTGGTTACTTGATATGCTTGCCGGTTCGCCGGCCGTTGATTGCGGCGGCTGTGGAGGCATGCGGCGGAGCAACTGGTCGCGCTGGAGCGGATGGCGATGAACCTGCGGAATCGCCGGAGAACCAGGAAACGTCTAGTCTGGGTTAAACAACTCAAGGCCAGGACGGATTCATTCCGCCACCTACGCCTGCGCGCCGTTCCCATTTAGCTGCATTTGCCCAAGAGGCTTTTCCGCCAGTGTTTGCTTGATCACCGCGAACAAGCGATCGTGATCAATTGGTTTGCGGAAGAAGGCCACGGCTCCGACGGCACGTACTTTGGCTTCGTATTGCGCCGGATCGCTTCCAGAGATGAAGATTACCGGAATCTTCGCGGTTTCGTCTATCCGCTTCAGCCATTCCAAAATCAGGAATCCGTCCCAAGGAATACTATCAATCTCGGCTGGAAATCCTATGTCCAACAAGATGAGATCTGGCCGCGCGGCCGGTTCCGGCGGCACAGCCGCACACGCCCCTTTACCGTCGGCAACCTCCAAGCTGTCGGCATTGGGCGAGCCACCTTGGAGCCGCGACAAGACTCCGACCAAGTCTGGCTCCGTCAGCACCTCATAGCCCTGCGCGTTGAGCTTGATGCTGAGTGCTTTGAGAACGACGGCGTCGTCGTCCACGACCAGAATTTTTTTCCGCGTTGTGCTCATGCAAATGCACCCCCGTGGGGGGGATTGCTCCACTCAAGCAGTAACTGAACCAAGCGGCTTATGATCTTCCTGGCTCTGGTCGCCGCCGGCAAACTCCGGTTTCTGTAAGCTTTTTTGTCGCGTCACCCCTCCACTTTGCTCAAAATTGAGACGCATCCGTACCGATGACCGACGACTATTTTATCCCCGGCGATCAGCGCGCACATAAAGTCCACGAACTTTTTGCCGCCATCGCCCCGCGTTACGACTTGATCAATGACGTGCAGAGCTTCGGCTTGCATCGCCGCTGGAAGCAGCGCGTCGTGGATCTGGCGCACATTCGTCCGGGGGATCGGGTGTTGGATGTGTGTTGCGGTACGGGCGACCTGGCGCTGGCGCTGGCACGGCGCGGGGCGGAGGTGATCGGGTTAGATTTCAACGAGCCGATGCTGACGATTGCCCGCCAGCGAGGTCAGCCGTCCCGCCGGGCAAAGCGCAATGCCGAAAATGGGAATCCGCTGTTTCTTCATGGGGACGCGCAACAACTTCCCTTTGCCGACGCCAGTTTCAATATCGTCACGGTGGGCTATGGGCTCCGCAATCTGGCGGATTGGAAAGCGGGTTTGGACGAAATGGTGCGCGTGGCCAAACCGGGCGCCCGTTTGTTAGTACTGGATTTTGGCAAACCCGCCAACGCCCTGTGGCGAACCGTTTACTTTGGTTATCTTAGATTGTTTGTGCCGCTCCTGGGTCTGATCTTCTGCCGCAATGCCGGCGCCTATGGCTACATCTTGGAGTCGTTAAAGCACTACCCGGCCCAGCAGGGCGTCGCGGCGCACATGCGCGCCCGTGGCCTGACGAATGTCCGGATCGTGAATCTGCTCGGCGGGGCCATGAGCATCAACTACGGTGAGCGAGCCGCTTGAGGTTTCGATGGGTTCGGCTCGCGGGCGCATTTGTTGGCCGCCCCGGTATTCCTCGTTGCCAACGCCACAAGGCTTTAGTCAGAATCCCGCCGTGAATTTCCGTGAGAAAATCATTCCCTGGGATGAATTACCGGCCTGGCGCGCGGCCCTGCGAAGTCGCGGTCAGACTTTGGTGGTGACCAACGGCTGCTTTGACCTGCTGCACCCGGGGCATGTGACGTATCTCGAAGCGGCGCGCAATCTGGGCGAAGCGTTGCTCGTTGGATTGAACAGCGACGAAAGCGTGCGGCAGTTGAAAGGCAATGACCGACCGGTGAATTCCGAATCTGACCGCGCGATCGTCCTGGCGGCGCTCGCCAGTGTGGATGGCGTGTGTCTCTTCCGGGAGAAAAGCGCTACGCGATTTCTCGCCGCCGCGCAGCCCGACATTTACGTGAAGGGTGGCGACTACACGGTGGAAACCATGAACCCGGAAGAGCGCCGACTGGTGGAACTGGGCGGCGGCAAGGTGGTGGTGCTCCCGGTGGTGCCCGGCAAATCCACCACCGCCCTCCTGCAAAAAATCGCGCAGCTCTGATGAACAGCCGGAGAACAGTCGGCGAGTGTTGTCGCGAGGTCAGGTTCAGTATCCAGCGGCAAGGAATAAGTTCCAAAACCAACCACCCAGGGCACGTTTTCCGATGCGCTTCTTGATGCTGAACTGGCGGGACCCAAAGAATCCGCTGGCCGGCGGAGCGGAACGGGTCACGCAGGCTTATCTCGCGGCGCTCGCGCAACGGGGACATGAAGTCTATTGGTTCACCTATGAATTTCCAGGTGTTCCCACCACCGAGATCATTGACGACATTCACATCGTCCGCGGCGGCGGCAAAGGCACTTCCATTCTCAAGGCCATCCAGTGGTATCGCCGGCAAGAGCCGTTTGATCTGGTGATGGACCAACATCACGGGCTGGCGTGGTACGCGCCGTGGTGGTGCCGGACCAATTGTGTGGCCTACCTTCACGAAGTGCTCGGCCCCATCTGGGACACGTTTTACTCGTGGCCATTGGGCGCCATAGGACGGGGCCAGGATCGAATGGCGCACTGGCTGTATCGGCGGGTGCCGTTCTGGACCGCGTGCGAATCCACCCGCGATGACCTGCACCGGCGCGGCGTTCACAATGTTACCATCATTCGTTACGGGGTTCATACCCGCGCTTTGCCGGAGTTGGATGTCAAACCGTTGACGCCGCCACTGCGGCTGGCGGTGGTCGTGCGATTGGCGCCCAATAAACGCGTCGAGCATTGTCTGCGAACCTTGGCGGAACTGCGCCGGCGCAGGGTTGCCGCAAGCATGACCATTGTGGGCGGCGGCGAATGTGAAGCCGCACTCAAGCGCGAGGTCGCGGAACTACAATTGGGCGATGCAGTGCGCTTCGCCGGGCGATTGCCCGAAACGGAAAAGGACGCGGTCCTGCGCGACGCGCACCTGCTGCTGCACACCTCGTTGCGAGAGGGCTGGGGCTTGAACGTGATCGAAGCCAACGCGCACGGAACACCGGCGGTCGTCTATCCCGTGGCGGGGCTGCGCGAATCCACGTTGCATGATCAGACCGGCTTGGTGGCGGACAAGGAAACTCCCGCGGCTTTGGCGGACCAGATCATTCGCCTCCTGAGTGATGACGCCCGGTATCAGCGCTACCGGCACGCCGCTTGGGAGCGCGCCAAAACCATGCACTGGGATCACATTCTGCCGGTCGCCTGCGACTGGTTGGAAGCAAGGGCGCGGGGCGAGAAAGCCGTGCCGCAGGTGATTCCGTAGCGGTTCCTCGGCCAGGTCATCTTCAGGTGATGGACTTTACCGTTGGGAGCGTTGCCCGCGCTCGCGCCAGTAATCGAGAACATCCCTCAACATCTGCTCGAAGGAAATGGTCGGACTCCAACCGGTGGCTGCGTGAACTTTGGCCGCGCTGCCCACGAGATTAGGCACGTCGGCCGGACGCAATCGCGCGGGGTCTTCCTGAACCGCAATGCCCTGTACCGTGGCGTTCTCCAGAAAGAAATCCAGGATTTCCTGAATGGCATGAGAATGGCCGGAACACAGATTGTACACCTCGCCCGGCATGCCCTTCTCCAACAACAACCAGTAGCCGCGCACGATGTCACGGACGTCTGTGTAGTCGCGCCGCGCCTTCAGATTGCCCACCAGGATTACTGGTTCGCACGCTCCAGCCTCAATCTCAGCCACCTGCCGCGCGAAGGCCGAGGTCACGAACACCTCCCCCCGGCGCGGACCGTCGTGGTTGAACGCCCGCGCGCGGATGCAGGGGATTCCGTAGCTGCGATAGTATTGGTGCGCCAGCAAGTCCTGCGCGACCTTGCTCACCGCGTACGGCGAAAGCGGTCGCAGTTGTTGTTCCTCGGTCACCGGCAGTTCGTGTTCCTGCACCAGCCCATACTCCTCACTCGAACCCACGACCAACACTCGTGGGAAATCGCCACCGCGTTGCCGGACCGCCTCCAGCAAATGCACCTGGCCGATGACGTTTGTTTGCAGTGTCTCTACCGGCGCATGCCACGAGGTCATCACCTGACTCTGGCCGGCCAAGTGAAAAATAAAGTCGGGTCGGGTGATCGCCAGCATTTCCTGCACGGACGATTGGTCCCGCAGATCCGCCTCCACCAGATGCAGCCGGGAACGGAGCGATTCGATATTCTCGGTGTTGCTCCGCCAGCGACAGGCCCCGAACACCTCCGCCCCTTGGGCCAGGGCGTATTCGGCCATGTGGCTGCCCACAAACCCCGTGATTCCGGTAATCAGCACTCGCATGGGCGGAGTATCCGGCTGCCGGAATGGTTGTCAAAGCCGTTCCTGTTGGGCGACGCGTTTGTCCCCGCGCGATCCAGAGTTCTCCTTGACCAACCTGCCTGCCGTGTCGCAGCATCCTCGCACAAATCGTGGGTTCTCAGCGCATCATCATCATCGGCGGGGGCATCGTCGGTCTCGCCACGGCATTCAAACTGGGGCGGCAGTTGCCCAGTGCCCAAATCACCGTTTTGGAAAAGGAGTCCGGCGTATGCAGGCATCAATCCGGTCACAACAGCGGCGTGCTGCATGCGGGCCTTTACTACAAGCCTGGCTCCGTCAAGGCCCGAATGGCGGTCAACGGGATTCAGGAGTTGGTGGCGTTTTGCCGCGAGAACGAAGTGCCTCACGAGATTTGCGGAAAACTGGTCGTGGCAGTGGACGAATCGGAGTTGCCGCGTTTGCATGCTTTGCACGAGCGCGGACAGCAAAACGGCTTGCAGGACCTGCGCCTTCTGAACCGCGAGCAGATGCGGGAAATCGAACCACACGTGGGCGGGATTGCCGCCCTGCACGTTCCGCAGGAGGGCATCGTGGATTACCTGAAGGTCTGCGAAGTGTTGCAGCGCAAGATTGGCGAACAAGGCGGACGTGTGGTCACGCAGGCAAAAGTCACCGGACTGCAATCGCGGGCGGGCGGCTGGCAGGTGCATTCCACGGCGGGCGACCACGAAGCGGACCTGCTGATCAACTGCGCTGGGCTGCATTGCGACCGCGTAGGGGAACTGGCGGGCGAAACGCGCGCCGTCCGCATCGTGCCGTTTCGCGGGGAGTACTACAAAATCAAGGCCGAGCGGCAGCATCTGGTCCGCAATCTCATTTATCCCGTGCCCGACCCGCAGTTCCCGTTCCTGGGCGTCCATTTCACGCGGTTGATTCATGGCGGTATCGAGGCCGGCCCGAACGCCGTGCTCGCCTTCGCGCGCGAGGGTTATCGCAAGTCGGATGTCAATTTGGCGGATCTCTTTGACGCGCTGACGTTCGCTGGTTTGTGGCGTTTTCTTGGCCAGCACAAACGCATGAGTTGGGAGGAACTGAAGCGCTCTTTCAGCAAGGGACTTTTTTGCGAGTCCCTCCAGCGCCTCGTGCCGGACATTCGGCTGGAGGACCTTGAACCCGGCGGTGCGGGGGTTCGCGCGCAGGCGATGTCGCCTGACGGCGCCCTCGTTCAAGACTTCTGTTTTCAGCAATCGCGCAAGGCCTTGCATGTGCTCAACGCCCCCAGCCCGGCGGCAACGGCTTCGCTGGCAATTGGCGAAGAGATCGCCCGACTGGCGGCGAGTCAACTCTGACCCACCCGTCCGTTATTCCGCGCTGGTGAGGGCCGAAGGCAGTATTGGTTTGCGATTCCTTGGCGAAATTGAAATTCTACCCGTGCTGGCGATCCAACGCATCGGGTGTGGGAATTATTGAGCAGAGGTGGCTTGATCCCTGACCGGTGCCAATGGGGCAGAACGCGGCCGCAAGGGGCTGGCGCCAGATGAACCACCAACAGGAAACGCGAGAAATGACCGGCAACAAAATCCGACGAATTGACGACCTGGCGGCAACCCTGGCCACGCTGCGGGCGGAGGGCAGGCGCGTCGTGCATTGTCACGGTGTTTTTGACCTGCTGCACATCGGGCACATCAAACACCTGGAGGCGGCGCGCAAACACGGCGACGTGCTGGTGGTGACGCTGACGCCGGACCGGTTCGTGAACAAGGGCCCACACCGGCCCGCCTTCCCCGAACGACTGCGCGCCGAAGCGCTGGCCTCCCTGGCGTGCGTGGACTTTGTGGCGATCAACGAATGGCCCACCGCGGTGGAAACCATCGAACGGCTGCGACCGAATTGTTATGTCAAGGGCCTGGTGCGCGAGTCCGGCAAGCGGGATCACACTGATGCCATTGACCGGGAAGCCGAAGCGGTCAAGGCATGTGGCGGCGAATTGGTTTTGACGGACGAGGAGACTTTCAGCGCCTCGACCTTGATCAACCGCTTCATTGATGTGTTCACCCCTGAGACCAAGGCCTTTTTGGAGCAATTCCGCGCGCGGCACACTCCGGAAGAAATCGTCGGTCATTTGCAGGCCATCCGCAAACTGAAGGTGCTGATCATCGGCGAAAGTATCATTGACGAATACCAGTTTTGTTCCGTGATGGGAAAATCCGGCAAGGAACCCGTGCTGGTGGCGTTGCACAACCGGACCGAGCAATACATCGGCGGGGCGCTGGCGATCGCCAACCACGTCGCCAATTTTTGCGATCACGTCTGCCTGGTCAGCGCGCTCGGCACCGTGGATACCTTCGAGGAGTTCATTGCGGCGAAACTCCACCGTAACATCGCGCCCCATTTTATTCGGCTACCGGGCGCCCCCACGATTCTTAAGCGCCGCTTTCTCGAGGAGTATCAGGCAGTCAAGCTGTTCGAGGTATATGTCATGCGCAATGACGCCGCCCTGGCCGAAAAGGAGGCGGAGTTCTGCCGGGAACTGGAAAGTCGGTTGTCGCAGTACGACGTCGTCATTGTCGCTGACTACGGCCATGGCTTGATGGGTGACCGGGCGGTGCGCTTGGTGTGTGAAAACGCCCGCTTCCTCGCGGTGAATACCCAGACGAACGCGGGCAATCGGGGGCTGAACACCATCTCCAAGTATCCGCGCGCCGACTATGTTTCCATTGGCGAACCGGAGGTGCGCCTCGACACCCGCCGGGCGGTCGGAGACATCCGCGACCTGGCCAAAGGTCTGGCGGAGAAGATCGCGACCCGGAATTTTGTGGTCACGCGCGGCAGTGCCGGTTGTGTCGTCCATGATCGTCAGGCGGGATTGTTTCACGTGCCGGCCTTTGCCATCCGCGTGGTGGACCGGGTGGGCGCGGGCGACGCCGTGCTCGGTTTGACCGCGCCTTGCGTCGCCTCCGGGGTTTCCCCCGAGGTGCTGGGCTTCATTGCCAACGTGGTCGGTGCGGAAGCCTGCACCATCATGGGTCACCGCAGCTTCATTGAACCGGCCAGCCTCTTTCGCCACATTACCTCGCTCATGAAGTAGGCGGCCGGCCGCCGGCCAAAAAACTTGTGTGCGGCCAGCGGTTCTCTAAATTACTCGCGCTTTAAGCGGCAAATTCATGAGCAGTCAAAATCCCAACGGATTCAAAACAATTCTGGTCACGGGCGGCGGCGGTTACGTGGGCAGTGCCTTGGTGCCTTCGCTGCTGAAGCAGGGCTATCACGTCAAGGTGGTGGATGTGTTCTGGTATGGCCGCGACGTTTTTGACGACTGCAATCAGCATCCCCAATTGGAACGCATGGAACTGGACATCCGCGACAGCACCAGGCTCAAGCCGGCGCTGGACGGAGTGGACGCGGTGATCCATCTGGCCTGCATCTCCAACGACCCCAGTTTCGAACTCGACCCTGCGCTCGGCAAATCCATCAACTACGACGCATTCGCCGGTTTGTTGCAGGGGGCGATTGACCAGGGGGTGAAGCGGTTCATTTACGCCAGTTCCTCCTCCATTTACGGGGTGAAAGAAACCCCGGACGTGCGGGAAGATGCTGAACCGCTGCCCCTCACGGATTATTCACGGTTCAAGCTGGATTGCGAACGCGATCTGCTCGCCCATCCTCGGGTAAGGGGCATGGAACGCGTGATCCTTCGCCCTTCAACCCTGTGCGGCTACGCACCGCGATTGCGCTTGGACCTCACGGTCAACATCCTCACCATCCATGCGCTGGTGAATCACAAGATTCGCATTTTTGGCGGCAAACAACTCCGGCCGAACCTCCACATCCTGGACATGGTGCGCGCCTATCACGCTTTCCTCGAAGCGCCGGGGGCCAAGGTTGATCGCGAGGCCTTCAATGTGGGTTTTCAAAACCGTTCCGTGGAGGACATTGCCACGCTGGTGCGCGCTACGCTGGGCGACCCCACGATCGAGCTGGAATACACGCCGTCAAACGACAACCGGTCGTACCACGTAAACTCGGACAAGGTCCGGCAGGTGCTCGGATTCGAAACCCGTTTCACCCTCGAGGATGCCGTTCGGGACATCGCCGCCGCGTATCGCGCCGGCAAGATTCCCGACCCGCTGAACAACACGCGCCTGTCCAACATCAAGCGGATGCAGGAACTCCGGGTCAAGTGAGGTTGAAGGAAATGTCCCCCTCACCGAAGCCTTCCAGCAATCCGGCGCTCGCGTACGGAACGGGTGTTCCCCCCGATCTCAAACACCTGCACCTGGAAATGCTGCGCATTCGCGTCATTGAACGACGCATCGCGGAACGCTATCGGGAACAGGAGATGCGCTGTCCGGTGCATTTAAGCATCGGGCAGGAAGCCGTGGCCGTGGGAGTGTGCGCGCATTTGCAGCCGGCCGACAAGGTGATGAGCGCGCATCGTTCACATGGCCATTATCTGGCCAAAGGCGGCAATGTCCGCGCGATGATCGCGGAGTTGTATGGGCGGGCGGATGGCTGTTGCGGCGGCCGGGGTGGCTCGATGCACTTGATGGATCGCGATTCGGGCTTCTGGGGGGCGGTGCCGATCGTCGGCAGCACGCTGCCGATTGCCTTGGGGCTCGCATTGGCGGACAAGCAGTGCGGGGGGAACGCGCGGACGGTTGCGTTTTTTGGCGAAGGGGCCACGGAAGAAGGTGTCTTCACGGAAACCCTCAATCTCGCCTGCGTGCTGCGCGTGCCGCTGTTGTTTATTTGCGAAAACAACGGTTTCTCGGTTTACACACCGCTTGCGCCGCGGCGGTCACCCGACTTCCGATTCTCCGATTATGTGCGGAGTCATGGCTGCCATTATTTCTCCGGCGACGGCAACGACGTGGAGGCGGTGTGCCGTGTGACGGGCGAGGCGCTGGCCGCTATGCACGCCGATCCGGGCCGGCCTTGCGTGGTGGAATTCGCTACCTGGCGCTACTACGAACACTGTGGTCCGGCGCAGGACGATCATCTGAACTACCGCAATCAGGCGGAGATCGAGCATTGGTCCATGCGCGATCCGTTGGCAATCTCCCGCGCGCGACTAATCGCCGCGCAACCCGGACTCGAGGCCGAACTGGACTTGGCCGAACAGCGCCAGAGGCAGGACATTGACGCGGTCATCGAAGCGGTGCGCGCCGGCGTTCGTCCGTCGCCCGAAACCCTGCCTCGAGGAGTGTTCGCACCATGAATGGATCGGCGGAAACTCGGGAATTATCCTTCGCGGAAGCCATCCGCGATGCCACCGCCGTCTGTCTGCAACGTGACCCACGAGTCTTCGTCATCGGTTTGGGGGTGCCGGATCCCAAGGGGATCTTCGGCACCACCACCGGCCTGGCGTCGGAGTTTGGGGCCGATCGCGTGCTGGATGCGCCGTTATCCGAGAACGCACTGACGGGTCTGGTGATTGGTGCCGCGCTGGGTGGGAGGCGCCCGATCCTGACTCATCAAAGAGTGGATTTTGCCTTGTTGAGCCTCGAACAAATCGTAAACCAGGCTGCCAAGTGGTTTTACATGTTCGATGGCCGCGGCGGAACCGTGCCAATTGTCATCCGCATGATCATTGGCCGTGGGTGGGGACAGGGACCGCAACACGCCCAAAGTCTGAGTTCCTGGTTCGCGCATATTCCAGGGTTGAAAGTCGTCGCACCCGCGTCGCCCGCCGACGCCAAAGGGATGTTTATCGCCAGTGTAGAGGACGAGAATCCGGTGATCTTCCTCGAACACCGCTGGCTGCACGGGATGCGCGGGCCGGTGCCGACCGGGTATCACCGCACCCCTTTGGGTAAATGCCGCGTGGCCCGAACGGGCGGCGATGTGACCGTGGTGGCCAGCGCCCATTCGGTGATCGAAGCCATGCGCGCCGCGGATTTCGCCGCCGCCCACGCCCACATCGAATTTGACGTCGTGGATGTGCGGTGCCTGAACCCGCTGGATTTCGAAACGATCGCCGATTCCGTGCGCAAGACCCGACGACTGGTGGTGGTGGATGACGACTCACGGCATTGCGGCTTTGCCGGGGAGGTTGTGGCACGCGTGTGCGAGGCGGGGCTCCCGCTGATGGCCCCGCCCGTGCGCGTCACCTGGCCGGATTGCCCCTCGCCGAGTTCGGCCGCGTTGGCGGAGGTTTTCTATCCATCGGATCGCGATGTGTTCGTGGCCGTCGGCAAATTGGTGGGGCGCGGGCTGGAACACGCCACGCATTTCCCCAAGCGGCCCGGCCCGGTGGACGTGCCCAATTTGGAGTTTCCCGGACCGTTTTGATCCCATGAACGCACGGATTCCTTATGTCAATCTGGCCGGACAACACCAGCCGTTGCGCGAGGAAATCCTCCAGGCCGTAGGCGGCGTGTTGGATTCGGGGCAATTCATTCTGGGCGAGGAAACCGGGCGCTTTGAACAGGAGTTTGCCGCGCTCTGCGGGGTCAGGCACGCCATCGGGGTCAATTCCGGCACCGACGCCTTGGTTCTGGCGTTGAGGTGTCTGGGGATTGGACCGGGGGATGAAGTCATTACGGCGCCCAATTCCTACCTGGCCAGCGCGAGTTGTATCGCGCTGGCAGGAGCGATCCCCAGGTTTGCCGACGTGCGGTCCGATATGAATCTCGACCCTGCCGCTGTTGCCCGCGCCATTACGCCGCGCACGCGCGCCATTATTCCCGTGCATCTGACCGGCAAACCGGCGGCGATGCCGGAACTGCTGGCGGTGGCGCAGCAACATGGATTGGAAGTGATTGAGGATGCCGCCCAAGCCGTGGGGGCAAAGCTGGACGGACGTCCGGTTGGTAGCTGGGCACGAATCGGTTGCTTCAGTCTGCATCCTCTGAAGAACCTCAATGCTTGCGGCGACGGAGGGGTGCTGGTCACCGATGATGACGGCGTCTGCGAGCGTGTGAAATTGTTGCGCAATCACGGCCAGCCCAATCGAAATGATTGCTTGGAATTCAGCATGGTTTCCCGGCTGGACTCGGTGCAAGCCGCGATCCTGCGCGTCAAGCTGAGACATCTGGAGCAGATTACCGTGCGGCGGCGGGCCAACGCGGAGCATTATCGCCGGCGGCTGGCGGGCTGTGCGCGGCTTCGGTGTCCGGCGGAGCCCCGCGGCGAGTTCTGCGTATATCACACTTTTGTCATCCAGGCGGACAAGCGGGATGAATTGGCGAGGTATCTGGACGAGCACGGCATTGGCACGGCAATTCATTATCCGACGCCCATCCATCTGATGACCGTGGGGCGAATGCTCGGCCATCAGCCGGGAGATTTTCCTGAAACCGAGCGCCAGGCCGAACGCATTTTGAGCCTGCCGATCTATCCGGAATTAACCCCCGCGCAGCTCGACCAGGTAGCGGACGCCATCCTGGACTTCTACCGGACAAACTAACGTTCGCCAGCCCTCTCTTCACGTATGAAAGTTCCTTTCTCCTATCTTGACCGGCAATTCGCGGATGTGGACGCCTATCTGGAAGATTTGCGCCAGTTCGTCAAGACCGGCGACTTCACGCTGGGCAAGCCGCTCACGGAGTTTGAAGCCAACTTTGCCAGCCTCTGTCAGATGCCGCACGCCATCGGCGTGGGCACCGGCACGGACGCCATCATTATGCCCCTGCGCATGTGTGGAATCGGGCCGGGCGACGAGGTTATCACCACGACGTTCACGTTTTACGCAACGGTGGGGGCCATTGTCGTCACCGGCGCGAAACCGGTGTTCGTGGACAGCGACGAAGGCTTCATGATCGCGGCGGACCAGATCGAAGCCGCCATCACGCCGCGCACCAAAGCAATTGTAACGGTGACGTTCAGTGGCAACGTGCCGGAGATGGACAAGATCAAGGCCATTGCGGATAAACACAATCTGCTGCTCTTTGAGGATTCCTGTCAGTCCATTGGCGCGCAACTGGACGGCCGGCCCATGGGCAGTTGGGGTGAGGCGGCGGCTTACAGCCTGCACCCGCTCAAGAATCTCAACGTCTGGGCCGACGGCGGGGTCATCACGACGCGCTCGGCGGAACTCGCGCGCAAGTTGCGGCTTTATCGCAATCACGGCCTGGTGAACCGGGACGAGATCGAGTTTTTCGGCATCAACTGTCGGCTCGACACCCTCCAAGCGGTCGTTGCCAACCGCTTGATGGAGGAAACGGAATTCATCACCGCCACGCGCGTCAAGAACGCCGCCACTTACGACACGGCTTGGCAGAGTATCGCGGACTGCGTTCAGCCGCCCGCCCGCCGCGCCGGTGTAAAACACGTCTATCATCTTTACATGGTCCGCGTGAAGGACCGTGATGGGTTGTTGAAGTATTTGAACGAACGCGGAGTGGAGGCGAAGATTCACTATCCCACACCCATTCACCTGCAACCTGCCGCCGCCTACTTGGGCTACCAACGCGGTGACTTTCCGCAAGCAGAGGCTGATTGCGCCCGCATCATTACCCTGCCGGCACATCAGCATTTGACCGAAGAAGAAATTGCCTACACCATCCGGTGTGTTCACGATTACTATGGCAAGTGAAGTCCGCCGGTCATGATGCTCCATGAGCGCCGAACGAATTCTCGATTACGATCAACTGGTTGACGCTTATCACGTAAACCTGGACGCGACGTTGCGCGGCTTCCGCGCGGCGGAGGAAATGCTGGACACCTGGGTGCCGGACGATGATCCGGTGCGCAGCCTGACCAATCTCGTCGAAGCGGCGCAACTCTGCGGCGGCGAGTCGGTATCCGTCCGTGTCCGCAACCGGACGTTGCAGCCTCTGGGTCCCGGTTTGTTGGAAGAAAAGCTCGCCAGCCTGGGTGACCTGGCGGTTACCCGCGAGGCGGAAGCCGTCGTCTTCACCCTTTCCCGCCTTCAGGAGACGGCCTCGTTCCGTTCCGTGCGGCCGATTTATCAGCCGAAACTCCGCGCGCGTTTTGCCAATCTTCGCTTCCAACGACCGCTGACCACGCGGGACCATCAGATCCCGCTGCGCGCGGTGGAAGAACAGTTCTCGCTGGCCTGGGCTGTGCAACCCGAGCAACACCTGATTGCGGACGCGGTCTTCGACGGTCCCGGCGACGGCCCGATGCAGGCTACGCTGGATTATCTCTGCGAGATTCTGTCGGGTCTGCCGGTGCAGGAGGCGCGCGACCACGCGGTCGTCCGGTTGGAATACTCGTTGCGCGAGCCGCGGCAGCGCCATGCCGTTGCCGGCATTGTCCTGCCGCAAAACGCCGACCCGATGTTTCGCCTCCCTGCCATCCTCGTGAATCGGTTGTTCAACGATTATCAAACCTCCACCGGTTACCGGTCGGCGATAAATTTTTACGATCCCGGCCCGCGGCCGGCGTGGGCGGCGCTTTCTTCGTCGGAACGCGAACAGCGACTCAAAGCCGCCCTGGCCGCCCGTGGATTGGCCCTTGGCATTGGGCCGGAGGATGTGCATATTGTCGAGTGCAAGCTCCCTTACGCCGTCACCATCCGGTTTGGCGATCACTTGGCGATTCCCGCCAAACGCGGCCTGGCGCTGGCGATGGAACGGCTGGTGCGGGAATGTTGTGATCCGCGCCTGGAAGTGTTCTGCGAGGAAAAGAAAGATTTGAGCAAACTGCGTCGCTTGATAGACAAGGCCAATTCATGAGTGGAATGACGGAACATATCGAGAAACTGATCCTCGACGGCACCAAGATCGCCTGGCACGAAGATCGGGTGAAGGACTGGATGGACGGCAAGCGCATTGCCCCCATTACCATTGATATGGCGCTCACGCGGGCCTGTAATTTTGGCTGCCACTATTGTTACGCCATGTTGCAGGAGAACGACCGCAGCATCATTGACAAGCGGGTGATCACGGAGTTCCTGGATGACTGCGCCGAAATCGGGGTCAAAGGCATCAGCTTCGTCTCGGATGGCGAGAGCACCATTTCCCCGGCCTTCGTCCACGCCTGCAAATATGGCGCGTCTCTTGGGCTGGCGATGGCCTGCGGCACGAACGCCTACGTCCTGACCCGCAGCAAATCGGAGGAAGTTCTGCCGCACCTCACTTATTTGCGCGTGAACATCTCCGCCGGCGAACCCAAACGCTACGCCGAAATCATGGGCGTGAAGGAGGAGTTCTACCACCGCGTCGTGGACAACATCCGCCAGATGGTCGAGATCAAGCGGCGCGATGGTCTGGGTTGCACCATCGGGCTGCAAATGGTGCTTATGCCGCAATATGCCGACCAGATTCTGCCGCTGGCCCGGCTGGGGAAGGAGTTGCGGGTGGATTACCTGGTCATCAAGCATTGCAGTGACAACGAGAATGGCGATTTGGGCGTGGACTACCGCGGCTACTCCCGCTTGAGCGATCTGTTGCACGAAGCCGAGTCCCTGTCCGACGAGCACTACCAGTGCAGCGTCAAGTGGAGCAAAATCCAGGCGCAGGGCACGCGCTCCTACCAACGGTGCTACGGCGCGCCTTTCCTGCTGCAAATCTCCGGTTCGGGCCTCGTCGCGCCGTGCGGCATGTTGTTCAACGAGAAATACAAGAAGTTCCACATCGGCAACATCTGCGAGGAACGCTTCAGGGACATTTGGCGGAGCGAACGCTACTGGGAAGTCATGAACTACCTGGCCAGCCCCGAATTCAACGCCCAGAAGATGTGCGGCAGCCTCTGCCTCCAACACAAGGTCAACGAAGCGCTCGACAACGTGGTCAAGGGCAACCTCCGGCTGGAACGTCCCCAGACAGATGAGCCCCAGCATCTGGCGTTCGTTTGATGCTTGATGGCACCGTGCGAGTAGTCGCACGCTTGCCGGTGAAAGTCTGATGCCTATGGCTGCCACTCCCACGCTGCCCGCGCTCTCGGTTGTCATCCCCAATTACAACCACGGGAAATACCTCCCGGCCTCCCTCAGCGCCATTCTGCGCCAAACGGTGCCGCCAACAGAAGTGATCGTCCTCGATGACTGCTCCACCGACAACAGCATTCAAGTCGTTGAAGAATTCGCGGCCAGCCATCCCGTCGTTCGTCTGGTGCGCAATGAGCGGAATCTCGGCGTGATGCCGAATGTCAACAAGGGTGTGGAACTCGCGCGTGGCCCATACGTGTACGTGGGTTCGGCTGATGATGAAGTCATGCCCGGGTTATTTGAGAAGTCTATGCGCTTGCTGGCCCGGCACCCGGAAGCCGCTTTTTCCTCTGGAATTGGTGACTGGCATGAAGAAGCCACCGGCTTCAACTGGCAGATGGGCGTCGGGATGGGCGCTGAGCCGCGTTACTTCACTCCGGCTGAACTCGTTCAACTGGGCCGGTCAGGCAAGCTCTACGTCGTAAGCCACACTGTGGTTTTCCATCGGGAACGCCTGATGGGGGTGGGCAAATTCATTCCGGAACTACGCTGGCACGCCGACTGGTTCGCCTTTTACATCGGCGCTTTTCGTCATGGATTCTGTTTTGTGCCGGAAACCCTCGGCCGACTCAACATCCTACCCAATTCATTTTTGAAAGCCGGACGCCGCCGCCCGGCGGATCACGAGCAAGTGCTCCGCGGCATCATGGAACGGCTCATTCTCCCGGAGTATGCCGCCGAAGCGGAGCGCATCCGCCAGAGCGGCACGCTCTACGAATTCGCCCTGCCCATGCTGAGGGTTTTGCGCCGCGATGTTCGGTTCAAGCGCTTCCTGACGCCCGCACTGGTCCGCCGCTGCTTGTGGCATCAACTCAAGGTTTCCGGCAAGAATTATCTCCCCGTGTGGCTGGCCAATGTTTACTTCCGCCTGGCCGGGTATCGCGCGCAACCCGCGGCAGGTTGCTGATTCGGAGCGGGTAGCCCGGTTTTCGCAGGTATCATCCGACCTTCGCAAACTCAGCCACCAGCAGCGCGCTGGCATAGGGAAACCGGGTCTTGTAGGGACAGGTCAACGCTTCGTCCCGGTTGGCTGGAACCCAGTCCAATTTGCCGGTGCGCCGTAGGTAAGATTCCCGCGCGGCCCCGAGTTGCGAGTTGCGAATCATCTCGTTGAGTTCCGGGTTGTAACCCAACGGCACGGTCAGCACCAGCGTGCCCGTTGACTTCAACAGTCGCTGACAAGCCTTGATCGCCTCTTCGATCTTCCGGGCGGAGGAACTCTCCGCCTCGTCGTCAAAGCCGATATGCTCAAACGTGGAAATGGAGAGGATCAAATCGTAGGTGGTCGCGGGGGCATAATTCGCGATGTCCGCGTTGATGATGCGAGGACCTTTTTCGAACTTGTCCAGGACATCATGTTGCACCGGAAAGTAATGGGACAGGACATTACCTACCTCGAGGACCTGCCCGTGACGACACTGATCCAGAAAGAACTTCGCGATGGGAATCTCAACGGCCCGTTCACTCGCCCACGTCATGTTGTAGCGGTGGTAGAAGCAATCCAGCCGCCGGCCTTGAAACTCGAAGGTCTTGCGCGGGAGCCTTGGAACGATGACGGGAGCGAAAACCATGCGCAAGGGCTTCAGAATCACTTCGCGCGCCCCGAAGCGTCGGATGAACCAGGGCAGTTTTCCGAGTGTGGTGTTGTAAAGGTGTTTGCGCAAAGTCTTCCGTTTCGTTTGATGGTGTTTCACGTCCCCGCACCGGTCAACCGCGATTTGCCCGGGGTTGCGTACCCCCGCAACGCTGGGAGCGCGAAAAAGGCTGTCCGCGCTCCGGGGTTCATGGCTGCGGTGCGCGATTTCACAATCGAGGCCCATGAGCTTCGACGTAGCGGCGCCTCGGCAGAGCGCCGCCCCTCCAACCCCCTAGCCAGTATGCGGCGCTCTGCCGAGCCGCCGCTACGGTGTAAGGCTCAGAATGCGCGTCTGTAGTTGGAGGTGGAAGCTCCCCTTGATTCGGTGATCCCAGAGCGGCGCTGAAGACGCAGCACTCCAGGCGCTCCGCGTAGTGGGAAACTGCGAGTCATTCGCGACAGCGTTTGGAGTGCGTGCGTCTTCAGCGCCGCTTTTGACCCACCGCGCTTTCGGCCAGGTCTGAAACTCAACAGCGCGATTTGACCTGGCAATTCTCGATTAACCGCGCGTTGGTAACGCCGACTTTCCAGTCGGCATGCGCCAGTTGGATGACCGGCGTTACGCCGTTGCGGCCAATGGCCCGTGCGCAGGTCTGAATGGAACAGAAAACTCTCCATAAACCTCTCGATGTAGGACGGACATTCCTGTCCGCCGGTGGGGGCGACTTTCCAGTCGCCCGTTGGCACCCCGGACTGGAAAGTCCGGGGAACCGGCAGGCTGGAAAGCCTGCCCCACATCAGGTTCATGGTCCCAATGCATGCTTCAACAAAAGAAAGGAGGCTCTCCATGAACCTCGACGTGGCAGCGGCTCGGCAGCGCGCCGCCATTCCAATACCCAGCCAGTATGCGGCGCTCTGCCGACACGCCGCTACGGTTCAACGCCCCGAGGTGCGTCCAAAATTGGAGGCCGAAGCTCCCCATGAAGCCTCCGGCCCTTCGGGTCGCCGCTTCTGAAGGATTACAATTAGCCCGGCTTGAGCCTTGACTCTTTGGGACGGACAAGCTTATAGTTGGCCACAGTTGACGGCTGTTCCGCCGCAGTCGCCCGCCCGTAAGATAAGGTTCATCATGCAGGTCATAACCATGCGGGGGAGACGCCCTTCTCGAGCAGCAAGGGGTAAGAGGGGTCCTAAAAACGAGGCTCCGGAGTCTCGGTTTGCCGGCATTTCTTCGGCCTGCGTTGAAGCTGTTCCAGCCAAATCACCTGTTGGTCCTGTCCCGCTCGCTACCCGGATACTCGGCACTACTGGCACGGAACGCCGGTCGGTCACCGGCATGTTCCAGACGGTGTGTCCGAAGCCGGTCATGGACCGGCGATCCCGGGTGTCAGCCTTGCACGCTGAGTATCAGGTCCGGGAAATGCGGTTTGCCTCCGAATCATAACTCCATCCATCCATCCTTATGAAAACTACAAACTCAATCGCCCGCCCTCAAGGGTCGGTTGCGACGGCTCGTTCCGTTTGGCTCGTCTTTGTGGCGGTGGCTTTCGCCTGCCTCAGTCCCTCGCTACGCGCGGATGTGGTGGCCCACTGGAAATTCGACGAGGCGGGCGGCAGTGTGGCGAATGACGCGGTGGGGGAATTCCACGGGACGCTGTCCGTTTCGGGCGCGGCCTTTGTCAGCGGTGGGGTAACGGGCAATGCCATCAGCCTCAACCGGGCCAGCGGCGGCTTTGTGAACATGGGCGACGTCCTGCCGTTGACCAGTGGAGATTTCTCCATTGTCGCGTGGGTTAAAATGAATGTGGGGGATACGACGCCAGAGTCGGTTATTCTGGCCAAGCATCAGAGCGGCGGTGTGAACGGCTATTTTCTGGGAGTCAACCCCGCAGGTGGTGTGGGGCAGAACAACAAGGCGCTCTTTTACGCCGGGGGCTTGGTGTCAGACGGTCCGGTTTCCACATCCAGCGTCAACGACGGAAACTGGCATCAGGTGGTAGGAGTATATCGGTCGGGGATGAACAAGGTGATCTACGTGGATGGTGTGGCGGAGTCCACCAACACGGCGCCGGCGGTCAATGGGACCACGGCGGCGTTCTTGATCGGGGGTATTAACGGTTCCGGGCCCACAGCGCTGTTCACAGGACTGGTTGATGAAGTGCAAGTGTACAACCATGCACTTAACCCAGGCGACGTAGCCTACTTGTTCCAAAACCCGGGACAGAGCTTGCCGGCGCCGCCGCCTTGTTTGCCAACACCAGCGGATGTAGTCAGTTGGTGGAAAGGCGATGGTAATCTGCTGGATGAAGTGGGCAACAACCACGGAAGTTTGGTGGGCCATGCGACTTATGGCTCCGGTATTGTCGGCGGAACCTTCGACTTTGACGGCGATTCGGATGCCGTTCTGGTCGGCAATCCCTCCGTCCTGCAATTGCAGAACTTTACCATTGAGGCCTGGGTCAAACGTGCGAGCACAGCGAAGGTGTCTGCCTTTCAAGGCGCTGACGGATTGATCTTCAGCTATGGCACGGGCGGTTATGGACTCGGTTTGGATCGGGAAAGCGGGCGACCCTTCCTGAGCCATATACGCGCCAGTGCGGTGATTGCCAACACCAGCGTAGCGGACACGAACTTCCACCACCTGGCAGTGACGAAATCCGGCGGGACTGTTGTGTTTTACGTGGATGGCGTGGCTCACGCCGTGCCGGAATACGCTCCCACATTCACCTTTACAACCCCGGCAGCGATAGGGGCGGCCGGGGATCTATTTGACGCCGCCTTCTACGGGTCGGTTGATGAGTTGGCAATCTACAGCCGCGCGCTCTCGGCTACCGAAATTCAAGCCATCTTCGACGCGGGCAGCAAAGGCAAGTGTCCCAGCCTCAATAAGCCGGCCATCGTCTCACAACCCGCGAGCCAAACGGTCATTGTCGGCGCCGACGTTACGTTTTCCGTCACGGCAGGCGGCACAGCCCCGTTGAGTTATGAGTGGAATTTCAACGGCACGAACCTCGCCGGGGCCACGGGCAGTTCGCTCATACTTAATAACGTCCAGTTCGCGGATGCGGGTGCTTACACGGTGGTCATCTCCAATTTGGTTGGCACCACCACCAGTACCGTGGCCACGCTCACGGTGAATCCCATCCCGCCTTGCACTCCACCGGCTTCCGGATTGGTCAGTTGGTGGCCGGGCGCAGGTAACGCCTTGGACATCGTCGGGGGCAACAATGGAGTCTTGACGGGTCACACGGCTTACGCCGTCGGCAAAGTGGGTCAGGGCTTCGTTTTTGACGGCAACACTGATGCCGTGGTGGTGGGCAATCCTGCCAGCCTGCGCCTTCAGACGTTTACAATTGAGGCCTGGGTTCGGCGGGCGAGTACCGCACATGTATCCTCTAGCCCAGGAGTGGACGGGTTGATTTTTGCTTACGGCGGTGGCGGATACGGTTTTGGTTTGGACAGAGTCAGTGGCCGTCCGTTCTTGAGTCGTTTACGGGTCAGTTCGGTAACCGCGAATACCAGCATTACCGATACAAACTTCCATCATTTGGCTGTGACCAAGTCGGGAGCGACAGTACTTTTCTACGTGGACGGCGTGGCCCACACCGTCGCTCCCTATTCTCCCACATTCACTTTTACATCTCCTGCAGCGATTGGGGCGGCCGGAGACAATTTCGACGCGTCCTTCAACGGCTCGGTGGATGATTTGGCGATCTACAATCGCGCGCTCTCAGCCAGTGAGATTCAAGCCATCTACAACTCGGGAAGCTCCGGCAAGTGCGACCTGCCGCCGGTCATTGCCTCCCATCCGGCAGATCAGACCGTCACGGTCGGCGGGCAAGTCACGTTTAGCGTTACCGCCAGTGGTACGCTGCCGATGAGTTATCAATGGCGACGGGACAGCACCGACCTCGAAGGGGCGACGGGAAGTTCGTTGACGCTGACCAGCGTGCAGTTGGCGGATGCCGGCAGTTACTCCGTCGTGGTAACCAATATCGCTGGCTCGGCCACCAGTTCCAACGCCACCTTGACCGTGAATCTGCCTCCCGCTGCGGTCAGCGTAAGCAGCGCCAGCGCAGCCTCGGCCGCCAAGGTGACCCTGCCGGTTACTCTCGTTGGCAACGGCAACGAGAACGCGCTGGGATTCAGTCTGAACTTTGCCCCGGCTTTGCTGACTTATGATCGGATCACGTTGGGCGACGGCGCGGCGGGCGCGTCCCTGCTGGTTAACACCAATCAACTGGAGAGCGGTCGCGTGGGAGTGGCCCTGGCCCTGCCCACCGACGCGTCGTTCCCCGCCGGCACGCACGAGGTGGTGCGCGTGGAATTCACCACGGCCATCGTGACGGAAGACACCGAAACCACCATCACCTTCGGGGACCTTCCGGTCAGCCGTGAGGTTTCGGACGCCCCTGGTAATGCCCTGGTAGCCACCTACGCGAACGGCACGCTGGCCATCGCGGCCGTCACTTACGAAGGCGACGTGGCGCCGCGACCGGACGGCGACCGGAACGTCACCATTACCGACTGGGTGCTGGCGGGCCGTTACGCGGCACGCCTGGATTACCCCACCAACGCGGCAGAGTTTCAGCGGGCTGACTGTGCCCCACGGACAACGCTGGGTGACGGACAGATCACGGTGATTGACTGGGTGCAGGCCGGGCGCTATGCGGCGGCATTTGACCCGTTGACGCCCGTGGGCGGCCCCAGCGAGGAGATGGCCGAGGGTCAGGCGGCGGGCGGCGTGGTGCGGCAGGCCGGAGATGACGGTGACTCCGGACGCCAGCTTCACGTGGCCGAGGGACTGTTGCTGCGCGACCAATCGGTGACGCTGGGTGTCCATCTGCAGGCGCTGGGAGACGAAAACGCAATGGGTTTCAGTGTGGCATTTGATCCGGCGATTCTGAACTTCGCCGGGGCCACCGTGGGGGGCGGAGCCGTTGGTACCACGCTCCACGTCAACTCCCAACAGGCCGGGGCTGGAAGACTCGGTTTGGTGCTGGCACTGGCGTCGGGCAACACCTTCTCCGCCGGCACCGCGGAGATTGCGAAGCTGACTTTCAATGCGGCGACGCCTGCATCCACCAATTGCTTGGTGGCGCTGGTGGACCAGCCGGTGCCGCGGCAGATCTCGGATGCCAACGCCATGCCGTTGGCCGCCACGTATCAGGACGCGACCATCAGCGTGCATCCGCTGCCGGTGCTGCGCATTGTGCAGGTGGATCAAGACATTGTGCTGTCCTGGCCGCTGTGGGCGAGCAATTACACGTTGCAGGAGGCTCGTGGCACTTTGCTGACACCGGACTGGACGGCGGTGGAAGGGGTGACGGACACCGGCACCGGCGAACACCAACTGACGCAGCCGCTAACCGGGGACGGGAAGTTCTTCCGGTTGATCACTCAATAGGCGACTTCAGGCGTGGCGTTGATTGATATTTGGCGCAGGACTCGGGGGCAATTTGGCCCCGCGCAGCCGGCCCACCATGAGTCGTGCATGTATTGAATTGGAGGCAACGGGACGCCTCACAGTTGGGCACCTTGGTGAAAGATGCAAACCAGCCAGATGCGGCTTGCACCGGAGACATCATTTGGTGATGGATGTGACGGGCAACCATGAATCGATCTACGAAAGAGGTTTCTCGCAAGCAAGCTGAGGGATGCTGGACCATGGTGGTTCTGGGATGTACCAAGCAAATTCAATGGGTTCAGTGGCGCGGATGCATGCACAGCCCTAGGCCACGAAGTGACGGAAGCCCCCTGGCATTGACAGTGCATCTTGCCCCTGCCTACTGTTTGCCGCCCGACCGAGAACTCGTTACGCGTTCTAGCCGAATCAACAGAATTGAGAAAGACTGGCGATGAAACCTACCTTCCGCTGTTTCCTCCTATCAAGCCCGTTGGCCGCCTGGCTAAATGCGCTGGTGTGCTGCTCAGTCGGCACGAATCTTTTTGCTCAGGGTTCTTCGGATTGCACCCCGTTGCCAGTCGGAGCTGTCAGTTGGTGGCCCGGAGGCGGCGCCACCTCGGACTTGATCGGCGGAAATAGTGGCGTCTTGACCGGGAATGCGGGCTACGGAACTGGGAAAGTCGCCCAAGGCTTCGTCTTTGACGGCAGTTCCGATGCGGTATTAGTTGGCAACCCAACCAACTTGAGACTTCAGAACTTCACCATTGAAGCGTGGATCAAGCGAGCCAGCACAGCATTTGTGTCCTCGGGACCGGGCGTTGATGGTTTGATTTTTGGTTATGGTGGCGGTGGTTACGGCTTTGGCTTGGACCGAGAAAGCGGACGGCCGATGTTGACGCGCGTTGGATTTAACGGAGTAACAGCTGAAACGAGCATCGCGGACACAAGTTTTCACCACGTGGCCGTTACCAAATCGGGGGCGACAGTTGTCTTCTATGTGGATGGTGTGGCTTACCCAGCACCGGGCTACTCCACCACCTACACGTTTGATACGATTGCGACCATCGGAGCTCGGGGGGATAACTTGAATAATTGTTTTTACGGCTCGGTTGATGAGTTGGCGATCTACAATCGCGCGCTTTTGGCCAGCGAGATACAGGCCATTTACGACGCGGGAAGCGAAGGCAAGTGTCTCGGCCCGGCGTCGCCAGTCATCCTATCCCAACCAGAAGGTAAGTTGGTCGGCGTCGGAGGGAGTGTTACGTTCGCGGTCGTGGCGAGTGGGACGCCGCCCTTGAGTTATCAATGGCGTTTTAACGGAGTCAATCTCCCCGCCGCCACTGACAGTTCGTTGGAGTTGACCAACGTACAGTTCGACGATGCGGGGGATTATTCGGTCGTCGTCTCGAACGCGTTCGGCACGACTATAAGCTCGAACGCAGCGCTCATGGTGACCCTGGTCTTTCCCTGCGCGCCAGCGGCAGCAGGTTTGGTTAGTTGGTGGCGTGGCGAGGGCATTGCCCACGATGCAATCGGCGGCAACGACGGGATCCTGGCAGGTCAGGCATCTTACGGGCCGGGGAAAGTCGGCCAGGGTTTTGTCTTTGGCGGCAACACGGAAGGGGTGTTGCTTGGCAACCCAGCCAGCCTCCGGCTTCAAAACTTTACCATTGAAGCGTGGATTCGACGGGCTAGCACGGCTTATGTGTCCTCCAGACCTGGCGTTGACGGTTTGTTCTTTGGTTTCGGTGGCGGTGGCTATGGGTTTGGTTTGGATCGGGAAAGTGGGCGGCCTTTCTTGAGCCGAATAGGCGTGAGCGCGGTGATCGCCAATACCAGCATCTCGGATACAAATTTTCACCACCTCGCGGTGACCAAATCCGGGGGAGACGTTGTCTTCTACGTGGATGGCGTGGCTCATGCCGTGCCAGAATATGCTCCCGTTTTCACCTTTGCGACATCGGCGGTGATTGGAGCGTCCGGTGCTAACTTTGATGCCGCCTTCAATGGATCGGTGGACGAACTGGCGATTTACAGCCGCGCGCTCTCGGCCAGTGAGATTCAAGCCATCCACAACGCGGGAGACCTCGGTAAGTGTGATGTGCCGCCAATCATTACGTCGCAACCGGCGGATCAGATCGCGATTGTTGGAGACGACGCAGTTTTCCACGTTGAGGTCACGGGCACGTTGCCGTTGGTTTATCAGTGGCGTTTGGATGGCGCCATCATCAGCGGTGCGACTGACCCTTCGCTTGTGGTGGCGAATGTGCAGTTTGCCCAAGCGGGCGCTTACTCTGTGGTCATTTCCAATTCGGGCGGCAACCTCACAAGCTCGGAAGCGACCCTTACGGTGCATCCCATCCCGCCGTGCGTGCCGCCGCCTTCCGGCTTGGTCAGTTGGTGGCCGGGTGATGGCAACACCGCGGATGTCGTGGGGAGCCAAGACGGAGTGTTGACCGGTCACACGGATTACGGGGCAGGCCGGGTTGGTCAGGGCTTCGTCTTTGACGGCAACGGCGATGCCGTGCTGGTGGGAAATCACGCCAGCCTGCGGTTTCAGGACTTCACGATTGAGGCATGGATTCGGCGGGCCAGCACCGTATATGTTTCCTCGGGACCTGGCGTTGACGGTTTGTTCTTTGGATACGGTGCGGGCGGCTATGGGTTCGGTCTGGACAGGGAAGGCGGACGGCCAATGCTGACACGCATCGCCGAAAGCGTCGTGCGAGCGGAAGCGGCCATTACGGACACGAGTTTTCACCACATGGCGGTCACAAAGTCAGGCGGCACAGTCGTCTTCTATGTGGATGGAGTTGCCTATGCCGTCCCTGCCTACTCCCCCACGTTCACGTTTACTACTCCCGCGGCCATCGGAGCGCGGGGAGACAATCTGAGTGGGAGTTTCCTGGGCACGGTTGACGAATTAACGATCTACAATCGCGCGCTCTCGGCCAGTGAGATTCAAGCCATCTACAACACGCCGGTTTCGGGCAAATGCGATGCGCCGCCATCCATTGTCTTCCATCCGATGGACCAAGTTACCACGGTTGACGGGGAGGTTACATTCAACGTCACCGCCAGCGGCACATTGCCGTTGAGCTATCAATGGCGCCGGAACGGCACGGACCTGGAGGGGGCCACGGGCAGTTCGCTCACCTTGATCAACGTTCAGTTGGCAAATGCCGGCAGTTATTCCGTGGCGGTTTCCAATATCGCTGGCACGGCCACCAGTTCCAACGCTACGTTGACTGTGAATCTGCCGCCTTCTGCGATGTTGGTGGAGGGCCTCTCAGTAGGGTCGGCGTCACCTTTGACGGTGCCGGTGCGGTTGGTCGCCAATGGCGAGGAAAACGCACTTGGGTTTAGCATCAACTTCGATCCGACGTTGCTGAATTACACCAGCATGAAGCTGGGCGAGGATGCGCCGGACGCATTGCTGCTGGCCAACACCAATCAGCTTGGTAACGGTCGAATCGGTGTGGTTTTGGCCCTGTCTTCGTCCGCCACCTTTGCCGCTGGCAACCATGAATTGGTGCGGTTGGAATTCACCACAGCTCTCGTAACGGAGGCCACGGAAGCCACCATCACCTTCGGCGACGTTCCCATCAGACGCCAGATGTCGGATACCCTTGGTAACCCGCTGCCGGCTACCTACACCGGCGGATTCCTATCCATTGCCGCGGTGGTGTATGAAGGCGACGTGGCGCCGCGGCCAGACGGGGATCGCAACGTCACCATCACCGACTGGGTGCTGGCGGGTCGTTACGCAGCACGCCTGGATTATCCCACCAACGTGATGGAATTTCAGCGGGCGGACTGCGCTCCGCGCGCGACGCTGGGCGACGGGCAGATCACGGTGATCGACTGGGTACAAGTAGGCCGGTATCTCGTGGCATTTGACCCGTTGACGCCCGTGGGTGGCCCCAGCGAGGAAATGGCTGAGGGGCAGACAGCAGGCGCTACGGTTCGGCAGGCCGGGGATGATGGAGTCCCCGGACGCCAGCTTCGCATGGCCGAAGGGCTCTTGCTACGTGACCAATCGGTGACCTTGGACGTCAGCATGCAGGCGCTGGGGAATGAAAACGCGCTGGGCTTCAGCGTGTCCTTCGATCCGGCGGTTCTGAGCTTCGCTGGCGCTACTCCGGTTCCGGAACCGGTGGGTGCGACGCTCCACGTCAACTCCCAACAGGCCGGGGCTGGAAGACTCGGTTTGGTATTGGCATTGACGTCGGGCAACACCTTTTCCGCCGGCACGAAGGAAGTCGCCAAACTTACGTTCAACGCCGCGACGCCAGCGTCCACCAATTGTATGGTGGCCCTGGTGGATCAGCCGGTGCCACGCCAAATCTCGGATGCAAACGCGATGCCGCTTGCGGCCACGTATCAGAACGCGAGTATCATCGTGAACCCGTTGCCCGAGTTGCGCATCATGCAGGTGGAACAAGACATCGTGCTGTCCTGGCCGTTGTGGGCGAGCAATTTCACGTTGCACGAAGCCAGCAGCCTGGTGCTGCCGCCGGAATGGACACCGGTGGAAGGTGAACCTGGCACAGGTGCTGGCGAACACAAACTGACTCAGCCCCTCAACGGATCTGGGAAGTTCTACCGATTGATCGCGCAATAGCGGGATGCTCCCCGCGAACCCGGTGGCAGCGGACTCAAGTCCGCTCCACCTGATTTCGGCGAGAAACCGGAACCGAATCACGGCGGCTGCTACAGTTCAGGGTTCCAGCGCGCTCTGGTCTTGGAGATTGGAACTTTTCCACGAACCTGCCCGTGGTAGCCGCCGCGTTAAGCCAGCGTGCAAGAAAAGGCTTGGCTTCGCCACACACCGACATTGTCTTTCGCCGCGGCTGAGTCCAACAAGACCCTGCTTGATCGAAGGCAATCGGGTCCAAACAGTTTACCGTTCACGTTTACGAGGATGCGCGCAACTTGCAGTATTGGAGCGGTACGTTCACACTCAGCCTCCATGACTAATCCAACCGTGGAACATAGTTAGCCGATGATGCCCATGAGAACCGACAAAGGGACTGCCGAAACTTCCAGCACCTGGACGGCATTGCTCGAAGCGCGTAAGAACAACGTCATTTTCTCCCTTTGCCTGATGGTCGTACTGGGATTTTTGTTCCGCTGGTGCTTCCACCCGGATTACATCCACTTTTCCAATGATGGCCCGCTCGGTCTCACCAGCGCTGCCTATAACCAACCTCCCGGCAACTTCGCCGGGATTTGGTCGGATCTGAACTGGCTTGGTCACAACAGCGGACGCGGCTCCTTGGGTATTACCAACGGCCTGCACTGGCTGTTGGGTTCTGTTTGGTTTGCAAAATTCTTCGCGCCTTTCACTTTGCTGTTCCCCGGCTTTTGTGCCTGGTTTTTCTTTCGCCAGCTTCGCTTGGGGAATCTGGCGGCTACCGTGGGGGGATTGGCGGCGGCGCTGACGCCGGATTTCTTTGGCGTGGCTTGTTGGGGCGTTGGCACCCAGGCGATTTGCTTTGGGTTGAATTATCTGGCGCTGGGCCTGGTCGTGAGTCCGCATCCGCTGCGGTCGTGGATTCGGTATCCATTGGCGGGACTGGCGGTGGGCATGGGCGTCACGGAGGCTTATGACATCGGGGCCATTTTCAGTGTCATCACGGCGCTGGCCGTGGTGGTTCACGCGCTGCTGGGTGAGGGTCAGCCGGCGAAGCGGTTGCTGCAAGGCGGCGGCCGGGTGGCGATCCTCGCGGTGTTTGCGGCGTTCATTTCGGCGTCGGCTTTGTCGAGCTTGATTGGCACACAGATCAAAGGCGTGGTGGGGACCGAGCAAGATCAGCAGACCAAACAGGAACGCTGGGATTGGGCCACGCAATGGAGTTATCCCAAGGCGGAAACGCTGAACATCGTCGTGCCCGGCTTGTTCGGCTATCGCATGGACACACCGGAGGGCGGCAATTACTGGGGCTTTGTCGGGCGCGATCCGTCCTGGGACCGCTACTTCGCCTCGGGCAAACAGGGGCCGCCACCGCGGGGGCCGATCCGCTATGGCGGGGGGAGCAGTTACGCCGGGATCATGGTGTTGCTGGTAGCGGCGTGGGCGGTGGCGCAGTCGTTTCGCCGGGAGAAGTCGGTTTTCAGCGTCCGTGAACGCCAGTTCCTGTGGTTCTGGGCGGCTCTGGCAGGCGTCAGCCTGCTGCTGGCCTATGGGCGGTTCGCGCCGTTCTACCAGTTGTTCTACGCGCTCCCGTATGCCTCCACCATCCGGAATCCCGTCAAGTTCATCCACGTGCTGCAATGGGCGTTGCTCGTGATCTTCGCTTACGGTTTGGGCGGGTTGACTCGGCGCTATCTCACGGCGGCCGCCGCCGCACCGCGCAATCTGGTGTCGCACGTGCAGGCCTGGTGGGCCTGCGCGGACGGTTTTGACCGCAAGTGGGTGCGCGCGTCGCTCGGGCTGCTGGCCGCAAGTGTGGTGGGCTGGCTCATCTACGCCTCGTCGCGGCAAGGTCTGGAGCGTTACCTGCAGGAAGTGATGTTTGACGCCGACTCCGCCAAGGCCATCGCCAGTTTCAGCGTACGACAGGTGGGTTGGTTCATCGCGTTGCTGGCTGCGGCGATCGGATTGTTGGTGATGACGCTGAGCGGATATTTCAGCGGGCGAAAGGCCCGGCTCGGCGCCGTGTTGCTGGGCGTGTTCGTGGTGGTGGACCTGGCGCGAGTCGGTTCGCACTGGGTCAACACCTACAATTGGAAGGAGAAATACGTGGAAGCGGCGGACAACGGGGTGATTGAATTCCTGCGGCAGAAACCGCATGAACAACGGGTCACGGTCTGGCCATTCTCCCTGCCCGGACAGTTCGCGATCATTCAGCAACTGTACGGCGATCTGTGGCTGCAGCACCTCTTTCAGTACTACAACATTCAGGCGCTCGACATCATTCAAATGTCCCGCATGCCGCAAGACGTCGCCGCGTTTGAAAGCGCGTTCACGTATGACAACACCCCGGCCACACTGCCGCGGGTGGCGCGGCGCTGGCAATTGACCAACAGCCGTTATCTGGTTGGCGCGGCTGGACTCCTAAATCCCTTGAACACGGAGATTGACCCGCAACAACGGTTCAAGCTGCTCAAGACCTTCGACATCGCGCCGAAGCCAGGGGTGATCAACCCCACCCGTTTTGAACAAGTCACCGTCGGGGAGAATCCCGAGGGCCGGTTTGCGGTGTTTGAATTCACCGGCGCGCTGCCGCGGGCGAAGCTCTACTCGAACTGGCAGGTGAGCACGAACGACCCGTCCCGACTGCGCGAGTGGGTGAAGAGCATCCAGCCCCGCGTGCCCCGCGACTGGGGACAAGCGTTGGAATCGCAGTCGGACGTGGACCTGGCGACGTTGTACAACCTGTCCGATCCTGCGTTTGATCCGGCCCAAACGGTGTTGTTGGCCAACCCGTTGCCGGTTTCGCCGGGCGCCAACCAACCATCCGGCGAGGTGAAGTTCGAGAGCTATAAGCCCAAGCACATCGTCCTGCGCGCCAACGCCACGTCGCCCTCCGTGCTGCTCTTGAACGACAAGTATGACCCCAACTGGCGGGTGACGGTGGATGGTCAGCCGGCGGAATTGTTGCGCTGCAACTACATCATGCGCGGCGTGTTCCTCGAACCGGGAGAGCACACGGTGGAGTTCAAGTTTCAACCGCCGGTGGGCGCGCTTTATATCAGTCTCGTCGCAATCGCCGTTGGCGTGCTGCTGACGGGCCTCGCCATTGTCAGCATCCGCAAACGGTCTGACGCGGCCTCAGATAGCGGTGACCGGAGCGGGTGAGTTTGCCGTTGCCGGTTCGAGCTTCAGAGGTTGGTCGTGCTCGAGAAAGTCGCGGCAGAGGCGGAAGAAGTCCGCGCGCGTTTGCGCGCGGCGGATTCGGTGGAGGAACTGACCGTCCGTGCCGATGCCTTCGCCGATGTAGTTCATGAATTTCTTCATGCGCTCCACCTGAATTCTTTCCGGGGCATCAAAGCTGGCCTGCGATTCCCAGAGAGCCTCGATGTAGCCCAACACGTCGCGCCCAGCCGGAAGCGTGATCGGCGCACCACGGAGTCGCTGGCGGATTTGCGCGAACAGCCACGGGCTGCGAATCACGCCGCGTCCGATCATGAGTCCGCGCGCCTCGGTCTGCGCGAGCACGTCCAACGCTTGGTCGGCGGAATACAGATGGCCGTTGGCGCACACCGGACATTTCATCGCCTCGGCCGCCTGGCGGATGAGATCATAATGAACCGGCAGCCGATACATTTGGGCCACCGTGCGCGCGTGGACGGTCAGCAAATCAATCGAGTGCTTCGCGAAGATGGGCAGCAGGGCGTCGAACTCCGCCACCGATTGAAAGCCGACGCGCGTTTTCACTGTGAACTTGATGTCCACCGCGGCGCGCAAGGCACCCAGGATGGCATCCACTCGTTGCGGCTCGCGGAGCAAACCGCCGCCCGCGCACTTTCGGTAAACGATGGGCGCCGGACAGCCGAGATTGAGGTCAATTGCGACCACCGGGAGCTGTTGCAGTTCCTTGGCCGTGCGAATCAGTGATGGGATGTCGTTGCCGATCATCTGCGCCACGATGGGTCGGCCGGTGGCGTTTTGTTCGATGGACTCGACAATCCATTTCTCCAACCGTGACACGGCGTGGACGCGGAAGTATTCGGTCCAATAGACATCCGCGCCGCCGTAGCGGTGCATGAGATTCCAGAACGCGCCGTCGGTCACGTCCTGCATGGGGGCCAGCGCCAGGAACGGCGTTGGACCGCGGAGAAGCGCGGCGAACCCGGTCACAGGAGCAATTGTCCCATCGGCAGGTTGGACTCCGGCAGCTCGGCGATCATTTCGTCGGATGTCCAAGGCCGCTGCTTCGCGGCTGGCCGGGGTAAAGTTGCTGTTGCCATGTCTGCAAGGAAGCCAAATTTGGCGGTTAAATCAACCGGCTTCTGTTGGACGATCCTCACGGCAGGTGAAGCTCGCCAGCGATCCGGCCGCGTAAGTGATCGTTGAACCGATCAACACGTACCATTGCCAGGAGACTTTAAGTTGCAGCCACACAAAGGTCATGCAGGCGATTCCCGTTATCACGCCGGCCAGCGCCCCGTTCGGCCCGACGCGCCGCGTCAGAGTGCTGAGGAGAAACAGACCCAGGATCGGGCCATTGGTGAACGAAGCCACGGCCAGCACTGCGTCCACGCCTCGTCCTTGCATGGCAATGGCGATCATGGCCACCGTGATCTGCACCGCTCCCCAACCCGCCGTCAGCCACCGCGACACGTTGAGATAGTGTTGGTCGGATTTGTCCGGCGCGAACAACGGCCGATAAAAATCCGTCACGGCCGTCGCCGAAAGCGAGTTTAGCGACCCGGACAACGTGCTCATCGCCGCTGCAAAAATGGCCGCCACTACGAGGCCAATCAGGCCGTTGGGCAGTTGTGTGACGATAAAATGCGGAAACACGCGGTCGGCCCGGGCCGCGACTTCCGGTGGCAGCGGTCCGGTCTGCTGGTAGAACACGAACAACATGACGCCGATGAGGAGGAACAACGCGAACTGCGCCAGAATCACCACCCCGCTGGTCAACAGCGCCGCGGTGGCTTGTTTCGCGCTCCGCGCGCTCAGATAACGTTGAACCATCAACTGATCCGTGCCGTGCGTCGCCGTCGTCAAAAACGCTCCGCCGATCACGCCCGCCCAGAACGTGTAACTGCGCGCGATGTCGAACGTGAAGTCAAACAGAGTGAACTTCTGAAACTCGTGGCCCACCGCCACAACTTCGCTCCAGCCACCGGGGATTTGTCCGAGCAAAATGAAGGCTGCTGCCACCGCGCCCACGAGATACACGACGAGTTGGATGGCATCGGTCCAGATTACCGCCGCCATGCCGCCCAGATACGTGTAGGCAATCGTCACCGCGCCAATAATGAGAATCGAGACCGGATCCGCCCAACCGGTCAGCGCCACCAGCACAATCGCCGTGAGAAAAAGTCGGATGCCGTCCGCAATCGAGCGCGTAGCCAGAAACAGCGCCGCCGCCGTGCGTTTCACCCGGCCGCCGAAGCGCTGGTCCAGCACTTGATAAACGGTGAACAGTGTGCCCTTGAAATAGAGCGGAATGAACAGCGCGACGATGATCAACCGCCCGATCAGATAGCCGATGACGATTTGGAGGAAAGTGAAGTTACCGCCGATGCCGCTGGCGTTTGCGGCAAAGGCAAAGGCCGGCACACTGATGAAGGTGACGGTGGAGGTTTCCGTGGCGACGATCGAACCCATCAACGCCCACCAGGGGGTGTCGTTGCCCGAGAGAAAGTAGTCACGGATGTTGCGTTGCTTCCGGCTAAACCACCAACCCACGCCAAGGGTGCCCAACATGTAAACGACCAGGATGACTAGATCGAGTGGATGCAATTTCATCGTTCAGGAGGCGACATTTCTGGAGAAGCCAAGCCGCAAAGGCGAGGAAAATATCCCCCGTGACCAGGTTTGCGCCGTCGAAGTTGCCGGGAAGCACCGTCCCATGAATTTCTGGGTCAAGTGGTTTTCAACTTCGCTCCAAGCCCCGAAATCAGCGCGTCGCGTCTCCGCGCGGCGTGCGGGTTCAGCCGCAGCAAGCGCGGATTCCACGCGAGGCAGTACTGCATTGGCAGTGATTTGAGGGTCGGCACCCGGCCTTGGAGGAACGGGCCAGGACCGCCTGCCGGTTTGAGGAAATCAGGAATTATCGCTGCCATCACCTGCTCTTGGAGCGCGATTTGCGCTTCGACGAAACTTTCACAGGCCAATGCAATCGCCCCTTCCTGCAAGTGCTCCAATGCTGCGGGCGGCAGTTCGTTCACCGCCAGCGCAAGCGGCAGGGTGCGTTTCTCCAAGGCACGCCGGACCTGGGTCTCAGAGCGATACAATTTTCGCGGTACCCATAGGCGTAATGCGGAGCGACCCAGCACTGCCGTTCGCAAAGGTCGGCTCAAGGTGTCCCGCGTGACCACTCCAAAATCCAGCGTCAGTTCGTGCAGCCGCCGCTCAATGTCGTTGTCTGACACGGCTTCGATCTTGAACCGGATACCGGTTTCCGTGATGCCGGGCGCGGCCAGGACTTTGAGCAGAAAGGTGGAGATGAACGTGGCACTCGCACCAATGCGGTAGGTTTGGCCTTCGGCCAGACAACCGCGTTGGAAATTCGACAAGCCCAGCAGGAAAAAACGTGAGATGCGCGCCAACTCCCGCCCCTGCGAAGTCAGGCGGACATGCTTGCCGTGGCGCTCCACGAGCGCGGCTCCAAAGAACTGCTCCAGTTCCTTGAGTTGGCGGCTGTATTGACTTTGTCGGGCCGGATCACCTTCGGCGGCACCCACAATGCTCCCGCAGGCGCCGACTTCGACCAGGGCCCGCAGCCGGTCGAGTGACAATCCCGATTGAGCCAGCAGTCGCGCAAACATAACTCGCCAGTCAGCCTATCCGCGATCATCACCCTATCAACACAATTTCCCCGCGGTAAGGTTGAACCATGAATGTAAATCCAGAAAATGCGACCGATGAACGGACCCTGAACTCATTGCTCACAGCCGCTGAAATCGCGGCCCTAAAGGAAATCCTCGCAGAGGAACTGGAGGTAAAGGCGGAACAACTTCTACCCGGGGCAAGATTACAGGCGGACCTGAGTGCTGACTCGCTTGACATGGTTTCCATCGTCATGCGGGTCGAGGAGCGCTTCCATGTGACGGTCAGTGATGAGCAGGCGGAAGCCGTGCAGACGGTCGAGGACCTTTGTGCCACGCTGGTGAAAGTGCTGGGGCGCGCCGGAGTGATCCCTTCAGAGTGAGTTCGTTGCCTGATTCAGGCCGCGACCGGCTTTCTGACGAGCGATTCGATCGCTGTGGGCAGAGGCTCGCAAAGCTCATCAAACAAATCGCGATAATCTGCCTCGGCGCCGCCCAAAGATCGCGCGGCCGCCTGAATGAATCCCCGGGTTGTCTGTTGCGCGTAGCCCAGCAGGCCGGGGCGCAGCGGCAGCGAGTAAACCGCCAGCGTCACACCATAGACCAGCGTGTGCCAGCCCTGCGCCTGACCGCTTTCCACCGCGTGAAGGTAACGTTGGACGATGCGTTCGTCGCGCAGGGGACGCAGCCGCTGCAATTGTGCCAGGCCCACACGCCGGCTCGCGGGAGCAAAATTGACAAGCGCCGGTTCGCCCGCAAGTTGCTGATCCAGCGCGATGAGTTCGCGCGCGTGCTGGCTGCCCGCGTGGAGATAGGCGGTGCGAATCACCGGCAATTCATGGGACAACAGGATCTGAGATTGATACCCACGCAAAAAGTCGCGTAGCGCACGCAGACTGACAACGGGCTGCAGCGCAAGTGATTCGGCCAGCACGTCCAACGACACCAAGCCGTCCGCCGAGCCAAGCTGTTCGACGAGCGGATGCGCGTCGCCCAGCCATTCGGCAGGGTCGTGCGTCAATTGTGGCTGCGGTCTCAAATTCATGCGTCGTATCACCAACAACGGCGTCTGTTGCTTGCACCGGGCGCATTTCTCGCGGACATACTCTTCCGCGTTCCTGCGCTTGCGTCATTGGAAAAAGCTAAGTTCGTACCGCCGCGCATTGCGAGTCATAAAAGTCTGGTTTCGACGATTTAATCCCTTGCCTCGGTTTCGCCTGAGCTTTAGCTTTCCAACCCAGCACACATACGGCGGGCGCGAACCGAATTTTTCGCTGACCAGGGGCAAGGGGGCCGGCGTTCGTGGATGGTCGCAACCCGCTGAACAATACAAATTATGAGCAGCGATTTACGAATCCCTTACCCAGGAATCCCTACCACGTCGGACGGCGCGGGCGGCGTCGTCTGGGTCGAAACCCACATTACCCACGGCGCGTGCGCGTATCCCATCACCTCCTCGACCACAATGGGCACGGGCTACGAAACCGAGGTTTCCAACGGGAAGAAGAATCTCTGGGGCGATACTTTGACTTTCGTTCAACCGGAGTCGGAACATTCCGCCGCGACGACGTGTGAGGGCTTCGCGCTGGCGGGCGGACGCGTGACGAATTTCACCTCCGGCCAGGGGCTCGTGCTGATGAAGGAGGTGCTCTACACGATTTCCGGCAAGCGTCTGCCCGTGGTGTTTCACATCGGCGCCCGGGCGCTGACGTCGCATTCGCTCAATGTGCATTGCGGTCATGATGACGTGATGAGCGTGGCGGATTGCGGCTGGGGGATTTTGTTCGGGCGCAACGCGCAGGAGGCTTGCGATATTGCGCTCATCGCGCGGCGCGCGGCGGAGGCGAGCGAAACGCCGTTCATGAACGTGCAGGACGGGTTTCTCACCACGCACACGATTGAAAACATCAAACTGCCCGAGACGGAGTTCATGAAGGAATACGCCGGTGATCCGAACACGAAACTGCGCTGCCTGTTCGATCCGCGCACGCCCATCATGACCGGCGTGGTGCAGAACCAGGATTCCTACATGAAGGGCAAAATCGCCCAGCGCACCTTCTACGACAAAGTGCCCGCCGCCGTGCAGGAGGCGATGGATCTGTTTTATGCCAAGACCGGACGCCGTTATCGGATGGTGGACACGTATCGCATGGACGATGCGGAATACGCGCTCGTCGGCATGGGCGGCATGATGGAAACCGCGCAAGCCGCCGCCGATTACATGCGCGACGAGATGGACCTCAAGGTCGGCGTCGTTCACGTGACGTGCTTTGCGCCGTTCCCGGCCACGCAATTGGTGGACGCGTTAAAACATGTTCGCGCCATGACCGTGCTTGAGCGCATGGACAACCCGCTCGCGCAATCCAATCCGCTCGTGCAAGGCATCAAAGCCAGCTTCGCCGACGCGCTCACGGGATTGAGCTACGGGTCGAATGGCGAATTCAAGTATCCCAAAATCACCAGCATCCCGAAAATTTACGCCTGCTCCGCCGGCCTCGGTTCGCGCGACGTGCGCGCCGGGCATTTAATTTCCGTCGTGCAAAACATGCTCGCGGACCAGCCGCGCGAATACACGACCATCGGCATCAAGCACCCGCTCGCGTTGGCCGACGGCGAAGACCCGGACATCCGACCGCAGGGCGCGTTCTCGATGCGCGGCCATTCCGTCGGCGGCTTCGGCTCGGTCACGACCAACAAACTCATCGCGTCGTTCGTCGGCGAATTGTTCAATCTTTACGTGCAGGCGTATCCCAAGTACGGCTCGGAAAAGAAAGGTTTGCCCACGACCTACTACCTGACCGTCGCGGAAAAACACATCCGCACGCACAGCGAACTGGCGCACGTGGAATTCATCCCGCTCAACGACGTGAACGCCTTCAACCTCGGCAACCCGCTCGACGGCATCGCCGACGAAGGCAGCGTGTTCATCCAAAGCCCGGAAACCGATCCGAACAAGGTCTGGAATCACATCCCAGCTTACGGCCAGAAGATCATCCGCAACAAACGGCTCAAGGTGTTCTACCTCGACACCGTGAAGATTGCTCGTGAGATCGCCACTGACCCTGATCTCCAGCAACGCATGCAAGGCGTCTGCCTCGTCGGCATCTTCATCAAGGTGACGCCGTTTGCCTCGCGCTCCAGCATGGGTGACGACCAAGTTCTGGCAGCGGTGGAAAAGTACATTCGCAAGTATTTCGGCAAACGCGGCGAACACGTCGTGCAAGAAAACCTGAAATGCGTGCGCGAAGGTTTGAAGAGCGTGATGGAAGTCCCGTGGAACATCATCTCCGCGCCGGTGCAACCGAAGGCGAAGACCGAGGAGGAAGTGGTGTTTGCGAAGTAGTAAGTTAAATGCCCGCCATCACCCCGGCCCTCCCCCCAGAACCCTTCGCTCGTAGCCGCCGACGTGAGGAGGCGGAAAACGTTGCAGTTCAGGGGAATCCGCCTCCTCACGTCGGCGGCTACGGTTCGGGGGTTCAAAGCGCGAATTTGGATCCGGCGAAATCTCTCCCCGGGGGAGAGGGTCAGGGTGAGGGCGAGCGTCAAAACTGACTTTTCCCCACCAGCGAGACGCCGCTAAGTTTTCTTTCCCCCCAAAATCCCCGTCCGCGTGTAAGCCGGCAGCGGATGCGGCGCGCGTTCTTGCAGCGCATCGAAAATGACATCGCGCACATATTGCTTCTCCCACCGCAATTGCCCGTTTCAGAATTGCAGTTCCTTGATCCCCATTGAGGCGAGAAACTTGGTTCGCTCGGCATCGGGAGCCTGCTGTTTCGGAAAAACCCGCTGCCCGCCATCCAATTCAATCGAGAGGCTTGCTTCCATGCAGGAGAAATCGCCGAAGTAAATCCCACACGGATGATTGCGACGAAATGTGTAAGCGCTGCGCGCGTCAACCAAGTGCCCATCACCGACGACATCCTCAACGTCGCTGATTTCAACAACTGCATCGTTGGCGCATACCACGAAGGCAGCGCCGAACTCGGCCTGCCCGCGGACAATTCCCTGGGGCGCTCGTACCTGGCCTTGGTTTCGCTGGCTCGTGCTTTGAGTGGTAAGAATGTCAGGGGGACGGAACCTGCTGGAAAAGGTCGGCGATGGCGGCTGCGCTCCGGCCTATGTCGCCCAGCAGAGCGAAACCGGTGCGCCGCCGTGCGGCACTCATGGTGTTCAAACTGAGCATGGACTCCAAGGTGGTGGTCATGCGCTTCGAAACTGAACGCTTGGCTCTCGCGATGATGAAGCATCCCAATTTCGCCAGCGTTCCGGATAGCGGGACGACGGTGGACGGCTTCCCGGGCGGCGGGTATGCCGGCAACGGCACAATGCAAATCACCCGTTGAAAACTGGGATTGTGGGTTGGGGCTTGATCCGCAGGCGAGGGGACTCGACTGGCGGTGAAACTAAACTCGGAACCGCGCGGACGGCTTGATCTTCTAATAGGAACTGCGGTCACGCATCCACGTCACGTCCCGGTTGTTGTCACTCGGTACGTTCAACTGGAGCGGCACGCCCGGGCGTAATACGGGCGTGGTCCGGGGATCGAGCCATCTATGAATTTCCGAATGGCCGTCCGCGAAAGCAAAGCCCGCGGCCCGGTTATGGTAGCTGGCCGGATAGTCCACGATCTTGGTCGTGGCTGGGTTGGGATAGCCATCCATCTCAGTGACGAAGTAGCCGTCGTTGATACTATCCTGGCGTTCATCCAGGATCACAAACGTCATTGCGGGTCCCGGGCGGAGCATCTGGGACATTTTGCGGAAGACCACCGATCGTGGGGAAGCGAGCCCCCAATAGCCTTTGTAGCCGGTATCCGGCGAGTCGCCATTGCCCCCCACCCAGTTGCTCATGGTCACACTGCGCACCCGCGGCACGCGCTGGCCGAGGTTATTGAAGCCGTACGAGGTGTCGGCGGGACAACGCCAGATGCCAACGGAATTGCCGCAATACGGCCAGAGGATGCTGCGGCGAATAGTGGTGTCGAGATTCCAGTTGTCGGGCGCGGCGGGATTGGCGTCGTTGAGAATGCCCGGCACCCAAACGTACGGGGCGACATTCGCCGCCGTGGCATAGGCGAAGGGCAATACGTCCTGGTTGTCCTCGGCGTACATCCGCCACGCGAGCATCAACTGGCGCGTGTTGTTCATGCAGGCAATTCCGTTCGACCGGATCTTGGCCTTGGACAACGCGGGCAAGAGCATGGCGGCCAGAATGGCGATGATCGCAATCACCACGAGCAGTTCGATCAACGTAAAACCTCGTAAACCTCGCAGCTTTTTCATGGCACAAAAGGTACTTGGATTGCAGCCCATCGCCCGGCACTTGTCAACTGCCAATCACCGCCGTTACTCTGCGCCCATGCTCAGATACAAGTTCATGTCGGCCTGGTTGCTGTTGACCATGGTCCTTGGCACCTTTTCCGCCGAATCACCGCTTCCCACCCACCTGCCGGCCTCGCCCCCCGTCTTGCGCGCGGCCACGTTCGATGTAGATGCCACGCCCCCCATCGGCTCGCTGATGGCCTACGATCCAGTGACGAATCATTGGGACCTCGGATTACGTGCGCGGGGCATTGTGCTGCTGGGAGGGGGCGAACCGATTGTGCTGTGTGCGGTGGATTGGATCGGGATTGCCAATGGCGGGCACGATGCCTTTCGCGAAACGCTGGCGCAGGCAGCCGGCACCACCGCCCGCCGAGTGGCGGTGCAAGCGCTGCATCAACATGACGCGCCGGTGTGTGATTTTTCCGCCGAGCAAATCCTCAAGGAAGCTGGTTTGGACGCGCGCCAGTTCGCCGGCGACTTTCACCGCGAACTGCTCTCCCGGCTCGCGACCGCGCTACGCGAAGCTGTGCCTCGCGCCCAGCCGATCACCCATCTTGGGCTGGGCGAGGCCCGGGTGGAGAAAGTGGCGTCGAATCGGCGAATTCTAGGGCCGGACGGCAAGGTGCGCGCCACTCGCTACACGGCGACCAAGGATCCCGCGCTGCGCGCCGAGCCGGAAGGGGTGATTGATCCGATGGTTTCGGTGGTGAGCTTTTGGAACGGTGATCGGCCCGTGGCCGTGTTGAGTTATTACGCGACGCATCCGCAAAGTTATTACCGCACTGGCGTTCCCAATCCCGATTTTCCCGGAGTAGCGCGTTTCTTGCGCCAACTGGCCGTGCCGGAAGCGCTGCACGTTCACTTCGACGGCGCGGGCGGCAACCTCGGCGCGGGGAAGTACAACGACGGTTCGGCGACGAATCGGCTGGTGCTCGCGGAGCGCCTGGCCGACGGCATGCGCCGCGCGTGGGAAAACACCAAACGACAACCGGTCACGCCGAACGATGTTGGCTGGAGTGTTGAATCCGTCGCGTTGCCAGTGGCGAAACATCTGTCCGTGGAAAAACTGGAGGCGCAACTCACGAGCGGGGAAGGCGGCTTCACTGCTTCGCGGCTGGCGTGGTTACGGCGGTGTCGCGATGGTCACAAGATTGATGTCACGTGTCTCCGGCTTGGAACGGCGAGGATTTTGCATCTGCCCGGCGAACTGTTTGTCGAATACCAACTCGCCGCCAAGGCCGCGCGTCCCGATCTGTTCGTGGCAATGGCGGCTTATGGAGATTACGCGCCGTGGTACATCGGCACCGCCATTGCCTACGAACAGGGTGGTTACGAAACCAGTCCTTCCGCCTCGAACGTCGCCCCGGAGGTGGAGGACGTGCTCATGTCGGCCATTCGCAAATTGCTCCAGTCTCCTTGAATCTCGAGGGAGCCTTCGGTCTTGAGTGATCGTGGATTTCCAAGCCGTTACTGATGAGACCGCAGAATAGAATACAAATGGATAGCCGCGAAAAAGCGCAAGAGGCGCAAAAGGATACATGTTTCTGCGCTTTTTCGCGGTTAATTCCTGGCCCGGTTCGTATCTCAAGCTGCTGACTCCTCAGTAAGCGGATCGCAGAGGGTGGTAACCGTGTGCTCGTGGGCCGGAAGCCGGTGAGGAGTTGGTGGAAGATTGGATGGCCGACCCTGGCATGACCTTCTTGGAATACGCCGAGGTTTGTCGCGTGGGTCGAGCTTGCCGGGAATCACTCCCGGTTTGCTGGAAGCCAACCAGCGGATGCGAGACATTATTCCGGGCCGTGGCAGTTCTGCCGCCCACATCAACCGAGGCTCACCCATTTCCGTTCGCGCGCCGCTTCATAAATGGCTTCCATGACCACGACCCGTTGGGCGGCCTCGCGCACGGGTACCAACGGCTGGCCAGTTTGTCCGGCGACCGCGTTGACGAATTGATTGATCGGCACGACGGGCGCGGGCGGGAGTTCCGTCCAGGATTGTTTGCCGTCGGCGTCCTCGACTTTGCTGGACTTGAAGTAGAGCCGGCCTTGCATGACGGCGATGTGCCCCTCCGTGCCGCTCACGAGGAACGGGACCGGATCATCCATGTCCACCCAACCGGCGGCCAGTGTGCCCGTGACGCCGTTTTTGAATTTGATCAACGCCTCTCCCGACTCGTCGCAATCGCCGTAGCGGCCGGTGACCGTTTTGATGTCGCCAGTCACGGCGGCCACGTCACCCATAAGCCACATCAGAATGTCGAGCAGATGCGTGCCGAGATCACCAAACGCGCCCACGCCGGCGAGTTTTGGATCGGCCATCCATCGCCATTCCGTGTCAAACCAACCGCCGAGCGATCCGCTGTGGCAATTGGAGCCGCGGATGCGCGTAATGCGGCCCAGGTGGCCCTTGGCCAGTTGCTCTCGGACGAACAGGTATTTGGGATCGGCGCGCGTGAAGTAACCGGTGTTGAAGATCAGTCCGGCGCGTTCAATGGCGTCCGCCATTTCAAGACTTTCCCGGCCCGTGATGCCCAGCGGTTTTTCGACGAACAGGTGTTTCCTGGCCTTTGCGCCGGCGAGCACGAGTTCGTGATGACGGTTGGTTTCCGAACAGACCACGACCGCGCTGATCTCCGGGTCGGACCAGATGTCGCTGACCTTGGCAACGACTTTGGCGTTCAGTTCTTTCGCGCGTTTCTCTGCGCGGGCGGTGTCGTGGTCCCAGACGGATTTAACCCGCACATCCTCGCGTTGTTTCAATACGCGGATGAATCCGGGCGTGTGAATGTGACCCACGCCCACGAACGCAAGCGTGACCATTTTCTGGTCCTGACCGAAGGCAGGCGAGAGGGTGGTGGCAAGCGCCGCGGCGCTGGCGGTTTGGAGGAAGTGGCGACGATTCATAACAGTTGAGGTTGGTTGTTACGTGGGGAATTTGTGCGGAGCCAGGCGTCAAAGTCCATGCTGAAGTCGCCGCACTTCAGGCGTGGAACAATAACGATGTATGATAACTCTCGGTTTGCGATGTGTCATGGCGGCGGCGGTGTTCTCGCGGCACTTGCCGCCAACGTCTGACGAAGGGCCTCCAGGGCCGATTCATTGTGGTGAATGCTTTCCCAATTGAAGATGCACACGTAGCGGCAGCGCCGGTCGGCAAGGGTATTCTCCAACGCCTGCCGCCAGGATTCAACTTCGTTCGGACCTTGATAGAGCCATTCGGTTGCGGCCCACCAGGGCGCGTCGCTGCGTTTCAACGCGGTTTGAACCCCCACGTCCTTGCGCGGGTCGGCGGCGTGTTGATAAAAACTCCACCCCGGACAACTGAATTGATTCACCGCCGTTTGATAGAGCAGTTCCCCCTCCTTCCAGCCGGCCACATGCGTGAACAACCGGTCACGCGGCACCCCCAGGCGGGCCGCTTCGCGGCAGAGATCCTCCAAATGCTGCCGCACCACTTCCGCGAGGTCTGCATCCGTCGGTTCGCCCGCGTTGCGAATGCCCGCGGTCTTCACCGCCGCGTAGCCAATCGTTGCCACGCCGCGGGCCGGAACTTCGTCGCCTTTCAATCCCGTGGTTGGATCCTCGCTGGCGGGCGTGGCGAGCAACGCGTTTCCGTTCGGGTAATACCATGCGTTCACACCGATGGACGATTCCCAGCCGAGCTTTAGCCCCACGAACAACTCCTTCTTCTCGGCGGGCAAATCATTCCACCAATTCAACACGACGGGAATCAACAACGCCATCTTCTCATGGCACGCCTTGCGGTAGCGCGGACTCATCAGATTGGGCGGCGGGCGAACGCGCAACTGGCGGCCCCAGTTGCGCCACGCAATCTTCAACGCGTCATCGGGACTCCAACCGGACCACTCGACATTCTCGCGATTGGCGGGATTGAATCCCGGCAGCGACGCATCCCACCAGTTCCACAAATCCGGCCGCGCGTCCCACCAGTTCTCGCCGTCGAGTTGGATGAGCATCGGTGTATCGGTTTCCTTTGCCAGATCGAGCACGCGCCGCAGCGAGGCCAGCAACGCTTCATCACTGGGTGCGCGGAAGTAGGAGAAAATATAGCTGATGCCGGGTCGCAGGCTTGCGCCTGGCACGTCCGGCACCGCGCGCTTGATCTCTAAGAAATGCTCGCGCGAAACGGGTTCAAAACGTCCGGAAGCCGGACCGGTACTGCGGTTCAGCAGAATGAACTGCCGCACGGAGTCAGTTTCCGCCAGCGCCACTATGGCGAAACAATTGATGAGAAGTGCGACAACAACTGGTGGCCCTGCGAACAGGCAAGATTGCGTTTTCATCAGCATCAATCAGTCAAGACATACCAAATCGTTCACGAACACCTCAAGCTCTCACCTCAGTTTCTGATTGGCTCCAACTGCTTGCCACCGTGGGCAGCACGAATGTGTTGAACTGGGTTGGTTAGGGTTCGGTAGGCATGAGCCGGGCAACCTTCGGACCGGCGGCTTGACTCGAAGTTTCCTGGTTTGTGCTGCGAACGCCCCGTCAGTTCTGCACATGCGGCACGGCAAGCAGACGCTGAATGGCCTCGGTCGTGAATTCAATCCGGGGTGCAAACTGCTTCGTGCCCATGTAGGCAAGCAAGCTGGTTCGCATCTGGCGTGAAACTATATCTTCGGCATCGCGCGTCAGATCAAAGCCGCAGATCATGATCTTACCCTTGCCGACCTTGCCTTCGACAATCAAGGCGAGCGGCCGCGCGGTGAACCAGTCGTCAATCACACGAACAACCGGCTCAATCTCTTTTGGCAAAAGGTCAAGCCGCAACGCCCCGGCGCGGTGAATCAGATACCACCATTGCCAGTTGCTGTGATACTCGGTCGGGAACTGCGCCAGCGCGGGATGTTTGGGATCGCACCAGATGCCCAGCGTGGTGGGCGCCTGGCGGCCGGTCCACGCGGTGTTCCAGAAGATGCTGGAGAACCCGAGTTTCACCGGATCTTTCTCGAAGTTGCGGACCTGCGTGCCGGGAATGGTCAATAGCACGTTCCCTCCTGAGCGCAGGCGCGCTTGCGCCGCTTCGTCAAACTGTGTCGTCACCAGCACGTCCGCCGACTCACGCGGCAAATGCGAGGGATACACCCAGATGTCCCAGTCGTTCTCAACCTGGACGGTGCGACCCGGAAAGTCCCTGCTCCACATGTTGGCATCCACTGAGACAATCAATTTGTATTTGGCGGGTGCTGGCAAACCGCCGCAGCCAATCGTGACCCGGCCAACTGGATCCGTATCTCCACTCAAGATTTCTCGCCGGAAGATCAGCTCGGAAGTCACTGAAGTCCCGTCCTCGCGGACCAGTTTCCAGCTTACCATGGGACGACGGTGGCGTTCGAGGCCGGGTGTCCATTGATGCTCAGTGAGGGGCAATGGACCATAGTGTGCCACTTCGATTTGCGCCTCCAGTTTCTCGTCCGTTGTGAACACGCGCTTCGGCAACCGCGCCAACGGCACGGTCGAGTTGCAGAACCGGCTGAACTCTTTTGCCGTGACGTAACCCTTCTCTTCCCAAAACGGATCAAGCACGCCCACGAGCGCCGTGCCTTGGCCGGGGAAATCGTGCAGATCGAGCAATTGAAAACCGCCCATGCCCTGCGTGCGCAGCGCGGATTCGATGTCCTCCTTGTAACAGAGCGTCTGGAGTTTGCCGGAGGCGAGTAGGAAGTCCCTGGCGGTAGGGCGCGTCCCTCCGTGCGCGCCGGCATCTGCCTGCCGAGCGCCGGCGGGCAGAGGACTGCCCGCCCTACCAAACAACCCGTTGGCCTCAGCTCGGTCGCGGAAAATCTCGAAGTTCCGGGGTTTGAGGTAGCCAGTGTATTTCGGAACTTCGTCGAAGTTCGGATACACGCACCACTGGCCGATCTCGTGGCTGATGACGGGCACATTGCGCGCGGTGATGTAATCACGGTAATCCGTCATTGTCTCCGGCGGTTTGGCGTTGATGCGGGACTTCAAGCCCTCGCCCCACGCCTGGATGCGCGGGTCGGGCGAGACGTGAAACTGGTTCTCCGGCAATTCCGGCCAGCCCGAGCCGCTGGTCCAGAGCCGGCGTGGATCGCGCGCCTTGTAGTGGTTCACGTACCTGGCGAGGAATTCCTTGTGTCTCGGACCGCCCGGCTCATTGCCATGTGCCATCAAAATGAACGACGGATGATTGCCGTAATACTTGAGGATGCGGTCCGTCTCGTCGTAAATCCACTGGTCCACCGGCTTGCCGTCACCGAGCGTGGTGGATTGGTTGGGCCACGTGGACGCCTCGATCTGAAAATAGAAACCCAGTTCGTCCGCCGCCACGAACGCTGCTTCCGGCGGACACCAAGAATGAAAGCGAATCATGTTCAGCCCGTATGACTTCGCGACGCGAATGATGCGCCGCCATTCCTCGACCTCCATGGGCGGATACCCAGTCTTGGGAAAAATGGCGCACTCCAGCGTGCCACGGAAAAAAGTCTTGTGTCCATTGATCGTGAATTGCGTGCCGTCGGTGGAGATGTTGCGAAAGCCGAATTGGACTGCTTTCAGATCACCCACAATCTGGGACTCGGTTTCTGCTTTCAGCCCGACAAAAGCCCGATAGTGGCCAGACATGAATTCGCCCCAGAGCATTGGGTTGCTGACTGCAACGTCAGTGAACTCATGCACTGAAACACCTGGCACCATAGGAACACGCTTGCGGACGCCCTTGACCAAGTTAGTAGTGCCAGTCTCTGGGCCATAGGGCAGAACGTCCAACGACAATTCACCAGTTACGCTCCGAGCACTGCTGTTTCCGACCCCAACTCTTACCAGCATCAACTCGTTGTCAGGATCAGGATAAACCCGCACCTCCTCAATCCACACCAATGGCGTCGTGCGCAACTCGATCTTGCCGACGATCCCATTCCAGTTCCCCTGCGTGTGGTCGCTGACACTGTGCGAATTTTCGCCCACGTCAATCACCATGCGATTGTCCACGCGGATGGTGAGCGTATGTTTGCCGGGCGGGAGCTGTAGTGGCACGGGCGTCCCGCCCGTGCGGTTCTGGTTGTTTGCTGCATCGAACGGGCGAGACGCCCGTGCCACTATGCCCAGTTCGTATTCGTGCGGCGTTGCCAGCGAATTGTTCGTGCCGATGAGTTTGTCGTTTATCCAGATGCGCGTCTCCCAATGCGCGCGCTCGAGGAACAGCACCACGCGCTTCCCGTTCCAATCCTCCGGGATTTCAATTTCACGCTGAAACCACGCCGCGCCGGCGTAGTAAAGCTCCGGTTGCAGCCAAAACGGAATCTTCACGTTTCCCGGCTCGCGATACTTCGCGTATTCCGGCGCGGTGAACCACGACTTGTCCACAATGCCGCCGATCCATTTCGTATCCACCGTCACCGGATCGCCGATGCCCTGCGCCGTCAGCGTGCCGGGCAGCTTTATTTTCTGCGGCAAAGTGCGCTCGAACCAACGCTCGCGCACGCCGGCATCTGCGCGGTCGAGTTGAAAACGCCATTCGCCCGCGAGCGGCAGCGTGGGATGTGCCGCGAGGGCGGTGAGTCCGCTGGCAATGACAATGAACAGGCTTATGATTGTTTTCATGACTTCCTCCGCTTGATCGAATAGTCGTTGTTGGACGGAAAACGCATGGCCATTCACCAGAACTTGAGAAAGAACACCGCCACCGCGCCGATGACTGCCAGTCCGCTCCACAACACGGCGGGCGTCGTCCGCATGTCGAGATCGGCGCGCACGGGCAACACTTTGGGTTGCGCCAGGGGCCGGGCCAGTGTGATCAGCCCCATGACCACGGCCACGAGGCCGAAGGCCAGCAACACCTGCAGCAGGAAATGGAATTCGTGACCCCACGGGCGCGCTTCGGTCTTACTGGTGAATTGCAGTGCCCCATAGGCGATCGGTCCCAGCACCAGTGCCACCACCCCCGCCGCCGCCGGTGCGCGCGGCAACAAAAACGCTCCCAGAAACGCCGCCACCACGCCCGGCCAGATGTAGCCTTGGAATTGTTGGATGTATTGGAACACGCCGCCAAACTTGGGATTGTCCAACGATGGCGCGAGGGAACAACCCGCCACCACGAACACAATCGTCAGCCCGCGACCCAGCCAGACCAGCCTGGTCTGCGGCACGTCTTTCCGGATCATGTTGCGATACACGTCCATGGTGGCAATGGTGGAAGCAGAATTGAGCAGCGAAGCCAGCGTGCTGGTCACCGCGCCTGCAATCGCCGCGTAGATGAAACCGCGAATTCCGACCGGCACGAGTTGGGTGATCAAAGTGGGGAACGCGGCATCGGTGGTTGTCGCCAGTTTGTCCGCGTAAAGTTGGTGCGCCATCAATCCCGGCATCACGATGGCAAACGGCACGATCAGCCAAAGTCCGCCGGCAAAAATCATTCCCAGTTGACCGTGCTTGAGGGACCGGGCGGCGAGATTACGCTGCACGATGAATTGATTCAGGCCGCAGTAATAGATCATCACAATCCACATCCCGCCCACGACGCCGGTCCATGGTAGGTCCGGGTTGTTCGCCGGCAGGATAAGATGAAGTTTGTCCGCATTCGCGGCAGTAAAGCTCTCCCAGCCGCCCACGGCGTTCAGCCCAAGGAAGAACACCAGCACGCCGCCCGCCAGCAACGCCAGACCCTGGAGCAGGTCCGCCCAGGCGATGGCCTTCAGCCCACCAAACGCCGCGTAGGTGGTGGCGAGCAGACCGATCACCCACACGGCCTGCGTCAAAGGGACTCCGGCGATTGCCCGCAAGGTCACGCCGCCCGAATAAAGCACCGCCGGTAACATGACCACCGCATAAATGACGACGGTGATGACCGCCATGATTGCCCGCGCCAAGGGATTGTAACGGTAGGCGAGGAACTCCGGCATCGTGTAAATGCCCGCGCGCAGAAATCGCGGCAGCAACGTCATCGCGATGATCACGATGAAGACCGCCCCCAGCAATTGCCAGCAACTGACGGCCAGCCCGACCGAGCCTGCCGCCTGGCCGGCCATCCCCACCATTTGCTCGGTCGAGATGTTGGCGGCCACGATGGAGATGCCGATAAGCGGCCACGTCAATCCGCGTCCGGCGAGAAAGAAGTCCGCGCTGTTCTCGGCGTGATCCCTGGCGCGCCGACTTTTCCAGACGCCCAAGCCGACGACGACGGCGAAGAAACCGACGAAGATGACCAGGTCCAGCGTAGTGAAGTTCATGGAGTGTGGCGGCCAGGTTGAAGTGAGCGCAGGAGATCGGCGGCGGGCGCATGGCTCGGGTCGCGTTTGAGCACGGTGCGTAGCAGCGCCGTGGCTCGCGCCCGGCGGCCCAAACCCAGGTGCGCCTGCGCTTGCAGAAAGCGGGCTTTGATTTCTTGCCGGAATTGCAGATCGTCGTCGAACAACAGCAGGGCAGGGAGGGAGGTGGCGAAGTAGTCAATCTTCGCGGGAGTCCGCTGCAACTTCTTTGCGTAAGCCAGCAATTCGTCGAGAAGCCGCCTTGCTTTCGACGGCTGCCCCAGCCGTTCGTACGCCAACGCCGAGTAGTAAGTCATCTCACTGAACGTGCGCACGCTCATTTCCTGGAAGTCCCCCTTGAAGGTCGCGGCCAACTGCCAGTGGTGCTTCGCCCGTTTCTGATCGTCGGCCTCACTGAACGTTCTGCCGAGCCAGTAATGGATGTCGCTCTGATTGGCGAGCAGATGCCGGGCTTCGCCCAGGTTGTGCGGGGCGGTCAGCGCGGCTTGGAAGTATCCAATCGCGGATTGAAGCAGGTGTTGGCGGGTCACGGGTCTTCGTTCCAACGATTGGGTTCGCACCAATGCCTGCTGGCCCAGCAGCAGGTTCGCGCGGGTCCATTGGCCCAACGCCCCGCCTTCGCCACCCTCCCACGGCTGAAACTTCCGAGAGTTGATCAACGCCAGGGCCTTGGCCGGCTGACCGGTCTGGTTGTAGAGCGCGCCAAGTTCCACGCTCAGGTCATCGCGCTGCTGGACGAGATCAGGGCGCCGCTTCGGTTCCCGCAGCCGCTTTGCGGGACGGTCGCCCAGTCGTTTCCAGAGTTGGTCGCGCTCGTAAAGCAGGCGGGCGTCCTGGGGGTTCGCCCGCAGGGCGCGTTCGTAGGCCGTGCGGGCCTTGGCGGGTTGGTTGCGAATGTTGAAATAGCCGATGCCAAGATTGCGCCAGACAATCGAGCAACTCGGATCAAGCCCGGCGCTCTGTTCCCACAGGCGAATGGCGGCTTCATGGCGACGCCGGTCATAAAGCAAATTGCCGAGATAGTAGGCGGCGCGGGCGTCTTGCGGATTGACCCGCATCGCGGTTTCGAGGATCGCGATTTCCTCAAGGCGCGCAGGGAAGCAATAATCCGACGGAAGCGCGGCTGCGGTTTTGAAATGCTTCCGTGCCGCCCTGGCGTTGCCACGTTGTTGCTCCAACCAGCCCAACGTGTAATGAACCATCGGCAACGCGCCCCAGCTTTGGTCGGGCAAACCAAGTGTGTCGTCCGTCCTCACGTCGGCCCCCTGAACTGCTTCCGATTCTCAATCATTTCTCCAGAAGAAGGCCGGCAGGAGAAGTGTATGTCAATCTCGCTTTCGGCACTCGCAAACTGATCGGCGGAATCGTGCGGAACGGGAAACCGGAACAAGACAACATTGACCCGAGCCGGAATTATTACTTTCGGGCTAATACGGTCCTCGACGAAAACGGCAATGTGAAGAGCGCACTCTATGGCAAGATTTACGGCGACTTCATGCAGTTCCGCTATTACCTGAATCCGACGCCAAATGATCGCAACGTCGAGTTCGTTCCGAAACGGAACCTATTGAAGGAGCTAAGGCAGAAACCCACCAAAGAGGGCACGGCTTATGATCGAAACTGAACCGTCCGCGCTCCTGGTATCGGGGCCACAAGACGTGGTCGCAGGCACTGATCGAGGTTCAACGCCCGAAGAAGTTTTCTGAAAAATCTCACTCCGACGCGCGGGAATCCAACGCAGCCGCAGGTGGAGTAGCATTGGTCTGCGCAGCCGTATCCGGGGAGCCACCCGGCTGCGCCGAGGCCATCCGGATGTTGAGTCGTTTGATTTGTTGCTGTTCCACGATTTTCAGGTCGCGCTTCAAACTATGAAGCGCGCGCAGATTCGCCGCCACGAACACCAGGATAAGCGCCAACAAAGCCAGCACGACCACCATTGCCACACCGTCGCGACCATGCGTTCGGTGAATGTTCGGGTTCAACTTCATGGTGTCACCTCCTTCTCCGGAACGGCGAGAAACGTGAACAGCGGCCGCACACTGACAGGTTTCTTGGAGCGCGGCTGCAACTCCAACTCCCAGCGCCAGGCTGTGACCTGGCCGCGCGCTTCCTCATGCATCGTCGAGGATTTCACGCTGGCCAAAATGCAAGACCATGATCCTGGGGCCACGCAGCGCAGCACAGCGTTCGACGTGAATTGGTAAGTCACCTCGCCCCGTTCGCCGGCCATCCGCAAGACTCGAGTGTCCGAGGTTTCCTCCCACCGGATCGCCCCATTTGCCGCACGGATGTCCGCCCGCCAGCGCTCGCCGGCGTTCAACGCGCGGGCGATGTCCTCCGTGCTGCGCCGCAAGGCGACGGAATTCTCCATGCAACGATACATCGCGGCGAATCCTATACCCAAAACCACAATGACCACCCCGATATAGACCAGGCACTCGATCAGCATGAACCCGCAACGCGGCGAACGGAGAATCCGCCTCGTATTCTCCGGCGGTCCGGCGTCACTTCCCGCACCTCGGACGCAGAGGTCGCTCAGACCGCGCCTGACTGCGGGAGCCATCCATCCGCGAAACACACGATCAGGTCGCTCCGGTTTCATTTGATTGTCACCTCCCGCACCACGCCGCCGCCGTGCTGCTTCACCGCCGGTTTCCACTCCAGACGCACCACGCGTTCATCAATCGTGAGCAGAAACGTTCCCGGCGGCAGATTGGTGATGGCGCCGGCTTGCACCAGGTACTCCCGCGTTCCCGGCGTGAACGCACGCCAGCCTCCCGCCGCGAGCACCTCCATTTCACCATCCACCACCGCCATCGCCACGGCGCGTTGGTAATAGGCGCGGGCCAGCCGTCGTTCCGACGCGATGGAATACGCCAGGGGCAGCAGCGCTCCCACCAGCAGCGCCATCGCCACGAGCAATTCCGTCAGGAGCGCACCGCGTTCGCGCGAGCGGCGGGTTGGATTGAATGTCACCATAACACGGCATCGTTGAGGATGTGAATCAGCAGCAGGAATGCCGCAATCACAATGGCTGCCACCATTGCTCCGTTTAACAGGACCAGTCCGGTGGTGGTGAACTGCGCGGCGGCTTGTTCCAATTGAAACGCACGGGCATCGAGCGCTTCATGCCAGCCGGTGAGCGCCCGCAAGAAACCACCGCGACTTCGGAGCGCATTGGCCAGTCGCCAGTGCAGTTCTCCCGAATCATCCATGGTCCGGAGCGCATCTGGCAGTTTCACGCCGTCCTTCAACCGGGCACAGACCTGCTCGGCCCGGCGGCGGATGCTGGTGTTGTGGGTGGATTCCGCCGCCAGTCGGACGGCGTCAACCTCCGGAACTTCCGCATCCAGGAGGATGGACAACATGGTGGAGAAATCGCGCTGCAATCGCTTGCGGCGCCACGGCACCCGGTAAAGCAACCCATCGGTGACTCCAGGCAGGAAATGACGCGCCGCGCCGGCCAGGAACGGGCCGCTAACATATCCCAAGGCCACAAGCCACAGCCCCAGGATGACGAACCATTGGACCATGGCAACATCGCCGCTCTGCAACAACACGATCCGCGAAAAGGCTGGCAGCGGCACGTTCGGCACCGCGCCCTCGAATACCAAAAGGTACTGGGGAACGATCTTGTACCTCAACACGAGCGGCACAAAGACCATGGCCGGGGTCATACAGAGGGTAAGCAGGACGAGATAGTTCATCGCCCCGCGCACTTGGGAAACCGCATCGCGGAGAAGTTGCCGGCACGCGGGCAGAACCTTGGAGAGATCGCCAAGGCGCTCGCCCGCCGCCAACATCGCGCGCACTTGCGCCGGGATCAGACGCGGCACACGCTCCAGCGCGACGGAGAAGCGCGTTCCCGAGTGCAGATAGCCAGCCAGCGATTGAAACTGCCCACCCAGTGCCCGGTCGCGGCTCTGCGCGGCTTCAATCACGGCCAACTCCGGTGACCGCCCGTCCCTCAGCCCGAGTTCGAGCACGTCCAGAAATAATCGTGCGCGCTCGTTTCGTCGCAGCGGCAGCGTGAGCAGGAAGTAAAACAGATAAACCACCGCGCCCACCACAAGGAGTTGAATCACCGCCAAGACGAGCATCAGCAGGACTCCCAGCAGGAAGCCCAGCGGGTCGGACTGAAAATAATGCAGGAGACTGGTGCTCATATTGGCTCAATCTCCCAATCCGTCCCCGCCCACCGCGTTCATGAGCCAGATCAGACTCTGGAGCATGGGCGCCGTCTGCCAGACAATCATCAAGCCGAGCACGAGAATTGAAACCGGCAGCGCGCCGTAAAGCGCCAGTTCAATCCGGTAGGTCGCGCGCGCCTGAAAAATCTCCGCGGCCTTTTGAAAGCCAGTGGCGGGGTCTTCGCCGCTCTGTCGCACCAGCCAGAGAAACAGTGGCGGAAACGGGGCGGTCGTGACCGGCCACTGCGCCGGTTTGCCCTGGCCGCTTTCCACCTGACGCCGCCATTCCGCGAGTGTCTTGCCGGCAGGTGTGGCGGCTTCCAATGCCTGTGCCAGGGCCAGCGCCTCGGCGAGCGGCGTTTGGTTCTTCAGCATGAGCGCAAGGGCCGACGCCAGTTGCGCAAGGCTCGCTTCGCGGAACGCGGGCAGCCGCCAACGCCATCGGGCGCGCCAGGACGGCACCGCCAGCACCGCCGCGATCAACCCTACCGCCAGTCCGATCAACACCGGAGGCAACCACAACCCAGCCACCCATGCAAACGCTGGCGGTGCCTGACCGAACATGGCGGCGGAGCCGAAATACTCGGAGATAAACCTGCCGAACAGAACCGACATGACGATGGTCAATCCCAGGGCCACCACGAGAACGATCAATGGATAGACCATCAATCCCTTCAGCCGCGTCCACAGCACGTTGACTCGTTGATAGTGATCCGCCAGCAGCGTGAGCACGCCGGGCAGGTCATTGCTCCGCGCGCCGATTTCCACCATGCGCAGATAGAACTCCGGCAAGGTCCGCCGACCCAGAGCCTCCTTCAACGGCGTTCCTTTGTTCAGGTCTTCCTCCAGCAACTGCAATTCCGCCCGCAGCGGCCCCGTCTTCATGCCGACGCATAATTGCTTCAGCGCGCCCTCCAACGGGATGCCCGACCGCAACATCGCCGCAAGTTGCTGGTTGAAGAAGGCGAATTCGTCGTGATTCATAAACTCGATCCGTTGTCCATCGCTCAAACATTTGACCGAGCTGACGAAGAATCGTCACGCTGCCGACGCAAATCCCAGCACCCGGTTCTGTTCCGCCTGGTTCGTCTGCCCGGCTTCGATCAACTGCCGCGCCCGTTCCGCCAGCGCTGGCTGGGCTGCCATCCCCTCCAGTTCTCTGGCGGCGAGCCGACGCCGCATTGCGTCACTGACCCGCAGCCACTCCACAAGCGGGAGACGCCCGCGATAGCCCGTGTTCAAGCAGACCGAACAGCCTTTCCCCAGGCACTCGCCGCACAAGCGGCGCAGCAGACGCTGGTTCAATACCAATTCCACGGACGAAGCCACTGCGGAATGATCGTGGCACAGCACCAACAAGCGTTCGAGCACCCCTTTGCAGGAACCAGCGTGCAACGTCGAAATCACGAGATGGCCCGTGAGGGCCGCCCGCACGGCAAGGTTCGCCGTCTCCTCGTCGCGAATTTCGCCGAGCACGAGCACCTGTGGGTCCTGCCGCAACAAATGCCGGGCGGCCTTGGCGAAATCCAGACCCCGCGCCTCATTCACCTCCGTTTGCATGATGCCCGGCACGATCTGTTCTGCCGGGTCCTCCACCGTGATCACGTGACGCCCGCCTGCTTCCGCGAGTTGCCGCAGGCAGGCATAAATGGTCGTCGTCTTCCCGCTGCCCGCCGGACCGGTGAGCAGCAGCAAACCGCTCGTTTGTCGGAGAAACCGCTCCAATTCGGCGACCGCATCCGCCGGCAATTCCAATTCACCCAACGACTTGACACCCGACGAATGGAAAAGGCGCAGCACAGTTTTTTCGCCCGTCACCGTTGGGTAAGTCGCCACGCGAAGGTCGTTCTGTGCGCCGACATCCTTTCGATCAATTCGCCCGTCCTGCGGCAGGGATTCCTGGTAGGTCTTGAGGCGGGCCAGATACTTGATCCGCCCGCAGACACGTTCGGCAACATCGCCCGCCAATTCCTGGGCTGGCGTCATGACTCCATCGAGCCGGAAACTCACGTCGGCAACTTGGCCGCGCTGATGCAAATGGATGTCACTAGCGCCCGCCGCCTCGGCCTGGCGGATCAGGCGTTCCAGCACTTCCGGCGCGGCGCGGTCTGCGAAGCCGGTCTGCGGGACCTGATTGGTGGTCGGCTTGTGCAAAATAGAAACCTGGTTGCGCATGATCTCGCTGGAGACTGTGACAAGTCCAGACGCAATTACTCACGCCATGCCGCGTTGGTTTTCGAGTTTGGAATGTTGCATTGAAGCGCAGACGCCAGCCCGGCGATTCAGCAGCGGACGCGCGAGTTGCAGTAGGCGCGTAGGACAGGCGTGGCGACTGTCCTACGCATGCTGGTGATCTGGAATGTCCAGGGCGAGGTCCGCTGGATGGCGGTGCTTGGCTGGCTGAAGCGCGCGATTGACAACGCCCGGTGGTTTTTGGCCGTTGGGACTTACGGTCTCACATTGCCCTGCGCCAACGCGCTCGCGGCGGCTTTCTGAAATTCGCGGCGGACGTCGCTGGCGTCGCTATTGGGAAAGTTGGAACGCTGCACCATCAGGACGTACGCGACGCCTTTGACGGGATCAATCCACGCTTGCGTGCCCCACGCGCCGCCGTGTCCGTAGCTGCCGGGCGACAGCATCTCCGCCACACCTTCGTGCGGGGTGCGCAGAACGCAGGTGCCGATGCCCCACCCGTAGTTCAGGCCGCGATTTCCATAGGTGTCGTTCTGGAAAAATCCCGTGGGCAGATCGCCGGTTTGCGGCGTGGACAGAAGTTTCAGCGCCGCGGTACTCAGGTAGCGCCGACCTTCGAGCGAGCCACCGTTGAGCAGCATTTGACAGAACCGCGCGTAGTCCGGTGCGGTGGAATAGAGTCCGCCATTGCCCTGGGGCGGACGGTCGCGCGGACCGAACTCCGGCCGTGGCGGGACGGGCCCAAGTGTGCCGGAGTTGCGGTTCTTCGCGTAGGCAGTGACCAGACGGGCGCGTTGCTCGGCGGTGGGATAAAACGTGGTGTTTGACATCCCAAGCGGATCGAAAACTCGCTGTTGCAGGAAAGTATCGAAGGTCATGCCGCTCACAACTTCGACGATGCGGCCGGCGGCGTTGATGCCGCTCTGGCAGTATTGCCATATCGCGCCGGGCTCGAATTGCATCGGGGCGGCGAGCCAAAGGGGAACCAGGTCGGCAAGTGTTTTGGCCTGACGCGCCGCGTCGCCGCCGGCTTCGCCGAGGCCGGAGGTGTGGGTGAGGATTTGCGTGAGGGTCAGGTTGGCGGGCTTGCCAGAGGGCGTTTTCAGATGCGCAAACTCGGGCAGATATTTCGCGACGGGATCGGCGACGTTGAGTTTGCCTTCGTCTTGCAGCATCAGGATCGCGACGCCGGTGACCGGCTTGGTCATCGAGGCAATCCAAAACAAAGTGTCCGGCGTCATCGGTCGCCGGGTGGCAAGATCCGCGTGGCCCGTGGACTCCAGATGCAGGGTTTTGTCCTGGGTGACGACGACCGTAACCGCTCCGGCAATTTCGTTCTGGGTGACCGCTGCCTGCAGGGTGGCACCGACACCGGGCAGTTTCGGCGCATCACCAAATGCCGGGAGCGCGGTGGCGAAGGCAAGGCTGACAATCAGGGTTGGTTGCATGCGCGGCAGCTTAACCCGGCAATTCCCATCGAAGCAAGGCGTCTGCGGCTGGCTCCTGGGTGAGGAATTGTCAGCGGAATTCAAACGGGTAAACTCGGGGCCAGAGCTTTCGTGGAGGAGAAAAGTCTGCTTCACGGCTTCGGGATCAAACCCCAAACACTGTAGAGCGCCGCGCCGGTGATGATCGCAACCGTCAGATACAAGACTACGTCGTACCAGCGGCCCGGACGGAATTCATCCCGGCGTTGACGACGGATGATCAGCACCGCGATGGCGAACACGGGCAGCAACAGGGTTTGAATCGCTGCCCCGCTCACGATCAGCCACTGCGGGGTTTGCTTGAAGGAAACGAACAGCACCAGATAGAGCACGGAGAGAACGCCGATGATCCAGTTGGTCGCCCGCCGCGGGTTGAACTTCGTGCCCTCGCGCGACAGCAACCGCAAATTGTCGGCAATCATCCGCGACCACGTCGCCATCGCGACAAAGAATGTGGAATACAGCACGATGAACGCGCCGATCACGAACAGGTAAAACACCCAGGGACCAAAGGTCTTGGTGTACATCTGCGAAAGGGTCCGGATCATGTCCATGCCCTGCGGCACGTCTTTCGCCCCGTGCAGTATGGTTGCGCCCAGAATGAAGAACGCGATGGTGGAGAAAGTGTACACCACCAATGCCACCGCGATGTCCAGGCGCATCCCGCGAATGCGGGCCGCCAGCACGACTGGATCACGCGGCGTACCCGACCCGAGGTCATTGGCGTAACCCTTCTCCAGACACCAGTAGGCGTAGAACACCAGTTCCGAAGTGCCGATCCCGGTCACGCCGAACACCGCCACGGCATCGGCAAAACCGCTCTCCGGCATTTTGAATTGCAGCCCGCCCAGGATTTGATCGAAAGAAACTTTGAATTCCGTGCTCTGCAACAACACCAGTGCCACCACGGTCATGGCGGTAAAGGCCGCCACCATGAGGGCCGACGATTTTTCAATCAACCCATAGCGGCCCGCGATCAGCACCGCTCCGGTTGTGACGATCACCATGGCGGCCAGCAGCCAGCCCTGCAGCGGCACGTGCATCAAGTGCAACGCCTGCACGGCTGCCGCCAGCACTCCACCCATGGACAACGTTCCGCCAAAGAGCAGCGGCAACCAACACCACACCGCCCAGGACATGGGCCCAATCCGCCCAGGCACACGGTTGAAAGCGGCTAACGTGGTTTCTCCCGTAAGGATGGTGTGGCGACCGATTTCCTCCTGGATGAAGACTTTAATGACGCAACCGAGCACAATCAGCCACAACGCGCTCAAGCCCACCGTGGCGCCCAGACGCGGGGCCACCACCAGTTCGCCCGTGCCGACCACCGCAGCGGCAATGATGATGGAAGGGCCAAGGCTGCTTCGGGTTGTCTGAGGCATGGGCCGCGAGCCTAGCGCGCCGCGCGTGCCCCGGCAATTGGAACTTTGTTGCGGCAGCCCTCTCTCAGTCTCACGACCTAACGGCGGCGCGATCCCTCACACTCAGTTCTTTCCAGCAACCCGGCCCAAGATCACCCAGCCAGAACTCGCCGATTCGGACCCGGACCAACCGCAAGGTTGGATGACCGATGGCCGCAGTCATGCGCCGCACTTGGCGGTTCTTGCCCTCGGTCAATTCCAGCCCAATCCAGCACGTAGGCACATTCTTGCGAAAACGGATGGGCGGGTCGCGCGGCGGCAAGGAAAGTTGACGATCGCCAGGGTTCGCCGTAATTCGCCTCTCGACCCCAACAGGCCGGAGAGGAGACTGGCGGTTTGACTCGCAAGGAAGCTGGCTTGCGGTCAGCAGAGAAAGACTTTGCGAACTGAGGACATCGGCCAGTCTGGATGGGGCACGTTCAGGCCGCACCTGCGGTTGCGGATCCAAGAACCACACGCGACAAGGCAAAGTCATCTTTCCCCGAACCTCCACGCCCTCAGACAGCTTTTGCAGTGTTGCAGGCGCGGGGATGCGTTCGATCTGCACCCAATACTCCCGTTCATGCGCGTGGCGTGGATGGAGCAGGCGTTGATTCAAGTCCGCTTCATCACTCAGCAATAGCAGTCCCTCCGAATCCGCATCGAGCCGGCCAATCGGATACACGTTTTTCGGAAAACCAAATTCCGCGAGTGTGCGATGCGGGGAGCCGTCCGGCGTAAATTGCGAGAGCACTCCATGCGGTTTGTGGAAGGCAAGAAGCACGGTGACGTGACGATGACAGCCGCGCCGTCAATCGAGGAACGCCGTGAGCGGGCTGGTCGCACTGGCCGTTTCCTGCTGCGTCGCCAGGCCGGATTCAAACGCCGCGCGACCGGCTTCCACCGCCAGCTTGAAGGCGACCGCCATGCGGTTCGGATCACTCGCCACGGCTATCGCGGTGTTCACCAGCACCGCATCCGCGCCCAACTCCAAGGCTTCCGCCGCGTGACTCGGCGCCCCCAAACCGGCATCCACCACAACGGGCACGGATGCTTGTTCGATAATAATGCGAATCTGGTCCCGGGTTTGGATGCCGCGATTCGAGCCAATGGGCGAACCCAGCGGCATCACCGTCGCCGTGCCGACGTCCTGCAAACGCTTGGCCAGCACTGGATCGGCATTGATATACGGCAGCACCGTGAAGCCCTCGTTCACGAGCCTTTCCGCGGCGAGGAATGTCTCCACGGGATCGGGCAGCAGGTAACGCGGATCCGGATGGATTTCCAGTTTCACCCACTTCGGCAATCCGGCGGCGACCGCCAGGCGCGCGAGACGCACAGCTTCATCGGCGTTCCGGGCGCCACTGGTATTGGGCAGCAGCAAATATCTATCCGGGTCCACGAATTCCAGGATGTTGGCAAATGGGTCCTTCTTGCCGGTCAAATCCGCGCGGCGTAAGGCCACGGTGACCATTTCGGTGCCGCTCGCCACCAGCGCGTCGCGCATCGCGTCCGGCGACGAGAACTTGCCCGTGCCAAGAATCAGCCGCGAATGAAACGTCCGACCGGCAATGATCAAAGGTTGATTGAGGAAAGCCACGGACGAGAATCTGGCGGGAACCCGGAGCGTTGTCGAGAACGGAGGCTCCGCCCGCGGCATTTCCAACCGCCGCCCGTGCCGCTCAGAATCGGATCTGAAAAGTGATGAACAGCGAATGAGCCTTTACCCCTTCCAGACCCAGCTTGAGGTCCGGATCACCCTGAAAGGCGGGACGATACTTAAACGACGCATCGTCGGCCGCAAAGTACTTGTAGCCGATCCCCAGCGAGATGTGTTCGTTCAATTCAAAACGCAACCCGGCGAACGCCTGCCAGGCAAACACCACGTCCGAATCGTTCCCGAACAACATTACCGAATTGTCCCCGAAACCATCAGTGTCAAAAACCGTCACCGCGCCCCCAGCCCCCACGCCGACATAAGGCACAACGAACGTATCAGGAATCGGAAATGAAAACACCACGTTGGCGATCATGGGCACGTTGTAAAGATAGGTGTCATCGGTGAACAGTCCCGACACCGAGTCTATCTTTGCCCCGATGAATCCGAATTCCAGTTCGGTGGCGACGTATTGGTTGAACGCATAGCCCACCGCGCCCTGCGCCACGATACCGACCTCGTATTCAATGCGGTTGTCGGCGGCGCCCCCGAAGTCCGTCAATTTGCCGTCTTCGAGAATGCTGCCACCAATGCCGGCGCGCAAATAGAGACCGGCACCCTCCGGCGGGCTGTAATAATGTTGCGCCCGCACGGTGGACTCGGTGAGCAGCAGCGTCGCGATACCCAGGAGACCAAGAGCGATGGTTTTCATACTCGTGGACGCGACTTTCACATTGAGATCGCAGCAGGTCAAGCCAAGGATAACATTGAGTTAACATTGAGAAACGCCTTGCTTCAGGCGCGCACCACTCTAAGTTGGCGGCCGTACCCGATGCTTAAGTGCTTTCCAAATCCATGATGACAATCAACTGCCGCGCGAGCGTCCGCGCTCTCCCATCGTTCCTATTCACACTGCTCATGGCGACCAGTGTCGGCGCCCAGTCGCCAAACTGGATCTGGCATCCCAACGAAGGACGGGCGGCCGCCGACAAGGAAGTGCGTTTCTTCCGAAAGGTCTTTAGCGTCGAACGTCGTGTGCAGAAAGCCATCCTGTCCGTCGCCGCGGACAACCGGGCGGAGGTGTTTGTCAATGGCGAACGCAGTCTGGAATCGCGCAGCCACAGTCAGGCCACGCACACCGATGTCACCGCAAAAATTACAGCCGGCGCCAACGTCATTGCCGTTCGCGCCGCGAACGAAGGCGGTCCGGCAGCCCTGCTGGCGGAACTGGCGCTGACTTTGCCGGACGGTCAACAACAAGTTGTCGTCACCGATGCATCTTGGTTGGCCGGCAACACGGAAACGGCAGGCTGGCGCACGACCCAATTCCAACCCTCCGCCGACTGGGCTGCTGCGGTAGTGATCGGCAAGCTGGGCGACCCGCCCTGGGGCGATCCGCTCAAACCGCTCGTCGCCACACCCGCGGAATCACTCACCGTCCTGCCCGGTTTTCAGGTGCAGTTGCTGCACTCGGCGGCGCCGCAGGAAGGTTCCTGGATTTGCATGACAGTGGACGACAAAGGCCGGCTCATCATTTCTCCCCAGCGTGACGATCAGCCGTTGTTGCGCGTGACGTTGGGGCCCAACGGCCAAGTGGAAAAGATCGAACCCATCCCTGCGCCGGTGCAGCAGGCGATGGGCTTGTGCTACGCCCACGACAGCCTGTATGTGAATGGCCACGGGCCAAACGGCACGGGGCTTTATCGGTTGATTGACGAGAATCGCAACGACCAGTTCGACGCAAACGAAGTTCGCTTCCTGAAAAAGTTTCAAGGCGAAGGCGAACACGGTTATCACGCGGTTGTGGAAGGTCCGGACGGCATGATCTACGTGATGAACGGCAATCACACGAAAGTTCCTGCCGGTGTCTCGCCGGACTCGCCACATCGGAACTACGACGAGGACTTGCTCTTGCCAAGGCAGTGGGACGCCGGCGGTCATGCAGTGGGAATTCTTGCTCCGGGCGGTTATATCGTCCGCACAGACCGCGACGGCAAGAAGTGGGAACTGATGCTGGCCGGCTTCCGCAATTCCTACGATTTCGATTTCAATGCCGACGGCGAAATCTTCACGTTTGACAGCGACATGGAATGGGATTGGGGCATGCCGTGGTATCGGCCCACGCGCATCAACCATTGCATCAGCGGTGGTGAATACGGCTGGCGCTCTGGCACGGGCAAGTGGCCCGAGTATTACCCCGACAGCCTGCCCGCCACGGTCAACATCGGCATCGGCTCGCCGACGGGCGTGAAGTTCGGCACGAAGGGCAATTATCCCGACAAATATCGCAAGGCCTTGTTTGCCATGGACTGGTCCTATGGGCGGATCCTTGCCGTTCACCTCCAACCGCACGGTGCGAGTTACACCGGCACTTATGAATCGTTTGTGAAGGGCAAGCCGCTCAATGTAAGCGATCTGGAATTCGGCGAGGATGGCGCAATGTATTTCATCACCGGCGGACGCAGGACGCAGTCAGGTTTGTATCGCGTCAGCCATGTAGGACCGGCGTCGCACCTGTCTCCTACTCCTAATGATCGTGTTCAGGAAGAGTCAGCCGCCAAAGCGCGCGAGTTACGCCGCAAGCTGGAAGCCTCCCAGGCGAAAAGCGATCCTCGCGCGATTGATTTTGCCTGGCCGCACCTCAGCAGCTCCGATCGCTTCATTCGTTATGCGGCGCGGATCGCCATCGAGCATCAGGACGTGAATCTGTGGAAAGACCGCGCGCTTGCCGAAACGAATCCTGACGCCGGATTGACCGCGTTGCTCGCGCTGGCCCGTTGCGGCGGACGGGAAACCCAGAACGCCCTGCTCGCGGCGCTCAAGAATTTTCCGCTCAGTTCGCTTACCGAAGAACAGAAGCTGGCGAAGTTGCGGGTGATTGCATTGAGCTTCATTCGCCAGGGCCGACCCTCGCCGGAAATGACCGCGCTCGCCATCGAGAAGTTGAACGCCGTCTATCCCGCGCCGACGGAAGCACTAAACCGCGAGTTGTCACAACTGTTGATCTACCTCGGCGCACCCGATGTCATTTCCAAGACGTTGGCACTATTGGAGAAGGCACCGACGATCGAGGAGCAGGCACACTACATTTTCCATCTGCGCAACGTGAAGTCAGGTTGGACGCTGGAGCAACGCCGGAAGTATTTCACCTGGTTTGCGCACGCTCGCGCTTCCGGCAAACCCGAACGGCATTCGCCCGAACTGGTGCAGTGGTTCAAGGAAGTCGAACGCGATTACTCGGACGGCGCGAGTTATCCAAAGTTCTTGGTCAACATCCGCAAGGACGCGCTGGCCACGTTGACCAGCGCCGAACGCACGGCCTTGCAGCCACTCATCGAGGAAAACCTCAACACCCCGCCGTGGAAGCCGACCAGGGAACGGACGTTCGTCAAGGATTGGACGGTGGACGAACTCGCACCGTCGCTGGATCAGGTGGGGAGCGGGCGCGATTTCCTCAGCGGCAAGAACGCGTTCAACGACACCCAATGTATCCTGTGCCATCGCTTCGGCAACGAGGGTGGCTCCGTCGGGCCGGAGTTGACCGGCGTCTCCAGCAAGTATTCGCGCCGCGACCTCCTCGAGTCGCTGCTGGAACCCTCGAAGGTCGTGTCCGATCAATACCAGAACTACATGATCGTCAAAACAGACGGTGACGATGTGGCCGGTCGGGTCACTGACGAGAACGCCGAACGAATTATTGTACTGCCTAACATGCTGGCGCCCGAAACGACGGTGGAGGTGCGCCTCGCCGACATTGCGCGGCGCGAACCTTCGACCGTGTCCCCGATGCCAAGCGGCTTGTTGAACAGTCTCACCCGGGAGGAAATTCTGGATTTGCTCGCCTACCTGGAGGCGGCGGGCAAGCCCAACGCGGCGAATTTCAGGAAGTGAGCTTCCGGACTGCGGCACTGAATGACGCGGGAAGTAAGCCCGGGGCGCAAAGGCGACTCACTGTAGTTGGCGCTGCACCCGATAAAACGCCGCCGGTTCATTCGCGGGGATATCCTTGATCAGGGTTTCGCCGGTTCCGGGAAAGCTCTCCACGTCGGTCCAACTGCCGGGTTGGAGTTGATCCTGTGTTTGCAGGAGGTCGAGGCAGTCGGTGCGGCTCAACCATTCGAGTCGAAGAACGCCTTGCCCCGCACTCTGGACCAGGTTCATCTGCAATACTGGCGGGATGACCGGTGGAGTGTATTCGAGGACCAGAGGAACGCCGGGGTGCGGCGCGGCAGGATCGAAAGCGCCGCCGATGGCATAGATGCGACCGTTCACCTCGCTCCCGGAGAAATTCCACCGTCTCGACGGAATCGCGGGATTCGTGGTCCACATGTTTGCCCGCCTAGTCCACGTGTTGTTGAGCGGATCGTATTCTTCCACCGTTGCGAAAGCGGTGCAGCAGTCCTTCCCGCCGATAACGTAGATCCTGCCGTTGGCCGTGCCTCCAGCCGACAATCCTCGCGGCGTGGGCATATTGGCTTTGCGAGACCAAGTATCGGTAACGGGATCGTACATCTCCACGGTGGGCAGCCACGGACCGCTGGGGGGTGCGGCAGACCCGATCGCAAAGATCTTCCCTCCCACTATGCTGACGTGGAGCAGTCCCCGAGGAGTGGGCATGGCCCGTTTTCCCTCCCAAGTGTCCGTAAGCGGATCATAAACCTCGACGGTCGAAAGGGGTGTAGCCCCAAACGTGGTCAACCCGCCAATGACATAGATTTTGCCATCGAACACGGCCGCGGCAGGTCCTGATCTGGTGGTCGGCATATCAGCCTTCCGAGTCCATGTGTCGGTGGTCGGGTCGTATTCCTCCACAATCCTCAGAGGGCTAGTCACGAATGCTTGATCGCCGCCGATGGCGTAGATTTTGCCGTTCACCGCCGCGCTAGCCAGCATCAATCTGGCCGTGGGCATGTCGGTCTTCCGGGTCCACGAGTCCGTCACCGGATCGTAGGCTTCGTTGATCCTCAAGCCGGACGCTCCCGCCTCGCGGTAACCGCCAATGGCGAAAATCTTCCCGTTCACCACACATGTAGAAAGACCGACTCGCGGCGTCGGCATGTCGGCCTTCCTGACCCATGTGTCACCTTCCGCACCGCGCCCGATTGACGCCAGGAATTGCATTGCGGTTGCCAGCAGAATCATCCGAGTTCCGAAACAGTTCGATTTCATAGTATTTTCCGTTCTCTTGCCGTCTTGGGCTTTTGGTTTGTGGTCCGGCGCAGGCTTTTGAGCCCACGCGCGAACCCGTCATTGCCTACAGGACGTTTTGTCGTGGAAAGTAGCGGGACTTTCTGAAATCAGTCGGGGAGTGATGAAGAAGCGGACTCAGCGCGGATTGGCTGGCGCTTCCTTCCCGGCAGCGGCCGTTCGTTCTTCCTCCTGCCACTTCGCGACCTGCTCCTTGGAAGCGGCTTCCCAGACCTTGATCGTGTGATCGCCACTCCCGGTGGCAATCCGCTGCCCGTCCTGGGAGAACGCCACGGAGAAAACCCAACCACTGTGGCCTTTGAAGGTAACCAGTTCCTCGCCAGTGGCAGCGTCCCAGAGCTTGGCCGTCTGGTCGGCGCTGTTGGTGACGATCCGTCGGCCATCGGGCGAAAACACGGCCGCGGGAATATGCTCAGTGTGCCCGGTGAGTGTGAGTTGCTCGTGGCCGCTGGCCGCGTCCCACACCCGGGCCGTCAGATCGTGAGTGCCGGTGACGATCCGCCGGCCATCTCTGGAAAAGGCCGCCGACCAGATCTTTGCGGTGGGCTGGAACGTGAAGAGCGCCTTGCCGCTGTTCGCTTCCCACACATTCACGTTCACCGCCTCATCCCCACTGGCGCTGACCATTCGCTGACCAACCGAAGAGAAAGCCACTGAATAAACCTTACCTCGATGATCTCGAGAGGTGAGCAGCAGCGCGCCGGTCGCTGCGTCCCACAATTTCACTCTTCCGTCCCAACTGCCCGTGGCAATCCGCCGGCCGTCGGGAGAAACGGCCACGCAAAAAACTTCGGCGGTGTGCCCTTCGAGCTTGTGGAGTTCGTTGCCGCTCGCGACGTCCCAGACACTCGCAGTGCGGTCGAAACTGCCGGTGACGAACCGCTTGCCGTCCGGGAGAAAAGCCACCGCACGGATCGGAGCTCCGTGCCCCCTTACGCTAGAGATGCATTGCCCGGTGCGAACGTCCCACACTCGGGCCGTCCCGTCGAAACTACCGCTCACGACCAGTTGTCCATTTGTGGAAAAGTCCACAGAACAGACGGCACCCGTGTGCCCCTCCAGCGTCAACACTCCCCTGCCGCCGCCGGCGTCCCACACCTTGGCCGTCGGATCCTCCTCAATATTGGGATCGACGAATCGGCCATCAGCGGAAAAGCGCACCGCCCCGCCACCTGTGACAATCCTCTGGCCATCCGGAGAAAGCGCGACGGAACCAATCTGAGAGCCGTGGCCTTTTAAGGAGCGCAATTCTTCGCCGCTGGCGGCGTCCCAGACCCGCGCCGTTTGATCGCCACTGCCACTGATAATCCATTTTCCGTCCGGCGAAAATCCGACGGAGAATACAGACGCCCCATGCCCCCGGAGCGTATGCAGAACGGCGCCGTCAGTCGCATTCCACACTTTGACCTGATGATCCTGGCTGCCGGTGACGATGCGCTGGCCATCCGGAGAAAACGCAACCGACAATACCGCGCCGCTGTGCCCGACCAGTGTGCGGTGCTCATGGCCGCTGTCAGCGTCCCACACCTTGGCGGTCTGATCCCATCCACCGCTGACAATGCGCTGGCCGTCCGGCGAAAAAGCCACCGCCCAGACGCGATCGGTGTGGCCCGAGAAAGTCAGCAAACTCGTGCCGGTGACAGCATCCCAGACTCGCGCCGTGCCGTCGTGACTGCCGGTGACAATCCGCTGCCCGCTCGGTGAGAAAGCCACGGAGAAGACGGCGGCATCATGCCCTTTCAGGATGAGCGGATTGCTGCCGTTGGTCGCATCCCACACCATCGCCGTACCGTCCCAACTGCCGGTGAGAATCCGCTGGCCATCTGGGGAAAAGGCCACGGACTTGACCGATTCACTGTGCCCCCGGAGGGTCAGCAAGTGCTGGCCGCTGGCCGCGTCCCACACCCTGGCGGTGTGGTCTGCACTCCCGGTGACAATCCGCTCCCCATCCGGAGAATAGGCTACGGCAAGCAGCGGCCCGGTGTGGCCCCGCAGTAGCGTCAACTCCAGGTGCATCTGCCGCTGCCAGTAGTACCACTCGAATCCCCGTTCCGTCGCCGTCGCCGTTTTCCCCAACAACTCCCGTACCCGGCTGACGAGGTTCTGTTCCCACCGGTGCTGCACCACGTTCATGTTCGCCACATACAGATGGTGCTGGGTGACCAGGGTCTGTTGCTCGGCGCGGCGCCATTGCCACAGGATGCCCGTCAAGCCCACTGCCCCGACGATGTGCAGGAGCACGATGAGCGAGGCCAAAACCGGCTTGCGTCGGCCCCAACGCCACAGTCGCTCCGGTGGTGTGGTGGGGCGGGCGAGAATGGGTTCTCCTCGCAGGAAGCGGCCGAGTTCATCCGCCAATTCCTGCGCCGTCTGGTAACGGCGCGACGGCTCCTTCTCCAGACACTTGAGGATGATCGTCTCCAAATCCTTCGGGATCGCCGGATTCAGCAAGCGCGGCGAAACCGGCTCCACGTTCAAGACTTGCGAGATGAGTTGTTCCAGCGATTCCGCCTGGAAGGGCGCCCGCGCCGTCAGCAAATGGTAAAGGATGCCGCCCAGCGCATAGACGTCGCTGGGCCGGCCGACCTTGCCGTGCTTGGCGCCCGCTTGTTCCGGCGGCATGAAATTCGGCGAACCCAGCACCTGGCCGGTCAGCGTCAGACTCGATTCTCCATCCAGCCGTTTCGCCAGACCGAAGTCGGTGATGCGCGGCCGGTCGTGCGCGTCAATCAGCACGTTCGAGGGCTTGAGATCGCGGTGCAGGATGCCGCGTTCGTGGGCGTAGTGGATGGCTTCGGCGATGAGCGCGACGTAACGGGCGGCTTGGTTGGCTGGCAACGGATGCTGGCCCACCCGTTGCACGAGGCTCTGTCCCTCGACGTAATCCATCGAGAAATAGTGCCGCCCTTCATGCACGCCGACGTCATGGATCGCCACGATGTTCGGATGCTGCAGAATGGCAGCGGCGGCGGCCTCGGTGCGAAAGCGCTGGACGAATTCCTTACCGGCAAGAGACCCCGCCAAGATCATCTTTACCGCCACGATGCGCCCGAGATTCCGTTGCCGCGCCCGGTAAACCACCCCCATGCCGCCGCGCGCGATTTCTTCCAGCAATTCGTAGTCGCCGAACGAACCCAAGGGCGAACTCTCCGCGCTTGAACCTGGCGGTGTCAGGTCCGCTGGAGTGATGGTCAGAGTTTTCGGCTGGTGGACCTGGCTTTCCGCGTTGGTCATGTCGAGCGCACCTTCGAGAGCGCATTGGGCGCACAGGCCCTTGGGCCAGTACGCCGGCAAAGCCGCCCCGCACTCCGCGCAATGCTTGATGTCTGACATACGTTCTAATTCTCTCGTTGAGCAATTTCCGTCTGCCTGGTACAGGACACAAAACGCCCGAAAGTTCCGAAGAAAATTGGATCATCCGGTTTACGCGCCCGCTCGACCCAACAGCGCGCGAAAATGCCGGAGTTCTTCCTCGATTTCCTCCGGGCGCGTAACCGTTTGAGCGATTTCTTCGCGCAACAATTCGCGATGCCGCTGTCGCATCCGTTGCACGGCGGACTTTGCCGCGGCCTCCGTCAGGCCGAGTGCTTCGCCGAGTTGCGCATAGGACGGCCCGCCCGGCTCGCGTGGTTGATAGTCCTGCAACCGCTCGAACAGCGCGCTCTGACCATGGACGCTGTATTCATCCCGCAGCCGGTCCAACACAACCTGCAACACGGTTTGTGCCCACCGGCGTTCGAAGACCTGGTCCGGGGTCAGTTCGTCCACGGGTTCGAACCGGTAACGTTCTTCCTGAGCGACCGCGTCGAGTGATATCAGAACTTGTCCGCCGCCGCGTTTCTGGGCGCCGGCCTTGCGACGCTGTTCGGACAGGAAGTTCTTGAGGTAGGCGAGCAGGAACGACCGAAATTTCCCCTTTTCTCGGTCCAGACGCCGCAGATAGTCCCGGGCGAGGAGCCGCGTGAAAAACTCCTGCGTCAAATCCTGCGCCGCGGACGCGTCATGTCCCTCGCGCCGAATGTAAGCGTAGAGCGGCGGCCAGTAGGTGCGACAGAGCTTCTCCAGCGCGTCTCCGGCGCCGGGCGCCGAACCGTCGGCCGCCGTTAGCACCACGCTCCAGTGCGTAGTGGCAAACCAGCCGTGTCCATTGCCTGGATTAGAAGGTAATCTGTGGTCTGTGAAGGACACGCAACTAACCTTACCGCAGGATCAAGCCTTTCCGCACGCCCTAAATCGCGACCCACGCCAAGCCCTTCGCGGGACAACCGAACAAGCTGACCGTGGAAACCACCCTGGCGGTGCGCATTGCCGACATGGCGCGGCGCGAGCCCTCGAAAGTGTCCCCGATGCCGGGTGGGTTGTTCAATGGTTTGACGCAGGAGGAAATTCTGGACTTGCTCGCCTACCTGGAGGCGGCGGGCAAAGCCAACTTGGTGAGCTTCAGGAAGTGAGTCACCGTTCGTCATTGGCAAGACCAGGCGGCGCGCTTGGTTATCCCCACTTCACGGGAACAATAAAACCCGGTAAAACCGTTGGGGATCAATGGCCCCCGGGTCAGTGACGCTCATCGTGGTATTGGTCGCGGTACGGCGACTGCCGAGGTTGGTCCAGTTGCTTTGAGCCAAAGCGGACTTGAATTGCACCTGATAACCACGCCCCAGCATCGCGCTCCACTCGAGCGTGAAATCGCTGCCCGAGTATGTTGCCATTCGGATGTTCGGCGTCCGGATCGAACTGAGGTCAACGGTGATGAACGCCGGTCCGCTCAATCCTTGGATGATGATCTGTTGTCCGGTGCCATCCAGGTTCGCTCGGCGAATGTCCCCACTGCCGATGGTGGTCCAGTACATCCGCCCGCGAGCCAGATCCAGCGCAATACCAGCAGGGCTATTCTGATTCTGCACCAGAATTTCCTGGCCGGTGCCATCGAGATTGGCACGCCGAATGTCGCCGCTCCATTGGTTGGCCCAGTACATCTTGCCGCCCGCGATATCGAGATCCATCAACGAAGGCCCGGCCTGTCCCGAAACCAGGATGGTTATGCCGCCGCCATCGAGATTGGCCCGGCGGATATTTCCGGCGCCGAACTCAGGCCAGTACATCTTTCCAGCGGCCACGTCCAAAACCAGTGCGTGCGGATCATTCTGCCCACTGATGAGGAGTAGCTGATCCGAACCATCAAGATTCGCACTCCAAATGTTCCCGCGGCTGGAAACCGCCCAGTACATTCGATCACCGGCGAAATCGAAAGCGGGAATTCCGCCACTTGGATTGCTTACGACTGTGGTTTGCCCGGTGCCGTCCAAGTTCGCGCGCCGCATGGTGGCGATACTTGCCTCCCCCCAGTACATTCTGCCTCGATCAAGGTCTAATGCCGGCCCGATCGGATTGGAAAGCCCACTGACGAGAGTAACCTTGCCGGACCCGTCCAAGTTCGCTCGGTTGAGCCTCCCGCCAGCGAATTCGCTGAAGTAGATATACCCGGTCCTTGACGGACTTGGCGGCACTGGCAACCAGACGAGTCGGTCCGTACTGAGTTCCGACAAGATCAGGCGTCTGGACCTTCGGTCTATAAGCATACTGGATGGAGTCGTCAGACAAGCTGAATTGGTCGCTGACTCCGTCGTCGGTATGGCAAATGACTGCAAGCGTCCCGGACCCGGCTGCGGGAAGGTCAGGGCGTACTCCAGCGTGAGCACGCCTCCGTTTAGCGTGTAGGCCAGCAGTGGTGCGGTATCAACTGCCGTGGTCAACCCGCTGATCAGTGAAGTCACCGCCCCGGTTTGCGGATCAACCTGCACCACTTTCGACAACCCGGGAAGAAAAGGTGCGCCGCCCAGTAGCGTCACCACCAACTGGCCGCCGACCCAATGAATACTGGTTGGCACGTTCTCGATCACCGGCGGTCCGTTGGTGAGCGGACTGGGAGTGGGCGGAAAGCTCGTGAGCGTCTGTTCCGTGCCCGTCGCGCTTTCTACCTTGCGGACATTGTTGAACCCCGCATCCACGACGTAAAGATGCGTACTGTCCGCCACGATGCCGTAGGGATGAGAATGCCGAACATTATCAGCGAAGGTCGGACGGGGATCAGGCAGGTAATCAGCGAAATCCACGATCAAGCGGAGGGTCGTGCTTTCACCCCCGGCGTTCGTAACGGTGAGAGCTGCCCCGCTCTTCAAGGCCTGATGATCTGCCAGTGCAATCGCGAACCCGACCGTGTTCGTCTCCAGGGATTCCGGGAAGTCCATGGCCACCACGGAACTGAAGATGGGCGATGCCGGTGCCGGGTTTGACTTTTCTGTCCCTTGAACCGGACCAGCCAATGTGACATCGCCCTGGCCGTTGACGATGTAGAGCGTGCGTGCCTGCAAGTACAGCCCCGAGGCGCCGGAAGGATCGCCAACGAAAGCGGGGGCGGAAGGCAGCCCTTCCAATAACGTCCGGCGCTGGCCGTTCCGATCCACAATCGAAACCCGCGACGAGTTGAGCTCCTCGGTTCCGACTTCGGCGACCAAATAGTTGCCAAGTGGAGTCTGAATGATCTTGCTCGGACCGAGCAAACCAGTGGCGAGGACTTGCAGTTCCGGGCAAGGGGTCTGCGCCGGGAGATGAGTCGCCAGAGACAAGCCCAGCACGCTCAGGGTGAGCATGATCGCTCGTGCGGTTGGGCGACAAAGGATGCTGCGTGTTTTCATGCTGGTTCTGCTTTCTGCGGGGCGAATCGGCGCGGCCAGCCAGGACCACGCGCAATTCGCCACCGCTTCCTCTTTACCGCTCACTCACATCCCGGGTTCCAAACCCTGGCACGGCGGCTCGAAGGCTTCCGGAACGAGGCGCGTGGCGTGGAAACGCGCACAAACGCTGAGTTGGAGGTTTCCATCCGGGTCGGTTTGCTCCACGTTGGCCACGCCGGTCAGTTCATCGTTGCCGATCAAATTCATCAACGTGCGGACCTTGAACACTCCCAGGAAGTTTCCGGCGTCATCAAAAATATCCTGTACCGAAGTGGCGGCATACTGGTGTCCACGCACGTGAACCCAGGCGCCATGTTGCGGGCTGGCAAAGGGCCGGGTTCGATCCGACCCGATGGCCGCTCCCCCCGCAGAGAAGGTCATGTACGTTTGGACGATCCGGGGCGGCACTCCCGGCGGTAGAATGGGGCTTACAGTGTTAAGCCACGTGCCCTCCAATTGGGGCGCCTGAAATCCGTGCTTCCCGGACGACGCATCCGCTTCGGTGAGCAGTGGCATGCTAACGAGTCCGGTCAGCAACACCGCGCCGGCCAGATACTTTGCGGGCGAAGACACGATGTGCCCGACATACCGACCCAAACGCCCTGCATTTCGCTCCAACTTCGATTCTGCGTTTTCTGTGTATTGAACTTTCATATTACCATTCTTGGTTTTGTTGTCGTTGAAGGCTCAGGCCGCCTGTGGAGGCCGGCTGCGAGCCGCGTGGTTGAAGGGTTACGCACCATTTCAATCATCACCCCTTCCAAAGGAATCTCGGCTTCAGGATTACAGAGAATCTGAAAATAAATGTTGGCCACGCGCGGGCCGGAGGCGTCCGGTCCACAATTCGCGGGAGAGAATCCGAACGGAGAAAAATCGGAGACACCCTGAGCCGCTCCTCGCCGTACGAGGCACTGGAAAAACGAACGATCGGCGCGGTTAGCGACTCACCGCTTCGTCCCACCGCGCCGTCTCCCAAAACCTCACGGTGGCGTCCCGGCTTCCCGATGCGAGCCGAGCGCTGTCGCGGCTGAAGGCAAGCGTATTGATCCACCCGGTGTGACCGCGCAGCTTGCGCAGAGACTGCCACGACTGCGCATCCCAGATTCGGATGGTCGTATCTTCGCCGGCCGAAGCCAGCCACCGACTGTTCGGGCTGAAAGCCAATGCCAGCACCCCGCCGGTATGGCCGGACAAGGTGCGCTCCTCCTGCCCGGTATTGACGTTCCAAATCTTGACGGTCTGCCCTTCTCCACCGGTCGCCAAGAGTTGGTTGTCCGGACTGAAGGCGATGCGGTTGCCGTGACCACCCACGCGCACACGAAGTGTGAACCTGGGCTCCTGTTCCACGCCCAATTGCTCCGGCTCCCACGTCCACAGCCGGACGGTGCCGTCGTTGCTCGCGGTGGCGAGAACCTCGCCGTCGAGACTGAAGGCAATGCCCCAGATCTGGTGTTCGTGGCGGCCGATAATCCCCGCCAAGTGGCCGGTCTCCGCGTCCCGCACCTGCACGGTGTGTTCTGGTCCTTCGTGAAGCAGGTAACGTCCCGTCGGATCGTAGGTCACGCAGTAGAAGCGGTTTGTCACAGGAAGCGAAAGCTCGGCGGGGCCACTGACCACGTCCCAGACCTTGACTGCGACATCCCAATCCTGGCCGACCGTAGCTGCGGCAATGCGTGTACCGTCCGGGTTGAACCCCAGTTGAATGATGCTCTGGAGGTCTCCGGTAGGAAGCAGTCGCAAGTTGGCACCCGTCTGTGTGCTCCAGAGCCGCAAGGTCCCGGCCCACGAGCCCGAAGCCATCCACAACCCGTCGCGGCTGTAGGCCACACTAAACACTTCATCCTCGTGCTGCAGGGTTTGAGATTCCATCGTTTCATACACTTCAATTCGCGTTGCATCCCAGATTCGAATGTTCCCATCGCCGCCCGCGGAGGCCAGCCGATCGCCGCGAGGATCGTACGCCAGACTCTGACAAGCGCCGGTATGGCCGCGAAGCTCCAGGACTTCTCGCTCGTTTGCCAGGTCCCATACTCTCACGGTTTTGTCTTCTGTCCCGCTGGAAAAGAGGTGCTGGCCGTCAGGACTGCAGGCCAGACCCGAGATGAATCCTGTGTGTCCTCGCAAGGTCGCCAACAGCCCGCCAGTCGCCGGATTCCATATCTTGATGGTTCGATCGAGAGAGGCAGTCGCCAGCCAGCGGTCCTCCGGGTGGAAGACGATGGCGCTGATACGGCCCCGATGAGCGTTCCATCGGTCGAGGAGTTGCCCTGTCCGACAGTCCGCGATGCTCAAGTCTCCCGCCCAGCTTCCAGTCGCCAACCGACCGTCTCGGCTGAAGGCCACGCTCACCGCGGCTCTACCGTGCTTCGGAACGCGGTACGCCTCGCTGCCATCAGCGGTATTCCACGCGATTGCGTTGCCTTCGTCGTCGCCGGCGACCAGCAGCCGGCCATCCGGACTGAACGCCAGCCCGTAGGCCATCCCCGTGTAGTCACCGACGTGTACTGGGCGTTCAAAGACCTTTTGACGGGTAGCAAGGTCCCAGAGCCGGACCGTACGGTCGGCACTGGCCGAGGCGAGTTGCCGACCATCCGGGTTGAACGTCACCGCAAAGACGTAAGCGGAGTGTGCGGGAAGCGTTTGAACCTCCATTCCGCTGCTGGTGTTGAACAGTTTGATTGTGCCGTCACCACAGGCCGCGGCGAGTTGTCCACCGTTGGGATGATAGGCCACACTGAAAACTCCCGTGGTTGATTGCAGGATCTGCGGTTCGACGCGACAGAGTCGCATGAGGTAATGCCACTCCCACTGGCGCAGTGGCACCGGGCAATTCGTCAACTGCTCGAGCGCGCCACCCAGCTTGTCCGCGGACAGTTGGCGGTGCGCCAGCGTGATGCGGTGGAAATAGGCCTCGCGCTGCTCGCGTTCGAGTGTCGTCTGCAAGACCGCTCGGGTGCGGATTTCGGTTTCCAACGCCTTGCCCGCTCGGAGCGCTTGCCACGTGCTGGTGACTACGCCCAGGGCGAGAGCGAGCATCACGGCCGCCGTCGCGGCGAACCCAACCTTGTGCCGCCGCACCGTTTTTTGGAACTCATACCACCGGCTGGGCGGCCGCGCGGTGACCGGTTCGTTGGCGAGATGCCGCTTAAGGTCCGCTGCCAGTCCGTTGGCCGTCTCGTAACGCCGCGTCCGGTCTTTCTCCAGGCATTTCATCACGATCCAGTCCAGGTCATTCGCGATTTGGGATTTGCGATTTTGGATCTGCGGGTTGAGATCATGCTGGAGTTGAGTCAGCCGCGTGCTGGGCCGCAGCGGCACTTTCTCCCGGATGGTCTTGCGCAGGGCGTCCAGGCCGGACGCCGCCAGGTCCTTCGGGTCGAACGGCGTGCTGCCCGTCAGCAGTTCGTAGAGGAGCACCCCGAGGCTGTAAATGTCACTGCGCGTGTCAATGTCCAGCCCGCTCATCTCGGCCTGCTCGGGACTCATATAGGCCGGCGTGCCGATGAACTGCTCGAAGGCGGTGAACAGCGTCTTGTCGGTGAGCCGCTGGCCGGTCGTGGCCTTGGCGATGCCGAAATCAATCACCTTGGGAACGGGCACGCTATCGTGCAGCGTCACGAGAATGTTCGAGGGCTTGAGGTCGCGGTGGATGATGCCCTTTTGATGCGCGTGCTGGACGGCCTGACAGACCTGGATGAGCAAGCCCAGCCGTTCTGGCACGGCAAGCTGATGCTGGTCGCAGTAGTCGGTGATTCTGATGCCGCGCACCAGCTCCATCACGAAAAAGGGCCGGCCCGTATCGGTTGCGCCGGCATCGAACACCTTGGCGATGTTCGGATGGTCCATCAGGGCCAGCGCCTGACGCTCGGCCTCGAACCGGGCGATCACGTGCGCGGTGTCCATGCCCAGCTTGATCACCTTGAGTGCGACGCGCCGGCGCATCGGCTCGGCCTGCTCGGCCATGTACACGACGCCGCAGCCGCCCTCGCCAATCTTTTGGAGCAACTTATAGCGGCCGATTTCGTCTCCCGGCTTCTCCAGGCTCAGCGCGATGGTGGGCGACTGGCGCATGACGTTGACCACGCACGCCGGGCACAACCCCTCGAAGGCGTCGCCCGCCAGGGCGGCCCCGCACTGCGGACATTTCTGTGCTGCACTCATCTACTGGTTACAACGGAAGATTCGCCGCAGGATTACACCGCGACTCATCATTCGGCGCCCGTCATCGGCCGACCGCATTGAACAGGCACTGCAATTCCTCTTCGACGTCGGCCGGGTTGGCCACGGTGTCAGCAATCTCCGCCCGAATCAGTTCGCCGTAACGCTGCCGCAACCGATGCACTTTTACGGCGACGGTATCGGCCGCCAACCCCAGCTTCGCGGCCACAGTGTCGTACGCGCCATCGCGGGTGGGGGTTGAGAGAAACACTTTCAGTTGATCAAACTCGTCCATCCTCCCGGCCGGGATGAATTCCTCGCGCAGTCGCGCCAGCGCCCGGCCGAGCAGAATCAACGCCCAGCGCTGCTCAAAAACCTGTTCCGCCGATGTCCCTGGATCCGGTTCGTGCAGATACATCTCCTCCGCATGGTGATCGTCGAGCGAAATGAACGTCTGCCCGCCCCCGCGTTTCTCAGCCCGGGCTTTGTCCCACTCGTCGCAAACGAAGTTCCGGAGCGCCGCCAAAAGGAAGGATCGGAATTTGCCTTTCAGCGGGCCGACCTTCTCGAGAAAATTTCTCTGGAGCAGTCGGGCAAAGAACTCCTGCGTCAGGTCTTGTGCGTCATGCGGGCTGCGGCCCTCCCGTCGCAGAAAGGCGTAGAGCGGATACCAATACGTGCGACACAACTGCTCCAGTGCGTCCGCCGCTTGAGCAGCATCACCCTGCTTCGCCGCCAACACCACGCTCCAGTGGGTCGTCTGGAAACCCTGCTGGCTGGCGCATGCCTCAGAAGGGGCGTTGGTGTTAGAGGAGGGCATCCGTGAAATGTTGCCAAAGCCCGGCTGCGTTTGCACGCGACAAATGCAGGCAACACAAGAAGCGTCGCCCTCAAGACGATCTTGATTCGAATCCATACACCGAAAATGTTGCCAACGCGTCCGGATTCGTCTCAACTTGTCCGCACGAACTTTTTTGAAACGATCATGGGTATGAATACTGTAACTAAACTCAAAACCATCAAGTCCAACACCAAGTCCAAAGTCGAAGCCGAATTGTCCCGCACCGGCGGTCTGCTGCGGCTCGCGCCCGCGTGGGTGCCGCGCTCATTCCTTCAGCCCGGGTTGCGCATCAAGTTGCATCCCGACGACACCTACGCTTACGGAGCGAATCGCGGCGGCATTGACGAGCGGTGGTTTGCCTCGACGACCGAGGCAGCCAACGAAGGCCGCGTGCCGGACGAAGGCCTGAGCTATTGCGTCGTGGGCCAGGAGCGGTTCACGTTGCGCAAGGCTGTGGAAGATTGCGGCGCGACCATCGTCGGCAAGAGAATCTGGGGCAAATACAAGCGCTGGCCGGTTTACTCCAAGTTCTTCGACAACATGGGCCCGATTCCGCATCACATGCATCAATCGCAGAAACAGGCCAGGCTCGTCGGGCAGGAAGGCAAGCCCGAGAGTTATTATTTCCCGCCGCAACACAACAACGTGGGCAACAACTTTCCCTACACGTTCATGGGCCTCGAGCCGGGCACGACCAAGGCGCAGGTGCGAAAATGTCTGGAGGATTGGAACAAGGGCGACAACGGCATCCTCGATTTGTCGAAGGCGTATCGCTTGAAGCCGGGCACTGGGTGGCTGATTGACCCGTGCATCCTCCACGCGCCGGGGTCGTTCTGCACTTACGAGCCGCAATGGGGCAGCGACGTCTTCGGCATGTATCAGAGCATGGTCGAGGGCCGCTACGTTCCATGGAGTCTGCTCGTGAAAGACATGCCCCGGAGCAAACACAAAGACCTCGATTTCATCGTGGACCAGTTGGATTGGAAGAAGAACACGGACCCCAAGTTCAAGGACAACCATTATCTCGAACCCGTGCCCGTCGCCGACACGCGCAAGGCCGGTTACGTGGACCGCTGGATTGTCTATGGCAAGATTGACGGCGAACAACTCTTCACGGCCAAGGAACTGACCGTCCAGCCAGGCGTGAAATGCACCATCCAGGACCAGGGCGCCTATGGCCTCATCTGCGTGCAAGGCGTCGGCAAAATCAACGGCGAGCCGCTCAACAGCCCGAAGCTCATCCGCTTCACCGAATTGACCGAGGACGAATACTTCTGCACGGAAGACGGAGCGAAGTCGGGTGTGACGTTCGAGAACACCAGCGAGACCGAGCCGCTGGTGACGTTGCGTTACTTCGGCCCCGAGGTGAATCCGGATGCGCCGAGTATGGGCGCGTATCGCAAGAACAAGTTTTAGGTGAGCCCTGTACCAGGTGGCAGGCCTGTTCCGCCCCTCAGTGCAAGCGGATTCCTACCGCTTGCCTTAAACGCACACATTTTCGCTTCGGCTCAGAGAAAGTCATCGAACTTGCGCTCAGTTTTCCGGAGGTTTGGTGTGATGCAGAGGCTGGAATCCGGCACGACGCAGGCCGCGCTGGATTTCCGGACCACTCATGAACACGCGCCAGATATGCCCACTGCGATGGTTTTCGATCATTAGCAGAATCGGTCCCTGGTCTATGCCGATCACGTCGGTGGCCCACCAGTTGGCCTCCAGGTTAAACGCGTCGCGAAAGCCGTATCCGCACCAGATCCGCTCACGAAACTGATGGTAGAAGTGTCGCAGCGCCGCCAGGGACTCGGTTGGCGTGAAGGGCAGGGAGGCGCCAGCCGCCGTGGGCGCGATCGTGCCATCGTCGTTCTCCGGCGGTGGTCCGCCGCGGGCCATGTAGCTGAATTTACCCGGCGTGCCCGGCCCATCGCATGCGGTGAGTCCCCACACGTTTGCACCGTAGCCGGGAAATCCACCTGGGTTCGCAATGGCGTAGGCACGTTGCGCGAGGGCGGCTCGACGGGAGTTTTCAAAGTAATCAATGCCCCGGTCGCGCAGGTAATCATCGGCGATGCCGCGGAAATCAATCCAGCAATGCGAGTACTGATGACCAAAGTGCGGCGGGAACACGACGAAGCTCTGGCCATAATGTGTCTCCCAGTTGTAGGTCTTGGTCCACGAGCGCCAATGTTCTGGTGGCAACGCTCCTTTCGAGGCGCCGAGCCCAAGCAGATAAAGGATCATGGCCTCGTTATAGCCGCGCCAACGATGCGGAATGAAGCCGCGTTCCGGATGCCAGCCCAACGTCAACGATTCGCCCCCATCGGCCATCCAACGCCAGTCCACCCGGTCAAAAATGCGATTGGCCAGGTCGCGGATTTCCTTTTCTTCCAGGTTGTCGGCATTGAAGTACTGCCTGCTGTACAACACACCCGCCAGCAGCAACGCGGTGTCAATGGAAGACAATTCGCTGTGACCGGCGCGGGTGGCGGTTTCCATTTCGAGGAAATGATAGAACCAGCCTTTGTGTCCAATGGTGCCGGAGAGATTCGTGCCTTGCAGTGTGCGCCAGAGTGTTTCAAGCGTGGCTCGCGTGCGCGCGAGTCCCTGCGCGCGGGTGATCCAGCCGCGCTCGATACCGATGCCAATCGCCGTCAAACCGAATCCCGTGGCGGCGATGCTCGCTGCGGAATGTGGCTGGCTGCGATCGCGTACCAGGCCATTGATGGGATTCGCTTCGTTCCAGAAATAGTGGAAAGCCGTCCGTTGTACGAGTTCCAGGAAGGCTTCGTCATCGTTGATCGGCGACGGTGTGACTGACACGGATTCAGAATTCGCACTCTCGCCTGCGGTGTTGATGGCGCGAATGCGATAGAAATACTGCTGGCGATTGGAAACCGACGTGTCAGCAAACGCGGTGATCGTCACCGGCGCGGCGGAGATTTTGGACCAATCGCCTTCTCGGGCGGTTGCACGGAAGACATGATAGCCGCTCGCGCGCGTGGGCGATGGATCGCTCCAATTCAGCGTGACCGTCCGATCACCGGACAACGCGATTAGTTCAGTGGGCGGCGATGGCGGGCTGAGGCGGGGCAGGGGATTGGTGCTCACCATTCGAAGCGCATCAAACCAGAGCGTGTGCTGGGAATTGTCGGCGGTGCTTTGACTGAATACGACGCCTTTGAATTGCGACAACTCAAATTGCCCATAAGGCTTAAACGCGTTTAACGGAAGGGAAACCGATTGCCACGTGAGCGGATCGCCATCCACGCCGTCCTTGAGAAAATCCCCGAGTTCGATGGCGGCGGAACTGAAGTTCAACGTGCTCTCCAACCGCAGGCGGGGCAGTGCTTCTGCCGGCACCGAGGTCGGGGCGTTCAGTTGAAATTGGAGAAAGTGCATCGCGGAAATGTCGCGCCGCTGCCACCCTGGACTTGCCACCAGCAGCAGCCACTCACCCCCGGGGGCAGATTTCCATTCCAGCAATCCACTGTGCGCGCCGGAGGCAGCCTGATTCGTGAGGATCAACAACTTTCCATTGAACGGGCCGGTCAGCGTCAGTTCGCTTGGGGCGCGCACGATGCCGACCGAGGCATCGTAGTAATGCGCGCCGAGTGGGTCGTTTTCATCGAAGACCACGATTTCCGCACTGCGTGCGCCAGAGGTCACGGCCTTGACGGACAGCAGCACGCACAACCAGCACAGGATGGCAGCGCAGATTCTGATGGCTCATTCCTAATGGCGGACGGCGTGGGCGTCAAGCGATGGGTTGGGTGTGGAGTGGAGTCTGAATCTGGCCAACACTCAACGCAGGGGGAGAATTGCCTGGACAGGTTCGCGCATTGAACCGCTGAACCGGCGATGCGTCAATCACGCGCGAAAAGCGGCGCTGAAGACGCACGCACTCCAAACGCTGGCGCGAGTTTTCAGCGACTGCCGAACGCGCGAAGCGTCTGGAGTGCGGGCGTCTTCAGCGCCGCTGTAGGGAAATGGATAATTGGTAGCTTCGACCTCTCATTCTGGCCGCGCCACGGGGCCATGAACCTCATCGTAGCGGCGGGTCGGCAGACCGCCGCCATCAGGTTGGGCGAAAAGTCGGCGGCGCCGAGACGCCGCCACGGGACTCAGATTCATGGGGAGCCTCCTTTCTCTTGTTGAAGCATGCATTGGGACCATGAACCTGATGTGGGGCAGGCTTTCCTGCCTGCCGGTTCCCCGGACTTTCCAGTCCGGGGTGCCAACGGGCGACTGGAAGTCGCCCGCACCGGCGGACAGGAATGTCCGCCCTACATCGCGAGGTTCATGGAAAGCTTCGACCTCCAACATTGGACGCGCATCGGGGCCATGTACCGTAGCGGCGTCTCAGTAGAGCGCCGCAAACGTTGTCTCTTGAGAATGGCGGCGCTCTGCCGAGACGCCGCTACGGGACTCAGGTTTATGGGCAGGATGCAGGGAAAGAACCATCGCGCCCGTCCGCTTCTCCGAATCCGCTCAATGCCCCAGTTTCTGTTCACGATATTCGCCGGGCGTTACTCCCATTTCGCGCTTGAAGGCCACATTGAGGTAGTTGGGATTGTTGAAGCCGCACACCTCCGCGATTTCTTTCAACGGCAGCGAGGTTTGCACCAGCAGGCTCTTCACGCGGTCAAGCTGTACGCGGAGGATTTCATAGTGCGGCGAGCGGCCCAAGGCGGTGTGGAAGCGCTGGTAAAAGATGCTGCGTGAAATGTGCAGGGAACGGACCAGTTCCTCCACGGAAAGGCCATGACAGGCCCGCTCCCGGATCGTGCGCGCGGCGTGTGCCACCAAGGGGTCATTGATGGCGGTGACGTCGGTGGATTGCCGGGCAAGGACTCCCAGTGGTGGAATGAACATTTGCTTTGCCGGACGGGCCTTGAGCTTCCGCCGCATCAATTGGTCGAGCAACTTTGCCCCTTCGTAGCCCACGCGCTCGGAGTTCAGCATCACACTGGTCAAGGGTGGATCGGACAAGCGGCAGGTTTCCTCGTCGTTGTCCACGCCAATCACGGCGACTTCTTCTGGAACGACCACATTGGCGCGCTGGCAGGCGTCCAGGATTCTTTGAGCGTGGTGATCGCTGCTCGCCAGCAAACCTACTGGCTTGTGGAGTTCCTTGATCCAATTCGTCAACTGCTGCTGGACTTTTTCCCATTCGGCCAAAGTCTCCGGCCGTTGGATCAGCAGCGTGGCCGGGGGCGGACAACCGACCTTGGTCAAATGTTCCGTGAATCCTTGCTGCCGGCGATCCGACCAGAGGGTGTTCACGTAACCGCTGAAGGCGAACCAGCGAAAGTGCCTTCCCAACAGGTGCTCCGCAGCCATCCGCCCGACCGCCACGTCATCGTGCGCCACCAGCGGCAGCTTGCGATCCAGCCGGTAGGCGAATAACTCCACGGTGGGGATGGCGGAAGCGCTCAAGCGGTCGGCCCGCTGCGGGTCCTCGATGTAGGTCAGGATGCCGTCCCCGCGCCAGTTTTCGGAACGCCCGCGCGGGTAGTGGCTGTCCGCCAGCGGATCAATGAACAGCGACCACGGCCCGTAAGTTTCCACGAACCGGGCGATGCCGCGCATGACGCCCCGCCCATGACTGCGGAATTGATCCACGCAAACGGCGACATGCAAGGCGTTGCGACGGGTGCGTTTCATACGATTGCCGGGAGGCGCATGGTAAGGCGCCGAAACCGTGACGCAAGTCATCGTTCCCGGCGAGCGGACGAAATCGAAGTTTATTTCGGACGCATGTGCATTGCCATGTACGGGGCGCTACGTTAGTCTTTGCGCCGAAGCCAGAACCAAAAACACAATCGCTACCAGAATGTCACCGTTATGTTGCTGTTGTCGCGCGGGAGGGGTGGTTAGTCTGGGCCGGCAATACAACTCGACGGTCAGTACGCACAGCAAGCAAGTCTGAAACCCACTATGAAAACCCTAACTCACGTTCCCACCCACTGGATTCAACCGGTCGCCTTCGCGGCGCTCTTTGCCTTGGTCGTACCGGCAACCCGCTTGGCGGCGGAGCCGGCCGAAGTGCTGTTTGAGGATCACTTTGAAGGCGGCATTCCCGGTTGGACGGCGGTGCAGCCGGCGGGCGCCTACATAGACGGGCCGATGCTGTGGGTGTTCGACGCCGTCAGCAAATCGTTTGGCGAGCACAGCAACATCTACACGGATTCCTCCACGGCCTCGACCTCGCGGCGCGCGGTCATGCTTATCAGCGACACGGTGGCGCCCACGAATTTCGCGTACACGGCGCGCGTGACCGCCGGGGATGATGACGGATTTGGGCTGATCTGGGGATACGAAGGCGAAAGCACTTTTTATCGCATCACCTTCGCCTGGCAAAACCGGTTCGCGGTTGGCTGGCCGTTTCAAGGGGTCATTGTGGACCGCGTGAATGACGGTGCGATCACCGACTTGCACGGCCCGGATAATTCGTTCATCCCGGCAGTGAACCGCCCGTTTGACGTTTCCATCGGCGTGACGAACGGTCGGCTTACGGTGGTGATTGCCGATGACCCGCTGGGCACCATCGGCGGGCCGTTCATTTACAATACCGTCACGGACCTCCCGCTGCCCACAGAACTCAGCGCCCCGGTGGGAATTTTTAGTTGGGGACAAGCGGGCAACAACCCCCGAGCCTTTCGCATCCAGGACCCCACTCTGAACGGGGTGGACCTCAGCGCGGCGGCCGCGACTCAGGTTTTGAACAACTGGTCCTTCCTGGTCACACCACGGGAGGATGGGCTGAACACAGTCAACACCGGCGGAGTCGAGCCGCTCTGGGGACAGGCGTTGGGCATCAATGGGGATCGCAAAGCCATGATCCAAAACAGTGATTCCTACAACTCCACCGACAACAACGCCAATGGCGTGACCAACTTCATCGCGCCGTCTGCGGTTGCGGGTGATGTCAACTGGACGAATTATGTCGTCAGCACACGGTTCATCTCCTCGGATAACGACGGTTTTGGGCTGTTGTTGCGGTATCAAAACGAAACCAACTTCTACCGGATCGCGTTTCGCAACCAGAACGCCCAAACCGGCATCCGGCGGGGCCTAACCGTCCAGAAGAACGTTGATCAAGTGTTTGATCAGGTTTATTCCAACGGCGTGGCCGGGTTTATCCCGCCCATCAACGTCCCCTTCGATGTTCATGCGGCAATCCGCGGCGACATCCTCCAAATCATCGCCATCAACAATCCGGACTCGGCACCCTTGTCCGCCAACGCTTCCGGCGGAACCGGCACGGCCACGGCCACCGCCACTGGGCCGATTGACGTGAGCCTTTCCACCATCGCCGTTGGTTCGCTGGACCACGGCAAAATCGGCATCATCAGTTGGGCGCAGTACGGCGACAACAATCTGCCCAACTCCACCGCGCCCGACGACGGCACGGCGGTGGATTCGGTGGTCGTGCGCAAGGTCAATGGCGAAGGCTTGTTTGTGTCTTCTCCTTACGGCATGCCCTCGCCACCGGTGGGGCTGAATGATTTTGCCGCTGACACGCCGGTAACGGCCACTGTGGACAGTTCCGTGGTCACTGCGCCGGGTGTGCGTCAAGTGTCCACGGGCTGGACGGGCGTTGGTTCCGTTCCCAGTGCGGGCGAAGGAAACGAGGTAGAGTTCACTTTGACTCAGTTGTCTTCCATCAGTTGGATTTGGAAAACCCAGTATCAACTGACCACCAACAGCACCCCCGGCGGTACGGTTTCCTCAACGTTGGGACCCTGGATTGACGCCAACGCCAGTGTCACCGTCAACGCGGCCAACAATTCCGGTTATGTGTTCGTCGGCTGGTCGGGCGACAGCATCTCCGCCTCACCCGAATTGACATTCCCGATGACCCGGCCCATTGCGCTCACCGCTCACTTTGCCGTGGATTCCGATAACGACGGTCTGCCGGACGAGTGGGAATACCGCTATTTCGGTAAAGACAACCTATCGGAAGAGGCGGATGGCAACCCGGATTTGGACGACGCGGACAACATTACCGAATTCCGGCGCGGCAGCAATCCGGCGTATGCCGAAGGGCTTGTCCTGAATGACGGCCTGCTCTCCCAATGGATCAACGAAGCCGATGACCGGGCCTTGCCTGGTTGGTTCGTGGTCACGAATTTCGGCAGCGGCTTCCGCGGTTTGTGGGAGAACAGCAACCAGAATCGCGGAGCGAACAGTGCCGGGCCGAACGACGCTGCGTTTATCAGCACGACCAGTTATGCCACCAATGCCAGTTTCCAGGGGCCGGCCCTCGTGGTCCGATCGAATGTGTGGAATCCCGACTGGGCCAGCACCTTCTCGCTCTCCGCGGAATACAGCGTGGGCGATAACGACGGGCTGAGTCTGTACTTCCGTTACCTCGACAAGAGCAACTGGTATCGCGTCACCGTTTGTGGCGAACTGACCTCCGATCCAACCCGTCCGCTTCAGGGCGTCACGCTCCAGAAACGCACCAACGGTTGGTTTTCCGCGATCACGCCCACATCCGAAGCCGGATTCTTCTACACTGATCCGCTGGACATCACCGGCTACAAACGATTCCGGGTCACCGTCAATGGCGATAATGACACATTCGAAGTCCGGGTGATCGGTTGGAACGTGTTCCTCAGCCCGCCGGATTGGGATCCCAGTTCGGAGGTGACGCTGACTTTCACGGACGCCGATCTGCCCACCGGTCGCATTGGCATTGGTCCGTGGGGAATGGCTGGTTTCGGCGCCTGGAATTCAACCACGAACAATCCCAGCGAGCCGGGAGTGCAGGCGAATCCCGTCGGTTCTGGCCTTTACATGGACAACATCGTCCTCCAAGTGAGCGGCACCAACGCATTCGTTGAGGATTGGGAAACCGCGGCGATCCACACCGATCTTCCGGCCGGCTGGGAGAATCCCTACGCCGCCGAGCCGGTTGGCGGCTTGTTCGGCGATTGGAATGTGTCGGGCCATGGCACGATTGCCAACTTTACCCGCGCCTTTGGCACGGCTCAGTCAGGCACGCTTCAGAGTCCGAATGCGGATGGCGAAGGTCCGATGCTGCTGGCCCCGGCGCTGACCAATTTGCACTACGTGCTGGAACTGGGCATCCACCCGCTGGACGACGGCGGCATGGGCTTCGTGTATGATTACGCAGACACCGACAACTTTGCGCGCGTGCTGTTCAACGCGCAGGTGCCGTTGGCCGGCCAGATGGCCCAGGGGCTGAACGTCAGCCGCAAGTCGGGCGGCGTTTGGACCACCATTGCCGCCGGGGATAATGCCTTCATTTACACGCCGGGCCGGCGTTTCGCGACCCGCTTTGCAAACAACAACGGCATCTACACCTTGTCCGCCTGGAATGTGGACGCCCCGGGAACGGTTTATCGCTGGCAATGGACGGACCAAGCCGTGGCGAACAACCGGGTGGGCGTGGCCATCTGGGACATGCCGGATGCGCACTACGATTACTTCCGCGTGCTGGATTTGCCCGAACTGGCGCCGGTGGGACCGTTCGAGATCGCCAATATCTCCATTGTGGGTGGGAATGTAGTGCTGGATGTCACGAAGCCCGACGGCGCGAACTATCACGTGCTCCGGGCCACCAGCGTGACCGGACCGTACACGACCAACGCCGCGAACCAATCCGCCTCGCAATACAGTGAGCCGGTTTCGGCGGGCAACACCTATTACTACCGGCTGCAATTGCTGCCGTGATCGGCAGCACGCAGGCGGGCCATAAACATTATGAAGTTGCCAAGCTGTCCCAGCCGTCGGCGGACGGACTTCGTCCGCCTGCGGCTGCTCGCCTTCACCCTTATCGAGTTGCTGGTGGTCATCGCCATCATCGCCATTCTGGCGGCCATGTTATTGCCGGCGTTGAGCAAGGCCAAGGAACGCGCCAACCGCATTTCCTGTTTCAACAACGCGCGCCAGATCATGATCGCCGCGCATCTCTACTCGGAGACATGGGAAGACTGGTTCTACTGGACGTCATCCATTGGCGGGGACGAAGCGCCACAATCCTATTATCAAACGAAGCTCATCCGGAACATTCGAACGTTCATTTGTCCCAGCACGAAGAACCAGGTGCGGGAACTGCCGAACAAACTGGGGGAAATCCCGGACTTGAATGTCTCGTGTCATGGAGATCGGGAATCACGGCACTTTCAGTACGGCCACAGTTATGAGTTCTTTGGCTATTACCAACGAAATCCGTGGACGGGAGCCGCCCTACCGGACTATCCCAATCCGGGTTACATCCGCAAGAATCCGAAGACCGTGATGGTCGGCCCCACGCGTACGGTGATCGTCCTGGATGCGGACGATACCAGTTCGTTGTTCCCGAGCAACCCGGTGAACAACTGTCCCGACCCGCCGAACAATCACGGCGAGAAAGGCTGGAACTGGGGCTTTGCCGATGGCCACGCCGAATGGGTCACGCGCAAGCGCACCGCCCACATGATCACCAATGGTTGGATGCTCAGCGGTCAGGAATGTCCCTCGAATTAGCTGTGCCGTTCTGATTACACAGATTGTCCACCAACCCCGTTGCGGCGGGGTTGCTGACTTGTTCCTCCGCAACCAAGCCGGCGCTATATCGCGTGCCCTATTCACGCATCCCCGCCTGGCTCTCCGAAACTTTACGTTCATGACCCGCCGAGAAAAAGCAAAAGGGCGCAATCGAGAATTGCGATTGCGCCCGGCAATGCTGTCAAGGAATCGGATGCTCTACTTCGCGCCCTGATCAATCCACGCCCGAATCAACCCCACCTGTTCCGCCGTCAATGCTGGAATCTTGTCCTTATTCTTCGGCGGCGGCATCCAGTAATCCTCGTCGCCGATGCGGGCCACACTGTGAACGAGGCTGCTCTTGGCGCTGTTGCCCGGCTCGATCACCTTTCCGTCGCTGCTGCCTTTGAGCACTCCTTCAAGATTGTCGAGTCGCAGCCTGGCTTTGGGTTTCTCTGCTCCGTGGCATTTCACACAGGCCTTCTCAAAGATGGGTTTGATGTCCTTGGCAAAGGTCACGTCCTTCTTGGGGGAAGGGGCCGGCAGTTTGCTCACGTCCACGTCCTTGGCGCAGGCGGTGAACAGGGTTCCGATAGCGCCGAGTCCGACAAATACAATTTTTAAGTTCATGGTTTGTTGTGTCACTGGTCGAATTGTGGTTCAAAGACGCGCTCCGGGTCAAAAACATTCAAAAATTCAGTTCCGAGCCTCGATAGCCCATGGAATTCTCAAGTGGATTGCTCTGCTCCGATCGATCTTGGTTTCGCCGCGCTTCAGCGCAAGAACTTGAGCAAATTGCTGAAATCATCGGTCCAGAGAATATCGCGGCGTTCGCGATCCGGCTCCCGGGCCGACGGGATGGGCGGCTGTTGGAAGAACTCCGGATCGCGCGTGAGCAAAGCCCAGCGGGAAGGGGTGTGGTCCGGCGGTTGTCCGCGGCTGTGGATGACGGCCGCGTGCAAAGCGTGGTGGCGGGCCAGATTGAGCACCAGGTCCGCCAGATCGAGATACTGGTTGGAGATGTTCACCGCGATGATGGCGGTGTGATCACGCAGATGTTCCAAATAGACAGCAAAGGCCTCCGTGGTGAGCAGATGAACCGGAACCGAGTCGCCGGAAAAGGCGTCCATGACGAGGATGTCAAACTGCGCGGGCTGGTGGTCCTGTAATTCCCGCGTCAGCGCCAGCCGCGCATCACCCATCACAATGTCCGTTCGGCCCGCGCAGTCGGTGAGATAGGTAAAGCGCGGCGCCGGCCCGGTGCAGAGGTCGCGGATCGCCGGATTGATTTCATAAAACCTCACGGTGTCCTCCGCCCGGGCGAACGCCGCAATCGTACCCACGCCCAGTCCCAGCACGCCAATGGTCATGGGCGTGGAACTGAGGCGGCGTGGGTGTAATCGGAAGGCCAGTTCCACGCCACTGTCGCGCGCATAGTAACTCACCGGCTGCGTCCGCCAGGGTTCGGCGAGGATTTGAATCCCGTGATTGACCTGACCATGCGTCAATTGGCGCACGGGTACCGCCTGACCGCTCACGGCCAGATTGCTTTGCATCACGCGCACGATGCCGTAGAAATTGCGGCGCGCCTCCACTGTGCCGGCTTCAATACGTTGGATTTGGCGATGGGCCAGCCAGCCGCCGGCAAGAATCACCGTCCCGAACAGAACGCGTGGCCAGTAGGGGGAACGCGCCAGCGGGCGTCGTCCATACCTGAACACCGCCGCGCCAGTGAGGAGCAAGGCCCCAACCAGTGTGAATGTCTGGGAGTATTTCATGAAGAGATCAAGATGACGCAGCGGAGTGAACTCCAGCACCCGGTCCAGCGCGAGGTAACTGAGCAGCAGCACCAGACCGGCAAAGTGCCAGCGGTCACCGCGATAGAAGCCGGAGGCCGGATCACGGACGAAGACTGCGGCCAGCACGAGCCAGCCCGCCAGCAGACTCACAGGGAACTCGCGGTAGCCGCTGAAAACCAGTGGCGCCACGAGCCCCACGAACACCCCGCCCAGCGTCCCGCCGAGCGCCAGCATCAGATAGAACATCGTCAAGTGACGGGGCGCAGGTTTCGACCGTGCCAGTTCCCCGTGGCAGATCATGCAAAACAGGAACAGCAACACGCTGTGTGAGGTTACTTGGGCCAGCAATGGGAACCGCGCGCCCTGAAATCCCGTGGCCAGCGCGATCAGGCTTGCGATGCTGGTAGCCATGACCAAGGCGCTCCGGTGATACCAACGGTCGCTGGCGAAACACAGGATGAAGCTCAACAGATAGATCGCCAGCGGCAGCACCCATAAGAACGGCACGACTGCGATGTCCTGGCAGAGATTATTGGTTACAGCCAGCAGCATGGAGGCCGCGACGGCGGCCAGCAGCATCCAGATCAAGACCAATGGCCAAGGGGGCTTTCGTTCATGGATATTTCGGGCCGGAGGCAGGGGCGAAACGGAAGCCTCGGTGCGCATTATCATCACGGCATTGCCGGCGCAAGCGAGGGCAAAGAACCCGTAAGCGAAGCCCCAAATCTGAGCCTGAGTTGACACCCGCAGCCATGGCTCGATAAGAAACGGATACGCCAGCAAGCCAAGCAAGGAACCGGCATTGGACCAAGCGTAGAGACGATAGGGTTTCTGATGGTGGGGCGTGCAACTGAACCAGCGTTGCAGCAACGGACTGGTGGCAGCCAGGAGGAAGAACGGCAGGCCAATGCTCAGTGCGAGCAGTCTGACTATGTGATGGATGGGTTGCTCAGGTCCGGATGGTTTCCAATGGTCTCCCGGCAGAATGGGCGAACCCCACTTGCTCCATAGCCACGCCATGACCGCGAGCGAGCCAGCCAGGAGTACCAGATGTATCCACCCTTGGCGGGCAGGGGAAAGCCGCGTGCCTGACCCGTGTGCGTAGGCATAGCCCAGCAGCAGCAACGATTGGAAAAACAACATGCACGTGGTCCACACCGCCGGCACGCCGCCGAACCACGGCAGGATGAATTTGCTGAGAATCAGTTGAACGACAAACAGCAGGAAAGCGGCGAGGAAGACGGTGACGGCAAAGGGCAGGAATTTGCCGCCACGCGGAGAAACCATAAACGCTCACCTGGGATGTTCGCGGTCACGGTGTGCCGCGAAGTGCCTTTGACGGTCGCGCGCAAACGCGAGAGTTTGCGCGCCGATGCCTGTCGCGGCAATCACTTCGCCCGCGCCACCTTCTCCCACCGTTGCGACTTGGCGGATTTCAACACCGCGTCGCAAACCTGTTGGGTTTCCAAGGCGTCGCGGAAGGTCGGCCCGGCGGGTTTGCCGGTTTCGAGGCCTTGAATGAAGTCGGCCACCTGATGAACAAAGCTGTGTTCGTAGCCAATTTGCAGACCGGGCACCCACCAATGGTTCATGTAGGGTTGGTCGCCATCACTGACATGAATTGAACGCCAACCCCGCACGAGGCTTTGATCGCGGTGATCGAAGTACTGCAGGCGGTGGAGGTCGTGCAAATCCCAGAAAATGGAGGCGTGCTCACCGTTGATCTCGAAGGTGTAAAGCGCCTTGTGGCCGCGCGCGTAACGGGTGGACTCGAACGTGGCCAGCGAACCGTTGTTGAAGCGCGCCAGGAACGCACAGGCATCGTCAATGCCCACTTTCTCCACTTTGCCGGTAAGCGTATGTTTGCGCTGCTTGATGAACGTCTCGGTCATGGCGTTCACTTTCTCAATGCCGCCGTTCAGCCAGAGGGCCGTGTCAATGCAATGCGCCAGCAGGTCGCCGGTGACGCCGCTGCCGGCTGCCTTCACATCCAATCGCCACAGGCCGGCACCGCCTTGGGGCAGGTCGGCGCTGATCGTCCAGTCTTGCAGGAACTTCGCGCGGTAATGGAAAATCTTTCCCAAGCGGCCTTCGTCAATCAATTGCTTCGCCAGGGTCACCGCCGGCACGCGCCGGTAGTTGTACCAGACCATGTTCGGCACTTTGGCTCTTTCCACGGCGGCCACCATTTTGCGGCCTTCCGGAGTGTTCATGGATAGCGGCTTTTCACAGAGGATCATCTTCCCGGCTTTGGCCGCGGCGATGGCGATCTCCGCGTGCAAGTTGTTGGGCACGCAGATGTCCACCAAATCAATGTCATCCCGCGCGATCAGTTTGCGCCAGTCGGTCTCGACACTTTGATATCCCCAGCGCCGGGCGAAGTCTTTGGCTTTGGCGGCATCGCGGGCGCACGCGGCTTGCAGCACACACTCGTGCTCGAAGTCGAAGAAGTTGCCCACCTTGCGATACGCGTTGGAATGTGCCCGGCCCATGAAGCCGTACCCGATGAGTCCGATCCGGAGTTTTTTCATAGCGTAATGTCGTTGTGGCGATAGCAAATCGCTTTGCTCACGCGGAGGCAAGACGAAACCAAAGGGGAACCGGGCAGAAATCAAGGCCACCGCGGCGGGCGAGCTGGCAAGCAGAGACTGGCGGACCGTCGAGCTGGTTTACGCGGTCTCCAATACCAACGGGCCCTCCCGCTCAATCTCCACCGGTGCGGCACTGGAAAACGCCAGGTAGAGGAACGCGAACGGGCCTGTAAACGGCAGCACGAGCCAGAGCACCAGCAAAGGTCCCTTGCCGCGAGCCTGGACGATCTTCACATACCAGATGATCTGAGCCACGAGATTGAGCAGCGGTACAAAGAAGGCGAACAACCACATCCGCGACATCCCCGCCGCGCGGAGGAGAGGGATAAGCTGCAACACCGGCACCCAGATCAGAAATCCTGGTGAAGTGTGCGTCTTGCGACAGATCATCTGGCAACAGTAGCAGAAGAAAAGGTAGATCACGGCGACCAAACTCAGGACCGGCCAGAGGGTCTTCGCGGTGGCCAATAGATTTGTGTTGGACAACAAGGTTATCGCCGCTGCCGGGCCTTCCGCCTGCCAGGCTTCCTGCACTTCCGCCATGGGTGGCAGATTCAACTCTGCCAAGGCTTGCATCCCTGGCGTCAGTTCCTGCGTTGACTTCGGCTTCTCTGGCTTGGCGTAGCCAAGTTGAATCTGTGTCTCCTTGGACAGGTCCGCGATCTTTACGTTCCCCATGCCGCCGGCGTGCAAGATGAAAATCCAGTCCCCCGTCTTGGAGGTGATTGTCACATTTGTGTACGCACCTGTCCTGGTTTCAAGCAGATCCAGTCTATCTTCTTCCTGCGCTCCAGCCATCGCAGGGTGGGCCGCGAGGATTGCGAGTGACAGCCAAACCATCCGGCGGTTGGCGAAAGAGAAAGGCCGCACATGTTTCATAAGCGTTGTTGTAGGACTCCTGGCCTGTCTAACCCGAAAGCACGCGGCAACGATTTGCACACGCCATGCCATGTTCACCGTTTGTTGGACCGCTGGGCTGAAGCCGCTCGAAACGGAAAGCAAACTGGCTGAAGGCTCTGCCTGAGCCAGCAGCCGTTGTCCGGTCCAAATATGGCCCAATGCCCTGGTGCCATGATAAACGAATTCCGAGACAAGGTGGGGCGCGTCACTCCGTGCGCGCCGTTGGGGAAGCGAGGTGTGAGTCGCGGCGCGCACGGAGTGACGCGCCCCACCCGTGCCTCGCAGGAGGTGTCGAAACTTCTTTGTCGCGGTGCTGGCGGCGAGGGGAGGGAATCCGCCTCCCCGCCAAGAATCGAGAAGATGGCGGTGTTCAGGCGCGCCAGCCGTGATTCTCGCGCACCTGAATCATGGCCGTGAGAATATCATTCCACGTCTGCGGCTTCATCATCACTTCGTTCGGGAACATGCAACCGTCCCAGCATACGTGCTTGAACTTCTTGGTCACCTTGCCCGCCTCGTCGCGCATCCAGTAGGCGGAATCGCGGGCGATGTTCAATTTGCCCTTGGGATCGGTGGCCAGGCAGTGCTTGCCCGTGTTGTCGTGCGAGCCGCTGCCTTTCACCGTGGCGTCGTTCTGCGCGACGTGGAAATCAATCGTCCAGGGGCGCAGTGCCTTGGTCAGCTTCTTCATGGCCGTATGAAATTTGTCCGGCTCCCAGTTGAACTTGTCCGGGACAATCCGATGTTCCGGCGCGTTGTAGCCGAGCACATACAGAAGTGTGTGGGCCATGTCCGCCTGGAAACCCACCACGCGAGGTTGGCCGACTTCTTCCAGCAACTGGACCATGTACTTCCAACTGTGCATGGCGCCCCAGCAAATCTCGCCTTCGGCGGCAAGCCGTTCGCCGTGGTCTTTGGCCACTTTCGCCGCTTCCTTGAATGTCTTGGCGATGAGTTTGGTGTTGCCTTTGGGGTCTTTGTCCCATTCGGTCACCGGGGCCGCCGAATCAATGCGCACGACACCGTAAGGTCGCACCCCGAGTTCGCGCAGTTCCTGCGCGATGCGACACGCTTTGCGCACCGCTGTCACCCAGTTGGCGCGCTTGGTTTCATCCCCCATCGCCGAACCGTCGAACCACACGGGGGCCACGACCGACCCCACCACAAAACCTTTCGCGCGAATCTTGTCGGCCAGTGATTTGAGGTCGTCGTCATCAATATCAATGCTCACATGCGGGTCGTACAGGAACAGGTCCACGCCGTCGAATTTCACGCCGTTGACCTCAGCCTGGGCGGTGAGTTCCAGCATGGTGTCCAGGTCAATGCACGACTCTGCGCCGGGGCTGCCTTTGCCCACGAGGCCGGGCCACATGGCATTGTGAAGTTTGGGGTAATTGTTTGGTGCTTGGATTGTGCTCATATATGTGTCCTCACGAAAATCGGCCCGACGCTAACAAGGGAGCTTTTCGGCTGGCAATGGAAATCTGCCAGCCCGATTGAGATTCGTCACCCTGCGGCCGGATGCAGAGCGTTGGTGTTCGGCCTTTGGTGTTCGGCCTTTGGTGTTCGGCCTTTGGTGCTCGGCCTTTGGTGTTCGGCCTTTGGTGTTCGGCCTTTGGTGTTCGGCCTTTGGTGTTCGGCCTTTGGTGTTCGGCCTTTGGTGTTCGGCCTTTGGTGTTCGGCCTTTGGCCTTTGGTGTTTGGTGTTTGGTGTTTGGTGTTTGGTGTTTGGTGTTTGGTGTTTGGTGTTTGGTGTTTGGTGTTTGGTGTTTGTTTTCGCTCCTGCGCCGGCGGAAAAGTAATTCTTCCACCCGCCACCTGGCCATTCAACGCGCCGAGCATCGTGCTGGCTTGAAGGGGCTCAATATGGAAAGCTTGCGGCGATGGCGGGGCAGCCTGTAAGAAGACCCCATGAATAGCGATAGACCATTCCGCCTGGGCGTGCTGGGCTCGGGCAAAGGCTCGAACTTTGTTGCCCTCGCGGAGGCGATCGCGCAGGGCGTGGTCCCGGCCGAAGTCGCCATCGTGTTGAGCGATGTGGAAGACTCGGGAATTCTGGCGCAAGCCCGCGCACGGCAGCTTATGGCGCGGTACATTGCCCCCGGTAAATTTCGCACCAAACTGGACGAGGAGGCGGAGCGCGCTTACGTGAGCGCATTGCAGGAAGCCAGGGTTGACCTGATCGTTCTCGCGGGGTTCATGCGGGTTTTGAAGGGCGACTTCCTCCGCGCGTTCGAGGGACGCATCGTGAACATCCATCCCTCGCTGCTGCCGTGTTTCCCCGGATTGGAAGCCTGGAAACAGGCTTTCGATCACGGCGTGAAAGTGACCGGTTGCACGGTGCATTTCGTGGATGCCGGCGTGGATTCCGGCCCCATCATCGGCCAGCAAACTGTGCCGGTTCTGGACGACGATACCCCGGAAACGCTGCACGCGCGGATTCACGCGGCGGAACATGAATTGTATCCCCGCTGCGTGGCGGCGCTGGCGCACGGTTCAATCGTGGTGCGAGGCAGGCGGGTGGTGTGGAAGAGGGGTGATCTTGTGGTTGGATAATCCGTAGCCATTGCGAACAACTGGTGTGCAACCACGAGCCGCGGCTTTTTAGTTCAGGCCTCGATTGCTTCTTCCGGCCAACGTGATACTTGGAGTTCAGCCACTCTCCGCGCGCGATTGAATTCAAGCTCCTGGGTAAGGTTCCCCCTTCTGTACGGGGGGGCATTCCAGAGTGAGGTGGACCCCATCTTCAAACCACTGACCGCAGAAAATAAGGTGTGATTCCTTGGGTCTGCATCGTTGGTTTTTTGTTGTTGTCTGCTCTGCGCACAGAACCCTTTTGGAAAAGAGAAGGCGACGCCAGGCGCCGGCCTCCTCTCTCCCGTTTTCTTTAGGCACCGTCATCTTACCGCCGCAGGCGGTCTGATTTCAACTCCCACTTCGCCGGCCTGGCCCCATGCGATTCAGGGAAGCGATACACTTCCCGGGGCGTCGCGTAGCCCAGCGCCTGGTGCGGTCGTTCGTCGTTGTAATGGGCGAACCAGTGGAACATTCCGTTCTCCAACTCCAGTCCGTCCTCGTAGTCGCGCAGGTAGATGTCCTCATACTTGAGACTGCGCCACAGCCGTTCCACGAACACGTTGTCCAGCCCCACCCCGGCCGTCCATGCTGACCAATGTGCCCCTTCCTCCACCGCCTCATTTTACGCCAGTGAGGTGAACTGCGATCCTTGATCCGTGTTGCCGATCGTAACGGCGCCTTCGGGTGTGCCATTCTTGAGCGCCGCCTGCCAGTACTCACACGCAGAAGGCCGCCTCCAAGGGTATTGCTCAAACGCCACGCCAGCACATACCGGGCCCACCAACCATCACCGCCACCAGACATGAATCCGTGGCGCATCGGGAGGTGGTGGTGATGTCGGCGCACCACGTTTGATCCGGGGCCTCGTGATCTCCTTTCCACGCAGTAAATACGGGTAGATCTCGTGCCCCGCCTCCGGTCGTGGCTGGTGTTCCTTTGCGGGTAGATCGCCCGGATGCCCATCAGCGCCATCAGGCGTTGCACCCAAGCAGATTGACCGCCTGAGCCCTCACGCCGCAACAGCGCCGCCAGCCGCCAACTCCCGAAGACCGGACGCCCAGGTGCAGTTCGTCCAGCCGGCGCAGGAGGGCCAGGTTCTCTCGCGCTGGGCCGCGGCTCGTAGTAATACGCCCTGGCGAGATGCCCAGCAACGCGCACTGCGCCTGCAGCGACAGTCCCGCCGGAAGGCCTCCAACGTTCCGCGCGCTCCTTCACAAGCCCAGTTGTCTGGACTTTTTTTGAGCCAGTCCAACTCCATCGTCAACTGCCTCACTTGTGCTCCAGCTGTTCGATCTCCTTCTCACCTCCTGGATTTGCACTGTCGCCCTGTTCTCGAACACCTCGGGCAGCCGCTGACTCACCCGCCCTTCCACTGGCTGACCTGATTGGGATGCACCTGATACTCCCGGGCAATCTGCGCCACCGTCTTGATCCCCTTCAACGCTTCCAGCCCCACCTTGGCCTTGAAGCCCGCTTCCAACCGTCGTCGTTTCGCTCTCATTTTGTTGTCTGTCCTTTCCTTTCTTTTTAACCGGCTCGTTCATCGAGCCGGTCAGGAGCAGACACCAAAAAATCCACCCATACCAGTGGTCTAAAAACTGGGGTCCATTTCACAGTTCACACGCCGATTCCTTTGCGTAGTTGTCGTAACGCTCATTGCATAATGACCGGACGGCAGAGTGATTACGCGGTTTGCACTTGCCATTTCACGCGGCAAGGAGAGAATGAAAACTCGTTAAAGCCAAAAAGAAGTACGGGTAGCGTCATGTTTCCTTCCTGCCATGAGTCGGCGCAAATCCTTTATAGAAAGGCGCGCTCACCAATTAACGCAACTGAACCGTTTTGTCGCTGGCGAACCAGGCCCCCACCCCCCAATGCCGGAGACCCAAATGACTCCAATATGCAGCCACAACCCGATTGAACTCGCGCTCGTGACCCGAATAACCCGGCAGGGCAGTCTGAAAGACCTCTTGAAAACCGTAAGGCAACGTGCTGCCACACTTGGAGTCTGGAGGGGAATTCCGGTGTTCATGGCGATCTGTGTCTCCTCCTATTCCCAAGGCGCCCAGCCTCCACCAGGCCCGGCACCATCGGTCAGACCGATTCTTGTGGCACGCCCGGCCAGTCACCAGTTTCTGGGAGTTGACGATGGGCCGGCCGATTGGAAACCAAACCATCCACCACTGCAAAGCTTGCCGCCGGTTCCGATGCCGATGCCGGAGTCAGTGGTTGGCATTGGAGCGACTTCGCCGGTCAGTCCGGGGAATATCCGGTTGCACGATGCGGAATCGCAAGCTACCACGGAAGTGCCGGTGCCACCGACTGTGATTCAACAGACTCTGCCGTCCCAAGGCGGCGGTTACAGTGGCGTTGATGGTGCCCGTGGCTCGGAGATGCTGCCGGCAAACTTCGGGGCCATGTCCTTGATTCCATCCGCCAGCCGGGCCGCTTTTCCCTGGCGAGTGAACTGTAAGCTGGCCATGCGCTGGGTAAATAACAGTGGCAGCAGTGTGTGGTACGTGGCCTCGGGCACAATGATAGACGCCGAAACGGCGGTAACCGCCGGACATTGCGTCTATAACCGGGATGCGGCGTTCAGCGCCAACCCGTGGGCGCAAGAGGTTTATGTATATCCGGGGTGGGATGGCGGTGACACGCTCATTCCCGCCTCCTCAACGATGTATCCCTACGGCTGGGGGCGAGGAACGTTATTCGGCAGTTGGTCTTCATATACCGACAGCGGCAACTTCGACTTCGATCTTGGCGTGATCCGGCTGGATCGCGCAGTGGGAGCGCTCACGGGTTGGTTCGGTTGGGAATATGGTTTTGACTGTCTGGCCAATGTGTACAACAACACCAGTTATCCAGCCGAGAGTTGCGGCGGCGGATTGCATACTGGTCGCGATATGTATTATGGCAGCGGCAATTGGGATGCTTGCAACGGCAACAATGGCACCATGTGGCAAGTGAACACCAGTCCCGGTTGTTTGACGGCGGTGTGGGGCGGCATGAGCGGCAGCAGCGCGTATCGGTTTGATGGGAACAATCGGTACATCGGGGCCATCTGCTCGCTCTCTGACCGCTCCACCAGAGGCTATTACGCAAGGTTCTTTCAAGGGTGGGTTGATTACGTCTGGGGCGCCTTCATTCCGACTTATTCGCGAGGCACCACTTTTGATCTGCAGCCACTCAACCAGCAAGTGGGTGTGAACTCCATCCCGGCGGGCGGAACAGTGACTGGTCTGTCGCACTTGCAGGTTAATGCGACTGACGCCGATCCTGGTCCCGCGACCTACACTTTCCGGGTGTACCTCTCCAACAACGATTTCATCTCAACGGCCGATACCCTTCTGGGAACCTACAGTTATTCTTGGGACTTTGCGCCAATGGGCAGCGTAACCGTCAATATGCTTGATGAGGTCATTCCGGCAGGCACGCCGCCCGGAACCTATTGGATTGGTGTATTGCTTGAGCCGGGTACGGATGCCGATGCCTCCAACGACAACATGGAAGGTTGGGATGCCCGGCAGATTACTGTCACTTCCGATGGCCCCTCCAATGATAACTGGGTCAATGCAATCGGTCTGCCGTCGCCGCCAACTACCACGACTGGGAATAATGTCGGCGCCACGACGGAACCAAACGAGCAGGAATTGACCATCGCCGGGGCTACGGTCTGGTGGTATATCCAAGCTCCGGCCGGCGGCACGATGACCATTGACACTTTTGGCAGTGATTTTGACACGATGCTCCACATCTATACCGGATTTGAGAACGGGTTTGCCAACCTGATCCCGGTGGCCAACAACGACGATGCGGGAGGTGGATTGCAAAGTCAGGTCACGTTTTCGGTAAACGCAGGCCAGTATTATGAGATTCGCGCGGCAGGGTATTTTGGCGCCCAAGGAAATATCCAATTGAATGTTGGTCCGGTGGATGGCGGCGAGCCGGATATTCGCATTACTCCATTAACGCTGGATTTCGTTGAGCCGTCGGAGACTTCGATTGCGGCAGCCAGCCAAAACCTCCCGGTAACTGCACCGGCGCAAACGAGTGCGCCCGTAGATAAGTTACTGAATCCAATTCAAATAATGGAGGGGTTTACGGAAGGGCAGACGGTCCGCGTGGTGGTAAATCTAAATCAGCCCGCGCAGACCCAGGCGGCAATTGATTTCAATTCGGCGGTTTCTCTCAAACCTTGGCAGGCGGCCCTAAAGGCGCATCAGGATGAAGTCATTGCTGACGTGCCGCCGGGCCTGCTTCAGGTGCGGTTCCATTATGAGAATATCAGCGCTTTCTCTGCGGAGGTTACGTGGGAAGCCCTTGAGGCTCTCCGGGTGGATCCTCGTGTGAGTTCCATCGAACCCGTTTACATCCTCGAAGCGCACCTGAACCAAGGAATTCCGCTCATGAACGCGTTGGCCAGTCGTCCGACTTACAATGGGTCGGGATTGGCCATTGCCATTTGCGATACAGGGGTGGACTACACCCATCCTCAGTTGGGGGGCGGCGGGTTTCCAAACACCAAGGTGCTGGGCGGCTATGATTTTGGTGATTTGGACAGCAACCCGGCTCCAAACGGCAATGCTCACGGCACAGCTTGTGCCGGCATCGCTGCCGGCGAACTTGAAACCGTGGGGGATTATATCGGCGGGGTGGCCCCTGGCGCCAAGATCTACGCCTTGAAAATATCTTCTGGTTCTACCGGCTCCGCAACCTCTGACGCCATGATTGCCGCTTGGGATTGGTGCGTAAGCCACAAAGACGATGACCCGGCGAACCCGATCATGGTCATCAGCACCAGCTTTGGTGGAGGCCGCTATTTTGCCAATTGTGACACGGTTTCTCCGGGTATGACCGCGGCCGCAGACAATGCCGTCGCCGCGGGTATTACCGTGCTGGTTTCGTCCGGCAACAATGGATACTGCGATTCGATGGGATGGCCGGCCTGCATCTCGAGCGTGATCTCTGTGGGCGCGGTCTATGATGCTGGCTTTGGTCACTACTATCCCTGCATTGACGCTGCGTCTTGCGCTCCGAAGATTCCTAGCGGGGGATGCAGTACCGGGTATTACGCCGATGACACCACGGCTCCGGACAAAGTGACTTCGTACTCAAACATGGCATCCTTCCTGGGTCTGCTGGCTCCGGCCAACCAATGCTACACTTTGGATATTAGCGGGAGTGCGGGTTATTCCACGGGTGATTATGCGTCGGGTTTTGGCGGCACCTCGGCCGCCTGCCCTTATGCAGCGGGTGCCGTCGCCGCCCTGCAGGCTGCAGCCATGGCCACGACCGGCAGTTACCTTACGCCCGCGGAGGTCAAGAACCAGCTTCTGTCCACGGGCGATCTCATCACGGATACCAAGGTGGCCATTACCAAACCGCGCGTGAACCTCGGTAGTGCCATCGCCGCTCTGTCCAGCACCGGGCAACCCATTCGAATCTACAATGATGGGACGGGATCATTGACTGTGAATTCCATCACGCCGGAGACTCTGGCTCCTTGGATCAGCGTGATGCCGTCAGGACCATTTAATGTGTCGCCTGGGGACTACCAAGATGTGACGGTCAATGTAGACTTTTCGTTGGCGCCGAGTGGCGAATCCACTGTCAGGCTTTTGGTGGCGTCCAACGATCCCGATAAAAATCCATATCCCGGTGGCGTGTATGTTTATGTCACCACTGCCCTCCCGACGGTCACTGTGGCGGCGACCGATTCGACGGCGGGAGAGCCGGGCACCGGCGAAGGAACGGGCACGTTCACCTTCAGCCGGACCGCTTCGACGGCGGCGGCATTGACGGTGAACTTCAACGTGGCGGGCACGGCCACCAGCGGCACTGACTTCACCGCGATTGGCACGACTGTGGATTTCGCCGCCGGTTCCGCCACGGCGACCAAGGTGGTCAGCGTGAATGACGACTCGGAGTTGGAAGCGGTGGAGACAGTGGAGGTGACACTGGCAACGGGGACTGGTTATACCGTTGGAACGCCTTCCAGCGCGACGGTGACGATCACCGACGATGACGCGGTGGTCACCGTGACGGCCACCGACGCAACGGCGGGTGAGCCTTCCGATTCAGGCACATTCACATTCACGCGGACAGGGTTTACCATCCCGGCGCTGACCGTGAATTTCACGGCAGGTGGCACGGCGACCAGTGGGACTGACTACACCGCGATAGGCAACAGCGTGAATTTTGTGGCTGGTTCGGCGACGGCCACCAAGACGGTGAGCGTCATTGATGACACGGAGGTGGAGGGGGACGAAACGGTCGAGGTGACACTGGCAGCGGGGGCGGGTTACACCATTGGAGTGCCTTTCAGCGCCATAGTCGTCATTGCCGACAATGATGAGGAGGTCTCGGCAGCCGCCAAGCCCCGTCTCCTGAGCATTGCCGAGTCGCCGGAAGGGTTCTTCACTCTGATCTGGCAAGTTCATCCCGGCAGAACTTATCGCTTCGAGGTAAAGACCAACTTGACAGATACAATCTGGACGACGTTGGGCGCGGATTTCACGGCGGAGGCGTCGAGTGTGGTGACGACTAATAGCGTGGGCGCAGACATCCATAGGTTTTATCGTGTCTTGGATGTCACGGATCATTAGATCTTAGATCCGGGTGACGCGAACTGGGCTGATTTGCTGCCGGACACTATCGCGAGACAGCGAGCGCGACGAACAGCCCTGTACCGGCACCGCAGCAAATCACGCAATCTCATCTCAACGGTTCATCCCTCGCTGCTGCCGTCCTCCCCCGGATTGGAGGCTTCGAAACAAGCACTCGATCACGGCGTGAAAGTGACCGGTTGCACGGTGCATTTCGTGGATGCCGGCGTGGATTCCGGCCCCATCATCGGCCAGCAAACTGTGCCGGTTCTGGACGACGATACCCCGGAAACGCTGCACGCGCGGATTCACGCGGCGGAACATGAATTGTATCCCCGCTGCGTGGCGGCGCTGGCGCGCGGTTCAATCGTGGTGCGCGGCAGGCGGGTGGTGTGTATTGCCCAATGACTCACGGCTAAACCAACTGGCGACGGCGCCAGAGCAGCAGAGCGCCGAGGCCCAGCAAGACCAGCGTGGTTGGCTCAGGGACGGCAATGACGTCAATCTCGAAGATTAACGGCGAGACGAAAGCCGCGGTCAGGCCGTCGTCCAGGCCTGTGTACGGATTCACCCCATCAAAGGGATCGCGCATCTGGTTGCCGGTGTTATCCACCGCAAAGAGGTTGAACTGCAGATGGGTGACACCCGCGAGCAGAGTACTGCTGGAATCGTCGAAAATCTCGACCAGCGTCGAGCCCCATTGTTGACCGTCATTCAGGGTACCGGAGGGGTCGGATTGGAAGTAGCCAAGAAGCGCGAAACTGTTGCCGCCATCCGTGGAGTAATTCACCACTGTGGTGGAGAAAACCCGGCCATCCTTGCCGTTGTTACCGGAGAGAATCTGAATTCGGCCGATGTCGAAAGTGCCGCCCAAATCATAAGCCACCAGCTTGGCGGGATTGCCCGCCCCGGGGAAATCATTCATCAGCCCCGTCAGTCCCGTGCCCCGAATGCCACCGTCATCAGTGAAGGCCGGCAAACGGTCAAGCGGGTCAGTATTCGCCGGATGCCAACCTTGGTCGCCAGTCAATTCAGAGCCGATCAAGCCAGACAGCAGATCGCCCACGGCAATGGAGCTGTTCAGGCTGGTGGCTTCCGGGCCGTGGGTGGTGGTGGAGGTGACTGCGGCGTGCGCCGAGCCGGTGATCAGGCCAATGGTCGCTAGCGTCAATAAGTGTTTTCTCATGGCATACTCCTTCAATCAAGGTGGTTAAGGTGGAGAGTATTTGCCGACACGAAGCCATTCAATGTGGGTTGCTGCTGCGTCGGTTTCATTGGTATTGATTCTCCGCCGGTGGCAGGGTAACGCAAGTGTTTTTTTCCTGGATTTTGTTCAGGGTTCTAAAGCCACGAACAGTTCACTGAAGCCCAAGAATGGTTGCGCTGTTGCCCGGATGCGGTTGACAGGATGGTGAATCCGCGCGCTGAATCAGGCGGGAAAAAGAGGGAGGCAGCGTAGTGCCAAGTTTCTCAGGGTCGCGTGCCGTGCGTGTAAAGAATGCGATTCCATCCAGATTCAAGGACCGACTGGCGAGGCGTTACCAACGGGAATCACACGTCGGCCTACACCTACCTTGCGAACGGGCCGGTGCTCGGCCAGCTTCCATTTCAATCCAACACCGTTCCGCGCATGACCTCGACCTAATGCTGCGATTGGCTATATGCCGGGCGGTCGCAGACGGTGACCAGCAGGCATAACACCGTGGAACATTCGTATCTTGCCGATTCGGCGGTCAACCAAGACCGGCTCGTCCATCAGCGTTTCGCGGCGAGGTTCTGTACGTGGCGCTCAATGCGCGTGGCGGCTTCCACCAATTGCTCGTAGCCGGTGGCGAAACAGGCGCGGCAGAATCCGGCGCCGTTGGCGCCAAAGGCAGAACCCGGCACCATGGCCACTTTCTCCGCATTGAGAAGGCTCACGGCAAACTCCTTTTCGGTCAGCCCCGTCGCCGCCACGGACGGAAACGCATAGAAGGAACCGCGCGGCAGGTGACATTCCAAGCCGCTTTCATTCAGGCGGCGCACGATGAAGTCGCGGCGACGATGGTATTGTTCGCGCATCTGGTTCATGGCGTCTGCGCCGTGTTGCAGGGCTTCGATGGCCGCTTCCTGGCTGAGAATGGAGGCGCACATCATGGAGTATTGATGCACCTTCATCATGGCTTCAATGAGCGCCGCCGGGCCGCAGGCGTAACCAATGCGCCAGCCGGTCATGGCGAAGGCCTTTGAGAATCCATGCAGAAAGATCGTGCGTTCCTTCAGGCCCGGGAGGCTGGCGATGCTGGTGTGCTCACCTTCAAAGGTGAGTTCGGAATAAATCTCGTCGCTCAACACGAGCAGGTCCTTCTCCACGGCGAACCGCGCGATGGCCTCAGTCTGGGCGCGGGTGCAGGTGCCCCCGGTGGGATTGCAGGGCAGATTGAGCACGAGCAGTTTCGCGCCCGGTTGCCAGGCGGCCCGCAGGGCTTCCGCAGTAAGGGCGAAGTTGTCGCGGGCAAACGTGGGGACGGGGATCGCCTCGCCGTGCGTGAGGGTGATGCTGGGATGATAACTCACGTAGCACGGCTGGTGGAACATCACTTTGTCGCCAGGATTCACCAGGGCGCGGAACGCAATATCCAGCGCCTCGCTCACGCCAACCGTTACGAGGATTTCGTCTTCCGGCGAGTAACTGACCTGGAAGTTTTTCTCCACGTAGCGATGGATGGCGCGGCGCAGTTCGATGAGGCCGAGGTTGGAGGTGTAGTGGGTTTTGCCTTTTTCCAGCGCGTAGATCGCAGCTTCGCGAATGTGCCAGGGCGTGTCGAAATCCGGTTCACCGATGCCGAGCGAAATGACGTCCTCCAACTTGGCAACGATTTCAAAGAAATCGCGAATACCCGATCGGGGCAGATTGATGACGTGACCGGCGATGAAGCGCGAAGAATCCATGAGAGCGGAATTTCAAATTTGAGATTTCAAATTGGAAATCAAATCACGGGGCGACTTTGAGCCGTTCGTTCTCCTCCGCCCTGGCTTCCATGAGAATGCCGGCTTCCTTATACGGACGGAGCAGGAAATGCGTGGAGGTGGACAGCACGCCTTCAAGCGGAGAGAGTTTCTCCGAAACGAAGGCCGCCACCTTTTGCAGGCTCGTGCCGTTGACGAATACCAGCAAGTCGTAACCCCCGGACATCAGGTAGCACGACTCGACCTCGGCAAACCGGCTGATCCGTTCGGCCAGCCGATTGAAACCGCCGCCCCGTTCCGGCGTGATGCGCACCTCGATGACCGCACGCACGCCGCCGTTATCGTCCTGAGAGAGATTCAGCACGGGGCGCCAGCCGAGGAGGATGCGATGCGCCTTGAGTTCCTCCAATTGACGGTTCACTTCGGTTTCAGACAGGTTCAACACCTGGGCCATTTGGGTGGCAGTCAGGCTGCCATCTTCGAGCAGGATTTTGAGCACCGGATTCATCGGGGCGGGAGTGTTGCAGAATTCCACGGCAACACCATAAAAAATCCGTTGCGCGCTTATCAACTTGTTGCAGCGGGGAGCGCACGCGCCCCCGCGTGCGCCCGGCTGCGCCTCGCAAATGGGACCCACGCGCGCCATCGCGCGTGAGAGACTGGCGCGGTGGCGCACCTGGGTGCGGCGGACGAGGCGTCCGCCGCCGCACGCGAGGCGTGTGCGCTCCCCACTGCAAAAAAGTGAGGTGCGCGCGTTGGAAGCTTGGGTGCGAATCAGGGCTTGCGCCGAACCGCTCGGCGCAAGACAATTCCGAAACACAAATTCACCGGATGACCGGCATTTTATGAACAACCTGAGATTCGACTCCGCAGGGGCGGTTGAGGCCGCGAGCGCGAAGACTCCTTGGACGCAGCGAAGGATGGCGCGCGATTTCATCCTGGGCTGGCTGGTGGCTGGTTTCGCTCTGTGTGGAACGATAACCCTTCACGCCCAGTATGCGATTGATTGGTACACCATTGATGGTGGCGGCGGCACCAGCACGGGCGGCGTCTATTCCGTCAGCGGAACGATTGGCCAGCCGGATGCCGGCACGGTCATGACGGGCGGCGACTATTCGCTCACGGGCGGTTTCTGGAGCGCCGTGGCGGTGCAGACGCCTGGAGCGCCGCTGCTCGCGATTGCCGCGACGCCGACCAACACCGTGGTCATTTCCTGGCCCTCGCCGTCAACCGGCTTCGTGTTGCAGCAGAATACCAATCTTGCCAGCACCAATTGGACGGCGGTGGCCACGTCACCTGCGGATGACGGCAACACCCGATCAGTAATTATCAGTCCGCAAGTGGGCAACCGCTTTTATCGGCTTCAGAATCCCTGACCGCACCTTTCCTTCGCCGCGAATTCAAGATTTGGCAGGCGGCGGAGCCGTGAGTGATTTGATCTGCTCCTCATATTTGGTCACGTCTTCAGTCTTGCCCAATTGCTGGGCCAGGGCTTGGAGCTTGCGGACGATGGCAATCGTGTCGGAATAACCCGGAGACTCTTCAAGGAATTTCTGGTAGTTGGCGTAGGCGTCTGCGTGCTGGCCGGCCTCCGTCAACTTCTCGCCGAGCGTCAGGCGGAGGCGGATGCGTTGTTGTGGTGAGGGATCGAGCGTGAGCGCCCGCTCATAAGCTGCAATGGCCGACGCAGGTTTTCCTTGGGCCGCGCAAAGTTCCCCGAGTTTTTCGCTCAACACCGCGCTCGCTTTGGTCGTGGGAATGGCTTCCAGGTAATTCAGCGCCTCCCGAACGGGCGTGCCGCGGGCGAGGTTCAAGTTCACGACGCGCAGATGCGACCATTCGATCAACTGGCTGGCTTTGCACTCAAGTTCCTGGTGGAGCCGGGCGGGGTGTTTGCCAAAGGGACGATACAGTGGATCGCCCACCACGGTGGTTTGCCAGGAAACGGTGCTCTGCCCCGCGTAGGCGGCCTCGCCGAACGTGAAGCCATGATACAGTAATCGTGCGGTGAACACCGCGATGTCCGGCGTACCGCCGAGATAGGGTTCATCCACCGTGCCCATGCTGATCGTGGCGCCGCGCGCGAGCAATGGGCCGGTCCAATTACGATCGGGGGTGCGCAACAAGGCCGCGCTGAAGGAGTGCAGGTGATAGGCGAAAGCGCCCGGCATGAACTCCACCTCGGGCAGATTGAACGGACCTTCGACGCGTTCCCGATACCAGCCGGCGTAGAAGGCGATGTGACTCATCGGCAGGCTTGCTGGGAACGTATTCTCCTGCTCATCCACGACGGTGTCGAAGCCGAAGCGCCGGCACAATTCGGCGGCGCCGCGCAACCAGTCATCACCCTGCTTCATGCCGGGATCGGTCGTGTTGCGCAGGTCAATGTAAGCCCGTCCCCACAGCCCGTCGGTTTCCGCCTGAATGGCTTTGTCCACCAGGCCACGCGCGATCTCCGCCGAGGGCCCGTCAAGGCGCGTAACCATCAGCACCCCGTTGGTGGGATGCATGAGGACCGCGTTGGTGACGGTGTAAAGCGGGTTGCCCAGCGGACCGGCCAGCGGCAAATCCCGGTGAATCATCGGCAGCCAGGCCAGTTCACTGTCCACCGCAGCTTCGTTGCGACGAAACTCCGGGCGAAGGGTACGTTCGATGTTTTCCTTTAGATTTGCGTCCTTGAGCACGCGATACGGGACACCGTAGCAGAGCACCGCGTAACGGAGCTTCGATTGCAGCAGCTTTTGCTTCACGCGAACCGGCTGTCCGTTCGTGCCGGTGATTTCGCCGGCGCCGAAGCGCCAGAGCTTCTCGGACTCCAGCTCCTTCAACAGCGGCTTCTGGAGTGAATCCTGAAACTCCGCGCGCGTCATGGCCTGGTTGGTCGAGAGGGCAAATCCGAACACCTGACTCGGAGGGACGCCGCGCAACGCGGCATAGTGTTCCGCCACGGCCTTGGACTCGGACATCCGGTTGTTGTAAACCACCACCACCTCGTGGCCGCGATTGGTAACCGCCTGCACGTCGAGGTGGGTCGCGAAAACGGCTGCCGCCGCCGAGGCCAGAAAGAATCTCATGCTTGGCTTATTTGGACACGTTCGTGAACGGCGCATTGAGGCTCCACGCAAATAGTGTGATAACTAAACTCCTTGCTTGGTGGAGCGCGTCACTCCGTGCGCGCCGTTCGGAAACATCGGTTGCAGACTGCGGCGCGCAGGGAGTGACGCGCCCTAGTGGTTTGGTCATGACGTATCGAAACTGAGTTTTCACAGTTTTCAAGAGGCCGGATTCTTGGGCAACTTGCCGTTTATGACGCAACGGCACAAGTTACTTTCAAGCCGTCATACGCGAACCATACGCCCGCAGGCAGTTCGGCCTGGGCCAGGTCGTGATCGAAATCGTGCGTCAGATGTGTGAAGTAAGTCCGCTGCGCGCCAATCCGCCGGGTCGCCGTCAGTGCTTCGTCCAGGCACATGTGGGTCGGGTGCGGGTCGCGTCGCAAGGCGTCGAGCACGGCCACTTCCACACCGCGCACTGCGTCCAGGGCTGCGGGCGGAACTTCCTTGCAATCGTTCAAGTACGCCAGGCGTTTGACATCATTTTGAACGAAAAGAAACCCCGTGGAAGTGAACCGACCGTGTGGCAAGGGCAGGGGAATGATCTTCAGATCACCGAGTTCGAACGGGCCGTTCAGAATGTGCGGGTCGGGTATGAAATAACCTTTGGGCCACGGACCATCGTGGAAGGCGTAGGTGAACACCCGCTGCACGTCGTTCATCGTTTCCTCGGTCGCATAAACCGGCAGCGCCGTGTCCCCGCGCATCTGACAGAAACGCCGGCAATCGTCCAGGCCCATGATGTGATCGGCATGAGAGTGGGTAAGCAGCACGGCGTCCAGCCAACGGATGCCTTCGCGCAGACATTGCAGGCGAAACTCCGGCGTGGTGTCCACCACCAGTTTCACCTGCTCGGTGGCGACGTAAATTGAAGGTCGCGTGCGGTGATTCCTGGGATTGGCCAGAAACTCGGGGGGATATTCCTTGCCGATGACCGGGACGCCCTGCGAAGTACCGGAGCCGAGGAAAGTGAAGGTAAACGACATGATCAGAAGCGCGAACCGACTGTGCCTCTGGCGCGCAATCGGCCGGGAACGCGGTGCTGGTTAGGCCGGCCCGTCCGGGTCCGGGGACTGAACGGACAGGTTGCCGTAACTTTTCTTTTGCCGAAGGTGCGCATAATCGCTCAAATGAGTAGCAACAACTCTACCGATGTTGACCACGCTGCGCATCAAAAACCTCGCCCTCGTGGCGGATTTGACGGTCCAACTCCAGCCCGGCTACAACGTCATCACCGGTGAAACCGGCGCGGGCAAATCCATTCTCATCGGTGCGCTCAACCTCATCTTGGGCGAACGCGCCGAACGCAACCTCATCCGCGGCGGTTGCGACAGTTGCTCCGTCGAGGCGGTGTTCGACGTGGCGCGGCTCAAGTCATCGCTGAAGACGTTTTTGGATGAAAACGGACTGGAGCCATGCGAGGAGAACCAACTGGTGCTCAAGCGGACGTTTACGAACGCCGGCACGAATCGGCAGTTCGTGAACGGCTCGCCCACCACCCTCAATGTGCTGGCTGCCATCGGGGAGTGGCTGGTGGATATTCACGGCCCGCACGATCATCAGTCGCTCCTGCATCCCGCGCGGCAATTGGCGATCCTCGACGCGTTCGGGGGTCTGGCCGAGGACCGAGCCGCCTTTGGTCGGTGGGTGGATCGCCGCGCGGCGTTGGTGCTGGAAAAATCCGCGCTCATCGTGGATGAACAGACGTACGCGCAACAACTCGACTTGTTGCGCTTCCAGGTGAAGGAAATCAGTTCGGCGCGTTTGCAGGCGGATGAAGACCAGCAAGTGGAGCAGGAACACCAACGCGCCAGCAACGCGGCAAGGCTGCTGCAATTGGCGCAGGTCGCGCTCGATTTGCTGGACGAAAGCGAGAATTCGTTGCTCACCCAGGCGGGCATCGTGGGACGCACCTTGCAGGAATTGCAGCGCGTGGATGCAGGCGCGGCGCCGTTACTGGAACTCCACGAACAGGGGGTGGCCGCCTTGCGGGAGTTGCAGTCGGGACTCTCGCGTTACGCGGAGAAAGTGGACATTGATCCCACGCGCCTCTCCGAACTGGAAGAACGGTTAAACCTGATCCACTCCCTGAAACGAAAATACGGGGCTTCGCTGGCGGAGGTGCTGGCGTTCGGCGAAGAGGCGCGACAGAAGCTGCAGAGCCTTGAGCAGCGCGACGGTGAGCTGGCGCGACTGAACGCGGAGTTGACGAAAGTGGAGGGCGAATTGTGGCGACAGGGTCAGATACTTTCCACCCGGCGACGCAAGGTGATTCCGCAACTCGGCAAAAAGGTCAGCCAACAACTCGCTGACCTCGGCTTCCAGCAGAGCCGCTTTGATGTGGCAATCCACACAGCATCAAAGGACGAATTCACGGCCAACGGAGCACGCTTCACGCACCACGGGTTTGACCAGATCGAGTTTCAGTTCGCCCCGAATCCCGGCGAGCCGCCGCGTCCGCTCCGCGCCATTGCCTCCTCCGGCGAGATGGCCCGCGTCATGTTGGCCATCAAGACAGTGCTCGCGGCCGAGGACGAAATTCCCGTGCTTATTTTTGACGAAGTGGATGCCAATGTGGGCGGCGAAAGAGCGAACACGGTGGGTGACAAGATGCGCCAGATCGCGGCCAAGCGGCAGGTGCTCTGCATCACGCATCTGCCGCAGGTGGCCGCCACCGCCGGGGCGCATTACCTTGTCACCAAGCAGGTCAAGGATGGTCGCACCCTATCCGACATCAAGTTGTTGGGACGGAAAGAGCGGGTGGTAGAACTGACGCGGATGTTAGGCGGCCAAAGCGACGCGGCGCGGAAACACGCCGAGGCTTTGTTAGCCGGGCAGTGAGGTGGTTGGTAGAGCCTGGCCCATGAGGTCGCTTCTGATGCCGAGATTTTCATTTGTTTTTCGCCAGTTCGTTGTAGATTCTGCCCTGAGAATCCCGTGCGAAGAATGATATGAGTTGTATGCGGTCAACCTTGGCGACCAGAGCCAGCCTCCTTGCTTGTGGCTGTATGGTGGTCTTGGGAGTTTCAAGGAACACGGCGCAACCGGCGGAACCGGAAATTGATTTCAGTGCGCAGATTCAGCCCATCATTTCGGCAAAGTGCTATTCCTGCCACGGGCCGGATGAGAATACCCGCAAGGCCAGACTGCGGCTGGATGTGCGGGAGGATGCCATCCGGGAACGCGACGGGATATTGCCAATCAATCCGGGCAACGCGGCGAGCAGCGAGGTAATGCTACGCATCACGGCTACGGACGAGGACGATCTCATGCCGCCAGCGAAAGCCGGCCATCCGCTCACGGAGCGGGAGATCGAGTTGATCCGGAAGTGGATTCAGCAGGGCGCACCCTACGCCAGCCATTGGGCGTTCACCAAGCCCGAGCGGCCTGAGTTGCCCAAAGTCAGACAGTCAGACTGGCCGAAGAACGCCATTGATATCTTCATCCTTGCCAAGCTGGAGCAGAACGGACTCCAGCCTTCGCCACCGGCGGATGCCCACGCGCTCCTTCGCCGGCTTTCGCTGGATTTGATTGGCCTGCCTCCCTCGCCGGCGGAGGTCGAAGAATTTGTCAACGACCCGTCGTCGTCGGCTTACGAAAGGTTTGTGGAGCGGATGCTCGCTTCGCCGGCCTATGGCGAGAAGTGGGCGCGCATGTGGCTGGACTTGGCGCGGTATGCGGATTCGTATGGTTACGGCCAGGATTCCTTGCGGCAGAACAATCCCTGGCCGTACCGGGACTGGGTGATCAATGCGTTCAATCGCAACCTGCCGTTTGATCAGTTCACGATTGAGCAACTCGCCGGCGACCTGCTGCCCAACGCCACCGAGGAACAGCGCATTGCCACGGCTTTCCATCGCAACACGATGACCAATGTGGAAGGCGGCACCGACGACGAGGAGTGGCGCGTCGCGGCGGTGAAAGACCGCGCGAATGTAACGGCCCAGGCCTGGATGGGCCTCACGATGGGTTGCGCGCAATGCCACACACACAAGTTCGATCCGATTTCGTTGAAGGAATACTATCAATTCTACGCGTTCTTCAATCAGACGGAGGACAACGATCAGCCGGACGAACGCCCGACGATGCCGTTTTACACTTCGGAGCAACTCGACCAGACCGCGCAGCTGCAAAGTGAAATCGCGTCACTCGAACAACAAGCAGTCGGCCATCCGGAACTGGCCAGCGAGTTTGCCGCGTGGGAAGCGGCGCACCGGGCAGCGGACGCCTGGCGCGTTGTCGCCCCGGCTGAAATTACTTCCACCAGCGGAACGCGGTTCACCAAGCTTGAGGATCATTCACTGCTTGCGGGACCGAAGTCTCCCGAGAAAGACACATACACCTTGAAGTTCACCTCGCCGCTGGGGATGGCAACGGCGTTGCGACTCGAGGTCTTGCCGGATGATTCGCTGCCGGCTCGCGGTCCCGGCCGAACTGAGAGAGGCAATTTCGTCCTGAATGAACTGCGCGTTACGGTAAGAACACCGGAGCACCAACCGAAGCGGGCGCGCTTTGTTCGCATTGAACTGCCAGGTAAAGACCGCATTTTGTCGCTCGCCGAAGTGCAGGTGTTCAGCGGCGGAGACAATGTCGCGCGAAATGGCAAAGCCACGCAGTCAAGCGTGGATTACGCAGGTGTGCCGGAGCGGGCAATTGACGGGACTACGAATGGCGACTTTGACGCCGGCTCAACCACGCATACGCGAACGGAAAGGGACCCTTGGTGGGAGGTGGACCTCGGTGAGGAACTACCTTTGGATTCGATTGCGATCTGGAATCGGACCGGCGGTGATATCGGGTCCCGCCTGGCGAATTTTCGTTTGCAGGCGCTGGCTGAAAACCGCGAAGCCATCTGGACCACGCAGATTGCCACTGCCCCGAAACCAAGCCTCACGCTGCGATTCGATGAACAAACCGTGGCGTTGCAGCGCGCGACGGCAACACATAGTCAGGGCGAGTTCGAGGTGAGCAAGGTGCTGAGAGGCGGTGCGGATGCCAAGAGCGGCTGGGCCGTCGGCGGCGATTTGGGCGAGCCGCAGTACGCGGTGTTCGAGTTCTCCGAACCGATCCCTCCCGGCGAAATCACGTTGAAGCTGGTGCAGAATTTTGGCGGGCAACACACGATGGGGCGGTTTCGCCTGGCGCTGACTGATTCGGCGGTGGCGTTGGTGGCGCCACCGGCGAGGATGAGGTTGTTGCTCGCGACGGCGGCGGAGCAACGCTCGATGGAACAGTGCAGCGAGTTGTTGCAGTGGTATCAGCAGTACGCCAACGCCACAAAGGAAACCCATCAGCGGATTGCCTCGCTGCGGAAGGAACTGGAAGCGATCAAACCACCGCAAGTGCCGGTCATGCGCGAGCTGGCGTCAGACAAACAACGCGTCACCCGGCTGCTGAACAAGGGTGACTTCCTCGATCCGGGCGAAGCAGTGTCTTCCGCCGTGCCGGCGGCGTTTGGATTCTGGCCCGCCGATGCTCCAACAAATCGTCTGGGCGTCGCCCAGTGGTTGATGAGTTCGGAGAACCCACTGACGGCACGCGTCATGGCGAACCGGCTCTGGGCGCAGATTTTCGGGTTGGGCATCGTGGAAACCGAAGAGGATTTCGGTACCCAGGGGAATCTCCCGAGCCACCCTGAGTTGCTCGATTGGTTGGCTCTGGAACTGCGTGAGGGAGGTTGGGACATCAAACGTTTCCTGAAATTGATCGTGACCAGCGCCACCTATCAACAAACAGCCCGCGTTACGCCGGAATTGCTGGCGAGAGATCCGCGCAACGTGCTGCTGTCGCGCTCCCCGCGCCGACGGTTGGAGGCAGAGACCATTCGCGATCAGGCGCTCGCATTGAGCGGTTTGTTGAGCCAGAGGATTGGCGGACCGAGCGTGTATCCGCCGCAGCCGGCGGGTCTTTGGCGGGTGGCGTTTGATGGACAGCGAGATTATCCCACCAGCACCGGCGAAGACCGCCATCGGCGCGGTCTCTACACCGTGTGGCGGCGGACCATCCCCTATCCGAGCATGGCCACTTTCGATGCGCCCAGTCGCGAAACCTGCACGTTCCGACGTTTACCGACCAATACCCCGCTGCAGGCATACGTGACGCTCAACGATCCGGTATTTGTGGAAGCGGCGCAGGCGTTGGGCCGCCGGTTGACTCGCGAAGGCGGAGCGACTGCTGAGGCGCGCATTCGCTTCGGTTTGCGGTTGGTGCTCGCGCGCCCGCCGGAAGCGGCCCAAGTCGAGGCATTGCTGAAATTGTTTGAATCCGAACTGGCTCATTATCGCGGTGCGGAGCAGGAGGCAATCAAGCTCGCCACCGAGCCGCTGGGTCCGCTTCCCGAAGGACTCAGCGCCGCGGAGGCTGCGGCGTGGACGGTGGTGGCGAATGTGTTGCTGAATTTGGACGGAGTATTGACGAGAGGCTAATCACCAGCGCGAATAACCATGCACCCAATCAATGCTCATCTGGCCAACGTCCGCGCGATGACGCGCCGGCATTTCTTTGCCCGCGCCGGTTTAAGCCTGGGCGGCATTGCGCTCGGCAACCTGTTCACGCGCGAAGGTCTGGCAGCCACGGCGGCAGCAACATCCGCGGCGGTCAATCCGCTGGCGGTCAAACTCCCGATGTTTCCTGCGCGGGCCAAGTCTGTGATCTATCTGCACATGGCCGGCGCGCCGCCGTCGCTCGACCTGTTCGACTACAAGCCCAAGCTGAACGAACTGCACATGCAGCCGTGCCCGGAATCGCTATTCCAAGGCAAGCGGTTCGCCTTTATCAAGGGCGTGCCCAAGATGCTGGGATCGCCGCACAGATTTCAGCAACACGGCCAGAGTGGCGCCTGGGTCAGCGACCTGCTGCCGCATCTGGCAAAGATGGTGGACGACGTTTGCCTCGTAAAATCCTGCTGGACCGATCAGTTCAACCACGCCCCGGCGGAGTTGTTTCTGTTTACCGGCTTGCAGCGTCCGGGGAACGCCTCGCTTGGCTCCTGGGTCACGTATGGTTTGGGCAGCGAGAATCAGGACCTGCCGGGATTCATTGTGCTTTCCAGCGGCGGCACGGATCCGAGTGGCGGAAAGAATCTCTGGAGCAGCGGCTTTCTGCCGAGCGTTTATCAGGGAGTGCAATGCCGGACGGTCGGCGAGCCGATCCTTTACGCCAACGATCCGCCGGGCATGAGTCGCGAAACGCGCCGTCGCAGTCTCGATACGTTGCGAAAATTGAACGAGGCGGAGGCGAGATTGTTTGGCGATCCAGAAACCGTCACGCGCATTGAGCAGTATGAGTTGGCGTATCGGATGCAGATCAGCGTGCCCGAAGTTTTCGATATTTCCAAAGAACCGGAGCACATCCGCGAGCAATACGGCGCGAAGCCGGGCGAGGGCGGTTACGCGAACAATTGCCTGCTCGCGCGCCGGCTGGTCGAAAAAGGGGTGCGTTTCGTGCAGCTCTTCGACTGGGGCTGGGACATGCATGGGACGGGCAAGGATAACGATCTTGTGACCGGCCTGCCCAAGAAATGTCAGGATATTGATCAGGCCACGGCCGCACTGATTGCGGACTTGAAACAGCGTGGGTTGCTTGACGAGACACTCGTGATCTGGGGCGGCGAGTTCGGTCGTACTCCCATGAACGAGGCGCGCAATGGCTCAACCTTCCTGGGGCGGGATCATCACCCCAACTGCTTCACCATGCTGATGGCGGGCGCGGGCATCAAAGCGGGGTTGGTTTATGGCGAGACGGACGAGTTTGGCTATGACGTGGTGCGCGACCGGGTCAGCGTGCGCGATTTGCAGGAGACCATTCTTCATCAACTCGGCCTGGATGCCCGCCGCTTCAGTTTTCCGTATCTCGGCTTGAACCAGCGTTTGATCGGTCCTACCGAGGAAGCGCGGCTGATCAAAGGCATCCTGAGCTAACCTCCCCATACTGGCGCGTCACCGATTTACTCCCGCTCGTAACGCCCGGCACCGCGTCCTGAACTTTGACACGGTTGCACCGTTCTTGGTCCCAAGGCCGATGCGGCTGATGCCACTATTTCAGACGATCAGACTGGCTAGGCTGGTTGCCTAAACGATGCTCGGCTGCCGGCTCCGGCTCGGTGTTGTTGCCGCTTTCGGCCCGCCGGGAAATTCCTACTCCGGTTTCGTGCTCCTCCTGTCCGTGTTCTACCGAGCTGGCGTTCTATCTGCTTCTACCTGCTCAAAATTGAATGTTCGTATGGGGAATCTACGACAATCGCGCCTGAGTCACCGCGCCCAGCGGTTGGGATTGGTGCTGCTTCTGACGCTGTTGGGCGTCGAATGTGTGCGCCGAAACTTCGGCACCTTTTCAGTGGTGGACGGGGTCAGCATGTATCCGACGTTCCGGCCAAACGACATCGTTCAGGCCCGGACGCTTTATACGGAAGCGCAACGCGGCGACGTGGTCATCCTCGCCGACGATCAGGGTTGCCGCATGATCAAGCGTGTCATCGGGATGCCCGGCGAAACGGTCGCGCTCTATCGAGGCTTCGTCTATATCAACAACCAGCGATTGCATGAGCCTTATCTGCCGCGGAACACTTACACCTTCAAGCGCGACCAGGACAACGAGCGAGTGGTGGCATGGGCATTGGCCGACGACGAGTATTTTCTCCTTGGCGACAACCGGCTTCAAAGCACGGACAGCCGTCATTACGGACCGGTCATCCGTTCGCAGATCAACCTGCTCGTCAACATCCCGGCCAATGCCGCCCGCCCGGGTTTTACTGGAATAATGCTGACCGCAACGGGCGGAGTCGTTCGAGCCGAATCCACCCGCCCTCCGCGAGTCGTCACCGCTCGCGGACATTGAACCGGAACAGTCGTAGAAGAACCGGGTGAAGGTGAGAGGCCGGGCTGCGACCGGCTCGTTTTCGCAGCGGGAAACCACGGGCGCACCGTGGGGTGCAACCAAAGATTTTTCGGTTTCATCGTTGTGATTGCGAGATGTGTCCGTTAGCCTGCGAAGACAGCAGGGGTGCGAAAGTCTGGCGAACAGTTGCCGGATAATGCCCCTCGCCGACGGTTGATAGGATTTAACATGAATGACTCAGTTCCCGCCGGGGGTGACAATCAGTCCGAAAATGTGGGTTGGAAGCAGGTGGTGGCCAGATACCAGACGCCGTCCGTTGGGCGGGCAGTGTGGCAGGTGGCCAATACGCTGATCCCGTACGGCGTGTTGTGGTATTTGATGTATTTGAGCGTTTCCGTGTCCTACTGGCTGGTCCTGCCCCTGGCGATCCTGACCGGCGGATTCATGGTCCGGATTTTCATCATTTTCCACGATTGCGGTCACGGCTCTTTCTTCAAATCGCAACGGGCCAACCACATTCTCGGCGCGATCACCGGCGTGCTCACCTTGACGCCCTATTATCACTGGCGCTGGGAACATGCCATACATCATTCGACGTCGGGCGATCTTGACCGGCGCGGCATGGGTGATGTGTGGACCTTGACGGTGCAGGAGTACTTGGAGGCTTCCCGCTGGAAAAAGTTCGCCTACCGGCTGGCGCGCAATCCGTTCGTCTTATTTGTGCTGGCCCCCATGTTTTTGTTCCTTTTCTGGCAGCGCATTTCCAAACCGAAAGCAGGTTGGCGCGAGCGTTTTTCAGTGTATTGGACAAATGTGGCACTGGCTTTGATGGCGGGTGGCTTGATTTGGGCGTTTGGCTGGAAGGAATACCTGGTCATCCAACTGACAGTGCTGATGGTGGCGGGTTCCGCCGGTGTGTGGCTCTTTTACGTCCAGCATCAGTTTGAAGGGGTGTACTGGGAGCGGGGGGAGAAGTGGGATTACGCCACCGCTGCGTTGAAGGGGAGTTCATTCTACAAGCTGCCCAAGGTGTTACAATGGTTCTCCGGCAACATCGGCTTCCATCACATCCATCATCTCAGCCCGCGCATCCCGAACTACAACCTGGAGAAATGTCACCAGGCTGAACCGCTGTTCCAATCCGTCAAACCCGTCACCCTGTTCAGCAGTCTCAAGTCCTTTACCTTCCGGCTTTGGGACGAGCAACGGCGAATGTTGGTTGGCTACGGTCATCTGCGCACCGTGCGCCAGGAGCAGCAGCGAACGGCGCGGTAGTTCGTTGCCACGTGAGCATGCTGATAATTCTGCGGTTGGGCGTTGATTGTTACCAGCGACACCGTCAACTTGACCGGCGATGACTCCGACTCGTCAAGGTTCCATCCGGTTGTTCCGCTTTGCGGGGATCGAGGTCTTTTTGCACTGGTCCTGGTTTCTGATTGCGGCCTATGCCATGAGTGTCCGCTCCTCGGTCTATTCCTCCGTGGTTTGGAATGTGATCGAATACCTGTCACTGTTCGCCATTGTGCTGATGCATGAGTTTGGTCATTCGTTGGCGTGCCGACAGGTTGGTGGGCAAGCCAATCAAATCGTGCTCTGGCCCCTCGGTGGCGTGGCTTATGTCTCCCCGCCGCAACGCCCCGGCGCCACGCTCTGGAGTATTGCCGCAGGGCCGCTGGTCAATGTCTTGTTGTTTCCGGTCCTGACCGTGCTGGCCTATTCCTACGGTGCATTGCGCTGGAATGTCCGATTGCCGGATCCGGTTGTCTTTCTGCAATCCCTGTGGACCATCAACCTCGTCCTGCTGATCTTCAATTTACTGCCAATATATCCTTTGGATGGCGGACAGATTCTGCGGTCGTTGCTGTGGTTTGTGATGGGGCGGGCGAGGAGTCTGATGGTCACGGCGATCCTCGGTTTCGGAGGGGTCGCGCTCCTCATTGCCTTCGCCCTGCAAAAGGGGTCCATCTGGATGGGCATACTGTCCCTATTTATCGTGTTCCATTGCTGGGCCGGTTTTCAAGAGGCGCGGGCTTTGATGCGTTTTGGCCGCTCGCCGCGCCGTGAGGGATATGCCTGTCCTGCCTGCCGCACGGCGCCACCAGCCGGGGAGTACTGGCGGTGTGGCAGGTGCCACAAACCATTCGACACCTTCGCCACCCAAGGGATGTGCCCGCATTGCGGCGAGCAGTTTGGGGTGACGCGTTGTCCCGAGTGCGGGGACTTTGGTCCGATCAACAACTGGCTGGTGCCTCCGCCGATCCAAGCCGGCTGAACGAATCGAATTCAGTGGTGGCAGCCGCAGCCGTGGCCGCAGGAGCCACCCGCAAAATCCTCCGGCCCGGGAAGCCGCCCCAATTCAAGCGTCTTCGAGATGTGTTCCTGGATCGAGTGCTGAATCTCATGCAATTCCTCCTGCGCATCCAAGAATCCGCGCGCCACGGGATTGCCGAGCAACACCTCGCGCTGCTTCTCGAAGTCGGAGATTTCCTCCCCGCTCAAGGGCAGAGAATTCTGCTGCTTCTCCTGCAACGCCTGGCCTTTGGCCATGACGGTTTCGTACTGCTTTCGGGCATGATCGTCCGCCATAAACGTGTCAATGCGTCGGCGAATGTTACTCACTGCGGGATCGTCCAGGATCGTCTGGCAGAGTTCCTTGGTCTTGTCCATTACCGCGTTGGCTTCCGTTTGCGTGGTCATAAATTGGCTTCGTTGCGGGACGTTTGCCCCATCCGATCGTTCAGTGTGGGCACAATAGAACACAGGCTTGCGAGCAAGGCAAACAAACATTCGCGAACAAACATTCGCGAACGAATCGGTGGTCATCTCTTGCGGGGCCGCTCTCGTTGAACCTGAACGTGCGGTCGTGCGTCCCGCCGGCAGTGCTCACTGCGACAAAGTAGCTTGCTCTGCCGGCCAGAGGTGCGGCAGCACGCTGTTCGTGGTACCAATGCACTCTTGTGTTTGGAACCGGGAGCTTTCCACGGCGGAACCGGCTACCGTGCGTAACGGTAGTGTGTAAGTTCAAATCGAAGTGGCGAAGTTGCTGCGCGCGTGATAAATAGGCTGTGTGCTTGGCTTGCTCAGGAAATCACACGCAACGGGGGCTTCCCGCCCCGGTCCATTTGGCCGGTTCTATTTGCAGGAACTGATTAACAGCGGTGGCATGGCGGAAATCTGGCTGGCCACCGATGCCAAAGGCCATGTTCACGCCTTGCGCCGGTTGCATCACCGGCTGAACTACGATTTCACCGCCAAACGGCGCTTCGTGCGCGGATGCGAAGTGCTGGAAAAGATTTCCGACCACGAAGGCATCATCAGTTACGTGGAACACGGCAAGATTGACGGCCACTGGTACCTGGCAATGGAGTACGTCGAAGGCAACAATCTCAAGGAGCTTTACGCCCGCCACGACGCGGTCTTGCTCGAGAACGTGGCGCAAATTCTGATAGACATGGCGAGCGCACTGGAGCACATGCACGAAAACGGCTACATGCACCTGGACTTCAAGCCGGAAAACGTGTTGGTGACCCGCAACGCGGCCGTGCGTCTCGTGGACTTCGATCTCGCGCAGGAGATTTCCGAGAAGCCACTCAAAAGCAAAAAGAATCCTGGCACGCCAGCCTACATGGCCCCGGAACAATTGTCCGGTCAACCCATTGACCGGCGTGTGGACATCTTTGCCTTCGGGGTTTCCGCCTACGAACTCCTGACCAACCAGAAACCCTTTCCGGGCGAAACCTCGACGGAGATTCTGGGGCGGCAGACGGATCGAAGCGGCTTTATCATGCCGCGCCAGTTGAACCCCGACCTGCCGCTGAGTCTGGAGAAGGTGGTGGTCAAATGCCTGGAGCGCGATCCGGATCGGCGCTATCCGTTCTTGAGCGTGCTGACGCGGGATTTGAAAGCGGCACTTTACGTTTGAGTAGTGAGCCGAGGAGGGTTCGGCGGCTTCTTGAGTTGGAACTGCCCTGCGAAATCTGGCTTCAGTTCGTCGTGCTGGCTGGGGGTGCGTTCGATTGACTCAAGCTCCAAAGCAGATAGCCCATGATCTTGCGATTGGGTTCGGTGTCTGCGCCCCACAGCGCATGAAGCTTGGATCCGTCTGGACGGGTGACGACACGCAGAGCCATGGCGGGATTGCTTCTCGCCGCTTGGACCAATTGATGAAAGTCGGCGTCCCAGTCAACTTTCACCTGCTCGCGCAACCGCTCGATCGGCACGTAACGCTGGCAATTTGTCACTTGGTCCAGGTCTTCCCAACTGCGGGGCCACTGGTTGGAGTGAGTGTTGAGAAAGTCCACGATCAGATTACCGGCGGTCCAGGCGGCGTAGGACTCGGGTATTCTCTGGGTTATTTCACGTACGCTGCGCAGAAAACCGAGCGCGAGAAGACCAAGCCCGAGCGTTGTGATTAGGACGATCGCAACGAGTACGCGTTTCCAGCCCCAAGGATTCGTCTTGCGAGCGTTCGATTTGTTGACTTCCGGGGAATGATTTGGAGAACCAAGCCTCATCGCTGTCAGCGATTCTCTGCTGCAAAAGTTGCCACCAATGGCCGATGGTCCGAGCCGATTCCCCAGTTGGGTACGGTGACCACGTAGGTTTGGTTGGTCACCCATTCGCGTGCCATGCCGGGACTGAGCATGAGGTAATCAATCCGGCTGTAGGTATCTTCCACACCGTAATGGTGCGTCCACGCGATGTTGCGAGGGTTGTAGCGCGGGTTCGTGGGATGCGGCAGGTTGTCACCGTTTTTTTCGGCGGGACGGGTGTCCTCCAGCGCGCCGCGGCCCCGACCCACAATGGTTCGTGTGCTCCGCGTGTTATACGCATCGTTGAAATCACCGAGGACGACGACGTTGGCGTTGGGATTGACGGCCAGGCGGGCGTCCACTTTTTCGCGAAGGATGCGGGCTTCTTCAAAGCGCATTTCGGCCTCATCGCCGTTGGGCACTGGACGTTTGGATTTCAGATGGGCGCCAATGAGCGTGAAGGCGTAGCGGTCGTTGACCTGGATGTCCACGTCGAGAATGCCGCGGCTGACGCGGTAACGCCGGCCACTGAGTAGAAAGTTGTCGTTGGTGTGGGGGCGGCGAGCAACGATGGGAAACTTGCTCAATAACGCGACGTGAATGTTGGTGTCAAAACCGGTTACGTGTTCCCAATACGGGAGGTCGAGACCTTCAGCTTTCAATGATTGCTGAAGTTCGCGCAGCGCGCCCACGCGGCCCATCTCCTGGAAGCAGATGACATCCGGCTTGAGAGCGTGGATGCTTTCGCGGACCTTGGCCTTGGCCTCGGCGGATTTGGGACCACGCGTCCCGGCGGTGTGATCGAGGTAGTTTTCGATGTTGTAAGTTGCCACGCGGAAGGTTTCGGCCGGTGACGGACTGGCCATCGCCAGAGCGATCACTGCTGCAAACCAGACCTGAGCAAATCGTAAGCGTGAATTCATCCTCGCCTAATACCCTTGCGATGAACGGGAGTCAAAAGGCAAGTGCTCGTCCAAGCAGCCTATTTACGGGTCAACTGAGACGGCCACACGCAACGCAGGATTCCCGCCGGCGTTGGGTGCGGGAGATTCTTCCCTGCGTCCGAACGTTTCATGCTGCGGAGAATTCTGTTGTGAGCACTTGAAGCGGGATGGTTTAATGTCCAGGCGTCAATATGAAAAAAGCCAGTTGTTTCAGCATTCGTTGTAGGCAGGTTCTGCTCGCTCTCACCCTTGCCTCTCTATCGTTTTCGATCAGTGCGCGGGATCTCGCGAGCACCTTTCTCCCGGAGAAACTGGCGGAGATGGATGCAGCCATTTCCCAGGCGATTGCGGAAAGCCGCACGCCCGGCGGTGTGCTTTGGTTGGAGCGGGAAGGGGTGACGTATTACAAGGCGTTTGGTCGGCGCGCGCTCGTGCCTGCGATCGAGGCCATGACGGAGGACACGATCTTTGACGCTGCTTCACTGACGAAGGTGGTCGCCTGCACACCTGCGATCATGTTGCTGGTGGAACGCGGTGCCGTGAAGTTGGATGAACCGGTTCAGACCTACATCCCGGAGTTTAAGGACAACGGGAAGGAAGCGATTACAATTCGCCATCTGATGACGCACACTTCCGGGTTGCGTCCGGGCATTAGCTCCGCGGACAACTGGAGCGGGCAGGCCGCGGCCATCACCAAGGCGTGCGCGGAGAAGCTGCAAACCGCGCCGGGCACGGTTTTTCGGTACAGCGACATCAATTACTTTGTGCTTGGCGAAGTCGTGCAGCGTGTCGGCAAACTACCGCTGGAGGATTTCGTGGTACGGGAGATTTATGCTCCGCTGAACATGCGCGATACCGCCTATTTGCCGGCGGCGGACAGGTTGGGACGGGTGGCTCCGACGGAAGTCGTGGACGGCAAGCCCTGGCGCGGCGTGGTGCATGATCCTACCGCGCGCCGCATGGGCGGTGTGGCCGGGCATGCGGGTTTGTTTACCACCGCCGCGGATCTGGCCCGCTATGCGCGGATGTTGCTCAACCTGGGTGAACTGGACGGCGTGCGGGTCTTGAAACCGGAAACCGTAAAACTCATGACGAGCGTGCAGACGCCGCCAAACGTGACGGCGCGTCGCGGTTTGGGCTGGGACATTGATTCGAGTTACAGTGGACCGCGGGGAAGGTTCTTCCCGGTCGGGTCCTACGGTCATACGGGTTGGACCGGCACTTCGCTGTGGATTGATCCTTTCTCACGGACGTTCCTCATTTTTCTCTCCAACCGCAACCATCCGAGCGAAAAGGGAAGCGTGATCGCCTTGCGCTCCACCTTGGGAACGCTCGCCGCTCAAGCTGTTACAGGATTCAACTTTTCCCATGTTCCCGGGGCGCTTTCCGGGGAGACTGCTACGCCGTCCCGAGCCGCGCAACGTCCCCCAACGACTTCGCCACTCAAGCAAGCCAGCACCTTAAATGGAATTGATGTCTTGGTGAAGAATGAGTTCGCTCCGCTGAAGGGAAAGCGCATTGGCCTTATCACCAATCACACCGGACAGGATCGCGATCGGAATCCGACGATAGACTTGCTCCACAAAGCGCCCGGGGTGCGACTGGTGGCCTTGTTCAGTCCCGAACACGGAATTCGCGGGCTGGCGGACGAAAAGATCGGCGACAGTAAGGACGATCAAACCGGCCTGCCGATTTACAGTCTCTATGGCGAAACCAGGAAACCCAAACCCGAGCATTTGGCCGAACTCGACGCGCTAGTGTACGACATTCAGGACATCGGCTGCCGCTTCTACACCTATCCTTCGACGATGGGTCTGGCAATCGAAGCCGCCGGCGAGGCAAAGAAACCGATCTTCGTGCTGGATCGCGTGAACCCGATCAATGGCGTGGCAATTGACGGTCCAGTGCTGACCGAGCCGACCAGTTTTGTTGGATTCCATCCCGTTCCCCTGCGTCACGGCATGACCGTGGGCGAACTGGCGCAAATGTTCAACGCGGAGAAAAACTACCGGGCCGATCTCACGGTGATCGCCTGCGAGAATTACACGCGAGATATGTGGCTTGATCAAACGGGTCTGCCGTGGAGCAATCCTTCGCCAAATATGCGCAATCTCACGCAGGCCACACTATATCCGGGCGTGGGCTTGCTGGAATCCGCGCTCTCGGTGGGGCGGGGGACCGACACGCCGTTCGAGGTCATCGGCGCGCCGTACATCGAAGACGTGCGGTTGGCGGAGGAATTGAATTCAGCGGGATTGCCGGGCGTGCGATTTGTCCCCGTCCAGTTCACGCCCACTTACAGCGTACATCGCGGCCAGCTTTGCCGGGGCGTATACATTTTCCCCACCGACCGCGATGCCTGTAACGTGGTGGACATCGGTCTGCTGATCGCCAAGACCCTCTATCGCTGGTATCCGAACGATTTCAATCCGGACAAGATCAAACATCTCTTGCTGCACAATCGTACCTTGGAGGCCATAAAGAGCGATAAGCCGCTGGAAGAGATTCGCGCTTCCTGGAGCACGGATGTGACGGAGTTTCAGAAGCGACGTGAGAAATTCCTGATTTACCAATAGCCGACGGTTCAAAACAGGTTGGCTGAAGCGCGTCGCAACGCGAGGCAAGTTACCGCGCCTTCACGTTGTAGCAGAACAGCACATCCTGATCGCGGATGTAGAGTTTCCCGTTGGCGATGACCGGGTGCGCCCAAGCCGGCAGCCGGCTGCGGTCGGGTTGCTCGAAGCGACCGCGCTCGAGGTATTCTTTCGGGTTTGGTTCGATCAGGAGCAGGGTGCCCCGCTCCGTGCGATAGTAGAGCCGGCCATCGGCCAGGGCCACGGAGCCTTTCGGCGCCCGGCGGTCGGGATCTTCGCGTCCGTCCCACCGGACCTCGCCCGTATTGAAGTCCAGACAAATGAGATAGCCGCCCTCGTTGCCGCCGTTCGCTCCATACAGATGGCCTTCGTGCAGGATCACGCTGCCGTGGTGGTTTTGCATCTTGCGCGAAAACCAGACCTCCTCGGCTTTGATGCCGCCATTGGCCTCCCTGTTCAATTTCACCACGCCTCCGCCCGCACCGTAGGCCGAGGTGGCGAATACCTGGCCGTCGTGATAAATCGGCGTGGAACAGTTTATTGCCATGCGATTGGCTGGCGCGTCATACCGCCAGAGGAATTTGCCGTCGGACGCCGCGACTCCAACGAGTGCTCATGCGGCCAGTTGGACGTACTGCCGCTCCCCCTCAAAGTGTATCGCGATGACCGAGGAGTAGGCGGCTCCGGAACGGCTGAATCCACCAAACCCACCGCGACCACCGGAAGGACCACCGGGTCCACCAGGATTGTCACCCGAACCGTCGGGCAACAGGTTCTTCCAGATCGTCTCGCCGGTTAGTTTGTTCAGGGCCACCAAGGTCGCGTCGTCCGCGCCGGGCGTACAGATGAGCTTGTCGCCATCCACGAGCGGCGATTCGCGGTAACTCCAGGTGGGCGTGCTCCCGCCAAGGTCGGCCTGCAGGTTGCGTTGCCAAATGACCTTGCCGTCCTGGACCTGGAGGCCGGCGAGTTCGACACCCATGCCCAGGACAAAGAGCGGTTCCCCATCCACCGTGGGAGTGCATCCCGGGCCCTCGTTGGATTGTGGCATTCGCTGCTGGACCGCCAGCCCCAGGCGCGCGACCCACAGTTCCTTGCCATCCTTTTTGGACAAAGCCAAAACGACTTCCTCGTCACCGCGGGTGCTCATGAGGAAGATCCGCCCGTCGGCAACGAATGGCGCGCTGTCCCCGCCGCCGAGGCTCGTGGCCTTCCAAGCCAACGGCGGGCCATCCTTCGGCCATTCCTTGAGCAGGCCGGTTTCTGTGGAGATGGCGTTGCGGTCCGGACCCTGCCACTGTGGCCAATCGAAACTTCCTGCGCAGAACACGGCTTGCGCGGAGAGCGCCAATGTGGCCGCACATACGGAGAGTTGATGTGCTGTTTGCATGAGTTTGACTTGCTTACATCCATGCAGGCGCAGGCTGCGGGCGAAGTCCGCCAACTTTTTCAGCAACTGCCTCGTGTGCCGCCTGCTGGACGGCATCCAGGGACAACACATTGTTTTGTTCGGGTCAGGTCCGCGAAACTTGAGAAACCTGGCTAAAGACCGACGGCATTAGAATGCCGCCGACGCGAGGTTTTCCATTCCGAGGACGTACTTTGAACATCGAGAAAGACGAAACCGCAGGTCGTTGGTGACTCGGTCTGCCTCATCGGCAGACTCGGTCGCGAACTTCAGTTCAACAACCAGCACGGAGGGCTTCGAGATCAGACGGTGAAGTCCGTCGTTGCCGCTCGCGCTTCCGAATTGGAGTTCGGCGTCCACGGTGAGGCGAAACCGGCCATCACCGCTGAGGTAATAGTAGCGGCGATAGCGGTTGAAAAGGGCCGGCTGGACCTGGCATAACTTTTCCTGGACGTGAGCCGGGAGGGGGGCGCTTCGGAACGCGGTGATCACCGGATTGCGGAAACCTTTGCCGTTCAGGCAGAAATCCGGCAGGCCATGAGCCAACTTCCCGCCGACGTAGCCACGTTTGATCTTCTGTTCGAGCACCGGCCTGGCGACGCGCCCACCCGCCGGGCCGTACCACCGCACGCGCATCTTGCTGCGGTTGGGCAGGCCCGAGACGTGGTCATGGTAATCTTTGCGACTGGGGGTGTCGAAGTAGATGTTGTTCACGTACCTGGGCGGGTAAACTTCCCGAAACAGGCCCGGATGGCAACGAACCAGCGCAAGGACATCGGCAAGGACCAGGCCTTGGGGCAGGAACTTGCGCTCGTAGCGCGGGTTCTCAAGCAGAGGTGGCATGGCAATTTCTCCGGCTTTGGTCACGAGTGCAGACCGGAATCGTCGAGGCAACTGACCCGCACCTGCGGACTGATCCCGCGGAGGCGTTCCGTGAATTGCTCCAGGTGGGCGACCTGTTTGAAGTCCACATGGAAGGCGGCTTCAAGGTGCTCGGGAGACTGATCCAAGCGTTTCAGCCGCGCGCCGGCTCCGAGGTCCGCCAAGGCCTGTAGCATCTGGCCTGCTCCGAGGTTGGCGGTGGTCGGGCTGGTGACCGTGACGTAAAGGTTCGGGTTCGCCGGAGTGCCGCGCATCCAACCCCGCAGGACGATCAGGGCGAGAATGACTCCAAAAGCAATGATCGTCACCAAGGCTTGTCCGGCACCTAATCCCAACCCGATGCTGATGGCCAGAAAGAGATAAACCAGTTCTTCCGGCTCTTTGATGGGAGCGCGAAAGCGCACGATGGACAACGCCCCAACGAGGCCCAACGACAACGCTAGGGAAGACCGCACGATGCTGATAATGAGCGTGGTCGTCACCACCAGCACCAGGAAGTTCCGGGCAAAGAGCCGCCGGTTGGACAACGACTGGCCGAAGTGAATATAGACCTGCCCCAGAATCACACCGAGCAGGGCGGCGATGCCGAGGCTCAACACCAGTTTGGGCAGGGAAGCCACCATTTCGGGGTTCCACAATAAGTCACGGAGGGATTGTTCGATTTGCATTGGAGTAGTCAGGTTGAACGGTTACGGATCACTGAGCAACTTGGAGGCACTTTAACTGGGTCTGGTCTCGCAGGAGAAGTTTCCCGTCAGCGAGTGCCATCGGCGCCCAGTTCTGGGTCTGGCCTCCAACTCGAGAAGCCAACTGATCATTCTCTGATCCGGTTGCCCCTACTCCCAGCACCTTCGCTGACGCTAACGGCTTGAATCCGGAGGGATCAGGCTCGATCAGGTACAAAGTCTGTGCCCCATCGGTCGCCAGAATCAGGCCGTCCGCCAGGATCATACTCCCTTTGTTGAAATCCGGATCGCGTTTGGTCTTCCACAGGATCTGGCCATTCATGCTCATGCACACCATGCCGTCGCGCCGATTGTTGGTTCCGTAATGAGCATAGAAGTGACCCTTGTGCCGGACCGGCGGTTTGGTTTGATCGCCAAATTCCTTGGTCGTGAAAAGCTCCATTGTGCCGTAGCGACCTTCCGCCTTCTTTTCGACCTTGATCATGGTTGCGCCAAGTTCATAGCCCCCGACAATCAGCACTTTGTTTTCGCCGGCATCCACCGCACTGGCGACCGAAATGTGACATTCCCACTTGTCATATTTCCACAGGATTTCTCCCGTCAGCGGGTCCATCCCGACGACGTTGCCCAGTTCATTCTCGGGGCGGGTTCGTTGGAAAGGGTTGGTGGATGAAGTGACCATCACCACATGGTCTTTTCCGTCCACCTTTACGATGGCCGGGCTGGCATAGCTGATAAGCCCAAGGGAGGGCGTTTTCCATTTTACGTTGCCCGTGGCTTTGTCATAGGCGACAACCCCGGCATCGGGTGCCTGTGAAGCCACAATCACCAGGTCACCGTAAACCAACGGGCACTGCGTGACGGCCCAAAATGGAATTCGGTCGCCGCCGTAATCTTTCCACACGTTCTTGTTCCAAACAGGTTTGTGGGTGTTGAGGTCAATGCAATACAAGTCGCCGTTGTGACCGCAGGAATAGACATGATTGCCGTCCACGGCGGGCACACTTCGCGACCCGGGGAACATGACTGTTCCGGGAGCGTCATAAGCGAAACTCCAGAGCTCTTTGCCATTGGCGAGGTCTAAACAGCGAAGAATGTCACGGACCTTATCGTCCCTATCGAGCAAGTAAACCTTGCCGTCTTTGACGACCGGCCCCCCGTAACCTCGGCCTACAGTTGCCGTCCAGAGAACCTCCGGTCCCTTCTCCGGCCAGGTGCGCAGGATGCCTTTCTGGTCGGATGTGCTGTTCCGGTTTGGCCCCAGATATTGCGGCCAATCTCCAGCGGATGCGTAGGACATCAGGATGGTCCAACAGAGGATGCTGATCATTGCCGTTCTATGGTGCAAAGGTCGTTTCGTTCTCATGGCGATTGATTGAGTTGAGGGTTTGTTTAATCACGCGAATCGTGCTCAGGGTTGCGGACCAGTCGAGGATCGTTGGTCGGGACGCTGAGTATTTGGTCTTTGGTTCGGCTCGTTCATGGGAGGTCCTTGGCCCCCGGGCAGGCGGCCGCCGAAACCGCCGGGCAGTGGGTTCATTGCGCCGAAAGCGCCTCCCTCGAAACCTTCATCCGGCTGCCAAAGCTGTCCACTCGAATCCGTGAATGGCTCGGACTGGCCGGCCTTGATCCGTATGGCTTTTGCGGATGACGCACCCCCGCCGCCCGCCTCGGACTGCGGGATAATCTCAATCGCCTTGATGGCCGGACTTTCGACCAGGGCCGTGAACGTGATGCGAAATTCCCCATTCGCCACTTCCACGGGCACCGTCTCGATGTAGGCGCGTCGTGGGCCGCCGGTCTTCACCCAAATGTCGAAGTCCTTGAATTCCTGTCCCTGGACATTGAAGGAGAAAACGCGCTGGCCCGGGCCGGTGATGCCATCAAAGGTCTCGGCGAAATAGAGCTTCGCCACATACTTGCCGTTGGGAAGCTGGCGGGAGAAGGCGCGCATCCCCCAACGTTCGCTGGTGAACAACCCAGGGTCTTTCGTTCCGGTGACGGCTGTGGCCGCCGCCGCACCACCACCTCCGGGAGCCCCGAAGCCACCACGAGGCCCAGCAGAGCCTGCACCGGGACCGCGAGGTCCGCCACCACGACCGCCGAAAGGTGAAAAGCCTTGCGCTTGCGGGGCCAGGTCTTTCTCAATGCCCGCCCGGACTTGTGCCCAAGGGAGACTTCCTCTCTTGTCGGTATCCCACGATTGGAACAGCTCCGAAAAGCCCTCCACGAATTCGGCTTGTGACACAGTCGAGTCCTTGTCCTTGTCGAGTGCCTGCAAGAGCGACCGGCTGAACACGCCCAGACCGCTGCCACCTCCAAAGCCGCCCGGAAAACCGCTGCCCGCCACCAGTCCTTCCGAGTTGCCAGCCAGTTGATCGCGCACGGATTCCGTGCGCACCTTCGCGAACGGCTTGATGGGCTTGGTTTGGCCACCACCAAACGGGCCCGGCGGCGACGCGATTTCGCCGGCAACGAGCTGGTCGAAGCGCGCCAGTTTGGATTCCGATTCCTCCTGCACCGCCGGGCGAATCACCGCGGCGATCTCATCCACCTGTTGCGCGATTCGCTCGGGGCGGAAGATCGTTTTGCTGAACTCGTCCAAGCGGGCCAGATAGAGTTTCTTGAACGTCTCTACCTTGAACATTCGCTCCAGGAACAAGTTGTCCCCCTGCCATGGGCGATGGACGCTCAGGTTGTCCCGCTGCTCCTGGCTCGCGCGATTGAATTGCCCCCACGAACGATCCTGATCCCAGGGAATGAACTGAAACTGCTGGGTCTTGGGGTGCAAATGCAGGAAGAAGTTTTGACCCGGACCGAGAATGCCGTCCAAGTCCGAGAGATAGACCATTACCGCCATGAACCGCGCGAACTCCGGCAGGTCAATGAACTCGCCAATGCGCGCGGCGAACAACCCATCGTCCGCTCGGGTCACGAAGCGGGACAACTCCATCACCGCCTGCTTCTGCTCGTCATAGAGCGCCGTCTTCGGATCGTAGATTTGATTGTAGGCGGCCCAATCCGCCCCGAGATCGGTGAACAAGGACGGCGTGACCGGTTTGAAGATCGCCCCGCGTTTGGTCCCAAACTGACGCTCGGCAAACTGCTTGTCCACGGATTCACTCAGCGAATACAGGCCGAAGTACTGCCGCTCGTACTTGCCCGGCACGGTGACAAACACCTTGGCGTAGGCGGTCCGCGGCGCCGGCACGCCCGCGTCCCGATAGAGCCGGTAGGCCAGCACCTCGTTCATCAGGCTGGCGTCCGTGACGTTGTTTTGCAGCGTCAGCGTTCGCACGTCGCCCAGAGTCTGACCCTTCGCGAATCGGTTGAGCTGGAGCTTGAACGACCGCTTCAGGGAATTGCGCGACTCCATAAACGTCCCGTTCCCCTTGTAACGTACCCCCACATTCGGCACCAGCCGGTCGGCAAATTCCATATCCGCGCGGACATACTCGAACGCCACGCCGAGCAGATTGGCAATGCCATTTCGCATTCCTTCCGCCCCCAAGAGCATCGTTGCGACGCCACCGCCCGCCGGGTTGCGGATGGCGTCGAGGCCCGCCCGAATCTGGCCTTCATCGAGTTTCCCCGTTCTACCGGTATCCCAAGCCTTGAACCACTCCTCTGCCAACCGGGAGAATTCCTTCCTGGAGATTCGCCCATCCCGGTTGAAATCGCCCTGACTCATCATCACCGGCGCCAGTGCTCGGTCTTCCCGAGCGCGGCCAGAACCTCCCGGCCGGCCGCCCGGTCCGCCGCCCCCGAATGGGTCGCCGCCGCCCTGGGGTTCCATGGCCTCCCACTGGTCAGGTGCGAATTTCAAATGAATGGTCCAAACGTTGGTTAGTTTGTAGATACGATCAGCGTCCAGAAATTGGGTGGACGAGGCCGCCGGCGAAACTCGCTGCAACGCCACCGCTCCGCAGAAGAGCGCCGCGATGAGCAACACTCCGGCAAAGACGCTCGCCATGCGCCTCCCACCGGAATCCGCTCCTGACCGTGCTTTGGGGATGATCGTCTTCACCTTTATGTGGTCCGATTCAAACTCGAACCCAGCCAGCGCGGCCGGAGGCGAAGCGAGTGAATCACCTTACCCAGCATCTGGTCCTTCGATGCGACGGCGTGAACGAACACCGAGCGGGATACCGACCGGTTGTCGCCAAGGAGGGCATACTTGTTTTCCAGGAGTCGGCCTTTTCCGAGGTTCAACCACCCGGGCTCCACGGCATACTTTTCGGAGTGCGGATGTTGATTGACGTAGAGTTCTCCCTGGCGCAATTCCACCTCCTCGCCCGGGAGACCCACAACGCGCTTGATGATCAGCTCATCACGGTCGCGCGCGACCACGATGTCTCCCCGCTCGGGATTCTTCGTCCTGAAGGCCAATTTATCCACCAGAACCAGGTCACCGGATTGAAGGCCCGGCAGCATGCTGTCTCCTTTCGCGATGAACACGGCGAAATGCGCCCGAAATACCAGCAAGAAGCCAATCATGGCCATGGCCAGAATCAATAAACCAACCTGGGAAGTCATGAGCGCCTTTCGGGATGGATCACAAGTGACATTCATTGGCTTCGCCGGTGATTTGAGCGTTGGCACGAACGCGGATGAGGGAATTTTCGATCCGGGATTTGGCGGAGAAGTTCACGGGAATGCCGGCGAGATACCAAAGCCCGGTGGTAAGTTCCCGTTGCCGTCCTACCGCCTGACTGATGGCAATGGCCTCCTCCGCCAAACTGCTTACCAGTTCGTGCGTCGGATGGCGATAAAGTGCATCCAAATAAACATCCAGCCAGCGGTCGTAGCGTCGCTCCTGTTTTAACGCGTAGAGCAGCAGTTGCAGCAGTCGTAACTCCCCTGCGGTCCCTTGGAATTCTGGGAGCGCCTCATCGAGCAGCTTGATGGCTGCCAGCATGGGCCGCTCCGGGCTTGATTGGGGAATTCCGAAGCTGGCGTTACGGCTCATGATTTCCTGAGTAATCAACGCCTGGGCGTTTTCAACATATCGCACGGCCAGAGCATCCAAGGCAGCCCGCGCGTGCTCGACCTCTGAGAAAGATTTCGCTGAAGCAAGATAATCCAGCGACGCCGTTGCGCCCCGGGGCATGTGAGTGGCGACCGGTTCGCGCATGACTCCAACGTAATATCCGACCCAGCCGGTGATGGCTGCGGTCAGGAACAGCAGGGCCAAGCGTTTGAGCCCCATAAGCTCAGGTTTCAGGTTAACGATTGGTGTCTTCATGTTCTTGCCTTCATCCCTACAAGCGCAGACCGCCAGCTAAGTCCGCCAAGTTTTTCTTCACTGATTACTGGGGTAGGGCGTGTCACTCCGTGCGCGCCCATGCTTGTTTTGAGGAAAACGACGCGCAGAGGACTGCACGCCCTACCCTCTGGACGCAGGTACGTCCTGCGGGCATGATACGAACCGTGAGCGACGTGACGCAGATCCTTGAAGCAATGCAGCGGGACGAATCCCAAGCTGCCGAGGCATTGTTGCCGCTAGTCTATGATGAACTGCGTCGAATTGCCGCCTACAAGATGGCTCAGGAATCGCCAGGGCATACGCTCCAACCGACTGCCCTGGTTCACGAAGCCTGGCTACGCATGATCGGCGACGGGAACGAGAGTTTCGAGGGACGGGCACATTTCTTCGCCGTAGCGGCCGAGGCCATGCGGCGCATCCTGGTGGAATCAGCCCGGCGCAAGCGCAGTCTCAAGCGTGGTGCTGGTGCTGAACGTGAAGAACTGAACGAATCGCACCTCGTCCAGACCGCGCCTTCCGATGAACTGCTGGCGATTGATGAAGCGCTCGACCTGCTTGCGACGGAAGACCCCACTTGCGCCGACTTGGTGAAACTGCGCTATTTCGTGGGCATGACCATGGAGGAAGCTGCGACCGCGCTCGGTCTTCCGCTGCGCAGTGCCGAACGGCTCTGGACCTACTCCCGGGCCTGGTTGAGGCAGAAGATAGGCAGGGTCTAGCAAATGCAGGCCCCCAAGACCACCTTTGGCAAAGACCTCAAATGCCATGGGCTGCCCCGGCTCAGGACAAAGTCGCGCGAAAGAAAGGCGGACGCCGCCCGCCGGGCGCTAACATCCCTTGCGCAAATCCTGAAATGGGGCTTAGATTATGAGCAATGAAACTGAGATTGGACCTGCTGGAGCACCTGACGGCGGAGGACATCCGTCAGGCGGCGGAGGAGTCGGTTCACCGCTTCAAACCCGAGCCCAATTTCTCAAGAACTGGGACTGGCACGCTGTCATCGGCATCAACCGAGGAGCGTGCGAAAGAGGTCGCGCACAGCATGGAGTTAACTCGGAAACTGGAGCAGCGTGCGCAACAGATTGGGAAGCGCTCCGCTTCCAAGCCTTAACCCTCGGCGAGGTCTTCGATCAACTGCGCGCCTACCACCGCCGGGCACCGTTTCTCTTCTTCAACGGCAACACTTTTGCCACTATCGGACGGGAGCTTTCGTTTGCGCTGTTCAGCGATCTGGTGCCCGGCCGCAAGCGTGAGGTCGGCTCCGCGGTCGCCCACTACATAGCCGGGGTGTTGGACCGCGAGGTCATGGTGGAGGCGGTGGAAAGCCTTTGCCAAGCCGCGATCCTGCAGCCCGGCGACAGGGTCAAAACCCTTCGCGGTTCGATGGGCGGCACGATATTGCATGTGTTGGAGGATGGCCGCGTGGTCTGGTGTAGCGATTCCGGCGTGGAACTCACGGCCCTGCCCGAAAGCCTGGTCCGGGACAAACAACCGTGAAGAGCGTTGACGCGAGGAAGCAAACAATGCAGTGCATTCCGAGGCAATCAATACGGCGAGGAGTGCCTGACAGCCGCCGGGACAACATTCGGGACTTGGAGCAACAAGGGCAACCCATTCGGCGCTCTTGGACAAATTCGTGAAACCCGGAAGTGCGTTGAGCGAATACTGGAACTTGATCCGAAAAATACGGCCGCACGTTCGGTCGGCGCGCAACTTCGACATTCTGGCCCATGAATTTCGGCCTGAAAATTTCTTTCGCCCCTTCAGGGCTTGGAGGTTTTGTGGACGGTTGACCCAGGGCGTTGCTCGCGGACTCACTTTGCCCTGGGCTATTATCTTTCGGGCTTTCAGCCCTTCCGGGTATTCCGCTCTCACCCGCGCTCAAGCTCACCGCCCCGGCGCTTCGAGTCGCGCGATGTCCTCGAATGGCGGCGCGCGCCAGATATGCAGAAGGCCCTGGCTGTTGATGGAGGCCAGAACATGGCCGTCAGGGGAGAAGGCCGTCGAGTTGAACATGGACCCCTGGCCTTTCAGCGTGAGTAATTCTTGGAGGCTTTCCACGTCCCAGAGTTTGATGGCCTCATTCCCGTTGCTGCCGATGGCGAGCCGTTGGCCATCGGGCGAAAAAGTGACCGAGTGTGTGCCTTGGAGAAAACCCTGCAAGGTGGCTACGTTTTGTTCCGTCGCGGTGTCCCACACCTGGCCGATTCCGAGCACGCTCACTGCCGCCAGCAACCGACCGTTCGGCGAAAGAGCGGTGGCGTTCACCTGTTTCAACTGGAGGTCAAACTGCTGGTTTCGGCCCGTGGCCAGATCGTACAACTCGCCCGTGCCTTCATTGTCCACGGCAACGAGCCACTGTCCGTCTGAGGAAACGGCTCTCCTCCTCGGCAAGCTCGGAGGGGCAAACTGCCAGCGCATCGTCTCGCGTCCGGTGGTCACGTCCCATGCCCGAAAACTGCCATCGCGCATTTGCTGGGTGACGAGGTGATTCGAGTTTCCCAGAAACGTCACTGGCACCCCCCACCCCTCTTCGGGGGCGACCTCACTCGAAATGCGGCCTTGTTGCAGGTCCCAGACCTGGCTCGCTCCGCGCGATGAAACCGTGGCCACATACCGCCCATCACCGGAGAAACAGGCCGCCAGCGCATTCGTGCCGAGGTCCAGCACCGGTTGGCTGTGCTGGAAATCAGCCCCCGGCCAGCGAGCGACCCGGCCCTGCTTGTCCAACGTCAAAATCTCCTGGTTGTCCGCCAGGAAGCTCCAGGCCACCACCGGCATTGGCAAAGTCACGTAAGCCTGTTTGCGGCGGACAGCGGCAGTGTCCCAGACGAGCACGGAACCATCCTTGGCGCCGCTCACCAGCGTGGTGTTATCGGGACACAGCGCGAGGCTCCACACTTCCAGACGATGCCCGCGCAATGTGGCGTAGGGATGCAGTTCAGTCGCTCGCGGGCGGGTTGCACTCCAGAACCGCCCCCTCACCCCATCCCTCTCTCCCTCAGAGGCGGAGAGGGTGTCCGAAGGACGGGTGAGGGGGCTTTCGGATGACCCAAGGTTCGTCGGGAAGAGCTGGCTCACGCTGCTCACATCCCACAAGTGAATCGTCTGGTCGCCGCTGGCGGAAGCGAGCGTCGCGCCGTCCGGCCAGAACACCAGCGACCGGACGTAAGTGCGGTGGCCTTCCAATCGCGCCAGCTCGCGGCCCGTTGCCACGTCCCACAGTCGGACTGCGGATTCCACGAAGCCAGCGCCAGACGCCAGTTGCTTTCCATCAGGTGAAAACGCCAGGGATGTGACGTTTTCATCCGCAGCTTGAGCCGTCCAGAGTTCCTGACCTGAAATCAGGTTCACGAGGCGAATTCGTCCACCGCCAATAACGTGCGCCGCAAGACTCAGATCGTGTGAAACCACCACGCGACTTAGCACCGGGACACGCCCGTCAAATCCCCTTGGTTCGGGAAAAGCGGCACTCCTCAGCTTGGTTCCATCCGCAACGCTCCAGACAGCGAACTCGTCAGTGGCGGTGAGCAGCCGCGTGCCGTCCGAGGAGAACGCGACAGCGCGGCAATGCCCACTTACCGGCAGTTCTCCCACAACGCGGCGGTTAACCATGTCCCAAAGCCGCACGCTGCCGCGATCCGGTGGCTCCCGACGATCCGGACTGCCCTTCGCGGCGTATGCCAGCACCGGGCTTACCGGGGAGAACGCGAACTGCCCGTCGCCAATTTGGAACCGGGCGATCTCCTGGCGCGCGCGCAAGTCCCAGAGCGAAGCCCCGTGGTCGCCATCCTCGCCAACGGCCACCCATTTGCCATCGTGCGACACGCTCAAAGCCGAAACTTCGTTGGAAAGCTGGCACAAGGTGAACAGCGCGTCGCTCTGGCATTGTTGCCACAGGTAACGCCATTCCCAGCCGCGCAGGTCCGCAGGGATTTGAGATTTGGAATTTGAGAATTGAGATTCCCCGGCGGGCCGGTGGCGATTCAACAACTCTTGCGCGCGGCCCAGGTTGTTCGCCGCCAACGCCTGTTGCACCAGATTCATGTCCGCGGCATAGGCTTGGCGTTGAGCCGCGAGGGCCTGGACTTCCGCCGATCGCCGCGCTGCCTCGGCTTCGTTCCGCAGCCGAGTTTGCTCCTGCTCGGCGTTGACCGCCCGACCGTAGGCGGCGCTCTTCTCGATGAACTGCCAGGTCGAGAACACCGAACCGATCAGGAGCGCCGCAGCAACTGCACCTGCCGCAGCAAAGGCAAGCTGGTTTCGGCGAACGATTTTCCGGAAACGATAGGTTGCGCTGGGAGGACGGGCGATGATCGGTTCATTCTCGAGGTAACGGCGGATGTCTTGGGCCAGGCCATTTGCCGTCGCGTACCGTCGCGTGCGATCCTTTTCCAGGGCTTTCAAAACGATCCAGTCCAGATCGCCTCGCAGCACGCTGGTCAGTCTGGCCGGCTCCGCTTGCTGACGTTGCGCCGTCGTGGTCTGTTCGGCTTCGGGCAATGTGCGAAAGCGGGTTGAGGGTGGCGACGGTTCGCGCTCGCGAATCGTGCGCCGCATGCCATCCAAACCTGACGACACGAGTTCGTGTGCGTCAAACGGCGTCTTGCCGGTGAGCATTTCGTAGAGCAGCACGCCCAGGCTGTAGATGTCCGAGCGTGTATCAATGTCCAGCCCGCTCATCTCCGCCTGTTCGGGACTGATGTAGGCGGGAGTGCCAATGAACGACTGGAACTCTGTGAAGAGCGTCTTGTCGGTCAACCGCTGATCCACGGCCTTGGCGATGCCGAAGTCAATGACCTTGGGCACCGGCACGCCGTCGTGGAGCGTCACCAGGATGTTCGACGGCTTGATGTCGCGATGGATGATCCCCTTCTGGTGCGCGTGCTGGATCGCCTGGCAAACCTGGATGAACAGGGCCAGCCGTTCGCGGGTTGGCAGGCGGTGCTGGTCGCAATACTCCGTGATGCGAACGCCGCGCACCAGTTCCATCACGAAGTAGGGCCGTCCGGTCGCCGTGCTGCCCGCGTCGAGCACCTTGGCAATGTTCGGATGGTCCATCAACGCCAGGGCCTGCCGCTCCGATTCGAAGCGCGCAATGACGGATTTGGTGTCCATGCCTGGCCTCAGAACCTTGAGGGCGACCCGCCGCCGCACGGGTTCTTCCTGCTCGGCCATGAACACCACGCCCGCACCGCCCTCGCCGATCTGTTGCAGCAGTTTGTAACGCCCCACCATATCGCCGGGCTTCTCGCCGATGATCACCACCGTTACTGTGTCGGAACGTCCCTCTTTGGGCGCAGCCCCGGCCGGAGCCACGATGGCCGGCGTCTCCAAAAAGGTGTCTTCCTTGTGATTCTGAATCAATGCCTCAACCGCCGCCCTCAGCGACGGGTCGTGGGCACACGCCTCGTCCAGAAACGCAACGCGCTCTTCGGGTGTTGGCCGTTCGAGCGCCGCCAGGAACAGTTCGCGTTTGGTTTTGCGCGATTGTGTTTGTGGGCCGTTCATCGTAGTCCGTTAGTCATTCAGGCGAAATTCCGCTCGTTAACCCGCCAATTATTTCCATCCGGCCGCAGCAGTGACAAAGCGGTTCATACCAGACCGCCAAGTCGAAGTCGAGGAAGCGCGGGATCGCCAAGTTGTACGGCCCTTGGGTGAGCTTGTGGAATTGGAGTCGTAGTTGATGGAATGGTGATGCCCTGAAGAGGAGGTCCAGGTTCAGGCGGCAGTGGTTCGCTGAAAGCAGGACGGTTCGTTCCTCTGCATTTCCTGCTTCCGCTCAACGAACAATTCGCTTTCAATCAGCGCCATGAAACAACCCAAACACACTGTGACCCTAGGCTGCCTGGCCGTCGGCGTTCTGGTCTCCAGCTTGCTCGCTCCAGCGCGAGCCGCCGAAGCGGAGGCCGTCGTTACCTTGAACACACCGCGCACCTTTCCCGAAATCCGGACGCGCGAACAATGGCAGTTGCGGGCGCAGGAAATCCGCCAACAGGTGCTCGTCAGTTGCGGGCTGTGGCCGTTGCCGGCAAAGACAACCCTCAATGCGCGAGTCTTCGGCCGGATCGAACGCGATGGCTACAGCGTCGAGAAGGTTTATTTCGAGACTTATCCGGGATTCTATCTGGCCGGAAATCTGTATCGCCCGCTGGGTCAGGGGCGCGGACTGTTTCCGGGGATTCTGAACCCGCACGGTCATTGGTCCAATGGTCGGATGGCGGACACGAAGGAGGGTAGTGTGGCGGCGCGCTGCATCAGTTTTGCGCGACAGGGCATGGTGGCTTTTGCCTACGATATGGTCGGCTACAACGACACGCAATTCCCGGATTCCGCGCCGAACCGTCCCTTTTACGAGACTCATCGCCAGTTCGGAACGAATCGCACGGACCAGCTCTGGAACATCAGCTTGATGGGCTTGCAGACCTGGAACAGCATTCGCGCGCTGGATCTTCTTGCGTCGCTGCCGGACGTGGACCAGAAGCGGCTGGCCTGCACGGGGGCTTCAGGCGGCGGGACGCAGACGTTCATGCTGGGCGCGATTGAAGATCGTTTGGCCGCGCTCGCCCCGGCAGTCATGGTGAGTCACTCAATGCAAGGTGGATGCAGTTGCGAGAATGCACCGGGTCTGCGCGTTCAATACTCCAACATGGAAATCGCCGCCGCCGCGGCCCCATGTCCGCAGATTCTGGTGGCCGCCACCGGCGACTGGACGAAGACCACCATGGAACTCGAAGGTCCGGCCATTGAGCAGATCTATCGTTTGTTTGGAGCGAGTGACCGGCTGCGTCACGTGATCTTTGATTACGGACACAATTACAACCAAACGAGTCGGGAGGCGGTGTACGAATGGTTCGGTCAATGGTTGCTACAGCATCCCAATCCTGGCGCGCTCAAGGAGGCAGCTTACGCAAAGGAGCCGGACGCCGACTTGCGCGTGTTCCCCGATGGCAAGCTGCCCGTGAACGCGTTGAGCCGGGAGGAGTTCAATGAGTCGCTCAAAGGCATGTATCGCGAACAATGGCGGAAGCTGGTGCCGCGGAATCAGGCGGGCGCGGCGAGGTTCCGGGAAGTGATGCAGCCGGCTTGGAATCACACCTTGCAGGTTGGCTGGCCCGGCATGGAGGTGGAAACCAAACTTCGCGTCTTGCGCCAGGATTCGGATTGGTCCAGTTCGGAGATGGTTATACATCGCGCGGGCGAGGAAGAGACTCTGACTGCGATTTGTTTCAGCCCGCGCGTCAGGTCCGCCGGTCGCATTAAGAACCTGGTGGTGCTGGCGAGCGCCGATGACGCGCCCGCGTATTTGGGCACGGATGGCGAACCGCTTGGTTTGGCGGCGGGCTTGCTGGCGCACGCGCAGGCGGTCATGGTGCTTCAAACTTATTCGAGCCGCGAGCCCACGGATCAATTCGCCAACTTCTTCACCACCTACAATCGTACCAAACTGCAATCCCGTGTGCGCGACCTCGTCACGGCGGGCGCAGCCGGCCGGGCGCTGGTGTTCGGGGGTAGGCGAGATGGCAAAGTAGTGCTTCACGGCAGCGGGCGGGCCGGGCTTTGGGCCTTGCTGGCCGCGCCAACGGTGGACGCCGTGGTGGCGAATGCCAACGCGCTTGATGTCGCCAGTGATGAGGTATTGCTGGCCCCGGACTTCTTCTGTCCGGGACTCAGAAATATCGGCACCTTCGAGGGCGCGGCCATGCTGGCGGCGCCGAATCCGGTTCTATTGTACAACACGGGCGGCGTGTTTCCCGTGGCTTCAATTCAAGCGGCTTACAAAGTGGCCAGAGCCGGTCGCCGGCTGCGGGTCTTGCCGGAGCCGGCGTCCGAGGACACGGTGATAAACTGGGTCTCACGGCTCTGATGATTGGTTGCTCCCGGACCAAACCAACAGGCCGAGGTTGTCAAGTCCACGCACATTCCACGTACATTCGGTTGGGTCACTTCGCGAATCTCTTCCACCCCCGCAATGTGCCATCTGCGGAAAAGGTTAACCGCAGCCAGTAATCCGGTGTGTAGAATTCGACATAAGGAGGATAGGCCGGGGGGAAGAAACCCCAAGGCTGATAGCCATAGTAGCCCATTGCCGGATGACTCAGCACCTGACCCCGGCGAGTCAACCATTCGGCTACCCGCGTGCCGTCTTCAAGTTGGGCTTGCTTGTCGGGCGGTCCCAATTCCAGAACCGTTTGGTCAAACGTGTACGCGCCCACTCGGCTTGCCCAGTCCGGTTTCGGCGTGGCACACCCGGTCAGCATCAATCCGGTGATCGCAAGGACCAGCATTCGGTGTGTCACACCGCCTGGTTTCCGGCCGACTCTCATACCCGAAGCTTACGCGACTTACGGTTGAACGCAATCGGCATGGAATCGTCAAACAAGTGGGCGACGGGTGCGGTTGATATTTCGGATATTTCATTGTCTCAACCTTCATTCGCAGATATTTAGATCAGAAACATGATCAAAGCTTTGTTGTTGATTTTTGAACCGGTGGCGACTTGGGAGCGGATTGTGCAAACCCAACGTCGCTGGTTGTTCGTTTTGACGGGGTTTCTGCTGCCGTTGCTGCTCTTAACCTCGCTCGCGGAGGGTTTTGGATTGGTGCAGTGGGGAGTGGTGCAGAAGGACATGCTGCGGCCAAAGGAATTCGGGATTGCGGAGGCGTCCGTTTACCTGGGCGCGCAGGCTTTGCTCTCGATCCTCATCGTCATCGTTGCCGCCTGGCTGATCAAATCATTGGGAGAGACATTCCATGGACGGCACAGTTTTGGACAGGCGTTCACGGCGGTTGCTTACGGACTGAGTCCGCTGTTTGCCTTCCGAGTGTTGGATGCGTTCCCGGTCATCAGCCCGTGGGTGGCGTGGGGGATCGGGATTCTTCTGTCCACAGCGGTGCTGTATCACGGGCTGCCGCGGGTGATGCTGCCTGATCCGCCGCATGCTTTCGGCCTCTACTTGATGAGCGTGATCTTGCTCATTATTATTACCGGCCTGGCCCGGTTTGTGACGGCGTGGTACCTGGCAGGCAGGTTCAAATCCGTCGAGCGAATGGTGGTGGAATTGATCACCTGACCGCGCGCTGGATGACCCAGCTATTCCGCCGCAAGGCAGCCTCGGACTGTTCATAACTGCGATTGGTTAGTTGTTGCACGATCCGCACCGCTCGATCGCGCAACTTGGCGTTGCTGGGGACCACGTCCACCATCAGGTTGCTCTTCACCTTGCCGAGGCGAACCATCGCCAGTGTGGTGATCAGGTTGAGCACCAGTTTTGTCGCCGTGCCGGCTTTGAGGCGGGTGGAACCGGTCAACACTTCCGGACCGAGGTTGGGGGCAATCACTAGCTGAGGCCGCAAGGCGCCGGGAATGGCAAGGAATGGATTGAAACACAGCAGAATGGTAGTGGCCCGCCGGCGTTTCGCTTCGCGCAAAGCACCCCAAACGAACGGCGTCGTGCCGCTTGCGGCAATGCCCAGAACCACGTCTTTCGATCTGATCTGCCGGACTGCAATTTCCTTCGCGCCCGCGGCATCATCGTCTTCCGCGCCTTCGACGGAGCGGCGCAATGCTATATCACCTCCGGCCATGATGCCTTGCACCAGCTCGGGCGGAGCGCGGAACGTGGGCGGACACTCACTGGCGTCAAGCACGCCCAGCCGGCCGCTCGTGCCGGCTCCCACATACATCAGCCGGCCGCCCCGGCGAAATGCACGCGCCACCAAACCCACGGCTCGACTCAACTCCTGGTGATGCCGCAACAAGATACGTGGGACTCTGGCCTCCTCCGAAAGCATCAAAGTTACCGCCTCGCGCACAGGCAGCTTGTCGAGATTCTGCGAACGCGGATTGCGCCGTTCGGTGGGAGAGAGCCGGGTGGATTGCACTATGTCGCTTGGAGATTGGCTGGGTTTGGCTTTACGAACAGCAGGCATGCTTTGATTATTCTACCAGCACGACCATTTTCAAAGACTTTAACTGCGGGTTGGCAAAATCCAACGGGGCAGGGTATGAAATCAGTCATGTCACAAACCGAACAGGCACTGTTGGACACATTGATTGAGCTCGAGGCCGCCGCAAGATCAATCCGCACAGCCGATCCCAAACCCGACCTGCGGGCGTTGTTCCGCCGCATAGATGAACTGACCGTGCAATTGCCTTCCGACGCGCCGGCGGATCTCCGGCACTACCTGCAACGAAAGAGTTACGAGAAAGCGCGGCAGTTTCTCGAAGGGCGGGAGAGCGAGAATCGGCGTGGGAGTTGTGCTCATTGATTGCCAAGGAAATGAACCCGCAACCATTCCTGGCCGGAACACCGGATTGGTGACTTTGCCTCATGTTCGACGATACCATTGCCGCCATTGCGACTCCGCTGGGTGAAGGCGGGCTGGCCGTAATCCGCATTTCCGGTCCGCAGACACTGGCGGTGGCGGAGCAAGTTTTCCTGCCGGTGGGCAAGAACTCCCGGAAACCGAGCGAGGCCACCACGCATACGATTCATTACGGCAAGGTGATGCGCGCGGGCCAGCAGGTGGATGAAGTGCTGCTCTCGGTCATGCGCGCACCACGCACCAACACGCGCGAGGATGTGGTGGAAATCGCCTGCCACGGCGGATTGTTGTCCGCCAAAGCCGTGCTCGACACCGTGCTCGCAAGTGGTGCCCGGTTGGCTTTGCCGGGGGAATTTACACGCCGCGCCTTCCTCAATGGGCGGCTGGACCTGACCCAGGCCGAGGCGGTGGCGGATTTGATTCACTCGCGCACCGAACTGGCGCTGCGAGCCGCCAACGAACAACTCGCGGGCAAACTCTCCCGGCGGATCAATCAACTGCGGGACGACTTGATGAACGTGTTGGCGCATGTCGAGGCGCACATTGATTTCCCCGAGGAAGACATCGCGCCGGACACGCACGCCCAACTGGTGCAACGGCTGGAGCACGCGATGGCCTTCATGGACGAACTGCTGCGCACCGCCAATGAAGGGAGGATCCTCCGCCGTGGTATCCGTGCCGCCATTGTGGGCCGGCCCAACGCCGGCAAATCCAGTTTGTTGAACCAACTCCTCGGGCATGATCGCGCCATTGTCTCGGCCGTGCCGGGCACGACGCGCGACACCATCGAGGAGATGGCCAATGTGCGCGGACTGCCAGTGGTGTTTGTGGACACCGCCGGGCTGCGCGAAGCGCGCGACGAGATTGAAAGTGAAGGTATCCGCCGCAGTCACCAGAGTCTGGCTGCCGCCGAGTTCATCCTCCACGTTCTTGATGCCTCCGAACCGCTGACGGTGGCAGATGAAAAGTATCTGGACGAGTTCGCCGGCAAGAAACGTATTCTGGTGCGAAACAAGGTGGACTTGCCGGTTAAGCTGGTTCTACCGGCTTCCATGAACCGCAAAGTAGGGCGCGTCACTCCGTGCGCGCCGGGGACTGCTGCAACCGGGGACGGCGGTTGGGGAGCGGAGATTGAGTCGCGTGCTGCTCATGCAGTGATTGACGTCTGCTGCCTCACGAGTCTAGGTATTGAGCAACTCAAGGATGCCATCAAGGAACTGGTTTGGTCAGGTGAAGTTCGCGCCGAGATGCTGGAAGTAATGATCAACTCGCGGCACCAAAACGCCTTGATGCGGACACGCAACGCCGTATCGCTCGCCTTGTCTGGCTTTTGCGAAGGCGCCACGTTGGAACTTGTGGCGGTGGACCTGCGCATTGCGGTCAATGCCGTGGGCGAGATTGTGGGCAAGACCACGACCGAAGACTTGTTGGATTCGATCTTCAGTCAGTTCTGCATCGGCAAGTGAGCTGTGGCGTTGATGGCGATGTTGGTTTGGCGTTCTTGGAAGGTGGCAATGCCTGGTGTTCGGCGGGTCAAGTCACCAACCAGTTGCTTCAAACGCCGTTCTGATGCCTTGGATATCCGAGGAGTAAGTCATCCAATTCCTTTCCAGCTCCACCCGGCCGTTTTTGAATACGTGGCGGATTGTGTGAACCATGCCGGTTCTCAGGTGACGCACCTTTCTACCGGGCCAGTTGCTTGGGTCGTGATCCAACCAGTCTCGCGATGCAGGTGCCGGATGTCTGGCTGCGAAATGCCCATTCACGCGTCTCAATAATGCCGTTGCTTGGGTGTCTGATGTCTTGTTTGCCGAGGGCGGCAGTTTTGCGGATCGCTGGTCCAATGCCCAGTGAGGGCTGAAGGGGCGGCGCTGCGGATGAGGTGTTGTTTCTGGAGATACGGTTGTAGCGGGATGGATTGCTGGGTTCATGGCGCTCAAATTCACTTCCTCCGTCTTGGTTGCTGTTGGTCGAGAACCTACCTTCATGCCTGCCAGCAGGCTACTCAGGCAACTACTGGAAAGGAATCCAGGGAAAAATCCGGGACAACGCTGCGCGAAAGCGAATCGTTTGAATCGCGCGTGTCACCCGTGAGGCAGCCCAACCTGCGGGATGCCATTCCGGCTACGGCAGGAGTCGGTATCCCACGCCATGCACCGTGAGCAGATGTTTGGGTTCGCTGCCGCTGTCACCGAGCTTCTTCCGCAACTGGACAATTACTTGATCCAAGGTGCGCGTCGTACCGTAGTAGTTGTAACCCCAAACTTCGTTGAGCAACCGGTCGCGCGACAGGACTTCGCCGGGATGCGCATGGAAAAGTTGCAGCAGCTTGAGTTCCTTGGCGGTGAGGGCTTCGGTGTCCTGACCGCGTTTCAATTGGAATGTCCTGGGATCAATCGTCGCCTCACCAATGCGGAATTGTGCCTCGGAGGTCGGGTTGGCGGACGGTGTATCGCTGCTGCGGCGGAGCAGGGCGTGGATGCGCGCCAGCAGTTCCCGCACGCCAAACGGCTTGGTCACATAATCATCCGCGCCGAGATCCAACCCCACCACCTTGTCAAGCTCCTGCCCCTTGGCCGTGAGCATCAGGATGGGGGTGGTGACCTTCTTCGCGCGCAGTTGCTTACAGATGTCGTAACCGCTCAATCCGGGCAGCATCACGTCGAGCAGGATCAACGCGGGCTGATATTGCGTGAACATGGCCACCGCCTGATCGCCTCGGTTGCAGGTCACGACCTCGAAGCCGTCGCTCTTCAAGACTTCTTCCAAGCCCAATAGAATGTGCGGGTCATCTTCCACCACGAGAATTTTCGTTTTCATGCGTCGCAATAAATGCCAATGGAAGAACCCATCGGCCAGACTTCGGCTCAACCCATTCCAGTCCGCCCACCACCCGTCGCTGGCGTGCTCCGCACGGGCAAACGCAGGCTGAAACAACTCCCCCCTCCGTCGCGCGGCTGGCAGGCAATGTCGCCTCCGTGTGCCTGGGCGATCTGTCGTGCCAGGGTGAGGCCAAGGCCCGAACCTTGCACCCCGCTGCTCAATGAGTCGTGCGCGCGATAGAATTGCTCGAAGATCTTTTCCTCGCAGCCGCGCGGGACACCCAGGCCGCGATCCTGCACGTTGACCTCGACAAACGGCAGCGGGCTGCTGTGTCGGCGCAATTCGACGTGGATTTCCTTCTGCTCGCCCGAATACTTCTCCGCGTTGGAAAGCAAATTGACCAGAACTTGGGCGAGGGCATCGCGGTCAGCCTGAACGACGCAGGGTTCGCCGGGCAGCGCACATTCCAGCGCAAACCCGTTTTGTTCCAGATGGGGCCGCAGCGTCTCGACGGTCTCGCGCAACACTTCCGCGACGTCACAATCCTGGAAATTATATTTCTTCTCGCCGCGCTCGAGTCGCGCGAAATCCAGGACGTTGTTGATCAGGCGCGTGAGCCGGGCCGTTTCCGCCGTGATGATGTGCAGGTAGGAACGTTGCTTGGCGCGGTCGGGCACCCGTTCCTCGGCGAGCAGTTCGGCGAACATCCGGATCGAAGTCAACGGCGTCTTGAGTTCATGCGAAACGTTGCTGACGAAATCAGTCTTCTGGCGGGCGAGGGTGAGTTGACGGTTGAGATCGCGGACGATCAACCAGCTCCCGACGCCAATCGCGACCAGCAGCGAGCTGATAAGCAACCCCAACGTGAGCTTGAGCGTCTGGGCGGCCTGCGAAAGTTTATCCGGGTCTAGTAAATAAACGGCGACCTCCCAGTGCGGCAACCCCTCGCCAATTTCGGTGGCCACGAAGGGTCGTTTCCAATTGCTGGATTGAAAGTCCGCCGGCGACAGCGCCGCCGGTTTGGCGGTGTCATCCAACAGCGCCACACAGACGTCGTCGCGGATTCCTGGTTTCAATTCATCCAGGAGTTCCTGGAGTGCCTCGCGCAGGCGGGGCAGCGACAACTGCGCGCCGAAGATGAGGTTGGTCGCGCGCGGTGAGCGATACCAGAACAGCACGGCCAGACGATTATCCACAAAGCGGGCCAGGGTGCCTTCGGTGGCGTCGCCGATAAGCTGGCGGAACTCGGCTTCGGAGGGATTGAGCCGCGAACGGTTGTCCGCGGCTTGCGCCCAGGAGGTATCCTTGAAATCCAAGGATTGCTGGGGAAGCACGTTGCGCACAGAAGGCGTCTTAGTGGGGAAGCCACTCTGCGTCGCCATCTGCCTGGTGTTGCCGCCATAGTTCAAAGGATCGTCCGCCGGTTGCTGGAACGCTTGGGCAACCGGTGCGTTCAAGGTTTGTTTGCCGACGTTCCAATAAACCTCCGCAGCCTCCTGGTTGCCCAGAAACCGGCTTTGGGTGGCGACAAAATTACGCACCTCCGGCCGGGTGGAAAAGCCGGGTGAATACAATTGACCGTCGGTGGTTACCGCAAAGCTCACTTCCGCGAGCGGCCAGTTTGTGGCGAGATCTTGATCCAGCGTGCGCGCAAAATCAAATGGCTCGCGCCGTAACAGCCACCGCTCGATCTCCAGCCCGAACGAGCGCAAGTGCTCATTGAGGAATTCCTGGGTTTCGCGGGCCAGGCCATCGGCGACGGACTGATAGAGCAACGATTGCTGGCGTTCGAGCACAAACTGCTGGTCACGCAGCGAACGCACCGCCAGCCAGGCCAGCCCGAGGCTGGGCACCAGCACCGCGATTACGAACAGCAAGGCGACTCGCTTCACACCATCAGATTCTCGCAACTGGCTGGGAAAGTGTCAAAGCCACGCAAGATTCTTGTAAGGAATCTGTCACATGCGTCTTGGCAGGGAAACCGGCCATTATTGCAGTGGCGTTTCTGGCTGCCCCATCCCTGCGGAATCTCGCTAAGAAGCCTGGGCAACAAAAAGGGCCGGCGACTGGCCGGCCCGAAGGGAAGGGGAGGCGGTATTATCTGCCGAGCAGATGCTCAATCACCATCTGATCGAGCGCCGCGTAGTTGCGGTCCTTGATCAGCGCCTGCGCCTGCTTTTCGTTAAACGAGCGGGCCTTTTGCACGAGCTTGAGGAACGTGCGGCGGCTGTTGTCCAGATGCGCCAGCCAGTGTTCGACCTTGGTGGTGCGGAACGGATGCACATCAAAGCACACATACTCGCCGTTCTTCCCGTAACCGTTGCGTTCAAGGGCGCGGACCTGATTGAACGCCACGCGCAGATTCGCGCTGCCGAACGGTTTGTCCTGGTCGAACTTCAATCCGTTCTGGTCGTTCAGGTGCAGCGACCACAGTTTTCCAAACGCCATGGCAAAATCAATTTCATCCGCCGGGTCCAATCCGGCGAGGATGGCATGTGCGGATTCAATCAGGCAGCCGACACGTTTGGGATCGCGGGTGAGTTGCGCAATTGCCAGCGCGTGTCCAATGGTGGGAACATACGCATGGTCCATCGGTTCATTCGGTTTCGGCTCGATGGAAATGCGGATTCTTTTGTCGTAGGCCAGCATCGCGTCCACCGCCTCCACCAGGTAATCCACGCACCTGCGGGCGTTCTTGGCCTCGCGGATGTAACTGCCCTCGCGCGCCAGCCACAGCACGATGAGGTCCGTGCCCAGATACCTCGCGACATCAATGCAACGGAGCGAGCGTTCGATGGCATACTTGCGGCACTTGGGATCGTTGCTCGTGTAACCGCCATCTATCGTGTGGGGATCGAACCACAATCGCGGCGCGACCATCTCCGCCGCCACACCGGCGTCCGCCAGCTTCTTCTTGAGGTGTTTGGTTTCCTTGCGAAGTTGCGCGTCGGATTTGCTGTCAATGTCCGGCACGGCGTCGTCGTCGTGAAACATCATCGCGTCGAACCCGAGCTTCTTGAGTTGCGCGAGTTTCCAGTCGAACGACTGGGGCGGGCGGGTGGTGGGACCGTAAGGATCTTGTCCTTCGCTGATATTCCAGGGACCGAAGCAGAATTTGTAGTTGTGTTTTGCCATAAGTCAGGCCGGCAAATTATCAGACGCGGGTCGGGAGGGAAGTCGAAATCACGTCAAATTGCGTTGCCTGGCGGCCACGTTCCTGCAACTGCAACCGACGGAGAGTTCCTCGATGACCTCGCGCTACGTGTCCCTGAACCGTAGCGGTCGGCGCTTCGCGATCGCATCATTCGCGCTTTTGCGTCTTGGCGTTAAGGTCGGTTTCAGAATCAAGAGTCGTTTTCATGCTGGGCCTCTTTCGTGTGTCATGGTTTTTTGTTCTGCGCTTCTCCGCGCTTTCAATTTCTGCTTTCTGCTTTCCGCTTTCAGTTGTTGAGTCCGTGGTCCGTGGTCCGTGGTCCCAGCCTACGGCTGGCTGAGCCGATAAAACGCCGTCGTCGCGGGCGGGGTGGCATCGGTGCAGGTGAACCGGCCGTCGGGCGGGGCGTTGGTGGTGTGGAGCGTGGTCAGGTCCTGGGTGAACCGCACATCGGTGGCGCGTTGGACGGCGCAGACGCCGCCGGCCCCACCGCGGCAATTGAGAGTGACGCCCCCCGCATCCACGCGAATACCCTCGATGGCCATGGGCTGGGGCGTGAGATTGGCCTGGGCGATGAACGGGGACAGTTTGTCACCCGCGAACATGAAACTGCCTCCCACAAAGAGACGCCCCGCCTCGTTCACCGCCAGCGCAGCGACACGACCGTGGGTGAGGCCGGAGCCCAACGCCGACCAGTTACCACCATCCCATTTGGCGATGGCATCAACCGACACCCCGCCCGCCGTGGCAAAACTGCCGCCCGCATACACGTCGTTACCCGCCACCGCCAGCGCATACACCACGTAGCCCAACCCCGACCCGAGCGCGCTCCAACTGCTTCCGTCCCATTTGGCAATCTGATTGACTGCCACTTCACCTGCCGACGCGAAATAGCCCCCCGCATACACGTCGCTCCCCGACACCGCCAGCGCCTGAACCGTGCCGTTCATCCCCGATCCGAGCGCGCTCCAACTGCTCCCATCCCATTTGGCGACGTATCTGGTATTCCAGCCGCCCGCCATCGTGAATTCACCCCCCGCATACAGGTCGCTCCCCGCCACAGCCAGCGCATACACATAAGGCCAAGTCGCGCCTCCCATTCCCGAGCCGAGCGCGTTCCAACTGCTCCCGTTCCATTTGGCAATGTAATTGGCCTCTGCCCCGCCCGCGGTCGTGAATCTGCCCCCCGCATACACGTCGCTCCCCGCCACCGCCAGCGCAAACACCCCATCGTTCATTCCCGATCCGAGCGCGCTCCAAGTGCTCCCGTCCCATTTGGCGATGTAATTGGCCTCTACCCCACCCGCCGTCGTGAAATTGCCCCCCGCATACACGCTGCCGCCCGACACCGCCAACGCACTCACCGTCCCGTTCATCCCCGAACCTAAAGGCGACCAGGCGCTGCCGTTCCATTTGGCGATGTAATTCGCAGGGAATGAGGCGAAGCCTCCTCCCACATAGAGATCGCTCCCACTGATCGCCAGTGCGGAGGCGCCGCCACTCATCCCCGAGCCCAACGCCGACCAACTGTTGCCGTCCCATCTGGCAATGCGCTCGGCGCCCACTTCTCCAGCCCGGGTGAACACTCCGCCTGCGTAGAGATTCGAGCCGCTCGCACACAGCGCATTCACGTAGCCGCTCGTTCCGGAGTCCAAGGGCGACCAGATGCTCCCGTTCCATTTGGCAATGTTGATCGCCGTCACGCCACCCGCCGTGGCAATATTTGCCCCTCCCACGTAGAGATCAGTCCCGCAAACTGCCAGCGCCAAGACCTCAGGATAATTCGGTCCCATCCCTGATCCCAGCGCAGACCAAGTGACCCCGTCCCATTTCGCGATGAAATTGGCCGCCACTCCACCCGCAGTGGTGAAGTATCCCCCGGCGTAGAGATCAGTCCCGATTGCTGCCAAGGCCCGAACACGGGGAAAGCCAGACGAAACGCTCATCCCGGAACCCAAGGCCGACCACATACTGCCATTCCACTTGGCGATGCAGTTGGCTGTCACGGACGCCGTGACACCGCCGCCCAAGTCCCAGCTCACAGCGGTGAACGCTCCCACGACGTAGAGATTTCCGCCGATCATTGCCACGCGGTAAGCATTGGGATAGGAGCCCCCGCTCACCCAACCCAAGGACGACCAAGTGCTGCCGTTCCATTTGGCGATGCGCTTTGCCGTGGTCTGGCCGGGCAGACTGAAGTTGCCACACACGTAGAGATCGTTTCCGTCCACCACCAGCCCACTGACGCTTCCATTCCTCCCGGAGCCCACAGCCGACCAGGAAGTCCCGTTCCACTTGGCGAGACCCTGCGCAGACACCCCGCCTGCGTTGGTAAAGGATCCACCGACATAGAGATCGCTTCCGCTCACGGCCAGAGCCCCAACATAGTAATCCACGCCCGATCCGAGCGCCGACCAGGTGGTGCCATCCCATTTCGCGATGTAGTTGGCAGCAACCGTGCCGGCGAATGTGAACTCGCCGCCGATATAGACATTGCCGTACGCGTCTTTCGCGATGGCATTGAGCCATCCCTTATTAACCCCGGGGATTCCTGCAGGATTCAGGCTGACCCAGTCGGCATCGCTGAAGGTGGGATCAATCCGCACCGGATACACCGCCTCCGAGTCATCCACCAGCACGGCCAAACGCGATAGCGTCTTGGACTGCGCCAGCCCTCTGGCGCTTTCGTCGGGGGTGCCGGGGGGCCAAAGCGGCAGAGGACTGCCGCACTCCAAAACCTGGCGGTCGGCCTCCCACTCAGAGGCTACTTCCATCCGCGCTGGCAATTCGCGGCCGGTGGCATCGGTCACCCGCAACCGGCTGTAGGCCAGTTCCCGCCCCGACCCCGCCAGCGTGAGCCGGACGCCATCGGGCAGCGCCTCAGCCCGCGCCCCGGTCAAGGCCAGTTCCACGCGCAGTTTGCCACCCCCGCCGTAGCAGACGACGTGAGTCGGCTCTGAAATTCCGTTGGACGTAGATGGAGCGGACTGACGTCCGCTGCTACAAAGCTCAGGTCTTTCCAGCACCACGAAATCCTGGCGCACGCCGTCCATGCTCACCGAGTATTCCTCCACCAACCCCGGACGGACGAACTGCACCCGCCCGTCCGCCACCGTCACCGTGCCGATGCATGGGAGCGTTTGGTCGCCCCACCACAGCAGAGCGCCAGCTCCGTCAGGAGCGACATCGTTGTAGCACGCCAGTCCCCAAACCTCGTCCCCAAGCTCCGGTAGGAGCGACATCGCGCCCGGGTGGAGTACCCTGTCAGAATATGCCGCTCCTGACGGAGCTGTTTTCGCGGGCGGGGATTGGGCTACAGAGATGTCGCTCCTGACGGAGCTATGCAGCGCGTCAGAAGTTTCGCCGCGTGAGGGCACGCGGCCTACCGGGTTGTAGGCCGGGTTCCGCAACCCGGGCAGGAGAACATTCGTGTCGTCAGGTATCACCTCGCGCCCGATGGCTGTGGCGCGCAGGTGGAGCTGGCCGCCGCCGGTGTCGGTGGATTCGAGCCAGAGCCCCTCGGGCGTGACGCGGCCGGTCAGGCGCTGGAACACGCACCGCAGTTGCGCACCCTCCGGCGTGGCGCTCACGCCCAGACCGTCCCCTTGGTATTGCTGCTGCGCCACCGCCCCGAGTTGGTCCAACGGAATGGGCGCATCCGGGGACGCCAGGGCGCGCAAGCCCAGTAGGCCGATACACACTGCATTCAACGCCAAGACGACAAGACGACAAGGCGCGGCGGGATGAGGCCGCAACCCCAGGAGCGCGGACCGCCGAGTCCGCGCGTTACGAGTCTCTTGGGTGGCACTCGCGGACAAAGCTGTCCGCGCTCCGGGAGCATCCGCGCCGAACGCAACCCCGTGGAGAGATCGCGTTGGCAATTGGAGCGCGGACTTCAGTTCGCTTCGCGTCCAGTTGTAGCGACGTATGATTTGTACTCGTAGCCCGGGTTGTTCTCGGGCGCTGAAGCGGAATAAATTCCGCGCTCCCATCCTTGCGTCTTCGCGTCTTTGCGCCTTGGCGTTGTTGCCGTTTTTAGAATCCAGGGTCGTTTTCATAATTCGTTTCGAGGTTGTTATTTGGTTTTCGGTTTTCGGGGACTGCCGGAGTGGGCGGGCCACTCCGGCGGTCGTTGACTGGGTCTTGCGTTTCAGCCGTTGTTGACGCAGGGGAGCGGCATTTACGGGCGTATGGAGGGCCCTGTGACGCTCAAGGCCGGGTTGTAGTGGGCTTCAGGTAGTTCCGGAGGGGGCACGACATCCACTATGTCGAGCGACGCGGCGAAGTAGTTCTTCTTGAACGTCTCCGTGAAGAAACACTGGCCGTTGGCATCCGTGACCGCTGAAACAACTGGCTGCGTGCTGCTGGGACCGGTAGACCATTGGGCATAAACCGTGGCTCCCGGCACACGCTGCCTCGTGACTGTTTCCACCGTGACGCGGAACGTGGTGGTCCACTGGCCGCCCGCCTTCGTCAATCCTGTAACCGCGATCTCGCTGACGCGAATCGCGTTGTTCTGCACGGCGACCACCACGGGATACGGATCGCTACCAGTGGAGCCGTCCGCAGCGGTAGCCACGGCCGTGATTACATTCGTGCCGTCGGGAAAAGCCGTAGTGTCCCACGTCAGTGAGCAGAGCCAGCCATTCTGCACGACGCCCGAGATAACGGCCGGATACTCACCCCAGCGATCTTTCGGCAACCCACGGCCAAGGAAAACCTCGCCAAGGTAGAAGTCCACCGCCACCGGCCCGGCCATATCAGACGCCAACGCAACCACCTCCGAGTCGCCGAAAAGGTAAGCGACGGGGTATTGCCAAGGTTCCAAGATGGTCACCCACGGTCCAAACCCATTGGTGTTGTTCACCCCCACGACGATCGCCTCGCCTGCCAGTTGGGTTGTGCCATCCGTGGCCACCGCCACCAGCGTGCCGACGCCATCCGCGATGGTTGTGGTGTCCCAAGGGATGTTCCACCCGTCCGCGCCATTGCTGTCCTCCCCGATGATCTGGCCATCAAAGTAGAGTTGCACGGCCGTCGCCTCGGGCGCCGTGGTGGTCACCTGCACCGTGACCAGGCCTTGGACCTTGGTGACATCCGGCGGCGTGAGGATGTTCAGCGTGGCCGGGGCGCTACGATAGAGCAGGTTGGCGACATTGAGCAACGGCTCGCGGAAGCCATCAGGATTGCCGTAGTAATCGGCGTCCGTGAAGCTCGCATAATGCCCTTGTGGCCAGCCGGAGTTGCGAATGGCGGCGCAAATGGCCTCGACACCCGCCGCAGACTTGATCAATCCGTACTGGGCGATGTAGAGCGCGGCGGCTCCCGAGACATGGGCGGCAGCCGCGCTGGTGCCGTTATTCCAGCGGTACGGGTATTTCGAAGTCAGTCCAGTTGAGTAAATCTGCACGCCCGGGGCGCAGACATCCACAACCTCGCCAAAGTTGCTTTCTGGCCACGAGGACAACCAATCGTCCAGGTACCACTCCGGAAAAACACGAGACCCGGGAAGGCCGTCCTCGTCCTCCAGTGCCGACACCGTCAGTGCGGTGGGTTCGGAAGCCGGCGAGACATTGGCGGCATCCTGTCCGCCGTTGCCGGCGGCCACCACGAACACAATGCCCGCTTGCGTGCCGGCCTTGACGGCATCATTCACCGCCTGGGAGCGGCCCAGACTCAGGCTCATGTTGGCCACTTCGAAGATCGCGGCACGCTGCACCACCCAATCCACGCCGGCGATCACCGTCGCCGCCGTGCCTTGATTGCTCGCGTCCAGCACTTTGACCGCCCACAAGCGCGCGCCAGGTGCCACGCCCACCACGCCAAAGTCATTGTCCAATGCCCCGATGACTCCACCGACATGCGTGCCGTGCCAGTGATCGTCCTGCCAATTGCTATCCGAAAGGAGACGGTCTCGTTTCAAGTAGAACCGAACGCCGCCCGGCATGACATTCAAATCCGGGTGTGCGGCGTCAAGTCCAGTGTCAATCACGGCCACATCGGCGTCCACCATGAGACCGCTGCCCAGCAAGCCGGGTATGGCATCGGCGTCACACCTTCGGAAGCCGGTGGACTGCGTTTGCCCCGCTCCGGTGCAAACTTGGTCCGGCTCGACATAAGCGATCTCCGCCCGTCGGGCCAACGCCTGGGCGGCCTGTTCCGAGCCGGCAAAGGCAAAGCCCTTGAGGGCTTTGGTGTAAACGTGATCCACGTTGAGGTTGTGTTGCGCGGCCATGGCTTTGGCGGCGCCCGGTATGTCGCGGGTCTCGGCTTTGAGCACCGCGATGTAGCGTCCCGGGATGACTTGGGCCGGGAGCGACCCGCTGAAGACCAGCAGGGCCACGGCCAGCCAAGCCAGCGGGGAGTGTGTTCTTCTGTGGGATGTGTTCATTGTTCTTTCCTGTTTTTGGTTGTTGCTTCGTTTGTTTGATAAAGTGTCTTCGTGTCCGGGCAAACGGGCACATGGTTCGCTGCCCGCAATGCTCATTGGCAGTGAGAGGATGCTCCGTTACAACGCCTCTGTTTCAGTTGAGGCACTCATATCTGGGGCGACCAGCTTATAGCGAATAGTGAATACCGGTGCGGTTGGGTTGAATTCCGGCAAGCGCACGATGCCGCAGGTGCCGGCTTCAGTTCGAAAGACAAAAGTGTTGGTTCGACTACCGTTAAGTTGCCAAGACTGGCGACCGGGGTGGGGGGGCGCGTGAATTGCAGGTTGGGCAAGAATTGCCTCCGCCGTCGCCTGTTCCCACCATTGGTCGGCCACGGGGATGAACACCACGCGCCGCGTGAACAACCACTGGGTGCCGTTCGGGTAGCTTACCACGATCAGATCCGGCCCCTGGGTGCGCAGCCAATCCCGGGAAGTGATCGGGCCGACCAGGTGATCGTAGTCTGGCTCGGTCAGGCACTGACCAGTCTCGAAGTCGAGCCATCGTACGCAGCCCTTTTCATGGGACACCGGCAAGCGAGCCTCCAGTTCCTGGCCTTGGGGCAATCTGGTCGCCGATGCAAGAGACTCAGTTGTCAGAACCCTCAGCGGTAGCTGCCCGAAATCGGGAGGAGCACTCGCCGCCAATTGTAGCATCTCCTCCTTTGCATCCACCGAAAACTGAAGCGACGCCAGCTCGCCCGTGCCGTTGAAGGTCCAGACCCCATCGCCGCCATGATGCACCGCGAGTTCGAGAGGAGGCAGGATGAGGTTGTCCCGCCGCAGGGATTTAATCAGACACACTGCCCGCTTGCAGGCCGGCGGTTCTACGCTGACCAGGGCCGTGCCGAATTCCAGACCTGCGGCGCGCAGTTGCTGGGTCAGTTCCCGTGAAAGCTTCGCATCGAGAGCGGCCAACCGGGTACTGTAGGAGGCCACGGCGGCGGTGCGATACGGTGGGCCTATTCTCACCGCCAGACTGGCAGCCAGTAGCAGGGCCACCAACAAGGTTGCGATGACCCAAACCGCCCGATGGCGGGTTGAGGTTGCAGCGGGAGAACCCGCCAAAGTTTTCACGGTTGACTGCGGTGATGTCTGGTTTGGCCGGTCCACCGCCGAAGCAGGAACGCTTTGGGGCGCCGCGTGCCCCAGGACTTTGCCGGTTGAAAGGATGGTTGTTTTCATAGTCTTGCCTTTCTATCTATTGATCTGTCCACCCGAACGTGCCGCACTCCCATGCGCCGACCAGGCGGCGGAGGACAGCCCGGACGATACAATGCTGCCTCCAGTTTCTTGCCGTTCTGAGATTGCATGAGCCGCTTATTGATCGTTGATGCAGAATAGTGAACGGTTCAAATGTCTCGGAATCTCGTCCATCTTATCTAGTGACGAGACTGTCCACTGCCTCTGCCTTGTTAACTGGCCGTCGCCAGATGCAGGGTTGGGTTTTGGGCGGGCTTCCCACGTGTCCGGCGATGGTCCCTTTGGCATTGATGGCAGTGGCTGTGTTGTTGCTGCCATCACTTGCAGTCGGCAGCCATGACAGCCCGGCGCCGATACTCCAAACAAACGAACGTTGCTCGCCGGTCTTCAACTTGGCTTGGCCGATTACGATGCCTTGATCATTGATCCCAGTCGCAGTGCTATGCGCCACGCCTTCCATATGCGGTGGCAGCACGAGTTTGCCCGACGTATCCCACAGGCATGCCCGCCACTCATCCGGGTGAAACTCGATTGCGCCAACGATTTGGCCTTGATTACAGATGGCTTTGGGCATTGCCGATAAGGCGCCGGCCTGCTCGACTTCCCTCAGTCCCTCACGCTCCGTCCAGGAGAAGACCTGAACACCGCCACCCTCCCGCAGATACCGACCGGCAACCTTGCCCTCGGCATTGAGCGCATAAGCCGCGCTCCATTGTCCTTCTGGACAGATTCCCGTGAGGCGACCTTTTCCTCCACAATAGAAGGCGCGGAGGAACCCTCCATGATCAACAGAAATGCCGGCAACTCCACCCGCATCGTTAAGGGCGATGCCCAAACTGACGCCTCCACCCAAGTCGCCGATTTGCTTGATGCCCAGGGCTTCGCTCCAACGAAATGCCCGGGCTTGTCTCCCGACAGCAGTGGATTGGCCAAGGACCGCGCCGCAGTTGTTCAGCGCCCATGCCTGACTACCTTCACCACCGCACGTACCCAAGTCGCGCATCCCGGTTTCGGGACACCAAAGAAATGCGTGCCATTCTTCCTGTGCCGTAAACGAGCCTCCGATCACCTGGCCAAGGTCGTTAATGGCAATCGCGCGACTCGACGGGCCGCCCAATGTCCCTAACTCCAACAGTCCGCCCTGTGCCGACCACAGGAGCGCACATTTCTGCCCGTCGGCGGAATTCGCCTCAATTAACACCTGGTCGGCGGCATTGATGGCCAACGCTTTGCCTGACCGCCCCGCCAACCCATCTAATACGTGCAACTCATAAGGCTCACTTGCGGGATGCGTGAGCGTCAGCGCCAGAAGCCCCCCCGCCGCATACACCCACCATGCTCGCCCGTCATTGCCATGTTTCATTGTTCTCACACCGGTCCTTTCGCTGTTGCCTGTTAATGCATTGACAATTCGCTGCGTTCGCAGGCGGTTAGTTCTGTTTATCAAATCCGAACCCGGTTCGGGCCGCTCTGACGCACCACCCGTCGGTTCATCCAGACAGCGTCGGTCACGCCCACACTGGTCCCTCATTGTGACATCCGATTTTCCGGGGTGGTTTGTGCCAACTTTTTTGAAAATCTTTTTTAGCCAGCGGAATGGACAAATCGACAAGGAGCTAAGTGGATGGCGAAATCCCGCGAAAGACGGTTTAGAAGCAGAAAGCGGAAACGTGTGAGGACGAGAGGACAGACCACGGATCAAACGTCCGCGGGATTCAGGGCTCGACGGTCAGCGCGACCAGGAAGGGGGCGGCTTTGGCATTGGCAGAAGCCGCGAAGCCCAGGCTCTCGATCCGGCGATCAGGGTGGGAGTTGGTCCAGATCGTGTGATAGAGCTGCAATGTTACGCCGGGAAGCCACAAAGATTGCCAGGCTGGTTTAGGCGCGCCTGGCTCGGGCGAATCGAGCAGCCAGGATGAAACGGCTTTGCCATAGATGATCGGAATTCGCTCGGTTTCGCCGCCGCCATAACGGATTACGTAGCAACCAATCTCCTGGCCGGGAGCGTCCGGCAGGTCCGCTGCATGCAGGAAGTGAAGCTGGCGGCAGGTGCGGGACAAAGGTATGAAGCCTGGGAAAGGATTCAGTCGCAAATGCGGGTTCATGGTGTTGGTGTCGCGCAATTGAATCAGGGCGCGGACGTCAAAGGATACGCCGTCCAAGTTGACGAGTCCCTTTGGCAGCGGGCGCAAATCCGCCCGGTATAGGTCCTCTGCCAGCCAGTGGCCCGTCAGACTGGCATTGTAGAATGGCGAGAGGTCAATCAGTTCCACGGGAGTCCGCGGGTCACGAGGCGGGATGTGCATCAATTTCAGCCGATCGGCTTGCGCCTCGGTATAGCGTCCCTGCTGACAAAGGAAGCGATAACGCTGCCACCGGGCGTCGTACTGCCAAACACCTTGAGCGACCGCCTCAAGCGCTTCGACTGCCTGGTTGTAGTCGCCGAGTGCCTGCTCGTTGCGTCCAGCGCGTTCCAACACCTTGGCGCGGGCTATCCAGTAATCAACATTCGGTGGATCGGTCAGGTGGCTGGCTGCTGTTTCCATCAAGGCCAGGGCGCCTTCAAAATCACCCGTTTCTGCCAGATACTCAGCCCGACTCATGCCGGCGCGGTATTCGTCGGTCGAAAGCGCCGCGAACCTTCGGGTCTGCCAATCCAATTGCGCCAGTTGCTTTGGCGTGTTCGTGCGGCCACTCGACGTTACCTGGAACACCCAAGCCGCGTAGGCATCAGGGTTTAGTGGGTCCAGCTTTAACGCCGCACGGAGGTTTCCGAGCGCCTGTTCCGGATCCCAACTGCTGTAAGACTTCTTGACTAGGTGTTGAACGAATGTTGCTCGGTCCCGAGAACTCGAGGGTGAAGCGGATCGGGAAAAACGATCGGCGCAGAACCATTTGGCCCACTGAGAAAGAGCATCTGTGTCAGGCAACTGGGCGATCTTCCGACGCCACTGGAGAAAGGAGCCGGCGGGCACATCTTCAAGAATTCGGTTGGAGGTAATGCGCTGGCCCGCGACGGCTTCAGCGAGGTCTGGCAGCCACTCTGGCGCTGGCCTTGGGACGCGAACGATTTCCCCAATCTGGCATGTGCGGTCGAGCGGTACTGTGAGGATCCGGCCGCCGTCCGGGCTGAAGTGCGCGGAGGAAAGTCGCTGATTGTGACGGAAGGCGTGGATGGGCAGCCCGGTGGCGGCGTCCCACAGCCGGGCGGTACGATCGTCCGAGGCGGTGAGGACGAAGCGACCGTCCGGACTGAACTCTGCGGCAACGATGGCGGCAGCGTGCCAAAGGGGCTCGGAAACCGGCGTGCCGCTCCGCGCTTCCCATACCCGCGCCGAATAATCTATGGAGCCCGTCACGATCCATCGGCCATCCGGGCTGAAAGAAGCCGAAGCAACGCGAGCCTGATGACGGATCGGTGTTCCGAGCAAGTGACCGTCCGGCAAGGACCAGACGCGCACCGCGTGGTCAGTGCAAATCGTGAGCGCCCAGCGTCCATCGGGACTGAAATCGGCAAACATGACGGATGCGGGATGCGACAATGGCGGTGCGAGCGGCTGGCCGGTCTGCCAGTCCCAGAGGCAGGCTTGGGCCGAGGCCCCTGCGGTGAGTACCTGCCGCCCATTGGGACTGAACCGCGCGCTCAACACGGCGCCGCTGTGCGACATAGCCGGTCCCAACGGCTCACCGGTGCGGGCATCCCAAACCCGGGCCGTGCCGTCGTCCGAAGCCGTAACGATACGGAGGCTGTCCGGGCTGAACTCAGCCGTATGCACGGCAGCCAAATGCTTCACTGGTCGGGCGGCCAACCCGCCGTCCGCCACGCGCCAGATGCGCGCCGTGCCATCGGTGCTGGCGGTTACGAACCGGGTTCCATCCGGACTAAACCGGCCGGTCATTCCGCCGGGGCCGCACCTGTACTGGATTGGGCTGGGCAGGAGCGAGGAACTGAGCGCATCCCACATCCTGATGGCGGTTGAGATGGTCAAGACCCGTTGACCGTCGGGGCTCCACGCTGCTTGACGAAACGCCGCAGCATCCTCGAACCAGTGATGCAGTGGCTGTCCGGCTTGCACGTCCCATGCCTGCACCGTGCAGTCAGTCGAGGCGGTGACCACGCGCCGGCCGTCCGGACTGAATTCGGCGCGCCAAACCGCACCGTGGTGGGTCATGGGTTCACCGAGCGGTTCACCGGTGGCGGCATCCCAAACGCGGGCGGTGCCGTCACTGGACGCAGTGACAACCCGTTCGCCCTCCGGGCTAAACCGGGCCGAACGCACGAACGAATTGTGACGGAGGGGTTTGGCCAGCGGCTGGCCGGTGAAACCATCCCACAGCCGTCCCGTGTGGTCGAAGGACGCGGTCGCGAGCCGGGTGCCATCGGGACTGAAATTCGCGGTCACAACGATGGCTTCGTGGCGCAATGGCGGACCCAGAGGGGCGCCGGTTTGCGCATCCCAGAGTCGCGCCGTTTTATCTGCCGAGGCGGTTGCGACCCTCCTGCCATCGAAACTGAACGAGCCGTGCTTCACTGAACTGCCATGCGGCATCGGTTGTCCCTTGGGCAAGCCCGAGGCGACGTCCCAGACTCGGGCAGTGCTGTCGTCCGAGCCGGTGAGCAACCGCTTTCCGTCGGGACTAAACTCAATGAAGTTCACCCACTCGGAATGTGGTTTTGTTACCGCCGCCGGTTGGCCATTGGTGCTGTTCCAGAGCCTGACGGTGCCGTCCTTACACCCGGTCGCCAGCCATCGGCCGTCCGGGCTAAAAGCCAGGGCAGTAACCCAATTCGAGTGACCGAGCGGCGGCGTCAGAGGCTGGCCGGTGTGGGTGTCCCAAATCCTCGCCGCGTTATCGCTGGCGCCGGTGGCTACTTGCAGCCCATCCGGGCTGAACACCGCGAACATTGGGAACAGCCCCCCGGTAAACTTACTTTTATCCGCGAGATTCTGTTCATGCTGCATCGGGGCGAACAAGGGCTCGCCAGTGAGTGCATTCCAAAGCCGCGCGGAACTGTTTCTGGTGACCGTTAAAATCCTGCGTGCATCCGGACTGAACTCAGCGAAGAAAACATCGTCGTCGTGTAGCAACGTCTCCAGCACCGGCAGCGGGAAAGACCGCTGGGTCATTTCGTTCACGAGCCATTCCGTAAGCGCGAGGTCCTTGGGATTTTGCCGGACGAGCAGCGCCAGATTGGCCAGTCCTTCGCTGGCTTTGTCACTGCCGAACAATTCCTGGGCCTGTTGGATTTCCATCCGGCGGAGCAGTTGTTCGGCGCGCTGCCGCTGTACGGCCTCTTTTAGGGCCATCTGCTCGGCTCGCGCCTGCTGCTTCTCCGCTTCTGTTTCCGCTGCCACTGCATGATCCCGCTCCTGTCGTGCCTCCCGAAAACCAATCAGCGAGACGATCAAACCCGCAATCAGCGCCAGCGTCACGCTGCCCGCGAGCGCCACCCCCATCCGATGCCGCCGCGCGAATTTCCGCGCGCGATACACCGTCCCCGGCGGGCCTGCCTTCACCGGCTCATGCTGGAGATGATGGCGCAGGTCCTCCGCCAGCGCACTGGCCGTCTCGTACCGCCGCGCCCGGTCTTTCTCCAGGCACTTCATCACAATCCAGTCCAAATCTCCCTGCACCAGCCGCGTCAGTGTCGCCGGTTCGGTCTGCCGTTGCTGCGCCACTTCGGTCAGTTTCTCCCCCAGCGTCCGCAGCCGTGTCGAAGGCTTCGGCGGTTCCACCTCCCGAATCTGCCGCCGCACTTCATCCAGCGCCGACCGGCTTAATGTCTCCTGATCAAACGGCGTCACCCCGGTCAGCAATTCGTACAGCAACACCCCCAGCGCGTAGATGTCGCTGCGCGTGTCAATGTCCACCCCGCTTAACGCCGCCTGTTCCGGGCTCATGTAGGCCGGCGTGCCCACCATCTGCGCAAACGCCGTAAACAACGTCCGCTCCGTCAACCGTTGCCCCAGCGCCTTGGCCACCCCAAAGTCAATGATCTTGGGCACCGGCTTGCCATCTATCTCCGTCACCAGGATGTTCGAGGGTTTGAGGTCGCGGTGGATGATCCCTTTCTGGTGCGCGTGCTGCACGGCCTGGCACACTTGCAGGAACAGTTGCAGGCGGTCGTGCGTGGACAGTTGGGTTTGGTCGCAGTAATCGGTCAGCGGAATGCCTTTTACCAGTTCCATCACGAAGTAGGGGCGGCCGGGGTGGATTTGAGATTTGAGATCTGAGATTTGAGATTCGCCACCGCCCGTGATGCCGGCATCAAGAATCTTGGCAATGTTGGGATGGTCCATCAGCGCCAGCGCTTGGCGTTCCGCCTCGAACCGGGCGATCACCTCCTTGGTGTCCATCCCCGCCTTGATGATCTTCAAGGCGACCTTGCGATGCACCGGCTCGGTCTGTTCCGCCATAAAGACGACGCCGAAGCCGCCCTCGCCAATTTGCTCCAGCAGTTTGTAGCGACCGATCATCGTGTCTGGCGCTTCGCCGAGGGGTTGTTCGAAGGCGGTCAACAGGGCTTGCCCAGGCAACTCGCCGCCCGCCTCATGGGCCTGGAGCAGCGCCTCCACCAGTTCGCGCAACTCGGCGTCCGCGCCGCAGGCTTGCGCGACAAAGGCCGCGCGTTCCCGCAAATCGTCCTTTTCCAGGGCGTCGGCGAAAATTTCGCGCGCCAGGCGTTTTTGTTCGGCGTTCATCCTACCCTATCATCCGATTTTCCCGTCCGGTTTGTGCCAACGCTTTGAGAAAAAACCGAACCGCCCTGGTGCCGCGGGGTTTGGAGTTCCTTCAGCAGGAAAGCCCGGGCAAAACTCCAGAGGCGGTCCGCGGTGCGTTTGCTCAGACCCAGCAAATCGGCAGCCTGCTGCTGGGTGAGTCCGGCAAAGAAACGCACGTTGACCAACGCCGCCGCCTCGGGATCAAACGCTTCGAGTTGGGCGAGCGCCTCATCCAAGGCGAGAAATTCCTCCGGGCGCATGGGATCGGCCAGCAGCGCGGTTTCAAGGTCCACGCGTTGGAGTTGGCCGCCGTGCTTGAGGCACTGTTTGCGACGGGCGCGTTCAACGATGATATTGCGCATGGCCCGGGCGGCGGCAGCGAAGAAATGACGCCGCCCCTGCCACTTGGACTCGGAAGCATCCGCCTCCGTCCCGACCAAGCGTAACCAAGCCTCGTGAACGAGGGCGGTGGCCTGCAAAGTCTGGCCGGGAGGCAGACGGGAAAACTGTGCCGCCGCGAGCCGGCGCAATTCCTCATAGATCAAGGGCAATAGTTCCTCCGCCGCGCGGGTTTCACCCTGCTCGAAAGCCGTCAACCATTGCGTGAACTCACTCATGGCGCCCTCCGTCCGTGGACTGGCCATTGGAATCGTTGCCAACCGACTTTGCGCCGATGAGTTGCGGCGGGCAAGCGCCAATCACGGGGAAGTTCTCGGATGCACAATCTCCTGTTGCCAGACGATAGCCGCACGGATAAGGAGAAGTAAGTTGCGGGTGCGAAAGGCAACCATTCTCATCTCCAGAGGAGGTTTTTTGCGTGAACCCGCCACAATTCCAGAGTAGCTTGTCTGCGGAGTCAACTTATGAACACATCCAAATCCGAATCCATTCCCAGCCCGACACCTCATGGGCGGGTGACGTTTCTGGAAGGTCGCGGCGATTTGCCCATGGTGGAAATCACGACCCCTTGGAGCACGGCGGAGGTTTATCTTCACGGCGCGCACATCACGCATTTTCAGAAGCGGGGCGAGCCGCCGTTGTTGTTTCTCAGCCAATGCAGCCGGTTCGACGCGGAGCATCCCATTCGCGGCGGGATTCCCATTATCTTCCCGTGGTTCGGCAGGCCCGCCGGCCAAACGCAGCAACACGGCTTTGCGCGCGTCAGGGATTGGGAATTGAGCGAAGTGGTGTCTCCGGCGGATGGCAGTGTGACGTTGCGCCTGCAGTTGCCGGAGGGCGGAGAAGCGGCAGACTGCGCAGCGTGCGCCTTGGAGTACGTGGTCACAGTCAGTGATACCTTGAGTGCGGAACTGCGGGTGACGAACAAATCCGGGCGCGAGCTGTCCTTTGAGAATTGCCTCCACACCTACTTTGCCGTGGGCGACATTCAGGCGGCGAAAGTTACGGGCCTCAAGGGCGTTGACTATTTGAACCAGCCCACCAGCTTCTCGCGGCATACGGAAACGGCGGACGCGATCCGGTTTGGCGAAGAAGTGGATCGCATTTATCTCGCCACCGGGCATCCGGTGGGAATCTACGATGACTCAATGCGACGGGTGATCTTGATTGCGAAGGAGGGGTCAAACTCGACGGTGGTGTGGAATCCGTGGATGGCGAAGGCCAAGGCAATGCCGGACTACGGCGACGAGGAGTACAAGGAAATGATCTGCGTGGAGTCGGGTAATGTGGCCACCGACAAGGTGGTGCTCGGACCGGGGCAGACCTCGCGGCTGAAAATCAAATTGAGCAGCCGTGCGTTGGCGTAACGGCGGCAGCAGCGATGAGTTTCCCCGGCCACCGGACCATGGGCCATGGCTGCCCGTTCGGCCAATGGTTATTCCAACCCCAGCCAGCGTCCGCCGTGGTAGGTGAAAAATGCCAGCACCCAGGCCAGTACTCCCATGTAGAGCCACTGAAAGAACGGCCATTTCCAGGAGTTCGTCTCGCGGCGCACCACCGCAACGGTGCTGACGCATTGCATCGCAAACACGTAAAAGACCATCAGCGTTACCGCCGTCAAGGTGGTGTAAACGTACGTGCCGTCGGGATGTTGTTGTTCCTGCAGGGTTTGCTCCAGGGTTTTCAAGCCCGCGTCGGAGTCGTCCAATTCGCCGACGTTATAGACCGTGGACATGGTGCTGACGAACACCTCGCGCGCCGCAAAGGAAGCGACAATGCCGATGCCAATTTTCCAATCAAAGCCCAGCGGCGCAATGAGTGGCTCAATTGCGCGGCCCGCCATGCCCGCAAAGCTGCGGCGCAGTTTTTCGCCGGCTTCCTCCTTGTCCACCGCTTCCAACTGATCCTGCATGGCGGCGAGTTGATTGGCCTCCGCGCCGACGGCCGTGGGAAGACTGACGGCGCTGAAGGAGTTGGTGATCTCCGCGCGTCGGGTTTCATACTGCGCTTCGAGATTGCTGCTGCGCGGATATGTCGCGAGAAACCACAGCACGATGCTGATGCCCAGAATTACGGTGCCGGCGCGAGTCAGAAAAAGTTTCGAGCGATCCCAGATGTGGCGTAACACCACGCGGAGCAGGGGACGTTTGTAGGGGGGCAACTCCATGATGAGCATGGGTGTTTCCCCTTTGAGCAGCGTCTTCTTGAACAGCCACGCCATGAGCAAGGCCACTACGATCCCCAACAGATACATGGCCAGCATTGTCAGCCCGCGCAAACCGAGAAACCCAAATACATTGAATCGGGTGAACCCGAGATTCAGTTCGTAATTCAAATCTCCGAGCACGCGGTCGGGAATACAGGCGCCGATCAGGAGCGTGTAAACCGGCAGCCGCGCGGAGCAGCTCATCAAGGGCGCCACCAAAATCGTGACCAGGCGGTCTTTCGGGTTCTCAATGGTGCGCGTGGCCATGATGCCGGGTATGGCGCAGGCAAAGGAACTCAGCATGGGGATGAAACTCTTTCCATGCAATCCCACCCGGCTCATCAGTCGGTCCATGAGAAACGCCGCGCGGGCCATGTAGCCGGTGTCCTCCAGCAGGCCGATGAAGAAAAAAAGCAGCAGAATTTGCGGGAGGAACACGACCACCGCGCCCACGCCGGCGATGACCCCATTGACCAGGAGATCGCGCAAATCGCCCGGCGGCATCAGCGCGCCAATTTGATCGCCGGCCCAGGCCACGCCAGATTCGAGCCAGTTCATGGGCACTTCTGCGAAGCTGAAAATACTCTGGAACATGACCGCCATGATCGCCAAAAAGATCACAGTGCCCCAAAGCTTGTGCGTCACAACGCGGTCAATCCGGTCGCTGGTGGTTTCGCCGGGCGGAGACAATTCCGTGGTAACGGCCTGCTGGATTTCCGCCACGCGCGCATAACGCCATTCGATGGGTGCGCCGCGCCAATCCACGCCCTGCGCGTCGAGTCGGTGCCGTGCCGCGGCCACCGCGTCCTGAATCCTTTGCGGATAATGCGCCGCGCTGGACGCCAGCGCGCGTTCGTTGCTGAGGATTAACAACGCCTCGGAGGTGGCTTGGACACGGCGCTCCTTAAAAGTCTCCGCCAGCAAATCCGCGAGTTTCGTGGCTTCAATGCGGAACGGACCGGGGAACTGGCAGAACTGGCGCGGAGTGATTTCGCGGGCTGACTGCACGGTGGCGAGGATGCGATCGCGCAATTCCTTGATGCCCTGACCGGAGCTGGCCACCACCGGCAAGACCGGCACGCCCAGGATCTCGGAGAGTTTATCGGTGTGTATCTGATGGCCATTGGCTTCAGCAATATCCACCATGTTCAACGCAATGATGGTGGGATGACCCAATTCAATGACCTGCGTGGCGTAGTAGAGATTGCGCTGCAAGTTGGACGCATCCACCACGACCACGATCAAATGCGGCGGTGGCACTTCGGGCAGGCGATTGAGCAACACATCGCGGGAAACCTGTTCATCGAGGGACTGCGGACTGAGGCTGTAGGTGCCCGGCAGGTCCAACACCCGGATGGTCATTCCGACGGGGGCACCAATCAACTTCCCTTCCTTGCGTTCGACGGTGACGCCGGCGTAGTTGCCCACCTTGGCGCGCAGTCCCGTCAAAGCATTGAACAGCGTGGTCTTCCCGCAATTGGGATTACCGGTCAGGGCAATGTAAACATTCCGCGCATCCCGTGGGGACGGACGAGGGTTCTCAATCCGATGGTCCTTTCCGGAACTGTGTGGCGCGCTAAAGCTCATAGGCACGTGACAGAATACCGATTTCCGGCGGAAGCCATTTGCGGAAGCTTGCTAATCTTTGACGGTGGATTGCTGCGGGCCGCCAGGTTCTCAATCACCACGCCCGCAGTTCGGAATTCAGGACGCATGAGTTGCCGCGGTCGCCGTGACAAGAATCTGTTCCGCCTCGTGTTTGCGGAGCGTGAGATTGTAGCCGCGGACTTTGATTTCGACCGGGTCCCCCAACGGCGCGAAGCGCACGAGTTCGACCGGCGTGCCCACCAGCAATCCCATTTCCATCAGGCGCGGGCGGTGCGCTGGCGGCAGTTTGATTTCGGTAACGGTGGCAGTCGTGCCCAAGGCCAGCGAAGTCAACGGTTGGGGAGCGGCGGCCATGCGGGGACCAAGTTAGAGTTTCGGCACCACGGGTTCGACGAGGATGGCTTCAGCCAGGGCCTCACTCAAGGCCACCCGTGCGTTGCACACCTGACAAATGATGTTCGTCCGGCTGCGGAGCAGCTTAACCTGCTGGGCCTCACAGAAGCCAATCTCGCGCAAGCGATCACGGACCTCGGGTGACGCCAACAACTGTTTGACATTCACCACCGTGCCCTCCTTTACCTTGGAAAGCGGGCAAACCGTGGGGTCGGCGCATTGGCCGTCCACGATTTTGCAGGACAAAGGTGTGTTCTTCACGCCCGGCCAGACTAGGTTAAGACGGTGGGACTGGCAAGTTGTGAGTTGACTTCCGGGTGAGGAGTCAGGGCCAGGAAAGATGCGCAAAACCTGCAACCGTCGGGCGCATAAATCCACGTTGGTGAGGTCACTTCACCAAGGTCTGAGCGCAGCGAAATCTTACAGCGGATGAGTGGTGACATCCCTGAGCCGTTCCCAGTCCTTCAGCCCACCCATCGGTCGCGGATCGCTCGTTTTCCAGTTGATGCTGGCTGGTTCTCGCATGGTATAGATTTCCGCGTGACCATCGTTGAAATTGATCCCGTAGCCATTGCCGTGATTGCGCGAGGGCAGGTCGAGAAAGCGCGCGGTTCCACCCATGTCCACGAGGAACATCCCATCGTTGATACTGGCCTGATCTTCATCAAGCACCAGCCAGGTTTGCGAGGGTTTTCGCATCTCACTTTCTTTGAGGTAAACCGGCATATAGGGATTGCGCGGTCCGTTGGGACTGGTTGCCACCCAGGTGGGTGTTACTCCGAAGCTGGTTCCGGCCATAAATGAGTTCATCGAGATGCTGCGTAGAATCGGCTTACCAATGTACTGTGGCAGACCCGCACGGGCGATGCGCTTGTCCGCCGGGCAATGGTAAACATCCAGGGTTTTGGTATAGGGCCACAACGCTCCGCGCTGAATGCCGGTCGGATCCGCCCCGCCATACACATAGGAACCGGGTGCGCCGCTGGATTCAGCGTTGCCGCCCGCCCATGTGTTGGTGAAACCGCCGTAAGTGGGGTAGGCCGAAACGATTCTGCCATCGTTGTCGCCAGTATAGAGCGCACACGCGATCGCGAACTGTCGCAGATTGTTGACGCAGTAAATCCGCTGCGCCTTGAGCTTGGCTTTGCTTAGGGCGGGCAACAACATGGCCGCGAGGATCGCGATGATCGCAATCACCACCAGCAGTTCGATGAGTGTGAAAGCTCTCTGGTCGCGCTGGCGGTGTTCCCGGTCGGCACTGGTGGCGAATAGTCTTTTCATACAAATACCGTTCATATCTCAGTATTCATTTAGATCATGTTGGAGGGCTTGTCCATCGCAAAACCCAATGCAGGAGGGCGCGGAAGTTAGCACCGCCCAACATTCGTGCGGTTAGCGCCGGCCCGCGCTTGCGCGACACGGGTGGCAGTTGATCAAGTCCCGTGATGGGAACTGGCCCACAGTTCGCGCAGCGAAGTCTTGAGAATCTTCCCCGTGGCATTTCGAGGCAGCGCCGGCAGCACCACCAGCCGGCGGGGCAACTTGTAATCCGCCAGTTTGGTCTTGAGAAACTGCAAGACCGCCTTCTCGTCCAGCGTCGCGCCGTCACTGGCGGCAGCGAAAGCGATGGGTTGCTCGCCTTTGCGCGGATCGGGAATGCCGACCACCGCCGCCTCTTTCACTCCGGCAAACTGGTACATCACTTCCTCAATTTCGCGTGGATACACGTTGATGCCGTTCACCAGCAACATGTCCTTCTTGCGATCCGTGATGTAATAATAACCGTCCGCGTCGCGATAACCGATGTCGCCCGTCAGCAGCCACCCATTGCGCATTACCTTGGCGGTTTCTTCGGGCAGATTCCAGTAACCCATCATCACGTTGCCGCCGCGCACGCAGAGTTCGCCGGTTTCATTCGTTCCCAGCATGCGCCCTTCATCGTCCTGAATGCTCACTTCCACATTCGGAATGGGTATCCCAATGGAGCCGGGTTTATGCTCGCCGCGGAGTGGATTCTTTGTCACGACCGGGCTGGCTTCGCTCAAGCCATAGCCTTCAATGAGCGGAATCTTGTAGCGGGCTTCGAACTCCTTCAGCACCTGGACAGGGAGGGGCGCCGCGCCGCTGACGCAAATGCGGAAGGGCAGCGTCAGTGCCATCGGCGCGTGCGCGAGCGTGCGGTAAAACTGCGGAATGGCCGGCAGAATCGTCGTCTGACGCTGGCAGACCTCGGCCAGGATATGCTTGGGCTGGTTCACCGATTTCACGAGGACAAGGGAAGCGCCGACCAGCAGCGGCAACAGAATGCCCACCGTGAGCATGTAACTGTGAAACATCGGCAACAACACCGCGAAACGGTCCTGGTCAATCGTTTCGAGCACCCGCCGGCAACTCTCGACGTTATGCATCAGGTTGCCATGCGAAAGCATCGCGCCCTTGGGTCGGCCGGTCGTTCCGGAAGTGTAAATGATCACCGCCAGGTCGCTTTCCGTCGCCGCCGACAACTGGAACTCCGGGCTGCCAGCGCTGGAGTCTGCGGCCGGTTTCCTAAACTCCTCCACCTTCAGAAGCTTCAACTTCGGGCACGCTGCTGTCAGCGCCGCCGCATGAGCGCCCAACTCCTCATCCGTGATCATGACGTTTGCCCCCGCGTCCTGGACGATGTAGCTGACTTCGTCCGGTTTGAGAAAATTGTTGATGGGCACCACCACGGCCCCGGTGTTCAAAACGCCGAACAGCGCCGGGATAAACTCCGGCCGGTTCTTCAGCCATAGCGCCACCCGGTCCCCGGGCTGAACCCCAAACTGCACGGCCAGTTGTTGCGCCACCATCAGCGATTGTTGCCGCAACGTGGCGTAGCTGAATTCGGTTTCGCCCCAAAACATGGCGGGTTTGTCCGGGCGGTTCCTGGCCGAAGTGTCAAATGCGAGTGCTAGGTTCATGCGGAGAGTCTAGGCGGGCCGGTGAATTGTTGGCAAGTTGGCAATGCGCCGGGTGCGGCATTTCCTCCCCGACCACCCGACTGACGTTCGCGTCGAGTTCCACCCATCCACACGCGAAACGTGACAGTCCGCAGTCGGCACTCCTATACTCGTCGCGTGATTGATACGAACGATTTGCTGGCTGCTTTCCTCCCCGTGGTGTGCGCTGCTGACTGGATAGCCGTGGACACCGAGGCGGACAGTCTGCACGCCTATCCGGAAAAGGTTTGTCTCATTCAGATCAGCACTGCGGCTGGCGACCGGCTAATAGATCCGCTCGCGCGCATTGACATTGATCCGTTGCTGGATGCGCTTACGGCCCATCGGCTCATCATGCACGGCGCGGATTACGATTTGCGCCTGCTCCGCAAACATCACGAATTCGTACCGGGCGCCATCTTCGACACCATGCTGGCCGCGCGGCTGTTGGGTGACCGGCAATTCGGCCTCAGTTCCCTCGTGGAAAAGCATCTCGGCGTCAAACTGGAGAAGGGCCCGCAGAAAGCCAATTGGGCTCGGCGTCCACTCACCGAACGCATGGAGAAATATGCCCGCAACGATACGCACTATCTCAAACCGCTTTCCGACAAACTGCGACACGAACTCGAACAACGCGGCCGGCTCGCCTGGCACGAGGAATCCTGCGCCCGCCTGATAGATGAATCCACCCGCATAGCTCCATCGGACATGGATTCCGTGTGGCGCGTCAAGGGCAGTCACGCTTTGAGCCGTCCCGCGCTCGCCCTGCTGCGCGAGATTTGGCGCTGGCGCGAAGCCGAAGCCGTGGCCGCGAACCGTCCACCCTTTTTCATGTTGAGCCATGAACTAATGGTGGACATTGCCGAGGCCGTGGCGAATTCAAAGCCCGTTGACGCGCTCATTCCCCGGCACCTCACCCCGCGCCGGCGCGATGGATTGGCCGACGCCATCCAAAGGGGACTGGAACTTTCCACGGATCAGCACCCCGAATTCATCCGGCACCGCAGCCGGCGTCCCAATGAAGCCGAGCGGCGCCGTTACACGGAACTTGAGCGGCGGCGCAACGCCCGCGCGCATCAACTGGACATTGACCCCACGCTCATTGCCAGCCGCGGCACGCTCGGCGATCTCGCGCGCAGTTGGGACAAACACGCGCCGGAATTGATGCAGTGGCAGCGGGAGTTGTTAGCGTAGGATGAACATGGAGACTGACTCCGTTTGAAGCCTGGCCGTTGATAGCGGTTGAATTCATCAATGCCCGATGCTACAAATCATCCAGGTTGAGAAGGGCATGTATGAAATCACCACTCGTGATTCTATTCGGGGTCGTCTTGGCGGTTGCTTCCCCCGCAGCCACAAGCTATGTGGATGTCAACAGTACCAATCCGACACCTCCTTATACCAACTGGGCCACGGCCGCGACTGTCATTCAGGATGCCATAGACGTTGCCGTGGCTGGCGATGAGATTCTGGTTGCGAATGGAATCTACGCTACTGGGGGGCGTGCTGTTTTTGGCACGATGACCAACCGAGTCGCTGTGGACAAGCCGATAACTGTCCGGAGCGTCAACGGGCCGGCGGCGACCTTGATTAAGGGTTACCAGGTGACTGGTGCAGTCCTCGGCGATAGCGCGATTCGATGTGTATATTTAACGAACGGGGCGAGTATTTTGGGATTCACTCTGGCCAATGGGGCGACACAGGCTGGGCAAGCTCTATTTTCCAACCCGGCGACCATGGGTGGCGGAACTTGGTGCGAGGCGGGCGCGGTGGTTTCGAACTGTGTCGTCACTGGCAACGTCGCGTTCCTCGGAGGCGGAGGCGCGTATAGAGGGACGTTCCACGACTGCACGCTCTCAGGCAATCGAGTCGCGCAGGCTTACGGTTGGGGCGGCGGTGGAGTGCTCAGTGGCACCTTGTATCGCTGCACGCTGACCGGCAACTCCTCCGTCATGGACGGAGGTGGTGCATGTCAGAGCACTCTGACTGACTGCATCCTCACAGGCAACTCGGCTGAGGAAGAGGGCGGCGGCGCTGCTTATTCCACGTTGAGCAACTGCACCCTAAGCGGGAACTCGGCTTACTACTTGGGAGGCGGAGCCAGCGGCTGCACGCTCAACGGTTGTACCCTGCAAGGCAACTCGGTTACGGAACAGGGCGGCGGGGCCTTATTCTCACTCCTGAACAACTGCACGTTGATTTCCAACTCGGCCACATACGATGGTGGCGGTGCATCGTTTTCTACGCTGAACAATTGCACATTAACTGGCAACTCGGCTGGCCGCGAAGGTGGCGGGGCAGGATTTAGCACCCTGAACAACTGCACCTTGAATGGCAACTCGGCTAGTCAAGGCGGCGGCGCGTATGCCGGCACCCTGAACAACTGCATCGTAATTAGCAACTCAGCTCCGTTCACTGGTTTGGTTGGGCAGGGCGGCGGCGTATTTAACGCTTCGCTGAACAACTGCACCCTGACCGACAACTGGGCTGAACTTGGGGGCGGTGCAGAATCGAGCGCGCTGAACAACTGCGTCGTGTATTACAACACTGCCCCAAGTGGATCAAACTACTCAGCCGGAATGTTGAGTTACAGTTGCACGGCGCCGCTTCCGGGTGGCATCGGCAACTTCACCAACGCGCCGCAATTAGCGAGCGGAACATTTCGCCTGCTCGGTAACTCGCCATGCATCAATGCAGGCCGAAATGGCCATGCGCCTGAGGGCCCCGATCTCGACGGCAAACCTCGCATTGTCGGAGGAACTGTGGATGTTGGCGCGTATGAGTTCCAAACCCCTGCGTCAGTGATTTCCTATGCCTGGCTCCAGCAATATGGGTTGTCCATCAATGGCTCGGCAGATTTCAGCGACTCAGATGGCGAGGGCATGAATAACTGGCAGGAGTGGCGTGCGGATACGGTTCCAACCAATGCCTTGTCCGCCCTAAAGCTGTCAGCGCCTGCTGCCCGTACCTCCGGAGTCGAGTTGAGTTGGACAAGCGTCAACACTCGAAGCTACTGGGTCGAACGCGCAACCGATCTTGATGCGCAGCCGGTTTTCTCAATCATAGCATCGAACCTTCCGGGCCAACCCATCACGACGAGTTACCTGGACACCACCGCAATCAGCAGCGGCCCCTACTTCTACCGCGTCGGCGTGCAACCGTGATTCGCGGGAGCCGTTTGGACGGCTGGTCCTGCGTCCTTTGCGCAAGCCTCAGCGGACTATGCGTTAAAATTGGCACGCAGGGGACGCAGAGGTTACTGCAGACCTCGCAAGGAAACGCGCCGAAACATTTCGCTCTTGGAACCTCTGATCCGGCGCGCCGATTTTTGATCATTCCGCGTGAGCAATTCCAGTTCGCCCGGTCAGAATGACTGAAGCCCGGCTGGCTTCGACTCGCGCCCGCAGTCGCCGGAGAGCGGGGGCAGGCCGGGCCGGCCAATCGAACCGGAGCTGCTTATGAACAGTTACACCTACGAAGCCGTGGATGCCGCGGGCCTGAGAATCCAAGGCTCGCTGGACGTGGCCAGCCAGAGCGAGGCGCTCCAACGCATCAAGGAAATGGGCCTTTATCCCACGCGCGTTTCCGAACGCCACCGCCCGCTGTTCAAGCCGGGTAGCCGGTCGGGATCGCCGGGCAGACTCAGGGGTTTGTCCATCACGTTGCCGTTGGTTGGGGGTCGGGTGAAGCCGTCCGTCGTGGCGGTGTTCAAGCGGCAGTTGGCGACGCTGGTGGAGGCAGGATTGCCCCTGCTGCGCGGCCTGCGGATTTTGCAGCAACAGGAATCGGATCGCACCCTCAAGCGCATCCTTGGTGAACTGGGGGAAAGCATCGAAAGCGGCAGTTCACTGTCGGAAAGTCTGGCCGCGCATCCGAAGGTTTTTAATCGGCTCTACGTGAACATGGTCAAAGCCGGCGAGATTGGCGGCGCGCTGGAAATCACCTTGCGGCGTCTGGCGGAGTTCATGGAAAAGGCGCAGAAGATCAAAGGCAAGGTGAAGTCCGCCCTGTTCTATCCCGTGGCCGTCATGCTGGTGGCCGCGGCGATTCTGGGATTGATGCTCGTGTTCGTGATCCCGCGGTTTCAGCAGGTCTTCGACGGCCTGCTCAACGGCGCGGCGATGCCGGTGTTCACCACGTTGATTCTCCGCGTCAGCGAAGTCGCGCGGCAGCAAGCGCCGATGGTTGCCTTGACGGCGCTGGCGCTGGGCGTCGGCGTGGCGCTGGGTTTGCGGACGAGACCGGGTCGTTGGCTCTACGACCAGACCAAATTGACCATGCCCATCCTTGGCGCGGTCTTCCGCAAGGCGGCCATCTCGCGCTTTGCCCGCACGCTTGGGACCTTGCTCGGCAACGGCGTGCCCGTGCTCCAGGCCCTCGCCATCGTCAAGGAAACCACCGGCAACACGGTGGTGGCCAGCGTGGTGGCGCGCGTGCTGGAAAGCGTGAAGGAAGGTGAAAGCCTCACCGCGCCACTCCGGACATCGCGGGTGTTTCCCCCGATGGTCGTCGGCATGGTGGACGTGGGCGAACAAACCGGCGCGCTGCCGGACATGCTGCTCAAGATCGCCGACAATTTTGATGACGACGTGGATAATGCGGTGAACTCGATGACCTCCTTGTTGGAACCGATTCTAATCGTGTTCCTGGCCGTGGTGGTGGGCAGCATCGTCATCGCCATGTTCCTGCCCATTCTGGCGCTCATCACCGGGCCGGGCATTGGCGGACCGGGTGAAGCCGATTGAGGGCGCGGTTACCGCACCACTTCAAGCGCAAAGCCCTTGAGGTATTCCGTCTCGGGTATCATCGGGATGATCGGATGATCGGGTGATTGGGAATACGTCGCGACCCGGCGCAACACTCGGCGGGTGTCGAAGGCGGCCGAGAGCACGGTGTCCTGAAACAACTGCGCGCTCACGTGATGCGAACAGCAAAATGTCGCGAGCGTACCGCCGGGCTTCAAGAGCTTCAGCGCGCGAACGTGGATTTCCTTGTAACCGCGCAAGGCATCCGGCACGGAGGCGCGGTTGCGCGTGAACGACGGCGGATCGAGCACAACGAGATCAAACTTCGGCACCAGCTTCTCGTGGGGCGCGGTTTTGGTTTGAGCCTTGAGCCAGTCAAACACGTTCACCGGCAGGGCCGAGCACCGCTCCTTCACGCCGTTGATCTCGGCGTTGCGGAGGGAGGCCGCCACGGCTTCGGCGCTTTGATCCAGCATGTGGACGCGCGCGGCACCCGCGCGCGCGGCGTGCAATCCGAAGCCCCCCAGAAAACTAAAGCAATCGAGCACCTGCGCGCCTTTGGCGAATTGCGACACCGCCTGGTAGTTCACTTGTTGATCGAGATACAAACCCGTCTTGTGGCCGCCCAAAATGTCGGTCTCGAACTTGAGGCCGTTCAAATTCACCGGCAACGAGCCGCTGAATTCTCCGGCGATAACGCCATTCGCCGTCTCCATGCCCTCGAATTTCCGGGAGGCCACGTCGCTGCGTTCGAGAATGGCGCGGGGCGAAAACAGTTTTTGCAGTGCGGCAATGATGGTTGCCTTGCGTTTCTCCATGCCGAGCGCGGTGATCTGAACCACCAGCACGTCTTCGTATTTGTCCACGATGAGGCCGGAGAGAAAATCGCTCTCGGCGTTGACCATGCGATACGAAGTGGCGTGGGGGAGTTGGCGTTCCCGTACCGCAAGCGCGGCGCGGATGCGCTGCTCGAAAAACTTCTGGTTCACCTCCACGCGCTCCGGGTCGAGCACGCGGACGTTGATTTTGGATTTCGAGTTGAAGAATCCCGTACCCAGCAACCGCTGGCGATGATCTTTGACCTGCACCAGTTCGCCGTCACCGGCCTGGGCGGTTAGGCGGAGGATTGAACCGTGATAGACCCACGGGTGTCCGGCCACAATGCGGTCCGCCTCACCGGGTTTCAAAATAACAGTCGGTAACGATTCCATAGTATGTAAACAGTTGAGCGGGGAGTGTTGAACTCAGGCAGTCTTTGGATTTCGTTTGCGCAATCCATCACGGCAGAACACCCGGCGCGGCGCAGATGAAACCAGTACCGGCTGCCGAAAGGAAGGAAATGTTTGCCCGGGCACGCTCCTGCCGGGTAGTAGCGCAGAGTTGAACTCTGCTGTATCGCAGATCTGTAATCTGCGTCCCTCGCGAAGCTTCAAGAATTCTGGAGGAGCCGCGAGGCCAGCCGAATGGAATTCGGCGATACGGCAGAGTTCAACTCTGCGCTACGAGGAAGTCGGATTTTGGCTTTCCGAGAGGCCCGGGGCGTTGCGGATGTTTCCGCGCGTGACAACACCGGGCAACACCGCTACAAATCCTCCGCCCGCTCTAGGCAACGGGTATTGAACATGAAACCGCTGTTACCACTTACCCTGCTGCTGCTCGCCATGCTGACTTCCGCTCCGGCACAAACGCCTTTGCTCGCGCCCGACCTGCTGATTCTCAACGCCACCGTCCGCACGATGGACCCTGCGCGGCCTGCGGCTTCGGCGGTGGCCGTTTCGGGCAATCGCATCTCGGTGGTGGGAGCTTCAGCAGACTTGCGCCCGCTGGCCGGGCCGAAGACCCGCGTGATTGAGGCGGACGGAAGGCTGGTTCTTCCGGGCTTCAACGACGCCCACGTTCACTGGCTGACCGGCGGCTTTTCCATCACCAACGTGGATTTGCGCGGTGCGAAGTCACCCGAGGAATTCACCCGGCGCATCGGCGTCTTTGCGAAATCGCTTCCCAAGGGCCGCTGGATTCTTGAAGGCAGTTGGGATCACGAGAACTGGCCCGGTGCGCCGTTACCGACGAAGCAGATGATTGATGCCGTGACTCCGGAACATCCTGTGTTTGTCAGCCGACTCGACGGTCACATGGCGCTGGCCAACAGTCTGGCACTCAAACTGGCGGGTGTGACGAAGGACACCAAGGATGTGGCTGGGGGATTGATCGTGCGCGATGCCCAGGGCGAGCCTACCGGTTTGCTCAAGGATGCCGCCATGAGTCTGGTGGAACGGGTTGTTCCGCCGCCGTCGTGGGACGCGAAGCTTGCGGCGGCGCGGGCGGCCACGGACCACGCCGCCTCGCTTGGCGTCACCAGCGTGCAGGACATGTCCGCCGGCGATGACGTGGGCTTGTATCAATTCCTGCACGAACGCGGCGAATTGAAAACGCGCATCTACGCCATGCGCTCGATTGTGTCGTGGGAAGTGCTGGCACGAACCGGGGTGCGCGCGGCGTTCGGCAACGACTGGGTGCGCCTGGGCGGCCTCAAAGGCTTTGCCGACGGGAGTCTCGGTTCATCCACGGCGTTGTTCTTCGAGCCCTATAGCGACACCCCGGAGACGCGCGGCTTGTTGTTTGATCAGATGTTGCCCGAAGGCGTCATGCTCGAACGGGTTTCCGCAGCCGACCAGGCCGGTTTGCAGGTGATGATCCACGCCATCGGCGATGAGGCGAACAAGACCATTCTCGATCTGTTCCAGCAAGTGACGGAAACGAACGGCGTGCGTGACCGGCGCTTCCGCATCGAGCACGCGCAACATCTTCGCGCGAGGGAAATCCCGCGCTTCGGCGCGCAGAAGGTCGTGGCCTCGATGCAGCCCTATCATTGCGCCGACGACGGGCGCTGGTGCGACAAACGCATTGGCCCGGAGCGGTCCAAAGGCACCTATGCGTTTCGCACCTTGCTGGATACCGGCGCCGTGCTGGCGTTCGGCTCGGACTGGACGGTGGCGCCGTTGAATCCGCTGGAGGGCATCAAAGCCGCCGTCACCCGTCAGACCCTGGATGGAAAGCATCCCACGGGCTGGGTGCCGGAACAGAAAATCTCCGTGGAAGAAGCTGTGCGCGCCTACACGGTCGGGTCAGCGTATGCGGAATTCGCGGAACAGGTAAAGGGAACGCTCGCCGTCGGCAAACTCGCAGACGTTGTGATCCTGGACCGGGACATATTCAAAATTGATCCCGCCGAGATTGATCAGGCGAAAGTCGCGCTCACCATCGTGGACGGGCGGGTGGTTTGGGGAACTCCGTAGGGTGAGACTTCTCTCAACCCCAGTTCGCGCCTTGAGCCCCTGAACCGTAGCGGGGGGGGGGGGGGGGGCCCCCCCGGGGGGGGGGGGGGGTGTGGGGGGCGGGCGGGGGCGCGCGCGCCGTCAAGGTTCAAGGGAAGGACGAAAGCTGAAGGCTGAAGTCTATGGGCAGAAGAGGGCAGGGGGATGATTGCCGCAAATGAACTAAAGAGCGCAAGTGCGGCAGCTTGTTGCTTTGCGCTGCAATACCTCGGAATCCTCGCGCGTTGCGAAGGATCAGCAAGCAGTCAGGGGAATGTCGGTCAGAGGAATGGGGCGGGAGGCTCAAGCTTCCATTGGCCTGACGCCCATTCCCCTGACTGAAATCCGTCTGCAATCTTCGGGGATGCGGCTCTGCTGCGCAGAGGTCTCTCGCGGCAATTGTTTTCGCGTGGGGGACTGCTGGAGGTGTCGTGGGGAAATCGAGTTGGAAAGGGTGCCGAAAAAAGTGCGGGAACAGATGGGACAGTGCGAGGCAAACCGGCTGAAACCGGAGGCCAATATCGGGTTGGCAATTGCCAAGAAAGGTTTGGACAGGTTGAACGGAGTGGAGACAATCGCGCTAATGGAGGCGAAATCGGTTGCATTGTCCGCTTGAGCTTTTCCGGTGACGCCTTTCGGTTGGAGATTGGAGTCGCGTGTGGATCACGGATTTTCATTCAGACTGCTGGCGGGCTTGCGCGGCGGGACGCAAACCTTCCCCGCCACACACACACACACACACACAAGTCTCGGCTCGTGACCCGTGCCCGTCAAGTGCCCCGACCACCCCGGGCGTGAGTGGTCTTGGCATGACTGCGGCGCTGGCTAAACCGTTCCTTTCCGAGCGCGTTCAACAATTCGTCAAATTCTGTCTGGTAGGCGGCAGCGGAGTGGTGGTGGACATGGGCGTGCTGTTTGTGTTGGCCGATCCCAAGGTGCTGGCGCTGAACGTGGCGATCAGCAAAGTCTGCGCGGCGGAAGTGGCGCTGGTGAACAACTTTGTTTGGAACGAGTTGTGGACGTTCAAGGGGTGCGGCCCAGGCAGGGCGCGGCACTCCGTGCGCGCCGGGTTGGCTGGCGGAGAAAGCGGCGCGCAGAGGACTGACGCGCCCGACCTCCGTTTCCCACGCCTGCGCCGGTTTCTCTTCTTCAACGCGATTTGCGGCATCGGGATTGTGTTTGCCGTGTTGCTGCTGCACTTGTTCCACAGCTTCCTGGGTTGGAATCTTTACCTCTCAAACCTGCTGACCATCTCCTTGGTCACGCTTTGGAATTTCGGCATGAATGCGCGGTTTAACTGGCAGTGCGCACCAATGCATTCCGCTTCAGACTTAGGCTCGAACTGGACGAGGAAAGGCGCGAGAGTGAGAGAAAGGGTTGACCGATGAAGTGTCACCCAATTGACAGATTCTTAATGCGCTTGGCGGGTGCGATCCTGTTTGTGGTCGGTGTGCTCAAGTTGAGTCAAGCATCAACCGGGGCCGTGTCATTGGCTTACCCCGATCCAGTCATGCCATTCATCAGCGCCAGGCTCTTGCTCCTGGTGGTGGGCCAGGTGGAGTTGTTCTTTGCCATTCTAATCGCGTTGCGTCCGCAGTCTTGGCACGCCCGTTACGGACTCCTGGCCTTGTGCGGCACATTTGTTGCCTATCGGCTAGGACTCTATAGCCTTGGGATCGAAGCGCCATGTCCCTGTTTGGGGCGGGCGCCGGATTGGCTCCACTTGAGTTCACACCAAGCAGAACGCTTGGCACATTCCTTGATCGTGATGCTCGGGGCAGTATCAATTGGTTCCATAATAACTCACCGGCAGCTTGCGCGGCAATGTCAGGGCCGTGCGATGGAGGAGATATCGTGAGGATAAGGAAGTGCATCGTCGAAGTTAAGTGGTTGATTGGGGTTCTCATCCTCCCACTCGTTTTTGCCGCATTAGCCAATGAGGGAACCGGGGTGAGGATGCAGGGCGTTTACCGATATGTTGTCCGGCCCGACAATCCCGAGCCGGTGTTTGCGGCGGAATACAACTTCGACGTGCTGCTCTCTGGATGCTCGTGGATTATTGCTTATGAAGACACTTCAGCCGCGACGAACGCCGAACTGCTGAATGTCCGAGCGACCGCGAGTTGCGACGGCACGAATATCTACTTCGTCCAGCACCAGAGCGAGCGCGCGGTGAAAAAGGCTTGGGGAAACCGTTACGATTCCGTTAAGGCCCAGCTCCCGACGTTAATTGCGAAAATATTTCCCGGAGTCTATCCGCCGCCAGAGGAATTCACCCTGCACACGATATGGTTTGCTCTTGCCGCCGACTGTGTACTGGGACCTTCCTCCGGCAGGATTAAGCCGATCGAGAGCCTTGATCTCGCCATGTTTTACGGAAACACAAATGTTTATTGCGGCTACTACCGGACAACTGACCCGTACAATCCAAGGACGCAACAGATCACACTTACAAACGATGGCTATTTCGCCGTACGAGATAACCGGGATGGAAGAGTGCTCCGCCTTAAGGGCGCACCTCCTTATGACAAAGGATTCGTCCAGGGGATTGGCATTTGGTCGGGCACAACCAACGTCGGTGCGGTGCGGGTGCCGAGAGAGTTTGAATTCACAGCATTCGCTCCGATATTCGGAAGCCGCGATTCAGCGGAATTCGAAAGGACTTTCTCCTTTAGGTGTATCGTCACCAACGTTGGACCTGCCACGGTGGGCGCAATCCCCGTGCCACTCCCGAACGGGCGAGTGCTTGTCGCTGACCGGCGGCTCGCAAACGAAGGCTGGGCAAGAATAGATTACGTGGCAACCAACGGCTGGTTCGCTGTTGATGACGATTTCATCGTTTTTCGCGCCCAAAATTCACCTAAATCCTCATTTGAGTCCGAGGTGCTGGCCGTGCTCAACCATCCAAGAAGTGAGTTCAAGTGGTTTAGATACGCAATATGGCTCTTACTGGTTTTGCCTCTGGGCTTGTGGGCTTTGGGGGCGTTCCGACAAAAGCACAAACAACGAAAGGCATAAGATGAGTCCGAAACTAGACAACAAGGTCCGGCTGACAATCGCGCTGCTGGGCAGCAGCGTTCTCACGGCGCTCGCCTGACGGCGGATTACACTCCCGAGGAGCTTCTTCTGCGCGACCCGTTCATATCATTCCTGACGGCGAGACAGTTGGTGTTTCTCGTAGCGTTCATAGAACTCGGTGTGGCTGCGTTGATAGCGGTCAATCTGAAGCGTTCACCTATGACAGGACTTTGTTTAACTCTTTGGCTTTCTGTGCTGTTCCTCCTGTACCGTATAGGATTCATGACCGCTCCCGAAAGCGTGAGGACGGTTTGTAGGTGCTTTGGTGGCCCAGGTAGTATTCTCGGCAAATACTCTGATTTGGCAGCCTTCGCCCTTCTGGCTTACCTTTTGGCGCTCGGAGGCGTGTCAGTGTTGCTTGTTCGGCGCTCATCTCGGCTTACTCATGCGCTTCGGGGGGAACATGGAGGAGAGGACGTATGACAGCTTGCACCAACACACGCACAAACACCATTGCTAGACTCGGCTTCGCAATTGTAATTGGTTGGGTGGCCAATGCGTTGGCGGGAGCGCAACCTTTCTCGCCCCTTTATCGCGCTGAAGGGATCCTGAAGCAACAGATACATGGGGCGAAGCCTCACAACGACCAATTTTGGCATTTTAGTGTGATGGAAGATGAAGATGGGAGGTGGAAATTGGAATACTCAACGACTTTCCCCAATCCAAAGTATCCTTTTTCCTCACGTGTAACAGTTTCATACGATGGCACGAATATTTACAGCCTCGTTGTGTCATCGCACACGATGAATCTAGCAGCCGGCCAAATTAGGATGGAGGATTCAGGGCCACACAGCAACGCGGGAGGTGTCAGTGCCGGGCCTTACCCACTCGACCATAGTGCGGCGGTGGGTTTGCTCTGGCTTGCCTTTGTCGGTGGTAGATATGCAGACCCTGGTGCCAGCAGCTTGCAGCTTCCAAATCTGATCGTTACTGATGCGCGCACGGACCCGATGACGTGGGTCTGTGATTTCGAGTATGTCATGCAGGCGGCGAAGTCTCGACGTCCTCTGGTTGCTACAGGCACGTATGTTCTGAACACCAACTACGTTAAGGCCCGTGTAGCAGATTATGTTGAGTTGGATGAGCCTGACACGGACGAAGCGGCACAAATCCAAAGGCTGCGCTTCCGTGCCTACCGTGAGTTAAGTGGGAGCCAACTGAAGCGTGCCGAGTACAAGGCGGAAGAAGTCATTGAGGTTGACGGAGTGCTCGTGCCGAGAGTGTTTCACTGCTACATGGCAGGGCCGATTGGCATTGATACGCCAAACGCCGTACTGCCGTATGTGACGTTCGAGGGATTGGTAACGAATGTTGCTGCTCGAGTTCAAACGAACCTCTTGCCGGAAGTTGAGGGCGTCGTCACCGTGTCTGACCGGCGATTTCGCTACAAAGGTGACAATGAGTGGCGTCGATTGGCGATATATAATTTGAAAGGTTCCACATGGGTTGTTAACACGAATGACGTCAATTCTGGCGCGACCAATTTTGCTCAACCCCCTCTCCGCAAGTATCGAACAAAACTCACGCGTAGTGCCGGTTTGCACTATGTGGTGGTTGTGTTGTTTATCCTAGCATGTGCAGTCCCGTTGGCCCTCGTTATTCGAGCTAACTTGCGGAAGACCCATCTAAGACACGGTGGTCGAACTTGAGGAACATGAAGGATTATCAGTGATTTCTCGGCCTGGGTGGGTCGAGATTTGCTGAACAGTGCGATTCAGCAAATAGAGAACAACAAACGAATGGAAACAAACGACTGCAATATGAAAAATCTGAAAAGCAAGTGTGACTGCGGTAGTTTCAAACGACTCATAACAATAGTGGTCTTGGCAGGGCTTGCATTGGCTCTCCATGCCGACTCTTACTTGTTCGACTGCGGAGGTGGCTCCTATGACGATTGCACTGGACTCGCGCCGGGTTGTATCGGGGCGCCATGCGTAAAATTCACCACTCCTCAGTTCTCGTGCAATCGGAGTCCTGGCATATACTGTTTGACCGGGGGACCTTGGACTGTTACAGGGCAGATGCAGGAGGGAGAATGCTACGCAGGTTTCATTTTTTTTCCTTGTTCCTGCCAGGATCTGGGAGCCTCAACACCCTGTCCCGTTAAGGCCTTTTGCGTGTGAGAGCCGGTGACTTCCGTCGTTCGCCTTCACCAGTCGGCTTTGCGACTTATCTGGTTTTCGATGGAACACGGCGAGGCAATTGGTAGGCCGTGGGGGATACTTTTGGCGGCTAGGGTAACCCTTGCATTGGCAATAACTGGTGGGTTTCTTTGGACGTTCAGCAGTGATCAGCTTCTTCCTGCTGGCGAGCGCAGGCGAGGCGAGGAGTCGTCGCCATTATCGAGTTCACTGACGACTTTGGACAGCGCGCGTTACCTGCGGTTGAGCCGGGACGGTTACGAGGCTGGTTCGCCCTCGTGCGCATTTTATCCGCTCTGGCCGGCGGCTATCCGCGTGGCCACGGTCATAACCGGCAACCGCCCGGTGCTGGCGGCGCTGCTGCTGGCCAACGCGCTCTCGCTGCTCGGTCTGTGGTTGTTGTACCGGTTGGTGGAGCGCCGTTGCGGGGCGGCGGTCAGCCGGGATTCGTTGATCTTGTTGCTGGCGTTTCCGGGCGCGTTGTTCTTTTCGTTCCCGTACACGGAGTCGCTTTATCTCGTGCTGCTGATGTTGGTCTTTTGGAGCCTCGAGTTGCGGCGGTGGTGGTGGCTGGCGGTTGCGGGTTTCCTGCTGCCGTTGGCCCGGCCCGTCGGGGTGTTTATCGTGCTGCCGCTGGCGTGGTGGTTGTATGAGCAGGGGCGAAGGGTGGAGTCGGTCCCGGACACGGCGCAAAGCAGCTCCACGGGCGGCGAGGAAAGGACGTGAAGGGATTCGCGCGTTGAACCCGTGAACCCGGTAGGGCGCGTCACTCCGTGCGCGCCGTCTTCAGTCCCGCCAGTCGCCGGCGCGCACGGAGTGACGCACCCTACCTTGGGGGTTACGGGATTGATGGAGAGGTTCGCGCACCGACACTGGCTGCTGCTGCTCTGTCCGCTGCTGGGCTACGCGACGTACTTTGGGACGATGTACGCCTGGACGGGCAATGCGCTTGAAGGTTTCGAGGCGCAACGGTCTTATCCGAATTCGCCTTCCATCAGCAACATCTTGAACGTCGCCGGCTTTGCCAATGCGTTCGTCAACGTCCACACGGTGGACGGGATGTTGGATTCCGTCCTGGATCGCGGGTTCTTCCTGCTGTTTCTGGCGCTGTTGCCGGCCGTCTGGAAAGTGAACCGGACGTGGTTTTGGTACACGCTGCCCACGGGGTTGATTCCGGCATTGAGCAATTATTTCCTCTCGTATCGGCGCTTCATCATGGTGTGTTTCCCGTTGTTCATCGTGCTGGCGCAGTTGTTGGCGAAGGGGCCGCGGTGGATGTTTTGGTATTACGTGGGGTTGCTGGCGGCGATGCAGGCGTGGGCGGTGACGCGGTTTGTGAATTTCAACTGGGCAGGGTGAAGGCGAAGGCGGAAGGCTGAAGGCTGAAGTGGGAGTGCGGGATGATCGCGGCAAAAGAACTCAATGAACGCAGACGCAGCGGCTTGTTTCTTTGTGCTCTTTGCACTGCACTCCGTCCAAATCACTCATTTTGTCGAAGATTGTTATGGCCACAAAAAGGCACAAAAGACACAAGAGAAAGCAACTTTCCTGTTTTGTGCTTTTTGTGCCTTTTCGTGGCTGTTCCTCTTTGGTTGCGGCGTCAGTCGCGCTGTGTTCTCTCGCGGCAATCGTTATCGCGTGTAGTCTGCTGAAGGTGTCGTCGGGGAATGAAGCTGGAAAGAGAGCGTATGAAAACTCTGGATATGATGTTGGCGCGAGGGCGGGGCAGCGCGCATGAAGTGGCGCGCCCTACCGTTGCTTTCACATTGCTGGAACTGCTGGTGGTGATTGCGATCATCGGGATTCTGGCGGCGTTGTTGTTGCCGGTGTTGGGCCGGGCCAAAGGGGCGGCGCAGGGCCGTTACTGCATGAACAACGGCAATCAGATGATCAAGGCCGTGCATCTGTATGCGGATGAGTACAACGACTGGCTGCCGCCCAACCCGGAACATGGCACGAACTCCAGTTGGGTGGCGGGCACGATGCGCGTGGCGACGCAGGCGACCAACACGCTGTTTCTCACCGACCCACGCTATGCCAAACTGGCACCCTACACGGGCGGTTCGGCGGCGCTCTACCGTTGTCCGGCGGACAAGAGCACGGTGACGATTGCCGGGGTGAAGTATCCGCGCGTGCGGACCTTTGCGATGAGCCAGGCGGTGGGCACCAAACCTTTGCCGCCCCGGCAAGCGGTGGACGGCGTGTGGTTGACGGGCACGTACGGCCACACGGCCAACCAGCCCTGGCGGACGTACGGCCGATTTGCGGACATGATCCAGCCCGCGCCGTCAGGTTTGTGGGTGTTGCTGGATGAGGACGAATACAGCATCAACGACGCGCAGTTCGCGGTTTCGATGCGGATACCGACGCACTGGGTGGATGTGCCGGGCACGTATCACAACTTTGCCTGCGGCATCGCTTTTGCCGACGGCCACTCGGAGATTCACAAATGGACGGACCCGCGCACGGCGGTGGGGGCGAAGATTCGGGAGAAAGGCAGCCGCGATCAGACCGGGAACAACGACATTCTGTGGCTGCAAAGGCGGACCTCGTCAAACGTGCTGACGGGGGAACCGTGAGGCGTAATGCGTGATGCGTGAAATGAAATCGAGCGTGGAATTACACCCGGAGCGCGGACAGCTTTGTCCGCGCGAATCAGCCACATGGAACTCGCGGCCTCGGCGGTCTGCGCTCGTGCCACCGGAGAGTGACGGACTCAACGCTCAAAATGTCGCTTTGACGAACTCTCTCCATGAACCGCGCTCCGGGGTACATGGTCGCCATGCGCGATTTCCAGATCGTGGAGGCTGTCCCCGAACCCTGCGCTGGTAGCCGCCGACGTGTGGAGGCGGAAGGGCTGGAGCGCGAGTCGAATTCGCCTCCTCACGTCGGCGGCTACGGTTCGGGGGTTCAAGGCACGAACTGGGGTTGGCAGAAATCTCTTCCCATCCGGTTGGGAATGGGTGAACAAGGTCCAGGCAGTGGCGCAGGTTGGTAAGATGCGATGGGTGATCCGAAAACAACTATGGCGGAGGAGAACCGAGAATCGGATTGCGAGGTGCAGAGTTCGATCAGGAATGACAGGTTAGGCTGTGTCCGCTTCTGGTCGCCCGCGCGACGCAAGTTGCTCGGGCTGGTTCTGGGCATTAAAGCGGCGACGTTCGTGCTGGCGCTTTGCGCCATCACCTTGTTTCCCGCGTTCAACCAGCGGGAATACACCCAAGACATTCACTGGCCGCGTGAGGCGCCGCCGACCTTGGCAACGCATTTCGCGACCTGGGACGGGGCGCACTATCTGTTTCTCAGCGAAGAGGGATACCAACGGGGATCGGCTTCGTGCGCGTTTTATCCGCTCTGGCCGTATTTGATTCGCGCCAGTTCATGGCTGACGTTGGGCGATCATTTCATCGCAGGAATCTTGCTGGCCAATGTGCTGTCCCTGGCGGCGGTCCTGGTCTTCCATTATTTCGTGGAGCGCCATCACGGAAGGTCAACCGCGAATGGTGCCGCCGCGTTGTTGCTGGCGTATCCCGGAGCCATTTTCTTTTCGTTCATTTACACCGAGTCGCTGTTTCTGCTGCTGGTGGTGCTGTTCTTTTTGTGCCTGTTTCAAGAGCGGTACGTTTGGGTGGGGGTCATCGGCTTTTTCCTTCCGCTCACCAAAGCGGTCGGCGTGTTTTGCATTTTTCCGTTGCTGCTTCAGCTCTGGTTGAAGCGCGAGCGGTGGCGGGCGTATCTGGCGTACTACGGGCCGCTGCTCGGGTATGCCGCTTACTTTGGAATCATGTATGGGACCACCGGCAACGCGCTTGAGGGATTCGAGGCGCAACGGTTTTATCCCAACCAACCATCCATCGCGAACCTCTTCGACGTACCGGGATTTCTGGCCCATCTGTTCATGCCGCTGCGGTTGCATGGGATGCTGGACTCGGCGTTGGACCGGGGACTGTTTCTGCTGCTGCTCGCGTGCCTGTATCCGATGTGGCGGCTGAACAAGGTGTATTTCGTTTATGCCTGTTTCGTCGGGCTGGTGCCGGCGGCGTCCTCGTGGTTCTTATCGTACACGCGGAATGTGATGATGTGTTTTCCGCTGTTCATCGTGCTGGCGCATCTGCTGGACCGCAAAGACCGTGGGTTCCTGCTGTGGTACGTGGTCGCACTTTCGGGCGCGTTCCAAATCTGGTTTCTGTTGCGGCACATCAACTTTGTATGGACCGCGTGAGCCCATGCCGCACGGAGCCGGCCGGTGGGCAGAGCTGGCGGGCCGCGCTGCTTGCGACTGTTGCCAGACTTGGCAGCGCCTATCAGAAATCCCTGCGGCTCGATCCGTGGTTGTGGCTGCCGGGTTTCGGGTATTACCTCTGGCTCAACCGCATCATCTGGCTGGGCACCGAGTTTGGCGCGCCCGCCGCTCAAGTGCGGGGATTCCTGTTCTTCGTGTGTCAGGGCGCACTCTTCTGGCTGGCGGTGCTGATGGTGGATGGCTGGCTGGCGACGGCGCGAAGCCGCTGGCGGGTGATATTCGTTGCGGCGGTTCACGTCTTTCTTGCGAGCTTGTATCTCGACACCGTGTTATACCGTCTGATGGCGCTGCATCTTGGACCGGCCGTGGGTATTCTGTTTCAAGGCGGGCTTTCGCGGCTGGCCATCAATTGGGCCCATACGGGCATTCCGTCTGGGACGATCGTGCCTTACGCCGGCTGGGGCGCGCTGCTGGGGCTGGGAGTGATGCTCTATTCCTGGATCATGGCGTCGCCCAATTCCCGGGTTTGGCCGGCGCGACCGGTGCAGCAAACAAAGCTCGGGCGACTGGCTTTGTTCGCGGCTTTCCTGCTGGCGGTGTGCGAAATGTTGAGCGTCAGCGACGATCATGATTACCAGATCAACTTCGCTGAACTGCGGAAGTCCATGCCGGTGCGTTTCGGCAGCTCCGGATCGAAACCGGGCCGGCGATTGGTTGTGGGTGGCTTGCGCCCGCTCCGGGACGCCCGTGAAACCGCCAACGCGGTCGAGGCGCTGGCTCTCCAACCGGGAGTGCATCCGGACATCTTTCTCTTTGTGTTGGAAAGCGCCCGCGGCGATTTCATTACGCCGCCAGTCACGCCCAACCTTGCCCGGTTGCGCGAGGAGTGTCTGCCGTTTCCGATGGGCCTGGCGGCGGCCAATGCCAGCCACATTTCCTGGTATTCACTCCTGACCGCGAACCATGGACTTTATTTCGGCGCGGCAAAGCGGGCGTCCTTTCGCCCCGGCAGTGTGCCCCTGCAATTGTTGCGCCGGCTGGGATACAAGGTAAACGTGCTCTGCAGCAGCACGCTGGACTATCATGAGATAGACCGGCTGGTTTTTGGCAGTGAGCTGCAACTCTGCGATTCGATGTTTGACGCGCAGAAATCCGGTCGGGGCGATGCGCCCGCGCGGGACCTGGCGGTTACGGATCGTCTGATGCAGGCGCTCGAAGGGCCTCCGGGCAACCGCTTGTTCCTCGTTTTCTTTCATTCGACCCATCACGATTACGACTGGCCGGCGGGTGATCCCGCTCCCTTTACACCGTACACCGCCAGGTGGAACTACGGGGATTTCAGCATCGGCCCCGACCAACTCTCCTTGATCGTGAACCGCTACCGAAATGCATTCCACTTTCAGGATCGGCTGATCGGACAGGTGCTGGCGCGCTTGAAGGAACAGGGCGCTTATGAGAATTGTGTCATCGCCGTGACCGGCGATCACGGCGAGGAGTTCCTGGAACACGGAAAACTCTTGCATGCCAGCAATCTGTTCCGCCCGCAAACCAGCGTGCCCTTTCTCTTACGACTGCCAGCGGATTCAATGGCTGACGCCCCGGTGAGCCTGAGCTTTCCCGCCGCCACGCACGTTGATTTCCTGCCGACGGTGCTCGAGGTCTTGGGACTCACGCTGACAAACCTGTTCGACGGCGAATCCGTGCTGCGCAAGACCGCGGACGAGGCGGTGATGGTGGCGGAAAACCGGGACTCGGACCCGGTGCGCTTCTGTTTCCAGTCCTCGCGTTACAAAGTGTTTTTCGAGTACCAGTATGAGCGCCAACCGACCGCCGCGCAGCGGGTACTCTACCTCCGGCAAATTACCGATGTGAACGATGTTCCGATGAAGCTGGACCTGGCCAGTCCTCAGATCGTCACGTTCCTCCGCACCAACTTCACGGCCACGTTCAAAACGTTATACCCCGAGTTTGAAAGTGAATTCGCTGGCGGAGCTACCCCGAGCCGCCGGTAGCCGGTTTGGGTGAACGGGCAAGCAATCGGAATCCAAGGTCACCGCTTGGCTTACGAAGCGACCAAGTAAAGCTTGCTGCACCGCCTGGCCATCGGCTTCAATTTGGCCACCAACCTGAATCATGAAGCCGACCTCTGCCGCCGAGAGTCAACCTGCGCTTCCGCCGATGTGGCAGCCGGTCCTGCTTGCCGCTCTGGCGGGTGGCATGGCGTGGGGCATCCGCGGGCAATATGGCCACGAAACCGGCGCCATGATCGCCGGATTGTTGGTGAGTCTGGTGCTAGTTTTCCTGTTCTGCCCGCACGCCGCTCTGTTGCCGGCGGCCCGCGCGGTGGCGTTCGGAACCATTGCCATGGGCTTCGGCGGCACCATGACCTACGGCCAGACCATCGGCCTGACGCAGCACGTGGCGTTGATCGGAAATTGGGACGCGTGGCGCTGGGGCATGTTGGGATTGGCCATTAAAGGAAGCATCTGGATCGGGTTCGCCGGCTTGTTTCTGGGGATGGGCCTGGGAGGCGTTCGCTATCGTGCGCGCGAAATCCTGCTGCTGATGTTGGGCATGCTTGCGCTCTACGCCGTGGGAGTGTGGTTGCTGAACCGACCGTACGATCCGGCCAACAAACTTCTGCCGAGCATCTATTTCTCCGCGGATTGGCATTGGCAGCCGGATGCCACGGTCAGTGAACTCAAGCCGCGGCGGGAACATTGGGGCGGACTGCTGTTTGCCCTGCTCGGCGCCTGGGTCTGGGCAGGCTGGATTCGTCGCGATTTGGTTGCCCGCAGACTGGCGCTCTGGGGCATGATTGGCGGGCTGGGTTTTCCCATTGGCCAATCGTTGCAGTCGTTCCATGCGTGGAATCGCGAACTGTTCCAAGCCGGCATCTGGGCGCAAATCGCTCCGCTGATGAACTGGTGGAACTGGATGGAAACCATTTTCGGCGCCGTGATGGGCGCATGCCTGGGCTTGGGTTTGTGGCTCAACCGGAAACAGATCAGCCCGTTGAACGAGGCGCAGTCGCCGTCAATCAAACCAGCGGTTGAAGGGCTGCTGCTGGGAGTGCATCTGCCTTTGCTGTTGCTCACGGAATTCGCCGCCGTGCGCGCGGTGGACCTGTTCTACGATCTGGGATTGTGGTTGGGACTGATTCCCCTGGTGGCCGTGGCGGGAGGCCGCTGGTGGCCCTTTCTGGTCGTGTTCCCTGTGACACTGTTGCCGATTGCGGGCAAGACCATCCGCAGTCTGGTGTATGAGGCGCAGGCGCTGAATCCGACGGCGGGTTGGGTGCTCTACGGGGTGTTGCCGGTCGTGTTGAGCACGGCCGCGGCGTTGTGGTGCGCGGTTCAAGTTGGGCGGGGAATGAGCGGCCGGACGTTCCTCCGCTGGGCGCTATTGTTCAATGCGTGGCTTTACTTCGCCTTGAACCACGCGTTTTTCCGCTTTCCGTGGCCGTGGGAGACGTGGACCGCGCGCACGCCCAATGCCATGGCGTTTGCCGTGTGCGTGCTGGGCTTGACGATTGCCGGCCTGGTTCTTGGCCGACGGCAAGTCGCCGATAAGGCAGATTGAAAGTCTGGGCTACGACATTTCAGGACGCCCTCAGCCCGCCTGCATTCCGACAAATGTTTAAGCGTCAGCGCTGCGCCGACAAACGATGCGGATTGGTAAGTTTAGCTGTTGGAGGGTGGCGGCCCTCTCACCCATGGTGGCGCACCGATCCACTCCTGGTCACGGCGGGAGAAACTTGGCGGCGGGCGCAGTTCGCTTCATTTGGTTGAAAGTTCTGGTTGTTTCCCGCCGTAGCAATAGAAGATGAGTGTCACTGGGACGATGAAAACCAGACCAGCCTTACCTTCCAGCGTGGAGGACGCCTTCCTCCGCACGCGGCGCAGCTTGTTGAGTCGGCTCCGCAACCTGGACGACGATACCTCGTGGCGGGATTTCTTCAATACCTATTGGAAGCTGATCTACCGCGCGGCCACGCGGGCGGGCCTTTCCGATGCCGAAGCCCAGGACGTGGTGCAGGAAACCGTCATTACGGTCGCACGTCGGATTCAGGAGTTTCACTATGACTCCGCCCGCGGCACATTCAAGGGCTGGCTGCTGCACACGACGCGTTGGCGCATCTTGGACCAACTGCGCAAGCGGAATGTGCGGCCACCGACCGATCCGCTCTCCGATTCCAGGGAGGACGGCGCGTGGGTGGAAAACGTCGCCAACTCTGCCAGCACACTCATTGAGTCGGTTTGGGAGGATGAGTGGCAACAGAACTTGCTGGATGCGGCCATCCAGCGGGTGAAACGCCACGTCAAACCCAAGCACTACCAGGCTTTCGAACTTTACGCGCTCAAGGAATGGCCCGCCCTGAAAGTCGCCCAGACATTGGGAATCCATCTCGCACAAGTGCATCTGATCAAGCACCGCCTGAGCAACCTCATTCGGAAGGAGGTAAAGCGACTGGAGGGAGCCGGCATTTGATGCCAGGGGAGATAGACGGTGAGCGCATCCGGCTGGCGAGAGATCTAACGGCGAAAGATGTTGCTCCAACTGGCCGAAACCGTTAAGAGGAACGCCGATAAGAAGTTCGGGAATTGAGGGTACCCACAAGGCATGGCCAGCTCGCGAATACTGGCGGGGGAAGAGGACTGGAGGATCACTCCGCACCAGGTGCCTGATCACACGCTGTTGCGCCGCATCGGCACCGGCAGTTATGGCGAAGTCTGGCTGGCCCGCTCTACCCTCGGCGTGCAACGCGCTGTCAAGATCGTTCATCGCGCCGCTTTTGGGGATTCCCGTCCTTACGAACGCGAATTCACCGGGCTGAAGAACTTCGAGCCGGTTTCGCGCGGTCACGAAGGTTTGATGGATATTCTCCAGGTCGGTCGCAACGACACGGAGGGTTGCTTCTACTGTGTGATGGAACTGGCGGACGACGCCGGTCAAGCTGGAATTCCGAAGTCCGCAGCCCGTAGTCCGAAGGGCAACTGTGCCGGCTCCAAGTCAAACGACCCGCGGGTCGAGGTTCAGACGGCTGGCACGGCCCAGCCCGAGTCCTATCAGCCCCTGACCTTGGAGTACCTTATTCACGCCAACGGTCGTCTGTCGGTCGCGGAATGTGTGCGCCTCGCTGTCACCCTGGCCGAGGCGCTCCGCTACCTGCATGAGCGTGGCCTCGTCCACCGGGACATCAAACCCTCGAACATCATTTTCGTGGGCGGAGTGCCGAAGCTGGCGGACGTGGGCCTGGTCGCGCAAGCCGATGACGCCCGCACTTTCGTGGGCACGGAAGGGTTCGTGCCACGGGAAGGTCCGGGCACGCCCCAGGCGGATATCTACAGCCTCGGCAAATGCTTCTACGAAATGGCGATGGGCAAGGACCGCCAGTCCTTCCCCAGTCCACCGACCTTGATTGATGAACTCCCCGACCGCAGCGAGTTGCTGGAGTTCAATGAAGTCATCATGCGGGCCTGCGATCCACTGCCGGCGCACCGCTATCCATCAGCGGCCGCTCTGCTCGCGGATTTGCGGATCATTGCTTCCGGCCAATCGTTGCGGCAAACCCGCAGCCGTGCCCGGCGCCGGCGGGCCACGACGGTGGTGCTTGGAATCGCGGTCGCGTTGCTGTTGGGCTGGGGGAGCATCCCGTGGCTGCGCAGCCCGCGACTGGCGTTGGTCCGCGAATTCTCACTCCCAGGGAACTGGTCGGCCCGACAGGCCAGGTTGGGTGATTTCGATGGATGTGGTTGGCCGGAGTTGATCGGCGCTCACCAAGGAGATCTGGTGGTTGTGTCCTTGGAGGGACACCTGCTAAACGAGCGCCGGCTGCCGGATTTCAGGGGCGACGCCTTCGTCCTCTCCGGGCTGGCGGATGTGGACGCCGATGGCTGTTCCGAGGCGCTGGTTTCCTGGCGCGAAGGCACGAATTTGCTTTCGAGCGTGTTCAATCAAAACTTGAGCGAGGTAAAGCGATTCACCGCGACCGGGTCCACCGAGGAACGCGCGGTGGGCCGTCACCCCAGCAGCTTCATGACCGTACCGGTATTCATACCGGAATCCCCAACCGCCTCTGCGCGAGTCATTGCCCAAATGACCACCCATTATGCCCTCTGGCCGCGTTGGTTGCGCGCTTACGATTTCGCCGCCCAAACGCTCCTCTGGGAGCGGCCCTATGCTGCCACGCCGATTCATATCCAGCCTCACGACCTCACTGGTGACGGCACCCCTGAGCTCATCATCGGCTGTTACTCTCCGAACAACGGGGCGGAGTTGCCCGACGGCGAAAGTGACAGCCGCACCTACCTGCACGTTCTATCCGCGGACGGGCAGCAACTCTGGTCGCGCGAGGTGGGCGGCACCTACATGCGCTGCTTCGTCTATCCGGCGGCGTCCACTTCCGGCAACTGCCTCTACGCGCTGGTGGTTCGCAACGAGGAGGCCCACCGCCAAAGCAACACCGAATTGCCCACCGAAAGCCGCCTGCTCAAGTTCGACCACGCCGGCCATGAACTGGCCCGGTACGAATTCCCGATTGAACTCAGCGAATTGCTCCTCGCCGATCTGACCGGCGACGGGCAACCCGAGCTGTACACTGCCGACAGCCGGGGAGTTCTCCACGTTCTTGACCCCGACCTCCGCCTCCAACGCCAGGTCCGGATCATGGAGAACGCCCACGACTGGGTCTGGTTGCGGGCCGAACTGGCCGGCGATCTTGATGGGGACGGCCAGTTGGAAATGGTGCTCCAGGGTGCGCAAGTCGAGTTCGTCTCCGGCACCAACCTGGGCCGCCCGGAAGGTCCGGCGAACTTCCGTCGGTACCACCGCCATTCACTGTGGGTTTACGATTCCCGCCTGAAACCCCGCGTCCGCCACACCCTCAACGAACTCTCCAAGACTCCGCCCGGCGTCCGGGTGGAGCTTTTGCCGCCGAAAAGAAACGGACAGCGACAACTGATCGTATTGGACCAGCAAATCTCCGTCCTGCAATACCGGCGATGAGGCTGCCAATGCGGTGCCTCGGTCATGCCGCACGGCACGGAGGTCAATTCGAGGTGTGCGGAAAGTTTTTTGAAAGAACGCCCAGACGACTTCCGTAGTCATGTAAAACAGGAATTGCCTATGAAAACAACCAGTCCTTGGGGCGGTCGCCAGGGCGACTGTCCGCTCGCCCAATTAACCTCTCCGACGGACCAGTCCCGTGCGAGCGAGGAGATTGCCTGTGGCCAGCCTTACGCTGGAATTCGCCAGCGACCGGACTGGCCCCGGGGGCGTGAAATCGCAGCGCGCGATGTCCACGAAGGGAAATCGCATCAGTTCGTTCGGAAATGCCGCAGTTTCCTCGTTGGCCTGCTTGCGCTAGCCGCTGCCTGCCTCCTGCCGTCTCACCCCGCCAGCGCCCAGACCACGGCGCTTCGCATCAGTGGTTTGCGCCACTTCTACTCCGCGCCGTACCTGCTTGACTTCAATTTCTCCATACGCGACCAAAGCAATCGCGTGGTGGTGGTGGATCCCTCCCTGTTCACTGTGGTTTGCAGGGAGAGCGGGACGGCCATCAGCGCCTCGGAAACCGGTTCTCGCCTGCTCACCGACAACAAGCAACTGAAATGCTTCGTGGTCTTGGACTACACCCTTAGCATGTTGGACCCGCTCATCAACGGGGACAGCAACGGGGACTTCAAATCCGATTCAGCCGAGGCCATGGAACTGGGCGCCAAGACCCTCCTCGGCGCCCTGCCGGATGACGCGGAGGTTGGGCTGTTCGAGTTCCATCGTGCCGACATCGGATTCCCGCCGAAGAAGGTGGCGAATCTGATGCGCGACAAGGCTTACCTGACCAACCAGATTGACCAGATTTGGGATGAAGTGGTGTGGACCAGCGGCTCGACCAAATGCTGGGACGGGCTGTATCTGGCGTTGAGCGAGTTCTCCACGGCGAATCCGGCCGACGACCAGCGATTTCTGGTGTTCTTGAGTGATGGCAAAGATGAATCCAGCACATACTCCACCAGCCAGGTGATCTCCCTGGCGCAGACCAAAGGCGTGAAAATCTACGCCGTCGGCTATGGTGAAGAATTGACACCCGCTCCGCTGCAAAACCTCGCCGCGCAAACCGGCGGGCAATACTACCGTGCGGGCAGCGTCGCCGAGCTAACGCAGCGCTTTCAGGAGGTGGCCCTGGACCTGCGTTCGCAGTACATCCTCCGTTGGGCCACCCTCAAGCGTACTTCCTCTTCGTTTACGCCGTCCTTCGAGATCACCTACTCAGGCGTCAAGACCACCGCCACGGCCACCGCCTATGTGCCCACCTCTTACGCGGGCGACGAACTCCAAGGACGACTGCGGTTCGACACCTCGCTCAATCCGGGTAATGTCGCCTCGCTGGTCTTGCGGGCGCCCTACATTCCGCGCGGGATCACCCGGCTCCGGGTGAACTTCGCCACCACCTGGCCGTTCACGCTGGAACGCGTGTGGTTCGCCGAGGGCGGGGTGTGCCCCACCAACTGGACGTTCACGGTCCAGCAGACCAACGGCATCGGCTACTTCGAGTTCGCCAGCCCCACGCCCGCCAATCCGTTCTCGGCCCTGCCGTTTGCCACGCTGGGCAAATTGGTGGAATTCGAGTTTCGCGGGGTGACCGACCTGTCCAAATGCTTCTACGAACTCAGCGCGGACAATAGCCTTTACGCGCAGCCCGGTGGGCCGTCCTTTGTCATTGAAAACGCCAACGCCGTGTCCAGCGCACTGACGGAACTGCCGCAAGGCACGCCGATCTGGTGGTTGAACCGCTATGGCTTCACCAGCGGCCTGGTGCTGGCGGAAATCACCGATCACGACGGCGATGGTGTGCCCACCTGGCAGGAATACCTTGCCGGCACCAACCCGACCAATGCGGCCTCGGTGTTCCGCATGCTGGACGCCCGCCCCGGACCGACCGGCTGCGAAATCACCTTCACCACCGCATCGAACCGGTTCTATCGAGTGGACTACACTGACACGTTGAACGCCTGGCAAGTGTTGCAGGCGAACCTGCTGGGCGATGGGCAACCGCGTACCGTGGTGGACATTGCAGGCAGCACACACCGCTACTACCGGGCTGTATTGACGGGCATCACGAATGTAATACCAATACCGCCGGGCATGGCGCTGATCCCTGCCGGCTCCTTCGTCATGGGCGACACCTTCAACGAGGGCGACCCGAGGGAACGCCCCACACATAGCGTCTATGTCTCCGCGTTTTGCATGGACAAGTACGAGGTGATGAAGGCGTTGTGGGACGAGGTACGGGTCTGGGCCAATGCCAATGGCTACGACTTGGGGACGGTGGGGCAAGGCAAGGGCACAAACCACCCTGTTTACAGCATCAACTGGTACGACGCGGTGAAATGGTGCAATGCGCGGAGCCAGAAGGAGGGACTGACGCCAGCCTACTACACCAGCGCGGCACAGACGACGGTTTATCGCACCGGCGAACTCAACCTCCAGAATGACTGGGTCAAGTGGGACGCCGGCTACCGTTTGCCGACGGAGGCGGAGTGGGAGAAGGCGGCCCGGGGCGGAGTCGCGGGACGGCGTTTCCCGTGGAGCGACAGCGACACCATCCAGCACAGCCGGGCGAACTACAATTCCACCACTGCCTACGCGTACGACACCAGCCCGACCCGGGGTAACCACCCAGCATTCGCCACGGGCGGGACGCCCTACACCAGTCCTGTGGAATATTTTGCGCCGAATGGGTACGGGTTGTATGACATGGCTGGGAATGTGTGGGAGTGGTGTTGGGACTGGTTCTCGTCCACCTATTACAGTTCATCGCCGGGTAATGATCCCCGCGGCCCCCTTACTGGAACAATACGTGCGGAACGTGGAGGCTGTTGGGCCGACGGCACCGGTGCGTGGGCTGTCCGGAGTGCGATGCGCAGCGCCCGCGACGTAGGTTACCGAGGGCCTTACCTCGGTTTTCGCGCTGTTCTACCTCGGAGCGGGAGCGATGTTCCGCACTTCATGCTTTCGCTAAATCGGTTCGACGGGGCGGCGGAAGCATCACAGTACGGGCGGTGGTGGGGAGACGCTCCGCAAACTTACCAACATGACGCCAGCGTGGACGTAGCGGGTAATCCAGCATCCGGCTCGCTGAAGGTCACGGTCAACTTCAACCTGGCTACGTATGGTGATGAAAACCAGTTTGCGGCCGTCCGGAGATTCGCGGAGCCGATTGACGGCACCAAAGTGGTCGCTTTGGAAATGGATGTCCTGTGGCACCCCAATTCGCCCAAACGGCCGAGCGAGGACTTCGGGCCCTTCGAGGTTGGCTTTCAGTTTAGCGATTGGACGTGGCACGTTTTGGCCGAAGTAGCGATTCCCACATCCCCCGGTTGGGTCCGCATCACCGCGCCCGTGAATCCAGCGCTGCCGAACCTCGATCAAGTCCAGGGCGTCTTCTTCAAGATGTGGTCGGGCTATCCCGATTGGGGCCAGACCGGAACGGCCGTCTTCTGGGTGGATAACATCAAATTGAAGACTCTTGGCGGCGTGTCGGTGCCCTGAACGAATCGGGCAACAAGGCCGGTTGAGTACGGAACGAGCGGCGTGTGGTTTGCCCCCGCGTTGCCCTTCCGATTGGAAGGGTTCGTTGTGCAGTTGGTGATTCTGGCGTTGACGGACTTTCTGAAGATTCTTGAAAGAACCGGTTGCCACTCTCCGTAGCCATGACAAAGGCAGGAACATTATGAGCAATCCAAGACTCACCAAACTCTCCAACGCCTTGCGCTCTGGGCGAGGCATGTTTTTCAGCGCCTGTTTCCAGACTTCTGAGTCCCCGTACAGGGACAGTCGCCGGCTCCTGGTGAATTTTTTGAAAGATGTGATCTGCGCACTCCGTATCCATGTTAAAGGCAGTAATACTATGAACACATCAAGAAACCACAACCTCAACGGCGCCCTCGCCACAAGGCAAAGCAGCCATCTCAAAGGCAAGCTCTTCTGGCGAGCCAAAGCATTCTCACTATTACTCTTAATGCTTTGTTCAAGCTCACCTCTACATGCAGACCCTGTGCTGACGCAGGGCTTTGAGACAAATCTCGATCCAGCGACTTGGTCTGTTCGAGGACAGCACACAGCTATCGTGCAAGACAATCCGCATAGCGGATCGCGGTGCCTGTACCTCAAGGGTGCTGATCATGTCGGCGGTTTGTCAGGGGTGCGGAACACGATTGACTTGAATCTCGACGATGCGCTCATCGAATTCTGGTTTCGCGATCTGCTAACCCTGCCCAGTGCGCAAGGTTGGTCCTCCCCGGGCTTCATGGCTGTGTATCTGACCGGCTCCGCTGGTAACTGGTTGGGAACGCTGTATCAAATGCATGGTGAAAACCTGCACTTTCGGCGTCCAAATGGCACTTCAAGTGGTAGTTGGCACTATGCGGATGTGCGGATAAACAACGGCACCCTCACCGGCTGGCATAAACTCAGCATCCGATATACCGCCGGACCAGAATCTCATGTTCGGATCTACCTGAACGGGCAGGAGGTTCTAATGGTTGCCTTGGACGACAACGGCCCTCTTGGCGACTTCGAGATAGCCTGTGCTGGTCAGTACAGCAATTGGGCCGAAGCCTTTGCAGACGACATCCAAGTGCGGAGCATACGTGATCACGAGGCGACAGAATTGCTGATAACTAGCCAACCACAGAGTCGCCTAGTTGGCTTCGGAGAAAATGTCATTCTCCAGGTGGAGGCAAACGGTCCCGAGCCGATTGAATACCAATGGTATCAGAACGGGATGATGGTGGTCGGGGCGACAGCTTCAACTCTCTCGCTTACCAGCTTCTCCCCCGCACACGTTGGCTATTATCAAGTCAAGGTCAGCAACGCGTACAGCGAGGTGATCAGTGATGAGGCCATGTTGATTGAGGGGGCATCCCATATAATTGGATGGGGCGATTCTGACTACTATTACGTAAACTGGCCAGACTATGGCCAATGGGCGTCACCCGACGATTCCCTGAACATTCTTGATATCGCTGCTGGTTGGGATTTTAGCTTGGGTCTCCGTGTCGGCGGCATGGTCTATGGATGGGGGAGTGGTGCTTACGGCAAGACCATGCCCCCACCGGACCTTCGCGATGTAGTTCAAGCGTCGGCCGGAGCACAGTTTGGGCTAGCACTTACCTCCAATGGTCATGTGGTCGGTTGGGGCAGAGACCAATACGGTGAATTGACCCTACCGCCGGGCCTCGTGGACGTAATCCAGATCGCGGCCGCAAGTTACCATGCACTTGCACTGAAATCTGATGGAACGGTTGTTGGATGGGGATACAACGGCGATGGACAAGCTGCTCCGCCTGCAGGCTTACAGGACGTGGTTGCGATTGCTGCAGGATATGCCAACAGCATGGCGCTTAGGTCCGACGGCACAGTGGTTGTTTGGGGGCGGAGCACATTTGGTGCGCTCAACATCCCTAGCGGTCTAAGCGATGTTGTGCAAATCGCGGTCGGAAGCGATCACTGCATGGCGTTGACTCGTGATGGCAGAGTATACTGCTGGGGCTTGAACCGTGAAGGGCAATGCAACGTCCCCAGTGGCTTGAGCAACGTCAAGCAAATCTCTGCAGGCAGTTTCCACAGCATGGCTCTTAAGTCGGATGGCCAAGTCGTTTGCTGGGGAGGCTGGGGATTCGGCCGTGTGCAGGTTCCTGCCGGCGTGCAGGGCGTGACCAAGATTGCTGCCGGTGGATATCACAGCCTCGCCCTGATGCGACGTGAAGCTGTTACCTTTATTCAGGAACCATTCTCACAACAGCTCCCACCAGAAGCCAATGCTGTATTCACAGCCCGAGCAGTCGGTACGCAACTCATCTACCAATGGCGCAAGGGTGGGGTGAACTTGAGTGATGGGGGGCGGATCAGCGGGGCGACCAGCGCCACGCTGACCATTGCCAATGTGCAGGCCGGCGATGCGGGGACTTACGATGTGGTCGTGAGCAACAGCGCGGGCGGCGCCACCAGCCAGACGGCAACGCTGACTGTGGGTGACTCGTCGGGGCTGGTTGGCAAGATCGTCTTCAGCGCGACGGCGGGGGGACAAACGGACATTTACGTGATCAACCCGGACGGGAGCGGGCAGGTGAATCTGACGCTGGACTTTGACGCGCCGGCGTGGAGTCCGCGCATTTCGCCGGACGGGCGGAAGATCGCCTTTGGGAGCAACAGCGGGGGCAACGGGCTGTGGGTGATGAACGCCGATGGCAGTGGCAAGACCAAGCTGGCCGTGGCGGCCGAACCGTACGGACCGGGGTTGGGCAACTGGCTGGGGAACAACACGCTGATCTACTATTCGGGCCCGGCCTCAAGCACGGGGCGGTTGCGGGCGGTGGACCTGGACGGATCGAACAACCGGGTGCTGGTTAACAATCCGCTGTTCGGAAACAACGACGTGGGGATGGACCCGCGGTATTCGGCGGCGGCCAACCAGATCGTGTTCCTGGCGCAGGCGGGGTCGTGGTCACCAACCTACGACTTGTATCTGGCCAATCCGGACGGGTCGAACGTGCGGGTGTTCTTCCAGGATCCGGGCGACAACACGATGGACCGGAATCCAATCTGGTCGCGGGGCGGCCAGACGATTTACTGGAGCCGTCCTCCCACCACGGGAGTGAACCACAACTTTGGAATTGTGCGGCGGGCACTGAACTCGACGCAGCCGACGAGTCAGTTTGACGCGTGGGTGTGGCCGTATGCGGGGGTGGTGGCGGTACCGCAGGCGACCTCGCCGGACGATGGGTCGCTGCTGGTGAGCTTGGGCGACGGGCGGCTGGTGCTCTTGAACCTGGGAACCGGCGCAATCCAGACGCTGGTGCAAATGGCCAGCATGGGCGCTGCCGATTGGGGCACCTTGGTCGGCGATAACACTCCCCCCATGATCGTGTGCCCTGAATCTGCGTTGGTTGAGTGCGCCGCTCCTGGCGGTGCATGGGTTGTCATTTCGGCTCGGGTAACCGATCCGGACACTGGAACATTGACAATGACGCTCAGAAAGGAGGGCGCCGAACTGGCATCAATGACGTTGGCTTCGCCTGTCACGGGCGAGTTGGTTGAGTTCGCGCCCCTGCTCATCTCGCCGGGGATGCACCACCTGGTGATAGAACTGGCCGATGGGAATGCAGTTGCCTCCTGTGAGTTTGTGCTAACGATCTTGCAGGACACTGACGCTCCCAGCATTCAGGCACCGGCGGCTGTGGTGGTGAACAACAATCCGGGCGAATGCGGAGCCGGCGGCGTCGAGTTGGGCACGCCGCTCACCGCCGACAATTGCGGGGTGGCCAATGTGGTCAATGACGCCCCGGCGGTATTCCCGGTGGGGGTCACGGTGGTGACCTGGACGGTGACCGACACGGCGGGCAATCTGAGTTCCGCCACGCAGACCGTCACCGTGGTGGACAACGAGCCTCCCACCATTCTGGCACCGGCGGCTGTGGTGGTGAACAACAATCCGGTCGAGTGTGGAGCCGGCGGCGTCGAGTTGGGCACGCCGCTCACCGCTGATAATTGCGGGGTGGCCAATGTGGTCAATGACGCCCCGGTAGCGTTTCCGGTGGGTGAAACACTGGTGACGTGGACGGTGACTGACACGGCGGGCAATCAGAGTTCCGCCACGCAGACCGTCACCGTGGTGGACAACGAGCCTCCGACCATTCTGGCGCCGACGGCTGTGGTGGTGGTTGCGGATGTCGGTTCGTGCAGCGCCTCGGGTGTAGCTCTGGGCGAACCCGTTACGTCGGACAATTGCGGGGTGGCCAGTGTGGTCAATGACGCCCCGGCGGTGTTTCCGTTGGGTGAAACGCTGGTGACCTGGACGGCGACCGACACGGCGGGCAACGAAAAAACTGCCAACCAAACGGTGACGGTGTTGAAGTCGGTGACGGCAACCTTCTTGCCCCCGTTGGCTGGGCAACCGGCGGGCAACAAGATTCGCTTGGGCCAGGTCGTTCCGCACAAGGTTGGCCTGGTGGATTGCACGGGCGCACTTGTGACCTCGGGCGTAACGGTGAAACTCAAGGTGCAAGGGATTGATACCGCAACCGGCGAGGTGTTTCAGGATGTGATCGAAGATGCTGCCGGCGTCGGCGACGATGGCACGGTCACCTCAGACGCCATCATGGTACTGAGCAACGGACATTATCAATTCAACCTGAACACCAAGAACTTCGACGATCCGAACACCCTGGCCAGTCCGACACGGCATTATCGCTCCACCGCAACCGTGGTCGATAACGCAACCCTCCTTGAACTCGGCTCGGTGTCTGTGAACCTCGAAACGCGCAAGTAAGCATGAATACGGGAATCTCCTCACGCTGCGAAGCGTGAGGAGGTTCCTATTGGTTTGAACAATTACATTGCAGGGTTGCCGGGGGTCGGAAGAGCGGAGATTCTTTTTATGGAAACACGGAAGTTGATTGGGCTGATCGGTGTGCTAGGTGTGACCGTAGTGTTGATGGTTGTGGGCATTGCGCGGTTGAGGCCGCCTGAGCTTCTATCCGAACCTTCCGCTCCGCCGGTTGTGACGATGCCAGAAAGTCAGACGGTGCCATGGGTGGCCGCCCCGACTCGAGAATTTCCCATCCCGCCACCTTTGGCTTCCCCAACCGCCCCCGAAGCCTTGTCTTTCTGGCCTGAAAACAGCGGTCCTGCCGCCCACCTGGCACGGGTGAATCCAGCCCAAACGCTGGCCACAGTCAATGGCGTTCCAATCACTCTAAAGGACCTGCTGCCTTTGCCCCCAGACAAGGCCCATACCGAGCAAGTCATGTCGGCGGAGATGTTCGCTTTCCTTCTCGACCGGGCGGTGGAGCGGGAACTAGCCCTGCAAGTCGCCCAAGCGGAGAGACTGGAGTTGACAGAGCCACAACGCCGGAGATTGGCCGCATTGCGCGAGCGCGGTGAGCGCATCGCCCCGGATGTGTTTGACAGCGTTCAGCAGAATCCTACGAATGTGGAATTCGAACAGCGTGACTCGGCGGCTCTACTGTTGTTGGCTGCATTGGCGGAACGTGCGGGTGTGCCTTCACCGCACGTTAATGCCGCGCAGGTGCAGGCATATTACCTGGAACACCAAGCGGATTACGGTAGCTTACCTGCTGATCCGGCAGAGCGGCGATCTGCCTGGGAAGATATTAATCTGGCCATCCGGTTGGTATTGTCTCCGCGCGTGCAAGCCGAACACCAAGCTCGATTTCAGGAATTTGTGGAACAACTGAAGTCCGCCGCAGACATTGAGGTTCCTTCCTTTTCAGTGGCACCATCTGAGAAGCACTAACCAGACATCGTTCAACAGAAACAATCAGCAGATACACTTGCTGGCCGCAACACTCCTGGGTCGCCAATACCAGCTCTACGAGAAGACCAGCCTTAACGACGCGGGATGGCTGCCGAGTGGTTTACCTCGGACGGCAACGGGCACAGTGCTTTGGTTCACCAATGGCGTCGGGTCTGCATCTCAGAAGTTTCTGGTTGTCGCTGAACTTCCTTAGCAGCCGGGCAAGGGACTGCCTCCTTGCGTAGGAGACGTGGCAACGAGTCCGCGATTCTCGCGATTTCGCGAAGGTCTGCCAGAGACTCCTGATCTCGTCTCCTACATTCTCGGCCAGATGGCCTTCGGCTCATCACTAGGTCAGGTCCGCCACGCAGCGGAAGCCGATGGTGGAGCAGCGATCCAATCCGGGCCACAGCAGCAGGAACTTGGCGGCGAACTGGCAGGGTTGCGGGCCGCCGTCGGCGTACCAGGCCGAGCCTTGTGCCTGGAACCAGCTTCCGCCCTTGAGCATGCAGAATCGCGTCCGGCCGTCGGATCGCTCGCTTTCCGTCCAGTGCCAGACATTGCCGCAGAGGTCGTAACACCCGAACGCTGACCGGCCGGCGGGAAACCTCATCACGCCCGTAGTGTCGCCGCGACTTCCGTCGTTGCACACATTGGGGCGCATTTCGTTGCCCCAGGGAAATCGGTTTTGATCGGGTCCTTCGGCGGCGTATTGCCATTCTTCTTCGGTGGGCAACCGTTTGCCGGCCCAGCGCGCGTAAGCGCGGGCATCGTCGAGGTCCACATACACCACCGGATGATCTTCCTGCCCCGGCGGTGGCGCATGGTTGACCCAGTGCCGCAGCAAATTCTCGGCATGGCGCGGACGGTAGCGACTGGCCTTCAGGAACTCCGCGAACTGCCCATTCGTTACCGGAGTGAGGTCCATGGCATAACGAGACAAGGTGATCTCGCGGGTGAACGTTCGCATCTTGTGCAGGTCATTGCCGACGAGACCCCGTTCCGGCGAGGACTCATAAAAGCCGCACTCGCGAACGCGCAATTCCACGGATTGGGTATAACGAGCCGCCGGGATTTCGACCATGCCGGGAGGCGCGTGTGGCCGTTTGGCGGTGGACGGTGTGATGATTGCGCGCGTTTGCCGCGTTGGAAATTCGGTGTGCCACTCAGCGCGATCAGCCAGGGCGCGTTGGTTCGCCAGAAAGTTGCGAAGGCTGCGCTTCGTTGCTTGGTCAGGACGCAAAGCCAGGAAACAACCGATCCCGCGTGGCGGTATGTACCCGTGCAGTTCCACGCCATCGGTTGTTTGTTTGGCGGTAGCTTCGTTCCCAGCGATCAAATCAAGAAACTGTTCGCCGCTTGCCAATACTTTCAACAACGGGCCACGGACGGTCTGCGTCGAGCGATTGATCAGAGTCCACAGCCGCAGGCCTTCGGCGCTCCATTCACTGGCATAGACATTCGGTTCCAGGGTGGGTACCAGCGGAGTCCAGTGTTCACCGGTGAATAGTCGCGCAAAGCGGCGTTGGATGGGCAGCATGGCGCGCAAGAGGGATCGGTCGCGCGCGTTCCAGCCCACCCACGAGCCGAAGACGTTTTCCCAGACCATCATCCCACTGCCGTTCATCCAGGCCGTGTGGAGTTCGCCACTGTGCTCCCGATCCCATCGCTTGATCTGATGTTGTTGATGACGGCGCTCGAACCATTTATTGCGCAAGACGCCCGGCGCTGCGCTGTCGGCGAACCATTGCGCCCAGCTCAGATGATGATCGTGAATCCGCTCCAGCGGCAACGCCAGTTCGCTTTCCAGAGCCACGCCGGGACGCACCGCGTCCAGCTTCGTGCGAAATTCGGTGGCCGCCTTGTCCATCGTATCGAGGAAAATGCCGTCGGCCCCGATGGCTTGGACAATTTCCACGAGTGCGTCGAGGTCGTCCTTGCCTTCGCGGCGCGTGCCGGTGTCCCACGGGTTGTAATTGATGAACACCTTCACGTCACGCCGCTGGAGCGCGCGCACGATTCTACGCAGGCCCCGGAGGCCGCCGGGCATGTCGCGGTAGAAATCGAACTGGTTGCGCTGGTCAAAACCGATTCGCGGATAAGCGTGCCACAACACGACGCCATCGTAACCACCAAACTCCCGCTCACCGTGATCGAGAAACGCCTTGACGGTATAATCGCCGCGTTTCGGATCGTAGAACGTCTGGTCGCACATCATCAGGAAGCAGCACGAGAAACAGCGTTGCACCCAGGCAAAGTCCGGGCGGTGATAGAGCGCGTTGGAGTAATTCAGCGACCACCGCTTCTGCGCGCGCCAATCGGCGAGTTGTTTTCGGAACGCCGGCCAGGCGGACGGATCACGCGGAGCCGGAATCAGCGCGCGTTCCGGTTCGAAGGCGAATTCCGCCTGTTCCTGTGCAAACCCGCTCCAGGTCGCCCCCACACTGGCCGCCAGGGCGGCGCTGGTCTGAAGAAATCGGCGGCGGGAATACATCGGGCCGTAAGCGGCTATTTTCCCGGCGCGACGATCTCGTAAATCTTTCCGTCAAACGCCAGCATGTAGAGTTCGCCGTCGCGATCCTCGCCGAAGCTGGCCACCAGCCGCGTGGGGTTGGGCTTGGACAATTCGCCGTAAGTGGTGACCTCGCCGTTCTCGTAGCGCAATCCGAAGATGGTGCCGTATTGGAAATCGGCATAGACATACACGCCACGAAGTGCGGGAAACTTCTGGCCGCGATACACGTAACCGCCGGTGATGCTCAGGCCCACGCTGTGATCCGCAAACTTGCTCTCCGCGGCGAACTCGGGTTTGTGCGGATATTCCAGAATTGGATCAATCAACCTGCCGCGCACGCGCTGATCCTTGTACGGATGGAAACCTTCGCGGGCGCTCCAGCCGTAATTGCCACCCTTGACGATGAGGTTGACTTCTTCCCATTTGTCCTGGCCCACGTCGGCGGCCCACAGTTCGCCGGTTTCGCGATCGAAACTCATGCGCCACACGTTGCGCAAGCCGTAGGCCCAGATTTCAGGGCGCACACCTTCGGGGCGGGTGTCAAACGGGTCTTCCTTGAGTGTGCCGTCCCGGTCGCGGCCCACGAAGGGATTGTCCTTGGGCACGCCGTACGCCAGCCGCCCCGTGCGCGAGTTGACGTCTATGCGCAGGATTTTGCCGAGCAAATGATGGCCGCTCTGTCCGACGTTGTGTGGGTCGCCACCGCTGCCGCCGTCGCCGGTGCTGAAGTAGAGATAACCGTCCGGCCCGAAAATCACTGTGCTGCCATCGTGATTCCAATACGGTTGCTCAATCTCCATGAGCACGCGCTCCGTGGTCAGATCGGCGCGATTGGGATCGGACTCGGAAACCCGCACTTCGCTGAGCACGTTGCGCTTGGGGCTTTGTTGCGTGTAGTAGAGGTAGAACTTTCCGTTGGTCTTAAACTGCGGATGGAACGCAAACGCCAGCAGACCTTCTTCATTCTGCACAAAGGGCCGACGATGCGAGATGTCGAGGAAAAGCTTCCGTTCGACGCCATTCCGGTCCTGCGGCAGCAACCAAATGCGGCCCGCCTGTTCGATGACGATTCGGCGGTTCGAGTCATCTGGCGCATCCTCCAACCACAGCGGGCGCTCGAAGGTCAGCAACGGATAGGCGTCTTTCAGTTCGATCGCGGGCGGACCCTCGGCGGCGGTGAGTCCCGATGCGCCGAGGGACAGCAGGAGAGAAACGTTCGCCGCGCAAGCCCAGGGCTTGAGTTTTGCAGAATACATGGATTTATGGTTCATCGGCTCAACTTGACGACGAAATCGACGGGTGGATTCATGCTTTGCCGGCCATGAAGCCAGAAGCGGGCAGGGGAGGGAAGCAAATGTTTCAGCAAATGTTTCGGCAGACCGACAGTTCCTGCACGCTTCAATTCCCTGGCATCGCTTCTGTCCGCAAGGCAAGTCTGTTGCAACTCGCATGCGTGGGGAGCGCACGCGCGTGATTTCGGCTGCGCCGCGCAGCCGAAACGACGCGCGCCCTCACGCGTCGAAACGAGCGCGGAGGCGCGCCCGTGCGGTTGACGAGGGCGTCAACCGCCGCACGCGAAGGCGCGTGCGTTCACCGTCACAAAAACCTGAATTGCGCCGAGGCCGGGGTTGCCGGTGTTTTGGACTTTAGACTTCCATTGGCAGTCCATAGCCTGCCGCCCATGAACAGCGCCATCATCGTCGCGGCCGGCAAAGGCACCCGCATGGGTGCGGACGTGGACAAGCTTTTCCTCCAGGTGGCGGGTCGGCCCGTGGTCGCCCACACGTGGCAGCGGTACGAGGACGCGAAGTGCATTGATGAAATTATCCTCGTGGTGCGCGAGGGCAAGCAGACGGCTTTTCAGGAACTGGCCGTGCGCTTTAACTTTCGCAAGCCACATCGTCTCGTCGCGGGCGGGGTTGAACGTCAGGTCTCGGTGTGGAACGGATTGGCGGCCATTTCATCGCACGCGCAGATCATTGCCATCCAGGATGCCGCCCGGCCTTGCACGAGCGAAACCTTGATCCAGGCAACTGTTCAGGCCGCGGGCGAAACGGGTGCCGCCGTCGCCGCGCAGCCCGTGAGCGATACCATCAAGGAATCCGCGGACGGTCAGACGATCTTGCGCACCGTGGATCGCGCGCGGTTGTGGTCGGTGCAAACGCCACAGACCTTTCGCGTGGAAATCATCCGCCGTGCATTGGAAGCCGTGCGCCGGCGCGGACTTACGGTGACCGATGACACGGCGGCGTGCGAGCTGATCGGTCAACCCGTGCGATTGGTGCGTGGCGATGCGCCCAATCCCAAAGTCACTGTGCCGGCGGATATCCCTTACATCGCGGCGCTGCTCGCGGGCTTGGCGGCCAACACAGGGAACCAAAGGTAGCAAAGATGGGTGGTGCCTGGAGCAAAGTGCCAGACTACGTTGTCCTGCTTTAAGCGGCTTCGTGACCGTCCCGCCAGCAACCTCGGTTGCGGGACCGACAAGTGGAAGGAAAGAGTGTGGCGCAAAAAAGCGCCTGCCTGCACAGCACCACCTTGCCCCAGCCTTAGACTCGTACCCGCTCAATGATTTGCGTCGGCTTATCAGGAGGTGGCACTCTGGGTCTGCTTGTATGCATTCAAATCGTAATAAATGAGAATGTAATACGCTCCGCCTCGAGGTGTGTCAGACTGATTGTCGGGCCAGCTCTTGAGGTAGGCCAAGACGGCCTCCAGTTGAGAGATTGTGTCCGCAAGATTGCGAACACGTATTCCTGCCCGAGCAAGCTCATCGCAAGAGACCATCGTAATCTCATAATCGTTGGTTGCAGGGTTGTATGGTTTTGAGAAGATGATCCCATCAATTGTCCCGAAATCGCGATACCAGTCGCCTCCTTCATAGAAATTCAGCCGGATGGGCTCGCATTGGCGAACCTGCACATCGAATCCGAAGTCCTCAAGCGTGATGTCCCTGTGCAGCCAGGTATCAGTGATTTTGGCGTCTGGCAGTTTCTCTACCAACGCCTTGATACGGTTGTAATGCCGGTAGTAGATGAAATCGCACTGAGAAAGCCAGAGCAGAGCGAATGGAGCGACCAGGACAAAAAGCACGAAGAGCGCTGTTACGGACCCAGGCGACAGTCTGCTTCCATTTTTTGAATTGGTCTCCATTCGCGAACAGGACGACTAAACCGTACGTCCAGAACCACGACCGCGCTCCGGGCCACAGACCGCGGAGCGCAGAACTGAAAGTCGAACAACGGTATTGTGGTGGTGTTGGGAACGCAAGCCCCGGACGGCTGCAACAGTCACTGACAAATCATTCAAACCGTCTGGCCGCCCGGCGGGGCTCAGTTCGCTCCAGAGATCTGGCATTACGCTCGCCATCACAAACTCACAGGGTCCCCGTGCTTCGCTGCTCGCCACGCTTGCCTGTGCGAGACAATCTCATGCGCCAGCATAAAGCAAAGTCCGATGATAATCGCCACTACCGAATTCCAGCCAAGCCATGCTGGCAGGTCAGTTGGGAACAACTTTTCGGCGCTCCTATTTCACTCTACCGGTGAAGCCCTGGCGCAGGTCGCCAAGGCTTCGCGCGCAAATTCCCACCTGCGGGCGCCGCTTGCCAACGGCTCGCCGCGCTTTTATTGTTTCCCGGCCACGACGCCACTAATTATGAAATCTGCCAGCCAACTTCGCCGATTCAATCCTGCCTTGGTGGTCGCAACGCTCGCGGCGGGATGGATCACGGTGGCTCCGGGAGAAGAAGCGCGTGTTGTGGTGGCGGCTGGGGACTTCGATCGCGCGCAAACCATCGTTGATTTTACGCCGCCAAAGTCAAAGCAAACGGACTGGCAGTTGCGCGACGGCCAAGGCCGGCTGATTCCTGTGCAAATTGATTTGGACGGGCGCGCGAGTTTTGTGCTCTCGAAGCTGACGAAGCATCAGACGGCGATGTTTGAACTGTTGGCTGGCGCGCCGCCTATACCTGAATCCGGCGGCGGGGTGGAAATCCGTCGCGACGGAAAGAAACTAAAGATTACAAGCGGAGGCAAACCGGTGTTGGATTACCAGATGCAGCCCGGCGAATTGCCGCGGCCGGACATCAAACCCATTCTCGCGCGCGGCGGTTACATTCATCCAGTCTTCAGTCCCTCTGGTCGCGCGGTGACGGACGATTATCCATCCAATCATGCCCACCATCACGGCATCTGGTTTCCCTGGACCAAAACCGAGTTCGAGGGGCGCACGCCGGATTTCTGGAACATGGGACAAGGCTCCGGTCGGGTGGAATATGCCGGCTCGCTCACTTATTGGACCGGGCCTGTGTTTGGCGCGTTCCGGACGCGTCACCGGTTTGTGGACATGACGGCGACCGAGGAGAAGACTGCGCTCACTGAGGAATGGGAGGTGCGGGTCTATGCTTTGCCAGCCGGCGCGGGGCGACGGTTTTGGATGTTCGATCTGATTTCCACCCAGGAGTGCGCGTCCGCAAGTCCGCTAAAATTGCCGCAGTATTATTACGGTGGCCTAGGTTTCCGCGGGCACTGGGATTGGAATGGCAAAGGCAAGGCGTTCTTTCTGACTTCAGAAGGCGAGACCAACCGGGTGACGGGCAACGAAACGCGCGCGCGTTGGGTTCACCTCAGCGGTGACCTGGGCGGCGAGTTGTCGGGCGTGGCGATTCTGGGCCACCCGGACAACTTTCGCGCCCCACAGCCATTGCGGTTGCATCCGACGGAACCGTTCATTTGTTTTGCGCCTTCACAACTCGGCGATTGGGAGATCGTTCCCGGCCAGCCGTATGTTTCGCGTTATCGCTTCGTCGTGGCCGATGGCCCGCCGGATCGCGCGGAACTGGACCGGCTGTGGCATGATTACGCGCATCCGCCGGAGGTTCGCGTCGAGGTCAAATCGCGCTGAACTGAATGGGCTGGCGATCGGAGGCGCGGCGAGGAGGCGACAGATTGTGCCCGGCTGGCCATCAGCCAACGCATTTCTTGCCAATTAAGCCGATGCCTTCTATTTTCAGCCTGAGCAAGCATGATGCAGCTATGAAACGAAGCATGGTTTACAGTCTGGTGACGGTGTTGTTGGCCATCAACCTCGCCGTCGGGGCGCGTCTTTATCTGACTTCCGCCGCCGCCGCCGAGCAGGATTCGGTTTATCCCAACCTCGAACTCTTTTCCTACGTCATGGAGAAGGTGCGCAAGGAGTACGTGGACGGCCAGAAGCTCACGTATCGGGAATTGGTTCACAACGCGCTGCGCGGCATGGTGGGCCAGTTGGACCCGCACAGTGAATTTCTCGATGCCGACAAGTTCAAGGAACTGCAAGGTGACACACAAGGCCAGTTCGGTGGATTGGGCATCGTGGTGCAGATGCGGGACAACTATGTGACGGTGGTGGCGCCCATCGAAGACACACCGGGCTTTCGAGCGGGAATTCTGGCCGGCGACCGCATCGTGAAGATTGACGGCAGGAGCACCGAGAAGATGACGTTGCCGGACGCCGTGAAGCTGTTGCGGGGCGAACCGGGAACGGAGGTTTCGATCACCACTTTTCGTCCCTCCTCCAACCAGAGCAAGGACCACCAACTCACCCGCGCGATCATCAAGGTCGAGATGGTCAAGGACATCAACGGAAAGAAAGAGTTTCCGCTGGATGACTCGAAGATTGGTTACGTGCGGGTAACGCAATTCGGCGAGAAGACCAGCGGCGATCTCGACGCCGCCCTGCGCAAACTTAAAAACCAAGGCATGCAGGCGCTAATTCTCGATTTGCGCTGGAATCCCGGCGGTCTGCTCGATCAAGCGGTGGCCGTGTGCGAAAAATTTCTGCCCCGCGGCCAACTGGTCGTCACCACCGAGGGCGCCACGGCGGGCCAGAGTTCCGTGCGCAACGTCACGGGTCGCAGCGGTGAATTTCGCAATCTACCGGTGGTGGTGCTCGTCAACTACGGCAGTGCCAGCGCGTCGGAGATTGTGGCGGGCTGCCTGCAGGACTGCGCCGCGCTGGGCGTGTGCAAAGCCATGGTGGTGGGTGAAAAGACCTTCGGCAAAGGGTCGGTCCAGAGCATCATACCGTTACCCGACGGCGCCTCGGCATTGCGCCTGACCACGGCCAAATACTACACGCCCAGCCACAAGGTCATTCACGAGGAAGGCATCACGCCGGACTTCATCGTGACCATGACCGACGAAGAGGAAAGCGCCATTCTCCTGCAACGCGCTCCCGGAGGCATTGAATCACTGGAGGAAAAGGACCGTGAGCGCGTTCGGGCCATGCGCGATCCGCAATTGGACCGTGCCATGGACTTGCTCAAGGGGATCATGCTTTTCACCGAACGCGCCCCGGCAGACGAATCTCCGTCCGGCCAGCGTCCGGAAAGAGTCGCGTCCAAGTGAGTTCAGGCGATGGGCAGATCGGCGCATCTGGGGAAGGATGATTGCCAGGACTCCATCAGTTCATCGCTTCACTAATCCATGACCCTGCTCGCCTTTGAGACTTCTTGTGACGAAACCAGTGTAGCCGTCGTGCGTTCCGGCAAAGTCTTGTCCAGCGTGGTTTCCTCGCAAATCAAACTACACGAAGAGTACGGAGGTGTGGTACCCGAACTCGCCGTGCGCGAACATCTGCGCAATCTCCTGCCGGTCGCACACGCTGCCTTGCGTGAAGCAGGCGTGTCCCCCGGGCATTTGGATGCCATTGCCGCCACGCAGGGGCCCGGTCTGCCGGGCGCGTTGATGGTGGGCCTGAAAGCCGGGCAAGGCATGGCCTTCGCGCTGCGCAAGCCCTTCATCGGCGTTCATCATCACGAGGCGCATTTGTATTCGCCGTGGATTTCCGGCACGCCGCCCCGCGCCGGTTTTGACCGCTTCCAACCCAACGTTTCGCTCATCGTCAGCGGCGGCCATACGCTGCTCGTCCACGTGGCGGCGGAATTGCAGCATCGTGTGCTGGGCTCGACCATGGACGACGCCGCCGGTGAATGTTTTGACAAGGCGGGAAAATTGATGGGCCTGGCGTATCCCGCCGGCCCGGAGATTGACCGGCTGGCCGAGCAGGGAAATCCCGGTGCGTTCGATTTCCCGCGTCCATTGCTCAACGACGCCAGTGACGATTTTAGTTTCAGCGGCCTGAAGACCTCGGTGCGCTATTTTCTGCGGGACCACCCGGGATTGCTGGAGAGCCCACAACAAATCCGCGACCTCTGCGCCAGCATTCAGGCGGCGATTGTGGAGGTGCTGGTGACTAAAACCGTGCGCGCGGCCAAGCGCCTCGGCGTGCGTTGCGTGACGGCATCGGGCGGTGTGACCTGCAATCGCACCTTGCGCCGCGAACTGGCTGGTGCCTGTGCCCGCACGGGGCTTTCGTTGCATCTGGCGGAGCAAAGCCTATGCACCGACAACGCCGCCATGGTCGGCATTCTCGCCGAGCGGAAGCTGATCCGTCACCCGGAGGGCGACGGCGGTGATGACGATATTCAACCGGGCTGGGAACTTGAGTGAAATTGCTGGCTCCCGGGCGACGGCCCTCGGCTATAATATTCTCGAAATAAACGTTCGACAGAAACGTCAAAGCAGCTTAATCCAAAGTCGAGTTTATGTTCCGAGTTCAAGTCATGATCGTTTGTTTGTGGTTGGGAGGGATGAACCTTGCCACCGCCGCTGCGCGCCAAGCTGACCGCCACAAGCCGGCAACGAGTTCCCAGGCCAACACTCCCGGGCCGAATTATCTCACGGAAGTGAGACCGCTATTAGAACGCTTCTGCTACGAATGTCACGGAGTGCGAAAGCGAGCGGAACTTGATCTGCGGGCGTTTGCGGATGAGCCCTCCACCGAGGGACATCGCGAGCTTTTCGAGAAGGTTCTCAACAACCTTCGCACGCACGAAATGCCGCCCGAGAACAAACCGCAACCCACCCTCGCGGAACGGGAATTGATCATGACCTGGATCAACCACCGCTTCTTCCAGTTCGACTGCACGAATCCCGATCCTGGTCGCGTAACCATTCGCCGGCTCAACCGCGCCGAATACAACAACACCATCCGCGACCTCGTCGGCGTCAACTTCCAGCCTGCGGCGGATTTTCCCGAGGACGACACCGGTTATGGGTTCGACAACATCGGTGATGCGCTCTCGCTCTCGACGGTGCTGCTGGAAAAGTATCTGAGCGCGGCGGAAAAAATCCTCGAGGCCGCAATTGTGACCGACGATTCCACCCACGGCCCGGTGCAACGGTTCGAAGCGGAGAAGCTGGAATCCACCGCGCCGGGCGGCTTGTTCGACGACACGGCACTGATGATGGGCCGCGAAGGCGAGGTGTTCACCACGGCGCCATTCGCCAAGGCCGGGGAGTATGTCCTGCGTGCCCGCGCGTTCGGACAGCGTGCCGGAGACGAACCTCCGCGCATGGAATTCCGGCTGGACAATGAGCCGTTGGTGGTCTTTGACGTGAACGCGCTCGAGCGTTCGCCGGAAGTTTATGAACTGCGCCTGCGCCTGCCCGCCGGCGAAAAACACTTTGCCGCCGCTTACATCAACAACTTCGTCAATCGCAACGACCCAAATCCCGACAACCGCGACCGCAATCTCATCGTTGATTACCTGGAGATCGTTGGCCCGATTGAACCGCAGCCGTTGCCGGAGTCGCATCGGCGCATCTTTGTCTGCAAACCCGGGAACGACCCGGAGGCTTGCGCCCGGCAGATCATCACCAATTTCGCCCGCCGCGCTTTTCGGCGACCCGTTTCGAGTGAGGAAACCGACCGGCTGATGAGACTTTACCGCGCGCTAGAGGCTGAGGATGGTAGTTTTGAGGCAACCATCGGACTTACGTTGCAGGCGGTGCTGGTGTCGCCGCACTTTCTGTTTCGCGGAGAGCTTCAGCCCGAGCCGGGCAATCCCCAACACATTCACCCGATTGACGAATACGCGCTTGCCTCGCGGCTGTCCTACTTCCTGTGGAGTTCCATGCCCGACGACGAACTCTTCCGCCACGCCGAACGCCGCACGCTGCGGCGTAATCTCGAAGCGCAGGTCAAACGCATGTTGAAGGATGCCCGGGCCACGGCCTTGACGGAGAACTTCGCCGGCCAGTGGCTCCAATTGCGCAACCTGGCCCTCGTCGCGCCGGATGCGAAGCAGTTTCCCGACTTCAACGACGAATTACGCCGGGCCATGCAGCGCGAGACAGAATTGTTCTTCACGGCCGTGCTGCAAAATGATCGCAGCCTGTTCGAATTGCTGGACGCGGATTACACCTTCGTGAACGAACCACTCGCCCGGCTCTACGGACTCAAGGGCATCGAAGGCGAAGCGTTCCAGCGGGTTTCGTTGAAGGGAACGGGACGCGGCGGATTGCTGACGCAGGCCGGCATCCTCACGATTACCTCGAACCCCACGCGCACGTCGCCGGTGAAGCGGGGCAAATGGGTGCTCGACAACATCCTTGGCACCCCGCCGCCGCCGCCGCCGCCGGATGTGCCGGAACTGGAGGAGGACAACGAAACCGCCCTCACCGGCACCTTGCGCCAGCGCATGGAGCAGCATCGCGACAATCCCAATTGCGCTTCCTGTCACGCGCGCATGGACCCGATTGGCTTTGGCTTCGAGCATTTCAACGCGATTGGCGCCTGGCGGGAACAAGACGGCGGCCACGCCATTGATGCTTCCGGCAAACTTGTGAGCGGCGAATCGTTCAATGGCGCGGCGGAATTCAAACACATTCTGCTCAAACAGAAGCGCGATGACTTCGTCCGCTGCCTGACTGAGAAGATGCTCACTTATGCCCTGGGTCGCGGCCTGGAGTACTACGACAAATGCGCCGTGGACCAGATAACGAAGAATCTCTCTCGCCACCGCTACCGGTTATCCGGGTTAGTGTTGGAGATTGCCCGCAGCGCGCCCTTCCAGATGCGCCGTGGCGAGGAGGAGCGCATGGCCCACGCCGAGGAGTAATTGCGCCACGCCTTCTGGCCCCTTCCACGCCCGTCCCCTCGCATACACACTCTGCCACTGCCGACGCACGACACTGGAAAACGGGCGAATGCCTCTCCCTTCCCCTGAACCCAGTACCCAAAGGGGCGATAAATCAGCCGCACTCCAGACGCTTCGCGAGGTATGTTGACATTGGAAGGTCGCGAAGCGCCTGGAGTGCGTGCGTCTTCAGCGTCGCTCTTCGCGCGGGACTGACGCTTCGCCGGTTCAAGGGTTCAAAGCGCGAACCGGTTCGGGCAATTCTCCCAGTGAACCGCTGTGCCCAAAGCGGCGATGAATCAGCCGCACTCCAGACGCTTCGCGAGGTATGTTGACGCTGAAAGGTCGCGAAGCGTCTGGAGAGCGTGCGTCTTCAGCGCCGCCCTTCGCGCGGGATTGTCGCTTCGCCGGTTCAAGGGTTCCAAGCGCGAACCTGTTCGGGCAATTTTCACCATTGATCCCTCCCGCCGGGTGAGGGAGACAGCCGGCAGGCAAGCACTGGGATACTTGTCGTTATTGCGCGAAACCGCGTCGTTGTGACACGATCCAAGACCCACTCCACGTGTCGCGAGCGGTTGATGGCGCACGCCTACGAAATCGTGGAACACCCGGATACGGATTGCAGATTCTCCAAAGCCGTGCCTGTGTGGACATCCAGGAGTGCGTAGAAGTCGCTGCCGATTGTGCTCACGCCCAGGACGCCATCAGCCGACGCAACCCACGACCACCAAACCGTCCGGAGGATTGGCGGCTGCTGGAAGGTGCCTTCGCCTGGCTCGCCCGGCTCGCGCGTGGCGTCGGTGTTGGTCGCGGTGAGCGTCACGCGCACGCCGGCCAAGGGGATATGGTCTGCAAGATTATCATTGGCCGGCCCGGCCAGAGCGGGGCTGCCGGCACCGGCCAGCAAGGCGATGACGGTCATTACCGCGCCTTTGGTCTTGATATTTTCCATTCAGCGGGTTTTGGCGGACACTCGGCGTTCACCCCCAAAACCCGCAGCCTACCACGTGGAATGAGGTTCGTGCGCTTCATGGGTTATGGCACTTGCAGCCGGTAGAAGCGCTGCGTTCGATTCGCGGTGACAGGGTCGGTGAATTGCGCCGTGCCGCCGGTGCTGGTGCAGGCTTTCAGCTTGGTCCAATGCACCAGGTCGCTGGACGCTTCGATCACATAGCGAAACCCGGCCTCAGGTTCGGTGAACGTGAGTTGCAGGCCGCTGGTGTCCGGCGTCGCGCCGGTGAAGGACGGGCAGGCGTTGGTGTAACCCTGACATTCCACCACCGTGAGGAACTGGTCGGGGGCGACATTCGGGATTTCCTGCACGATCCCGGAGGGCCATTCAATGCGCAACGTCGTGACACTCGTCGCGTCGCCGAGGCCGAAGTGGGCAAATCCCACATTAGCCATCGGAAGGATGCCCAACTGGCGCATTTGCTCGACCGTTTTGCCGCCAATGTTCGCCTGCACGCGCACCTTTGCCCCAACGCCGTTGGGGTTGGATGCCTTGCCCACCAGCCGGATTTTGAGCCAATGATTCCGGTTTCCCGTTTGGGGCAGATTGTTGAGAAACAGGAAATGTTGGCTGGTCAACCTGCCCAGCAATAGATCCGGGAAGCCGTCGTTGTTGTAGTCCTCCCATTGGCCGTGATAGGCCGCACCACCGCTGGTTGGATTTCCCACCCAGACCTCATTGAGCTTGCCCCCGCCGTCGTTGTTGAAGAGGCGGCAGCGAGCTTTGTCGTGTGTCACGAAAAGATCCAGGTCGCCGTCATTGTCATAGTCAACCCAGGTCGGACAGAGCGGCGCCTGGGTAGGATCCAATGAGGGCGCATCAAGGTCTTGCTCAAACGCCCACCCGCCAATGTTTCGGTAAAGCACGCTGAGAATGCTGTCAGCGTAGGGAAGGAAAACATCCTGATCGCCGTCGTTGTCGTAGTCTGCAAAGCCAGCCATGACATTCGGTGTGGTCTGGTTGACCAAAACGTTGTCCGTGATCCTGAGCAACCCACTCGCGCCCTGATTCTCGAACAGCACATCCCGGCGGGCGTTGGCGCCGAAAGGACTGGTGGCACCGAAGAAGTCAACGTCCCCGTCTCCGTCAATGTCCACCCAGTGATGCCACTCGATGAACTCGTTCTTCAGGGCAAACGGGGTATCCCTGACGATTTCGAACTGTCCGTACACGTTTTTTAGCAGGAGGTTCGTGCCGACACTTCCGCTGCCGAGAGTGCCCCATGAAGTGAGCGCGAGGTCCATCCAACCGTCGCCGTTGAAATCCGCGCAAGCGGCATATTCGCCCGTGGCTGAAGGGTGAGGCACCGCCACGAAGTCTTCCCGGCCTTGGTTTCGCTCATTGACGAACAGGGTGCCCGTTCCCGGTCGCTTCACCGCCATGAAATAATCCACGTCGCCATCGCCGTCGAAGTCCCCGCCGACCAAGCCATTCCAGTGGCCGGCGACCTGGGTCAACATGTTGGTGATCCGGGTAAATGTGCCGTCTTGGTTGTTTCGGTAAAGCTCGTTCTGCAATGCTCCGCCGGTCCACCCGCGCACTAACATCACGTCAAGCCAGCCATCGCCATTGTAATCCAACCAATACGGGAGTGGACCGTCGGAGCCTACCTTTAGAAAACCGTCGTCGCCCAGCCTGGCGCGGTTGGCTAGAATAAACGTGGGGTCCACCGTGAGCATGGCCGTGCGGCTGTTGGTGAAGTCGCCACTGGCGTTCGAAACCATGGCCATGTAGCCGCCGGCATGGGCCACAGTGAGGTTGGTGAGCACCAAATTTTGGCTTGTGGCGCCAGGCACGTTTGTTCCTTCATGGAGCCACTGGTAAGTTATCGGCGGGTTGGTGGAGGTGGCATAAACCCGGAAACTCACGGTGGCGCCTAAACTGGCGTTGGTGTCCATGGGATAGGTGTAGGGGTTAATCTTCGGGTCCTGGCCCTGGGCGGTCAGGAGCGATCCAAAGAGGCCGACGGCGAGAACGGGGCCGGCCCGGCATATCCGCCACGAGCTTGCGCTGAAGTAGTTGAGGAACAGTTGGTTCAGTTTGAGTCTGGTTTTCATAGGTCCATTGGGTTTGGTCCCGTGCGGATTCACCCCACACGGGGGGTTCATTGGGTACTACGGCATCTGCTGGAAAACCTAACGCGCGAATGAAAGAAAAGTTTGGCGAGGCTTGGAACCACGAAGCACACGAAAGGACACGAAAGGAAGACGAGACGTCGCGGGTGGCTGGTGGCTCACCCTGGCAGTCGGAGGCAAGGCCGGCGTCAGGGGATGAGCATCCCGCGATTTCTCACGAAACCGGCGGAAGTCGCTCCCTCTCCCAGCGGGAGAGCGTGGGGGTGAGGGAGAGCGCGTCAAAGGCGTGGCGTTTGCCAGGTGAATCAAACAAGGCTGTAATCCAGAGCATTCTCCCTCTCCCTTGATCCCTCTCCGGCTGGGAGAGAGAGACAGCCGGGAGGCGATCACTGGGATGCTTGCCGTTATTGCGCGATGTCGCGTCATTGTAATACGACACGAAAGGAAGATGAGGCGTCGCGAACCACGAAACACCCGAAAGATCACGAAAGGCAAACGAGGCGTTGCGAACGGCTGGTGCCGCAAAGAAACGGAGACCGGGAAGCCTGAACCGCAGATCAACGCAGATGCACGCAGATTCCCCGGAGCTTGACCGGGTGCCAGGCACCAGTCGCAGCATTGGAGTCGCGCACTATCACTTTCGCGCGTGCTGCGGGTGATCCTCCGGCCCCACCCGCGCTCCTGATGCAAGCCGTGCGCATCTTTCTGGTTTAGTGAGAGCTTGCTCTGGAGAGGCCGTCTTCGGCTTCGGTTATTTTTGTGCGTTCATCTGCGTTGATCTGCGGTTCAAAGGTTATTCCACCGTCACGGCGATCACGAACGAGAAGGCGAGAGTTGCAGCTTTGAATCGCCGCGCTTCAAGGGGCCGGGAGTGCCGCTTGCAGCCGCCGCAAATCCTGCAGGTCCGTTGCGTTTACAGCGGGCGTGAACATGGTTCGCGCACTTTTGGGGCAGCGCCACTTCCATCTTTCGGCGTGACCGTCGGCAAAGCAAAGGGTCGCTCCCTGATTGTGGCGATCCGTCGGGTAATCGTTCCAGGTCTGGTCCCCTTCGGTCATGCCAGGCCAACGGGTGAAAAACCCGCCGTCGTTGATCGTCCAATCGGACATATCCATGAACGTAAAGATGCCTGCGGGACGAAGGAGAGCGGCGGTGTTAACCTTGATGCGCGTGGAATCTACGCTGCCCACCTGCACGCTACCGTTGAGGAAAACATTCAGCATGCAACTTCGTAAGCGCGGCAAACGGAGCGGGCCGGCGAAGGTAGATTGGTCCGTCGGACAATGGTAGATTCCGAAGGATTGGTGGTAAGGGTATAGGACGCCGCTGGTGATAGTAGTCGGAGAAACGTCCAGTTTGGCGTTGCCCACGACCCAGGATCCGGGAATCGACCTGGCAGGAGAGCTGTTGTTGATGCGATTAACCGGCATGATGCCACGGTGATCGTCAGCGTACATTTGCCAAGCGAACTGGAGTTGCCGGTAGTTGCTCAGGCAAGTCACTGCCTGCCCTTTGGCTTTGGCCTTCGAAATGGCGGGGAGCAAAAGTGCTGCCAGTATGGCGATGATCGCAATCACCGTCAGGAGTTCGATCAAGGTAAATGCGGCTGGAGCGCCCGGCGCTGCAACCAGACGACCGCCGCGCTCGCTCCGTCGCCGGTGCGGAACTGTCCACGGATGCGTGCGGTTGTGCAACCGGTCAATCGGCGGGGCGCTTCGACCAACTGCTGAAGGACCAAAGCCGAATTTCTTGCTCAAGAACTTTTCTGTGTTCATTTGGTTTATCTGTGGTTTTTAGGTTTCATTCCACCGTGACGGCGATCAGGAAGGGAGCGGCGGTGGTGGTCATCCGCGACACGAAATCAAAACTCACGACGGTTTTGTCCGGGTGCGGGTTTTCCCAGGAGCTGTGGAAGATACGCAGCCGCGTGGGGTGAATCTTCGGGAAGGTGTGCGGCCCTTCCCACGCCACTTGGGCGAGGTCAGTGTCGGTTCGGGTATCCGCGTGCGTCCACCAATGGCGAACATGGCGGCCATAGAGGATTTCGCACTCCTGCCGGGTGCCATCGGCATAATGCAGGACCAGTGCGCCGATGGCCTTGCCTTCCCGCACGCGACCAACGCTGCCCATGATCGCGTGCAACGTGCGTACTCGCTGCCTGAGCTTGATCTGTTCGACCGTCGGCGGGTAATCCCACCATGAAGGATCCCTGGAAGCGTGAGTCAGTTGGATGACCCCACGCATGTCAAAGGGCACGTTCTGAAAATGCACCAAGCCCTGCGGTGCGTTCCGCAAGTCAATCCCCATGTAATCCGCTAACGGATCAAGGTAGCTACATTCGTTCAGGACGCCGGTGTAGTGCGCCGTGAGGTCAAGGAGGTTGGGCGGCGTGGCGGGATCACGGACCGGGAGCTTGGAGCGCTCAAAGGGCAGTTCGACCGTGATCGTGGCGTTGGTATCGTCCGCTTCGCGCTCGGCGGCCAGCCGTTCCCGCCAGTATTGGTCGGCATAAAGGCGCATCCGTTCCCGAAGCGGCTGGTTGTCTGAGCCTGGGTATTCCGCTTCCGTCCAAGGAAAAGCTTCCCACAGACGCACCTTGGAATCCCACCAATCCGTGACGAGACGTCGGCCATCCGGCGAAAAACCAGCAACATTGCCGATCTCCATGGATCCGCGAAAGGCCAGGAGTTGACGCCCGGCTTCAACATCCCAAATCTCCATGGTGGGGGCGTCCGTGGCGTAACACACCCCCTGGGAAATCCGCAGGGCTGCGCGTCGGCCATCGGGGCTGAAAGCAAACGTGGAGCAAATCCCGCGGAGGAACCAGCTATATTGCAGCCGACCAGACTGTAAATCCCAGAATCGCAGCGCGCGGTCCTCACCCGCGGCCGCCACGCGCCGGTTGTCAGGAGTGAACGCGGCGTAATACGCCCAACCTGGACCGGTCCACAGATGGTATTCGCATTGACCAGAGTCCACCCTCCAAACGCTGGCGGCGCCGTATTTGGCGGCGCCGCATTCGGTCGCCACAATCAGCCGGTCATCCGGACTGGGGTTTACAGCCCAAAACATGTTGGTTGACTGTGCCAGAACCCGCAATTGCTGGCCGGACTCGATGTTCCATTCGCGAACGGTGCCGTCCGCACTGCTGGTGATCGATCTGGTGCCATCCTCGCTGTACAGCACCCGGCTTTTCGTGTGGCCATGCCCTCGAAGGACCTGCTCCAGGCGCCCGGTTTCAACATCCCAAATGGCCGTTTCACCGAAGCCATCGCCGGTGGCCAACTGGCGGCCGTCCGCACGCAAGGCCAGCGCCAGACACATACGGTGAAGCCGCCGCAGCCGCACAACCGGGCGGCCACTCTGGGTGTCCCGGACGGTAATCCAATCCGGCAGGTGCGCGTAAGCGAACCGGCGGCCATCGGAGGTAAAACTAATCCCCCAAGGCAGACCGACCTGATCTGAGATTTCCCGGCCCGGTTGAGCGCTCCATACCTTGACGCCGCCGTTCGCACTCACGGAAACCAGCAGACGACCGTCCGGGCTGAAAGCCAGATCATGCACCGGCTCGCGATGTCCCCGCAGTTTCAGCAGTTCACGACGGGTGGCCAGGTCCCAAATATGAATTGTCGAAGTTCCTCCGCGGGTGGCCAATCGTTGTCCATCCGGACTGAAACATCCGTGGATTACACGGGTGGGGAGGGTCATGATCCCCTGACCGGTCCGGGCATCATAAACGGCGGCAGTGGCCTCGATTCCGCTGGTCCAAAAGGCGCGTCGGTCGGGGCTGAACGCCGTTTCTTTATAGTGCCGCTGCGGAATTTCACCCAAATCCCGAATCAAGCCGTTGGTGGTCATGAGCCGGTAGCGGTGGCCGGGGAAACGCGAGCCCACCGCAATGCTCACAAACCGTTCCGCTGCCGAATCCGGCAGGACGGCTAAGGTGTCTTGCGCGGCAACGGCCATGCGCACCAACACACTTCCGCGATCAGTGTCGTAAGCGACGGCTTGATCCGCCGCCGCTACCACCAGGCGGTCATCTACGGTGAAGAAAACCTGCTGGCCGCCGGGAATAGCCGGAAACTGTGCCAACGGCTGGCCACGGGTCGCATTCCAAATGCGCAAGGTGTCGTCCGCCGCCAGGGCCGCGATGCGTTGCCCATCCGGACTTACCGCAAGCCGCCGCACCGCATGGAGGTGACCTTCAAGTTGAAGCCGGGGCGCTGCACTGGCGACGGGAACCAGCTCGACCAGGTTGCCGCGGGCCAGAACCACACCCGACCAGTCAGGCAGCCAGTGAATTCCCGCTGCGATTTCATTCGTTGCGCGCAGACTCCACAGCGGCCTGCCCGAGGGCAGTTCCCAAACCTGCACGAGGCCGCTGGGATGGACGGTTCCGACGCGCCGACCGTCGGCGCTGAATCCGCACTTCCACTCCGGAGGCTTGATTTGGTAGACAGAATTCGTGAGGGAATCGTGAGCGTGGTCGAGGGCGAGCACCTCGCGATGACATTCGCCAACCAGATGACCCCATTCCCAATGGCGCAAATGCGGCGGACATTGCAGCAGGGATTCGAGCGCCTCATCCACATCGCCATTCTCAATGTGCGCCGCCGCCAGTTGGATGTTTGCCCGGTAACGCTCCTGCTCGCGGCCTGCCTGCGCCAGCTTCATGCGCGCGACCGTCATGGTGGAAATCACCGCCAGGGCCGTCACCGCCACCGCCAAAGTCGCCAACGCGGGTTTGCGACGGCACCAACGCCAGATGTGCGTGGCAGTGCTCACGGGCCGGGCCAGGATCGGTTCACCCCGCAGGAAGCATCCCAGTTCGTCCGCCACTTCTGCCGCCGAGGCGTAACGCTGTTTCGCCTCCTTCTGGAGTCATTTCAGACAGAGGGTTTCGAGATCGCGCGGGACGCCCGGGTTCAGGACGCGGGGCGATACTGGTTCGTTTTCCAACACCTGGCGCACGGCGGCGCTCACGTTCTCCGCCATGAACGGTGGGCGACCGGTAATCAGGTAGTAAAGGATCGCGCCCAAGCCGTAGATGTCGCTGGTCGGGCCGCTGGTCTTGTGTTTCCCGGCCGCCTGCTCGGGCGGCATGAAGTTGGGCGAGCCCAGGGCCTGCCCCGAAACCGTCAGCTCCGAAGTCGAGCCGGTGAGACGCTTGGCCAGACCGAAGTCGGTGATGCGCGGTTGATCGAAGGCATCAATGAGGATGTTCGATGATTTCAGGTCGCGATGGAGCACGCCTTGTTCGTGCGCGTAATGGATGGCCCGGGCAATGGTCTGCACCTAACCGGCCGCCGCACGGGCAGGCAACGGATGGTCGCGCACCAGATCCACCAGGCTGCGGCCCGGGACGAAGTCCATCGTGAAATAGGGCAAGCCGTCCTGTTCTCCGATTTCGTGAATGGCGACGATGTTCGGGTGCTGGAGTTGAGCCGCCGGTTCGGCTTCCGCGCGAAAGCGGCCCAAGGCGACCTTGCCGGCAAACTGGCCGCCGAGGAGCATCTTGAGCGCGACCACACGATGCAGGCTGCGTTGGCGGGCCTTGTACACCACGCCCATGCCGCCAAGCCCGAGTTCTTCCAGAAACTCGTAATCGCCAAAGCCCCCCCAACGGCAGCGCTTCGGACTGTTCCGCCGGCTCGCCTTCCCCGAGAGCTTCGCGCATGAGACAGCGAGGGCACAGCCCCAGTGGTGCGTCCGCAGCCAGCACCGCGCCGCACACGGGGCATTTCGTCGCCAACACTTCACTGGCCTTGGCATCATTCACATTATGGTCCCTCAACTGTTACTACGGCATCGGCACCAAAATCTAACCGGCGCTTTTGACATTCACCCACCCAACACCTGGAACAGGTGACGCATTTCCGCTTCGACCTCGACCGGTTGGTTCACGGTGTGGGCGATCTCCTCGCGAACCAGCTCCCGATAGCGCCGGCGCAATCGTTGCACCGTCATGGTGAGGGCGGCTTCGCTCAGGCTCAGTTGCGGGGCGAGTTCGGCGTAACGCACGCCACTGCGGTCGCCGAGCAACACGTCCTTGATCTGACGGAACAAGCTGGCCCGGCCACTCTCGGCCGCCTCCGTCTCCAACCGCTGCAACACGGTGTCCAACAACGTCAGCGCCCAGCGGCGCTCGAAGAGTTGCGCCGGGTCGCTGGGATCGGCTGGCTACTGGGCGTAGCGTTGCTCCGCCAGCGTCGCGTCCAGCGACAGCAGCGGATGGCCCGCGCCGCGTTTCAGCCGTCCGGACCGTTCCGCAGCGTCCGCCACGAAATGGTTCAGCGAGGCGAGCAGGTAAGAGCGGAAGCGGCCCTTGTCGGGATCGGCCACCCGAAAAAACTCCCGCGCCAGCAGGTGGGCGATGAACCCTTGCACAAGGTCCTCGGCGTCGGCGGGCTGATGACCGCGCCGACGCAGGAAGGCGTAGAGCGGATACCAATAAACGGAGCAGAGTTTTTCCAGCGCCTCCCGGGCGCGAGCTGGGTCGTTTGCATGCGCCGCCAACACCACACTCCAGTGGGTGGACGGAAACACCTGGGCCCGGAGCGCGGTCATAGGCAGGGAGAGTCTACCCGGGGAGTCGCCAACCGTGGCGCTGAGTGACCGGGCAGAAGGTTTGAGATGTTGTCGGGCCAAGGAACCGTCGCAGCCTGGGCCGTTGCGAATCCATTGGAAGACCGGCTTTGGACTGCGGGTACGAGAAGGCGGGACGCAATCCAACCAAAGTCTCCCCGCAGCAGCGGAAGGCTGGATTGCCCGGATTCCGTTGCTTCCTGCTCCACCAGATGCCTAGCCGGATTCATATCCCAAACGGCCAAGGGAGTCAGGGGCTCAAAGGAGCAAGCTCGGTAAGGACACTCGCTGATTTGCGGCTCGCTTGCGCCTCCACTCAACCACAAGCCGCGCGGAGCGTCAAGGTTCAGCAAGGACGGATTTTGCCGTTGGGGGCATATCACTTTTTCTAGCATTGGGGAGCACACGCGCCCTCGCGTGCGACCCGGCTGCGCCTCGCAGCCGGGACGACGCGCGCCATCGCGCGTTGAATCAGGCGCGGAGGCGCGCCCGTGCGGTTGACGAGGGCGTCAACCGCCGCACGCGAGGGCGCGTGCGCTACCCAAGGCTAAGGGAAATTATTTCGGGAGTTGCACGCTTCCGACAATCTCCCGGACATCACGAATATCCTTGCGCTGCATGAAGTCGCGAATTCCTTCGATCACGTGCAGGGCCGTTTGTGGTTCATAAAAATTTGCCGTGCCCACCGCCACCGCCGTTGCGCCAGCCATGATGAACTCTAGGGCGTCCGCCGCGTTCTGAATGCCGCCCATGCCAATGATCGGAATTTTCACGGCCTTCGCGGCTTCCCAGACCAGTTTGATGGCGATGGGTTTGATGCACGGTCCGGTCAGGCCGCCGGTCACGTTGGCGAGTTTGGGTCGGCGAGTTTCGATATCAATCGCCATTGCCGGGTAACTGTTGGTCACGGCCAGCGCGTCACTGCCGGCGTCTTCGGCAGCTTTGGCGTAAGGCGCGATGCTCACGACGTTGGGACTCATTTTCGTGATCAACGGAAGGCGCGTTGCCTTGCGGCAGGCAGCCACGACCTGGCTGAGAAGTCTGGCGTCCGTGCCGAATTGCGCGCCGCCTTCCTTGATGTTGGGGCAGGACACATTGAGTTCCAAAGCGCCGACACCGCCGAGCCCATCGAATCGGCGCGCGACCTCGGCGTATTCCTCAACGGTCGTGCCCCAAATGTTGATGATCGTGGGCACCTTCAGTCCTTTGAGGAAAGGCCAATACTTCTGGATGAAGCCATCCACCCCCGGCCCTTGCAGGCCGATGGCGTTGATCAAGCCGCTGGCGACCTCAACCGTGCGTGGAGTGGGATTGCCGCGGACGGGAGTGAGCCGGATGCCTTTTACCACGACGGCCCCAAGTTGATTGAGGTCGAGGAGTTCCGCGTATTCGACCCCGTAGCCGAAGGTGCCGGAGGCAACTGTGACCGGGTTCTGCATCCGCAGTGAGCCAATCTGCACGGACAGGTCCGTCGCGCGAGCGTCATTGGCGGCTTCAGACATCGGGTTTCGGATTTCGGATTTCATCTCGTCACCTCCCACACGACCTCGCGCGAATCAAACACCGGTCCTTCCGTGCAGGTGCGCTGGTATTCCCAGGCATCGCCTGCCTTCACCGGGATCACGCAGGTGAGGCACACACCGACGCCGCAACACATGTGTTCATCCATGGAGAGTTCCGCCGGCACGTTGAATTCCTCGGCCAATCGGCCAACGGCTTTGAGCATGGGCGTGGGGCCGCAGGCGAACAACTTGCGTCCCGCGGTGGTGCGCTTCAGTTCGGCGATCAAAGGCTGGGTCACCAGGCCTTTCTCTCCGTGACTGCCGTCTTCGGTGGTGGCGCGAACTTCCCAGCCGAGGGCGCGAAATTCCTCCTCGCACAAGATGTCCACGCGCCGCCGGCCGCCAACGAACACGATGCCTGTTTGCGGGGAGCGCTGGGCCAGCAAGTGCATGGCTGCCATGCCGTATCCGCCCGCAACCAGCAGTGGAGTTTCGCCGCCGGGTTGCGGGACCGTGAACCCGTGTCCGAGCGGGCCAATGGCGTTAAGCTCCTCTCCAGGACGCATGCGAGAGAGCACTTCCGTGCCTTTGCCAACCGACTTGTAGAGAATCGCGAAGGTGTCGCCTTCAACCTGGAAGATGCTGAACGGTCGTCTCAGCAACGCGTCCCTCAGCGGCAGGATGCGCACGTGGGCAAACTGGCCGGGTTGAACCAGCGGAGCGATCTGGGGAGCGCGGACCACGAGTCGAAAGTAAAGGTCCGTGGCGCGTTCATTGGAGACGATGTTGACGGTTTGCTCGACCATTTGCGCGGGGGAGCATGGTGAGCAGGCTCGGCGCTGTCAACTATCCGCACCGCGAACTGGCGAGCGTCGCGTTAGTTGCGATGGTTGGCGATAGGCCGGAGCGAGGCCGATTCGTGGATTTCCCGCGGACAACCATTCACCATCGGCATCTGGCCGGCGGCGCGTTTCAGCAATTGCCGATAGGTCGCCAACGCCAACAAGGGCCACGCGTTGCGATACATGTCGTACTTCAGGTAAAAGACCTTCGGAAAACCGGTACCGGTAATCTCGTCTTCGGCCCAGGAACCGTCGGGGTTCTGGGTGTGGATGAGATATTCGATGCCGCGCTGGAGGCTGGGCAGGTCCGGATTATCAAACGCACACAACCCCATGACGGCCCAAGCGGTTTGAGACGCGGTGCTCGGTCCCTGGCCCTTGAACACCGGATCATCGTAGGTGTTGCAGCGCTCTCCCCAACCGCCATCGGCATGCTGAACGCTTTCGAGCCAGTTGCGGGCCTGGAGCAACCACGGTTGGTTCATGTCCAGGTTCAAGGCGCGCAAGCCGCGCAACACCTGCCAGGTGCCATAGATGTAATTCACGCCCCAGCGGCCATACCACGATCCATCCTCCTCCTGCTGCGCCCGGATATAATCCAGCGCTTTCTGCACTTGCGGATGGTCCGCCTGCCAGCCTTCATAGCCGAGCAATTCCAGAATGCGCGCGGTGATGTCCGCGCACTCGGGATCCAGCATGGCGTTATGGTCGGCGAACGGCACTTTCTCCAGGATGTTGTTCGTGCAGTCTTTGTCGAACGCCGCCCAGCCGCCGTCCTTGCACTGGAAGGCCATCATCCAGTTCAATCCCCGGCGGAAACACTCGTCGCGTCTGGCTGGATTGTCGGTCGGGATTTGGCGCAAGGCCAGCAGCACCATGGCGGTATCGTCCACGTCGGGATTCCACTTGTTTTCAAATTCAAACACCCAGCCGCTGGGCTCGACGTCCACCGGGTTCTTGTACTGCCAGTCGCCGCGGAAACGAATTTCCTTGGTCATGAGCCATTCCGCCGCCCGTTTGATCTGCGGATGATCCTCGGGCACGCCGGATTCACGCAGGCACATGGTGACAATCGCCGTGTCCCAGACGGGCGAAAGGCACGGTTCAATCCGGACGCTGTCCTCGGTTCCATGCTCCAACTTCTTCAACTCGCGCTCGGCGCGCACCACTTGCGGGTGGTCGTCAGCATAGCCCAAGGCCTTGAGGGCGATCAGTGAATTGAGCATGGCGGGATAAATGGCCGCCAAGCCGTCGGAGCCCTCGAAGCGTTCCAGCATCCAGTGCTCGGCCTTCTTCAAGGCGAGTTTGCGAAAGGGATGGATTCCATTCTGAGCAAACCACTCGGCGAATTTGTGCAGACGGTCAAGCCAGAGGAAAAAATTGCGCCACGACAACCGATCCGGGTCCGGCGGCAGGGCGAGGTCGCGCTCGTGGAAACCTTGCGGATAGAGTTCGTCGAGGTTGACGTGGTTCTTTGGCGGGCGCGTGGGTTTGAAGTGGTTGATGATGGCCAGCGGCACGAGCATGGCGCGCGACCAGTTGCTCATGTCCCAGAAATTCACGTGAAACCATTTGCCGATGAGCAGCACCTCACATGGGATCGTTGGCACGTATTCCCACGGGAACAGACCGAGCAACGCGAGGTAGAGCTTGGAGAAAGTGTTCATCCGGGGCACACCGCCCAGATTCATCGCCACACTGCGCGCTCGTAACAGGCGGGGGTCGGTGACGGGCACGCCCGCCAGTTTGAGGGCGAGATAAGCCTTGATGGTGGCGTTCACTTCCGCCGGCCCGCCATAGTAGATGTTCCAGCCGCCATCGGCCAACTGCATGGAGAAGAGATGGTTCACCGCCTTGCGCTGCCATTCCGGGTCCACCTTTCCGTTCCAGTGGTGATAAGCCAGCATGTCGGAAACCAGCGTGGAATCCACCATCAATTCGCCCAGCCAGTAGCCCTCGGGTTGCTGAATGCCGAGCAAATAATTCTGGGACCGCTGCAGGGCGGTTTCCAGGGCGGACTGGCGTTGGTTTCCGAGTTCGGGTTGTTGACTCAGGTTCCCGATCCGGCTGGGTTCAGTCGAAACAGACACGTTCATAATCTGCAATTCTGAGCGAAAAGTGTAAAGGCGATATTCGGTGGTTGTGCATTAAGGTTCAAAAAAAGTTCGCTTCACATGCCATAAATCGGGTAAACCATGCGGCCCGCGGTGAACTGACCGCCGGTTTCGATTGAACAAGATGAGCAAGCAAGTGTTGAGGTTTGGACTGCCCAAGGGCAGTTTGCAGGAGTCCGCGCTCCAGAAAATGGCAAAGGCGGGTTGGAATGTTTCCGTGAGCAGCCGGTCCTACGTGCCCTATGTGGATGACGAGGAACTGTCCATTCGCCTGATCCGCGCGCAGGAGATCAGCCGTTACGTTGAGAATGGCGTGCTTGATGCGGGCATCACCGGCCACGATTGGATCATAGAAAACAATTCCAAGGTTCACGAAGTGGGCGAGTTCATCTTCAGCAAGGTAAGCCGCCAGCCCACGCGGTGGGTGCTGGCAGTGCCGGAGCATTCGCCCATCAGGTCGGTGAAAGACCTCAAAGGCAAACGCATTGCCACCGAGGTGGTGAATCTGACCCAACGCTGGCTCAAGCAGCATGGCGTGAAAGCCGAGGTGGAATTCTCCTGGGGCGCCACGGAGGTGAAGGCGCATGAGATGGTGGATGCCATCGTCGAGGTGACGGAAACCGGTTCGTCACTGCGCGCAAACAAGCTGCGCATTGTGGAAACCCTGCTGACCTCTTCGCCGCGTTTGATCGCGAATCACAGGGTATGGAAAGACAAGTGGAAGCGCAAAAAGATCGAAACCCTCGCGTTGTTGTTGCGCGGGGCACTGGAGGCGGAATCAAAGGTCGGTCTGAAAATGAACATAGCGCAGAAGAATTTGCAGAAACTGCTCGCCAATCTGCCGGCGTTGCGGAATCCCACCATCTCGCAACTCAGCCAGCCGGGCTGGGTGGCGGTGGAGACGATCATTGATGAAGCCGTGGTGCGTCATTTGATTCCGCAACTCAAGGCACACGGCGCAGAAGGAATTATTGAATATCCGCTGAACAAAGTAGTATATTAACCGCGAAACCTATGGGTTCACTGAAAAAGCGCCGCAAGGCGAAGATCAACAAACATAAACGGCGCAAGAAGCTGCGTCAGCATCGTCACAAGAAGCGCACCTGGCAGAAGTAGTTTTCCTGCCGGGGCGTTCGACACCCTGCCACGCCAGCGGTGGAAGCTTCCGCCGCTGCGCGTGGTTTGTTGTACGGTATGAGTCGCCACAGTTTTCACCCGATTGCCGTTCTCGGTTTGAGCATCTGGCTCATAACCGGATGCCGCACCGTGCCTGCCGGCAACGCTTCGGAGGGTGCGGACCAGGGTGTGCGACAGAGCGCGCGAAAGGAAAACTCGCGCAAGGCCGCCCGGGAGGCGGAAAACGAACTGCGGCAACGTGCAAAGGCCCACGCGCATTACGCGGCAGGCGTGGTCCACGATTTGAATGAGGAGCCGGAACTGGCGCTGGCGGAATTCACGCAGGCGGCGCAAGCGGATCCAGGCAACGAGAATCTCACGTTGGAGGTTTCTCGTCGGCTGCTCCAAACCAAGCAGCCGGAGAAAGCGCTGGAGTTGCTGCAGTCCGCCGCCGCCCGGTCCAATGCGTCGGGCATGATCTTCGCGCGATTGGGTTTTGTGCATGCCCAGCTTGGCCAGCATGCCCAGGCGGTCGCGGCCAGCCGCAAAGCCGTCGAGCAAATGCCCGATGCGCTGGTGGGCTACCAGAATCTATTCCTGGGTTATCTTCAGTCCAAACAGCCCGAAGCCGCGTTGAAGACGCTGGACGAGGCGGCGCAACGCCCGGCGACCAACCCGGAATTCCTGATGGCCGTGGCCGAGTTGTATGCCAATTATGCGATGCAATTCCCCACGCAGCGTGAAGCGGTTCATGCCAGGGGGTTGAAAGTCTTGAACCGTGTTCGGGAACTATCCCTGCCATTGCCACAACAGCGTCTCAAACTTGGCGATGGCTTCAATCTGTTTGGGGACACGGCCACAGCGGCGGAGATTTACCGCGAATTGTTGCAGCCGGAAGGTGAGTTTCCCGCATTGCATGAGATGGTCCGTATCAAACTGGTAGATCTCTACCTGCGCGCTAACGATCGTCCGCGCGCCGCCGAGTTGCTGGAGTCAATTCTCCGGGACGAACCCTCGAATGCCCAGGCGCACTACCAACTGGGCCGGATCGCTTACGAGTTGGAGCGTTGGGCCGACGCGGTGGCGCGCTTCAAGAATGTCGTTTTGTTCAATCCCAACTTTGAACAGGCGCATTATGATCTGGCGGCGGCGCAGATTGCCCTGGGGGAGGCCGAAGATGCCGTGGTGGTGCTGGAGCAGGCCCGCGCCAAGTTCTCCTCCAACTTCGTGGTCGAGTATCTCCTGGGTGTGGCCCACAACCGGGAGAAAAACTATGCCGCAGCGGTGCAACACTACACGGCCGCCGAGGTCATTGCGTTGGCTACCGACACGAACCGGCTCAACCAGGGATTCTATTTTCAACTCGGCGCCGCGTTGGAGCGTCAGGGTGACCGCGAGCAGGCGGCGCGATATTTTGAGAAGTGTCTCGAATTGGCGCCGGACTTCCACGAAGCCATGAATTACCTGGGTTACATGTGGGCCGAGCAGGGCGAAAATCTGGAGCGCGCCCGTGACCTCATTGCCCGGGCGCTGGCGGCGGAGCCAAACAATGATGCGTATCTCGACAGCATGGCCTGGGTGTTGTTCAAGTTGAATCAGCCCCGCGAGGCGCTGGAGTACATACTCAAAGCCGTGGCTGCCGCCGAGGACCCGGACGCCACCGTCTTTGATCATTTGGGGGACATCTACGCGGCTTTGGATGAGCCGGAGCAGGCGCGCGAAGCCTGGCGCAAATCCCTGGCCGTGGAAGCGAACGAAGCAGTGCAGAAGAAATTGGATTCAACCAAGGTGGAATGAAGCCCGATATGTATCTCCCGGCAAATGACCTGACTCGCTCCTTGCGCCGAGGGGAAATTCCCGGCTGGCACCGCCCGTGACCGCATGGCGTACCGTTTTGAAAAGCATTACACGCGGGAGGAAGCGCAGGCGCTTTTGCCCCAAGTGCGCCAATGGCTGCAACAACTCAATCATCTGCGACGCGAACTGGAGCGATTCGACAAACGTCTCAGCGGGCTGATGAATCCGGGTCACGACGTGGGCGGCGAGTTGGTGAACAACTGGATTCGGGCGCTGGCGGACACGCAGCAGGTGCTCGGCGAATTTCAATCCCGCCAGATTTTCATCAAAGACCTCGAACGCGGGCTGCTGGATTTTCCCGCCATCATCGGCGGACGCGAAGTTTTTCTCTGTTGGGAACAGGACGAGGAAAACATTGAACACTGGCACGACTTGGACGCGGGCTACGGCGGACGGGAGTTATTGTAGGCAGCGGACAGCCGGCGGCTAATCCGCGCTGACCCTGCCGCGCAGGCTTTTCTTTTCGCTTTGACGGGCCTTGGCCGCGAGGATGCGTTCCTTGGCGCGGCGCGAGCGTTTGCGCTTCTGGCGGCGGACTCGCTCCCTCTCCGCGCGCTGGGTGGCCACGTAGCCCCGCTGCTTTTCCTCAAGTTTGTCGAGCAACACCCGCCGCGCGAGAAAACGGTTCATGCCCTGGTAGCGGGTGGTCTGGCATTTCACCCGCAACCCGCTGGGCCGATGCAAAAGCATCACGCAGGACGAACTCTTGTTGACTTTCTGCCCGCCTGCCCCCCCGGAACGAACGAACGTTTCCTCCAGCTCGCTCTCCTGCACGCCCAAGGCAGCCATGCGTTGCGCGAGTTGGGCCATCTTGTCGGCGGATGGTAAAACCAGGCTCATGGCGGGAGCTTGAACTTATTCCCCAGCGAAAGCAAATCGCGGGTTCGGGCACTTCACGGTTTGGAAACGAACGGATTGCCCTTGAGATAGAACCGAAGCTGTCTTTTCGCCCAGTGCTTGGCGTAATCCACTCCGATGCGTGGGCGCTTGACAATTCTCAATGGTTCGGTTCGGTCAGGTTTGGCAATGAAAAAATCGTCGTTGAGCAGATCGTGACCGTTCAGACGCCGGTCAATGTTCATGGCACGGCAGAGCAACCCCGGGCCGCAACTCCGACCGGGAAGGTTCTCCACGGGTTCCAGCCCGCGCAGCAGAACCGCGGCACCGTGACCTTCGCGTTCGGTGACCACATTCATGCAGTGGTACATGCCGTAGATGAAATAGACATACGCATGGCCGGGCGGGCCAAACATGACCCGGTTGCGCGGGGTCACCCCCTTCGAGGAATGGGCCGCCAAGTCTTGGGCGCCAAGATACGCTTCCACTTCGACGATCCGCCCAATGCGTCTCACGCCGTCGGTCCAGTGGACGAGGTGCATTCCCAGCAATTCGCGGGCAACGACCACTGTGTCGCGGTCGTAAAAGGAACGCGGCAACTTTTGCACGCCGCGAGCTTGCCAGAGAAGGCATGTAATGCAAAGACGCCTGGCGATTTGCCGCCGCGTGTGAAGACTGCTGACTCAAAGCCGGGCCAGTTCGCCTCTTCGAGCCCAGATCTTCTCAAAGGCTTTGACGTACTGATCCTCCAGGTCGGGTGCGTCCGCGTAGAACAACGGGAGATGCAGGGCGGTGCGGTTCACCTGCTCCGTTCCCGGCAGCAAGGCGGGAATGTTGATCGGGTGATGCCACCACTTGGATTCCGAGTAGAGCTTGAATCTGTGCTGCTCTGGATAGCCCGCGGAGAATCCACCGAATCTCACCCCTTCGGCCTGAAGCGCCTTCAGCGCCTGGTTGCGCGTAAACCCGGCTTTCTTTTCGTCGAGCATGAGCATATTGATCGCGTAATAGACCCGCTGCATGTCGGGACGAATCCACGGTTCGCTCAGACCCGGCAATTGCACCAGACGCTCGTTCAGGCGGCGCACGCGGTGGCTCACGGCCTCATTCATCGCGTCCAGACCGCGAAGTTGCACCCGGCCGATCGCGGCGGACAGCGGGTGCATGCGGTATTTCTGGCCAAAACCGGTGCCGTCGTATTGCCGGTACGGGCTGTCGGCGGGAAATGTTGGCGGGGCTTCGTAATGACCGAAGGCCGCGGCCCGCTCGTAATACTCGCGCGTTTCATAGATGCCCACTCCCCCTTCAATCGTGGGCATCACTTTCGACGCTTGAAAGCTGTAAATGGCCATGCTGCTCAGGGTGCCGACCTTCTTTCCACCGACGGACGCACCATGCGCGTGCGCCGCGTCCTCACAGACGATCAGACCTTTCGCTTTGGCCCAATCGTTGATCTGGTCCATTTCACACGGCATGCCCCAGGAGTGCATTGCCACCAACGCGCGCGTGTTGAGGGTGAGTTTGCGTTTGGCGTCCTCAAGATCGAAACATGCCGTCTTTGGATCCAGATCAACGAAGATGGGCACGAAGCCAAAGAATCGCATCGGCGCAATGGTCGCGAAAAAGGTGTATGACGGTACCATGATCTCGCTGCCTGGTGGCAGGTCGAGCGACAGGGCGAAGAACATGGCGGTCAGCGCGCTCGTTCCGTTGATATGCGATTTGACGAAGTTCGCGTGGAGATAATCCTTCCATTCCTGCTCGAAGAGCGGCAGTTCCTGATAAAACCGGTTGCTGTCGAGCAAATTGCCGACCGCCTGCTTCTCCAGTTCACTGTAGCGCGGCCAGCGAACCAACGCATTGAAGCGGTCATTGGGGAACGTCACGGATTTGGCGCCGCCGGCCGCGGCCAGCGTTTCCGTGTGGGTTTGACCGAGCGTTGGCGCGGCTACGGCGAAGGCGGCAGCCGCGGTGGAACTGGTCTTGAGAAACTCCCGGCGTGTGACGCTACGGGGAGGCATGGCGTGTGGAGGTTTCATAACGGCAGGTTTTCGTTTTGGGTGATGCATGATTGGTTGAGTGCAATGGGTGTGAATCCCTCCTTCAGGGATGAGCAATGCCTTGCTCCTCTGATGCAGCCCAATTTAGCGAGCGAGCCCTGTCTGTCCCGACTCATGTCGCAAACCTATGCCCACGGGAGGCAATGGTAAATGGGAAAAGTCCAGGAACAACAATCCTCAGTTTCCCCGATGGCGGGCAACACATTGCTCCCGACTTCTGAATCATACGCCTTGGCTGGCTCGACGACGCCCGGCAGAAGCAAACCCACTCGTGGAATCAATACAGGAGTCAACTTGGGGCTTATCTCTCCTACAGCCAAGTGCCAGATTCTATTGCGCCGCCTCGCGCATGGCGGCAAAAAGTGAGCGTCCGGCGTTGGCAGCCACGGGGCGCTTCGCCTTTTCGTCCTCGTGTTCCACCAGTTCTGGTGGCAATTCCTTGAGAAAGGGCGAAGGATGGCAGGGCATCATTTGGCCGTACTTTTTCCGACCAGCGCAATGACTGATGGTGAGCGTCTGCATGGCGCGCGTGACCGCCACATAGAACAGGCGCCGTTCCTCATCGAGCGTGCCTTCGGATTTGGAGCGGGTATGTGGTAACAAACCGTCCTCCAATCCGACGATATGCACGTGCGGGAATTCCAGGCCCTTGCAACTGTGCATCGTGATCAACGTGACGGCGTCGCCACGCGCTTCATCTTCATCCTCGCGGTCAGAGTCGAGGCAGATTTGTTCCAGAAAACTCTGCAGCCGCTCGCACAGCGGCGAAGCGGGCGCGTAGGTGTCCAGCGTCGCCACCAGTTCCTTCAAGTTCCGGACACGGTTTTCGGCGGATTCACGGTTCTTTTCCGCGCGGCGTAGTTCGTCGTAATAACCGCAGGCCGTGAGCATCTGATCCGCCCAATTCTGCAATCCGCGTGGGTCGGGGGTGGCCGGGGCCGCCTGCAAAGTCTGACGCGTTTGTTCGATGAAGGTCACAAAGGCCTCGACACTTTCACGAGTCCGCGATGGGAAAGTCGCGGTCACGGACGGGTTCTTCATGGTCGCAAACACGGAGGCTTTGCGTTCGTGGCTTGCGCCGAGCAAACGTTCCATGGTCACATCGCTCAAACCGCGCGCCGGCACATTGGCAATCCGTAGCAGGCTGACATCGTCGTGCGGATTGAGCAACGTCTTGAGGTAGGCGAGGAAATCCCGGACTTCGCGCCGGTCAAAGAAGCTCTGGCCGCCGATGAGATGATAGCGCACCCCGGCCTGCCGCAGGGCGGTTTCCAGCGGGCGCGATTGCTGATTGGTGCGGAACAGAATGGCATGGTCCTGCCAGGTGGCGCGGCGCGTCAATCGCCCGAACTCAATCTGCTCCACCACGCTGCGGGCTTCTTCCTCCTCGTCGTGGAAGGCGCGCAACAGAATCTTGGCGCCGTGACCTTTGTTGGACCAAAGCTGTTTGGCGCGGCGGCGGACGTTGTGTTTGATGATGGCATTAGCGGCCGTGAGGATGGTGGTGGTGGAGCGGTAATTCTGTTCCAGCTTCACGACTTTGACCTCGGGGAAATGTTTTTCCAGGTCGAGCAGATTGCCGATTTCCGCGCCGCGCCAGCCGTAGATGCTCTGATCGTCGTCCCCCACCACACATAGATTGCGATGTTCCTGGGTGAGCAGCTTCACCAATTGAAACTGCGCGGCGTTAGTGTCCTGATACTCATCCACCATCACATAACGATACCGGGCGCGGCAGGCTGCCAGCACGTCCGCGTGCTCGGAAAACAGGCGGAGCGTGAGCAGGATTAAATCATCAAAGTCCACGGCGTTGCAGGCGTGCAGGGCGGATTCGTAACGCGCGCGAATGTGCTCGGCCAAGGCGCGCACGCTGGGTTCGCCAAACACCGCCGCGCGTTCGCCACCGTTCTTGAACCGGCTCAATAGCCCGAGAATGGCTGCGGGATCAGTCTTCTCACCCTTGGCCGAGATACTGGCCAGAATCTTTTTGATCGCGCCAAGCTGATCGGACTCGTCGTAAATGACGAAATTCCGTTTGTAACCGAGGCGGTCAATGTATTGACGGAGTATCCGCACACAGAGCGAATGGAAGGTGCTGACGGTCGGTAGAGAGTTGGCAGCGCCGTGTCTTGATTTCTTGGGCATCAACTTCGCCACGCGCTCTCTCATCTCTCGCGCCGCTTTGTTGGTGAAGGTCACGCCCAGAATGTTCTCCGGCGCGACGCCCTTGGCGATGAGGTAGGCGATGCGAAACGTAATCACGCGCGTCTTGCCCGTGCCGGCGCCCGCGAGAATGAGCACCGGACCTTTGATCGTTTCAACGGCCAGGCGTTGCTGGGGATTCAGCGTGCTCAGGTTCAACATCGGGCGCGGAGTGTAGGTTCACACCGCGCAATGGCAAGCGGATTGGCCCTTCCAGCCGGTCAGGATAGGAATTGGATGAGTTCCGCGCGAATCTGTTCCAGTCGCCGGCGATCGGTTTCCCGCTTTTCCGCCAGCATCTTGGAAAGCTCCGGATTGAGTTTCAGGCTCGCCGCGAGTTGAAGTTGGATCTTTATGTCCACCATCTCTTCAAACAGCTTTATGAACGTCTCTGGCTTCATGGGCAAATGGATTGTCGTATCAGCACATTTCCGTGGTAGCATTTCGCGCGCCCAGGTTGGATGACGGGCTAATGTGACGGCGAATGATTATTCGCTTGAAGCAAGCTGGGAACTGCGGCGCGCAGGCGGCTTAACGGACAGCCGGCTCGTCGAGGAACAACTCGCCCCGGTTGCCGTCCAGAGTGGCGGGAATGCCGACTGGCAGCGTCGCATTGTGGGGCAGATGGCCGAAGGGCAGGCCGGTGAGGACGGGGACTCTCAACCTGAGCAGGCGCTCCTTCAGAACGTCCTCAAGGGTTTGACGGTATTCCTTGGTGCAGGCGGCTTGCGGGTCTCTGCAATTGGCGTTGAGGCCGATAGCGACTCCGGCCACTTGTTGGAGCAGGCCGCAGTTCAGAAGTTGCGTGAACATCCGGTCGAAGCGATAAGGCGCTTCCCCCACGTCTTCGAGGAAGAGAATGCGGCCCCGGAAGGGCGGTTGCCAGGGCGTGCCGAGGGTCGTGCAAAGCAGGCTGAGGTTGCCGCCGATGAGTTGGCCGTGGGCAACACCACGCTGCAGGACCCTCACCGTCTTGCGACGGTAGCCTCGGGAAATCCCACCGGGTGCGCTGGCCTGCGTGAGGGTGCGGAGAAAACTCTGGAGCGTAAATTTAGGCATGGCGTGTTGAACGAAATCCGAATTCAACATCGGCCCGTGGAAGGAAATCATTTTGGCCTGCGTGAACAAGGCGCAGTGCAGCGAAGTAATGTCGCTGTAACCGACGAGAATCTTGGCGTGTTCGCGAATGACGCGATAGTCGAGCAGCGGGAGCAAACGCGCCGTGCCGTAACCACCGCGCACACAGAGAATCGCCTGGACTCTCCGATCCGTGAACATCCGCATTAGATCGCTGGCTCGCTCGCGATCCGTGCCCGCCAGGTAACCCCGGCGTTGGCGGACGCGGGGCGCCAACCGTGTCCGGAAACCCAGCCGTTCAAGGACGGCAACCGCGCGATCAATACAGGCCGGGTCCGGCGGAGCGCTGGCAGGGGCCACAATCCCGAGTGTGTCACCGGGTGAAAGCCGTTTGGGGCGGATGAGCATAACTTTGGTGTCCGGGGCGGGCGGGTGCTGCGGGTTGTGAGGCAACGCCGCTTCAGCCACCCAACGCACTCTGCCTTGCCTCCTCGTCACGGAGAATGGTCAATTGAGCCTTGGTCTGGGTGAAGGAGGTTTCGAGTTCTCGCAGCAGGTCCGGCGCGGCATTGAGATTTCCCGCGCGCCCCAAATCCTCCAACTGTTGCGCGACCTCGATAACCCGTTTGCAGCCCAGATTCAAACTCATGCTCTTCAGCGCGTGCGCATGGAACGACAGCTTCTGGGCATCGTTGATGAACTCTTGAATCTGCGTGATTCGTCCCGGCGCGCTGTCCAGGTAAAGCCCAATCAACTCGGTCAACATGCTGACCCCTTCGCTGGCCGGCATCTGGCGCAACTCCTCAATCGCCGCCTCATCCAGCAAACCTGCGGAAATAGACTGCGGATGGCGCAGAAAATAGTCCGTGTCGTGTTTGCGCGACTTCGTCGGCCCCCATCGTTCCAGCGCCGACTGCAACTCGACAATTCGCACGGGCTTCGAGATATAGTCGTCCATCCCGGCCGCCAGGCACTTCTCCCGGTCCCCCATCAGCGCATTCCCCGTCATGGCCACTATCACCGGCCGCTTGTCCCGCGTCCATCGCTGCGAAATCGCCCGGGCACACTCCAAGCCATCCATCTCCGGCATCTGCACATCCAGAAACAACACGTCAAAGGGCCGCTGCTCCAATGCCTGTATCACCTCCAACCCGTTGTTGGCCACCTCCGCCCGGTACCCCAACCTCTGCAACACACTCAATGCCACCTTTTGATTGATCGCGTTATCATCCGCCAACAACACCCGTAGCGGCATCCGGCTCGCCAGATTTACGTCCAGGGTCGGCGTCACGGGCGACTTCTTCTCCCGCTGCGCTTGCACGTTCATTGCCCGGCATAACGCCTCCAACAACTGTGCCGGACGCACGGGTTTATGTACCGCCAGCGAAATCCCCAGCGCTGCCGGGCGCGGATCGTCGCTCCGCAACCGTACTGAAGTCAGCAACACCAGCGGCAGTGTATGCCCGCGCGGCAGCCGGCGAATCTCCTGTGCCAGTCCCAACGCATCCATCGCTGGCAACTGCAAATCCACCACCACCACGTCAAATGCCTCCTGTGCCAACAGCGCCAATGCCGCTGGCCCGTCCGTTGCCGCCGCCACCTGCATCCCCCACTGCTCCGCCCGATGCCGGATGATCCGTTGCACTGTTTCATTATCCTCCACCACCAGCAGCCGCCGTCGGGCCAACGCTGGCTGCGGCGCTTGCCATGCCGGCGGCGACGACGCGGCCGACCCTTTCGTCAATACCGTAAAGTGAAAAACCGCCCCCTTGGCCAAATCACTGTCCACCCAGATGCGCCCCCCCATCAACTCCACCAACCGCTTGCAAATGGCCAGCCCCAACCCCGTGCCGCCGTAGTGCCGTGTCGTCGAGGCATCCACCTGTTGGAACGACTTGAACAACCGATGCTGCTTCTCGAGAGGGATTCCAATACCCGTATCCCGCACGGCGAAATGCAGCAGCCACTGCTCCGGATGCGTGACATAGTCCGTATCTGCGTCATGCCCCGGCTCCAGCGCCCGCAACCCGTGCGCCGCGGGCGTCACCTCCACCACCACCTCGCCCGCCGCCGTGAACTTCACGGCGTTACTGATCAAATTCACAAGAATCTGACGCAACCGCGTTACATCACTCACCAGAATCTTCGGGATCGAATCATCCACGTGATACGCCAGGTCCAGCCGTTTTTCCGCCGCCTTGGGCGCCAACAACTCCAGCGCCTCCTCCAGGCACGTGTGCAACTCGAACGGATGATGCTCCAGTTCCAGCTTGCCCGCCTCGATCTTCGAGAAATCCAGAATGTCATTGATGATGGTCAGCAGCGCGTCGGCACTGGACCGTGTGCCCTCCACGTACTCCCGTTGTTCATCCGTCAGTTCGGTATCCAACAATAAGGAAACCATCCCCAGCACCCCGTTCATCGGCGTGCGGATCTCGTGGCTCATGTTCGCCAGAAACGCAGACTTCGCCACCGTGGCCTCCTCCAGCTTCTGATTCAGCGCCAGCAACTGCGCGTTGTTGTCAATCAATTGCTGCTGGCTCTCCCGCAACGCCCGATACGCGGCATCGCGCTGCACCTGGTTCAAATAGGCCCGCGAGTGATACCGAATCCGCGCGATCAACTCGATGCGATCCGGCAACTTCACCAGATAGTCGTTCGCCCCATTGGCAAACGCCTCCCCCTTCACCTGCGGATTCTCGTTGGTGGAGAGGACAATGATGGGAATATCCCTTGTGGCCGGATTGGCGCGGAACTGGTTTACCAGGATCAAGCCGTCAATGCCCGGCATCACCAAGTCCTGGAGAATCACGGTGGGCCGGATTTGCGTGGCCACCGCCATGGCCTTGTGCGCGTCGGCGCAGTAGTGAAAGTCAATATCCGACTCCGACGCCAGCGCGCGCCGGACGGCCTCGCACACCATGGCCTGATCGTCCACCAGCAAGACCATGACATGGTACTCGGGTGGTTGCTGGGACGTGTCCGAGTCCACGTGCAGATTTGGATTGTGGTGTTTTTCAGCCATCAGGTCGCCGTTCGTTGGGCAAACATATTCGTGAGGCGCGGACCGATTTTGTCCAGCGTTAAAATTTCGCTGGCCGCGTCCAGTTCGGCGGCGGCTTTGGGCATGCCGTAAACCGCGCACGAGGCGGCGTCCTGGGCAATTGTAAGGCAACCCCGGTCGCGCAACGCCTTCAAACCTTCGGCGCCATCCCGGCCCATGCCGGTCAAGAGCACACCCAGCGCCGGGCCCTGCCAGTGCTTGGCCACGCTCTTGAAGAAAACATCCACCGATGGGCGATACCAACAGTTGTCCGGCAATCGGGTGTAAGCCAGTTGGCCGCGGTCGTTCAGCACCAAATGGTCCGATTTGGCCGCCAGAAAGACCGTGCCGGCTTGGGGGCGATCCCCGAACTCCGCCAGGCGCACGGGCAGAGCCGTCTGACTGTGCAGCCAGTTGCCCAGGCCGGCGGCGAATTGTTCGTCCACGTGCTGCACGATCACCACCGCCGCGGGAAAATGCCCCGGCAGCGCGCCCAACACTTTGGCCAGCGCGCTGGGGCCGCCGGCGGAAGCCCCGATGGCCACCAGGCAATTGGGCTGCGGACCGGGAATCCGCGCGGTGGGCAGAGCGGGGAATTCCCGTCGCGCTCCTGCGGTGTCCCCAATCAGCCGGCTGATGGTTTCAATCTTGGCCAGCAACGCCTTTGCCCCCGCGAGATTCCCCGGTTCACTGAGCACCGGAGTGTTGACCGCATCGAGGGCGCCCGCGCCCATGGCTTCAAATACTCTGGAGGTGGTTTCCTCGATGTTCGCCGTAACCACAACAATCGCGCAGGGCGTTTTAGCCATGATGCGGCGCGTGGCCTCAATCCCGTCCATCCGAGGCATGATCAAATCCATCAGGATCAAATCCGGCCGGTCTTGCGCGCAACGTTCCACCGCCTCCAGCCCATCCCGCGCGATCCAGGCGACGCGATGACCGGTCGCGTTCGCCAGCACGCGGCGCATGGCTTCCACCGCCATAAACAAGTCATTGACGATTGCAATTCTCATCGAACACCAATCAACCCACCGAACCTAGGACGCGCGATGCGTTCATTCCCGTCTGAGCTTGAGCCTGATGCAAGCGGCGAAACGTTTCGCCTGCGGTTTCCTGATTTCACGATTCCGGATCGCCAATGAGATCTTGGACGGCTTGAAGCAGGCTTTCGTCCTCGAAACTGCCTTTCGTGAGGTAATAATCCGCCCCCGCTTCCAGACCCCGCAGCCGGTCTTCCTCGCGATCCTTGTAGGAAACGATCATAACCGGCAGCGATTTCAACTGCGGATCCTGCTTGATCAACGTGGCCAGTTCTATCCCATCCAGCCGGGGCATGTCCACGTCCGTGATCACCAAATCATAAACCCCGCTTCGCACGGCGTTCCAGCCGTCCATGCCATCCACCGCCACGTCCGCCTGGTATCCCCGGGTCTGCAGCAACTTCCGCTGAAGTTCCCGCACCGTCAGCGAATCATCTACGGCGAGGATGCGCTTACGCTGGGGGACTGCCGTTGCGACCGAAGCTTCCGGCAGGTCGGCCAACGCGCCACTCCCGATCAACCGCGCGATTGAACCCAATAAATCATCCACATCCACGATCAACACCGGCGTCCCGTCTTCCATCAACGCTGCCGCACTAATGTCACTCACCTTGCCCAGCCGCGCATCCAACGGCTGCACCACCAACTCCCGCTCGCCCAGAAACCGGTCCACCACCAAACCATACGAGGTGCGGTGGTCGCCCAGCACCACCACCGGCAATTCCGTCCCCGGCAGGTGCGCCGGGCCCGTATCAAGAACTTGATGCGCGGCCAACAGCCCGATTTGCCGATCACCGGTTGAGCCAGGGCCAGACCCGCCGGAAACAGCCAGTGGCGAATCCCGTTCTCCAGTCTGGGCCTGCGCGCCGCGCCCGGGCGGACCCGCCTCGAAGGCGGTGCAAGCCGCATTGAGCCGAAAGTGATAACACCCCTCCAACGTCTCCACCCGCTCCCGCGGCACCCGTAACACTTGGCGAATCTGCGCCAGCGGAAACGCGTATGGCTCGCCCCCCACCTCCACCAGCAAGGTCCGTAACACCGATAACGTCAGCGGCAACTGCAACTGAAAACTCATTCCGCGACCCGGCTGCGATGTGACGCGTACACTCCCGCGCACCGCCCGCACCATGTTCTGCACAATGTCCAATCCCACTCCGCGCCCCGAGATTTCCGTGACGGACTCCTTCACCGTGAAACCGGGAAGAAACAGGAATTGTAACAGTTCAGGTTCCGGCAATCGCTCGGCCAGCCCCGGCGCCACCAGTCGGCGCGCTGCCACCGCGCGCCGCACGCGCTCCGGGTCCAAGCCGGCGCCATCGTCGGACACCACTACCGACAGCATCCCCGCGCTATGCCGTGCTTCCAAGCGGATCACCGCCTCCGCCGGTTTCCCCGCTTGCTCCCGTTTAGCCGGGGTCTCGCACCCGTGATCCACAGCGTTGCGGAGTAAGTGCGCCAATGGCGTTTCCAGCCGGTCCAGAATGTCCCGGTCCACCGGCGTGTCCGTGCCGACTATCTCCAGCCGCACCTGCTTGCCCAGCGACCGGGCCAGATCGCGCACCATTCGCGGAAATCGCTGTGTGCCTTCCCCAAAGGGCCGCATCCGCGTCCGCAGCACCTCCAGATACAGGCGATTGGAGAGATGCGCGGCCCGGCGGTCGTACAAATCCAGTTCCTCCAATCGTTCAGCCAGATATTGCCGATGTTCCGAGCTTTGCTGGAACAGTTCATTCACCCGCGCCCGCGAGGCTTCCGATAAATCTTCTCCTTCGAGTGCTTGGCGCAAACCTTCGAGCGTACGTTCCAAGTCGGCCTGCATCCGCCGCAAACGCTGCATCGAATCGGAGAATGGCCGTACCCAGCGTGATTCCACCAATGACTCTCCCGCGAGTGCCAGCAGCCGATTCAGATTTTCCGCCGTCAACCGCAGCACCCGGTCGGCGTCTTCGGAGGGCGCAGATGCTTCATGCGTGGTCGTTGCGGGAAACGATTGAGGAGGAGAAGAAGGCTTTTCCGGAGGGGCGCCTTGCTTTGACTCCGGTGCCGCTGCGGGGACTCCACTGCTGGACGAGCTACTCACTTCCGGATCATGCTTCCTCGGTTTGGGCTTCCCCGAATGTGAATTCGGCATGAACTCCGCAATGGCCGCGAGGAAGTCCTCAATCTGACCGGCATGACTGTCTGCGGCACTGTCATCGTGTGCCTCACCCTGCTTGGCAAGGTTGAGGAGGAGGTCCACGCCGCGCAGCAGGACGTCTATCTGGGGATGACTTAACTCCAGTTGGTCGCGCTGGGCCGCCACGAAACAATCCTCCATCGCGTGCGCCACGCGCACCGCCGCAGTGAGGTTCACGATCCGGGCGGCGCCTTTGAGCGAATGGGCGGCCCGCATTAGGGCCTCCAAGTCTGTCGCCGCCGCCGGGCCACGCTCCAGTTGCAGCAAGCCGTGCGTCAGGATGGCGGTCTGGTTCTCCGTCTCCACACGGTAGAGTTCCAGCATGGAGAGGTTCTCAAACTCGGTTGGCGACGGCTTCTTCACGCAAGTTTTCGGTTTAGTGTGGAAAACAGAGCTTCCGCATCCAACACGCCCACGGTGCGCTCACGCCAGGCAAACACGCCGCGGCAGCACCGATTGGCCGCTTGGGCCACGGTGGCCGGCGGTTCGCGCAATTCCGTTTCATTGACCCGTTGGATGCCAAGGACCTCGTCCACTGGGAAGACCACCCGCTTGCCTTCCCAGATTGTGACCAGTAATCGCGACGAATTGGAGGTTGAACTATTCGTATTGTTGGCTGGTTGTCTCGCCGCTTTGGCTTCAAGGCCCAAAAGCCGCCCCAAAGAGGCGCACACCAGCAATTCCCCGCGCACGTTCACCAGCCCCAGCACCACGCCTTCGCGGCGGTGGGGCAGACTGTGGATTCGGCGACGCTCGGCCACTTCCTGAAAGGCCGGTGTCGGCAAAGCCAGCCATTCGCCGCTCACCTGAAAAACCACGACGGAAATTCGCGCGGGAGTGGAGACTTGGTGGGCGTGGGCGTAACGGGCAGTCCACTCGCGCCGATGTTCCTCCGTCACCGGACGGTCCAGTAATTGCACGGCGGCGGCCGAGTACACCGGACAGTTGCGACAATGCACGTACCGGAGCAGTTCCCGGCAACGACCGTTCCCGCTCACGCCAATCTGATTCCAGCAATCGTGAACAAGCGCCGGATGTTCCTCATCCGTTGCGTTTACGTGTAAACGGGCCGCGCGCGAAGCCTCGGAAGGGGTGATTGGAGGTGGCGGGTTCACGGTTCAATCACGTTGGTTTTCCCGCTCCCTCTTCGGCGGGTTGAACTCGTTGGGCGCGGCGGCGGAAGGTGCGCGCGGCGTTGGTGTCGCCATTCTTTTCCAGCAGCAGGGCTATGTGCCGCAGGGTTTCGTAATGGTTAGGTTCCAAATACAGCGCCTTGCGATAGTAGTTGATTGCCTGCGCTTCGCCGCGCGCCTCTCCCACGAGTCCCAGCAAGTAATAAGCATCAGCGGAAGGACCCTGTTGGCGCAAGTGGGCTTCGCAGAGGGCCACGGAATCTGCCAGTCGCCCGGCGTCGGCCAGTTGGCGGGCGACTTCCAGATCGGACAGCACCGCTGGACCGGCGTGAACGGCACTCGGAGGCGACGGCGAGTCGCCCGGCTCAAGCGTCAGGTTGGCAGGGCAGTCCACGCGATTGGAATTGATCGAAGTGACAGGCAACCGCTGGTCATGATCGCCCTGACCGATGGCTGATCGCGGCGACGCACTCCGGCACGCAAAGGCCATGGGCAATTTGGCGCCGACAAAGCCATTGGCCGTTGCCAGGGGCATTTCAGCAGGCCCGACAAATAGCCACCCGTGCGGTGTGAGCAAGCCGGCGAGTTGGGTTAGGGCCTTGGCCTGTGCGGCGCGGTCGAAGTAGATGAGCAGGTTGCGGCAGAATACGATGTCATAAAGTGACTGGCGGTGCGTGAAGGCTTCACCCAACAGGTTGGCGTGGTGAAAGCGCACCCGCTCACGCACCTGAGGATGCAGCGTATAGCCTGCATGAGTGGACTGAAAGTACCGGTTCCGAAAGCTCAGGTCTGCACCCCGAAACGAGTTTTTCCGATAGACGGCTTCCCGGGCGCGAGCGAGGGCGTCCGTGCTGATGTCGGCGGCATCAATCTCGAACCGGTTCGGCGGCACTTGCGCGTCGAGTAGCGCCATTACCATGGAATAAGGCTCTTCACCGGTGGCGCAGGGCAGGCTTAATGCCCGCAACGTGCCGGTCGGATGCTGCGCGAGCCATTCGCGCGCGATGCGGGCAAACGCGTGGAACGGTTCGCGGTCCCGGAAGAACCAGGTTTCCTTGACCACCACGGATTCAATCAACTCCTTCAGTTCCGCCGGGGAGTTTTCCAACCGCCGCAGAAATTCCGGAAGCCCGCTTAAACCCAGAAGCTTCAGTCGCCGCCGGACAATGCGATCCAGAACCGCACTGCCAATCAAGGCGGCGTCCAGCCCGGTTTCCGCGCGTAGCAGGCGTTCAATGCGTTTCATGGCCAACCTCGGTCAAGGAGTTAAACAACTGCGCCCGCACGCGATCGGTCAGGAGCTTGTGCGCGTGGATCAACTGAATCACACCGTGTTCATCCATGAGCACCGGCCCCAGAAATGGCGTGCCGGCCAGCTTGATGCCGGCCTCAACAAGATCACTCGCCTCCCGGCGGAGTGTGTCGGTGGCCCGCTCGACAATCAGCCCCAGCAATTGCTCCTCTTCGGGAGCTTCGCCGGAGTTGACGATAATGATGCGGGTGCTGAGGAGTTGGCGGGCGGGCCGGTCGAACGTCAGCGCGCACAAGTCGAGCGCGGGTACGGCTCGTCCGCGATACACGAACAGCCCTGCCATTCCGCGAGGCGATTGGGGAACTCGCTTCAGCGCAAGGAACGGCACCACTTCTACGATACGTCCGGCGTCCAGCGCGTAACGGTCGTGGCCAAGTTGGAAAAGCAGGAACAGCATGGCCTCATTTGGCCTCCAGTTTGAAGCGGGCCACGCTGGTTTGCAGGCCGCGGGCCGCTTCATTGAGTTGTTCGATGGCCAGATTCGATTGCCGCAACGAGTCGGCCGTCTGATGCGCGGCTTCGCTCAGTTGGGTGAGGGTTTCGCTGATCTGCTGGGCGCCCGTTGCCTGGGCATGCATGCCTTCACTCACAGTTTGGAATCGTGGGGTCAAGGTTTGGACTTGATGGATGATCTGCGCCAACTGCGTGCTCACCTGTCGAATTTCCTCCACGCCGCGCCGCACTTCCTCGGAGAATTTGTCCATGCTCATCACGCCGGCGGCCACGGCACTCTGCATTTCCTTAACCATCTTTTCAATGTCATAGGTGGCCACGGCGGTCTGATCGGCCAGGCGCCGGATTTCCAAAGCGACGACCGCAAAGCCCAGGCCGTACTCGCCCGCTTTTTCCGCCTCGATAGCCGCGTTGAGCGACAGGAGATTCGTCTGGTCCGCCACCTTGGTGATGGTGGTTACCACGGTGTTGATGTTGGCGGTCTTTTCGTTCAGCACCGCGAGTTTATTGTTGATGCTGCGCGAGGCGTCCATGATCTGGCGCATGTTGGTTTCCATCCGCGCAATGGCGGTCTGGCCCTGATTGGCCAGGTCCGTGGTGTGATCGGCCACCTGCCGCACTTCGGTCATGGTTCTGTCCAATTCCTTCGAGGTGGCGGAGATTTCGCGCGAGGTGGCCCCAATCTCAGCGGTGTTCGCGGCAATCTCCGTGGTGGTGCTCTGTTGCTCGCGTGCAGTGGCGGCGATTTCTGTCGCAGTCATGTTCACCTGGATGCCGGAGCGCTGCACTTGGCCGACCAGGACCGACAATTCATCCGCCAGCCGGTTCAGTCCGTCACCCAGCACGCCGAATTCGTCCTGCCGATCCAGGGTGACGCGCGTGGTAAAGTCGCCGCCACGCATGCGTTCCAGTACGGCGACGAGGTGGTTGAGGGGAACCGTGACGGCGGAGGATTGCAGACGGGCGACAAAGAGGGCGCCCACGGCCACGACGAAAATGAGAATTGAGCCGATGACCGAGGTGCGGGTGGCGCGCTGGTCGCCAGCGTGACGGAGGATGTCCATTTGCGCGCGGACTTCGGCGAGCAATTGGTCGCGCTCCTTCAGCAGCGAGGGGTAGTCCTTACGATATTGTTCCCGCACTGCGGAAGGGTCGCTCGCCAACCGGGTGAACGCGTTCGTATGAAAGGGAACGTAGGTGCGGTGGCTGAAATCGCGCAGGGCGCGGACGGTGTCGGCCAGGATCGGCACGCTGCCCGCCCCGGCGTTCATGGTCTGGAAGGTTGTGACCAGGTCGAGTTCGGCGTCACGCAGTTGTTTGCGCTCCACGTCGCTGCCGTCGGCGGGGGGATCAAGCAGGGCGCTGCGCAGGGTGTCGCTCATTTGAACCAAGGCATGGCGAATCCGGGTATATTCGTTGTCCAGGCGTTTGGACGAGCGCACAGTGTCCGACCGGGTGTGTTCAATCCACCAAGCCAGCGCGAAGCCGGCCAGCAAAAGGAGGATCATGAGGGCCAGGGTGGTGTTGAGGCGCTGCCAGATGGACATTTTCATTTCAACAGGGTGTCCGCAAGCTCAACAAAAGCGGCGGGCGTCGCGTGGCAACCAGCCACCGCCGGGTCACGGGTCGCTGTTGCAGCCGCGCGGCGGCCAAGGGGCGCTGGGTTGGCGAATAATCTGACATGGGACGCACGAACCGGACAGCAGGATGCGGCTCTGGTGCATGAAAAACAAGGATGTTTGTGTCGCCGCGCGGGTTCGGTTTGCCACGCCACGCTTCGGGGGACAAAACGGCGAGCAACACTCAATCTTCGGTTAGCTTGAACTTCGGGCACTGGCTCAGAAATGTCATTGGATTCTGGTACACCACGCGCTCGATGGCGCGTGCGCGATGCCCGCGGCGTTTCATCTCCAACGCGGTGCGCGGCACCGCCAGCGGATCGCTCACGCCCCAATCGCAGGCGCTGTTCAGCCAGAGCCGCTCGCGGCCGAAGTTCTCCAGGATGTCAATCGCGCGCGCCGGCGTGCATTTGGTTTCCGGGTAAAGCGTCATGCCCGCCCACATGCCGGTATTGAGCACGAGTTTCACGGTGTGTTCCTCGACGTGATCAATGATCACCCGCCCGGGCTTGATGCGCCGGTCACTCTTGAGCACGTCCAGAATCAGCCGCGTGCCTTTGAGTTTGTCTTCGAGATGCGGCGTGTGGACTAGGATGAGTTGATCGTGGCGCGCGGCGAGGTCCACATGCCGTTCGAGCACCTTGAGTTCGTTGCGCGAATTCTTGTTCAAACCAATCTCTCCGATGCCCAGCACATTGGGCCGGTCGAGAAACTGCGGAATCAAGGCCAGAACTTCCTCCGCGAGTTTGACATCCTCGGACTCCTTGGGATTGATGCAGAGCCAGGAAAAATGTTTCAGCCCGAACTTTGCCGCGCGCTTCGGCTCGTGCTCGGTCAACTGGCAAAAATAGTCGTGGAAGCCGTCGGGCGAACTGCGGTCAAAGCCGGCCCAGAACGCCGGCTCGCACACCGCCGCGCAACCCGCCGTGGTCATTTTCACGTAATCGTCCGTGACCCGGCTGACCATGTGAGCGTGGGGTTCAATATACTTCATGTTGTCTCAGTCCCTTGCTTCCATTGATCTTAATCCTGGTCTTGATCTGAATCTCATACTCTGCCCGCGGTCGCGCTGCATCACTTTGAATTCATCGCGCATCCGGCCAGGCGCCGCAGGCAGCTTTGGTGGTCGCCACCGGGATGGGATGCCGGGTGGGGTCGCTGAAAGCGAGCAGCACCCGTCTGGCCCGTTGTTTCTTCGCGCCGGAAAGCTCGTGGAGGGCTTTGCGAAAAGTCTTCAGGCGGAAATCGTCTGGTCCCGAGGCCCGCTCCACCCGGTCGAGAAACGCCGCCAGGTCAATCAACCGGCTGCGGGCATCCAGGAAGTAAAGGTCCAGAATCTCTTGTCGCGTCTTGCGCTTCATCGCTGGAGACTGTAGCGCGCCGCTTTGCGGGGGACAATCCTTCAGTCGCGGACGCACCCATTGCGCGGTGCCGCTCACTCGCTTGCGAAAGGCAGATTTTCAGTGCGCCACCACCGGGCATTGCGTATCAGTGCTGCGCATGAACTGGCAACACACATTTCAACTGAGCCTCCTTTCGGGCGGGATCTTTCTCGCATCTCCAGCTTGGGCGCAGGGAGAACCGGCAACCCTCGATTTCACCGCGGCGCAGACGATTCTCGAACAAGGAATCGAAGACCGCGCGTATCCCGGTTGCACGGTGACGGTGGGTACCGGCGACAAAGTCCTTTGGTCCGCGGCGTGCGGCAGGTTTGACTACGCGGACGGAGCGGCGGTGGAGAAGACGACCATCTATGATCTCGCATCGGTGACAAAAGTCGCGGGCACTACCGCCGTTTACATGCGCCTGGCAGCACTGGAGAAGGTGCAATTGGATGAGCCTGTCGGCCGGCATCTGCCGGAATTTATCGCCACCGCAGCCACCGCCGAGGAGAAGGGCCGACGCGAGAGAATCACGCTGGAACATCTGCTCACGCACACCGCCGGACTGGTTTCCTGGAAGCCCTTCTACAAATCCACCACTTCCTATGCCGAACTGCTCGCGGCGATTTGCGCCACGCCGTTGGAGAGCGAGCCGGGAAGAAACTACCGTTACAGTGATCCCGGCATGATTCTCGCCGGTGAAATCGCCGCGCGCCTCGGCGGCAAGCCGCTGGTGCAACTGGAACGCGAGTTGGTTTTTGGCCCGTTGCAGATGACCAACACCTGTCGCAATCCGTCGGAGAGACTGCATGCGCGAATTCCGCCTACCGAACGATTGCCGGACACCGGTGAATTCGTGCGCGGGGTGGTGCATGACGAGAACGCTCGGGCAGGGCAGGGTATCACGGGCCACGCCGGCTTGTTCGCCACGGCCGAAGACCTGGGTAAGTTCGCCGCGGAAATGCTGCGCGGCTTGGAGGGCCGCAGTCAGTTGTTTCCCAAACCGGTGATGGAGGACTTTCTGCGCGAGCGGGACTTTGATCGTCGTTCGCATCGCACCTTGGGCTGGGGATTGACGAAGAATGATTCCGGCAGTTTTGGTCCGGCGATTTCCCACACCGGTTTCACCGGCACTTCGATGTGGCTGGACCCAGAGCGGAGACTCTACATCGTGCTGCTGACCAATCGCGTTCATCCCACCCGTGACAACAACCGGATCAATCGCGTGCGCGGAGAATTGATAGCTGCGGTAACCACCGCGTTCGACGCTGCGGTTGCTTCTGCCGGGCAAAGGTAGCGCGCGTTACTTCTCGCCGGATTTGGTCGGACCATGACCTCGCTTGGCTCGCGCCGCCGGACCGATTACCTGATGTCCGGCACGGCGACCAAAACTCCTCCGAACAACAGCCACGAAAGAATCAGCGTCCAGACGACGTTGAAGCCCTGCGCACCGATGAACGCGAACGCCGGTCGGCCTCCCTCCATTCGCACCAGGTCCGTGAACTTCGTTTCCAACCCGATGGATACGAACGCGAGCGCAAACCAGAAATTCCGCAGTCCGGTTAGCAGAGCCTTGGTTTCTTTCACCAGCGCGGGATCCAGTGCAAAGGAACACACCAGCGACGCCACGATGAACCCAAGCACGAACTTGGGAAACCGTTCCCAAATCAACCGCACACTGGGCCGCTGGCCGCCCGAGGCACGCTGGCGGATCGTCCACCAGACCGACAGTCCGAACGCGGCCACCCCGAGGAGCACGTTTTGCGAAAACTTCACGATCACGCCGGTCTTCATCGCCGGTTCACTGATCAACGCGCCCGCGGCCACCACCGAACCGCTGGTGTCCAGGGTGCCCCCCAGCCAGGCGCCGGCGACGATCTCAGGAATCTGAAAATGCTTCACGATCCACGGCATGAGAACCATCATTGGTAATGCCACGATGAGCACCAACGACGTGACGTAGGAGAGTTTCTTGCGATCTCCCTGAATCGCCCCGCATGCCGCGATGGCCGCCGAGACTCCACAAATCGAAACCGCCGTTGAGAGCATCACGGCAAACTCGTCATCCACCCGCAATCGGCGCGCGACCCAGAAGCAAAAATACCACACCACCGTCACCACCAACACAGCTTGCGCGAGGCCGAGCACGCCGGCCTGGAGGATTTCCTGAAAGAGGATGCCCGTGCCGAGAATCACGAGGCCGCTCTTGATGTAAAACTCCGTGCGCACGGCCTGGCGCAACCAATCGGGCAGATGGAACGCGTGGTTCAACAACAGCCCAAGTCCGAGAGCGAAGATGACGTACTCCAAACCGAAATCGTTGATCCTGGCATTGCCTGCCAGCAACTGCGCGCCCCAGGCCAACGCAAACACCACGGGAAAGCCAGCCGCGAATCCTGCCGCCCGCCCGCCCAGCAGGCGTACCGCGAGAGCGGCGATCACCAGATAGATGAATCCCAGCACCAAGGTTCGCCGTAACTGTTCGGCGCCGACCACGTCACTCAACAGGCTGGTGCGCTTGCTTTGCAGCGGAGCAATGAACTTCTGCACGGACTTGCCCGTATCCGAGGCCGTTACGTGCGCGGCCACCGCTTCAACCTGTTTGAGGGCCGGGCGAATTGTCGGAACGTCCCCACTCGCCAGCGCGCCATGGAGTCCAGAGAGCGCTTCCGCTAACGCGGCTTCTCCCCTTCGCGCGGCGAGCCCCTGCAATTCACTCAATTCCGCCGTGCGTGTTTGCAGGGCGCGGGTTTCGGCGGCGAAGTGGGAAGCGGTCATCCAGTGGAACCGCGGCAGGGCCGGGCGCCAAAAAGCAAGCACGCTGGCAATCAATAGCCCCCCTACGATCACGGCCAGCCAGTCCTCGTTGTGCCACCAACGAGGACGGATGGGAGGTTGCGTTGAGCTTTCCATTCTGCGCGACTGAAGATGCCGGGAAGCGAATGGAGCGTAAATCGAAAATCGTGATTCCGCCCCGCAAGTGCTGGCGCCAGCCTGCTGCCCGCCTGGGTTGCAGCCCTGATTAATCCTGGTTCACCATTGCTTGACCGGCAGGGTTCCGCTCAGTCAGAGTGCATCATCATGAACGTGCCGCACGTCAAATCAGCCGGCGATCAGTTCGACCGGATGAAACGTTTGACACAAGTTTCTGCTCTGACCTCTGCCGTCAGCGATACCGGAACAACTGTCTCCAATTGAACACCCAATGAAACGCTCGCTCGCCCTTGTTGTCACGCTGTGCGCCGCCACCGCCGCCGCCACGACCCTTACCCGATTGGAGGAGCGAGTATTCGGCACGCTCGAGGACGGCACGGAAATCCAGCAATTCATCCTGCGCAACGCCAATGGCATGACCGCCAAGATCATCACTTACGGCGCGATCATCAGCGACCTGCAAGTGCCGGATCGCCAGCGCGCGTTTACCAACGTGCTGCTCGGCGCGGATTCGATGGACGGTTACCTCGGACGTAACGCGGTTCCTGCCGCGGCGGTGATTGGGCGCGTGGCCAATCGCATCGCCGGCGCGCGGTTCACGATTGACGGCGTGGAATACAAGATCACAGCAAACGCAGGCACGAATCACATTCACGGCGGACGAAAGGGCTTTGCCAATGTGGTCTGGCAGGCCCAAGCGCTCCCTGTCGCGAAAGATCACGCCGCTGTGCGACTCACCTATTTGAGCCAGGATGGCGAAGAAGGCTTTCCGGGCAATCTCACGGCCAGCGTGACCTACACCCTCACGGACGCCAACGAATTGCGGCTGGACTACGCAGCGACGACGGACAAACCCACCTTGGTCAACCTCTGCAACCACGCCTACTTCAATCTGGCCGGCGGCGGCGACGTGCTTGGCCATGAACTGTGGCTCAACGCGGATCACTACACACCCACCGACGCCAGCTTGATTCCCACGGGTGAGATCGCTCCGGTCAAAGGCACGCCGTTGGATTTCACCACGCCGGCGCTGATTGGCGCGCGGCTCAACGACCTAAAACCCAGGCCCGTTTACGATCACAACTTCGTCATCAACAGCGGCGGAAAATCACTCGTGCCCGCCGCGCGTGCCCGAGATCCCCGGAGTGGCCGGGTCATGGAAGTCCGCACCACCGAACCGGGCGTGCAGCTCTACACTGGACGACAAGGCACGTTCTGTCTGGAAACACAACACTACCCTGATTCCATCAACCATCCGAGTTTTCCTTCGACGATCCTGCGGCCCGGGGAGAGATTTGAAAGCACCACGATCTTTGCGTTTTCGACGAAGTAGAGTTCACGCAAAGTGTTGTCGGTGGGATGGCCGCGGTTGGCGACTCGGATTATCCAGCCCACTGCGGTCATGGAGCGGCGCAGAGGGTTCAGCGCAGTAACTGGCATGCATGTCCACGGGTGGACACGTTCCCGGGATTCGTTCCCGGGATTCCAGATTGTCAGCGCGATTGAGCACCGCTAAATTCAGCCTCGCGCAACGAGCATGACGCCCACGCAACAACTCGCCGCGCTGGCGGCCGCGCAGTGTCCGATTGCTTTCGACAATCTGACGCGCCAGCTCTATGCCACCGACGCTTCGCATTATCAGATCGAACCGCTGGCGGTGGCCTTTCCACGCGTTCCGCGCGAGGCCAGTGCGATCCTGGTGGCCGCTTTGGACGCCGGGGTGTCGGTTATTCCCCGCGGCGCGGGCACCGGCCTGGTGGGCGGCGCCATTGGCGAGGGCGTGGTGCTGGATTTTTCCCGGCACAACCGCCAGATCACCGATTTTGATCCGGAACTCCGGACGGTGCGGGTGGGTGCCGGCGTGGTGCTGGATCAACTCAATCAATTCCTCCGGCCCGAAGGCTTGTGCTTTGGCCCGGACGTGGCAACGAGTTCGCGGGCCACGATCGGAGGCATGATTGCGAATAATTCCTCCGGCGCACGCACTCCGATTTACGGCACCACGGCGGACCACGTAAATGAACTGGAGATTGTCCTGGGCGACGGGCGGGTGCTGCGGGTGGGACCAGGGCACGACTCGTTGCCGCGGCAGCGGGAGTTGATGGGCAACATGGCTGCGTTCAATAGTCTCGAGATCGCGAAGGAATTCCCTCCGGGTTTGCTCAAGCGCTGGCCCGGCTATGCCCTGGATCGTGTCGTGCGTGAGCCTGATAATCTGATCCACGTGCTCGCGGGCAGCGAAGGCACGCTGGCGGGGATTCTCTCCGCGGAACTAAAGCTGGTGCCGACACCGGATGAAATTGGATTGGGGTTGATCTTTTTTGACTCGATCGCAGAGGCGATGCTGGCATCGGTGGAGTTGTTGGATTTGAAGCCGGCGGCCATTGAGCACATTGATCGCGTGCTGCTCGATCAGACGCGCGGGCAGCGGGAATTCGCCGAGGCGCGCGACCTGCTCGAACTCGACGCCCAACCGTGCGAGTCCCTGTTAATCGTGGAGTTCTATGACCACGTCGAGGACAAACTGGCCGCGATGGAGCGCAAACCGCTGGGGCGCCGCAAGCGGATCATGCACACGCTCGCCGAGATCAATCTGGTCTGGGCCCTGCGCAAGGCGGGGCTTTCCGTGTTGACGGGGTGCAAGGGTGACGCCAAGCCGGTCACGTGCATCGAGGATGCGGCAGTGCGACCCCAGGATTTGCCGGCGTATTACGCGGGGCTGCAAACGTTGATGACCCGGTTGGGTTTGCAGGCTTCGTTCTATGGGCACGCGGCGGCGGGGTTGCTCCACGTGCGACCGGTGCTGGATTTGCATACGGCAGAAGGCGTGAAAAAGTTTCGGCAAGTGTCCGAGGAAGTCGCGGCGCTGGTACGGCAGTTCCAAGGATCCCTGTCCGCCGAGCACGGGGTGGGAATCGCGCGCACAGAGTTCTTGAAACAGCAGATGGGCGAGCAACTTTATGAACTCATGCGCGAGATCAAGAAATCGTTCGACCCGCACAACCTGTTCAATCCGGGCAAACTGATTGATGATGGCCGTTATCGCATGGACACGAACCTGCGCTTGGGCGCGGGCTACGCCTTGAAGTTGCCCTTTGAGCCAACGCTTGCGTTTGCCGCCAAGGACGAATCGTTCACCCGCAATCTGGAGCAGTGCAACGGTTGCGGTGGCTGTCGCAAAAGTGCGCCTACCATGTGCCCCACGTTCGTGGTGACCGGCGAGGAAATCATGTCCACGCGCGGGCGCGCGAACGCAATTCGCGCCGCATTGGAACAGCGCGGCGTCAAGAGCGGCGATCCCTTACGGGCGGCGGAGCTGGATGCCGCGTTGAGCCACTGTCTCTCCTGCAAGGCTTGCACCACCGAGTGCCCTTCCAACGTGAATCTCTCGCTGCTGAAGGCGGAGCTCCAATACGCGCGCATCCGCCGGGATGGGCTGACGTTCAACCAACGTTTATTCAGTTCAGTGGATCGGCTCGGCCGCCTGGGGTGCGTGATGCCGCGCGTCGCCAATCTGCTGCTCGAATTCGGATTGTTGCGGACGGTGCTGGCGCGTTTGACCGGCATTACTGCCGAGCGCCCGCTGCCTCGCTACACCCGACAGCGGTTCGATCGCTGGTTTGCGCTGCATCAGCGCCCGCGCCCACCCACCCGAGGACGGGTGATTCTGTGGGATGACACTTTTGTCCGTTATCACGATCCGCACCTTGGCATCGCGGCGGTGAAGTTATTGGAGGCGGCGGGTTTTGAGGTGGCGCTGCCGCAGGGTCGCCTGTGCTGCGGGCGGCCAGCGTTCAGCCAGGGCAACCTCGACGAGGCGGTGCGACTTGGTCGGCACAATCTCAGTTTGTTGGCCGCAGACGAGGACCATGCGCCCATCATCTTTCTGGAGCCGTCGTGCTTCTCAATGTTCCTGGAGGATTATCGGGAATTGAAACTGCCCGACGCGGAGCGCATTGCCAGCCGCTGCTTTCTGGCCGAACAATTCCTGGACGAATTGCTGCGCTGCGAACCGACTTCGCTCCGCTTCAAAGCCCGACCTGTGAATGTCGCCATTCATGTGCATTGCCATGCCAAGGCGCTGACGAATCCATCGTACACACACCGACTGGTGTCCCGGTTGCCGGAGCGCAAAGTCACTTATCTCGATACTGGTTGCTGCGGCATGGCCGGCGCGTTTGGCATGATGGAATCGAAGTACGAATTGTCGCTTCAGGTGGCGAAACCATTGATTGACAAAATCCGGGCGCAGCCGTTTGGGACCGTCATTGTCGCCTCGGGCACAAGTTGCCGGCATCAGATCGAGCATCTCGCGCCAGTGCGGCCCAAGCATCTGGTTGAGGTGCTGGCCGAGGCGCTGGACGAAGGCTGAATTATTCAAGGACCCAGACACTCAACACGCTTGCCTCCTCGAACTGCGCCCTTGGGTGTTTGATTCTTGGATACTTCTTCGTACTCAACGTCGCCCGCCTTCACCCAAGCCGTGGAAGAAATTCCCCGCCGTTTCACAAGTCGCTGCACTAAGTTCCTCCCGGGTGCAGCCTTTGACCTTCGCCACGACTTCGGCTATTTCCTTCACGTATGCCGGCTCGCAACGTTTGCCGCGGTGGGGCACGGGCGCGAGATATGGAGAATCGGTTTCCAGCATGAACTGGCCGAGCGGTGTGGCGGCAACGGTGTCGCGGACGGATTGTGCATTCTTGAAAGTCACTATCCCGGTGAAGCTGACAATCGAATTCAGCGCCAGAACGCGACGCATGTTGTCCACGTCTCCGGCAAAACAGTGAAACACACCGCGCACCCGGTCGGCATACGGTGTGAGCAGGGCGAGCGTGTCGGCGAGACAATCACCGCGCTGATGGATCACACAATTCAAGCCGCTCTCGGCTGCCACTTCTAGGTGCTGCTCAAACAACGCCGCCTGTCGTTCCTTATATCTGGCATCGTCCGCCGGCGACCCGGCGTTCTGTGTGCTGGGCAGGCGATAGTAGTCCAGCCCCGTTTCGCCGATGGCCACGACCTTGGGATGGCGGGCCAGCGCGCGCAACGCGGGGCGCACGTCTGCCGGCGCGGCGGTCACGTGGCCAGGATGCCAGCCGACGGCGGCCAACACACACGGATACTGTTCGGCTAGGTGGATCGCCTGCCGGCTGCTGTCCACGTCGGTACCGATGCAAATGATTTTGGTGATGCCCGCGGCTTGCGCTCTCGCGATGACCTGTGGCAAGTCGGCCGCGAAATCGGGAAAATCCAGGTGAGCGTGAGTGTCGAAGAACATGGCTACAATGTCCTGTTGGTTTTCTTGAAGAGGATGGAGGGTCGCCTCATGGCTGGCAAGTTTGCGCGACTTTCCAACCGACTCGGAATCCTCCCGATTCAAAGATTCAGGACCAGTTCAAAAACTCCCGCCTTCTGAAAGGTCAGCAACGACCGGCCGGATGGCAGAGCGGTCACGAATCCGGGGCCGGCGCCATTAGGCACATCACCTCGGCTGGAAAGACGGACAAAGCCACGGTCTTTACCCAGGCGATGAATGAAGACGTCCGCCGGCGTGCCGAACGGGACGCTGCTGGCGCGCGCTTGCATGACCACCACAGTCTGAAGGGCGGGCAGGTAACAGGCCGACCACAATTGCGGCAGTTGGAGACCCGGCACGGGCACCAGGCAACTCCACTTGTTCGTCACCAGGTTCAGACACCAGAGATTCCCCAAACGATGAAACCGTCCGTCATAGAGCGGCACGCCGGGGTCGCGCGCATCCTTTTTGCCTGTGAGATTCCCGTGCCCGCCGAACAACAGAATGCGCTGGCCGTCGCCCATCGGCAGGAATCGTCCCCCGGAGCGACAGCGCGGTTCGCGCCCCGGCTGGTCTTTCTCCACGTTCAACCACGCTCCGATTGACGCATCGAACTCCCAGCGCCAGTTCCGCACCGCAAACCAGCCGTACCCGCCAAAGCTCCCCAGCCGTTGGGTGACCGGATTCCAATATGCAAGGCTGTGGAAACTCCGCGCCGCATCGGATTCCGCCACTTCGCCGCCCGGCAGGCGGGTGAATTCGCCGGTGTCCGGGTCCAATCGCCAAACCGGTCCCAAGCCCGCCTCGGCGAACCAAAGCGTGCGTTCCGTTGCGTGCAAAATCGGCATGAACGGCTCCTTGGTCACTTCCTGAATCTACCGCTTCCGGTACTCAAACGATTCAAGGTCGAGCCGACCCAATACCGCTTCACCCGGCCGGCATTGGAGATGGAAGAGGCAGTTCCGCTGTTCATCGAGGAGCGGCATTTGTTCCGCCCATTCCACCGGGATGTAGTTCCAGGCCTTGTGCTGCCGCCAGCGCGCCACCGGCGGCCAGCGCGCGATCTGAATTCCCAGCCCAGTCCCCGCGGCAGCCAGTCCCGTCACCGCGCCTGCGGCCAGCCATTGCCGACGCGTGATCCGGCGCGAGTGTCCCGATGCAGCGGCCTGCAAACCCGTCGCCAGTTTGGCGGCCGAGTGATACCGATCGTGCGCCCGCGGGGAACACACCTTCAGCAGCAGTTCATTGAGCGCCGCGCCCCGCTTCAGCCAGTCCGGGTCGTCGAGAATTCGCTTGGGCAGCGTGGGAAACTCCAGCCGATCACAACCGGTCCAGAGTTCGTAAAGCGTCTTGCCCAGCGCGAATAAATCCGCCCCTGCATCTGCGGTGCCTTCACTGGGCACAAATCCCTCCGTGCCCTTGAAATCAAACGGCGCGCCGGGCGGCGCCGTCAGGCCGTAATCACCGAGGATCACTCTGCCACGCACCCGAAAGAGATTGCCGGGTTTCACGTCCCGATGCACCAGCCCGGCGGAGTGCAACGTGTTCAAAGCGTCGCACAAGGACAGTCCGATGGAAGCCACCGCCTCGGCCGTGAAGGGGCCGCGTTCGATCAACTCCGCGCGAATCGTCGCCGGTTGATAATCCTCCGCGAACTGTGGCGGGCGACCTTCGAGATCATCGGCCAGTTCCAATTCTTCCCACAACCAAAGCCGGTCGCGCGTCAGTCCGCAGGCGCGGATGCGCAGCAAGCCTTCTTGCTGGGTCAGTTCGCGTAGTCGCACGTGTCGCTTCAACGCCTCGTCGGGCGAGGTTTCCGCCGCCAGGCGCAACAACTTCAGCGCGGCCAACTGCCCATCGGTCCTTTGAGCCAAGGCCACGATCCCGCCCACGCCTTCCGAAAGTTGGCGCAGGACTGTGTAGTCTGCAGGCCAGGGCCGCGCGCCGCCTGTACTTGCGTCTTCCGTTTTCATGACTGTGTCCCAGCGTAGCGGCGTCTCGGCAGAGCGCCGCCATTTGCCGGAACGGAGTTTGCGGCGCTCTGCCGAGACGCCGCTACGGAGTTGCCCGCCACATTCAAGTCTCGCCTCCCGCGGGGAACGGTTTGCTCAACAACTCCTGCCACTCCGCGCGCAGGGCTTTGAGCAGGCGGTGGCGGATCACCCACACGTTGGCCGCAGTGGTGTCGTGTCGGCGGGCCGTTTCCTCGGCGGTCAGGCCGTGCAAGGCGTGCGCTTCAAACACCTGCCAATGCCGCGGTTTCACGCGCGCCCGCACCCGGGCCAGACACGCCTCCAGCAACCGATGCTGAATCTCGGCTTGAACCACCGGATCGCCGGTCGGCGCTTCCGGCGCGTGGACCAACTCCCGGATTTCATCCAACGCGGCTTCGGAGAAGCTGCCGCGCCGCCGCCGGTGCAACGCCTCGAAGATGCGCTGGTTGATGATCTGGTTGAGCCAAGTGCGGAACTTGCAGACCGTGCGGTCGTATTTGAAGTTGGGCAGATAGCGCGCCACCTTCACCATCGTTTCCTGCAAGACATCCTCCACCTCCGTCTCGGAAAGGCCGCTGCCGCAGGCGTGCCGCCGGATGGCGACGGCGTAGCGTTCGTAAAACTCGCGCAAGTTGGCGTCGTCCCGCCAATCCTTGACGGCTTCAATCAAGCGCGGGTCGGTGGTCTGGGCGTTGAACATGCGACGGTGTCGATGATGGCAGTAGCTCACGGGGGCGGCAACGGGCAACACGGTTCAAAGGTCGCCCGACCCAGACGATTCCACCCACGACAACCAACTGAACCGGCATCCAAGGGCGGGACGGTATGGAGAACGTCATCCCGTCACTTGGTTTGCAGTCAAATGAGCTTCACGGCACCGATTGCAGCCGGAAGAACAGGCTGCCCCAGTTGTCCACGTTCCAGTACTGCGGATACGCCATGCTGGTGTTCGTGGCGGCAAACGGTGTGCCATGGTTGGTCCAAGTGCTCAAGTCACCCGAAACCTGCAACTGATAATTCGTGGTGAGCGTAAGAATGCTGAACGACGGTTTGACTGCCTTGATCAAGTTCACACGGGGACCGGATTCAATAGTATGGAGTTCGTTAACTTCGAAAGCAGAGAGGGCGCGGTTGTAAACGCGGAAATTCTTAACATTCATAGTCATGCGAACTGATGAATTCGCCCCACCGGCCCACCAATGCCGCCCGATAGCGGAATTTACAGTAGGGAACGGATTAACAGTGACGTTGTTTGTGCTACCAGTCATTATGCCATTGAGGTAAGCCGCACTGTTAGTCGGACTATAGACCAAAACCATGTGTTTCCACGGCGTATAATCGGCAATTGTCAGTGGGAAACTCACGTATGCGGTTGGGTCCCCAACGCCAAAGTCGTGCTGCTGGATATACACGTGACGTCCAGCATTATCATCGAACCAAACATAATATTCAGCCATGATGCTGTTGCCGTGGTCAGTTTCACCCCCAACCCAAATGGATATTGTGAAACCAGAGTTCAAGTTGCCGTAGTTGGGCAGCGATACGTACCCGCCTCCACTGTAAAAAAGTGCTCCATCACCAATCAGGTGCAGGGTGCCATCCGACAGATACTGGTACGTTCCTTGAACGCTTGCATTGTACCCATTCCCACTCGCATCGTCGGCGTCGCCGTTGAACGGGTAGTAGGCGACAAGGCCGTTGGTGAGCCAGCTTTGGGCGCTGGCGGTGAAGGTGAGCGCCGTTAATAAGGCCGCCAAGAGTCCGAGTTTCGTGATTTTCATTCTGGTTTGCGGTTCTCTGTTTTTCCGTGTTCTGGCTTTTTGTTTCGAGGCCGTTAAGTCCCCGACCTATACAAACGGCAGCGGAGACGGTCCCTTACAAAAATCCTTCTCTGGCGAGCAACGACCTACGGAAAATAAAAGGGCGCGAACTTGATCGCACCCTTTCGAGGGGCACCGCGAAGCGCCCGTTCAGAGAGTTCAACCAAGCCGCGCCGGGTGGCGCGTGCAGAAGTGGACCCCGAAATTCGGACCACGAGCTAAGTTAGACTTTTCGAGTTCTGCTGGGCATGAGAAGCCAGTAGGACTATGAGCAAGACCAAACGGAAACGATACACGGGCGCCTTCAAAGCCAAGGTGGGACTGGAAGCGTTGATGGGCGTCAAGACGGTCGGGCAGATTGCCCGAGAATACCAGGTGCATCCGGTGCAAGTGACCCAATGGAAGGGAGTGATCCGGGAGCACTTGCCGGAGCTGTTCGAGTCCCCACGAACAGGCAATCAAGACAGCCAGGAGTTGGTGGCCCAGTTGCACGAGAAGATCGGCCAACTGACCGTGGAGGTGGATTGGCTTAAAAAAAAGTGCAGGCAGTTGGGTCTGTAACGGCCCGGCAGGAATTCATCACGCCATGTCCCGAACTGAGCATCCGACGGCAGTGCGAGCTGGTGGGCCTCTCCCGCAGCGGCTTCTACTACGAGCCGGTGCCGGAGAGTGCGGAGAACCTGGCGCTGATGCGACGGCTGGACGAGTTGCACTTGGAACGCCCGGTGTATGGGAGTCGGCGGCTGACGGCACTGTTGCAACGGGAAGGGTTGGGGGTAAACCGCAAGCGGGTGCAGCGGCTGTTGCGCTTGATGGGGGTGGAGGCGATCTATCCGAAGCGTTGTTTGAGCCAGCCCGGCGAAGGGCATCGGATCTACCCTTACCTCTTGGAGGGGCTGGAAATCAGCGGTCCGGACCAGGTGTGGTGCAGCGACATCACCTATGTGCCGATGGCCAGTGGCTTCCTGTATCTGGTGGCACTGATGGACTGGTGGAGTCGGTATGTGGTGGCGTGGGAACTGTCCAACACGCTGGACAGCGAGTTCTGCATCCGGGCGTGGACCGCCGGGTTGGCGACCGGAAGGCAACCGTTGATCTCCAACACCGACCAAGGGAGTCAATTCACCAGCGAGGCGTTCTTGGAGGCCGTAGAGGCGGCTGGGGTGGATGTCAGCATGGATGGTCGCGGACGCTGGATCGACAACCGGTTCATCGAGCGGCTCTGGCGCAGCGTCAAGCAGGAGGACATCTACCTGCAGGACTATGCCGACGGGTTGACGGCGCACCGGGGATTGGCACGGTGGTTTGGCGATTACAATACCCTCCGCCCGCACCAAGCCTTGGGTTATGCGACGCCCAGCGAGCTGTATCATTCGCCCGAGTCGTATGGGGCCAAGCCCGCGGCCTGGCGGTGGCGATAGGCGGTGAGGCTGCGCCGGCGTCCATCCCTCCGTTCACCCCTTCGACCCTGACGGGTCGAAGGGGTTCACTCCGGGCTGGACGCCGCAGCCTCGGAGGGTGTAGTCAGTGTGAACGCAGAGCAAAACAACCAACCCAAACAAGTCCCAACAGAGCCCGGAAAGCTAACTTAAATTCTGCGTTCCGTGGTCCAAAGAATGGGGTCCACCTGTTGCTTCGGTTGGCCTCTGAACTGAAAATTCGCGGTTTTCTCGAAAGGCCGTAGCCGTGCTACGCAAGATGGTTGGTGGTTGGTTTAGATCATCGGGTTTCGTTCCATCGCGTTCTGTCATCGCCCCATCGCCGTCCGCTGGCGAGAGGCATGACAGATTACGGTCATGAAGAGCATCGGATATGTCCATGGGCAAGACGGCGAGAAATGGCTGGGTTATCTGGAAGAATTTCCCGATTACCTGACGCAGGGCGTGTCGCTCGCGGAGTTGGAGGACAATTTGCGGGACCTCTGCAAGGATCTAACGAGCGGCGCGATTCCCAACGTGCGGCGGCAGGCAGAACTCCAGATGGCGTGACGCGTGTCGAACTCATCCAGAAATTGACGGCGAAGAGGTGCGTTTTCATACGGCATGGCGAGAAGCACGACTCGTATCAGAACCCGCGCACCAACCAGTGCCAACCCACCCGCGGCATCGCGAGATCAAGGAGTTTCTTGCTCGGAGTGTTCGCTGGAAACTGAGCGACTGAAGCCGGGCCGGGGGTGCATGTCCGCCGTTCGCCGGGTTTGCCTCAGCCGAATCCCCGCCCGGGGGCAGGTCCGATTGTGATTCGACCATGCTTTACTGTTGAATTTCGCGGTGGCTATCGGTATTTCTCATGGCGTCGGAAGAACAATCAACTTTTACTTGTTATGGCGCAAAACTGTTTCCACCCCAGCATCGAAGGCGCGCAACACGGCGCCAAGAACCTCGCTCAATTCCTCGACTACGCGAAGAAATCCGGCGCGTCCGGCGCGCAACCATCCAATTACATGCTGCAAGACGGCGCGGGCTTCAAATCCGCCAAGGAGATCAAAGCCACGTTTGCCAAGGCCAAGATGACCTTGGATGGAGTCTCCGCGCACTGTCCGTTTTGGGTTCATACGACGGCTTGGACGGGCAGCCCGACCATTCGTCCGTTCCTGCCGCCAGAAGTGGCGCGCAAGTCGCCCGCCGACATCGAGAAGTGGACGGAGGATTACCTGCTGCGGTTGCTCGATTTGTGCGCCGAGCTTGGCGTGAAGATTGTGCCCATGTTTTGGGGCGTGGCGTTTGGCTGGGAAATGGCGACCGGATATCCGTGGGGCTTCTGGAAGGGCGGGGATTACGACCTGCTGAAAGAGGGACAGGATCGTTTTGTGAAGAAGACCGGCAAACTCCGCACCCACGCCCGCAAACTCGGCTTGTATCTGGCTCATGAAATTCATCCAGGCACGGCGGCCATGTGCGCGGATGACTTTAACATGCTCGTGCAAATCTGTGCCGGCGACAAATGTCTCGCCGTGAACGCCGACCCCTCGCACTGTTGGGAAGGCGAGAGTTGGGAAACGCGCTTCCGCAAAGTCGGCCCGCGCATCTACGCCTGCCACGTCAAGAACTTCGTCATTCGCCCCGGGTTCCCGCTCCGCGCCATGGCGCCAAACTGGCCGGATCGCGCGATGCAGTTCGTGGACATCCCATCCGGCGACCTGAACATGCTGCGCTATGTGGAGATGCTGATCAACGTGGGCTATCCGCAACGCTATTGCCAGGTGATGGACTGCAAGACCGCGCCGTTGATTGTGGAAGCCGAAAGTGCCTATCGCGATCTTGACGCGACGAGCGCCAACGGTATGGCCTACGTGCGAGATCATTTGTGCTTCCCGTTGGCAGCGGGGTCATTCGAGGAAGGCATGGGGGCTTAATAACGCCTGCAGCCGGATAAGCCGAGTCCAAGCAAGGGCACGAGTGTTCATGCCCTTGTCTGCCTTTAGAGTCGTCATTGTTGATTCCTGGGTTTCATCCGACGAAAACCGGCCTGCGGTGGTTGGCGTGGAGACCTCGTCGTGCTTCGAATTGAACTGCTGTCCAAGAGTCGCGCTAATTTGGTTGAGCATGGTTTCCAATAGCTAGATTGGGGGAGTTGACCTTGGCGAGCGATTTGCTATAGGCGTAAGGTGAGTGTGAACAACTAGTTCAGCGAACCATGAGCGTGATCGTCAAAACCGAGCGGCTGCGGGTGGAATACCCGAACCGGGAATCGCGGAACGGCCCAAAGGTGGCGCTCGCCGGCCTCGACCTGCAAGTCAACGCGGGCGAGGTGTTTGGCTTTTTGGGTCCGAACGGTGCCGGCAAGACCACCACGATGAACGTGTTGCTGGGGTTCGTCCCGCCGAGCAGCGGGACGGCGAGTTTGTTTGGTATTGACGTGCGCCAGCCCATTGCCCGGCAGCGGATCGGGTATCTGCCGGAGAACACCTACTATTACAAGTTCCTGACGGCCGAGGAATTGTTGCGGTTCTATGCGCGCATTTTTGGGCTGAACGGAGCAGAGGCGGACAAGCGCATTGCGGAGCTGCTCAAGCTGGTGGAACTCGAACACGCGGGCAAACGCCAGATCAAAACCTATTCCAAAGGCATGCAGCAACGCGTGGGGTTGGCCCAGGCGCTGATCAACAATCCTGAACTGTTGATTCTGGATGAACCCACCAGCGGGTTGGATCCGCTGGGCCGCATGAAAGTGCGGCAGATTATTCAGCGCCTGAAGGCCGAGGGCAAGACCGTGTTCTTCTCGTCACACGAACTGGGCGAGGTGGAAACGGTGTGTGATCGCGTGGCTATTGTGCGCCAGGGGGAACTCAGGGTCCAGGGGCGGGTCAGCGATCTGGTTCAGCAACACAACTGCGATCTCGAAAAGATCTTCCTGAAGATTGTGGGGTACGAAATCAACGCATTGCCATGAACACGATTTTCGCCCTCGCGGGAGTGGTCATTAAAGACCTGTATCGCCGGAAGGATTTTTACGTCCTTTTTGTGCTGACAGCATTGCTGACGTTGCTGGCGGGCAGCACGACGTTTTTTGAAGACAAACGGATCAGTGGTTATCTGAAGGAATTGTGTCTGGCGTTGATCTGGCTGGCCACGCTGGTAATCGCGTTGACGACGGCGGCCCGGCAGATTCCTGCGGAACGCGAAAGCCGGACGATCTTCCCGTTGTTGGCAAAACCGGTGACGCGCTGGCAGGTGGTGGTGGGCAAGTTCCTGGGTAGCTGGCTGGCGGTGGGCGTGGCGGTGATTACATTTTACCTGTTCCTCGGCGCTGTCACGGCCGCACGGGATCATTCCTGGCCCGTGGCGCAATACTTTCAGGCGGCGTGGCTCCATTGGATGATGCTGGGCGTGGTGGTGGCGATGGCCATGCTGGGATCGGTCCTGTTCAGCGCGCCCTCCGTAAACGTCACCATATCGTTCATCGTGGTAGGCGGCATATTGATGGTGGGACAACATCTGCACAAAGTCGCGCTTCGTTTGACTGAACCGGCGCAGACGCTGCTGACGTTGCTCTACTTCTGTATTCCCCATCTGGAATGGGCGTTCAACTACCGCGATCTTCTGCTCTTCGAGCAACCGTTGATCAGTTGGGGAGTGATGGCCGGAGCGACGGGGTATTGGATCGCCTACATGTTTGCGTTCCTGATTGCGGCGTGGTTGGTGTTCCGGCGCAAAAGTCTTTCGGTAGGATGAACAGCATCTGCCAAAGAGGTTTTGGAGTAAATTGCCAAAGGCCGTCGAGGTTTAACGCTGAAACCGTTGTGGGGCGCTCTGAAGCCATCCCGCCGGGATACTTGGCAATAGGGTTCAACCATTTAATCCGGCATGCATCATGAAACGCACTGCCTTACTCCTCGTATTAATGCTGGTGCTGGCGTTCAGCTTGAGCGCCTGGGTGAACCCACGCGTCACGCGCGAGGACGAGCGGTATTCGGGCGGCGCGCTGGAGGTCATGCTGGGCGAAGGGCGGCGAATGTTTGCCAATCATCTCGCCGTCAAGGCCGACGTGTACCTCCACAGTGGTTTTTATCCGTCCATCTTCGACCAGGCAGCCGCGGCGGAACGACGGGAAAGCGCGGTAGCGCAAGAGGCCAAGCCGCACGTTCACACGGCAGAGTGCAAGCACGATCATGAAGAAGCTGACGAACATGCTCACGACCATGGTCATACTCACGACCACGGCGAGGAAAGTTGTCCGGAGTGCCACAACTGCGACACCTCTTTCATGGGCAGGCCAATGGACTGGATCGAACGCTTTGGCAGACACTTCATTGTCTCGGAACACACCCATCTCGAAGGTGGCAAGGCGCGGGAGATTCTGCCTTGGCTGAAACTGGCGGCGGAATTGGACCCGCAACGGGTGGAGACTTATGCGGTGGGGGCCTACTGGTTGCGCGTGGATCAAAAGCGTGCCGATCAAGCTGAACGTTTCTTGCGCGAGGGGCTGAAGGCCAATCCACAGTCCCACGAACTCTACTTCGAGTTGGGTCGCCTGTATTATGAATCGTACAAAGACCTTCCGCGCGCCCGGAATCTTCTCCAACACGCCTATCGCCTCTGGCAGCAGAATGAAGGTGACAAAGAGGAACCAGACCGACAAAGCTTCCTGGGCATCACCGTCCGACTCGGCAAGCTGGAGCACGAATCTGGCAATCCAGAGAAAGCCATCCAATGGCTGATGATGGCAAAGGCCCATTCGCCCAGTCCGGATTCCCTGCAAAAGCAGATTGACGAAATCCAGTCCGAGGCGGCTGGGCGCAATTAGCCGCCTGGAATTTGATGTTTCTCTCCTGCCCGGAGTCTGATTTATTGGCGCGAATGAAACTCCGGCAGGCACAAGTGAAGCGGACCACCACGGAAACCCGCGTGGCCATCAAGTTGAAACTTGATGGCCAGGGCAGGGGATCGGTCAAAACCGGCGTGCCATTCCTCGATCACATGCTGGTGTTGTTCGCCAAGCACGCGGTCGTGGATCTGACGTTGCGTTGTGTCGGCGACCTGGAGGTGGATGCGCATCATACGGTCGAAGATTGCGGCATTGCACTGGGTCAGGCGTTCGCGCAGGCGCTGGGCGATAAACGCGGCATCCGCCGCTACGGCGCGGGCTTTCATCCGCGCAATCCTTTCACCGGCGAGGCCCATGTGCCCATGGACGAATGTCTGGCGCGGTGCGTCATTGATTTCAGCGGGCGACCCCATCTCGTTTGGCGTGGGCTGAACCATCAGGCGTACCGGAAACTTGGTCGGGGCGAACGCGAGCAGGATATGTCGAGTGCTTTCCGGTTTGGCCTGGCGCGGGAGTTCTTCCAGGGCTTCGCCAATGAAGCCCGCTGCAACCTCCATCTGGAGTTGCTCTACGGAGATGAACCCCACCACATTGTCGAGGCGCTGTTCAAAGCATTTGCCAAAGCCGTGGACGTTGCCTGCCAGCGGGATCCGCGCATCGCTGGATGCCTGCCCTCCACCAAGGGAAAACTGTAGAGGGCCTTGAATAGCAGATGATTCCACCCCGTCGAACCGATGAGTGAAGCAAGCCTTTCCTCCGCCGACGATAAGTCGTTGGTGTCGGCCGCGAAGGCGGGTGACATGTTCGCCTTCGAGGAGTTGGTGGCCCGGCATCGGGATAAGATTTACGCGCGGGCCTACAGCATGATGCGGAACGAGGATGAGGCATTGGATCTTTCCCAGGAAGCGTGGGTCAAGGCCTGGCAGCGGCTGAAACAGTTTCAGGGTGAATCCAGCTTTGGAACGTGGATGACGCGGATCGTCATCAACCTGTGCCTGGACCAGTTGCGGCGCCATAAGCGGCAGCGGGCCGAATCCATCGAAGCCCTGGACGAAGAGTCCGGCGGCGTGGAACGGCAAATGCCGGTGGTGACCGTGAACCCAACCGAGCGGTTGGAACGCGCGGAGTTGCGGCAACGCATTGATCAGGCGTTGAACCAGCTCTCTTATGCCCACCGCACGGCGCTGGTGTTGCATGAGTTTGAGCACATGGAATACAAAGAGATCGCCAAAGCGATGGAATGTTCGATTGGCACGGTGATGTCACGGTTGTTTTATGCGCGCCGCAAGATGGCCGTGTTGCTGGCGGATTTGAGAAAGTCGGAGTGAATGGAGATGGGTGACATGAAACTGGAAGTACAATTGAAGCTGCAGGCCTATCTGGACGGCGAACTGCCGGACGGCGAGGCGCAGGAACTGGCGGAATACGTGGCGCGCGATGCGGACGCCCGCGCCCTGCTCACGGAACTGAAGCACACACGGGCGGCGGTGGCGGATTATGAAGCCGACATCAAGCTCCCCGAATCCCGCGAGTTCTACTGGTCCAAGATCCGGCGTGAAATCCAGCGATTGGAAAGCGTTGAGCCTGCTGCAAAGCCCGCCTCCCTCTTCCTCACTTTGCGCCGTCTGCTCGTTCCCGCCGGCGCGCTGGCGGTGCTGGCGATTGGTGTCCTGATTACAACCCAACAGATTTCGTCTCAAAAGGTGCTCAACGCGCTGGAGACGGAGACCGCGCAAGCGGACGTCTTCACCTACCGCGACTACGATTCCGGCACAACGCTGGTCTGGCTCTCCTATCCCGCGGAGAACAGCCTGGCCGATTTCTCACCCACCGACACCTACCAATAATCATGACGATGACACTCTCACGAACGTTCCCGCCAAGCTGGCTGGTGGTATTACCCCTATTGCTGCTGGGTTGGCGGCTGCCCGCGCAAGTCACTGAACTGGGACAAGGCGCGGAGCAGAAGTTCGAGGTGCAACTCATCTGGGCGACCAACGACAAGAAATCGCCCAATCCCAAACACAAGCCGGTGGCGCCCGAGATCCGCAAGAAACTGGACGAACTGCCTCTCAAATGGGAAAACTACTTTGAGGTCAACCGGAAGCAGTTTGTGATGGCCAAGGGAGGAAGAAGCAAGGCCGACTTGAGCGATAAATGCTCGGTGGAAATCAAGGACCTCGAAGGCAATCAAGTGGAAGTCACTCTCTTCGACAAGAACGGCAAGGCGGTATTTGGGCGCAAGCAACCGCTGCCCCAAGGTGAGATTCTGCTCCTGAGCGGCAACGCCCCAGACAAGACCGCCTGGTTCGTGGCGGTGAAACCCACCAAGTAGCGCGAACAAGGATAAAGGGAAACGCCCCGTGCGTACGCGCAGGGCGTTTCTGTAAACTCGGTCTGGCTCACCTGTCTGCTTGCCACGGTTTCAGCGGCATATCATTGCTCAATGGCGTGCAGGAATACTGACTGCGCGTTCGACGCTGTGCCCGTCAACGGGAAACTGGTGAACAGGCTCGCCGGGACGACATTTGTCCAGCCTGGAGTCCAAGGCAGGGGGGGCCGCAGTCGGTGCGGGCCAGCTTGCCAAGTTCTGCGGCACGCGCTTCGGGGCTTGATGGTTTGGGGCGGTGTCATCAAGGAGACTACTCTGGCAGGGTTCGGATTCGGCGAACATTCGGCAAAAGACACAGTTCCGCGATTCATTGGCACGATGGCCGGGAGAGAACTGAGTTATCTGATGCAGTGACCGCGTGTTGCCCGGTTGAGCAGGTGCGGAGTCGCCGGACCAACCTGAGACCAACAAATATCACCGCAAAGATCCCCAGACCCACGTTGATGGGTTCTGGCACCGGGACGAGTTCGCCCGTTTCGTTGATCCACATGGCTCCCATCCCATAACCATCGAACCGGATTTGATCTAGGATGCCACTGGCCGTGGGATCAGCAGTGAAATAGACCCTGTCATCTGTGCCTGCTGTGTACATCTCACCACTCCAGCCGTAAATGGTGAGCGTTCCTTCGGTCCAGGACGCGGAACTGAATGTGAGCGACCCTGGCGTGCTGTCCGCGTGCAGGACGAGGGAGGAGTCGGCGGTGAGAGAAAGCGCTCCAATGATGTCCGATCGGTTGTTGGCGTCGAGAATGCCGCCGGCAAAATCGAAGGTGCCGGTGTTGGGAATGACGTTGTCGGCGCCCAGGACGAGCGTGCCCTCGTTCAAAGTGGTGCCGAGAGCATAGCTATTCGCGCCGTTGAGGGTGAGGGTGCCCGCACCATCCTTGGCAAGGGCCATGTCCGATCCGCCGCTGATGATGCCGTTCACGATTACGTTGCCCGTGCCGCCAATGATGAGCGTCTTGTCCCCTGTTCCAAGCTCGGCGATGTCATTCAGGGTGAGCGTGCCGGCATCCGAGTTGATGCGATGGACGCCCGCCACATTTTGAAGTGTGATGGTGCCGGCATACGAGTTGTTGCCGCTGATATTTCGCAGTGCGCCGCCATCACTTATCCCAGTCCCGTTCAACGATAACGCTTCGTTTCCCACACTGATGCCCCCGGTCAATTCCAGTGCCGCCCCGCTGGAAACAGATGTCCCACCCGCAGTGCTCCCCAACGCTGTGCCGCTGGCGATGCGCAAGACTCCGGCGTTTACCGATGTGCTTCCCGAGTAGGTGTTGTCGCCGGACAAAATCTGCGTGCCACTGCCGTTCTTGCTGACACCGAGCGTGCCGCTGGAATTGGCGATCAACCCGCTGAAATTCCCATCGGCGTCGTTATTGCCAATGGTCAGCGTCGTACTGCCAGTGACATTACGATCGACCGAACCAGAACCCGAGAGAGCTCCAATACTAGGACTGAAACTGGAGTTATGGACTTCGTAGAACCCGGCAGAGTCAATGAAAACATTTCCGCCACCCAGACCGCCACCTCCGCTGCCACTTGACCGTACTACTCCTTCGAGAATGATCGTACCACCGCTATATGTGTTCCCTCCTGTGAGATTCAGCAGTCCGCCTCCCGCTTTTGTGAGCGAGTAACCGCTCCCGGAATCGGCGATGAGCCGAGCGCCGCCAATTGTCAGCGAACTGCCGGCTTCGATATCCCAGAGGGCATCAGTTCCAAGCTCGAATGAGATGTTAAAAACGTGATCAGCCCCGGCTCCGACCGTCAAACCACCGCTCGTAAGGAGGATGCGATCTGCGAAAATAGAACTGGAGAATGTCAAACCTGTCGCGGTGTCAATCGCAAGGCTGTTCACGGTTCGACTCGCACCAACGTTGATGCTGGTGCCCGACGCGAACCCGGTGCCAAAAAAGACATCGGCGGTGGTCTCGGGGAGCGCATCGTTGTCCCAGTTGGCAGGCGTGCCCCAGTTCGCGTTGGCCCCGCCGCCATCCCAGGTGCGAGTTTGCGCCTGCGTGTGGTGTGTGACCAGGAAGGCAATCGCGCCCGCAGCCAGGCAGACGGCCACCCCGCGGAAGCGGTGCAGGCTGTTCAGAAAAACACGCAGGCGGTTGGGAGCGGACTTTGACATAAGCGGATGGTTGGTACGCATGGCAGGATTCCAGTTGTAATGGTCAGTTGTTCATCCGGTTGCTCGGTTCGATTTGCCCGATTGTGGCACGTTTTTCGAGTCTGGCCATCCGCCAAAAGACGCAGATCATGGAAGTATTTTCGCGGTGATTGGATAAAATCTACGTCGTTTGACGTAGTTCCGAGGCTCCGCACGCTGGATACAGCGGCAACCGCGCGGAGCGCCGGCCTGTGACCGGCTTACAGCGTTTCCAAGGAAGATGTAGCGGGGCGGCCGCTATTGCCCCGACAAGGAAGTTTCGACACATCGGCTGCGAACCGGGTAGGGCGCGTCACTCCGTGCGCGCCGTTCCGGGGGGCGGGTAAAATGGGGGGGAAGAATGGAGTGACGCTCGCCCTCACCCTGACCCTCCCCATCCAGGGGGGAGTGATTTCGCCGAATCCAGATTCGCGCTTTGAACCCCCGAACCGTAGCCGCCGACGTGCGGAGGCGGATTCCCCTGAGTCGCAGCGTTGTCCGCCTCCTCACGTCGGCGGCTACGAGCATAGGGTTCATGGGGAAACGCATTGGGGCTCGGCTGGCTATTCGGCGGTGTGTTTGGCCCATCCAGCGGCGGGTCTTTGGGCGCGGCGGCAAACGTTGCTCCCTCGCCTGGGGGAGAGGGCCGGGGTGAGGGCGGTCGTGGGACAAACCGGCCTCGTGCCGGAGTTACCCACCAGAAACGTCGAAGAGCCAAGTTTTAATACATCGGCTGCTGATCGGGTAGGGCGCGGCACTCCGTGCGCGCCGTACCCAGTCAGCAAAAACTCAAACGGCGCGCAAGGAGTAGCGCGCCCTACCTGCGCTGCGGTTGCAATGGCGAGACTGCTTTTCTCCGTTGGCTAAAAGACCGGTCGCGAAGGTGTTGTTACACGGCGGGCGGAGGCGGTTGGCGCAGGTACTTGGCCACGGCGTGGGCACGGGTGTGGACGTGGAGTTTCTCGTAGATGTTGCGCAGGTGCGTGCCCACGGTGCGGGGACTGATGCCCAAGCGCCCGGCGATCTCGCTGGAATGAAAGCCTTGAGCGACAAGGCGCAGCATTTCGTCTTCGCGTGGGGTCAGCACCTCGAGTTCGCTCCGCGCCTCGCCGCGGTGATGGAACGTCTTGACCACCAAGCGGGCAATCTGGCTGGACATGGGTGCGCCGCCATTGTGGATTTCGGTGATGGCCTCGAGGATTTTCGCGGGAGCCACGGGTTTGACGAGGTAGCCGCTCGCGCCGGCCTCCAGTGCGGTGAAGATTCTTACTGGATCGTCGTGAATGGTGAGCACCAGGATGCGCAGGCCCGGTTGGCGGGCGGTGGCGGCGGCGATGAATTCCACACCGCTCATGCAAGGCAGTTCCAAATCCAGCAGGACCACATCGGGTCTTTCCGTCGGGAGTCGTTTCAGCGCGGTTTCCGCGTTGGCATAAGCACCGTCGCAGATGAAACCCTCAGAGCCGCGCGCCAGGGCTGCCAGCATGTCGCGGGTCGCCTGCTGGTCCTCGACGATGGAAACTTTGATGGGCATGGCGAGCCGGAGGTTACAAGATGCGGCGTGGGTGAAGAATCAAAAAATTCTCACGAGTGACGGTTTCGGTGAGGCTGTCAGTGTGTTTATGATCCGCCTGTCGGTAACGCTGACTTTCCAGTCGGCGCGTGCGCCGGTTGGAAAACCGGCGTTACGCCCTTGCGGTTCACGGTTCCAATGCGCGATCCGAGTATCCTGGAGGCTGACCACGAATCTCATGTAGGGCGGACATTCTTGTCCGCCGGTGCGGGCGACTTTCGAGTCGCCCGTTTCCAGGGAACACCGGACTGGAAAGTCCGGTGAACCGGCAGGCTGGAAAGCCTGCCCTACGATGCGGAGTCGGGGTTCAATACGCGAATCGGCGTTCGGGGAATTCTGCCCCCGGGAAAGGGTGCCGGGTGGCAAACTCGCGCATCCACTTAAGCCCGATCAACGTTGAGAAAGCCCATCCAACATCCAATCCTTGTTGCCGACAGGTGAGGCGAGTCATAACTGCAGCGTGAGAGAAACTCTTGTGCCGCGCTCGGGCAATGGCTCGACCCGCAGTTCGCCGCCCACCGCCGCCATGCGCTGTCGCATGTTGGGCAGACCCCGGCCCGTCGAGTCCGCGTTCACGCCGGCGTTTCCGAAACCGCGCCCGTTGTTCTCAATCGCCAGCGCCAACGTGGCATCGTGGATGGCAACCCGAATCCAGACCTCGGTGGCTTGGGCGTGGCGGGCGACGTTGCTCAACGCCTCCTTGGTCACGAGGAACAAGTTCTGGCGTTCAGTCACGGACAGCGGGCGTGAGGGAAGATCATCCGGCACGTCGAACCGACAGGCGATCTGCGCCGCGTTCAGAAAAGTTTCCGCATACTGGCAGATGTGCGCCACGACGCCGTCGAGCGTGGTGTCGGCGGGATTGGCCGACCAGATGATGTCCTTGAGCGCCTGGGCCATTTGTTTGGAGGCGGCGGAAAGGTTGCGGAGGCGGGATTCCGGACTGCCGGCGGCGGGGTGTTCCGCTTCCGCCAGATCCGCCAGCAGGGAGATCTGGGTGAGGTCGGCACCCAGGCCGTCGTGCAGGTCCTTGGCAATACGGGCACGCTCTCGATTCAAAGCCGCTTGTTGCTCCAGACGCTGGATGCGGCGCAATTCGCGAACGCGCCACGCATAGACGCCCGCAGCACCGAGCAAGAGGACGGCCACCGTGCCGCCGCGAAACCAAACCGTTTCATGAAAAAACGGGGCGAGATAAAAGGCGAACACAGCCGGCGTTTCCTGCCAGACGCCATGATGATTCGCGGCCACGACCTCGAAGCGGTAATTGCCAGGCTTCAAGTTCGTGAAGAACGCCTCGCGGCGCGTACCCAAATCAATCCAGCGCTCACCCATGCCCAGGAGGCGACAGCGGAAACGGCTTTTTTCGGCGCTGACGAACGTGTTGGCGGTGAAATCGAACTCCAGCACGCGCCCGCTGCCGGCGGGCAGTTGGAACACTCCCGCGCGTTGCTCCAGGGTTCGCGTCTGATTCGCGGCGAAGGGATCGCGCGGGTTGAGATCGTAAACCAATTCACCGGTGGCGCGAATCTGTTCGATAACCGGCTTGGGCGGCGCGAGTTCCTCACGGTGGAGTTTGGGATCGAAAACCGCCACGCCGCGGGTGGTGGGAAACCAGAGCCGGCCATCGCGGGTCTTGCAGCCGGCGGGATAGCTCTTCTGGCCATTGGTTTCGTCACTAGGCAGGCCGTCCGCCGTGGTATAGCTGACACACTGCACACGAGTGGCCCGGCCCTCCGCCACGTCATTCAACGCCGCCAGCCGCGCGCGATAAATGCCACGGTCGTGACTGATCCAAAGCTGGCCCAAATCGTCCTCCAGAATGAAATTGACCAGATTGTCGGGCAGCTCGTGGTGCGTGTTGAACACGGTGAATTGTTCGTCGCGCAGGCGGTTCAAACCGGATGCCGTCCCGACCCAGAGCGCGCCTTCGGCGTCCTCGTGAAGCGCCCAGACGAAGTTGTTGGAAAGCCCGTCATTGGTGCTGTAGGTCTTGAACTGCCCATCGTAGTAAGACTGAAGCCCGGCGCCGTAAGTCCCGATCCAAAGCCGCCCCTCCCGGTCTTCCAACAACGCCCGAACATCATTGTGGGCCAGGCCATTGGTGATGGTGAACTGAGTGCGTTGTTCGCCGTGTAAGAGATTCAAGCCCGTGGCGGCCGCCACCCACAGTGCGCCGTCTCGCGCGGGCAGGAGGGCGCGAATTTTGCCTTCGAACCACTCGCCAGGAAAAGGGTGGTGTTTCAATTGGCCATCGCGCCAGGAGTTGAGGCCCGAGCTCGTGCCAATCCAAACGGTGCCATCCGCCGCGACGGCCACGGCGCGAATGTAGTCACGAGCGAGACCGTGTTCAGTGGTCCAGGTTTCCAGCCGATTTTCGTGCAGGCGGCTAACGCCGCCGTCCGTGCCCATCCACACGGCGCCATCGGGTGCTTCGCACACCACCCAGGCGTTCTCATCGGGCAAGCCCTCCCGGGTGGTGTAGGTCTTAAGTTTGCGCGGTTGCCAGCGCCACAGGCCGCTGCGGCCGGTGCCCATCCATAAGTTGCCCTCGTGATCTTCGTGGAGCGAAAGCACCCGGTCGTCGCTGTGAGGCAAAGGAAGCGCAAGCACATCAAATTGCGCGTGGTGCAGACGGTGGATGACTTGCAGTGATGCCGATAACCAGACATCCCTCCGACTGTCCTGAAGGATAAACGAAGCCGCAACTGAAAGGTCGAAGCTAAACGCGTTGGACGGAGAAACAGCGTTCCACTGGCCGCCGGTTCGTCGGCCGACCAAAGCGTTCGTGCAATTAAACACAAGGAGCGGGTCAAGCTCCGCGAAGATTGCCCAGAGTGCCTGCTCAGAGCCGCGGTGGAGGGCCGTCACCGAAATCGGTGCTCGGCGCGGCAGCGAGGCCGGCGGGCTCTTTTCAAACCGCTGCTGCTCCGAATCGAACCGATGAAGTCCAGCCCGGGTTCCCACCCACAGCACGCCATCGTGGTCTTCCTGCAATGCGAAAATCGTGTCCGCAGGGGACCATCCTTGCCCTGTAGGCAACAAAGCAATATTGCTCCCGGTAACGTGAGCCACGCCACCGTGCGAACTGGCCCAGATTCCCCCATGGCGACTCGGGACGATGCGCGGCGTGTGGTGGCCGCGGCGATCCAGCCGGCGGGGTAAACGGTGAAACGAGTTGCCCTCACGGCGAAGAAAATAATCGCGGGCACCAATCCACAAATTCCCGGCCCGGTCCTCGGCCAGATTCAGAAGGCTGTCTTCGTCGATCTCCGGCGAGTTCGCGTGATCGAAAATGACGAACTGCTTGCCATCAAAGCGGGCCAATCCTTGTTGGGTGACAATCCAGAGATAGCCGTCCCGCGTTTGCAGGATGTTGCGCACCTCGTCATCCGGGAGGCCGTGGTCTTTGGTGTATTGGCGGGGCATGTATTCATCCGACATCTGAAGTTGCCGGCTTTGCCCCGCCGCAGGATTCAGCGGCAGGAGCAGGCAGGTTGCCATTGGGACCAATAGGAGAATTCCTGGAGATCGTCCTGGTGCCATGCCGAATTGTTTGCTGATTCTGGACCATGGCGCAAACTCAGATTGCACCGCGACGACATTAAACGGCAAGGCGCAGGCCGGAAGACAGGGCAGGGGAGGCAATCCAGTTCACCCCCGATCATTTGTGCTTTCGCTTGAACCAAAGCAAGAACGCCCCGGCGATGTACCGGGGCGTTGGAGGCGGATTCTGGAATCAGGCGCCGACGCTGGCCAGTTCCTCGTTCGTGGCCACGTTCTGAATCTTGAATTGTTCGGCGTGCATGCCGGGGTCGGCCCGAAACGAAAGTTTGCCGAAGTAACGCTTTTCCATTTCGATCAGGTGTTTCTCGTCCTCGGTGCGCAGGCGTTCGAGCACGGTGGGGTGGACGACGATGCGTAATTGGAAGTCCGATTCGTCGCGCGACCGTTTCTTGAGGATTTCCTGGAGCTTGCGCTGAATCTCGACGCTCATGGTGAGGACGCTCTTGACCTTGCCGCGGCCCTTGCAGTACGGGCAATCATCATAGACGGCCGAACGCACGCTCTCGGTGTGGCGCTGACGGGTCATTTCCATGAGGCCGAGCGGCGAGATGGGGAGGATGTGCGTCTTGGCTTTGTCGCGACGCAAACCTTCCTTCATGCGCTGATACACGCTTTGCTGGTCGCGCCGGCCTTTCATGTCAATGAAGTCGAGCACGATCAAGCCGCCCATGTTGCGCAGGCGCAGTTGCCGGCAAATTTCGTCCGCGGCCTCCTGGTTGACCTTGAGAATCGTGGATTCCTGGTCGCGGCTGCCTTTGTGACGACCGGTGTTGACGTCAATGGCCACCAACGCCTCGGTTTCATCCACGACGATGTAGCCGCCGCTTTTCAGATGGACCTGGCGGGAGAAGGCGTTCTCGAGTTGCTTGCTGATGCCAAACCGGTCGAAGATCGGTTGCGCTTCGACGTAGTTTTTGACCTTGGAAGCCGAGCGCCGCGAAATCTTGGTGATCATGTCGCGCATGCGTTCGTAAGCCTTGGGACTGTCCACGACGATCCGCTCGACGTCCTCCGTGAGAAAATCCCGGACGGTGCGTTCGATCAAATCGGGCTCCTGAAACACACAGGTGGCGGGGGGCTGGGATTTGATGCGTTCCTGGATGCCGCGCCATTCCTCGAGCAGCAGCGCCAGGTCGCGCACGAAGTAACGTTTTTGCTGGCCTTCGCCGGCGGTGCGCATGATCACGCCCATGCCGTCCGGGATGGTGAGTTCGCGGAGGACTTTTTTGAGGCGTTGCCGTTCCTGCTGGTTCTCGATCTTGCGCGAGATGCCGCTTTGGTCCGAGTTGGGCAACAACACGAGGTAGCGTCCGGGTAACACCAGATTGGTGGTGATGCGCGGGCCTTTGGTGCCGATGGGACCTTTCGTAACCTGAACGATGATGTCAGTGCCGGTGGGATACAGCCGGGGAATGTCCTTTTGGGTGATGCGCGGTTTGTCGCGTTTCTTGGTAGGGCGATCCACGATTTCGACCCCGCTGTCGAATTGGTTGGGGACAATGTCCCAGTAGTGCAGGAAAGCGTTCTTCTCGAAGCCAATATCCACGAAAGCGGCTTTCAGGCCGTCCTCGAGATTGCGCACCCGGCCCTTGAAAATGCTGCCAACGAGGCGTTCCTCCGTGGTGCGCTCGATGTTGAATTCCTCGAGCTTGCCGTCTTCGAGCACCGCCACGCGGGTTTCCAGCGTCTCCGTATTGATGATGACTTCTTTGTGAATCTTCTTCACCGGGCGGATCAAACGCTGCACCTTCTTGACCAGATTGGTGGCGGCGACCTTGAGGGTTTCGACAATGCCTTTGGGTTGTTCCTTTACCGCCACCGGTTGGTAGGGTTTCTCCGAATCCACCTCCGCGGTTCGCTTCAGATCCGGTTCGCGGAACTGCTTTTTTTCCGCCGGCGGCGGGGGGACGGCATCGGCGGGGGCGCCAGTGGGCGGCAGGCCGGCGGCGATGTTCTCGGCACGTTCGATTTCCGTTTGATGCCGGTGCTCGAAGAGCCGCTCCGGACCGCCCGAGGTTTCGCCGATTACCTCCGCGCGGGCTTGGCTGGCTTCGCGGTCAGGCTTCTGCTGACTCCGGCCCAAACCGCCACTGGGGCGGAACCGCATGCCGCGGCGCCGGCGCGAAAAATTTCTCTCGCTCATATTTTAGTATCCTTTTCGATAGATGTACACGTTCTGAAGCATGCCCATGGCGATCAACGAGCCGAGCACTGAAGACCCGCCGTAACTTAACAGCGGCAGTGGCACGCCCGTCACGGGCATGAGACGAATGTTCATGCCGATGTTGATGAAGACGTGGCTGAACAGGAGCGTGACGACTCCCACAGCCAGCAGTTTACCCAGGCGGTCGCGCGCTTGGCCGGCGATCCTCAATCCCGTAAAGAGGACCACCGCATACAGCGTGAGCACAGTCACGCTGCCTACGAATCCCTTCTCCTCGGCAATCACGGAGAAGATGAAATCGTTGTGGGCCGCACCTCGCGGCAGAAAGCCCAGGGAATTCTGCGTGCCCTGACGCCAGCCCTTGCCCCAGAATCCGCCGGAACCCACGGAGATCAGCGCCTGCCGGATCTGGTAGGATTTGGCGTCCTCCAGTTCCCTGGCGCGACGGCGTTGCTCCGGGGTGGCGTTGGGCGGGGTGAAATCGCGTCCGAAATAAGTCATCAGCCGGTGGCGTTGGTAATCTTCCAGTTTGATTTGCCACCAGCCGGGCGGGGCGAACAGAACGTCCACCAGAAACAGCGCGCCCAGGATTCCAACCCCGCCCACCAACCGCAGCAGATAACGTCGCGGCGTGCCGGCCACAAACATCATTACCAGACCGGTCGGCAGCAGCACGATGGCCGAGCCGAGGTCGGGTTCTTTCATGATAAGCACAAACGGGAGCAGGATCAGTCCGATCCCTTTCCAGAAGTTTGCCGGGAAGCGGAGTTCATCCACCGGCCGGCTGAGAAAATGTGCCAACGCCAAGATAACGCCGAGCTTGGCGAACTCCGAGGGTTGAAACTGACCCAGCGGTCCCAGATCAATCCAACGCATGGCACCCCAACCACGGGTGGTGCCGATTCCGGGAATCAGCACCGCAACCAACCCCAAGATGGTGAGCCAGTAAGCCACGAAGGCCCAGCGGGCGAGTGTGTGATACTCAACCAGACAGACGCCCACAACCGCCGCTGTGCCCAGCGCGAACCACACCACCTGGCGTACCCAGGTTTGATGGTACCACGCCAGTTCACGCGCGATGTCATCCGCCATGGTGGCGCTATAAACGAAGGCCACACTCAACAACATCAGTCCGACCACGGCGGCGATTTGCAGCCGGTCGAGTCGGCCCTGACGATCACTGAGGGTGGCTTCAAACATGGTTCAAGATTTTACAGTGCTCACGCGAGTGCGAGCGCGCGGCGAAATGCGCCGCTGTATCATGGTCACTCTTAGTCGGGGGCTTTTCATGGATTCTGCACAACTGCTCTTTCCGCCGCGGCCTCCAGTTTCTGGATGGAGGCGTAGATGTCGCGCGCCACGGGCGCACACGCCCCGCCGCCCGAACTGCCGCTTTCCACCATCACCACGACCGCGTAACGGGGTTCCTCGTACGGCGCGAAGGAAGCAAACCAAGTGATGTAATCCTGCAAGCGCCCGTTGAGGTCTTTCTTTTGCGCGGTGCCGGTCTTGCCACAAACCCGCATCGGCGCGGCCTGCCCGGAACGGGGGCGGAAATCGCGGAACGCGGCGTAAGCCGTGCCTTCGGGGTCTTCCGTATCTGCCAGCATTGCATCGCGGAGCGTGTCGAGATGACGTGGGTTCACGCCGATATGATTGCGCACCTGGCCCGCAGGAAAGACTTGTGTGGGGGACAACGACGTCGGGTCGTAGGCTTCGATTCGTTGAACCAGTCGCGGTAACAAGACCTTTCCGCCATTGGCAAAGGCCGCGGTCATCACGGCCATTTGGAGGGGCGTCACGGCCATTTCGCCTTGGCCAATGCAAAGATTGGCGGTGTCGCCACTCCGCCAGTTGGCGCTCACCCGTCTAAGGCTGGGAAATATCCCAGCCGACTCCTGCATCGTCGGGAGTCCATAGCGCTCCCCGAGATGCAACTGTTTGGCCAGTTCCACAATGTTCGCGACTCCGAAGCGGAGTCCGTTGGTGATGAAGTAGGAATTGCTGGACTTGGCGATGGCCCGGCGGAAGTCGTACTTGCCGGGGGAAACGGTGTCTCTGAATTTCTGCGGGCCCACGAAAATGGCGCCGCGCGTTGGATTCTGCGGATCCGGTTCAACGAGGAAACTCTCCAGGGGATTAAGCCCCGCTTCCAATACTGCCAAACCTACAAGGGGCTTGAAGATGGACCCGGGCTGGTAAATCTCCTGCGTCGCGCGATTTCTCTGCATTCCCAGTCGTTCGTCCTGCCACCGCGCAAATTCCTCGGGCGGAAAGCCAGAGATGACATAATTGGGATCCGGGGCGGGTGCGGATACCAGCGCGAGAATGTCACCGCGGTGAACGTCCAGGACCACCACCGCGCCACGGACGTGTGGTCCCTGTCGGTCGCGCAGGGCGCGTTCCGCGGCGCGTTGAATGTCCAGGTCGAGAGTGAGGACGACATTGCGGCCTGCCTCCGGGGTGGCCCAAACGGTTTCCGACTGACGATAGCCAAGGTTGTTAACGAGCACGGATTTGCCACCCGCCAGCCCGCGCAGTTGTTCGTCAAAATGTCCTTCAATGCCCACCACGCCCCGGTAGTCGGGCAGCCGATAGGAAAAGAAAGCCTGCTCACCCTCGGTCGAATCATTGTCCCGGCGCACATAGCCAATCACATGCGACGCAGTCACACCCTGTGGGTAAATACGTGTGGATTGAACTTCCAGGTCCGCGCCGAGGATGCCGTGGAGTTGTTCCTCGAAGCGGGCAATCTGGGCCACCGAGAGATTGGTTGCCACGGGAAAGGGCAGGAAACGAGTGATGCGATAATGGCGATGAAAACTATCGGGATCGAGCATCATCGGCTGTTGCAGTCCCGCGCCAATTTGGGCGACGATGTTGCTGGCCACGGCGTAGAAGGCGTTCGTGCGCAGCATGGTTCGCTCGCCCAAACTCAATGTGTAGGGGCGACGTTCGGTCTTGGTGAGCTTGCGTCCCACTGCTGCCTCTCGGGCTGCCAGCAAACGGGCACGCTCGGCGCGCACACGCCGGACTTCCGCACCGCCGGCGGCGTCGAACGCCGGGCGCAAATCCTCCAGGTAAAGTCCAATGCTGCAGTTGGGCCGATTTTCGGCCAGCACGCGACCCTGCCGGTCGAGAATTTTCCCTCGCAAGGCGGGCAGGCGCACGCTGCGGAACGACTGGGTTTCGAGCGAGGCCTGGTAATGCCGCGCGCTAACGATCTGCACCCACCACACGCCGACGAGAAGCACGCCGAATGCGAGCAGGACGATTAGCGCCAACAGTCGCAACTGCGGGTCGTTCTTTCTCAATTGGTCGTAAACCAGCATCAGCAAATGGCGGAGGACAAACCGGCCGCATGGGCCACGGAACTCGAAACGTCCTTACTCCAGCTTGTGTCGTGACAGCCAAAATCCAAGCCAGGGTAGGGCGCGTTACTCCGTGCGCGCCGGTGGGGAAGCGAGGTGTCAGTTGCGGCGCGCACGGAGTGACGCGCTCTATCTGCGCCCCGCAGGATGTATCGCGTCTTCATTGTCGCGGTGATACTCATGGTGTTGGTTCTCATCTTCCGCGTCGGATTTCCCGGTCTGGACGAAAACTGGTTTCGGTGACGCGGCGGTAACCCAGAGCGTGATGGGCCCAGCCGAACAGGATAAACAGGATCGGGGTGGCGCACGCACCGCCCAGGCTCATGATCAGCCATTGCCACAGCGAGCCCCAGCCCAGCAGTGGGGTCTGGCCCGCGGTCAACAGCAACACCACCATCAAAACTGGTGTGGCGGCGCTGGCGAACAAACCCAGCACAAATTGAGCAAACGGCTGATCGCGCAGCACCAAATCGCGGCGCGCCCAAATCACCAGGCCAATCATGAACAACGGCAGGATGCTGATGCCCAGCGGATTGGCGGAGAGTGAATCGAAAAGCACTCCGCTCACCACCGCGAGTGCGGCCACGCTGGTCAGTCCCAGGTTCAGCGCGGCATAAACCATCAATGGCGGCAAGAGACTGATCTGCGCGCCGAACATGGCGCGAACGAAAGGAAACGCTGCTTCCCAGAACACCGCCAGAAATGCGGTCGCAAACAGGAGGATATGTTGCAGCGCGATCATGGAAACAACACCCACACTTCCTCCAGGCGGGCGAGATTCGCCGCCAGTTTGACCTGGGCCATGGTGTACAGCCCGGACTCAACGGGCCGGGCATCGGTGATGGTTCCGATGAGAATCCCCTTGGGGAAAAGTCCGCCATCTCCGCTGGTGACGACGCGTTGTCCCGGTTTCAAATTGGTGGTGCGCGAGAGGTAACACCTCATCTCGACCAGGGAACTGTCGAACGGACCGCCCGCTCCAATCACCCCGGCTTCCCGGGATTCGTTTTCGACGAGGGCGGCCACCCTGCAATTGGGATCGCCCAGCAACAGGACCTGCGCCAGGGTTGGACCGGTCTGGGCGATACGTCCCACCAGAAATCCCTCGGCGCTCAACACGGGCAGGTTGTTGCTCACGCCGTGGCGACTGCCGAGGTCAATCTGGACGGTGCGCCACCAGTTGGCGGGGTCCCGTAGCACGACGTTGGCGAGTTTGTAGTGCCGTTTAGCCTGCGCCCGCCGCTCCAGCAGTTCGCGCAACCGGGCGTTTTCCCGTCCGAGCTCGTCGGCTTGTGCCGCCTGAAGTCGCAGCCATTGGTTCTCACGGTGGAGGGATTCGTTGAGGCGCAGCAACTCACCTTTCGACAGCAGGGCGTTCCCCGCGTGTCCCGTCGCCTGCTGGGTGCCGCTGGCCAGACCGAACAAGGGAAGGAACAGACTGCCCAGAGCGAGTTTGAGGCGGGCGGTAGTGTGTCCCGGCAGGTTCAAGACCAGCAAGGTCAACAGGGCCACAAGGCCCGCGGCAATGTAATGCGGCCGTCTTAACATCAATTCGCGCGTCGCTGAACCGAAGTCATGTCCGGTTCGGTCGCTGGGCCAACGCCGGCAGGAATTACTTGGAGTTGGTGGAGACGCGCTTGAGAAACTGAAGCTCTTGCAGTACCCGGCCGGTGCCCTCGGCCACGGCGCTCAACGGGTCGTCGGCGATATGGACCGGCAGGCCGGTTTCTTCGGCCACCATGCGGTCTATGCCGCGCAACAATGCGCCGCCGCCCGCCATCACAATGCCCCGATCTACCAGATCGGAGGACAATTCCGGCGGGGTGCGTTCGAGGGTCAGACGGACGGATTCCAAGATGCTGGAAAGCGGTTCCTGCAAGGCTTCGCGAATTTCTTCCGAGCGAATGGTCAGCGTTTTCGGCAGACCGGCGCTTAAATCGCGTCCCTTGACTTCCATCGTTAATTCCTGCTCCAGCGGAAAGGCAGAGCCAATACGAATTTTGATCTCTTCCGCCGTGCGTTCGCCTATCATCAAGTTGTAGGCCCGTTTCATGTGCGCCACGATCGTCTCGTCGAATTCGTCCCCGCCCACCCGCAGGCTGCGGCTGAAGACGATGCCGGCGAGCGAGATGATTGCGATCTCGCAAGTCCCGCCGCCAATATCCACGATCATGTTGCCCGCCGGTTCATGCACCGGCAATCCCACCCCGATCGCCGACGCCATCGGCTGCTCGATCAGGTAAACCTCCCGCGCTCCGGCGTGCGTGGCGGAATCTTTCACCGCCCGCTTTTCCACTTCCGTAATGCCCGAAGGCACCGCGACGACGACGCGCGGGGCAATGAGCTTGCGATGATGCACTTTTTGAATGAAGTGGCGCAGCATGGCCTCGGTGATCTCGAAGTCGGCAATCACGCCGTCCTTCATCGGGCGAATGGCCACAATGTTGCCGGGGGTGCGCCCCAACATCCGTTTGGCCTCGTCACCGACCGCCAGCACGTTGGTAGTACCCGCCTGAATGGCCACGACCGAAGGTTCCCGCAGAACGATGCCCCGATCCCGCACATAAACGAGAGAGTTGGCGGTCCCGAGATCTATCCCAATGTCGTTGGAAAACAGGCTTTTAACTTGCGCAAACATGAATTGTGCCTAACGACAGCAAGTAAAGTGGCACGATGCCTGAAGGTCAAGATTATTAACCTTGGCTGCCAGCCTCTGACTCAATCCAGCCGCCGCGACGCCGGATCGAAATCACAGCCAAACTGGGCTGCAAACACCAACCAAACGAGACCGACTATGTTGTTGCCGTTGAACCAGTCTATTCCGTCGTTGTGGATCACTTCAGGGATGGCGCCCATGTTGAATGGACCAGCCGCCAATCGCGTGAACGCGACTTGCCAAAACGTGACCGGTTAGGTCTCCTGGCTCTGGTCGGTTAACGCCATGAAAACCCGGATTGTAATTCTCGTTTCAATCTTCGCACTGGGCTTGCTCGATTGCACGGCGGCGGACTGGTCGCAATTCCGCGGCCCCCAAGCCAGCGGAGTTGATGATCGCCACCCTTTGCCAGTGGAGTGGAATGTGGAGACTGGCCTGAACATTCGTTGGCAAACTCCCATTCCTGGACTGGGACACGCTTCGCCGATTGTATCCGGGGACCGCATCTACGTGGCCACCGCTGTCGGGTCAGGCGACGCGGAACTCAAGGTGGGGCTTTACGGAGACATTGCACCAGTGGAAGAGAGCGGTGTTCACCAATGGCGACTGCTCGCGCTGGATCGCGTTTCTGGAAGAATCGTCTGGAATGTGGTCGGCCATGAGGCAGTGCCGCGCGTGAGGCGACACCCAAAATCTACGCACTGCAACTCGACGCCGGCGACCGATGGTCGGCATATTGTCGCCATTTTCGGGTCGGAGGGGTTGTTCTGTTTTGATGACGACGGAACGCTGCTGTGGAAGAAGGACCTTGGGCCGATGGACTCCGGCTTCTTCGCGGTACCTTCGGCGCAGTGGGGATTTGCCAGTTCACCCGTGATCCACGATGGGAAAGTGGTGGTGCTATGCGACGTGCAAACCAATTCGTTTCTCGCGGTGTTCGATCTCCGTTCCGGCCGCGAGCTGTGGCGCACGTTGCGGGAGGATGTCCCCACCTGGGGTTGTCCCACTGTGATTGACGTGGGTGGCCGCCCGCAGATCGTGGTGAATGGCTGGCATCATTCTGGCGGATATGATTTCGCCACTGGTCGAGAACTGTGGCGGCTCAAGGGTGGAGGCGACATACCCGTGCCGACGCCCATCTTCGCGCACGGCTTGGTTTATCTGACGAGTGCGCACGGTAAACTGCGGCCCATGCGGGCCATTCGGCCCGAGGCCATCGGCGACATCACTCATCCCGATCCCACCGGCACCAATGCGGGCATTGCCTGGGTGCATCCGCGGCAGGGCAATTACATGCAGACGCCCATCATCGTCGGCCACCGGTTGTATGCCAGCACGGATGGCGGGGTGGTGACCTGCTTTGATGCGCGCAGCGGAGAGATTCTTTATAGCGAGCGACTGGGCGGCAGCCCGCAAGGCTATACCGCGTCGCCCGTTTCCGATGGGCGACAGCTCTATTTCTCCGGCGAAACCGGACGAGTGCTGGTCGTGCCGGTGGCAGATCAATTTTCCAAAGTGGCGACGAATGAACTCGGTGAAACCTGCATGTCAACTCCTGCCATCGCGGACGGAAGCCTCCTGTTCCGCACACGCAACCGGCTGCTGGCGGTAGGCAGGCCCGATTAAAGCTCGACACCGGTGTTCTCTCTCGCGGTGGGAGTTGTCCGCCGACAAGCCAAAAGCTTGCGCGCTCCGCGGGCTAAACCCATGATTCGGCGCATGCACCCGTGTGTGTCAGGCACGACCTGCTTTCGAGCAGATTGGTTGAGGCTGGGATGGTTCAGTCTGGGGCTGGCATTGGGAATTCCAGGTACGGTGGCGGACGCCCAACCGCCGTCTTTTCCCAATTACTTTGTCCGTGTCTGGCAAAGTGACGACGGCTTGCCTCAGAACGCAGTGTCGGCTGTGGTGCAGACTCGCGACGGTTATCTCTGGGTAGGAACCTACAATGGTCTGGCGCGCTTTGACGGGGTGCGATTCAGGGTGTTTGACCACGGCAACACCGAGCAGCTACCCAACAATCGCGTGACCAGTCTGTTCGAGTCCGACGATGCCAGTCTGTGGATCGGCCACGAAACCGGCGAACTGACGCGGCTGCGCGATGGTCGCTTCGAGGTGGTGACTCTTCCCGACGGGTGGCAGGGCCGGAAGATTGTCGGTATCCAGGCGGATGGCGCACAAGACATCTGGCTGCAAGGCGACGAGGGAACCCTGGTGCGTGTGAGCGATGGCCGCGTCCTGAAGCCGCCGGGCGGAAACGCGCCGGGGCTGTTCCATCTGGTCAGAGGGGGCGACGATGGGCTCTGGATCCTTAGCGCCGGCAAGGTCGCCACGCTGCGGCATGGTGAGTTGAGTCCGGCAAACTTGGAGGGAGAGGCGGCGGACATTTACGTGCAAGGGCTCGCGCGGAGTCGCCGCGGGGGCATGTGGGTGGCCAGCAATGGACGATTGCGGCGCTGGTCGGGAACCGCGTGGGCGGAGGACTTGGGAGAGGCTCCCTGGGGCATGGCGGCGCTGGTGAATTTGATCGAAACCAAGGAGGGGTTCCTGGCGGCGGCCACCTCGGAGCAAGGGTTGTATCTGGTGGGCCCAGAGTCCGAAGTGTTGCATTTCAATCGCATGAATGGTTTTCCGAGCGATTGGCTGCGCTGCCTGTATGAGGATCGCGAAGGCAACCTCTGGATCGGTGCCGGCGGCAGTGGCTTGGCGGTGGTGCGTGGCAGCAAAGCGGCCAGCGTCGCTCCCCCCGACGGCTGGCAAGGCCGCCCGGTGCTCTCAGCCAGTGTGGGAAATGATAACGCGCTTTGGGTGGCCACGGAAGGTGCCGGTATCTATCGGCTCCGTTCCGGGGAGTGGACCCATTTTGGGGAAAGCAGTGGACTTGGAAATCTCTTCGTTTGGAGTGTGGCCGAAGACGCGCGCGGACAAGTCTGGGCCGGGACATGGGGTGGAGGAGTATTCATCAAACGCGGGGAGCGGTTCGAGCGCGCCGTCGGTCTGGAGGACTTTAACGCACCCACGCCAGCTTTGTTGCCCCGGCCCGATGGGAGTTGTTGGATTGGCTCGGGCGATGGGTTGCTGCTTTATCAACCCGGAAGCCCCACGATCCGCTACGGGCGTGAACAGGGTTTGGTGCTGCCCGACGTCCGCGCCGTGGTGGAAGAAGCAGGAGGCCGGGTGTGGTTTGGCATGTTGGGGGGCGGTCTAGGGCTGCTGGAGCGCGGCATGGTCCGCCAGTTTCGCAAGGCCGACGGACTGGCCAGTGATTTTGTCTGGTGCCTGCAATTGGACGAGGATGGAGCACTCTGGATGGGGACGGCCGGCGGGGGCTTGAGCCGGTTCAAAGATGGGCGTTTCTCCCACATCGGCTCCGCCCAGGGACTGCCGGACACTCACATCTGCCACATTGCCGACGACGGCCAAGGGTATTTCTGGATGAGTTCGCACCAGGGAATTCTTCGCGCCAGCAAAGCGGAGTTGAGGCGTTGTGCGGATGGCGAAGTTGAAAACATAAATTGGCTGACGTACGGGACGGGGGACGGCTTGCCCACCCTCGAATCCTCCGGTGGCTCGCAACCGGCGGGTTGCCGCACGACGGACGGACGACTTTGGTTTGCCACCAGCCGCGGGTTGGCGGTGCTCAATCCGCTCGATGTGAAAACCAATCAACTGGCCCCGCCGGTCATCATTGAGGAATTGCGCGTGGATGGCCGCGTGACGGAATTTCGCGGAGTCACCAATCCGCCCTTGCGAATTCCACCGGGGCGCAATCGGCTGGAAATCCATTACACCGGGCTGAGTTTCGTCGTGCCCGAGAAGGTGAGGTTCAAGCACCGCCTGGAGGGATTGCAGACGCAGTGGGAGGACGCGGGCGGGGAGCGGCGGGTCAACTACAGTTATGTGCCACCGGGGCCGTACACGTTTCGCGTGATTGCCTGCAACAACGATGGCGTCTGGAATGAAACCGGAGCCCAGCTCGCGTTCATCGTGCTGCCGCACTTCTGGCAGACTTGGTGGTTTCGCTCGACTCTGGCCCTTGCCATCTTGGCCTCCGTGGGCGCCATGGTCTGGTTCGACACCCGGCGCCGCATGCGCCACAAACTGGAACGCGCCGAACGCCAGCGGGCCGTGGAACGCGAACGCACCCGCATCGCCAAGGATATCCATGACGATCTGGGGGCGAGCCTCACTCGCATTACCATGTTGAGCCAGACGGCGCGCAGTGAACTTGATCGTCCGGAACAAGCCGCGATGGACCTGGGCCGCATTTATGGCACGGCGCGGGAATTGACCCGCGCGCTGGACGAAATCGTTTGGGCGGTGAATCCGCAGCACGACACGTTGGACAGTCTGGCGTCCTACTTGGGGCGCTTCGCGCAGGATTATCTCCAGGTTGCCGGTGTTCGTTGTCGCCTGGATGTGCCGCTGGAATTGCCTCCGTGGCCGTTGACGGCCGAGGTGCGGCATAATTTGTTCCTCGCGTTCAAGGAGGCCTTGCACAACACCGTGAGACATGCAGCCGCATCCGAGGTGCGCTTCTCCCTGGTCCTCCAGTCGCACGGTTTCGCCCTGACGCTCGCCGACAATGGCCGTGGTTTTTCACCCGCGGAATTATCGGGCGGACGCGCGCCGGAAAGTGATCGCGTGGCGACGGGCAATGGTCTGGCCAACATGCGCCGCCGGCTCGCGGAAATCGGCGGGGAGTGCGAGATCCACAGCCAGCCCGGCGAGGGAACTACCATCATGTTGGCGGTGAAGGTGCGCGGCGCGGCTGCATGATGGGATGACTTATGATGCCTCAGACCGCATCAGTCACGACACCAACTCCAGGCAATCCATGAATGAGCGCTGCCGATTCCATCATCAACAACCCTTCACCTTGATCGCGCGATCCGGCTGTCGTGTAAACTGACGACAATCGTCCGGCCGGAGCGCAGTGTAGAATCAAACCAACTTGAGTATAGGTGTTTCCATAATCGAAGACGACGCCCCGGCGCGAGCGATCCTCGCAGAATGGATCCGGCGCGCGGAGGGTTTTCGGTGTGTCAGCGAGCACGGCACGGCCGAGAGTGCCTTGGTGCAGGTGCCGACCAAACGGCCGGCCGTGGTGTTAATGGACATCAATTTGCCGGGCATGAGTGGTATTGAGTGTGTGCGCCGCCTCAAGCCTCTGCTGCCGGAGACACAATTCGTGATGCTCACGGTCTATGAGGATGCCGATCATATCTTCGATGCCTTGGCGGCGGGCGCCAGCGGGTATCTGCTCAAGCAGACTCCGTTTAACGAATTGCTGGCGGCGCTCAAGGAAGTTCACTCCGGCGGCTCGCCCATGACCAGCAACATTGCTCGCAAGGTGGTCCAGTCCTTTCAGCAATTCCGCCCCGCTTCCACTGAAGACGAGGAACTTTCTCCGCGGGAACACGAGGTCCTGAACCTCCTCGCGCGCGGCTATCTCTATAAGGAAATCGCGGAAGCCTTGGGTATCAGCGTACCGACGGTAAACACCTACATCCGGCGGATTTACGAGAAGCTGCAGGTGCGGTCCCGTGCCCAAGCGGTGGCCAAATACGCGCACATCCCGCTGGCCTCGGATCGTTCCACGCCCGCCCGGGGGTGAGTCCCTGGTGAGGCGACAAGGAATCCTCGGTACATCGCGCGGTGCGTGGGTAGGGCGCGTCACTCCGTGCGCGCCGGTGGGAAGGCCATGCACCGGTTGCGGCGCACGCGGCGTGACGCGCCCTACCTTTTCTCGAAATATGTTTGTTGCGGCATGAGCCGCGCGGCACGCCCGGTCTGTCGTCAATTTTGTGGACATGACGCCAACGCGAAGCGTGGTAGGGTGTTTCATTAGTCTAAGCATGACCAAACCGCAAAACGCACCATTGATATGGACTTTTCCGCGGCCCCTGCCGTGGCGAGGTCAGCTTTTTGAATGGAGCGCAGTTTCAACTCCAACCAAACTCAAACATGAAAAGACCGCATAATCTCCAGTGCTGGTTAACCTCGACCTCGAGCGCCATTGCTCTGACGTTGGCTGCTTCGGCCAGCCTGAGCCCGGCGCAAAACACGAATCCCACCAACACCTTTGACACTGCCGCGAGCACCGCCTCGTTTGTTCAATGGTGGGGAGGCGGTGGCGCCGGGGCCACCATGACCTGGGATGAAACCCTGGATGCCGCAAACGACACGGCCTCGGGGTCGGTGAGGTATGAGGCCAACTTCGTTGGCAACGAGGGCGAGCAGTTCATGACCTTTTTCACCATCGCGAATCGGTGGGGTTGGGACGGGGGCTATATCCTTGACGCTACCACGTACACCAATTTGTCCTTTGACCTCAGAATTGATCCAAGTTCCGGGCAGAGAGTGAACGCAAACGATTATGGCTGGCTGGAGATTGGCCTGGTTACGGATGGTTGGGGAACAATTTATCTTCCCGGCCGCGCCATACCGTTGTCCGCGACCACTTGGACGCATTTTGACTATCCGCTAGTGCCCACGCTTGAGAATCTGGACAAGGTCGTCGGCTTCTTTGTCAAGATGTGGTCCAATGGCGATCACACCAACAGCCTGATCTTCAATGTGGATAATTTCATGATCACCAAGCCCACCGAAGTCGTGGTGATCCCACCGCCTACGGTTTCCTTGGCCAAGACGGTGTCCGGGTTGAACTTGCTGGCCAGTGGCACGGGTCAGTACGACCGCCAGCAAATCCGGGCGCTGGATGAAACCTTCAGTTGGGTGAGCCTTGGGCAGCCGGTGACGTTCGAGTTCAATATCAAGGATTCTCCCGGCACTTCACGTCCTTACTTTCAGGCGCACCTGTTCTTGGCGCCGAACACCACGGACACGGCGCCCTCGCTGGACTGGAACGTTCCCGACCTGATCTGGCTGCACGTTGAGAATCTCGATAACGGCGGGGGCCAGGCGACTTTCCGCTATAAAACCAACCGCCCGGGCGGCAACGATATGTTATTCAACGACGACCCGGCGGCCACCAACAGCACCGGTGGATTGATCGGCGTGGGTAGCTTGGGGACGGTTGAGAGTGCGGACATTCTCGGAACATGGAAACTCACCTTCAACAACAACACCGATGCCACAGTCGTGGCTCCCGACGGGACCACCATGAATGTGTCCATTCCGGAGGACGCCGCACCACTGTTTGCTGGCACGATGCGCGTTTGCTTAGGGGTGCAGCCCAACAACCTGGCATACGGCGGTGCCGGGTATGTTTTCGACAAGGTCAAAATTAGCACGCCCGACACTACGTTGCTTGAGGATGATTTCAGCAGCGGCACGCTGGATCCGGGCTTATGGGTTAGGCAGGCTTCGGATGCCGCTGGCGTGTTTGTGGTGCCGGCGACCAGTCCGTGGGCGTTGGTGTGGACGCTGCCGGCCACGGGCTTCAATCCGTTGATTGCCGACAGCGTGGCGCCGGGTGCCACCTGGAAAGCACCGCTCTCCGCGGATTTCATCAAGGTTCAGGATACCCGCCGAGTGCTGCTCGATGCCGCCGAGTTGAATCCCGTCGCCAGCTACTTCCGCATGCTCAAGCGGGAATTCGTGAAATTGCAGGTGCTGATGCCGGGTGAAAGCCCGGCGCCGGGCACCCCCACGGGCAAGACCGGCACCCCCACGCCTGTTTCTGCTGTCACACCTTGCATCGTCACGGTGCGGGCGGTGGATTCAAGCTGGCATCTCATCAACAACATCAATCATACCGTCAGCATCACGAGCAGTGATGAGTCGGCCATTCTGCCGCAGCCGGCGGCATTGCTGGGCGGGGTGGGCACGTTTGAGGTGTATTTCTACACCCAGGGCCCGCAAACCGTCACCGCCACGGACGACACGGATCCCAGCAAGGCTCCCGACACCGGCAGCCCCATCCAAGTGAATCCCTGAAGCGAAGATTCCTGGTTGAGATAGCCCCGGATTGGATGTTGGCAATACGCCGGCGTCCAATCCGGTTCGTTTATTGGCGGTGGTCTTGGACACCCTCATCAGGCTTCAAGTATTTCTCTCGGTTCTTCGTCTGGTGCGCGTGTGCGAGGAGGGTTACAGCCTGACATGCAATCCAGCGATGGCTATATTGCCGCACGCAAACCGCCGCGTATTGGAAGGCACTGAAACAGCGAAGCCGGAGCAGGGCGTTGAGCTTGCTTCCAGCCGCACTTCTTCATGGGAGGCGTAAGTATCCATGCGCAGCCACACAGTCGTGCTTGACTGTGCTTTCAAGAGAAATGTCTAATCGCCCGGCGATGAACGCTTCCCCGTTATTGGCTGGGGTTCCGCCCCGACTAACACCGCAGCCGCGATCCCAGGCCATGCCGGGATTGCTGGCGCTGTTGTTGAGCCTGTATCTCGGATTGTTCCTGGCGCATGCCTTGGTTTCGCTGGTGGATGATTCCTTGGCGGCCATCTTCCACATCCGGTTCCTGCCAGTGCTCCGCGGGCTGTTGTCCGTTGGTGCGATTCTGATGTCGGTGCTGATCTATGGGCTGATAGGGCTTACGCCAATGATTCCCAAGCGGCTGTTTCTGCCGCTGGTCATGTTCCATCCGCTGGCCCATCTCGTCGTCATTCCCTTTCTGATCTATCACCAGGGTTGGCTTCACCCGTTGGCTTGGGCGGTGTCACTCTGCCAGGTTGGCATGGGACTGGCCGTGCTCTACTGCGCTCAAGGCGGATTCAATGTGCGCTGGCCGTTGGTGAGTGAGGAACTCGTGAAGCCCCGACGATTCAGTTGGGCAAACCTGTTGGGGTTTCTATTGGTCAACGCGTTCGTGCTGTTTCCGGTGACCGTAGTGTATCTCGGCAGTTGTGCGGTCCTGGCGGTGGATCATTTCAGCGACGGCTTTGTGGCGTTGCGGCCAGGCGGGATCACGGTGCAGGCGCGAACCTACGTTCGCGACGACGGCAAGACGGTCCAGTTGTTTCCGATGGCCCATGTCGCGGAGCGCAGTTTTTACCGGACGCTCGCGGATTCGTTCACCCCCGACGCGATTGTTCTCATGGAAGGTGTGACGGATCAAGAGGGGTTGCTTACGAACCGGATCAGTTATCGGCGAATGGCGAAGTCCCTGGGGGTGGTCGAGCAGGAGAAGGAATTCACGCCCACCCGGGGTGAAATCGTGCATGCCGACGTGGACGTCGCTGAGTTCACGGCGAACACGATTGGCTTTCTCAACCTGGCCATGCGCCTGCATACCGAGGACTTCAACGTCGAGCTGCTGCTGCAGGTGCTGCAACATTCGCCGGCCCCCGGATTTGAGCGCGAGTTGATCGAGGATCTGCTCACCAACCGCAACCGGCATTTGGTGGAGGCGCTCCGCTCCCGGCTAGCGCAGGCCGACAAGTTTGTGGTCCCATGGGGCGCGGCCCACATGCCGGAGATCGCGCGCGAAATCCAGAAGCTGGGCTTCCGGTTGAACGAAACCCGGGAGTTCACCGTGATGCGATTCCGCAGGACGGCGAAGCGAGGCGAAGTCGGCGATCCGAAGGAAAGCCTGGGAGCGTACGAGTAGGGGGGAACGAGCTTGCGGTGTTCCACGAACCCAACGCTTGGTGTGAGAATTCCCCCAACCAACAGTTCGCGCCTTGAGCCCCTGAACCGTAGCCGCCGACGTGAGGAAGCGGAAAGGGTTGGCCATCAGGAAATCCACCTCCTCACGTTGTCGGCTACCGAGGGATTCAGGGGGAGGTGAGACCAGGACCGGGGTTGACGCGGTGGAGTAGCGTGGACGGTGCTATGGCTGCTTGAAGCTGGTGCGCGCCTTGAGCCATTCGAAGTCAGTTGCAGGATTTGCGGGAATCCGGCTGCCGCGCACCACATGCTTGCGGGCTGGTTGCACGGTTTGAGGCACCAACCACCGATGTGATTCCACGTGTCCGTCGGCGAATGACAGATTGGCCGCGCCATTGTGATAGGATCCCGGCAGATTGCCCCACTCATAGTCATCCAGCCGATTCACAAAAAAGCCGTCGTTCAATGTGTCGCAATGCTCATCGAGGAATACGAAGATGCCCGAGGGATGCAAAACCTCGGCGGCCTTGAAGAACTGGACATATCCGGGATTGAACCGATTGGTCAACTCCCCCGGATTGCCGACCTGAGCGTTCATGGACATGGTGCGCAGGCGTTGACCATTGAGCGCCGGCTCGCGATCGGAAGGACATTTGTAAATCTGCGTGGCGCGGTTGGCGTACGGGCCGAGCTTGGAATCCGTGAGATGAAGCAGATTGGTGTTGTCGTCGCCGTCCACCCAGTCCAGCACATTGTTGGCCCAGGTTTGGCGGCGGGCCAAAGTCTCCGGCGTGCCGTGATTGTTGACCAGCAACGAGTCGTTGTCGTCGGCATACCATTGCCAGGCCAGGGAAAGCTGTCGGAGGTTGTTCGCGCAAGCGACGCCCTCGGCCCTGGACTTGGATTTGCCGAGTGCGGGCAACAACAATGCCGCGAGGATCGCGATCACGGCGATGACCACCAGCAACTCGGTCAGACTGAAGGCGCGATGGGAGTCGCGTGCGCCGGCTTCACTGATCAAATGCATTTGTCCGTACAACTGTTGGCTCCGAAGTTTCAAAGTGTCTCGTGGCTTTGGACCTTACCTGCGCCAGACCGCCGGGCAAGCTTTGAGTGTGGTTGGATTTGTGAACCCCCAAGCAGTGATTTTGAATTGGCATTGCGAGGGATTATTCGTTTCCTCCCAGCCATGCTTCAAGTTCCTGGGCGCAAGATGTGGCAGAGCCTCCCCGGCCTGCTGGCGTTGGGGGCGGCACTGTTTCTGTTCGGTTGCGTGCATGTTCAACGTACGTCAACCCCGGGCGACGAAGCGAAGACCAGCGCCGCGGAACGTGCGATTCAACCGGTGAAACACCGCTTCGCGCCGGATCCTCACCTGGCCATTTACCAGGTCCAAGTGCAGGCAGCCGGCAAGCGCGTTGTGCTCACGGGCTGGGTGGACAGCGCGGAGGCAAAAGCGGAAACATTGGCGGCGGTCACGAGCACTGGTTTCGAGGTGATTGACCGCATCTCCGTGTTGCCCGCGCCAGAGCTGGGAGAGGCCACCTGGGCCATCGCTTCCGTGAGCACCGCCAATGCGCGGGAACTGCCGGCACATGGCGCGGAGTTGGGCATGCAGGTGTTGATGGGCCACGTGGTGCGTGTTTGGGCGCAAACCAACGGTTGGTATTTCGTGCAATCCGCGGACCGTTACCTTTCCTGGGCCGCGCGCGGCTCCTTGGTGCGTGGCACGCAGGCGGAGGTCGAAGCGTGGAAGAACGCACCGTTGCTGCTGGTGACTGCCTTGGAGGAACAGGTGTTGGAACGGCCCCACTCGGAGGCGCAGCCGGTGTCCGAAGTCGTGACGGGGTGTCTGGTGAAGCGCACGGGAGAGGAGGGGGAGTGGTACCAGGTCGAACTTCCGGATCAACGCACCGGCTACCTGCCCAAAAACGCCGCGGAGGATTACGCCGCATGGCAGCGCACCCGCCAGCCGACACCGGACGCCATCGAGCGTACTGCGCGCACCCTCCTGGGCCGGCCTTATATCTGGGGCGGGAATTCACCGAAAGCCCTCGACTGTTCCGGGTTCACGAAACTGACATTCTTCCTCAATGGCGTGGAATTGGATCGCAATGCCAGTCATCAAGCAAGGCAAGGGGTTCAGATTCCGCTGGACGCAGACTTGAGCCACCTGCGAAAGGGCGATTTGGTCTTCTTTGGCACGCGCGCCCGCCCGAGCCGGCCGGAACGAGTCACGCACGTGGGCATCTATCTCGGCGAAAAACTGTTCATCCATTCTTCCGACCGCGTGCGGATCAATAGTCTTGATCCGAACTCGCCCATCAGCGACGCGCACCGCATCCGCACACTGATCTCCGCGCGCCGCGTGCTGCCTGAAATGTGAACGGTCGCGGGGCGTTTGCTTGTCAAACGCCGCCGGCCGCGCCTCCGTTGTCGCTTTGGGAGTTGGTCGTTCAACGCCCCTTGATGTCGTAGCAATAAATGAGGTCTTGATCGCGCAGATATAGTTTGCCGTGGCTGATGACCGGATGCGTCCAGATGCGGCCCGAGGGGCTGCGAATTTTGGTCTGCGGTTCGAGCGTGAAGCGCCCGTGCTCCTTCCAGTCCGTCGGAGAAGCCTCCACCAGCACGAGCGTGCCGCTGCCTTCCTCCAGGCAATAAAGCATCCCGTCGGCGTAAGCCACCGCCCCTTTGCGGAACTGGCGGTGTCCCCAGACTTCCTCTCCGGTCTTGAAATCCTGACACACCCACGCGTAACCATCGGAATGTCCGTACAGGTGGTCGCCCACGAGAATTACGCCCCCGTGATGATTCTTCATCACCGTGTTTTCATAGACCGTGGTCACCTGGTTGTCCGGGCCGATGGACACCATTTTGCAGCCCGCACCATAGCCGGCCGTCACATAAACTAGGTTGCCCTTGACGATGGGCGTGGGAATGACCGCCGTGCGACCTTTGGGAAAGGACGCCTGCCACAGCAGTTTGCCGTCTTTGGCCGAAACCCCGACGAAGTTCTGCATGGTCAATTGGACGTATTGGCGCGTTCCATTGATCTCCGCGACCACGACCGAAGCGTAATGTGCTTCATCGGTAAACTCCTTGCTCTGCCACAGCAGCTTCCCCGTCATTTTGTCGAGCGCCGCAATCGCGCCCTGCGCCCCGCCCGGTGTGCAAACGACCTGATTCCCATCCACCAGCAACGACTCGCTGTAGCCCCAGTTGGGCACTTTGCCGCCCAGATCCGTCAGGCTGGCCTGCCAGAGCGTTTTCCCATCCGTGATCCGCACGCATACCAGGCTGCCCGTACCGCCCAGCACATAAACCCGGTCGCCATCCACCGTGGGCGTGCCGCGGGGGCCGTCACCCCAATTGTTCTTCAACACGGAGCCGACCTTGGCGGTCCAAAGCTCCTTGCCCGTGTTGGCGTCGAGGACCAGGAGGATTTCCGAACCGTCCCGCGTGCCCAGGGTGAATAACTTGCCGCCAACGATGGCCGGACCCGCGTAACCGTGGCCCGCGTTTTCGTACAACCAGACCCGTTTCGGTCCGTCGGCGGGCCAGGATTTCAGCAGGCCGGTTTCGGTGGAGATATCTGTCCGGTCGGGTCCGCGCCACTGGGGCCAATCGCCCGCGCCGGCGGACAAGGCGTTCAAGGTGAGCAGGGCGCACAGGATGGCAAAGGGTGTTCGTTGGTTCATTTTCATCGCGTTATTTCAGATTTACAGGTTCGGGCCATATTTGGACGCAACATGGTTGCGGGTTATTGAATGAAATCTCAATGACAAACCCTTGCCTGCGGTGACGGACTCGGGGCAACCATCCGGCTCGTGGTTGGGCGGTTTACGATCCGCGGATACGCCGAACCGCAAATAAACCTTGCAGCGCATGGCCTGCGGACTATCGTCGGCAGCAACGTCAGGTCAGGGCGGAATTTGGCTTCTGCCGCTGCCTCCGTTCCAATAATACTGTTAGCCAGCCATGAAACGCCTCTGTCAGGCGGTGGTTCTCACCCGCTTGTTCATACGTCCGGCGATCAGACATGCGGCGCTCGTTTCCGCCTGCGGCATGATGGTCGCGCTGCACGCGCAAACCGCGAGCCAGGAGGTCGTCTCACCATTTCCGCAGCAGTCCCGGCCCGCCAACGCTCACTATAGTGGGCCACTGCGACGTCAGGTTCCCGCTGAGACATGGCAACGCGACTTCACTCGTCGGATTGATGGCTCGCTGCCGGCCGGCCTCATATCCGCGTTGCAAGACGTGGTGAAGGGGTTCACGGGCCGCGCTCCGGCAGCGTCCGTTGCAGTCGCGATTCCGGGGCTGGGCCGATGGGCTGTTTCACAAGGCGTGGCCCGAACCGAGCCGAGGACTCCGCTGCCGCCCAACGCGAGATTTCAGGTTGCCAGCACGACGAAGACCTTCACGGCGGCGGCGATCCTACAACTGGAAGCTGAGGGCAAACTCCTGATTTCCCAGCCCATTGACCATTGGTTCAATGACGTTCCGAATGCCACGCTCACGACATGCGATCACCTGTTGCGCCACACGAGCGGCCTCGTCAGCTTCAATGCGCTGCCTTCCTGGACCCCGGACTATCGGCAGCCGCGTGACGCCATCGCCATGGCGGCGGCAAAACCGCCGCAGTTCAGTCCAGGTTCGAATTTCGCCTACTCGAACACCGGCTACGCAATGCTGGGCGTGATCATCGAAGACATTGACAAGCGTCAATTAGGTGAGGTTTTTATGGAGCGGATCTCGCGTCCGCTCGACTTGAAGAATACTTCGCTTCGCTATCCAGATGATGAGATGACGGTTGTGTCGGGGCACATCGGAGGAAAACCAGTAGATGTACCTGACCAGTATGCGACAGCGTTTGCCGCCGGTGGACTCGCGTCGACCGCGGAAGACCTGGTCACATTCTGGCATGGTTTGTTGAGTGGCCAACTCGTCTCGCCAGCAACGGTGCGCGCCATGTTCACCGATCTTGCGCCGATGAATCAAGGTGGCCAAACATTCTATGGTTGTGGAGTTCAGTTCTACGACATCCCGGAGGGACCCGGTTTGATGCTCGGCCACAGCGGAGGAATTACCGGTTTCACCAGCATCGTTGCCTACTTGGCCGACGACGATCTGTTCGTCTCGGTTATCTTCAATGACCAGAAGGTACCCGCCGAAGCTGGCCTGTGGGCTGTGGTTCGCGCAGTGCGCGCATCCCGGCAAACCGGACGATAGGAGCGGTTACATGCTACCGCTGCCTAACCTGGGGCGCAACGAACCGCCGCCCCGCTGGTCGCGCGACGCGGATGGAGAACTTGGACATTGATTTTGCGAGCCACGCTCGCGGCCCAGCGGTCGCTGAACTCGTTAACCACTTCCCATCCCTCGAATGAAAACAACACGATCGTTGGTTGCCACCCGCCGTGCTTTTCTGAAGCGAACCGACCTAGCCACTGGCGGCGTCCTTGGCCTCCCGCACTGGATATCTGCCTCGGCTCGGGGAGCGGCTGGCGCGGTCGCGCCGAGCATCCGTGTCACGGTGGCCTGTATCGGCTTGGGCAACCGGGGGCCGGACAACCTCCATGCGCTCCTCCCGCATCCGGAGGTCCGGGTGATGGGCGTTTGCGACGTGCATGAAACTCAACGGGCCCATGGCAAGAAACTCGTGGACGACCATTACGGCAACCGGGACTGTGCGAAGTTCAAGGATTACCGCGAACTCATGGCCCGCAAAGACCTGGACGCAGTGTTGATTTGCACGCCAGACCACTGGCATCCGCTCATCACGATCGAGGCGGCGCGGCAGGGCAAACATGTTTATTGTGAGAAGTCCATCGGCTGGAGCGTCTGCGCGGCCCAGGCAGTGCGGTGGGCGGTGCATGACCGCAAAGTGGTGTATCAGTTCGGCACCCAACAGCGTTCAGACGCGAAGTTCCGCCTCGCCTGCGAACTCGTGCGGAACGGCCGGATCGGCCGGCTTCAAACCATCCTCGTAGGGGTGGGGTGCCGGGCAGCGTTCCGATCCCCAACCAACCGACCGAGCCGACGGAGATCGAGGGGAAGGGCGTATTCCCCCAAGAGGGCCTCGCCGACTGCGCCCTGTCGTGGCAGGTCGGGAACCGCCTCGCCAACAGCGTCGCAGTCGTCCATGCGGACGATGAGACGAGCAAGCAACACCCGTTGCAGGTGGGCGGCGTTGGGCATGAGGTGAGGTTCTTGGAAAGAATTGCCCGAACCGGTTCATGCCTGGAACCCTTGTACCGGCGAAACGTCAGTCCCTTGCTAAAAGCGGCGCTGAAGCCGCACGCACTCCAAACGCTTCGCGCGATTCAACGTCAACCAACCTCGCATAGCGCTTGGAGTGCGGCGGCTTCGGCGCGCCGCTGTGGGCGAAGTGGTTCAGTCAAGGGAAGCCTCCAATTCTGAATTCGGGCGCGCATTGGGACCATGAACCGGAGGAGCGCGGACAGCTTTGTCCGCGAGTTGCTTCTCTTAAGTTCGCGCGGACTCAGCGGTCCGCGCTCCGGGCTTCGGTTCCTGGGCAAAATTGCCCGAACCGGTTCGTGCCTGGATCCCTTGCTTGTACCGGTGAAACGTGAGTCCCTTGCTAAAAGCGGCGCTGAAGCCGCACGCACTCAAACGCTTCTGGCGCGATTCAACGTCAACCAACCTCGCGTAGCTAACCAGATCACGGCGGCTTCAGCGCCGCTGAGCGAAAGCGGTTCAAGGGAGCTTCGACCTACGCGCATCGGGAACATGAACCGTAGCGGCGGTTCGGTGAGCGCCGCATGCTGGCTGAGGTTGGAATAGCGGCGCTACCGAACCGCCGCTACGTCGAGGTTCATAGAAATAGACAGGTGGCGGGCCGGCGCCCACGGAACTGGTTTCGTGCGGACAGTGGGTTGGGCAATAAAAAGACCGGGTGGTTTGGCCACCCGGTCTTTGTGCGTGGCCGGATCAGCATCCGGCCAACAAGGTTAGTTTATTCCTTTGAGCGGAAGTACTTTGCCGCGCCGGTTGCGGGCGTGCTGTATGGTGAACTGGCACCGACCACATCCGTGTACGGGCCATTGACCGAATCCGCCGACTGCAACGTACCGGTGTAGGTGATGACCACATTCGCGCCGTCGCGGGCGAGGCTGATCTCGGGTGCCGGCACAATGTTCAGGCCGTAATAGGTCTTCAACGCTGCCGGATTGCTGGAGTCGTTGAGCAGCGTCCGGATACCGTTATTGATGCTGAACCACTCGCAATTGCCACCGCCGTTACCCTGCCACCACATCGTCCGCAACGGATAGAGGCCCGGGGCGGGGACGACCATGCTGTAGATGGTGTCGGAGGCTCCACGGCCATCGTTAAAGAACCCGAGGGAGTCATTGAGATTGACCGCCGCATTCAAGGTGCCGGAGACAGCCCCGGAACTCAGTGCATTGGTAATCGCGTTACCGGTAGCCAGTTGAATCATCACCGATGGGATCGGTCCCACCGTGGCGCCCATTTCAATCGGGAAGACTCCGTCCGTAGGCGTGACTTCCGGGCGGTTCTGCACCACGATGACGCCAATGGCGCCAGCGTTGGCACAGAACTGGATTTTTTCGGCGAACGAGTTTACGCCGCGATAGCAGATGACAATCTTTCCAGCGACTTGCGCTGCATTTACCAGCGCGGTGCTGGCATCCACCGGGTTGGCCAGAACGATTTCGCCAGTGACGTCATTAGTCGCAAGCACCTCGAGCCCGGCGTTGGCGGCGGGCAGCAAAGCACCCTTGTTGCCGGCAATGCTAGCGGGGCTATTGATGGTGAGTTGGCCGACCTTGCTCGGGCGTGAGTGCCCTTGGCGGGTCCAGAAGCCATCGTCACTGTTGAAGCCCAATTGGTAGAAACCCGCAGCGGGGAATTCCACGTAGGTCAGGATCTCGCATGCGTACCAATCGGTGGGAGTCGCGCTCGTGCCGGGAATTCCCGGGATCAACTCCTCTTGATAGCCGTTGTTGGCAGTGAAGTTACCTTGCGCTGCCTGGGTGTTGTCAAAGTTGATCACACCGCTGATGGGGCCGGAAGCCAGGGTAGCCGTGTTCGGTCCCCACCAGCCTTGGACGACTTGTTCACCGACATAGACGCGATTGGGGTAGCCCACACTGCCAGTCGGGTCAAGCTGCCAGGTGCTATACATGAAGCCAGCCTTGGTGGGGTCTTGCGAGCCAATCGGGTAGCCCGGGTTCAGCAGCGTGTACGGCGCGACGCTGAAGCTCCACGCATAGCTGTAAGCCGTGCTGGCGCTGTCGGTGAAGGTGAGTTCCACGTTGTGGCTGGTGCCGCTGGGCCAGAGGTTGTTCGGGCCGATCGGGTCCAGTTCCACCTTGGTGGTTGCGCCCGCCGTGATGGTGGGACTTACCGTGTTGCCATCCACCTTCAACACAATCGAGCCGCCATTGACGGTGGTTGTGCCATTGGCCAACTCAATGATGATCTTCTGGTTGCCGGGAACATCCACCGCGCTGCGCACGGGGATGGCGCTGTTGACATAGGCGCCCGTGCCCGTGGCCGAGGTCCATGCTTGCAGGGCCTGCGGGGTGGAGTTGCTATTCACCAGATAGAGGTTGTCGCCGTCGCGGGTGTACCATTCCACGTCGAATCCGCCGCCACGGTTGAACATGAGGCCGCGAATCGGATACACACCTGCTTGCTCCACGATGACGCGTTGTTGCGTGCCGGCACCGACTCCCGTGCCCGCGCCGCGACCGGCGTTGAAGGACGAGATCACGTCGCCCATGCGGTCCTTGGCATTGCGGGCGGTGGTGAGCCGGAAGCCGTCGTCACTGTTCACCACCATGACATAGTCGCCGGCGGTCGGGAAGTTGACGTAGCTAAACCATTCAATCGCGCCGTCATCGGTGTTGCCCTTGGCGGGATTCATGCCGATGCCGAAGGTGCTCTGAATGGAGTAATCCGCGCCGTCGCGGAATCCACCCGTCACACCGTCCACGCGGAAATTGCCCGTCGGGCCGCCGTTCTGGAAGTCAACCACGTCGGTGGAAGCCGGCGAGGGAACGGTGGCGAGGTTTGCGCCGCGCAGGCCGAGGATTTGTTCCTCGGTCCAGTTGAGCTTGTTGTCGCCCTGGCTGTTGCGGTTTTCCGCAACGGTCTGCCAGGCCTGGCCGAGCGCGATGCCGCGGGGCTGGCCGGAGACGGCGCTCAAAGGTAGTGCGTATGCTGCCGGCATGAGGAACCAATCGGGAGTGGTTGCGCTGGCAAACACCGTGATGGTCTGGCCCAAGCTGGTTTCAAACGTCGCCTCCACGTTGTTGGCTGAATTCGCGGGCAGGCGGTTGGCTTGGGTATAAACGATGGCCGTTTCGAGACCGGTGCGCGTCGTGGTGACCGAGGAGGTCACGTCCACGCCATTCCATTTCACGGAAGTGACGGTGGTGACAGTGCTGGGCAGAAAGTCCTCCAACGTGAGTGTCCAACCTTTCAGGTCCGAGACATTCACGGCCATACTCTTTACCAGCGGCTCAATGGCCGGAACGGTTTCAAGGGAGATGTTGTCGAAATGCACATATTGATTATTGCCACCCGTCCGGCCGGCGAGAAGCAAGCGGCCCTTGTGCGGGCTGTAAGCGGTCAATTGGTAGCCATCCAGCAGCTTGCGACCCTTCCAAGTGACATTGACTTTGGCGTCCGTGGTCAATTCCACCTCGAGTCGGCACCATTCGAGATGCGTAAAGCTTGCGCCACCATCATTTAGCCAAGTGCCCGTCTGCATTGACGTATTGTCGGCGCAGCCTGCATTCCGGGTTGGCATGGCCACTTGAATCAGCGTCTTGTCGTCCACGCGGACCGCGATGCCTTCAAGGTCGGGACCAGGCGTCCCGCCGGGACCCGTATCCGGCAGGCGATTGCCAGCCCAAGCGTCGAAGGAGATGGCGACCCCGGTCTTGCTACCGTTCTCTGGGTTGCCGCCTCCCAATGGGTTCTGGGTTGTGGCATCATCGTCGCCACCCGCATAGCCCCAGACGATGCCTCGGGTTGTCAGCGGATCTACGTAGCTGACCAGGTTGCTCAATGCCGGATCGCCGTCACGAACATAACTGATGCTGAATCCATCGGCTGGACGAGCATCACCATCACCAGGATTTCCGGCACGCACATCCATGGTGAGTTTGAACGCCTTGATCGGGGCGCCATCGTCAATGTCCGGGAAGGCGACCGCGAGGTTTCGGCTGTCAACCGCCGGGGTCAATTGCAGAAAGCCGCCGGTCGCGGGATTCCCTTCCGAGAGGCCCTTGTAATCTTCGAACAACATGGCGTTGGCGTCGCCCGCGTAGGTCAGCGTATCCGCCGGACCACCGGGAGTGAGCCAGTCGTCGAAGTCCCAAAGGAAGCTGCCTGCGCGTGTATTGGTGCCGAGGGAGGCGACCAGCGCCGTGCCCAAGGTGAGTTGTAGTAGTTTGTTGAGGAGTTTGTTTTTCATAGGCTTTTAACTGGGTTGAATTTGCCTGTGCCTTGCCTATCAAAGTTCGGCGGGCACTGGCAAGAATAAATGGAAAAAAGTTTCAAGAATTGGCACGACCGAATGAGAGTCTGCGAGAGGACTTTGCGAGCGTTCGTTGAAACGGTTATTTCAGGACTGCAAACGCCCAAATGAGCACCCCTCGCCGTGACCGCACGGCCCGACGGCTCGACCTTTGCCGGTGTGTCGAAAGCGGTGATGAAGTCACCGCACTCCAGACGCTTCGCGAAGTCCGTGCGTCTGCGTGCCGCGCGAAGCGTTTGGAGTGCGTGCGTCTTTAGCGCCGCTTCGCCGAAGGGGGCAGCGTGGTAGGAACTTAACCGCACTGCTGACTGCACCTGCCTGGCGGAAACGCAAATTGCTTTGGCGCGGCCCCCTTCCGAATGTTAGCGTGCGCGCGTTGAAGCGCTACCCGAAGCATCCAAAGCCAACTCCAACCGCAGCGCCGTTTTCCGCGGCAAGACCGTCGTTGTCCCAATCACCAACAGGACGGCGGCTCTGGTGGTTCCGCCTCGCGGCCATGACGTTGGTGCCGCTGGTTTTGTTGGGCGGCGTTGAACTGGTATTGCGGCTGGCAGGTTACGGTCGTCCGACGACTTTTTTCAAACCGGCCACCATCAACGGTGAAGCGTTCCTGGTGGAGAATGACAAATTCGGTCTGCAGTTCTTCCCGCCGGAATTGGCGCGCAGTCCGGCACCCGTGGTGATGCGCGCGGAAAAACCGCCGGACCAATACCGGATTTTTCTGCTGGGCGAATCTGCGGCGTTGGGCGATCCGGCCCCGGCTTTTGGCTTTGGCCGCTACCTGGAGGTGTTGCTCCGGGAGCGTTATCCCGAGACCGACTTCGAGGTGGTGTGCGTGGCCATGACCGCCATCAACTCGCACGCGATCCTGCCCATCGCCCGGGAATGTGCGCGGCGCGATGGAGACTTGTGGATTGTCTATATGGGTAACAACGAGATGGTCGGGCCCTTTGGCGCGGCCACCGCGTTCGGGGCGAAAGCCCTGCCCGGCTGGCTGGTGCGGCTGCGCCTGGCTCTGGGGCGAACTCGGCTCATGCAGGCGCTGGAGGACATAAGAATTCCCGGACGGGGAAATGATCGTACGCGCGGGTGGGAGGGGATGAAGCTTTTCACGGAGCACCGACTTGCGCCCGACGATCCGGCGCGCGAAATCGTTTATCGAAATTTCCGCGCGAATCTCGAAGCCATTCTCCGCGCCGGTGAACGAGCAAACATTCCCATCATTTTGAGCACCGTGGCCGTGAACTTGAAAGACTTCGCGCCACTGGCTTCCTTGCCCGCCGCGTCAGACGGCACCAACCCGCCGCCCGACTTGCTGAAGTTCACTTCCAGCGCGGTGACCGCTCAGACGGCGGGCGATTGGCCGGGCGCAATCCATTTCTACGAACGCGCCCTGGCGTTGTCGTCGCGCCATGCGGACCTGCACTATCGGCTGGGGCAATGCCAACTGGCGGTGTCGAATCTGGTTGCGGCGCGCTCCAGCTTCTCCCAGGCGTGCGACGATGACGCGCTGCCGTTCCGCACGGATTCGCGGCTGAACGCCATCATTGAGGAAGTCGGCCAGACTCACGCCCGTCGGGGAGTGCATCGGTTCGATGCGCCAGCCGCGATGGCAGCGCACAGCGCGGTTGAGATTCCCGGCGACGAATCATTCTACGAGCACGTCCATTTTACCTTTGAGGGCAACTACCGGCTGGCGCGCGCGCTGGCGGACCGCATCGCTGGGCTTTTGCCGGCGCACTTGGCGCAGCCGGCCGTGCAAGCGTGGGCGACCCAGGAACAATGCGAACGCGCGCTCGGGCTGACGGATTGGAATCGTCGCGAGGTCTATGACAACATGGTGCGGCGGCTCCAGCAACCGCCCTTCGCAGAGCAACCGGACAACTCTCAGCGGATCAGGTTCTGGCGGGCGCAACTGGGCGAGGTCAGGCAACAGTTGACGGCGACCAATGCCGTCAACGCCCGTGAAGTCTATCTCGAAGCCATTGAACGCCGCCCGGATGACTTTCGGTTGCACGGGAATTTTGCCACGTTCCTGGAAGCGATCCGCGATTTGTCTGGCGCCACCGAACAGTGGCGGCGGGTTCAGTCGCTGATTCCGCATCATCACCTCGGGCCTTACCAAGTTGGGCGGTTGCTGGCCGAGCAAGGCCAGCGCGAGGGAGCACGCGAATGGCTCAACCAAGCTGTGGGTCTTCGCCCCGACTTGGGCGCAGGTTGGCTGGAACTCGGCACCCTGAGTCTCGCCGAAGGCCGGCACGAGGAAGCGCTGCAACACTTCAACCGCGCCCGACAATTCCTCCCGCAACATCCGCCAATCTTGTTGCAGACCGCCAAGGCCCTCTCCCGCTTGAAGCGCCCGGAGGAGGCTATCGAACAGGTGCGCGCGGCCGTCCGACTTGATCCAGGGTTCTGGGAGGCGCGGGCTTTTCTGGGTGAGGAACTCGCTTTTGCGGGTCAGACCACGGAAGCTCAAAAGGAATTTGAAGCCGCATTGAAACTCAGGCCGGACAGTCCGTTATTGCATTTGAATCTGGGCGTGGCGCTGTTCAAGCAAGGCCGCGACGCCGAGGCGATCCGTCACTTTGAAGAGGCCCTCCGGCTGGAACCGCGGCTCACTCCCGCAAGGCAGTATCTCGAACAACTCCGGTCGCGCTCGCGCCCCGCTGACTGAAGCGGTGTTGCAAGGTCGAAAAATCTTTGGCGTCCGGGTTGTCATCGCCGCGCACTTGAACTACTGTCACCGTCAAACACCGAAAGAATGTTGCCATGAAAAAACCTTGGTATTTGCCGCGACGCACTTTTTTGAGGGGCATGGGCGCATTGGTCGCCCTGCCGATGCTGGAAGCGATGTGCCCGACCATGCGTTCCTTGGCGGCGGGCGCGGGCAAGTCGTCCAAGGCGTTCCCGCGTCGCATGGCGTTCGTGTACATCCCCAACGGCGCGAACATGGTGGATTGGACGCCCAAGGCGGTCGGCACGGAGTTCGAGTTGCCCTACATTCTCGAACCGCTCCTGCCGCATCAAAAGGATTTTCAGGTCCTGACCGGTCTGGCGCACGACAAGGCGCGGGCCAACGGTGATGGCGCCGGCGATCACGCGCGCGCTTCGGCCAGCTTTCTCACCGGTTGCCAGGCGCGCAAGACCGCCGGCGCGGACATCAAGGTCGGCGTGTCGGTGGACCAGATTGCCGCGGAGCGGATCGGCAAGCACACGCGCTTGCCATCGTTGGAGCTTTCGGCGGACCGCCGGCGCACAACGGGTTCGTGTGATTCCGGTTACGCTTGTGCCTACCAGTTCAACATTTCATGGAAGACGGAATCCACGCCCGTTCCACCGGAGGTGGATCCGCGGCTGGTGTTCGAGCGGTTGTTTGCCGGAAGTGACGCGGCCGAGACGGCGGCGAGCCAGGCCGCGCGGTTGAATCAGCGCAAGAGTATTCTCGATTTTGTGGCCGAAGACGCGAAGGATTTGAAGCGCAAACTCGGTTACACGGACAATCGCAAGCTGGATGAATACCTCACTTCGGTGCGCGAACTGGAATTGCGCATTGAACGGTCTGAGAAATTCGCCGCCGCGCTGCCGGAATACGAAAAACCGGAGGGCATTCCGCAACAACACGAGGAATACCTGCGGGTGATGTTTGATTTGATGACGCTGGCATTTCAGACCGATACCACGCGCATCGCCACCTACATCGTCGCGCACGACGGTAGTAATCGTCCCTATCCCAACATCGGCGTCGCGGAGGGGCATCATGACCTCTCCCATCATGGCAACGATCCGGTGAAGAAGGAGAAGATTGCGAAGATCAACCATTACCACGCCACGCAGTTCGCGTATTTCCTGGAGAAACTGAAATCCGTGCCGGAAGGCGAGGGTACGTTGCTCGACAACTGCATGATTGTGTATGGCGGCGGCATCAGTGACGGCAACCGCCACAATCACGACAACCTGCCCATTCTGCTCGCCGGCGGCGGCGCCGGTTCGCTTCAGCCGGGTCGCCACGTGCGTTATGGCCGCGAAATCCCAATGACAAATTTGTATCTGGCGATGCTGGATCGCATGGGTGTTTCCGCCGAGCGCGTTGGCGACAGCACCGGCAAGCTGGAAGACGTCTGAGCGTAGGGAGAAGTTGAAGCCGACTCGTGTCGCCCGCAACAGTTCAAGGGTGCAATGCCCGAGTCATCCGGGGAATTCTTTCCGTGAACCTCAACGTGCTGCCGTGCGTCCCGCCGGCAGTTCTCACTCACTGTAATGAAACTTGCCCTGCCGGCCAGAGGCGCGGCAGCACGTTGTGGATGGATGCGACGCGAAATTCGAGCATCAAGAAGGCTTTCCATAAACCTCCACGTAGCGGCGTTTCGGCAGAACGCCGCCATTCTCACACCAGCCAGTATGCGGCGCTCTGCCGAGGCGCCGCTACGGTTCATGGCGCCGATGCCCGTCCATTATAGGAAATCGAAGTTTCCCATAAGCGAACGACTTGCGGAAGTGCGAGGTGGGAGGATACAACTCGATGGGCGGATAACCCCAATTCATCGCTTTTCGATTTGCCTTTGGGCGCGCGTTCGGCTGTCCTTGGGTTATGAATTTTCCCCGACGTTTCGTCCTGCTGCTGGCGCTGGCTGCGCTGCACCTCAATTCTATTTCCGTGGATGCACAATCGCCGGGTGCGGAACTGGCGCAGGCAGCAAATAATCTTCTGGCCGCACTAACCGCTGACCAACGCTCCAGAACGGTGTTCGAGTTGAAGAGCGACGAGCGCGTGAATTTCCATTTTGTGCCGCGAACGCGCAACGGGCTGCCGTTCAAGGAAATGACTCCCGCGCAGAAACACCTCGCCCACGCGCTGCTCAACTGCGTCCTGAGCCATCGCGGTTTCTACAAGGTCACCACGCTGATGAGCGTGGAGCAGGTTCTCTTTGAACTGGAGAACAACGCCGCCTATCGCGATGCGGACCTGTATTACGTCACCATTTTTGGCACACCGGGCAAGGACGTGTGGGGCTGGCGCATCGAGGGACATCATCTTTCCATGAACTTCACCGTGCGCGGCGACACGGTGCTGGCCACGACGCCGTCGTTCATCGGCGTCAATCCCGCCGAGGTCCAACGCGGGCCGCGCAAGGGGTTGCGCGTGCTCGCGGTCGAGGAAGACCTGGGCCGGCAATTGGCCAAATCGCTGGATGAAACCCAGCGCAAGCTCGGGATTATCTCGACTACGGCCCCACGTGACATCCTGACCGGCGCGGCGCGCCAAGTGAAACCACTTGAACCGGAGGGCCTGCCGGCGACGCATTTGAATTCGGAGCAGCGCGAACTGCTCAAGCGATTGCTCCAGGAATACATCCATCGCCACCGGTCTGAGATTGCCGAGGCGGACCGGAAGCGGATTGAAGCCGCGGGCTGGCAGAACATTACCTTTGCTTGGGCGGGCGGACTCGAGCCGAACCAGGAACATTATTACCGGATTCAGGGTCCGACATTCTTGATCGAATACGACAACACCCAGAACAATGCCAACCACATCCACACTGTCTGGCGCGACTTTGACAACGACTTCGGCGACGACGCCCTGCGGAAACATTATGAGCAGGCACATCAAGAATAGGAGCAGGACAGAAGACTTCGTGCGCGGCCATTGCGTCCCCGGGTTCGAGCGGTCCAATCCGCGCGGGTAGTTGTCCGGGATGGCCACTGCCCAGGAGAATATCGAGGATTGCGCCGCGTACCCAATTCAGGCTAAACCCGCCGTGAATGAGCCGAGTGCGCTTTGGGATAGATGAAATGTTGGCCGCGCCGCGCCTGGCGGCGCGCCGGCTCGGCCTGGTAACCAATGACGCGGCGCGCACGGCTCCGGACCCGGGCGTGCGCAGCCGGGTCGCTTTGCAGCAAGCGGGCTTTCCGCTGGTTCGATTGTTCGCACCCGAGCATGGCCTGGGCGCGATGGCCGCCGATGGTGCGGCGATACGCGATGGCTTCGACGCTTTGACCGGCCTGCCGGTGGTGAGCCTCTACGGCGAGCGCATGAAGCCGTCGCGCGCCAGTCTCGCCGACTTGGACTTGGTTTTGTTCGATGTGCCCGACATCGGCGCGCGATTCTACACTTACATCTGGACCTTGTGGCACGTGCTGGAGGCGTGCGCGGAATTCGGGCGACCTCTCCTCGTGCTGGACCGGCCAAACCCTTTGAGTGGGGATCTGTGCGCTGCGGAAGGTCCGCTGCTCGATACGGAGAAATGTGCCAGCTTCCTGGGCCGCGCAAACATTCCCATTCGACATTCGTTGACCGTTGGGGAACTGGCCAGCTTGTGGAACAGGGAGCAGCAATGGGGTGCGGACCTGCGCGTGATCCCCTGTACCGGCTGGAAGCGTGAGCAACCATGGCCGGAGACCGGTCTGCCCTTCCTTCCCACCTCGCCGGCAATTCCAAGTTATGAATCCGCGTTGCTCTATCCCGGACTCTGCCTGCTGGAGGCCACGAACTTGAGTGTGGGACGGGGAACTGATCTACCGTTTCAGATCGTTGGCGCACCGTGGTTGAACGCGGCGCAACTGGCCGGCAAATTGAACGCGGTGCGGTTGCCGGGCGTGGTCGGGGAACCGGTGGAGTTCGTGCCGGACCAGAATCCGTGTTGCGGTGCGCGCTGCCAGGGCGTGCAATTGCATGTCACGGACAGCCGGTCATTTCGTCCCGTCAAGACGGGATTGCTTTTGCTGGCCAGTGTGATTCACACGCACCGGGCAGAGTTTCGTTGGGCGCACTACCCCACTGCGGCCAATCCCACCGGTGTGCATCACTTTGAACGGCTCCTCGGGCGGACGGGAATCCAGGATTTGCTTCAGGATGTTTTGCATGATGTCGCCAGCCAATTGGAGCAGGTGACGGCGGTGGAGGACTGGCGTGAACGGGTGCAACACGCTTTGCTCTACCCGCCGACGTAAACGGTCGCGCATCGTTCGCCAGGGTATCTCACACGAACTGCAAGGGAGCACCGGTCTATCACGTCTGTGACCGGCTGATCGCGGTCGGAAGTCCCAAAGCCGATTGCAGTCCGGCGAGCTGGGGCGGCGGCGGATCGCACTCGCATGGCTGGGAGCAGGAATAAAAATGGCGTTTGCTTTGGGGCAAACGCCAAACTGAAAAGACCGCCAAGTGTTCCGACGGTGAAGCGTCCGGAGGTTACCGGAGACGTTGACTGCTTCTTTGCGCCAGCCATTCCCAAGAGTCACTATTCTCGGGCGTGACGGTGCTGGAGGGCACGCCGATTCGCGGATAGTTCAACCCACGCCACTTCTTGATTTCCGAGTGACCGTCCGCGAAGGCCAGGCCGCCGGCGCCGTTATGATAAATGCCGGGGAAATCCACCCAACGCCTATTTGCCGGCTGCGGGCCCGGATGGCCAAATCCCGCGTCGTTGATGCTCTCATGGTGTTCGTCAATGAACACCCAGGTATCAGCGGGCCTCACGAGGTCGCTGTCCTTGCCGAAAGTGCGGTAGGTTGATCCAGCGACATGCGAGTGGTTGCCATCCAGCCAAGGACCGTGGGTGGCTCGCGTCGGAGCTCCGCTGTGACCTGAACCATTCGCGAATCCAATGCAAACGGTGCCCACCGCCTGATTCATGGCGAAGCTACGAACCGATTGTGATCGCAATATGGACAATCCTGATGCTCCGGGATCCGCCGGACATTTGTAAACCTTCACGTTTTTGCCGGTGTAATTGGCGAGGACGTTGTTTGCCGGATCGGTCAACAAAGCCGTATTGGTTCCTTCTGGAATGGTCCCTGCATGGCCGCGGATCCACACATGGCCCTGCGGAGCGCCAGAACTGTCCTCGTTGGGGGCCAGGAGGTTGTTAAAATCGCCTGAGTACATGCGCCAACCAATCATCATCTGCTTGCCGTTATTCATGCACATGATGCCTTGCGCTTTCGTCTTGGCCTTGGCCAGGGCGGGAAGCAGCATCGCGGCCAGAATAGCGATGATGGCGATGACGACCAGGAGTTCGATAAGAGTGAAGCCAACGGGCTTTTGCGAGGAATCAAGCTTCATAGTGTGAGTGTGGGTTGAGTCTTGGATGGGGAGGTGTGGGTGTTGCGTTCCTCCGCACGGAATTCATGCTGCGAACGCAGGATCGGAACACTGACTGGGGCAACGTTTTTCACTGTCACTGCGACTTAATGCGTAACTATGCCTGACTGCATCTACCGATAAATTGACTTAATCCACTCCGAAGCGCAAAGGAAAAATTCAGCCGACGACAAGGTCGCCGTGCGCCCGGGGCGGCTCGGATTCTCACTCCATAACCCAATGCCGAGACGTTGCGCAACGATGGCAAAGTAGTCCAGGAGCGTCCTCCGGCTGTCCTGCTGAATCCCTTCGCCCAAAGCGGCGATGAATCCGCCGCACGTCAGACGCTGCGCGCGGTTCGTTGCCGCTGAAAATGTCGCGAAGCGTTTGGAGTGCGTGCGACTTCAGCGCCGCTCTCCGCGCGGGACGGACACTTCACGGTCTCGATGTGCGATTCGCAAATCGTGGAGACTCCTCCTGAACCCCTTCGCCCAAAGCGGCGATGAATCCGCCGCACTCCAGACGCTTCGCGAGGTTGGCTGCCGCTGAGAAGTCGCGAAGCGTTTGGAGTGCGTGCGACTTTAGCGCCGCTCTCTGCGCGGGTCTGACGGGTGGCCGGTTCAATGGGCTCAAAGCGCGAATCTGATTTCGCTTGCTGGTGGAGGGAGGCTTGCACTCCACGCCCGAACATTACGTCGTTTACTGGGGTTGCGGGCATAAGTCGTACTGGGAGTAGCCTTGGAAATCCTGGCAATGTGGTCCGCAGCGATATGCCGTTGCAATCCAACAGCTCTCGTGCCGGCCTGGTCGCCTGATGCACTCTCGCCAATTCCAATCGTCCCAACCGCCGGGCTGGGCAAAATCTGGCAACACAAGGGCAAAATCGAAGAAGCCCAAGGCCGGCACAGCGCATAGTTTCATGTGCGACTGATTTAATTATGAGCACTAAGATTGAAACCCTCCTCGGTGATTCCGCCAAGAGTCTGCTGGAACACCAATGCAAGACCGTCTCCAAAGACAACCTGCATCTGCCCGGCCCGGATTTCGTGGACCGCGTGTTCGCGCCCACCGACCGCAATCCGCAGGTCTTGCGCAGTTTGCAGGCGATGTTCAACACCGGCCGGCTCGGCGGCACGGGTTATCTCTCCATCCTGCCGGTGGATCAGGGCATTGAACACTCCGCCGGCGCGAGCTTTGCGCCGAACCCGGATTACTTTGACCCCGAGAACATCGTGAAGCTGGCGGTCGAGGGCGGCTGCAACGCGGTGGCTTCCACGCTCGGCGTGCTTGGCATGGTGGCGCGCAAGTACGCCCATAAAATTCCGTTCATGGTGAAGCTCAATCACAACGAGTTGATGACCTACCCGAACAAGTTCGATCAAGTCTATTTCGCGCAGGTGGAGCAGGCGTGGAACATGGGTGCGGCGGCGGTGGGCGCGACGATCTATTTCGGCTCGCCGGAAGCCACGCGCCAGATTGTCGAAACCAGTCTTGCCTTCAAACGCGCGCATGAACTCGGGCTGGCCACGGTGTTGTGGTGTTACCTGCGGAGCAGCGCCTTCAAGACCAAAGACAAGGATTATCACGTCAGCGCCGATCTCACGGCGCAGGCAAATCACCTTGGGGTGACCATCGAGGCGGACATCATCAAGCAGAAGCTCCCCGAGAACAACGGCGGTTACAAAGCGTTCGAGAAATACGGCAAAACGCACGAGAAGGTGTACACCGAACTGTCGAGCGATCATCCGATTGATCTGTGCCGCTATCAGGTCGTGAACTGTTACATGGGCCGGGCGGGCTTGATCAACTCAGGCGGTGAGTCCAAGGGCAAAGGTGATCTCGAAGCTGCTGTGAAGACCGCCGTCATCAACAAGCGCGCTGGCGGCACTGGCTTGATTTCCGGGCGCAAAGCTTTTCAACGACCGCTCCAGGAAGGCGTCGAGTTGCTGAACGCCATCCAGGACGTGTATCTCGACAAGTCCGTAACGATTGCCTGACGAAAACGAACAGTAATGTGACGTGACGCGGGCCGCTCCTTGCTCGGGGCGGCCTGCAATCGTTTTGGATCAGCCTGGTGTGGATTCCGCATCCACTGGCCGGGATCGCGGCGGCCCAATGAGCGCCAGACCCACCGCCAGCACCGCCAGCGCGCCGAACGTCAGCGACCACGGAACAAACTTCATCTCCATGAGCCCCCATTCCGCGTCCACACCGAAATGGACCAGTGTGGCAATCAAGCCGTTGTTCAGCGCGTGGACGATCATGCTGCAATAAATGGAGCGGCTGCGCCAGGCGACGTAACCAAGCACGACGCCCAATAGGAAGGTTGGCAGCAGCCGATAAATCGAGGCGTGCGCGATGCCGAACAGCAGCGCGGAAAGACCAATGGCCGCCCACGGTCCGAGCCGCCGCAAACCGGAGAGGGTCAGTCCGCGGAAGAACGCCTCCTCGCAGAGCGCCGGGGTGAACGCCAACACCAGCCAAACCAGCCACAACGGGGCAGGGTCTTTGCCGAGCAGCAAGGCGTCGCGCAAGCCTTCCACCAGTGAATCGGGCGGCGGCAGTAATCGCAGCGTCAAGCCCGCCACCGCCACGCCGCCAGAAACGCCAATCAGCAACGCGCCCACCACACTGCGCCAGTTCGGCGGGCGCAACGAGAACGTGGTGGCGACAGGAAATCTCTTGAGGAGCACCAGCAGCACTACCGGCAACAGGAAGAACCCGTATTGCACCGTCAGGATGGTAGTCACGAGCCCGCGGCCTTCCAGCAGCAGACTCCCATAAAACGTTACGACCAGTACCACGGCAAACAACGTCAGCACCAACCCGGGTGTGGGTTCGGATTTTGCCCGCGTCTGGCCGGGCAACAGTTGACGGACCGACCCCGCCCCGCCCAGCAGGATTTCCTCTTTGCCAAAAACCCGCGACGCGAAGACCAGCGCCAGCATGGCGTAGGCGAACGCCGCCACCACCGTCAGGAAGAAGAGGTTCGCCCTCAACTCTTCGAGGAATAGCGTTTTGATGAGCAACGCAATGTTCACCAGCGGCACGAAAGCCGTCCACGCGTTGAGTTCCACACCCGGCATGATGGACGCCGCCACGGGCACAATCAGCAGGGTGAGCGCGGCGGAGAGGAAGTTGCCGGCATCCTTCGCGTCGCGCGCCAGCGCCGCCACGCCGATGAACGCGGCGGCTACCGTGCAGGTGACCAGCGAGAGCAGCCCCAGCACGGCGGCCAAAGTGCCGAGCGGAATCGTCGGCAAATTTGCCGCCGCGGCTACCCGGGTGAACGTGAACCCCAGGCTGAGGATGTTGGCGAAGGCTGATACCAGGCTGATGCTCCACACGGCGAGAAATTTTCCCGCCACGATTTCCAGCGGCAACACTGGCGCGCACAGCAGCGTTTGCATCGTCGTGCGGTCCTTCTCGCCCGCGGTCAAGTCCACCGCCGCATACAGCGCGCCGGTGGCCGAGAGCATGATCAGCAACAATGGCAGCAAACGTCCGAAGTGATTGCCAAAAACCTTCTTCGGGGTGGCCACACTCTCGGAGCGGATTTCCAGTGCGGTGGCAAAGCCGGCGGGAAGCTTCAATTGTTCCTGCCGCTGCCCGACCAGTTCGCGGCGGAATTGCGTGAGTTGTTCGCGCAACCGCGACCAGGCCTTCACAGATGCCGGTCGGACTTCGTCGTAGAAGACGGTGATGTTGCCGCGATCCAGTTGATCCAACGCCTCCGTGGTGCCGGGCCAGAGCACCAACACAGCGTCGGCGGCCTTGTCGGTCAGGAGTTTTCGCGCCGCCAGCAGCAACGGGTCGTCCGAATCGTCCTTTGACTCAGTGGCCGTGGCTTCGTCTGACGCCGGCGGAGATTTGTCCGTTCGGCGCGGCTGCAATTCGCCTGACTCGAATGTCCGGCGTAATTCCGTGGGCAATCCCTGGACTGGGTCCAGTTTCAGGGTGTTGGTGCGCTGCAAAAACTTTAGCAGCGGTTCCACGGGCTGTCCCCACACGGCGACTTGCGAGATGCGCTGGTCCTCCACCGCTTCCTGGGTCTTCTGTATGCGCACCAAGACCGTTACCACCAGCGGATAAATCAGGATGGGCAGACCCAGCACCACCAGCAGCGTCAGGCGATCGCGCAACGCCTCGGTGATTTCCTTGCGAAAGATGGTCCAGATGATTTGTGGGCGCATGGCGATTCGTTCAAGCGGCTGATATGGCCGGGGATTTTGCCGCCCTTGCATGATGCAGAAAGGCGTCCGTCAGATTATTGCATCCCGAGCGGGTGAGGAGCTCAGTCAGCGTGCCGTGATCGGCGATGCGGCCCTCGTGCAACAGGTAAATGCGGTCGCACAATCGCTCCGCCTCGCTCATAAAATGCGTGGAGAACAAAATCGCCCGGCCTGCGGCGCGCTCACGGAGGATCGCTTCATGGATGAATTGTCCGCTCACCACGTCGAGCGCCGCCGTGGGTTCATCAAGCATCAACACTTCCGGACGATGCAGCAGCGCGCGGGCGATGTTGGCCCGTTGCTTCTGACCCGACGACAGCGTGCGGCAGGGCCGGTCGGCGAAGGAACGCATTTCCAGGTCGGATATGAGTTCGGCAATGCGCGGGGACAAGCTGGTTTCAGTCATTCCGTACAACCGGCCAAAGTAGCGGAGCACCTCACGCGGGGTGAGCCGCTGGTAGAGTTGGGTGTCGCCGGAGAGAAACCCGATGCAACGTTTGGCTGCGAGCGGCTGCGCGCGAACGTCCCAGCCGCGCACCGTAACCTGTCCGGCGGTCGGCGCCAGCACGCCGGTCAACATTCGCAGCGTGGTGGTTTTGCCCGCGCCATTCGGACCGAGCAGGCCGACCACTTCGCCCGGTTGCACCTCCAGGTTCACACTTTGCACCGCCGACACGGCGCCGAATTGCTTCTGCAAACCCTGGGCGAGGAGCATGGCGGTCATGGCAGCGGCAATTCAGCAGGGTTAAGTTGAGAAATCATCGGCGCGGAGATTGGAACAAATCGCAGCGGGCTTGTCAGCCGGATTCTGGCCGCCCCAGACATGGTGCTTGCAACCGCCGGGGCTTGCGCCATAAAGGAAATCAAACGATGCCCTGGCTCGATCAGCTTGCCCGCTTGTGGCCGCACTTGGTGGCGGCGTTGAGTTTTTTTGCCGCGTTGCTGGCTTCCGCCCACGCCTTGCTGAACAAGCGCGATTCACGAGCCGCGGTGCTGTGGTTGGGTTTCATCTGGCTCATGCCGCTGCTCGGCCCGATCCTTTACGTTTCGCTCGGCGTCAACCGCATCCGCCGTAAAGCGCTAACGTTGCGCGCGGAGAATCCTGAAGTCATCCCTCCTTCCCTGGCACATGATGCCGGCGAGTCGGATGCGCCCGTGGCCGAGCACTTGAGATCGCTGGCGCGTTTGGTGGAGCGCGTGGCCGCGCGCCCGCTGGCGGGCGGGAATCGCGTTCAAGTGCTGGTGAACGGAGATGAAGCTTTTCCAGCCATGCTCGCCGCGATTGATGGCGCGAAGAAATCCGTGGCGCTCCTCACTTACATTTTCGACCGCGACCCGAGTGGGCGGCAATTCGTGGCCGCGCTGGGGCGGGCGGTGGCGCGCGGCGTGGCGGTGCGCGTGTTGATTGATGATGCTGGTGCGCGGTATTCCTGGCCGACCATCTTCCGCGAGCTAAAGCGTGCCCGCGTGCCCGTGGGCCGGTTTCTGCCGAGTTTTCCGCTGTGGCATTTCATGACGATGAACCTGCGCAACCATCGGAAGTTGCTGGTGGCGGATGGCGCCGTCGGTTTCACTGGCGGAATCAATATCCGGCAGGGGAATGTGCTGGCGGCTCAACCCCGTCGTCCGGTGCAGGACCTGCATTTCCGGCTGGAAGGGCCGGTCGTGACGCAGATGCAGGAGGCGTTTGCCAATGACTGGGCGTTTTGCACCGACGAAATCCTGGAAGGCCACGTCTGGTTTCCGGAATTGTGCGATGGCGGCAAGGTCGTGGCGCGCGTGGTGACGGACGGACCGGATGAAGATTACGACAAACTGCGCTGGACGTTGTTGGCGGCGCTGGCCGAGGCGCAATCGTCCGTGCAAATCGTTACACCGTATTTTCTGCCCGATCCGACCCTGATCACCGCGCTGAATCTGGCGGCGTTGCGCGGGGTGCGCGTGGACATCATCCTGCCGGCGAACAGCAACTTGCCGTTCGTGGACTGGGCGTCGCGCGCGCTGTGGTGGCAGGTGTTGGAGCGCGGCTGCCGGCTGTGGCTGACCCCGCCACCCTTCGATCACTCGAAGCTGATGGTGGTGGACGGCCATTGGGTGTTCGTTGGTTCGGCCAACTGGGACCCGCGGAGTCTGCGGCTGAACTTCGAGTTAAACGTGGAATGTTACGACCGCGATCTGGCGCAGGCCATGTCGGCGCTGGCGCAGGGAAAAATCCAGATTGCCCGCGAAGTGACGTTGGCGGAGGCGGACGGACGCGCGATGCCGGCCAAACTGCGCGATGCGACGGCGCGGTTGTTCTCGCCATTTCTGTAGCTTTGTGAACGCTGTGCAGCTCCATGAAGCTCGCATCCTTCCAGGGCGGCCACCGCCGTAAGAGGGCGAAATTCTCTGCGAGGATTGACGGATCGGGAGTTTCCTGCTTACTGGTGAAGAACACGCTGACATATTCCCAAGATGAAACAATTGTGCCTGATTTTTTTGGTGGCCGCGGGCACTGCCCGGGGGGCGGAGGACGGCTTCGTGCCGCTGTTCAACGGCCGTGATCTGAGTGGCTGGGTGAACGCCAATTGCGCGCCCGAAACGTGGAGCGTGCGTGAGGGTGTCATTCATTGCACCGGTTTCCCCACGGGCGCACTGCGCACCGAACGGCAGTACGAGAACTTTATCCTCGAACTCGAATGGCGGCATCTGACCAGCGGCGGCAACTCCGGCGTGTTTCTCTGGGGCACACCCATCGCCGCGCCGGGGGTGCCGTTCCTGCGCGGCATCGAGGTGCAGGTGTTGGATCACGGCTACGCCGAGCAGTACGCGAAAGAAACCGGGAGGAAGCCGGACTGGTTCACGACGCACGGGGATGTGTTTCCCATTCATGGCGCCACGATGAAGCCGTTTGGGCGCCACAACGGCATGAGAAGCTTTCCCTCCGAGGAGCGAAGTCGGCGGTCCCCCGAATGGAATCATTACCGCATCGTTTGCACCAACGGCGTGATTCGCCTGAGCGTGAACGGCCAGGAAGTCTCCGGCGGCGAGGACTGCAATTATCGCAAAGGCTATCTGGCGCTGGAGTCCGAGGGGGCGCCAGTGGAATTTCGTAATATGCGTATCAAGGAACTGCCGTCCAGTGGTGCGTCGGCCGAATTGACCGCGCCACTTGATCAGGGCTGGCGTTCACTTTTCACGGGCTTGGATTTGCGCGGCTGGAAGACGAACGCCGTCACAGCGACACGTTGGCGCGTGCGTGGTGAACGGCTGACCATCGCTGCGGGTAAAGCAAGTGCGGCGGGCGACTTGTGGACGGCGACTGACTTTGGCGATGCGGAGTTCATTCTGGATTGCCGTCCGGCGAAGCCAGCCGAGGGCAGTTCGCCAATGGTGCCGATCGTGGCCTGGCGCGGCGTGGAACTGCCATTGCTCGGAACAACCCCAGGAGTGTACCAGCGTTTCATCCTTACCGGTCGTGGCCGTCAAATTACGGTGCGGCAGGCTGATAAGGACACACAGCAGATCAACTTGCCGGCGGACGCACCCGGGCGCGGGCCGCTGGGATTGCGTGATACCGGCGGGGCAGGGGAGTTTATGAACTTGTACGTGCGGGAACTGTAACCATCGGTCGGTGACTCGACTTCCAACCCAAGTGATCCCGCCGGGGCGGTTTGTGCTCAGATCGCCTGTAATCTGTTTTGATGACAGGACGGCTGGTTTGGGCTTCGCTACGGTATTACCAGCGGTGGATTAGGAAGGCGTATTATTACGATGGTTTCAATGGCGAGAAGACCGGGGAGTCGGGTGTCTGGGAGTCGGTTCGTCCAATCAGACTCAAGGACATCCTCCGCTTTGAACCTCTGCCTGCCGATGCCGACCGCTGCCATAACCCACAAACAAAAAGTCTGAAAATGAAAACCACATCAAGCCAATGGATGATCTGCGCCATCTTCGCGTGTAGTCTGGCTGGATCACCGTTAAAATCTCTGGCCCAGGAAACCCCCGTTACCAATCTGGTTTCGTTGACCACCTTTGATTATGATTTCGACACCGGGGTCGGCCACAACCTGCGGTGGAACTACGGCTACAAGTATGATTGGGGGGGCGAGGCCCCCGCGCACAGTTACTACTTCAACACGGCGTTCTACGACCCGGACGATTGGGGATTCACCAACGCGATGGGCCAGTTCTACTTTGACAACGCCGGCTATGCCGATTTCATGATCGCCTATCCCGGGGGTGGCTACGGCTTCGGCTTTGGCGGTGGGCTGAATTGGACAAACGACGCCTCCATCTTCACGGCGACCAATCGGGAGGACTACATCATCTCGTTCCGCGCGCGCGCCGAGGGGCTGAAGGCGGGCGTCACCACTGCCAATGGCGAATTCCAGGTGCAGTTTGCCGCGCCGGACGACACCATCCAGCCGCCGGATGCAAACACTGACGATGACATGCTCATGCAGGTGAACCTCAACTTCAGTGTGAGCAGCAACTGGCAGACCTTCGTGTTCACGCTGGACCAAGGTGGTATCGCCGATGGCAAGACCGAGGCCGATTTCATCGCCTACCGTTTTCAGGACTGCAATCCGCGGTTCAATGTCAATTTCCACCAGCCCGAGGGTGGCTGGGATTTTGATGCCGATAACACTTTCTACCTGGACGATATTCGATTGGAAGTAGTGCAGAAGGCGCCGCCGCCGCCGCCGCCGCCCACCGTCCCGGTCGTCATGTTGGAGTGGAACATGGACGACAAGCCTGGCTGGGGTTTCTACGGTGGCTATAATTGGTCGCAGAACGCCAACCTGCCGATCTTCACCTATAACGAAGCGGACGCGGGCGCCGGGGTGGGCGGCAGTAACGGTTGGTCCCTGCGAATGGACAACAGCGCGTTAGCCAGCGAACCACCGCAATGGGCGGGTGGCGGCATGGGCGGCAGCGGTCCGGTGGACTACAGCCTGTTCAGTTCGGGAGACCTCGGTGACTATTTGCTCACCTTTGACGCACGGGCAGAGGGCTTGGAGCCGGCCACGCTCAACACCAGCTTGGCCTTGCAGGTGTTCCTGCGCGCACCCGACGACACATTGGAACCGGCCGACGCAGACGAAGATGATGACCTGCTGGTGCGTCTGGACTTTGCGGTGCCAGCCGGGACGAATTGGCAAACGACGTCCTACACGCTAAGGCAGGGCAATGCCGGCATTGGCTCGAAGGCAAACTTCACCGATCATGCCAGCAAGATCCACGACATGAACATGCAGTTCCAGATTGAGAATGCGAACTCGTTGACGACTTGGGGATACGACGCCGACAACGCGCTGATCGTTGACAACATCAAGCTCGAACGGCTCTTCGTGGGTTGCCCGCCATTGAGTGTCGCTGTCAGCGGCGAGAACATCGTTGTCACTTGGGCAGACCCGGCCACCGGCAGCGTCAAACTCCAAAGCGCGACGAATGTCAATGGACCGTTCAGCGAAGTCGTTGGCGCAAGCAACCCGTACGCGACGCCCATTTCGGGTGCGCCCAAGTATTTCCGCACCGTCTGGGTGCCGCCCACTCCATAAGGCACATGGGTTTCGAACTGCGTCACGGATGTATTGTCCTGGGTTGAGTGGGGATTGAGTGGGGATTGACTGGGAGAGGGCGCCGGCAAACCGGCGCCCTCACTTTTGGGAAGCCTGATGTCCTTGGGAATTCTGCACCGCATGGACGGTTCTTTCATTGACGCTCGAAGCCACTTCGGGCGTTTACGAAAGGTGAAAACGAAGCTATAGATGAGCAACCGGCGATGACGAATTCACATTCGCAATCCAGTCAGGAAAGTTCATGTGCATGCCGCAAGGGACTGCGGGGAGCGTTCACGTTGATTGAACTGCTGGTCGTCATCGCCATCATCGCGATTCTCGCGGCCATGCTGCTTCCGGCTTTGAGCAAAGCCAAGGCGCGCGCGCAACGAACCCAATGTCTGTCCAATCTGAAACAGCTTGGGTTGGGGGTGACGCTGTTCACCGCTGATCATCAGGACATGTATCCACCTGCGGCTTATTCCACTGGTGATATCACCTATCAGTTGACTTGGGACGATTACATTCACCGCAACATTGGTGGTACCGGCAGTGACATGGACCTGCAAATGGGTGTCATGCCACCCGACAAGACGCCGCGAATCCTTCGGTGCCCGGCTGACCGGATCGAATTCCCCAAGAATGAATCCTGGCTGAACGCGTTTGCGGCACGGCGATCCTACTCCATGAACTGGGCTGGTTCCGGCTTCATGCTCAGTTCGGCCAATGCGCCGTTGCCGGTTTCCGGGCTGAAAGGCATCGGCATTTTCTACAACCTGCGTGGCTCGGCCCCGAACACGTTCAATTGGAGGCCGCGCGGCTTCAAAGTGAATCAGGTAAAGGACCAGGCGGGAACAATCCTGCTGGCGGAACTGGCCAATGGCCGCAATATGGCCGGCAACGATTGGCCATCCTTTTGTGCCGGGCCGGGGCCGGCAGCGCCAAGTGGCGTTAACGAGGACTGCATCCAAACGACCACCGTGGCCAGGGTCAGTGGCACCGAGCACACCTACGGATCCATCTCCTACGGGCTTCATTCCCGACGCTTCAACTACCTCTTCCACGATGGTCATGTGGGACTGCACACGACCACCGAAACCATTGGGCGCGGCAGCGCTTTGAATCCAATGGGGATGTGGACGATGTCTGCGGGTGATTGAGGCAGGGACGAAGCTCCGCGCGAATGTGACTCGACAAACGAAAGCGATGGCCATGAATGCGTTCAAATTCAGTTGCCCCGCTTGCGGCCAGCGCATCCTGACCGAAGCCAGCGAAATTGGCCGGGCGACCGCCTGCCCGTCTTGCAAAGCCACGATCGCCATTCCGCCGCCGACCAGCGAGCCGGAGGCAGCTTCGCCCGCCCACCCGCCGGCCCCGGGCAAGGACGCGGGCGCCACCGGTGTCACGGCTTCTCCAAAGACTGAGGTGGTTTCGTCTGCCCCGGCGCTGTCCCCGCCGCCAGCGCTCAATCCGCCTGTGGCTCCGGGCGCGAGTCAAAGTCTGCCGCTTGAGCCAGACCTCGCTGAATCCGAATCCACCTCGGCTTTCGCCTCACCTCCACCCCCGCAGATCGCGGTGCTCACGCCCGAGATCAAACTGGAAATAATCCAAGCCGCGCGCGAGCACTTGGCCGATGAAGCCCATTGGATGCCCGCAGTGGGCGGCGGCAGCGGCTTCGCTTATGCGGGCAAGATGGCAGGTGACAAGATTGTGGAGTTGCCGGCCACCAGTCCAGAGGCCACCCATTTCAGCCTGTTCGGCGCCGTTTTGCGGGAATTGGATCGCCGCAATGTGACGCCTATCGCCACCGGGCGGAAGGAGTTTCTGGACGAGGACATTCCGGATGCGATCCAACAGATGTTTGACCGTGATCCCGTTGACGAACCTGCTGGTCAATCGGCACCTCCGTCCTTGACTCATCCACAGACGCTGGCTGCGCTCGACGTCCTGGCGAAGCGATTCCAAGCGGAAGCGGCCAAGGCCAAGTCGGCATTGCTCGTTCGGAAACTCTCGAACATACGGGTGGAGGATCTTGTGGGCAAACTCGAGGTCGAGGCGCCGCTCAAAGCGGAGGAAGTGGCCACCGCGCTCTATCACGAACTGGAGGAAATCAAGGAGCGCCTGACCCGGGTGGAGAAAGCCTTGCGCAAAAGTCGGACCTCCAACTCCGGCGGAGCGGGCCGCCCAAGGTAGCGCCGTCAGTTCAGGACGCGAGCGCAGCCTGTAGCGAACGCAGTTCCTCCTTTACTTGCGCGGGGTCGCTCAGGGTTTGGGCGATTTCATCCCGCAGCAGTTCGCGGTAACGCTTGCGCAACCGATGCACCGCCACGCGCACCGCGCCTTCATTCAGATTGAGTCGCTCCGCCGCTTGAGCGTAAGGAATTGCGGCTTCACCGACTGTGAGAAAATCCTTTGTCCGCTCAAACAATTCGGCTTTGCCGGCAGCGGCACATTCCTTCTGCAACCGGGCGATCACCCTTTCCAACAACGCGAGGGCCCAGTCTCGGTCGTACAGGCGATCCGGGCTGGTGGGGTCAGGGGGATCGAGATGATAACGCTCATCCGCGCTCTGCCAGTCAAGCGAGAGATGAAGCGCGCCGCCACCGCGTTTCCGGGCCTGCGAGCGGTCCCATTCGTTGGCCAGAAAGTGTTTCAACGACGCGAGCAGGAACGCGCGAAACTTCCCGCGCTCGGCGCTCAGACCCTCGAGATAGTTCTTCTCCAGGAAGCGGGCGAAAAACGCTTGCGTGAGGTCTTCCGCGTCCTCCCTTGAGTGCCCTCGGTGCCGCACGTAAGCGTAGAGCGGATACCAATAGGTTTGACATAGTTCACCGAGCGCACGATCCGATTGCGGAGAAGATTTGCGCCCGGCGGAGAGCACCACCGTCCAGCGCGTGGTGACGAAAATGTCGCCTCGCGCAGCAGGGGAATCCAGAGATGTGGAGTCGTTTCCAGTCATGGATGCATGGGTTCGGTTGCCCGTGCCAGTTTCAGATTCCGAAATTCCACCCACTCGAGCGGTTGGGCCTGCACCTGGAAGTTTTGCACGTCCTTGAGCAGGAGCCCGGGAAAGACATAGGTTTTGGTGGCTGCCGGGCCATTGGTGACAGCGGCATCCAGGATGCCCGTAACATCGGGTAGGCGCGAACGCGAGGCGAGGACGCGCAGATTCCAGCCCGGATAGTTCGTGGTGTACACAACCGTAATCTGTGCACCCTTGGTGCCCACTCCGGCTGCATGCATCTCGATCTCCCATTTCGGATCATCGCCAATGCGGGTCTTGGTGAAACCACGGGAGATGGGTTCGATGCTCCGAATGGTGTGCCACCCGGCGCGCGGGATGCCCACGCGCGCCGAAGCAGATCTTTTCGAGTTAGGCCAGACTACTTGCACGGGCAAAAGATCATCATTCGCACGGCCGCGAATGGTCTCTTTATCTCCGGTTGAACTCCTGATCGCGCCCGCAAACTCGAATACGGGTGTCATCGTAGGCTCCGGCAACTTCTCCAGCCGAAAGAGCAGGTCAAACAACTGCGCTTCAACTGCGCTGAGCCGTTGCGGGTAATCCACGGAGCAATTGATGCCGATGGCTCTCGCACCATCCGCTCGCCGCCAACCGTCGGACACGTCATGTGCGGACTTGATCGCCACGAACGCCACAGACCCACCGTTAGCCAGCTTCGCGACGAGGTCGCCAGTTTGAGGATCCAGCTTGGCTTGCAGCGGCATCTTGTCGCCAGCACGGAGAATTCGCTTGAACCGAACAGTTGCGCCAGGGCCCTCCGGGTCAAAGGTAACGAGTTGCAGAAGCCCCGTGCCGCCCTCGCGGGTACGGAAGCCAAACGTGGCGGGCAATTGGCCGTTCTCGCGGAGCTTTAAGGTGCTGGGCCGGTACTGACCCAGATAGAGCCGCTGCCAGAGTTGGTTGGGAGTAAGTGTGTCCCAATCCGAGTTGGTCAGTTCCACGACAGTCAAGTCGAGCGCATGCAACTCGCCGGTGCCGGCGGCGGCATCAAGTCCCGCTTTCTGCGCCCACAGGACATTCTCGCCAATGCCAGCAAACGGAGGCCGGCCCGGCTGACCTGGCGGGAATTCCGCAATGCGACCCGTGTCAAAGTCAATCAACTCGTCAAACGTGTGCTCCATCACCTCGCTGAAGCGCGGCTTTTGTGGCGGCGGCAGCGGCGACCGGGGTTGCAGGGCCACGTTGCGGAACTCGATCCAATGTACGGGTCGAACCTCCACACGGAACTCCTTCACTGCGGCCAGCGGCAGACCGGGGAAGTTGTAGGTCCAGGTGGCGGTGCCTTCGCTGGGTGTGCCGGAGGCGCTTCGATAAACATGCACCTGCGTATTGGTGTCCACCGCGATGACCCGGGTGCGCCAATCCCGGTGTTCGCGTCCAAGAATCATTGTTATCTGCGCCCCTTCCTTGCCGTCGGCAGTCGAGTGCATGATCACGCCCCAGCGTGGATCACCACGCTGCGTGGTGTGCGTCGAGCTTTTCCGGGCCACGTCGTAAGTACTCACGGTTCGCCAAGGCACCAGGGCCACACCGGCGCGAACGTTGGCTTTGCGGGTGGCCGGCAGCCAGGTGAAGCGTGCCTGCAACACGTTGGGCAGGATTTTGCCATCCTGATAAACCTGGCCCGCGTAACCACAACCAGACTCAGGATCGGCTTCAAAAAACGGGCCGTCCGCCCCGTCCGGCAGGTCGGCCACCCGGAACAACAGGTCTTTCGATACCCGGCCCTTGTTGAAGTTCTCAGCAGGGTTTGGCAGTTCATAAACAGCGTTCGTTTCCAGTGTGCCGTCTGGTCGCCACCATTGATTGGGAGCGCCGTTACGTTCCGCAACGGCGAGCAGCTCCACCGTGCCACCACCGGGAAACTCTGCGATCAGTGCGCTGGATTGTGGATCGCGTGTAGCCACCTGTGCGACCTTGACCGGGTTGCCCGTCCACTTCCTGAGTTGCGGTCCCAGCCAGTGGATGGTGAAGAGACTCCAGCCCACCACGAACGCGGTAATACCTACGAAGACGAGGTATTGCCGGTTCCAGCGGCGTTTTGGTTGAAGAATCAGTGTACCCCCGGGCGCGCGTGCCAATTCGCTCTCCGGCGGTTGATTCAAGGTGCGGCGCACCCCCGCCAGAACCGCAAACACCGCCATCATCAGGCAGATGGGCAGCGTGCCGGGATGATTCGACGAACCAGTCACAAAGCGCACAATGACGAAACCGATGAACACAAAAAGAAACGCTGCGACCACGGCGCTGAGCGTTCCGTTCCAACTCACTTCGCGCTCGCCATCGTACTCCACGACCACGGGGAAGCCCGCCCAATGCAAATAGCGGCGACCCGTTCGCGGCGGTGCGGGTGAGGGGGCAGGACTCGCCACGGCGGGTGAGCCAGCGATGGTTTCCACCTGTGTCTTGACCTCGCTGGCGTGTTGATAGCGTCGCTCGGGATCGTTCTCCAGCGCCCGGAGCACGATTTCGTCAAAGCGCACATCCACCTGCACCTTGCGCGAGGGCGGTGAGAATTTGCCCAACGGCAGGTCGCCGGTGAGCATCTCGTAGAAAACCACCCCCAGTGAATAGATGTCCGCGCGATGATCCACTGACAACGGACGCTCCATCTGCTCCGGCGCCATATAATGCGGCGTGCCCATGACCTGACCTTCCGCCGTCAACCGCGCGGCATCTGGATCGTAGCCGAGAATTTTCGCAAGCCCGAAGTCGGCTATCTTCACGCGGCCTTTGCGGTCCACGAGCACGTTCTCCGGTTTGATGTCGCGATGCACCACCCCCTCGTCGTGCGCGTACTGCAGCGCGTCGCAGATTTGCGGAATGATCTGAAGCGCCTCGCGGGGCGAGAGCCGTCCGGCTTGTTCGAGTTGCCGGAGGTTCGCGCCATCCACGAATTCCATGATGAAGTAGTGCAGCGCGCCGGCCTGCCCGAATTCGTGAACCGCCACGATGCTGGGATGACTCAACCGGGCCAGTGCCCGGGCCTCGCGATTGAACCGCTCGGCGAAACTCACCCCGCCGCTGCTCGTGGCCGGCAGAATCTTGAGGGCCACGAACCGATCCAACGCCGGTTGTCGGGCTTTGTAAACCGCACCCATCCCACCCGCGCCAAGCAGGCTGAGAATCTCAAGTTGCGGAAACAATCTCGCCACCTCCTCCAGGGGCGGTGGTTGGAAGGGCTTGGCGCCGCCGGGTTCACCGGCGTCGGTAGCCGTGCCTTGGGCGAGGAGACAGGCCGGACAAAGGCCCGCCAGCGCGCCCGCCGGCAGCGGTTTGCCGCAGTTGGGGCATGGTTTGTCGGTTTTCAAGTTGGTGCTCATATATTCTTATGTGTTTACATCCCGCCTCAGAAGGAGAATTTGCGGGGTGTTACAGAAAATCTTCGGAAAGTTTGGCCGGAGCCGCAGAAGTTCTAAATGGGCCGAAAGTTCCCACTCGCGTGCGGCCACTGGATCGGCTAAACTGGCTGACCGCGAAGGCGGTTCATGCCGTTTGCCTTCGATGCGAAAGGTTCAAAATGTCCAAACCGAATGATTGCAGTAGGGACGGCGGGTAAGGTCGTCTGGCCATGCCAGACTAACGATCCTGCTTCAGTCAGATTCGCTATGAGTACAATTCCAGTTCGCAAGCACGGAGTCCTCCACCTGTTGGGCTTCCTGGTGATATTGATCCTTCTCACCATGCGCCTGCCGCTGACCAGCCCCGCGCAAACCGCCGCCACTTACCACACCCGTGCCGATCAGGCACTGCAGAGTTTCCTGCTCAAGTTCTGGAACGGCGGCCAGCAGTATCTCCGGGATAAATTTCCCAGCGACGGGTCGCTCACGGGTTATTGGACCTACGCCAACGGCTGGGATGCGCTCCTGGACGGCGTCGAACGCACCGGCGGCGCGCAATACGCCGGACTGATCGAGAGTTTCTATCTGGGCCAGAACGCGCGCGGCTGGACGAACAATTACTACGATGACGAGTGCTGGATGACGCTGGCGTTGATCCGCGCCTACGACCTGACGACGAACATGGTCTATCTGAATCAGGCGCTGGCGTTGTATGCGGATGTACAGACGGGCTGGGACACCACTTGTTGCGGCCCGGTGCCGGGCGGCCTGTGGTGGGACAAGACGCGCACCCAGAAAGCCACGGCCGCCAACGCGGGCGCCGCGCTCGCCGGGGCCAAACTGTACCAGCGCACAACCAATGCCGCGTATCTCAGTTTCGCGCAACAGGTGTATTCGTTCTGGTGGAACAACATGGTGAACCACTCCACCTTCCAGGTCTGCGACCACATCAACCCCGATGGCACCAAAGTGTGGTGGAAGTTCACCTACAACGAGGGTCTGATGATTGGCGCCAGCGTGGAGCTGTATGAAGCGACCGGTGATTCCGCGTATCTGATCAACGCGCATCGGCTCGCCAGCTTCATGTTGAATCAGCAATGTGTGCCGACGGCGTATGGCAGTGTTTTGTACGATGGCAGCAACACCGGCTGCGGCGGAGATTGTCACCAGTTCAAAGGCCCGGCGTATCGTTACTTGATGCGACTGTTTCGCAAGGACCCTTCCCGCACCGCTTACTACATCGTGCTCAAGGCGAGTGCGGACGCGATTTGGAACCTGGCGCGCGACCCGGCCAACACCGTGTTCGCCGTCAACTGGGCCGGCCCCGCGCAATCTTCCGGCGACCAGGGCCAGAACAATGCCGCCTGCGCCGCACTGAACCTGTTCGCGCAGCAACTCGGAGACTACCCCGGCTCCGGCCTGCCGGAGAATCAATTCGAGGCGGAGAACGCGACGTTGCATCGGATCGGCCTGGAAGCCAACTACCCGGGCTACACCGGCTGGGGCTACCTCGCCGGCTGGAACGGGAACAATCAATGGGTCCGCTTCAACGTGAATTTCCCGACCCCGGGCGGGCGGACCCTGACGTTCCGCTATGCCGCGGGCGCCGGCAACGCGAGCCGGGTGATTGCCATCAACGGCGTGAACACATTCGCGAATCAACCATTCGCGAACACGGGAAGTTGGTCGAGCTACCACACCGTCAGCGTTTCCCATTATTTCCCCGCCGGCCCGAACACGATTGCGGTCATGTTCAACTCCGCTCTGGGCAGCGCGAATTTTCTGAACCTCGATAATCTGGTCGTTACCGATTTGCGGATCCGTGATTTGGAGGTTTCGCCGTCGGGCAATGTGGTGTTGACCTGGGACAGCGTGCCGGGCGTCTCCTATCAAGTGCAATACACCACCCAATTGCCCGGCGGCGCGTGGACCAATCTCGGCAGTCCCGTCCCGGCCATGGCTGCCACCACCAGCAAAACCGACACCCAGAGCGGGAATGAGACGCGCTATTACCGCGTGCAAATTCCCTGACGGCGGGTTCCGGAGATTCGTTTTGGGACGCGTCCGGGTAGCTCAAGCGAGCGCCTGGTAACTGAGGACATCTGCTACGGCGGCGGTGGTGTGCAAGACAGGATTCTTCTTGGCCGTTACGGCCGCGTCTGTCTAATCGAAATCATGGCTGGTGATGACGAAGTTGGTCGTTCCGGCGGGGCGATACAACTCAAAGTCCTCCTCGAATGAAACTGAGCCGTAGCGAGAGCGGCAACTGAATCGCACAAGCGTGCCAGTGCTGTGGTCGCGCAACTCGCGATGAACGATAGTGTAGTCGTGCAAGCCCTCTGCGTGAAGCCGGGCCAACGACCCGACCTGTTGCTCCCTGCTGCGTTTCGGCTGACGAAAAAACTCCGGTGAATAGCGGGCGAGCAAAGCATTGGTGTCGCCAGCGCGAACGGCGTCGAAGTGCCCGGAGAGAACCTGCTGTGCTGCTGTGAACGTGCGCTCCTCCCGCGTGCAGCCAAACAACCCTGCGCTGGCGAGAACGATGATTAGAACCGAGCGCATGGTGAAGCGGCAACGGCAGAACTGACCGACGCGGGCGGCTAGTGACGTTGGAATTGGCAACTGCCGTGGCCCGCCTGCGTTCGGTCCAGTGACCTGGTTCGGCATTTTCTTCGTATTCATGCGGCGAATGCCTCTGCGGTGCTACCGAAGAAACCACAAGCGCAGCACCATCTGTGAACACCGTCGCTATCTCTAACGAGCATGCACGTCCGACGGGACAAGCACTGCGGACAATCACCCTCTTGTGACTCATCTTCCCGCGCGACGTATCCGCAATTGCGGCACCACCACTCGGTAAACGGGGATGCCTCCTCATCAACCGACCATGTGATCGCTTTCACTCGGCACTTTGGACAAATCTGTAGCGACATACGATCACGCCGAACGACAGAGGTGAGCGACCGCCGCCGACAGTGACGGCGGGGCGCACAAGACGCCTACGAATTGCCGCCCAGCCTCGAACGGAGAAGCGAGGCGGCGGTTCGTCTCCACCGACTTGTTATGCCTTCGTTTCTGTGTCTGTCTCACGCAATATCTTCTCCATGTGCTGCACAAAGTCCGAGTCAAACTGTGGGCCAAGGATGGGCCAAGCTCTGCGGAAATCGGGACGGCGAGACCATGTAACCATGTAGTCGTGCCAGCCGCGCCACTGAGTGGAGCGAGCCGAAGTATGCTGGTCGCGGTAGAGCACGTAGCCGGTCTCTAACAGGGAAATGAGAACGGTAAACGCGGTCAACTTCTTGACGTCCATGTCGGCCTTCTCGAGGTCGGGATCATCCTTTGTAAACTCAGAGCAATCCAGCTCTGGGTGTTCTAGGCACATGGTCAGGTAGTCAATGTACCGTCCGTTCGCTTCGATGTAAGTCTCCCGCTCATGCTGAAGGCGGTCTTTCTTCTTCTCCAAAAGAAACACTACAATCGCGACTGGAATGCCGATAATTGTGGCAAAATACGAAAGCGCCTCAAGAGTGTCTTTGAGTTCCGGCGTAATCATCTGGGTTGGCTTGCGACTATGGCATAACAGTATTGATTGGCCGGGATCCGTTGGCCATTGGTCAACTGCCAAGTCTGACTCATGGGACGGGTTTACGCCTGAGCGGCTTGGCTGACAAGCCTTAGTTTAGGATTTGTTCCGCGGGGTTTTTGCAGGCGCAGGATGCCTTGGCCGAGATTTGAAGCTTGCGGTGTGGAGGGGCAAAGACAAGTTGGGTTTGTCTCTGGCCAGAGGCACGGCCGCAAATTGCAGCGTGCTGCCGTCCGTCCCGGCGGCAGAACTGATTGTACACGCCAAAGTTCCAACTCGCCTTGAGCGTCGCTCTTTCCTAGCCTCAGCCGTTCTTTATGATGACGAGCACTCAGATTCGCCAGTCCTTCCTCGACTTTTTCAAGTCGAAGCAACACACCATTGTCCCGTCGGCTTCGTTGATGCCGGACAGCCCGAACTTGCTGTTCACCAACGCCGGCATGAACCAGTTCGTGCCCATCTTCCTCGGCCAGACCAAATGCCCCTACACGCCCGGTCGCGCCGCAGACACCCAGAAATGCATCCGCGCCGGTGGCAAACACAACGACCTCGACGACGTCGGCCTCGACACCTATCACCACACGTTCTTCGAGATGCTCGGCAACTGGTCCTTCGGCGACTACTTCAAAAAGGAAGCCATCGAATGGGCGTGGGAACTGGTGGTAAACATCTGGAAATTTCCGCCGCAGCGGCTTTACGCCACGGTTTATTCGCCGGACAAATCCAAGAACGATCCGAGCGAGTTTGATCAGGAAGCATGGAACTTCTGGGCAGAGAAATTCCGCAGTGTCGGCCTCGACCCCGCCGTCCACATCGTCAACGGCAACAAGAAAGACAACTTTTGGATGATGGGCGAAACCGGCCCGTGCGGTCCGTGCTCGGAATTGCACGTGGACCTCACGCCGGAAGGAAGCACCAAAGGCTCTCTGGTCAACCAAGGCGACGCCCGCTGCATCGAAATATGGAATCTCGTCTTCATCCAGTTCAACGCTAACGCCGACGGCACGTTCTCGCCGCTGCCCGCCATGCACGTGGACACCGGCATGGGCTTCGAGCGCGTCACCAGCATTATTCAAGGCACGAAGGGTCTGACCGATTTTGCCAACGCCAAGATCTCCAACTACGAAACGGACATCTTCCGCCCCATCTTCGACGCGCTGGAAAAACTCTCAGGCAAGCGCTACTGCTCCACTCTCCCGACAAGCCAATCTGAAATCTCAAATCAGCAATCTCAAATCGCCACGGATGTGGCGTTCCGCGTCATCGCCGACCACATTCGTACGCTCTCGTTCGCGATTGCCGACGGCATCCAGCCCGGCAACACCGACCGCAATTACGTCCTCCGCCGCATCCTGCGCCGCGCCGTGCGTTACGGCCGCACGCTCGGCTTCCACGAGCCGTTTTTCTACAAACTCGTGGACGTGCTCGCCGACACCATGGGCGACATCTTCCCCGAAATCCGCGCCAAGAAGAAACACATACAAGACGTGATTCGCGTCGAGGAAGAGGCGTTTAACAGGACGTTGGATCGGGGGATAGAACTGTTCAGTGAGGTTCGTAAAGCGATTCGGAAACAAGCGTGGGCATCGCTCTTCAAGACGCCTCAAGATGCCGACAACGCGATTCACGCAGCCAAGAAACAACTACTGACCCCTGGTTCAGAATTCTTGGATGAAGAAGGCCAGATGAATCCGGAATCTGTGGAGGCGATCTTGGCCAAGAATCCGGGTTGGTTGAATCTTCCTTCTGAAGAACAAGGGCGGAGAATGTCGAAGGCAAATGTTTTTCCAGCGAACGAAGCTTTCAGGCTCTACGACACTTACGGCTTCCCGCTCGACCTTACCGAGTTGATGGCGCGCGAACGTGGGCTGACCGTGGACAAGGAGGGCTTCGAGAAGTTGATGGAAGAGCAGCGCGCCCGCGCCCGCGCCGCGCAGAAGAAGGAAGTCATTTCGCTCTCGCAGATCGAGACCACCACGCCCACGAAGTTTGTTGGCTTCGAAAAGTTGTCCGTTGAGGCCAAGGTCGTGGAAGTCGTGTCGCTCAAGGACAAGACCGCCGTCATCCTCGACACCAGCGCGTGCTACGCCGAGATGGGCGGCCAGGTTGGTGACACCGGTGAACTCATTCTCCCCGTAGCAGCCGACGTGAGTCGGCTCACTTCTCGAGATGGAGCGGACTCACGTCCGCTGCTACGCATCAAGAACACCCAGAAATCTGGCAACACTTGGCTGCACTTCGTCGAGGGAGAGAATCTCCCCGCCGCCGGGGATGAGGTCGTTCTGCGCGTTGACCAGCCCCGCCGCAATGCCATCCAACGGCACCACACCGTCACTCATTTGCTGCACTGGGCGTTGCACGAAGTCGTCAGCCAGGAAGCTTCGCAGAAGGGTTCCTTCGTCGGCCCGGACAAATTGACGTTCGACTTCAACAGCGCGCCGCTCACGCCGCAGCAGGTCGCCGACATCGAGAAACTCGTCAACGAGCGCATCCTCGAAAACACCGGCGTCTCGTGGACCGAAGTGCCTTACGCCGACGTGAAGTCGCGCAAGGACGTGATGCAGTTCTTCGGCGACAAATACGGCGACACCGTCCGCGTCGTGCAGATAGGCGGTGGGGCAGGGGAGTTGAACGGTTATTCCATGGAATTGTGCGGTGGCACGCACACGCGCGCGACGGGTGAGATCGGCTTGTTCCGCATCGTGGGTGAGAGCGCGATTGCCGCGGGCGTACGCCGCATTGAAGGGATTGCGGGATTGGAGGCATATCGCAAGGCCACCGATGAACTGGCGCTCATTAAGTCGCTTGCCGGCAAAGTGAACTCGCCCATTCACGAACTGGAGAAGAAGGTCGAAGCGATGCTGGCCCAGCAGAAGAAGCTGGAGAAGGAGGTTCAGATGGCCCGGCAGCGGAATGCGTCGAACGCCGCCAGCGAGTTGCTGGAACGCGTCCAGACCGTGAACGACATTCCGCTCATCACGCACAATCTGGGCGACGCTGACGGTGAGTTCCTGCAAGCGATTGCGGATTCATTGAAGGGCCGGTTCAAGGGCGTGGTGGTGCTCGGGGGAGTGGGCAATAACGCAGTTGCGCTCGTCGCGACGGTTTCGCCCGACTTCACCGCGAAAGTTCAGGCCGGTAAAATCATTCAAGCCATTGCGCCCATCGTCGGCGGCAAAGGCGGTGGCAAAACCGACAATGCCCGCGGCGGCGGCAAGGATGCGGGCAAGCTGGAAGAAGCCCTGGCCAAGGTGAAGACGCTGCTCGGTTGAGGTGGAGCGCGGGATATGGCCCGCAGCAATTCCGTCAGCCCGAAAGTGCCCGGCTGGTTCGCCGATGAAAAGCGGCGGTAAACGCGCCGCAGTCCAGACGCTTCGCGATGTTTGAAGACGTCAGGCAAACGCGGCAGCGTCTGGACTGCGGTGGCTTCAGCACCGCTTTCGAGGCGACGCGCATAGATTGACGCTCTCTCGTTTCGCCAATATGGTTTCTTTGTGAACGCCGTGCGTCGCAACACCGACTATCCTGAAGCCCACATTGGCGCAGCGGAGGTGCGTGATGCGATGCCGCATCGCGGTCGCACGCCGGATGATGATCCCAGCCCGGAACAGATTGAGATTTACCGGCGGATGACACCGGGGCGGCGGCTGGAGATTGCCGAACAGATGTATTGGTCGGCAAGACGGATGAAGAAAGCCTGGCTCCGCACGCAACATCCTGACTGGACTGACGCAGAGATTGAGGCTGAACTGACGCGCCATTTCCGTCATGCCCGACTTGCAGGCGTGGATTCGCACGCGCGGGGTGTTGACTGAATGGAGGCAAATTACGGCATGATCACCTACCGCACCGGCAACGATCTCAATCTGGATGCAGTCATTGAGCTGTATCACGCTTCAACGCTGGGCGAGCGGCGGCCTGTGGAGGATCGCGAGCGGATGCGCCTCATGCTGGCGAACGCCAACCTGGTAGCGACGGCCTGGGATGGCGAATTGCTGGTGGGCATTGCGCGCAGTGTCAGTGATTTCAGTTATGCCACGTATCTCTCCGATCTGGCGGTGCGCGGGTCGCATCAGCGGCAGGGTATCGGGCGTGAATTGATCCGGCGCACGCAGGAGCTGGGCGGGCAGGCCACCATCATCCTGCTTTCGGCACCGCAGGCCGTGGATTATTACCCGCGCCTCGGGTTCACGCGGCATCCGCAGGCGTGGACGCTGGTGGCCGAGACACGTGTTCGCCAACAGGTCTGACGGTGAATCGAATGGGCAGGCGGTGGGAGGCATGGTTGAGGAGCGAGCGATCCTAACTCCGAATGTTGCGCAGGCGGCAGACGACCTTTGGTCGGAGCTTGCCCAGGCGAAAGGGGGTGCGCACAATTCAGTCATGCGCGCAACTGTGGGAATTATACACAACGTCAGAAGTAACGCCGCGTGAGGGCACGCGGCCTACAAGGTTTTGTAGGCCGGCTGCCCACAGCCGGCGGATCGGACTTACGACGTCGTGTATAGATTCAATCTATGAAATGCAGGCTCTTATTCGTCTTGTTGTCTGGTTTGCTTGCCGGCATCACGTTGGCCGCGACCCGGCCCAATGTGCTCGTCATCATTACTGATGATCAACGCTGGGACGCCCTGGGTATCGTGCAACGCGAACTCGGCGAGCGCGCATTGTTTCCCTGGTTCAAAACCCCGAACCTCGATCGTCTGGCCAACGAGGGGGCGCGGTTTGCCAACACCTTCGTCACGACTTCGCTCTGTTCGCCCGGCCGGGCGACGTTGTTGAGTGGGCGCTATGCGCGTCACCACCAAGTGCTCAACAATTTCACGGAGTACCCGAATGATTTGCCAAGTTATCCACGCCGATTGAAGGAGGCGGGCTATGAAACCGCCTACATCGGCAAGTGGCACATGGGTGAGGATAATGACGAACAGCGGCCAGGCTTCGATTACTGGATGAGCCATCGCGGTCAGGGCAATTACTTCGACAACGAATTCAATCTTAACGGAACCCGCAAGAAGATTGACGGGTATTACACGACGGTCATCACGGATTACACGGTGGATTGGTTGAAGACCAAGCGTGCCAAGCCCTGGCTTTTGATCGTGGGTCAGAAGGCGCCGCACGGAGGGCCGATTGAGCCGGAGCCGCGTTTCGCGCACGCGCTGGATGAATTCCCGGTGAAGAAGCCGGCGAATTATCTGGATTACCGCGCGGCGGACGGCAAGCCCGCGTGGCTGGTGGAAAGCCTGCCGACTTGGCACGGCACGGGCGGCCCGCTTTACGGCCAGAAAGAATACGGCAGGTTTGTGCGCGCGTACCTGGCCACGATTCTATCCGTGGACGTCAGTGTGGGACGCATTTATGAAGCGCTGCGCGAGACGGGACAGTTGGACCACACGCTCATCGTATTCACGTCGGACAACGGGTTCGTGCTTGGCGAGCACGGGCGGGTGGACAAGCGCACGATGTATGAGGACAGCATCCGCGTGCCGTTGGTGGTGCGGTATCCGCCGCTGGCCAGGCCGGGCACGGTGATTGAGCCGATGATTCTGAATCACGACCTCGCGCCGAGCATTCTCGACATTTGCGGGGCCAAACCGTTGCGCGGCATCACGGGCAAGTCATGGAAACCGCTGTTGCAAGGCAAGCGCGTCGCGTGGCGGGGTTCATTCCTCTACGAATACAATTACGAAAAGCAGTTCCCCTACACGCCCAACGTCCGCGGCGTGCGCACCCCGGAATGGAAACTCATCACCTACCCGAACGGCGACGGCACGCCGGATCGTTTCACTGCGGAGCTTTACAACCTGAGCCACGATCCGCTGGAAATGCGCAATCTCATCAATGACCCGGCGGCCGCCGCCATGCGCAAGAAGCTGGAGCGCGAACTGGCTCGCGTGTCCCGTCAGGCGGGGCGGGACGAGATGCCAGTTTACGAAGGCATTGTGAACGTGTTGCCGGAGTATTGAGTTGTGCCGAGCGTCGCCCGGACATTTCAAAATGTCCGGCTGAAAGGAAACCGGCCCGGGCTATTTGAATGTTGACCGAGTCACCAATCAACGTTGCGGAGGCAAGCCCTGCCCGCCGCCAAACTGTTTCATCATGATTTGCTGCATCATGGTCTGCATATTCTCGTACTTGGTGAAGCCGGATGGCGGCTCGAACTGGCTGGCCGCGGGTTTGGCAAGTTTTATCTCCTTATAGAGCATCACGACCTGGTTGCCGCTCTCGACGGTTTCAATCTTGATGGGGAACTTCTTCAGCTCCGGCGCCGTGGCGTTCCAGACCGTGGCTTCGAGTTTCTTGCCCTCCTTGTCCGTGACAATGACTTTGTTCTTCAGACACGGACGCCCGTCCACGGTTTCCTTGCCCAACTCCGTCGTTTCAACCTTGAAGTCGGATTTGGATTGGTTGGCGTCGGTATTCTGAAGCGGGGCTTCGACATAAGCCTGCAAGCCGGGATACACCAGATAGGAGAGCTTCTTTTCTGGTCGCGTGATCACGATCATGCTGTCCATGCCCATCTGTTTCATCTGTCCCGCCATTTCGGGACTCATCCGATTGCCTTTGATCCGGCTGATTTCCATCTCGAAGCGTGACTTCGCTTCACCGTAGGCCAGCTTGCCCGGCACTGTGGCGGTGTCGCCGGAAGCTTTATCCGTGACCTGAATTTCAAGCTCGGCGGAGAAGGTGGAGTGGTCGCCAAACAGTTGCGCCATGCTGCCGGACAACTGCGGGCCGGACATCGCGTTCATGCCACCGCGGGGGCCGAATTGAGCGTGCGTCGAAAGTAATCCGGCGCTGATTATCACTGCGACCAATGTGGGCAAGCTGGTTTTCATAATTGGAGCTGTCATTCAAATGTGTGCCGGCATGAATACAGGATGCCGTGAATAAGGCGAGCAGTTTCTGCGCAAGAAGTCAGGCGAAGGGCAATCAAGCGGTCCGGGCTTGACGAATTGCCGCTCGTGAGGGCTTCATCGGGCACTTGAACGTCCTTCGTGCATGGGAATGGCTCCGGGCCAGAGACAGCCGCGCGTGGCTGAGACATTCTCGTCGTCCAGCAGTGTTCCCCTCATTCGTCCTCGTGTTGAGCTTCCTGCCGGTGGGACCAATTGTGTTGTTCGGGCAGGACTGGCGTGAGCAACTCGAACGATCCGGCGGCGAGCGGATCCAATTGCGGCGAACCGAAGCGCAGCATCTCTTTGTCTTTGGCAAAGTGAATGGTCGCCAGCGGAGCGTGCTGGTGGATACCGGCTGGTCGCTCACCAGCATCGGCACCAACGCCGCCCGCCATCTGAAAACACCGCAGGAATCCGACGTGAACTTGCAGGGGACGCCGTTTGACACTGAGGATCACTCCCGCGTGGTGCTGGTAGAACGGCTCGCGCTTGGTCGCGCGAGTTACACCAATCAACCCGCGCTGGTTCGCAACCTCGTGGTGGATGGTCGGCCTGCGTCGTTCGACCTGGTGTTGGGTTGTGACTTTTTCATACCGCACTTCGCGGTCATTGACTGCGAGCGCCGACGGCTCTACACACGGCGCGTTCCGCCTGCTACCAAGGCACAGGACGAGTTCGAGGCCGCATTACTCCGCAGTGGCTACACGGCGGCGACCCTCAGACTCACCGATCCCCTGGGCATTACCTGTGTGGTGCGCGTCAATGGCGAGCCGTTGGAAATGCTGGTGGATTCCGCCGCAGTCTGGAGCTGTCTGGATGCCGGTCAGATTGAGCGCTTGCAGCTCAAGCCGCAACCCACGCCGCGCAGGCTGCTGGGGGTTGGTGCAACCGGCACACGCGGTTTCGCCGTGGCAAGAGTGCAAACCTTTGCCGTCGGCGGTCACGAATGGAAAGGGCTGAATCTCGCGGTGCTGGATTTGCGTGATTGGGGGCTGGCGAGACCAAACACGGGATGGGCGAATGTGGTAGGCATTCTGGGCGGTTCCGAATTGACCGCCAGCGGTGCGGTAATTGATTTCCACGCTCAGAAACTTTGGCTCAAGCCGCATCGCCGCAGGTAGCGAGATTGCCAGGACGCGGAACGCGATTGCTCTTTCTCACTCCAACTCGATGGGAGACTTTACAGGACGCTGCAAACTCTGCTCTCTTAACCGGCAATGCGACTCATCACCCGTCCCGCGCTCAAGCGAATCGCCGTGTTCTTCCTCCTGCTGGGTGTGGTAGTGGTCGGTTGCCAGTGCAGCATGATACGAATGCCGTCAAAAAGTTTTTCGGGACCGCTGCCCGCGCTGAGTCCGCCGCAGGAGGCTTTCAGCGCGGAACTCCGGCAGCACGTGGAGAAGCTCGCGGGCGAGATCGGCGAGCGAAATGTCTATCTGCCGAAGAAACTCACGGCGGCGGCCGATTACATCGAGTCCACTCTGTCCGCCGCTGGTCACACGGTGGCCCGACAGAGTTATCCAGCCGGTGGGGAATCATGCGATAATCTCGAGGTCGAGGTGTTGGGCTCCGTCTGGCCAGATGAGATCGTGGTAATTGGCGCGCATTACGATTCGGTGGTTGGCAGCCCGGGCGCGGATGACAATGCCAGCGGCGTGGCGGCGTTGCTGGCACTCGCGCATCGCCCGGAACTCCAGAAGCCCGGGCGCACCTTGCGCTTCGTGGCGTTCGTAAACGAAGAGCCGCCCTTTTTCCAAACCGAGCAGATGGGCAGCCTGGTGTACGCCAGGCGTTGTCGTGAACGTGGGGAGCGGATCGTCGCCATGTTAAGCCTGGAGAGTCTCGGTTATTATCAAGCGGCGGAGGGCAGTCAGAAATACCCGTTCCCCATCGGGGTGTTCTACCCTTCACGCGGGGATTTTGTTGCGTTCGTGGGACGGACCAAGGATCGGGCATTGGTCCGACGCTGCGTGAAGCAATTCCGCGAGCAAGCGCAATTTCCGTCCGAGGGCGGTGCTTTGCCGGGCGCACTGCCGGGAATTGGCTGGTCGGATCATTGGGCGTTCTGGCAGGTGGATTACCCGGCCGTGATGGCTACGGACACTGCCCCATTCCGTTCCAGGCACTATCACACAGACAACGACACCCCAGACAAGCTGGATTACGACCGTTTTGCCCGCGTGATTGATGGTCTGGCCAGCGTAATCGAGGACCTGGTAGCCCGATGAATGGCCACTGACCAAGCCGGTCAGAGTGGCTGGATATTGGCCCGGCGGGCGCAAAATCTTTGAACGGAGAATTGACAAAACAGTCTGATGCAGTAATACGTTTACACACCAGCAGATCAAAACTATGAAAAAATACATCGCAATCCTGACTGTCGCAGCCTTCGCCGTGGTCGCCTACGCCGGTGAAAAGTGCTGCGCTGACAAAGCCAAAACCGCCTCCGTCAAGCAGGCGACGCTCGTTATGCAGAAGGTTTCCGCGGACAAGGCGGCTTGCGCCAGCACGGTAACTTGCGCCGACAAGACTGCCTGTTCCGACAAAACCGCGTGCGCCGACAAGACTGCCTGTTCCAGCAAGACCGCGTGCGCCGACAAGACGGAGTGCTCGGTCAAAGCAGCTTGTGCGGACAAGAATGTAACCGCCTGCGCCGTGACGGCCAAAGCCGATGGCAATGGCAATGGTAGTTGCCCGGTGGCCACTGCTTGCTCCGGCAAATCGGGTCTGGCCAAGAAGGACGGCGCCCGCAAGATCGTGCAAAGCCCGAAGGCCGCTGGCGAAGCTGGCAAGTAATCCACTCCTGACACGCAAAAGCCCCGCACGAAGTTGTGCGGGGCTTTTTCATGCCCAGCTTTGCCGCTGCGCTTGCCGGCTCACATTCTTGCCACCAAGAGTTCGCGTTGAAAGATGAGTTCCTTGGGCAAGTGCGAATACAATTTCAGGAATAACTCGTCGTGCATCAAAATTTCCCGCCGCCAATCCTCCAAATTGATGTACTGCAACTGCTCCAGCCGGGCGTGGGAAAAGTCCGGGATGCCTTTAATGTCAAAACAGTGCGGCCCCGGCACCCAGCCCAGCGGAGTCTCATCGGCATCTGCGCGCCCTCGGCAGCGATCCACAATCCACTTCAGCACCCGTAAATTCTCGCCGAAGCCCGGCCAGATGAAATGGCCCAAGCCGTCCTTGCGAAACCAGTTCACGTGAAACACGCGCGGCGGGTAGCGAAGGAGCTTGCGCATGTTCAGCCAGTGCCGGAAGTAACGCCCCATGTTATAGCCGCAAAACGGCAACATGGCCATTGGGTCCCGCCGCACCTGACCCGCGCCGCCCACTGCCGCCGCCGTCATCTCCGAGCCCATGGTCGCGCCGATGTAAACACCGTGAACCCAGTTGAACGCCTGAAACACCAGCGGCATGGTGTCCGCACGGCGTCCGCCAAAAATGATCGCACTGATGGGCACGCCGTTGGGATCGTTGATTTCCGGTGCGAGCATCGGATTGTTGGTCATGGGTGAAGCGAATCGGCTGTTGGGATGCGCCGCCTTTTCCCGTGATTCCGGCGTCCATTTCTGTCCCCGCCAGTCGAGACATTCCTTGGGCGGATCGCCATCCTTTCCCTCCCACCAGACATCCAGGTCGGGCGTCAACCCGACGTTGGTGTAGATCGTGTCGCGCGACATGATCTCCATCGCATTGGGATTGGTCCTGGCGTTGGTGCCAGGGACCACGCCGAAGTAACCGGCCTCGGGATTGATGGCATATAAACGGCCATCCTTCCCCGGCTTCATCCAAGCAATGTCGTCGCCGACCGTCCAGACCTTCCATCCCTTGAATCGGGCGGGCGGCACCATCATGGCAAAATTCGTCTTGCCGCAGGCACTGGGAAAAGCCGCCGCCACGAAGGTCTTCTCACCTTCTGGCGACTCAATGCCCAGCACCAGCATGTGCTCGGCCATCCAGTCTTCCTGCCGGCCAAGATAGGAGCCAATACGCAAGGCAAGGCACTTCTTGCCCAACAACACATTGCCGCCGTAGTTGGAACCGATGGAAATGATCGCATTGTCGTGCGGAAAGTGCGCGATGTATCGGCGCTCGGGATTCACATCCAGCATGCAGTGCAATCCGCGGTTGAAATCGTCACTCGTCCCGAGGTGTTCATAAGCCACCGCGCCCATGCGGGTCATGATGCGCATGCTCAGGACCACGTAGAGGGAATCGGTCAATTCGATGCCCACTTTGGCTAACGGAGAGCCGAGCGGCCCCATCAGATATGGGACCACGTACATCGTGCGTCCGCGCATACCGCCTTCGTAGATGGCGCGCAGCTTGGCGTACATGGCTTTGGGCGGCATCCAATTGTTCGTCGGGCCGGCCTGCTCTTCGGTTTCGGTGCAGATGTAGGTGCATTGCTCGACGCGCGCGACGTCATTCGGGCTGGAGCGATGGTAGTAGCAGCCCGGCAGTTTCTGTTGGTTCAACCGGATGAGAATGCCTTCGGCGACTGCCTGTTCGGTCAGGAGTCGTTTTTCCGCTTCGGAACCGTCACACCAAAAAATGCGATCAGGCTGGCACAGGCGGGCTTTTTTTTCGACCCAGGCCCGGACGGTTTTGTTGGTGGTGAAGCAACGTCCAAGTTCGGTTTTCATCATATCCATGTCCCATCATGCCCTCTTGGCGTTCGCGCAGAAGGGTTGGCGTTTGCGCGTCACCGGTTTTGTTAGGGCACTTGCGAGGACAGAACATGCCAGAGCGCGCGTGCCTTGGGTAGTTCCAAAATGGCCCAAAGCAAATGTACACGCGCGGCAATATAGGGTGACACTTCGCCAATGAAAGAGAAGCCCTCTGGCTGGCGGGGCCGCGAAATTGCCACGTTGAGGCCGAGGCTGCGACGCGAGGCGCTGAATTGTCCGTTCGGTCGCCGTCGGGCGCGTGGGCCGGCGGGCAAAAATTGCGGAAGGAAGCCGGCGTGAAATGGATGAGCATCGAGGAAACAATTGGTTTCCGTCAAAATACTCCGACCTGCGCCGTCTGTGGCAAGAACGTGCAGGGTGGCGGCGGTTTCGCGCGGATTAACCACTCCGGCCACCTGATTGAATTGTGCTGTCCGTGGTGTGTCGAGACTTTCGAGAAAGACCCCGCGCCTTACCTGCGGCGGCTCGAGAAGATTGAGTACTACCGGTATCTCTCCCAGTTGGAGCCGCCCGCGGCGGAGTCTTGAAACGGGTTGGTGGCGGGCACTGGTGGGAACTCCGCCATGGCCCCCAGCATCGGGTTGCGGGTAAACTGCGACCATGACTTTGCCTTGCGAATTCTCATCGCTGTGTCCGTGGCTTTGTGCTAAAGAATGAGCGTCAGTTTATGGCTCAAAGATCCAGAACCAGTGATGTGCATCCGCCGGCGGCAGCGGCCTGCCTGGCGCGCTCCGTGGTGACGGCGCTGGCTGAAGAACCGACGCTGGAAGCCGTGACCATTGACCGGCAACTCCGCACCATCTCCGTCGCAACGCTGGGGCGCGCGAATGTGGCGAGCCTGACCGGACGCATCACCAGGAAGTTCGAGGCCGCGCAGGCTGCCGACCTCACCCACACCTGTTCGCTACTGACCGGCGAGGGAGATTGTGCCAAATGCGATACCCCGCTCTCAGAAACCGAACGGCGGCAAGTGACCATCCGGCACGGCCAGGGTGCCACCACGATTGCGCGCGTCACCTGTCCCACCGCCCCGAAATTCTGGCGCTGGCGCGACATCCCCTTTCCCAAGGTGGTCCAGCGCGACGTCGAGTTTCTCGAACACGCCGAGGAACACGCCGACGAATGGCAGATACAGTTGGCGGCCGCCGTGCTATGCGGCGTCTGCGGAATTGCCGGTTACATTCTGCAGAAAACCGGTCACGATGCGATGGCCTTGGCCAGCTATATGGCCGCCTATCTGGCGGGCGGTTGGTTTCCGGCGGAGGAAGTGTGGGAGCGGCTGCGCCAACGGGCCATTGACGTTCACTTCCTCATGCTGGCCGTGGCCGCCGGCGCCGCCAGCATCGGTGCGTGGGGCGAAGGCGCGGTCCTGCTTTTCCTCTTCTCCCTTTCCGGTGCGCTGGAACATTACGCCCTCGGGCGCACCCAGAAGGAAATCCGTTCGCTGTTCCGTGAAGCGCCCAAGGTCGCCACGGTTCTGGACGGATCGGGCGGCGAGCGCGAAGTCAAAGTGGAATTGCTCCAGCCGGGAATGTGTCTGTTGATCAAACCCGGCAGCCAGTTTCCGGTGGATGCGGAAGTCGTCAAAGGGCAGACCGCTGCGGACGAATCCAACCTCACCGGCGAGTCGGCGCCCGTGGCGAAAGGCATGGGTGACACGGTGCTGGCTGGTACGATAAATCTCTGGGGGGTTGTGGAGGCCAATGTGCTGCGGCCCGCCTCCGAAAGTGCCCTGCAGAAGATCATTCACCTGATCAAGGAGGCGCAGCAGCAAAAAGCCCCTTCCCAGCGTTTCACAGACCAGTTCAGCACGCGGTACACCTACCTCGTGCTGGGCCTCTCTTTCGCCATGTTCTTTGTGTGGTGGCTGGGATTTGGCTTGCCGGCTTTCAACTCCACACCGGCGGCCCGCAGTGCCTTCTATCGCACGATGACACTGCTGGTGGTGGCATCGCCCTGCGCGCTGGTGCTCTCGATTCCTTCGGCCATTCTGGCAGCCATTGCGTGGGGCGCGCGGCACGGGGTGTTGGTCCGGGGCGGAGCGGCGGTGGAGAAACTTGCCGAAGTGAACGTGGTGGCGCTGGACAAGACCGGCACGCTCACCACCGGTGAATTGCGCGTGGAAAGTGTTGAAAGCTTTCCACCGGGCCGCGAAACCGAAGTGGCGCAACTGGCCTACTCCATCGAGAAACTCTCGACGCATCCGCTGGCCCGCGCGATCACCCGATACGGTCGGCAAGAACAACTCGAACCGCTGGCGCTCGACCAATTCGAGTCCGTCACCGGTCAGGGGTTGAAGGCGCGCCACGAAGGAGCAGCGGTCTTGCTGGGCCGACGGGAATGGATTGTGGCGGAGCGACCGGCGGCCATCCACTCCGAGTCGCACACCAGAACTTCAACCGATGCGGGTTCTTCCGAAGTGTGGCTGGCGCGCAATGGACTCGTGGGCCGGCTGGTGCTACGGGACGATATCCGGCCGCAGGCGAGGGGAGTGCTTGACGAGCTGAAACAATGCGGCTTGCGCACGGTGGTTCTCACCGGCGACCGGCGCGCCACGGCGGAACACCTGAAGCGCACCTTGCACCTCGATGAAGTGCGCGCGGAATTGAAGCCGGACGACAAGGTCGCCGCAATCAAGTCCTTGAGCGATGCGGGAGATCGCGTGGCCATGGTGGGCGATGGCGTGAATGACGCGCCCAGTCTCGCGGCGGCGCACGTGGGCGTGGCGATGGGAGCGCGCGGTGCGGATGCGGCCCTGGAACAAGCCGACGTGATTCTGATGCATGACCGTCTGGAAAACTTCCTCGCCGCCTTCCGCCTGAGCCAGCGCGCACGCCGGATCATTCGGCAGAATCTGGTGGTTTCAATGGGCACCGTGGCAGTGCTCGTGGCGTTTGCGCTAATCGGAAAAATACCACTGCCGGTCGGGGTTGTGGGTCACGAAGGCAGCACAGTGCTCGTGGTGATGAACAGCCTGCGGTTGTTGCTCGCTGGCACGCTCTCGCGCGCCCCAAGGACGGGCGGCAAGCCGGAAGCGTGAGGTGATTTCCCCGCCAATGTCCGGTAACTTGCGGCCAAGTTGGGCCTTCGTTTGATTCTAACGGCGGCGCCGTGCAGTTGGTCTGGAGACAGACCTCCCGAAATGACTTCCGGCAGTGCGTTGCGATGCCACAATCCAACAACACATGCGGAAGCCGTTAGCTTGCGCCCTCGAAAGGGTGCGCGGTTCTTCTAATCCGTGATGCGTGCCACACAGAATGAACGTTGGGGTGCTGTTCCGGGAGGATGAGCGTGATGATTATTTCTTCGAGGCTGGCCAGCACAACAATAGGCATGGCGATCCGAAACGGCCAGCCCGGCCCACCCGCAAAGACCACCAACACTGCCGCGGCAACCGCCACGGCGGAGAGCTTGCCACCCCAAGTATGGTAATTGGTTAACCGCTTGAACTTCAGAAACCCGACCACCACCGCCACGAGGTAAACCGAGATTCCTGTCACCAGATAGACGGCTTCCTCGCGCAGTAGTCCCGGTCGCAGCCACCAACCGCAGAGGGGCAGGGCACACCAGGTGGCGAAGTCCGCCCAACTATCCAGTTTCGCCCCAAGTGGCGTGGTTTGATGCAGTCTCCGCGCGAACCAACCATCGAAAGTATCAGTGAGGATGGAGACGACGAGAAAGCCGAAAAATGTTCGGGCGTGAGCGGTCCAAGCCAGCCACAGCAGTACCGGCACGAGTGAGAGTCGGACACCACTCAGCAGGTTTGGCAGCGTCACCATGCGGCGATAATGCGCTTCCGCCCAGAGTGGTCAATGCCGCGTTTGGGAGAGGGTGCGACGTGCTAAAGCTTGTCTATGCAAGCAAGCCGCGCTCAAGGGAGCGCGGCTTGGCCGAGTTGAGTAAGGGACGAAGTTCTACCCGCCGTATTTCACCGGGCAGCCGTAGGGCTTGGTCTGGGTCACCTCGGGCTTCTCTCCCGCAAGCAACTTGTTGACGGCTTCACGCACGTAATTGCGGGCCTGACGCGGGTCCCCGTTCGCGGCGGCCTTGTCATCAATGGCCCCCTGGTAGGCGAGCGTGCCATCCTTGGCGATGACATACATGTGCGGCGTGGTTTTCATGCCGTACGCGCGGCCGATGTCGCCGGAACTGTCGTCCAGCCAGGCCGTGGCTTTGATCTTTTGCGCGGCCCATTCCTTACGGGCCTTTTCCGGCGTGCGATAGCTCGGATGCTTCGCATCGGTGGAGTTGATCAGCAACCAGACCACGCCTTTCTCCGCGAGTTCGGCCTGCAACTCCTGCATCGCGCCGGTCTTGAAGTGGTTCGCGCAGAACGGACAGTCAAGGTTGTAGGCCTCGAGGACCACAACCTTGCCCTGGTAGTCACTCAACTTGTGAGTCTGCCCGTGAATGTCTTTGGCCGTAAAATTGGGCGCGGGCTTTCCAATCTCGGCCGCGGTCAACCCCGCGGTGGCGGTGGCCAGCAACGCAATGGCCGTTAGTGTTCGTTTCATAGCATGTAGGTTCGGTTTGTTTTCGGTGAACGCGTATAAGAAAGCAGATAACCGCCGTTTGTTCAAATTTTGAATGAGTTTGTTTTCGGGGAGCACCCGCGCCCTCGCGTGCGTTGTTTCGGCTGCGCGGCGCCGCCGGGCACACGTGAGGGCGCGTGCGCCAACCATGAACCGTTGCTCGGAGCGCAGACAGCCATGTCCGCGCGAACCTCTGTACCGGAACTCGCGGACAAGGCTGTCCGCGCTCCGGGAGGTTATGGCTGCTATGCGCGATTTCACCATCGAGGCAACTCTCCATGCTACAAAGACTGAGACTCGCCCTTTCGCGGGCGACAGCGGTTTCCCCGCTTGACGCTATTAACGAGGCCGTTAGTTTAACGACGCATTTCGGGTTAACGCCGATGCAGATCAATCGAGAAAGTCTATGGCCATCATCACCATCAGCCGGGGGTCGTATTCGGGAGGCAAAGCCGTGGCCGAGCAACTGGCGGCGCGGCTCGATTGTCCCGCGCTCAGTCGCGAACAAGTGCTGCTGCAAGCCGCCGAGGATTACGGAATTTCCGAACGGGAACTGACGGATTCGCTCAACCACCCGCCGCCGTTCTGGCAGCAGGTGTTGGGCAAGCGCCTGGCCTACGTGAAATGCGTGACGGCCGTCCTGCTCGATCACGTCCGCCAGGGGCATCTGGTCTATCACGGCAACGTGGGGCATCTGTTGCTGGCGGGTGTGCCGCACCTGCTGCGCGTCCGGGTGATCGCCAGCCTGGCGCAACGGATCGAAGCCGCCATGGCTCAAGCCAGGCTGAACCGCGAGCAAGCCATCGCGCACATCCAGCGCGTGGACAACGAACGCAGCCGATGGGCCCAGGTCTTGTATGGCGTCAACTGGAATGATCCTGGACAATACGACGTCATCCTCAACCTCGAACGGATCACGCCCGGAAGCGCGTGCGAAACCCTCGCGCGGATGGCGGAGTTGGAAGAGTTCCAACCCACCGCCGCCAGCCGCCAGCAATTGGAGGATACCAGCCTGAGTTCCAAAGTGTGGGCCGCCATGGCCAGGAATCCACTCACGCGCAGCGCCAGCTTGGAAGTGAGCGCCAAGGACGGCGAAGTCACCATCACCGGCAATGTCAGCTCCACCAAGGCGGTCGCGGCAGTCGCGGAAATCGCCAATGCCGTGCCCGGCGTGAAGTCGCTTCGCTCGGAAGTCGGCATGGGCGCGGACTGGCACTGGTGAACCGACAGAACAGTTAAAACAACCACCCATGAAGACCATTCACTTGCTGGCCGCCGGCTTCCTCGCCGCCGCTCTGGTTCTGAACACCGCCGCGCAGGAAACCAAACCCCTGCGCGCCCTGTTGATCACCGGCGGTTGCTGCCACGATTACGCGACGCAAAAGAACATTCTCAAGCAAGGCATCGAAGCCCGCGCCAACGTCGTCGTGGACCAGATTCATTCGGCAGATTCCTCGACGAAACCGCCGCTCGCGATTCTTGGCAATGCCGATTACGCGAGAGGCTACGACGTTGTCATCCACGACGAATGTGCCGCCGACCTCAGCGATCCCGCCGTCATCAAGGGCGTGCTGGCGCCCCATCGCGCGGGTGTGCCCGGCGTGAACCTGCATTGCGCCATGCACTCCTATCGCGTCGGCAATCCCGGCGAACGCGCGGAAGCCGGCTCCGAGCGCGCCGCGTGGTTCGATTACCTCGGCCTGCAATCCAGCGGGCACGGCCCGCAACAACCGATTGCCATCCGGTTCACGGACAAGAATCATCCCATCACGCAGGGTCTTGCCGACTGGACCACCATCAACGAGGAACTCTACAACAACATCCAGGTGCTCCCGACCGCCACACCGCTGGCCAGTGGCACCCAATCCGTCAAACGCCGCGACGGCACCGCCCGCGAGATCGAGACGGTCGTCGCCTGGGTAAATAATTTTGAGGGTACGCGCGTGTTCAGCACCACCATCGGCCACAACAATGCCACCGTGGAAGACGTCCGCTACCTCGACCTCGTCACGCGCGGCCTGCTTTGGGCCTGCGGCAAACTGGATAACAAGGGAAACATCAAGCCCGGTTACGGGCCGAAGAAATAATCGGGCAAGTTGCCCAACCCCATTTCCGGAGGGACGAGTTACACGAGTCCCAAACTCAGACCGATTTACTCAGGCAAGATAGGCATTCGTAAAACTCGTCCCTCCGAAGTGCTGGATCAGCCTGCGCCGCGAATCTGTTTCCAAACCTGATGGAACTCAAACCACAGCAGTCCCGCAACCGCGACCAAAGCGCCGAGGGTCACAGCCATCCAACCCCACATGCCGGAGTCCGTGACCACGGGTGAGAACGAGACGAGACACGCGGTGAAAACTGCAAGGAAGCACGTAACGCAAGTTGCGAACCCGGCGAGTGTCCACAGTCTGAGGGAGCGGAGCGCTGCCGGTGACAACCGACTCAAAGCCCACACCGCACCACCGCCAACAAGCGCGATGCTCGTGACGAACAGAAGTCGGTGCGGCTCGGAAACGAAGTAACGGATGCCTTTGTTGGTCACACAGAACTCATAAGTTTCCCAACCGGTCAACACGGCCAGAAGTACAAAACCGAGGAAGCCAATTGGCCTACGCATCGCAAATATCTTCCTTCAATTGCACCGGCCTCCATTCCCCGGGATACGATTGGAGTTCAGTTTCAGGAAAGAGCAGTCCGCGTTCGCACAACCAGACCGTCAATCGGGGTATTCGATCCAAAGGCAGCTTCAATGCAAGGCGAGTGAAGTGCTGCTTGATGGGACTGGTTTCGTCAACCATGACACAAACCCTAACTTTCTGTGCTCTGGCGGGCACCTGAAACGTGGTCGTTTCCACACTATGTGGCGACCAGCGCCGTTTCGAACCAGAGAAGAAATGGAAGCTGTCCTTGATTCCAACCGCATCTCGCCATTCAACCCGCACCGTATCCACGATCGGACTCGAACGGCCGGTGTTTGTAATCGAAGCGATAAAGCCCCAGGCTTCGCCAGCTATGTTCCCGGTCGGCAACACGCCGATACTGAACTCGGGCCGAATGCTGCTGATCGCCAGCGTCAGACAAGCAACGAATATCCCGCTGCAAATCATAAATGTTCTCAAAAGGAGTTTGCTTAATCCCCTGTTTGGAGGCCTTATTATACTCATTCGATCCTCACCGCGTGAAAGCCCTCCGCATCCGCGGGCAAGCGAGCGATGTCTCGGGCCGAGAGTCTACGCACCGTTCGTTCGCCGCGCATCACACGGATGACTCTGCGCTCTTCCACCGGTGTTGGCCAGCCCACTTTGATGACACCGAACAAATACGGCGTGCAAAGGCGCGAACTGACGGGAACATCGAAGGCCACACGACCGTCCGGCGGAACAGGCGTGTCTATGTGCTGCTTGTTTCCAGTGACAACGCGAACCACGTATGCAGTCGGTATGGCCGCCATGACGTGAAGCTTTTGAGGCGGCACAGTTTGAACTGGCCCGCAGCGAACGGCACAGCCCACTTGCGTCGCCGCCAGAGCCGTCGCGAAAAGAAAAGAAATCAATCCTTTACCCGACGAATTCATGGACCTCATCTCGCTTTCCGTGATTCTCATATTCTAATTCTGAAAATCCAAAACCACACGCGCCGCCATAATCTGCGCCAACGACGATACCAAACGCGCCAGAACGAACGCCTCAAGCGTTCCTCTTTGTGAAGGGCGGCGGGATCATAAAGTTCGGCAGTCTGATTGTCCGGAGTCAGTGCCTGGGAGGCATGCTTGCCAAAAATCCCGCCCAATTCCTTTCCTACATCGTGGGACGCTTCGTCGAATGCTCCAAGTGACTCGGAAAAACTGCCGCGCAATCTGTCGAGAAGATCGGGAAGGCGACCGGCCGCGTAGAGGATGAGAATCACGGCAAGGATTCCAATGATCTCCGGCCCGCCCAACAAGGCCACCATCAGCCGATCAGTTGTCAGCAATGCGAGCGTAAGGATTGTCTGCATCCCCATCAGTTGTTCACTTCGCTGCCTGCTGGTCAAGCCTGTCAACCAACCCAGCCAGACCAGTTTGGTTGGTGATGCCGGCAGCAGCCGATCGCTTGGCATAAGCCAGCGCATGTGCCACATGCTGCGTGCTCAGGTTCGTTTCTCCCGTTTCCGCGTAGAGCTTCGCCAGTCGCCCGTGGGCCAATGTCAGATCAAACGCCAGCATCCGGTCGGTGCTCAAGCGGGACTGTTCCGGCAGTGCTTCGGCTTCCTTAAGCTGGTTCACGTATTGTGACATCGCGTAAATCGCAACCGGCTTGCTTTCGTGCCGGTAAGCGTGATGCGCACGCTCCGAGGCTTCACCCAGCTTCAATTGCTCGCCGGTAAACAGCGTTCCTGCCGCGCGTGTGGCAGCGTAATGGGTCATCGCCACATAAGTGCCTCCAACGCCCAACGCCAGCCCCACGAGTAAGCCCATGCAACCGACCAAGATGATTCTATTCTTCATGGTGTACTTCGATTATACCGCTTGGAAACCTGATGCACTATTCGATTCAACAGAATGATCAGCGCCAGTGTTCGACAAACCATCGCCACAGTGGGTCGCCCCAGTAACCCAACGCCGTGGCAAAGGCCAAAGCAATGGCTGCGGCACATCCGACTTTGGCCCAATTGCTCTCGAATGATCCCCAGCCAATCCGCGCACCCAGGATGCCGCCAACCACCAGCCCGCACCAGAAGTGCGTCCAGAAATGCCGCCCTGGCAAGTAGTCATCGCCTTTCATTTGCGAAGCAACTTCTCGACAGCCGCGGCTCCGTTAGACCCAAAGTATCTGAAAAATTGTCCGTCAAACTCGTAGCAAGTCGAGGCCGCAGTCGGGTGACTCCGGTTTCCACCCAAGTCCAAGTTGCGCGGCCCATCTGCTTGACCGCCGTTTGATTCCACGCCACCGCTGGGTTCCTTGTCCCCGCTCTTCCACTCCTCCACAAGCCTGCCGAGGGCCAATACATACTGCGCACCGTGCGTCACATTGGTCGCCCCGTTTCTGAAGTAAAGAATGACTTCTGACTTGCCGGCCATCGCCTCGGAAATCGTGAGGATCACCCGCTTTTTGTTTGCGTGAGGCCGCGTGACAAGTGCTGCTGAAATGTCCTCGTTCAGGACCATAACAGAATCAAACTCATTGGTGAGACGCGCATCCGTGAAGCGATGGGGAATCAAAATCGAGATCTCGAGGGTGGGTTTCTCATAATGGCGAGCCATGCTGTCATCGAGAGAAAACTCAAAGCCCTTGCCTTTGAAAAACGCGATGCTCTTACCCTCGACGCGATCCCAAGCCGGCAGCGGGCTGAATCCATAGGCGAAGCATGTCAGAAACAGACTGACCGAAATTGCACCACTGCTTTTCATCACGCCCAGACGCTACGCCCGCGCCGACAGACGGTCAATTGCTGACTTGTCACTGCTGATATCGCCCGTTAACCGCCATTACCCGCGGCTTTCAGGACCATGTCGTCATATCTGCTCAAGTCCACCGCGTCCGCATCATCAAACCAGGTTTGCACCAATCGGAAGACCCGCAGCGCCCGCGCTGGCTCTTTGAGTTTGGAGGGATTACTATGCACCCAGTTCATCAAGAAGTGGATGCTGACAGTGTGTTCGGCGCCATCCCTGACAACCTTGATCACGCGGGTGCTGCCATCGGGAACGATCTGGCCATAATCAGACGGCAAACTGAAGAAACGCTCCTTTTCCAACGCCGCAACCAGTTCGTAGATCTGTTCGGTGCCGACTTCAAACTCACGAGTCCGCGCTTGGGGATAACTGTCTATGGTCAGCCGCGCCTTGCGGTTGGCATCCATCGCCAGACTCCAGGAGTATCCCTTCGCGAACCTGCCGGTGGTGGACGCGAACACGGAGATTGGAGTGCTTGTGTCGTGTCCCTTTCGAGGCGAAGCGCACCCAAGCAGGATCGCCACGGCACTCGAAACCGCCGCAGTCAGCAACAGAGTCTGATGTACTGGAATCACGCGAGGAATTGACGACCAGTTTGCGTCGTTGCCTACTCAGCCGTCTTCGCGCCATTTCCTAAATTCGGGACGAACAGCCGCCAAAAGTCCCGTAGGAATTCCAGTAAACAGGAAGATGGTTAACGCCGACCTTGCCACGAACCACCACGGCCCGATTCGCAGACATGATTCCAAGTCGGACGCAGAAGCCACTGTCCAACAGCAGAAGACCACCCAAGCTGACGCGAAGACGCCACCAACGATGCAACCCCATCGAATTCCTTTCTTGATGTTCGGGTATCTCATGCGACGCGTGACAACAACCAACTTCGATTCGGTTTTCCCATCACGCCCAAACGCTACGCCCGCGCCGGCAGGCGGTCAATTTCCGATTCATCCAGACGTGCTAAACAGGCTCAACGCCTTTCTTGGATTCGCCTCGATAGTAGGTAACAACGAGTTTCGCCCCGAGTTTAGCAATCCGCGCGAGGGTGTCCGATCTGAGCGAAAAGAATGAGTCCCGCTCGGAGCGTCTCAATTCGTGGCCGACATTGAACTCCTTGCGCGCGGCATCCCAGACCCGCCGCGCTGCTGGAGACAAACTCTCAACAACTTTGCACAGCCCGTGAATCGTCGCGTCCGGGCCATTGTGCTCGCCCGCGCTCTCCAATCTCAGAAGATTTCGCTTCGATTTCGAAACGCGCCCTGAATGCAACACAACCACACGCTTGCCCATCTCGACGACGAGAGAACCAAGTTTGGAGGTTGACTCGATATCCAAATCCACGTTGAGGAAGGGTGCTTTCATGGTTCACAAGGGGCATCAATAACTGCGACATGGTGAATGAGTTCCAGGCACGCAGTTGAACACTTGCTCCATTTTCGGAACCAGTCTCGCTTAGAGCTTTTCTGTCCAAGGATTGAACGTTTGGACGCCCAATGGTGAAAAGTCCGCCGTGTTGCGAGTCGCCACGGTCCATCCATGCACCGCTGCGGTGGCCGCAATGAAAGTGTCGCGTAGTTGCAGCGAAGCCCCCTTTTTGAGCGCCGCGCTCGTGAGGCGTCCCCATGCCAAGGCTTCCGCTTCTCCGAATTCCACTACCGGCAGGGCGAGACAATCGGCCAGGAACGCCCGCAATTCCGGCGTCGGGTTGTTCTCCACTCCTTGCGCGATCTCAGCCAGGACCACGGAACTGAGGCGCACATTCTCCACCGGCACAGCGCGCAAAAAATCCGCCACCGACGCATCCGGCGACGCCTTTTGACCTTCGCTCAGAACGTTGGTGTCGAGCACGAAGATCACAGTGCGACCTTGGTGAGCCTGCCTTCAATGGGCTTGATGTCCAGGCTCAGGCCGCGCCCGCAGTGGAGCGCGTCCCAAAGCGATAGCCCCTGGGGTCGAACTTCCCCTGCGGAGGCTCTCAGGGCTGGCGCGGCGATCTTGGCCGACTGGCACAAGACGTCCTCCACGGACAAGTGGGTCATCCGGGCTGTCTCCTGGATTTCTTCCAGCAAATCAGGCGGCACTGAAAGCGGGATCGTGCGATTCATGCAAGAATCCTAACTCGGCGCCCAATGTTTTCAAGTTGGCATTAATACATTCCGGCGGACTGAGGAGCACAAACCAGTGGCCTGTGGCTTTGTCCTTCCAGATTTCCCATTGCCGGAAGTTCATCGCTCCGGATGAAACTGGGTAGCAGCAAAGGCCTGCCGCTCCCGGGCGGCGCGCTCGGCATCGTCGTGGGCGTCGGCAAAGTAGCCTTCGGGACGGAATGGGACGCCGGGCATCACCTCGGCCCGTGTAATGACGAGCAGGCTGCCGGCGCGCTCCACGTATTGCGGTTTTTTGAGCGCCTCGTCGAGCACACGATCCGTTTCCGCCTTCAGTTCGCTTGGTTGGAGAATCGTCATCTTGGCCAGGATTTAGACCCGGACTGAATCGAAGCACCTTGCTTCTAACACGCCAACCATTTCAATCAATCCCATCACGCCCAGACGCTACGCCCGCGCCGGCAGGCGGTCAATTGCTCTGAAAGGTTGCTCGAAAGGCAAACAGCCTGAGCCGTTCGGGTGTGATGCCCTGATTTCGCGCCCACGCGGTCGCACACAGAAAGCGGCGTAGTCTTTTCTGCCACATCCGGGTGAAGGCAATATAGGCCGGCACCATGACCAGAGCCGTGGCGATAGACATAACCGTATAGCCGAGCACGGCGAGGAAGAACGGCGGGCCAAGAGTAACGGAGACACCCAGACCAGCAACCCAACCGTGCCAGGCAGCCTGCCCTTTCTCTGGATCTGTCATGTGAGCACAGATGTCACGCACTTCGGGCGACTGAAACGGCGACCATGTTTTCCAACTGCCTTTCATCATGCCCCGACGCTACGCCCGCGCCGGCCGGCGGTCAATTGCGGGCTTCAGGCTGTTTCTGCCACGTCTGCTGGCTCACAGTCTATTCGCCGACTTGGGTGAGAAGGAAACGCTCCAATTCGGCGGCGACGAAGAAACCCGCGTCCTCACGCAGTCGCCGGATTTCGCTGCGGAGTTCAGGAATCCAACCTTGTTGCCTGGCATGGATCAATTCGCCGAGCAACCCGCCGACGGGTAACCCAAGTTGCCGGGCGGCGCTTCGGCCCTGCTTCTCGTCCATCAGCAGTACATCCGCCTGAGTGACTGCCGCCAAAGCCAGCGCGGCGGATTCACCCGCGTCGAGCGGAATCGGAAGCGAAAACGGTGTGGGCGGTACGCCATGCTCAACTTTCAACCAGCCTTCGGAGAGAGCGCTGGCGAGGCTCGCCCGCGCTTGAGGGTGGTTCGAGGCGGAGAGTTGAACGGTCACGCTTCAGCAACTGCCAGGTGTCAGGTTGGGTCCGCCGGATCCCAGAGGGTCAATTGCCGGAAGCAATCGCGGTAGTAGCCCCGGTCACGGGCCAGCAACCGCGCGGCATGGTGCTGGGCATGGGCGGCGATCAGAAAGTCAGGCACGACTCGTCCCCGTTTGCCGCCGCGGCTGAGGTAAGTCCGAAACATTTCACCGGCGAGAATCGCGGCGACCTGGGACGTGGGAACGAAAACCAACTTCCAATCGGCCAGGAACTGCGGGAGGTCGGCTGCGGGCAGCACGGGAACGATTTCGGCCAGCGCCGTTTCGCCCAGCACGAGTTGGCCTTCGGCGGCGGCGTGGCGGAGTGCAACGATCGAAGCGGTGGCGTGTCGCGGGTCGTTGAGCAACACGTCGAGGAGCACCGAGGTGTCAACGGCGGTCACCATCGCGAGTCAGTCGGAGGTAATCATCGGTGGTTTGTCCGGTCGGCAGTGCGCCGCGTCCCCGCCATTTCGCGAAGGGATCGTCCTCGTTCTGCTTCCACGCCACCAGCAGATCCCCCTGACTCCGCACTTCCATGGGTTGTCCGGGCGTTAATCCCAGTTGCTCAATCAGTTCGCGAGGTATCGTGAGCTGGCCTTCCGGGGTCAACATCGTCGTCATGCGGCCAGCCTACGCCGCGATTGCCCTCGGAGCAAGCCGGCTTTCGGGCGTCAGCGGCCATCCGTGCAATCGCAAACACCTGAACAGGAGCAAAGGCGACGCAAACGGCGACCAGGTTGTCCAACTGATTTTCGAGCACACTCTTTCGCCCCTCCGGGGCTGCTGATTTGCGATGCCTCGATTACCCACGGCTCCCGCCGTGGGCTATTCTCCTTCGCACGTCCGGTGCTGGGGTTGGCCGTGCAGCGCGGAGCCGACATCGAATGTCATGAGGTGCAACCCGGCCTCCGCCGCTTGCGGTTGGGTTTCCAGCCGCCGGGTGAAATCATCGATGGACACAACAAATCGCCTAGCACGAAATAGTTTCAAACACTTTGGCAAATCTGGCATCTATATTGACGTGAAACGTTTGTTGATCCTGCTGGTTGCGCTGATCGTCTGGCTTGTCCCCGGCGTGTTGAACGCGGCCCACACCCAAGCGCGGCTCGTGTTGTCCGCCGCCACGGCCAAACCTGGCGACACCGTCACGGCGGGGGTGCATCTCAAGATGGACCCCGGCTGGCACACGTATTGGAAAAATCCCGGCGGGCCGGGACTGCCCACCACCATTGCCTGGCGACTTCCCGAAGGCGTTACCGCAGGCGAAATCGAATGGCCGCTGCCGGAGAAATACGTGACGCAGGAAATCACCACCTACGTCTATCACGATGAAGTGGTGCTGCTGGTGCCGTTGAAACTGTCGCCAACTTTGAAGCCGGGGGCGCTGGAGTTCAAAGCCAAAGTCGAATGGCTCGAATGTGAAGTCGCGTGCATTCCCGGCGATGCGGATGTTCAAGCCACCTTGACCATCGGTGCGGATACCAAACCGTCCGCCAGCGCGGCGTTGATTGAAAGGTGGCGCGGCAAGTTACCCAAGCCCGCGGACGGCATGTCGCCCAGCGCGTCTTGGGAAAAGGCGGCCAGCGGCAGTTCGCGTCCGCTGATCATCGAGTGGTCAGCAAGCGGCAGTGTGGCGGAGTCGGATTTCTTTCCCGATCCGTACGACGCGTTTGAGGTTGAACCCGAAACCGTGCTCCTGTCCGCCAGTTCCGATCGAATCCGCTTGCGCAAGGTGGTCAAGAAACTTGACGGGGATTGGCCGCAGGAAGTCGGCGGGGTGCTCGTTCAGAAGCTAAATGGCCAACTGCAAGGCTTTGCCGCCACCGTGCCCATCACCTCCACGCGTGGGGCCATTGGCTCGGACGCGACCCAAGTCGTTTCAACTTCGCTGTGGCTGATGCTGGTCTATGCGTTTGTGGGCGGAATGATTCTGAACATCATGCCGTGCGTGTTGCCGGTGATTGCGCTCAAGATTCTGGGTTTTGTTGGTCAGGCGCGTGAAGCGCCGGCACGGGTGCGCAAACTGGGATTAGTGTACGCGTTGGGGGTTCTGTTCTCGTTCTTGTTGCTGGCCGGAATCGTTATTGGGGTGAAGGCCGCCGGTCAGAGCGCGGGCTGGGGTATGCAGTTCAGCAATCCGCAATTCATCGTGCTCCTGTCCGTGCTCATCACCCTCGTCGCGCTGAATCTGTTTGGCGTATTCGAAGTGAGTGTGGGTGGACGTTTGATGGGGTCGGCCAGTGATCTGGCTGCCAGGCAGGGCGCGTCCGGCGCGTTTTTCCACGGCGTGCTCGCCACGGTGCTCGCCACGCCCTGCACCGCGCCGTTTCTCGGGGTGGCGCTGGGCTTTGCCTTCGCGCAACCAACGCCGCTTATCATCCTCATGTTTCTGACAGTTGGCCTTGGATTGGCCGCGCCGTACGTTGTGTTGAGCTGGAATCCGGGGTGGTTGAGATTCCTGCCCAAACCCGGCGCCTGGATGGAGCATTTCAAAGTGGCGATGGGTTTTCCGCTACTCGCCACGGCGGTGTGGCTCGTTAGCCTGACTACGACGTTCTACGGCGAGCGTTCGTGGTGGCTGGGAATGTTTCTGGTGCTGGTCGGGACTGCCGCCTGGGTGTTTGGGACGTTTGTCCAACGCGGCCATCGCCGACGCGTTCTCGCGGCAGTAATCGCGCTGTTGCTGCTCGTCACAGGTTACACTTGGGCGCTCGACGGCAATCTTCAATGGCGCTCTACGGTAACGGATTCGCGCGAAAACAGCCCGCTGGCTCATGCGCCGGAAGGTTATCCGTGGCAACCTTGGAGTCGGGAAGCGGTCGCCGCCGCGCAATCCGAGGGCCGTCCGGTGATTGTGGATTTCACTGCCAAATGGTGTGTAACCTGCAACGCCACGGTAAAGCCAGCCCTGGAGCGAAAGGAAGTCATTGAGCGACTGAAGGCCGTCAACGCCGTGGCGCTCCTGGCGGATTACACCAGGTTTCCGCAGGAAATTACCGAGGAATTGAAGCGCTTCAACCGTGCCGGTGTGCCGTTGGTGCTCGTCTATCCGGGAGCTGCCGACAAGTCGCCTTTGGTTCTGCCTGAACCGCTGTCCCCCCGTCCGTCGGATTACAGCAAAATCATCCTCGACGCGTTGGACAAGGTCATGCAGTAACGCTGCTGCAACAGGCGTCGCTTGAGAAGCTTCCTGTTCCATTTGGACCTCCGCACGGCTTATGAAACGCAAGGGCGTAGCTCCGGTTTTCCAACCGGCGCGCCGACTGGAAAGTCGGCGTTACCGGCAGGCGTCGCTTGGGAAGGAACTCTCGCGCTCAAGGTGTGATTTGGATTGAACCCAGCACCAGCCAGTCCTTGACGGTCGGGAGTTCAGTGCCAAGGCGGATGTAGGGTGCAGCATCCGAGTTCGTGCGCGTGATCGCAATGGCCAGCCGATATTCACCGGGAGTGGTTTTCGGAAACTTCACGCGAGACTGCTCGACGGCCAGTTGTCCCGGCATCCAGCGCTGGGGCTGAGATTCCTCCAACCTTGCGGTGGCGATGCGTTGATCGTTTACATCGAACACCGCCACGGCGACAGAGCAGGGGAGGTAGATGGGCGCAACGCCCTGGTTCGTCCAGGAGAGTTTCAAATCGAATCCCTCCTGGGCGGCCTGTCGCGGATAGACGGCGCGTTGCAGATGAAAGTGATAGCCGATGCGATTGGACAGCCGCTCGATGAGCGCGCGGTTTTCCTGAACCATGCGCAAGCCGGACTGGCCGCCGCGCCCCAGGTCCACCCAGGTGGGTTTGCCGTTCTCGATACATTCCTCCAGCGTGAAACCCATGCCGTTCTGGTCCTTGCGTCCCTCCCACCAACCGCGGCGCTTCACGCCGTCGTAATTGTCGAACAACTCGAACACGCCCGGCGCAATCCCGAAGCCGATGGCCGTCTCGCGTCCATTGCTGTTGCCGCAGATGCCGTCGCGGCGCGGGGCGATGCGCTGCTCCAGCACGGCCCAATCGAAGACCGGTTTCAACGGACCGTATCGGCCCAGGTGCGCGTTGCGCGAGAGGCAAAGCTGGGTTCGCTTGAAGGCGTCGAGGTGCAACTGCACGTGGTCGCGGAATTTCTGCGGCGTGATGTCCGGCACCCCGAAGGGATACATGTGCGCTTCGCCCCAGTTGCCGTAGGAGCGGATGTCGAGCACGGCAATGCGCGGATCGCCATCGTACCGCTGCGCGAAGGCGCGGAGGAAATTAACGAGCTTGGCAAGGAAGATGGGATCATCAAACACCGGCGCAATCTTCCTGCCCGGCGTGCCGGTGGTGGATTGATCCGGCTTCAAGGTGATTTCAATCTTCTTCGCACCCGCGTCGAACACCCACCTGGGCGTGACGTAACCCTCTGGATCGCGACCATGCGTGTTGGCGCACATCACGCCGACGTTACAAACCTTGCCGAGCTTGCCCCAGGCTTCGAGAAAACGATCGAGCGCGCTCCAGTTGAATTCGCCCTCGCGGGGTTCCACGCTGGCCCAGTCGAGCCGCATGACGCCCATCCCCGCCAGTTCCTGGACTTCCTTCGGGTGATTCTGTGGCAGCCCGCTCACGGACCAACCCTTCCCGGGATTGAGCAACACGCCGGCGCGTGGCTGCGGCTCAACAACCACCTTCGGTTCTTCTTGAGTTGTTGAAAGGAGCAATTCAGCGCCGGATGCCAACTGTGCCAAGAGAGCCATCAGCGTGCCGATGGATGACAACGTCCCGATCATGCGACTTTTCATAATGGAAGCATGGTCTGCTGGCAAACTCGTACCAGAAATTGATTTCGCCCCAAATGTTGGCTGGCTCAACGCGAGGCTGAAGTGGTATGTTACTGCCCAGTAAGGCTAGCCACCACGTGTTCGGGCTCGAAATGCTCGCCTTCCGTTCCCTGCGAACACCGGGAGCCTCCGCCGTGCAGCAACGCCTGCCGCAAATCGCCCATCCGGCTCAACCTTCTCCGTGGCGCATCCGGCTTCGGCTTGTCACAGAGTTGTAACAATTCTGCCACGGAACCGTCGCACCAACTTGAAACGCTAATGGGCGATGAATCGCAGCATTGTGTTTCTCGGCCTGGCATTCCTCGCGTGTGTCGGCGAGGCAGCGGAGAATTCCTCCTCTGTCGCCCGAGCGCGGACCACGCTGGAACAATGGGTGCAGACGCGCCAGTTGATTTCCCGCACGCGTGCCGATTGGCAGGCGGACAAGGAAACGCTGGAGCAAACCACGCAGCTTTATGAGCGCGAACTAAGAAATGTCGCCGAGCAGATGGGGCGCGTGTCCACCAACCATGCCCAGGTGGACTTCGAACGCGATCAGGCGCTTCATCAACAAAGCGAACTCACGAATGCCACGGAAACGATCAAGTTCCTCGTGGCCGGGCTAGAAACCCGCTTAAAGGCGCTCGCACCTTCTTTTCCACCCCCGTTGACCGATAAGCTCCAACCGTTGCTGCAACGCCTGCCCGCCGACTCCGCGGCCACGCGCGCGAGTGGTTTGGAACGCATCCAGAACCTTGTAGGTATTCTCAACGAGGTGGACAAGTTCAACGCCGCCATCACGGTTGTCAGTGAAGTGCAAAAGAATCCGGCCGGCGCGGAGGTGCAGGTGGAGACACTGTATCTCGGACTGGCGCAGGCGTATTTCGTGGACAAAGCCGGCGAGTATGCCGGTGTGGGCACACCGACAGCCCAGGGTTGGCAGTGGACGGAACAAAAGGAACTCGCGGGCCGGATTCAGGAATCGCTGGCGATGTACAAGAACGCGAAGCCCGCCGCGTTCGTGAGCCTGCCCGTTCGGATTCATTGATGCCGCTGGACCACTCTGATGAAGCGAATTCTCCAACTGGTCAGCATGGATTTCAAGACTCCACGGCCCACGGCAAGTCTTGCCAGCCGCTTCGCGCGACGATTCGGCCCGCCGCTGATTTTGTTTTTCGTGCTGACAACGATGGCCAGTGCATTCACTGCTCGCGCGGTGGAGTTCTCCACCGTGGCTGATGGGGCGAGCACGGATCTGGAGACGGCGCTGGCGGAACTGGCGGAGTTACGCAAGCAGATTGAAACCGAGCGGTTACCGCTCGCGCAACAAGGTCGCACGTTGGAACAGCAGGTTCTCGATCAACGCCGTGAACTGGAGCGCGCCCAACGTTTTCAAGAGAACCAGCTTGTCGAATTGAACGCGCTCAAGGCCGACGTCAAGCGCCGCACCGATGAGGTTAAGTTTCTGGAGGCGCTGCTCGGTGAGTATCTCCGCGGCTTCGAAACGCGCATTCACATCAGCGAAGTGCCCCGCTTCCAGGAGGTGCTGGATGCCGCCAAAGGCGCCGCGGCCGCCGCTGACCTTACTGAAGCGCAACGTCTCGAACGCCAGACAGCCTTGCTGACCGCGTCCCTTGATCGGATCGCACGGGTTACGGGCGGTGAGTTGTTCGCCGGCAAGGCGCTTTCGCCAGCCGGCCGGCTGGAATCAGGCAAGTTCGCCCTGCTGGGTCCGGTGGCGTTGTTCGCGAGCGATCAAAGCGCGGCGGTAGGGGTGGCGGACCTGCAGCTCGGTTCCGCCGATGCCACGGTGCTGGCCCTGCCGGGCACGTTTGCTTCGGACATTCGCGGTCTGACTGCGAATGGTACGGGCCACTTTCCGCTGGATGCCTCGCTCGGCAACGCGCTGAAAATCGGCGCCACGAAAGACGGCTTGTTCAAACACATCCTCAAGGGCGGTCCCGTGATGGTGCCCATTCTTCTCCTTGGCCTTGTGGCGGTGGTGATTTTTATCGCCCGCTGGTTTGCGATTGGCCGGGTGCGCACCGCAAGTCCGGGAGACCTTCAGGCGATTCTGGGGGCATTGCGAAGCTCGGATCGCACCAAGGCGACGGCACACGCCAGCGGCATCACCGGTCCCGTGGGCGAGATGCTGCACGCGGCAATAGATCATTGTCGCGAGCGTAAGGAATACATCGAAGAAGTCATGTATGAGAAGATGTTGGGCACCCGGCCGCGGCTGGAGAAATGGCTGCCGTTTCTGGCCCTGTCTGCCGCCGCGGCGCCGTTGCTGGGCTTGCTGGGCACGGTCACGGGCATGATCAACACCTTCAACATGATTACGGTGTTTGGCGCGGGCGATCCCAAGACGCTCGCGGGCGGCATTTCCGAGGCGCTCATCACCACGGAATTCGGATTGGTGGTGGCGATTCCTTCGTTGCTGCTGCACGCCGTTCTGTCGCGGCGCGTCAAGGGCGTGCTGGCGAGCATGGAACAGACGGCGGTCGCCTTCATCAACGGTCTGCCGTCACAAAGCGAGGAAACCCTGTTCCTCAGAAAGGAAAGTCAATCATGATCGAAAGAATACTACACATCTGGGCCACTGGTGGATGGGTCATGTGGCCGTTGCTGGCGCAGGCGGTGATGATGTTCTTCACCGCGGTGAAACTGTGGCTGGAACTGGGCCGCCGTCAGTACCGCCGAGTGGATGAGGCAACCTGGAAAACCTGGGTGCGCAAGCCCGAGAAAGGGCAGGGCGAAATTGGCGAGGTGATTCGCTACACGCAAGAGGAGGCCCGCAGCGTCGGTGAAATCAGCACGCGCTTTGCCGAGGTGAACGCTTTGACGCTGCCGCCAATAGACCGGCAGATTCAGACCCTCGGCACATTTGTGGCCGCGGCGCCGCTGGTAGGTTTGCTGGGCACGGTGTTCGGCATGCTAGTGACATTCCAAGCATTGTCCGCGGGCGGTGGTGGCGGACAACTTACCGAGGCGCTGGCGGCGGGCATTTCCCAGGCGCTGTTTCCACCCGAGGTCGGTTTGTGCATCGCCCTGCCGGGATTGATCTTCATCCAACTACTCAAACGACGGAGACAGGAGTTCGAGGTGTTCCTTGCACGGCTCGAGAGTTACACGGTGCAATGGTGCCGCGCGCAAACCGGATTGCCGTTCATTCCGTCGCCCGACCAACCCGCCGTGCCCACAGACGCTACGGTGCCGGCTAACGCCGCCATTCCGATGCCAGCGGTGCAACCAGCATGAACTGCGTTCCGACCGGTTTCCCCACCTCTGCCACGAAGCGCCGGTCCGCAACCGGAACGGTGCATCCGCCCTTGGCGGTCGTCGTTTCGCGGCGAGCTTCGTTCAGCAGGCGAGTGCTCGCTGCAAGATCGGCGGCGAGCCGATGTCCCCGTTCCATTGACTACGCATGAGATTCCGCCGAGCCATTGTAGATGGCGACGAGTCCAACGACATCAACGTGTCGCCGCTGATTGACATGGTGTTCATCCTCCTGATTTTTTTCATCGTCACCACGGTGTTTGTCGAGGAGACGGGCACGGACGTGGACAAGCCGCAGGCAGCGTCGGCCATTCAACTGGAGAAGAACAGCATCCTGCTTGCTCTCACGTCCAAGGGCCAGGTCGTCTATGGCGGCAAGGAAATCGGCGTGGGCGGGGTGCGACCGTTGGTGCGGCGACTCACGCAGCAGGAGACGATGCCGGTCATCATCCAAGTGGACCGCAATGCCAATGCCGGTCTGCTCGTCCGCGTGATTGATGAATCCAAGCTCGGCGGCGCCAAGAACGTCAGTATCGCGGCCGAGCAAGGGGGGAGTTAGTGACTAATGGAACGCCAACACCAAGCACCAGACAGCAACAGCCGACCAAGGCTTGGTTGGAAGCTTGGAGCCGGGGATTTCTCCCGAGCTTGGAGCTTGGAGCTTGGAGCTTCGCACGGCAATTGGTCCTTCGTCTCCCGTCGTTCCCCGTGAGCCATGCGCCGCGTTTACACGCCACCCTCGCAAACCTCCGGTCCTCTTTGGCCGATCCTGGGCGCGCTGCTCCTCACGCTGGCGGTGTTTCTGGTTTTGCCACTCACCCAAATGGTGTCGAGCCGCGCGCAGCGACAATTGATGTTGTCGAAGGTGGAAGCAGTGCAAATGGAAGCGCCACCCGACACGCCCGAGCCACCACCGCCACCGCCACCGGAGGAGCCAAAGGAGCCGCCCCCGCCGCAACTGAGCGAGGCACCGCCGCCCATGCAGTTGAACATTGATCTCGATATCGCGATGGGTTCCGGCGGAGCGCTGACTGGCTTTGGGGTGATCGGCGCCGCCGATGCGGGCGGCGGCCTGATGGACACTTTCGATGTGGCGGACTTGGAGAAAGCTCCGGAAGTGATTTCATCCGTGCCCCCGCAGTATCCGACCGAGCTGCGCAAAGCCAAAGTGCCGGGCGCGGTGACGCTCGTTTTCGTGCTCGACGAAACGGGCCGCGTGCAGGACCTGCGAGTCGAGAATTCGACGCGCGCTGAGTTCGAGCGACCGGCGCTGGACGCAGTGCGGCGTTGGAAATTCAAACCTGGTATGAAGGACGGCGAAGCGGTGCGCACTTACATGCGCCTGCCCATCCGTTTCCGGGTGAACGCGTGATCCGACGGCATCGCGACCTGATGAGCGGTTTGGGGTGTGTACAGGCAATTGCGGCCGTTTCACAAGCCGTGAACCGATCGGTGAGAATCAATTTGAACATGCAAACGAATGTGACGAACGAGTTGAGTGCTGCCAACGAGCTGCGCGGACAACCTTGTCCGCGCAAGGGCGCTGGCGAACGTTGCCGCGTTCCGCCTCGAGCCGAAGTTGCGCCGGGGTCGGCAGGTGGTGCGGGTAAAGCGGCGGTGAACGCGCCGCAGTCCAAACGCTGGCGCGCACAACGAACCGCTTTCGATTTCGCGAAGCGTTTGGAGTGCGGTGGCTTCAGCACCGCCTTCTCTTTCCGACCCTCGAACAATCTTTGGAATGAACAGGTAAAGTGGTTTTCGCATCGTATCGCATTGTTCACAGCGATTGGCTTGTGGCTTTTGCCCACCACGTCTTCCGAAGCACAGAGCCGACGCAGTTCGAGCAAGACGACCCCGCCTGCGATCACCGAGGCCACCGCGCCGACTACTTTTGCGCCGGTCGCGGAGAATCATCCACTGGCCGGGGTGTGGAACGATCCCGGGTTCGTGCGGCAGTTGCTCGGCAGCTACGGTTTCCTGGCCGATCATGAGCCGCGGCTCACCCCCGAGGAACAGCAGTTCTATCGGGACAAGATTGTACCGTTGCTGCGCGAAGACCCGAAGAAGGCAATTCCTGAACTGGAAGCGCGCATCAAGCCGGACGCCAGCGCACTGTTCGATTTCACGCTTGGCAACATTCATTTCCAAGCCGAGAACCTGCCCGATGCAGTGAAGTGTTTCGAGCAGGCCACTCTCAAGTTCGCCAACTTCCGGCGTGCGTGGAAAAACCTCGGGCTGGCGCTGTTGCGGGACGGGAAGCAGGACGAGGCCATCATGCCGCTGGCCCGCAGCATTGCGCTGGGGGAGGTGGATGGCCGCACCTACGGGTTGCTGGCGTTCGCTCATCTCAGCGCTGGGCGTTTCGTCGCGGCCGAGGCGGCGTACCGGCAGGCGTTGTTATTCGAGCCGGACATCCTGGATTTTCAAACCGGTCTGCTGAAGTGCCTCGTGGGGCAGGCTAACTACGACGGAGCGCTCGCGTTGCTGGAGGAATTGCTGCACAAGCACGCGGAGCGCGACGCACTGTGGGCGATCCAGGCCAACGTGTTTTTGCAGAAGAACCAGCCCGCGAAGGCAGCGGTGAACTTCGAGGTGTTGCGCCGGCTGGGCAAGATCACACCGGAACAACTCGGCACGCTCGGCGACATTTACATGATGGAAGAGGCCCGGGACCTCGCGCTAACGGCGTACCAAGAGTCCATCGAACAGGACGGCTGGCAACGGCCCGCGCGGGCGTTGCGCACGGCGGACATCTTGGTAAGCCGCGGCGCCTGGGACGAGGCAAAGTCCGTCTTCGAGAAGGTCCGTGAAGTCTCCGCCGGCAAACTGGAGGCGGCAGACGAAATGAAACTGATGAAGCTCGAAGCCAAAGTCGCGATGAGCACGGGCGCGGGCGAAACCGCCATCCTGGTGCTGGAGAAAATCACCGGACGTAATCCACTGGATGGCGAGGCGTTGATCCTCGCCGGTGATTACTTTGCGCGGATCGGCGAGCTGGAGAAGGCGGAGTTTCGGTATGACGCAGCGGCGAAGCTTTCCGGCTTTGAGGCGGACGCGCTGGTGAAGCAGGCGCAATTGCTGATCAAGTCGGCGAAGTACACGCAGGCCCTCGAGGCCTTGAAGCAAGCGCAGAAGCTCAAACCCCGCGACCACGTGCAACGGTTTCTCGACCGCGTGGAGCAGATCGCGCTGGCGCGGCGGTCGTGAGGCGCGGTTTAACCGAACCAACTTTGAAGTTCATGGCGGATTGCTTAGTGGATCGCTCGCCCTCACCCCGGCCCTCTCCCCCGGGGCGAGGGAGAAACGTGCGCCGTCCCTCTCAAGTGCAGAGGCAGCTCGGGTTGAACGATCGTGTCTTGGACTGCGGCGGGACGCGAAGCGCCACGCCGCTTTTCGTACGGGCGATCAGTCAACGTAAGCTTGGGAGCGTTCGGTGCGGGCGAAAGCGGTGCCGCCGCTGCGCTTTGCCACTGCAGTCCAAGACGCGGGCTGATCCACCCGGCGGCCCAACAGTCGCACGTTTTATTTCTCCCTTTCCCCTTTTCCCCCTTTCTCCCCTGCAAATGATTCTGGGGATGCTGTTGTTTGCGGTGCTGCTGTTGCCTGCCCACGCACAGGACGGCGGGGCGGTATCCGGCGTGGTGGTGAGTACGTGGGACGGCTCGCCCTTGCCGGGGGTGGTGGTGAGCGTGCGCGGCACAACCCTGGCGGCGCAGACTGACGCGACCGGTCGTTTCGAGTTGAAGAACATTCCAACCGGCGACCAAGTGTTGCGCTTCTCGAAGTCCGGTTACGCCACCGCGGTGGTCACGGACGTACGGGTGCTGCCAGGCCAGACCAGCACGGTGAACGGCAACCTCCGCCCGGAGTTTTACGAAATGGAAGAATACGAGGTCACAGCCGAGGTGTTCACCGAACAGACGACGGCGCTGCTGCTGGAACGCCAGAGCGCCAGCGCCCTGATCGAGTCCATTGGCTCGGATCGGTTTTCGCGGCTGGCCGCCGGCGACGCGGCGGAGATCATGACCAAGATCACCGGTGTCTCGGTGGTGGAGGGCAAGTTCGCGGTGATTCGCGGACTCAGTGACCGGTACAACCTGGCGCTGCTTAATGGTGCGGACATTCCCAGCGCCGACCCCTATCGCCGGGCGGCACAGCTCGACATGTTTCCGGCGGAGGTGATTGACAGCGTGGTGGTGAGCAAAACCTTCACGCCGGACATGCCGGGCGGATTTTCGGGCGGGGCCATGGACATCCGCACCAAGTCCTTTCCCGAACGGTTCATCTTTAAGACCGGTGCGGGGGTGGGTTACAACACGCAAGCCACCGGCAATGACGACTTCCTTACCTATTCGGGTGGTGGCCGCGATTGGCTCGGGATGGACGATGGCACGCGCGCGATGCCGTCCGAACTCAGGAACGTGACCGGCGATGATCTGCGGGCCCTGCTGCAAACCGCGACCAGCGGGAGTCTGGCCATCCCCTTTGAGGATAAGACGGCAGCGGCGGAGGAAATGGATCGGCTTACACGGTCGTTTGGATCGCCGCAGATGGGGCCGACACGGGAAGCGCCTCCACCAGATCACGACTTCAATTTCTTGGTCGGCGACACGATAAAGGTCCGAGGAGTGCCCATTGGTTATTTCGGGGGCTTGAATTACGAGCGCGACTACCGGTTCTACGAAGGCGGCGTTCGTCGGCGCTACGCGCCGCGGCCCGACAGCGCGCCGGAGGTTTATCAAGACTATGACGACAGCCGCTCGACCATGCTGGCCCAATGGTCGGCGCTGGCGAATCTGGCGGTGCGACCCCTGGAGCAGCATCAACTCGACTACACGTTTCTCTACACGCAGAACGCGGAGGACACCGCGCGCAAGTTGAACGGCCGCATTTTCAGCAGCGGCGAGGATCAATTCAACGACGAGCGCCGCACGCATCAGAACCTGCTGCATTGGACGGAACGAAACCTCACGGCCCATCAGTTCCGGGGCGAACACGTCTTCCCGGCATTGCACGATCTGCAGGCGGACTGGCTGGTGTCGTTGGCCAACACGACCCAGGACGAACCGGATTTGCGTTACTTCAATTTCATCAGCTACCCCAATCCCACCGACCCCGAGAATCCTCTGCGCGGCATTGACCTGATCAGCAACAATACGCCCTTTCCCGACCGGCCCACGCGCTACTTCCGTCATCTGGAGGATGACAACCGGAACATGAAGCTGGATTTCACGTTGCCGGGTGAAGACTGGCGCGGGCTGGTGTGGAAACTGAAGGCGGGCGTGTTTGACAGTACCTCCGAACGAACCTTTTCTGAACGAACCTTCAGTTATGCGGGCGGCAACCGAAGCCTGGTGGACCCGGAAACGTTCCCTTCCGAATACCTGGGAGGAACGAATGCCCCGCCGCCGCAGGTGGTACGGGTGAACAACAACCCGCGCCGTTACCAGTTTGCGCGCAGTCTCAATTCCAATTTCGGCAACAACTTTTATAGCGGCACCCAGGACATTGAAGCCGCCTATTTCATGGCGGAGCTGCCCCTGTCGCCGCGTTGGCGGTTGATGGGCGGGCTGCGTTACGAAAGCACCTTGATGGAGGTCAACTCCTCGGCCTATGGCGTCACGAACATTTTCACGGGCAAGATTGACGAGTTCGACGTACTGCCGGCGGTGGGTCTGACGTGGGAATTGCGCGAGGGGATGAACTTGCGGTTCAACTACGCGCAGACCGTGGCCCGACCCACTTACCGCGAATTCGCGCGGTATCGGAGCTTCGATGTGGCCGGCGATCAGGTCGTGGAGGGCAATCCCTTCCTGCAGATGACGCGGATCGAGAACTACGACGTGCGTTGGGAATGGTTCACCAAGGACGGTGGGCTGCTCTCCCTGGGCGGATTCTACAAGTTGCTGGAGAATCCGATTGAAAAATTCAACGCCACGTTGAACACCGCCGGCGAAGTTTCGTGGACGGCTTCGGGCGATTTTGTGACGTTCCTGAACACGCCGGAAGCCACCGTGTGGGGGCTGGAGTTTGAAGCCCGCCAAAGCCTCGGCTTCCTGTCCGAGAAACTAAAACCCTTCAGCATCGGTCTCAATGCGGCGTGGATCAACACGGAGGTGGAGTTGCAGCCGGAAATTCAGGAGCGGAAGTTTCAGGCCACCGGGAAGCGCGTGACGACTCGTCCGCTGTACGACCAGTCGCCGTACATCATCAACGCGGACTTCTCCTACGACAACGAGCGCACCGGCACGCAGGTAACACTGGCGTATTACTACGCGGCCGAGCGGCTGGCGCTGATTGCCAACGGTGGCTATGACGTTTACGAGCAACCCGCGCCCAGCCTTGACCTGGTGATTTCGCAACGGCTGGGCAAGAATTTCAAAGCCAGATTCACCGCCCGCAATCTGCTCGATCCCGAGGTGGTCCGTTCCTACGCGGTGAATGGCCCCACCGATTCCCGCTACGTTTACTCCTCCTACACCAAGGGCATTACGTTCAATTTCTCGCTGTCCTACGAGTATTGACGGCCGCCTGTGGCGTTGACACACGATTGCCACAGAGATGTAACCCTGCCGTTGTGGTTTGAAATCTCTTAGTTGTTAAACTGCTCCCGACTGCCAGCTCGGATGGCCGGGCGGCTCGGTAGCAACAAACCTGAACCATTGACGAATCGAGTTATGATGAAACAAATCCTGCAAAAACTTTGCCTCACCGCGCTGGTTGCAGTGGGGGCAAATTCTGGCTGGGCCGGAACGGTGTCGGTCAGCGGCATCCTGCGCGGCACCCACCACTGGACGGCGGACAACGAGTATCTGCTCAACGGCTGGGTGTATGTGGTGTCCAATGCCGTGCTCAACATTGAAGCCGGCACCGTCATCCGCGGCAAAGAAGCCGCCGCCCAACCCAACTACGGCGCCCTCTTCATTTGCCGTGGCGGCAAAATAAACGCGGTTGGTTCACCCGGCAATCCCATCATCTTCACGGCGGAGAGTGATGATATAAGTGATCCGTTTGACATTCCGCTGGACGACGAGGGCGGGGGCGGGCGCGGTTTGTGGGGCGGGGTGGTATTGCTGGGCCAGGGGCGGATGAACCGGCCCGATTCGGAGGCCTCCGGTTCGGGTACCAATCCCGACGGCAGTTTCTGGCAGCTCTACGAGGGGCTGGGCGACGCTTTGGACCCCGTGACCAGCCAGCCGTTGCACCGCTGGGGCGGCAACGACAACGACGACAGTTCCGGCGCGTTGCGGTTTGTCTCGATCCGCTATTCGGGCAAGGTGATGGACTCGAACAAGGAACTCAACGGGCTGTCCATGGCGGGGGTGGGACGGGGGACGACGCTCGAATTTGTCGAGGTGTATGCCAATGCGGACGACGGCTTCGAGTGGTGGGGCGGGGCGGTGAACAGCCGGTATCTGGTGTCGGCGTTCAACAGCGACGAGTGTTTTGACATGGACCAGGGGCATGAGGGCAAGCACCAGTTTTGGTTTGGGCTGCAGGGGATCACGGGGGATGAGGGGATGGAGTTGAACGGGCAGCCGTCGGGCGACAGCAACGTCAACACGCCGGGGGCGGTGCCGTTGGGGGAGCATCAAATCTACAACGTGACGCTGATTGGGGAGGGGGGCGCCGGCTCGGGCAGTGATGCGATGAACTCGCGAAGCGACTACTACGGGCGCGTGCATAATTCGGTGTTCCTGGAGTTCCAGGGGCGGGATCAGGTGTCGAGCGTGCCGACCTACAACGGGACGGTGACGCACAATCTGTTTTGGGGGAACGTGGGGGGCAACGGCATGGTGGACACGGTGAACAATGGGTTCGCCAACCCGCTGCTCACGGGCATTGACCGCGATCAGAACGAACTGCTCGACCCGCGGCCCCAGCCCGGCAGCCCCGTCTTCGCCGGATTCAAGACCCCGCCCAATGACGGCTACTTCATCGCGGCTGAGTACAAAGGCGCATTCCGCGATGTGTTGTGGTTCGCAGACTGGACGGCGTTGATGGACAACGGTCACATTCGGCCCACGGCCAGAAGCTTGGTGGCGTTGCAGCCTGCGATCAGCGTTACGCCCGACCCCGTTACGCTCGGGTTCGCCACCAGCGGCGAGAATCTGGTGATCAGTATCCCGTCGCAAGTGGGGTTCACCTACACGCTTGAATCCACGGGGACATTGCCTCCCGCTGGGTGGGAATCCGCAACCGGGGTAACACCCGCCAATCCTCAAGCTGGCACTGGCGGCACGCTGACATTTACCGTGCCGGCCAACGATGCCGTGAGGTTCTTCCAAGTGAAGGCCAACTAAGTCAGGTTTGTCCGGCAACTCGGGGGAATTGGCGGCGATTCCCCCGAGCCTTTTTTTGTCCGCCCTTTCTGCTTCGGTAGGGAAGCAAGCTACCCACCGGCAGCAATTCGATGTTACGTTGATGGAACGCTGGCAGTTGCCACACGAATGTAGCCCAACCTTAACGCCGCCGCCGTTGTGAGGACCACCTCCCCGGCTAAGTTTATGCCGCATGAAGAAACGCATTTTGTTGGTGGATGATGAACTGGATTTCAGTGCGCTGCTTCAGTTCAGGTTGAGAGAGTGGGGCTATGATACGATCGTGGCGACCAGCGGCATGGAAGGCATGAGGAAGTCCGCGGAGCAGCAACCGGATCTCATCTTGACCGACCTGGTGCTGCCAGATTTGGACGGGTTGACGCTGTGCGAAATTCTGCGGCGGCAGGGCGCGACGCGAGGCACGCCGGTGTTCATGATCACGGCCACGGCAAACTATGCTACCCGGTACTCGGCGCACGCTGCCGGTGTGCGTGAATTCTTTGCCAAGCCGCTCGACTTTGAGCGGCTGAGGCAGGGCCTCGAAGTCGCGTTCGCCACCCCAGCGATGTCCGCTCGCCAGTGGTCGAGCCGCAATGAGCCCCAGGAAGGCTTGGCCGGCTGGCTGGGTCGGGCGGTTGTACTCCGACGCGCCCTTGGAGGTGCTCGTGCTGACGGGTTGGATGGGTCCGATTTGTCCTGCGGGCCTGTGGTACGCCGGGATCGTCACACGACGGAAGCTTGAGTCCGGAGGGAATACGGAAGGAGATTGCTTGCGAACGCTCCCGACTTGGTGCAAATAGGCTTTGGTCGTCCCGGAGTAGGGACGATCCAGCCCTTGGCGCTTAACCGTGTGTGTGCCAAGGGCAATTTCTTTTTCGCTGGTGCGCCGCCCGGCAAACGCGGGGGAGGAGCTGGAAACAAATGTCACAATTCCCGACTTGTCAGTTGGAGCAGGGTTCGCAAGCCTGAGCCGGTCACAGTCACGGCAACGATCATTCAACCCGGAACGTGCATGAAAACCAAACCCTCGAAGAAGTCGGAGTCGGTGGAGGCAAAAACAACCCGATTGAGCGCCAGCGCCCGGCAAGCCTCACGCAAGGCGGACGTGGCTCAGAAGGGCGTCGCATTGGCCAAGGCCAGTCTGAAGGCGGCCCGCCGCGCCTATAAACTCGCCAAACGCGCCGCCAAGAAAGCGGCAAAGAAGTCGGCTCGTTGCGAGGAGGAGCTTCAGGACTTTTTGAAATCCCTCAAGCGCAAGCAGCCGAAACCGAAACGAACCGCCCCCGCGCGGCGTCCCGCCAGGAGAAAAGCCAACCGCCGCGCAGCCGTCGCGCCGGTTGTCACTGAAACGTCCGGCCCCGTTGGCGCTCCCGAGACTTCCACCACGACGCCGACGTGATAGGCCGTTGTTGGACGTGTGATTCGAGGTCAGCCTTGTGGAAGTGTGAAGTAGAAGGTAGCTCCTTTGCCGGCTTCGCTTTTTGCCCAAACCCGGCCCCCGTGACCTTGGATGATGTGTTTGACGATGGAGAGGCCCAACCCGGTGCCGCCTTGTTCGCGGGAGCGCGCTTTGTCCACGCGGTAGAACCGCTCGAACACACGTTCCAAGGCTTCGGCAGGCAGGCCCGGGCCGTCATCCCGCACGAACAACTCCACCTTGGCCTCACTCGCGGCGCTGGCTCCGATCGTCACCCGTCCGTCGGCACGGCCGTATTTGATCGCGTTGTCCACGAGGTTTGACAGCACCTGCTCCAGGCGGATGGCATCGGCGCGCACCTTCAGTTTGGGCACTTCGTTGAGGATCAACACCTGTTTGCCCGCGGCACGTGCCTTGAAATCATCGCACACCTTGCCGACGAGTTGATGCAACGAGAGCAGCTGCAGATTCAACGTCACGCGCCCGGATTCGAGTTCGGAGATGGTGAGCAAATCTTCGATCAGCAACGTCAGCCGCTCGGCGTTGCGCGCAATGGTTTGCAGGAAGCGCGTGGCCACTTGGGGGTCGTCCTTGGCGCCGTCCAGCAGCGTTTCGACATAGCCCTTGATGTGGGAGAGCGGGGTGCGCAGTTCGTGGCTGACGTTGGCAACGAATTCCTCGCGCGTCCGCTCAAGCTGTTTCAGCCGGGTCTGGTTGTGAAACACCAGGATCGTGCCATGCCGCCGTCCGTCGGGATTCAGGATGGCCGCCGCGCTGACCCGCAGCCAGAGTTCCGGCGGCCCGGGGTATTTCAACTCCCGACTCACCCACGGCGACCCGCTGTTGATGCGCTCCAACATCTCTGGCAATTCATGCAAGCGGAGGATTTCCAACAGCGCTTTGCCAATGATCTCGCCGCGCGTTTCAAACAGGTTCGCAAACGCCTGGTTGGCCAGTTGCACGCGACCGCGGTCATCCACCAGGAGCAAACCCTCAACCATGCTGTTGAACACGGCTTCCTGCCGCACCTGATGGTGAAACGCCGATTGCTCCTGCTGCCGCTGCAGTCGTTCGTGTTCGATTTGCGCCTCGGCCTTGGCGCGGCGGAATCTCCGCCGCCACCAGAAATCCAGCGCCACCAGCGCCACCAGCGCCACAATTGCAAGCTCCCGCCACATTTGGAATTTAAGAGTAGGCGACCTGAATCCGAGCATCAATTGGCCGATTCTCTTACCGCTGAACGTTCGTCAAGCGACTTTGCGGTTGGCCAGTGGGGATGGTCGGTTACAGTGTCAGCTTTCGACGAAACGGTAACCGACACCGCGCACCGTATCGAGATATTTTCCCGCCGGTCCAAGTTTGTTCCGCAGCCGGCGCATGTGGGTATCTACGGTTCGCGTGTCCACGAGGGTGTTGTATTCCCACACATCGCGTAGGAGATGATCGCGCGACTGTACCCGTCCCCGGCGTTGCGCCAGTACCGTGAGCAGCTTGAATTCGGTGGCGGTCAACTCCAGCCGCTTTCCCTTCCAACTGACCTGATGTCGCGGGAGGTCAATCAACAGGTCGCCAAACTTGAGTGTCTCCTTGGGCTCGGTTTCGCCCTGGCCCCGCGCCAGGATTTTGCGGATGCGCAACACCAGTTCGCGCGGGCTGAACGGTTTGGTCAAGTAATCGTCTGCGCCCAACTCCAAACCCAGCACGCGGTCAATCTCCGCCGCTTTGGCTGTGAGCATGATGATCGGAATCGCGGCGGTGGCCGGGTCGCGCCGCAACATCTTGCACACCTCCAGGCCGTCCATTTCCGGCAGCATCAAGTCCAGCACAACCAAGCTGGGCAGCAGTGCCCGCGTTTTCTTGAGCGCCCCGGCGCCGTCGGTGGCGGTGGCGACGGCAAAGCCGGCCTGGCGCAGGTTGAATTCGACCAGTTCCACCGCCTCCGGCTCGTCGTCCACGACCAGAATTTTCTGCTTCACGCCAGACTGATTAGCACGCGGGAAAGCGCGGCTCAATCCAAACCACGCAACAGAATGGTGACGGGCAGGTGACGGTTGTGTGACGAAATCTTCGTCCTCAACAGCATCCAAGCGCCTGTCGAGAACTGCAATGTGAAGCTCCCGTTCGGGGACCTGCAAGCCGGGATCAGTAGGGCAGCTGCTTTCGTCGCGATTTTGCGTTGGCCAGATGCAGCGTTGGTGACTTAAGCTCGCTCGAACCCTTGCAGATAATTGGGGGCATTCCAGTGATGTTATGAAGCGACGCAACCCGTTTGATGCCAATGTGGCAACCTTGGCCGCCTTGGCTTTTTGCCTCGTTGCACGGATGACTGCCTCGGGCGCGGAGTTGCGTGGCCTGTGGGAGTTCCAAGACTCCAGCAACCTCGGCAAAGCGACGGTTGGGCATGATCTGATTTTTTCCGGGACACCGCCTTCTTGGGCGGCGACCCTGAGCGACGACGCTTCCGGCTCTTTGAGCGGCGTCATCACCACGGTGCGCGGCGCGGTCAATCGGATTCTCGCGCCCCATGGAATTCCAGCCAATGGCGGCGGCACGCTGGTCAATCAGGCGTCCTGGGTCATGGACGTTTTCTCGCCCGCCGGCAGCCGAAGCCAATGGCGCACCCTTTTCCAGACCGACCTCAGCAACGTCAGCGATGGCGATTATTTCATTCGCAATACGGACGACGCGCTCGGGGTGGGTGCGATCGGTTACTCTTCCGCTCCCATCAATGAAACCGTCTGGACGCGGCTGGTCATCACCATGGATCTCACGCTGGCGGGGAACGATTTCAAAACCTATCTCAACGGCAGTCTGTTCCACACCCACGCGCCGAACCAATCGGTGGATGGCCGGTTTGCCCTTCAGCCCGGCACGAACGGAGTGCTGATGTTTACTGACGAAGACGGCGAGGATTATCCACTTCACGTGGCAGGCCTGGCCATTTACGAAGGCGCGTTGACGCCACAGGAAGTCGCTTTGCTCGGCGGCCCGGGCCAGCCCATGACTCTGCCTGACGCCGGGCAGCCACCGATAATCACCATTCAGCCCGCCGGTCCATCGAATGTCGTCGCTCTTGCACAGCAGACTTTCACGTTCACCACCACCGACCCCGAAGGAGCAAACGTCCAGATTCAGGTGGACTGGGGTAATGGTCGTTGGTCCGACTGGACGCCGCTTGGGCCGTCGGCTCAATCACAAGAAATCCAATACGCTTTTCCTCATTCCGGCCAGTTCACCCTGCGCGCACGGGCGCGGGATGTGTTGGGCGCGACTTCGGACTGGGTGCTGATTCAAGAAATCACCGTCATGAAAGCCGCCGGCCTGCCGGACGGGTTGGTCGGGCTTTGGGAATTCAACGACCCGCAGCAACTCGGCAAGGCAACCTATGGCGCCGACCTGGCCGTAGTGGGAACGCCGCCCTCCTATTCGACCTCTCTCACCGATGCACAATCCCCGGCTCAGACGCTCCACGGCGTCATCACCACGATCGTCGGTATCGGCAATCACTTGCGAGCCACGCACGAAATCGGGGCCAACGGTTATGGAAGTCGTGCCAATCGTTACACGCTTATGTTCGATGTGCTCGTGCCGGGCACCGGCCAGTGGCGTTGCTTTTATCAAACCGCGCTGGCCAACAACAACGACGGTGAATACTTCGTGCGCAACAGCGACCAGATGCTGGGGCGCGGCACCATTGGTTATTCCGGCGCGGCCACGCAGCCCGACCGCTGGTATCGTCTTGTGCTGGCGGTGGACCTGACCGCCAATGGCGCTTTTCGCGCCTATCTGGATGGAGAGTTGTTCCATCAACATGCGCGCCCGACTTTCGATGGCGAGTACTCCCTCGATCCGTCCGAGGTGTTGCTGTTCGCCGATGAAAACAATGAGAACGCTCCGCTGGTCATCGGGGTGGCGGCGGTTTTCTCCAAGACTCTCACCGCGGAGGAAGTGTCCGCGTTGGGCGGCCCTGGCCTGGCGGTGATGCCCAATCCGAACAACCAGCCGCCGACGCTCGCCGCCGTCCCCGCCGGACCGGCCCAGGTTGCCACCGGTGATTCGGTCGGTTTCACTTTCCATCCCGACGATCCCGACGGCGATCTGGTTCAGGTTCAGGCCGATTGGGGGGATGGCAAGCTTTCGTCCTGGAGCGGTCTCGCCGCGCCTGGCGCATCACATTCGCTGGCGCACACCTGGACTTTTCCGGGCGACTTTGAAATCCGCGGCCGGGCTCGCGACATCAATGGCGCCGTGTCGGATTGGGTCAACCTGCAAAGCATCAGTGTGACCGGCGCGGTGATGATCGCCTTTTCGACCCCGCCTTACCTCCAGAACATGAGCACCACCACGATGGTGGTCATGGCCGAATTGTTCGAGGACGTTCCGCTGGTGCTGCGTTATGGCACCGGCACCAATTACGGAGGCAGTGTCGCCATGGAGTCGGTGGCCAGCGGCGGCGGCACGTTCTTTCTCCGGGCCGTGCTCACGAATCTGCAACCGGACACCACGTATCATTACGTGCTCGCTTCCACCGACGGCGATCCGGTGATGAATGATGCGACGTTCCGCACCGCTCCATCGGATTGGATTGATTTCTCCTTCGGTACCATCGGCGACACGCAAACGGACAACCGCATCCGCACCTCGGGCGTGTGGGCATGGGAAGCCGACCCGTGGGAGCCCGCCAAGACCATGTTGCGCGACATGGTGGACCGCGGCGTGCATTTCGGACTGGGCATCGGCGACCACGCTCAGGACGGAAACAGTTACACGAGCACCAAGAATTCGCACCTCGACCGCTGGGCCGCGCTGCTGGGACCGCACGTGCCCTTCTACATCGCCTGGGGCAATCATGACGGCAACAGTCCAGAGCATCCTCTGCGGCTCTCCGCCGACATGCCCAGTCGGTGGCACACGGACGCTTCGCCTTCGATTCGTACTCCGGGCTTCGGCAATTTCAGCTTCAGTTACTCGGGTGTGTTTTTCGTCTGCCTCGATTACTTCGAGGTCAACACCCGCGCCGCCAACGATCCGGCCAACGACCTCACTAACGGCTGGCTGGATGAACAACTTTCCTCCCCGGCGGCCCGCGACGCGCGCTTCCGCGTCGTCGCCGTTCACGTTCCACCCTACTGCGAACGCTGGATTGATGGCAGCGCCGCGCTCCGCGCCCAGCTCGTGCCGCGCCTCGAACAATACCAGGTCAACCTCTGTTTCAGCGGTCACATGCACGGTTACGAGCGCGGCTACTTGAACGGCGTCCATTACATTGTCGCCGGCGGCGGCAGCTACCTCGACATCGGCGAAGTGCTGGTGCAGGACTGGCCTCATGTCACCCTGGGCGGCTATGACAACGTCCCCGGTTCGTATGCCATGCAGAACGCCTTCGGCGTGCTCGGCACACCACAGCCAATTGAAGGCGGGCTGTTTCACGGCTACGCCCACGTCTCCATTCGCGAACGCTATCTGCGGCTCGACATGCGCGGGTTCAACGCCGACGGTTCCTACATCGGCATCCTCGACACACTGGAAATCGGCAGCGACCCGGGGCCGGACACGGACGGCGATGGGATGCGCGACGCCTGGGAAACTGACAATGGCCTCGATCCGGCAGACCCGAGTGATGCGCAACTGGACGCAGATGACGACGGCATGACCAATCTGCAGGAGTATCATGCCGGCACCGACCCGCAGGACCCGGCGTCGCGGTTCGAGATTCTCGATCTGGAACTTGTGGGGAACCTCTTGCTCCGCTGGTCCAGTGTGCCGGGCAAGTCTTACCGCGTTGCCTGGTCCGAGAATCTGTTCACATGGAATTACGTTGAATCCACCCCAGGCCAGCCCCTGACCGTGGCAGCCAGTTCCGGCGCCACAACCGAAGCTCCAATCAATCCTCCGCCAACCCGTGCCGCCTTGTTCCTGCGCATGGAAGTTCTTCGATAGGTTACCGACATGAAAAGTGTTTTCATCACAACAGTCCTTGCGGCGTGCAGTCTGATTCTCACTGGCTGTCGTTCGATTCCTCCCCTGGCTGCCACCGACCCGCTGCCGATTCTCGCGTGGATCGGACCACCGGCGGAACAAACGACACCGGAACGATACCGGGAACTGGCCGAAGCGGGTTTCAACATCAGCTTCTCCGGTTTCCCCAACGCGGAGAAACTCGCGCAATCGTTGGAGGTGGCCCACGCGGCTGGCGTACGGTTGATGGTCAGTTGTCCCGAACTGAAGAGCGACCCGGAAGCCACCGTGCGGCGGTTCATGGGCCATCCCGCCGTAGCCGGGTATTACTTGCGCGACGAACCGAATGTCCGCGACTTCAAGGAACTCGGTGAATGGGTGCGGCGCATTCGAGCCGTGGACGATACGCATCCGTGTTACATCAATCTCTTCCCCACCTACGCAAACACGACGCAGTTGGGCACCCCAACCTACCGCGAACACGTCGAACGATTCCTTGCCGAGGTTCCCGTCCAGGTGTTGTCCTTCGATCATTACCCGATTGTCGGCGAGCGCCTGCGCGCCGATTGGTATGAGAATCTGGAGATCATCGCGGCGGCGGCCAGGAAAGCGCGCCTGCCATTCTGGGCATTTGCCCTGTCCGTGGCGCACAATCCGTATCCCGTCGCGACCGTGGACGGATTGCGCCTGCAGGTGTTCAGCAACCTCGCCTACGGTGCCGCAGCCATTCAATACTTCACCTACTGGACACCCGTTTCCACCCAATGGAACTTCCATCGCGCACCCATTGAATCGGACGGCACGCGAACCGAGGTCTATGATCGGGTGCGGGCCGTCAACGCTGAATTGCAGACGCTCGCGCCGGTATTTCAAGGGGCGAAAGTGCTCCGCGCGGAGCATTTGGGTGAACCACTGCCACGCGGGACGCAACGCTTTGAGCCAGCGAGTCCGGTCCGGACGCTGGAGACTGAAGGTCAGGGCGCGGTGGTCTCGCGGATGCGCAACGACACCCACGAGTTTCTGGTGGTGGTCAACCGTGAGTTGCAGCGGACGATGGATCTCTCCATCGCATTTGAGCCGGGGGCGAAGGTTTGCGAGTTCACCAAGCAAGGAAAACTCCGACGGCTGAAGGCGGGGCAGTTCGCGGATCAGGTCACGCCCGGAGACATCCGGATATTTGTCTGGTCGCGGTGAAGCCGCCGGAGCACGGACATTCCTGTCCGCGAGTGGCCGTCACGCCCCCGCTCCGAAATCGGAGGTTTTTCACCTTGCTTTACCAATCTCAGCGGGCGAACGAGCGGGGCACGCAATCCGGTATGAATTCCCGATTGGGGCGGCCAATTTCGCTCGCTGCCATTCTTCTTTTGGTTTTCGCTGTTCGAAGGGGCTTTGAGAAACGGCTGGCCTCCCGCAACCTGAAAAAGGGGTTCACTCGGTGCGGCTTGGAACCGTCAGCGCCTTGCCATTGTCATCGGGGCCGAGGTTCAACTGGAAGGGGACGGCGACTTTCGCCCAAGTGGCGGGTTTGGGATAGGAAGTGGTCGCTCCTTCAAAACAACTGCGCAGCATGTCGGTGTCAATGATGCCGGGATTCAACGCGACCGCCGCCATACCGGAAGGCAATTCTTCGGCGAGCGATTGCGTCAATCCCTCAATGGCCCACTTGCTGGCGCAGTATGGGGCCACCTCCGCGTCGGTGGCGCGGCCCCAGCCGGAACTAAAATTCACAATCACGCCACGCTTGCGCCGGACCATTTCCGGGGCGAAATGGCGGATGACATTCGCTACGCCCTTGACGTTCACGTCAATCACCTCCGCGAATTCGCGCGCTTCCAGTTCCCACAATCGCGCGTTGCGGTTGATTACGCCGGCGTTGTTGATCAACAAGTCAGGCGGCCCATGCGAGGTCAACACCACACTGGCCCACGACTTTACCGCTTCGTCGTCCGCCACGTTCACCGGGTAAAAATCGTGGGGTTCGCCGAGGGTGCGGCGCAGGCTCTCAATTTCTTTGGCGTTGCGGCCACAACCGAGGACCGTCTGTCCCAAACGCGCAAACTCCTCCGCCATCGCCCGGCCGAGACCGCGCGTGACTCCGGTAATCAAGACCAGTTTACCACGGGGCATGCGGACGGATTCTGGGTTTTAACCGGGGCGGTTTTCAATGTAAATTTTCGACGTGAAGATGATTTCGCTGACCACCGATTTCGGCACACGCGACTGGTTCGTCGGCACCATGAAAGGTGTGATCCTGGGCATCGCGCCGCGCGTTGTGCTGGTGGACCTTACGCACGACATCCCTCCGGGAGACGTTCGTGGCGGTGCGTTCGCGCTGGCCGCGAGCTGTCAATTCTTGCCGCGCGGCACTGTGCATCTGGCGGTGGTGGATCCGGGGGTGGGCAGTACACGAAAGGCGATTGCCGTGCGAACCGCGAACTACTTCTTCGTCGGGCCCGATAACGGCGTGCTTTCTCTGGCCCTGGGCCGCGAGCGGATCAAATCCATCCATCAGCTCGCCAACGACCAGTTCTTCCTGCCTGCGGTGAGCCGGACGTTTCATGGCCGCGACATTTTTGCCCCGGTGGCGGCGCACCTTGGGCGGGGTTTGCCCATTGAAGAACTGGGGCCGGCTGTGACTGATTTCAACCGTCTTGATTGGCCGCAGTCCAAGGTGCGCGGCGGAGTAGTATCGGGCGAAGTCGTTTATGAAGATCGCTTCGGCAATCTCATCACCAATCTGGACGCGGCCAGTCTGGCTGGTTTTGGTGACCAGCCGTGTGAAGTCTTCCTCGCACGAAAGCGGCTTTGTCCTGTGGCACCGTTCTATGGCGCGGTCAAGGTGGGGCGACCGCTCGCGGTAATGGGTTCCTCGGGATTCCTGGAGATTTCCGTCAACGGTGCGTCGGCGGCGGACGAACTGGGTGTGCGCGTGGGCGACCGGGTTTGCGTTCGACGGTGGGTTAAATCTCGATGAATCTTGGCGGGGTGCGACGCGCGCGGCGTGCGAACAGACACACCACCAAGCCAAATAGGAATCCGCCCACGTGCGCCCACCAGGCAATGCCACCGAATTGTTCGCCCGCTGACATGAGGCTGAACGCGCCGTTGAAGAACTGGAGCAGAAACCACCAACCGAGAAACACCACTGCCGGCAACACGAAGATCGGGCCCAGAAAAAAGGGAGGAATGACGGCCTCGATCCGTGCGCCTGGAAAGAAACGGAAGTATGCGCCCATGACCCCGGCCACCGCGCCACTGGCGCCAATGGTCGGCACACCGGAGTGAGGATTGGTAACCACGTGAACCAGACCCGCAGCCAATCCACTGCCCAAATAAAACGCCAGGTAACGGGCCTTGCCCAGGCGGTCTTCCACGTTGTCGCCAAAAATCCACAGCGTCCACATGTTGCCGAGCAGGTGCATCCAACCTCCGTGCAAAAACATCGAACTGAAAAACGGCAATACGGCCGCGCCGGGATGCGCGAACGCACCAAACACCTCCGCCGCTTCGGCTGGATGCGTGTAACGCGCCGGGATGATTGCGTATTGCAGAAATGCCTGCGCCAACTGCGGACCCAGGCTCAGTTCCCACAGGAATGCCACGAGATTGGCCAGGATCAGCGCCTTGGTGACGATGGGGAACGAGTGGGAGCGAATACTGTCACGCAGCGGAATCATGGGTGCGACCGTAGAAACGGCGGCCCCCAGCATTGACTGTCCCGGCGGGACATGGGAAGCTTTGGCATCGCGTTGGTTCGCCGTTATTCGTCTTTCACACTCGGGGGGTGAATCGTGACTCCCGTGCCAGTTGTTCCCATAACTTCCGTTCCGTGTCCGTGACTTTGGCTGGCACCTCGATCCGCGCTACCACGATTACGTCGCCCTTCTCGCCGTTCCGCTTCGGCAGGCCGCGCCCGCGCAACCGAAATTTCTGGCCGTTCTGCGTGCCCGCCGGAATCTTGATGTTCACCCGCTCGGTCAGCGTGGGGACGGAAATGTTCGCTCCCAACACGGCTTCCCATGGCGATAGTTCCGCCTCGTGAATCAAATTATGTTCCGCCACCTCGAAGTCCGGGTGTTTGGCCAGGCGTACGCGCAGAAACAGATCGCCCGCCGCGCCCCCGCCGGTGCCCGCTTCGCCGCGCCCGGCCAGCCGTATTCGCTGGCCTTCCGTCACGCCGGCGGGAATTTTGACTTGATAAGTTTCGGCTTTTTCCTGCTGGCCGCTGCCATCGCAATCACTGCATGCGCGCATCCCGCGCCGGCCGGAGCCATCACACCGCTGACACTTTTGTTTGTGCCGGACGCTGACGGATCGTACCGCGCCCTGCATGACCTCTTCCAGCGTGACCAGAATGTCGCCTTGAATGTCGCGGCCCCGTTCGCTGAAAACCTCCTCCGCGAACGCCGTCGAGCCTCCGAAGCCCCGCATGTCCGCCCGGCGCGAGCCAAACAATTGCTCAAAAAAATCACTGAAACCGGTGTTGCCAAACTCAAAGTCGAACGCCGGTCCGCGCGCCCCGCCGCGTTGATACGCGTGACCGCCGGTAAAACCTTCCCAACCTGGCGGCGGTCGGAATTCCGCGCCCGATTTCCAATTTGCCCCGAGTTGATCGTACTTCTTGCGCTTGGCGGGGTCGCCGAGAACCTCGTAGGCTTCGTTGATCTCCTTGAAGCGTTCTTCCGCCTTCTTCTTGTCCCTTGCCACATCGGGGTGGTGCTCGCGAGCCAGTTTGCGGAAGGCTCTCTTAATCTCCGCGTCGCTGGCATTGCGGGCGACGCCGAGACTCTCGTAATAATCTTTGTATTGAACGGCCATGGTCGCAGTGGTGGGCGCGGCAATGACTGAAACCGCGCCGTTCGGAATGATGCTTGAGCGCGGCCATTTGTCAAAGCTCGCAAACCCAGGCGCACTGCTGCCGAAAACCCAGGGCGGTCCGCTTGGATAGAGGAATCCTCATTATTGCAGCGGTCGCGGTGTGTCCCGCCAGTTGGTGCCGTCATGGAATTCAGCTTTGCCCGCTGAGTTGAGCCGCGCGGGAACGCCGACGGAACGTAATGCGGCCACGCACAGGCGTTCAAAGCCCTGCTTCGTGGTGAGTTGCCGCCGCCAGATACTTGCGATTTCGACTGGCAAACTCCCACCGTCAACAACCGTCACCCGTTCGCGCAGATGATGGATTATCGTGTTCGCTGCCGATTCCAGATTGTGTGCGCGCCGGATGCGTGGATAACCGCTTTCCCATAATGGCCGCCGCCAGTCCAGTGCGTGGTCGCTCGCAGGACTAATCACCGGAGACAGGACAAACTCGCGATAGAGCGCGTCGTCCAGTTTCCACTTCACGAGTTGCCGGTTGTAGCCGGCCAGTTGCACGTGAGCGAGCAACGTCCTCACACGCGGCCCGTGCCAGGCCGGATTCGCCGCCAGAAAATCAAAGTCCTCCCGCTCATGCGACTGGAGCAGGTGTTTTCGCGCAATGGCCAGAGTCGTTTCGTTGATCGCCATTTGCGGCGGGATGAGCTGCAGAGCGGTTCGCCCCAGCGCGAGGACCAGGAAAATCCCGGCCAGCCATCGCCAGCCGCGCTTCCAACCGGTGTGTTTGCGTAGGACTGCCGTAGTGGCCTGCGCCTCCGCCGAGGAAATGTCTCCCTGCGTGATGCGTTGTGACGTTCCGCGCCGCTGCCAATAAACTCCCGCTATCGCCCAAGCCGCCGCCGGCAGCCAGCAGACCCACAACGGCAATGCGTCTGCCTGCCATTGAGCGATGGAATGATACGCCGTCCATGCTTGCGGCCCTTTCAGACGTGTCAGGCAGTCCTCGCCAATCAACCGGAAGACCAGTCCGCGATGCGGCTCCAGCCGGTGTGGTTGCCCCGGCAACACCCGCACCTCCACTGTAGCGCCAGCCGACCGCAAGGCGCCCGCGATCCGGGAAACGTCGCTGGCGGGGAACAATTCATCGCGCTCCCCGTGAACCAGCAGAACGTGTGAGCGAATCAGTCGGTTGGGGGGCGTGGCTGGGGCGGCGGCAGCCGGTGGTTCCAGCCGGTCAAATTCTGGCAACCAGCCGCCCGCCAACCGCACCAGCAGCTTCGGGGATTGCGCCGGATGATTCAGGGCAAAGCGCGTGGCCATTTCCGCGCCAGGACTGTAGCCCACCCAGGCCGTTGCGTACGGGTCCGCCCATTCTTGCCTCCGCAGATGTTGGAGCAGCGCGCTGAACTGGGCGGTGAACGCGGTGTCATTGGTCTGGTGGTATTCCAGGCCCACGACTGCCAACCCCAGTTCCGCCATCTGGCGCAATTCATTGCCGCTGCCCAGGAGGTTTCCGCCCGCGCCATGCAGATAAACCACCACAGGCAGCGGACGAGCCGCCGTCTTGGGCAACACGGCGATGGCCTTGGCCCGACCGTGATCGGCGGTTCGAATCGTGAAGTCAACCCGCCTAAACGGATCGCGCCCCTTGGCCCACCACATGGCGCCGAGAAACAACAGACCCATGAGAACGGTGATAAAACCGGAGAAATGAAGGCGAGCCAGCGCCCGCGCGGACAATCTGCTCAGAATCACAACCGAATGTTATTCTGTCCGGGGTACGGCGCGCGACAACCGAATCAAATCCGGATCCCGCGTGTTGGAATACGAAAGGTTTGTCGGGTTCACATCGGGATCGGGCCGCTGCGTCCGCGTGTCATCGGCGCTGAACTTCGTGTTGTGGCCATTGAGATAAGGTCCCGTCCACTTCCAGTTCTCCGCATGGCCATCCACGAACGAGAGGTTGCAACTCCGGCCATGCCGGCTGGCGGGCAAATTCCAGTAGTTATTGGCAATGGGCGCTTCATGGACGCCGAACGTCCCGTTGTCAATGCTGACGGCGTTCTCGTCAATGAAGACGAACACCTGGGACGGTTGTTTGACTTGCATCAACCGCTTGGGGCCGGGCTTCGCGTTGCAGTTGAGCCAGACTGAGATGGCGTAACTCCGGTTGTGCGGCACCCGCGCGCCGGCCGGATCACGCACAAAGGCTTTGCTGCCAGGGCAACGATACGTCTGCGGCGACTGCGTTTCCGCATAAAGAACCCCGTCGGTGATGTCTTTGGCATAGGTGGAGGTATGGCGCTGCACATTGCCTTTGATCCAGGCATTTGGCCCGGCCTCGTTGTAGTTCACGGCATTGTCCGCCAGCCGGTCGTTGTTGTTGTCCGCATGCATCTGGTACGCGAGTTGAAGTTGCTTCAAATTGTTCAAGCACGCGGTGCTGAGGGCCCGCGCCTTCGCCGCGTTCAAGGCTGGCAGCAGCAGCGCCGCGAG